>BTUO01000007.1:162543-315321 GCA_045862895.1 Acidobacteriota bacterium
GCGGAGGCGGTCGACGCGGGTCAGGATCGCGCGGTGCTCCTCGAACAGGTGCTGGTCGTCGTGGTCACGGGGTTCCTTTCAGCCCTTGACGCCGAGGTCGAGGTAGAAGACCTCCGAGAAGAGCGCCTCCTCGTCGGACTCGTGCCGGCGCAGCGTCGCGGCGACCTCGGCGACCTCGGACATCACCGCCGCCACCGGCCCGTCGAGCAGGTCGCGCAACGTGGCGCGGAGGCGGTCGACGCGGGTCAGGATCGCGCGGTGCTCCTCGAACAGGTGCTGGACGTTGGGCAGCCGGTGCGCGGCGCCCTCGGAGACCAGCTCGTGCAGCCCGCGCGGCCCCTCCTCGGTCTCGAAGTGGGCGACCAGCAGGGCGCGCAGCTCGGCGAGCCGGTGGTCGGTGCGCTCGAGGTCGCGGCCGAGCGCGAGCTGACCGAGCAGCGCGGTCAGCCGGCGGTGCTCCTCGTCGATGCGACGCTTGGTCGCGAGCCCCCGCGCCGAGGCGCGGCGGGGCGCGGGTGTGGAGACGGGGGACCGGGGCATCGCGACCCTCCTGCCGTACCGCTGCGGCGGGGGGACTCGCCACAGGCCGCGGGAGTGCGGCCGCCGGTCCCCCGCAGAGGATCGTCCAGCAAAGGCGGGCGCTGACCCACACCCGGAGCGGCAGGGGCGCCGCCCGTGCGCCGGGGTGGTGCGGCGACGCCGGCGGCGCAGCTCAGCGCCGGGCGCGCTCGAAGATGCCGAGCTCGCGGTTCTTGCGGCAGTCGTCCCAGGGGAACCAGCGGCCGTTCATGGCGATGTAGACCCCCGGCGGCAAGGTCTGGACGAAGGAGAGGGCGCTGCCCAGATTGAACAGCCCGTCCGAGCTGCCGAAGGCGAACGGGATCATGGCGCCGGTCAGCACCACGGTCTTGTCCGTCCCCTCGAGCCCGCGGGCGAGCACGCCGGCGGTCTCGACCATGGTGTCGGTGCCGTGGGTGATGACGATCTGCCGCTCGGCCGCGCGCCGGCATTGGGCGAGGACGAGCTCGCGGTCGGCGTCGGTCAGCTCGAGCGAGTCGACCATCATCGCCGAGCGCACGATCACCTCCAGCCGGCAGCGGCCGAGCTCGAGCATCTTCGGCACGTGGGTGTCGTGAAAGTCGAGCCGGCCGGTGAGCTCGTCGTACTCCTTGTCGAACGTGCCGCCCGTGGCCAGGATCAGGATCGCCATCGCCCCCTCCGCCCCCTTCGCGCTCGCTCCGGCGCGCGGATTGTCTCACCGCCGTGGGCCGGTCGAGCCCGGCCCGACACCCGGGCCGGGGCCGGCCTACGCCGGCGGGCGCAGCACCGCGTCGACGTCGACCAGCTCGCCGCCCGGGCAATGCTCGGTGGCGGCGCCGCGCACCTCGATCCAGGCGTCCGCGCGGCCGCTCATCGGCTCGATCGGAACGATCCGCAGGAAACCCGCCGAAACCAGGTCGGCGAGCGCGCAGGGCGACTCGCCGCGATCGAGGCGGTAGCTGCGGATCACCTCGCGGATGGTGCGCGCGTTGTTGTCGCGCACGGCGATGCGCGCCTGGAGCTGCCGCAGCTCGGCCCGGCCGCGGTCGCGACCGGCCATCCACCCGACGGCGAGCGCCAGGCCGGCGACGACGAGCGTCGCGAAGAGTCGGGCGAGCGATCTCCGGTCCATGCGGCACCTCCGGGACGCAGCCTAGCCGACGCGCGATCCGTTACACTCGTCCGCGCCTCCGGGAGAGACCACGCCATGGGCCTGATGGACAACATCCGCAAGCAGATCGGGTCTCAGTTCATCGAGATCCTCGAGTGGCTCGACGACTCGCACGACACGCTGGTCTGGCGCTTCCCCGTCTACAACCAGGAGATCAAGATGGGGGCGCAGCTGGTCGTCCGCGAGAACCAGCTCGCCCTCTTCGTCAACGAGGGCAAGGCGGCGGACCTGTTCGGGCCGGGCACCTACACGCTGTCGACCCAGAACGTGCCGATCCTGACCACCCTGCGCGGCTGGAAATACGGCTTCCAGTCGCCGTTCAAGGCCGAGGTCTACTTCTTCAACACCCGCCTGTTCACCGATTTCAAGTGGGGCACCGCCAACCCGGTAATGATGCGCGACGCCGAGTTCGGCATGATCCGGCTGCGCGCCTACGGCACCTACGCGATGCGCGTCGCCGACGCCAGGAAGTTCTTCGAGACCGTGGTCGGCACGCGCGGGCTGACCTCGACCGAGGAGATCTCCGGCCAGCTGCGCTCGACCGTGCTGTCGCGGCTCTCGGACGCGATCGCCGAGGCGAAGATCCCGGCGCTCGACCTCGCCGCCCACTACGACGAGCTCTCCGAGGCCGGCCGCCGCGTGCTCGGCCCCGAGTTCGCCGGCTTCGGCCTCGAGCTGGCGCGCTTCTTCGTCGAGAACGTCTCGCTGCCCGAGGAGGTCGAGAAGGCGATCGACCAGCGCTCCAAGCTCGGCGTGCTCGGCGATCGCATGGGCCAGTACACCCAGATGCAGGCCGCCGAGGCGATCGGCAAGGCCGCCGAGAACCCGGGCGGCCTCGCCGGGGCCGGAGTCGGCCTCGGCGCCGGGGTCGCGATGGGCCAGATGATGGGGCAGGCGATGGCCGGCGCGGCGGCTCCGCCGCCGGGCGCCGCGCCGCCGCCCCCGCCACCGACGATGGCACCGCGCTGGTCGATCGCGGTCGGCGGCCAGACCTACGGCCCGTACACCGACGAGCAGATGCGCTCGATGCTCGCGGCCGGCCAGATCGCCGCCGATGCCCCGACCTGGCGGCCGGGCGTCCCCGGCTGGGCCGCGGCCTCGAGCTTCGCCGAGCTCTCGCTCGGTGCGGCCGCTCCGCCGCCGCCGCCCCCCGCCCGCTGAGATGCAGGCGTCGGGCGGCAGCGCCCCGCCGCTCGCGGCCGGCGCGCGCAAGTTCCCGTGCCCGCAGTGCGGTGCTGACGTCGTCTGGCACCCGGGCGCGGCCAGCCTGCGCTGCGGATACTGCGGCTTCGCGAGCGACGTCGACCGCGATCCCGACGGACCGGCGACGGTGGCCGAGCGGCCGCTCGAGGCCGGCCTCGCCGACCCGGAAAAGCTGGGTTGGGGGATCGAGCGCAAGAGCTGGCGCTGCGGCCGCTGCGGCGCGGTCGAGACGCTCGAGCCGGGCGTGCGCGCCAGCTCGTGCGCCTTCTGCGGCACGCCCGGCGTGGTCGAGGCGCCGCCGGACGCCGAGCAGGTGCGCCCGCAAGGGGTGCTCCCGTTCCGGATTCCGCGCGACCAGGCGGTGGGCCGCTTCCGATCCTGGTTGAAGTCGCTCTGGTTCCGCCCCGGCGACCTCTCGCGCTTCGCCCAGCTCGACGGCGTGCGCGGCGTCTACGTGCCGTTCTGGACGTTCGACGCCGCCACTTTCTCCCGGTGGCGCGCCGAGTCGGGCCGCAGCGTCGGCTCGGGCAAGAACGCGCGCATCGTCTGGACGCCGGCCGCGGGCACGCTCGAGCACTTTTTCGACGACCTGCCGGTGCCCGCCTCGCGCGGGCTCGACGCCGACCTCGCGCGCCAGCTCGAGCCGTTCCCGACCGCCGAGCTCGTCGCCTACGACCCCGCCTACCTCGCCGGCTTCCTCGCGGAGGAGCACGGTCTCGCCCTCGGCGAGGCGTGGACGACGGCCAGGGCGAGGATGGAGGCCACCCTGCACGCCGCCTGCCGCGCCGAGGTCCCCGGCCAGCACTGCCGCAACCTGACGGTCGCGACCGACTGGTCCGGCCTCGCCTTCAAATCGGGTCTGCTGCCGGTCTGGATCGCCGCCTACCAGTACCGCGGCCGTCCCTACCGCTACGCGGTCAACGGCGCCACCGGCCTCGCCGCCGGCACGGCACCCTGGTCGTGGTGGAAGATCGGCCTCGCCGTGGCGGTGATCGTTCTTCTCCTGATTGTGCTGACTTCTTGATGTCGAGCGTGTCGGAGGCTTGCCCAACTCGCCGCGGCCCACTTAGACTGACGCGCCTGCCGACGGCACGACGGGGTCCCGGGTCGCCCTCGCTGCGGTTCGCGCCTGAGCCGGAAACGTCGGTGCGCACAGCGATCCTCGATCTCCGACCGCTCTCGCGACTCTCGTCGAGGCGTACCCGGACATGAACGGCGACCTCCTCCAGATCGCGCGCCTTCTCGGAGCGATGGCTCTCGCGCTGGCGCTGGCCTTCGCGCTGGCGCGCGGGCTCGGACGTCCGCTGCGCCGAGAATCTGCGATCGCGGCGGTCGTGCTTCCGCTGGTACTGCTCTTTCCGTGGATCGGCGGCGACCGACTTCTCCTGCCGACCGGCAACCTGGCACGCGGTATTCCGGGCACTGGAGTCGCGGCATTCGACGATCCGTACGCCCGGGTACTGAACGACGTCTCACTGCAGTTCGCGCCCTGGGAGATGGAGGTACGCCGCCAGTTCGCGGCAGGTCACCTCCCCCTCTGGTCCGATCGCGTGAACGGCGGCAGCTCTCCGCTGGCGAATCCCCAGGCCGCCGTCCTTTCGCCGATCTCGATGCTGGCCCGCCTGGTCCCCGTTCGACACCACTTCCTCGCGCAGCTGGCGCTCCGGATTCAGCTGGCGCTGCTCGGCACCTGGATCGTCGCGCGGATGCTGGGGACGCGGCGGCCCGCCGCGCTGCTCGGAGCCTCGGCCTTCGCGGCGGGGGGAGGCATCCTGGCCTGGGGCCTGTTCCCGCATGGTTCGGCGTTGGCGTGGTCCCCCTGGTGCGTCGCAGCGGGTCTCGCACTCGCCCGCCGGCCACGGCCGCGAACCTGGGCGACCGGCGTCGGCATCGTGACCGCGCTCATGCTGTCCGGCCAGCCGGAGATCGCCTTCGCCGCGGGGTCTTTGACCGCCGCGGTCGCCTGGCTCTATGGCCGCCGCCGGATGCGTCTGCGCGGCGTCGGGCGGGTCGCTGTCGTCGGAGCCCTCGCCTTTGGCCTCGCTGCGCCGGCGCTCGTCCCCTTTCTCGCCGTGGTCGGTGACAGTCAGCGGACGCTCGACCGCGAGGTCGAGCTCCATCGTCTGCGCGACGAGACCCGCGCCGGGAACGCCCACCCCTGGGTGCGGACGTTCTACGCCCGGATCCTGCTCGCGCCCTTCACCCCCTGGCCCGACGGGGTCCCCTTCTCCGACGAGAAACGCCCGACGGCGATTCTCGTGCTCGCCGGCTACACCGGCCTCATCGCCATCGCCGGACTCGTTTCGGCCCTGACGGCCCGCGCCGTCCGGCGGCGCGCGCTGCCTCTCGCGCTGCTCGCCCTCGCGGTCTACCTCCTCGGCTCGAGAATGCCGTGGATCACCTCGGTCTGGATCCGCACGCCCGTCCTCCAGCTCCAGGAGCCGACGCGAATGATCCCGCTCGGCGCGATGTGCCTGGCCGTCGTCGGCGCCCTCGGCCTCGGGGCGCTGGCGCGGAGACGGCGGCCGGAGGCGGTGTGGAACGCCTCCGCGATCGCGGTCGTGCTCGCGATCGGCTGCGCCATCGCTCCGACTCCGGGCGTCGTCGCCGTGAGCGCTGCCCTCGTGATCGCGGCCCTCGCCACGGTACGCGTTCCTCGCTTCGCACTCGCCATTCTCGCCCTGGCCCTGGTCGCGGACGAGATCCCCTGGGCGCGCCGTCTGCTGCCGGCCGGAGAGCCTGGGCTGTTCTACCCGGCGACCCGGGACATGAAGACGATCGTACGCGTGGCCGGGGGACCGGGCGGACGCGCGGTCGGCCACCATCGTTTGGCCTACCCCGGGATCTTCTCGACCTACGGCCTCGACGACCCGCGAACTCACGATCCCCTCGCCGCGGCGAGCTACCACCGCGTCCTCGACGCAGCCTTCGGCTTCCTGCCCGACATGTGGAACTACTTCGGACGGTTCGATCATCCGGAGCATCCGATGCTCGACTTCCTGGGCGTTCGAGCGGTGGTGTCGAACCACCATCTCGCCGAGATTCCCGGAATGCGAAAGCTGGCTCTTCGCCCTCCACTCTTCGTCGCGGTCAATCGCGATGCCCTGCCCCGCGCCTTCGTGACGACGGCGTTCGACATCGTTCCCACGGACGACCTGCCGGACTGGATCGCGACGATGACCGATCCGCGACGCGTGGCGCTCGATCCGGAGGAAGTCGCGGCTCGAGCGCTACCAGCGGCGCTGCGTGAAGGCCGGGCCGACGTCCTCGCTCACGGCGACGGTCGCCTCGCGATCGAAGTTCGTGGTCGAGGCGCCCGCTTGCTCGCCACCTCGATTCGGGGTCCCGAAGGCTGGCGCGCTCGCGCGGCGGACGGGCGGACGCTCGAAACCATGATGGTGAACGGCGCCTTTCTGAGTGTGATCGTCCCGTCCAACGTCGGACGCGTCGAGCTCGTCTACCGGCCGCCCGGGCTGACGATCGGCCTGATCCTGGCCGCCGCCAGCGGCATCGCGCTGGTGGCCCTCCTGGTCGGGCCGGCACGTCGCTCACGATCGCCGCGAGCCAGCTGACCGGCGAGGAGCCCGGATCGCCGGACCGGAGCCGGAGCTACATTCGTCTCGGGTCCCCGGAGTAGCCGAGGGCCTTCCAGTCGAGCACCCAGCCGCGACGCCCGTGGCAGTCGTGGCACCGGTAGGCCTGGCTCGCGGGCCGGACGGAGTGGCTGATGCTGAACGTCATGTCACGGGTGACGAGGGTCGCTCGAGGGTAGTCGGTTCGCATCTCGTCCACGGTGACCGTGCCGTCGCCATCGGCGTCGGCCGCCTTGACCTCGGGTACGACGATCACGTCGTCGAGCGGCGAAACCTCGGTCTTGACGAACCAGGTGACGGTGATCGGATTGAACGGGTAGATCTTCGCCCCCGGTGCGTTGCGCCGCTCGGTCACGCCGAGGATCGGCAACCGGTAGTCCCCCGCCGCGCCGGCGCCCAGGTTGTCGTACCACTTGTAGACCGGCAGGAAGCCGGGATCGCGCTTCACGCTCACCGGCGTGCCCGCCGCGGTGAACACGTTCCACTGCCGGCTGGCGAGAGCCCAACCCGGCCGCGCGCCGGTGCAGCGCGCACCACGTCTCGAGCAGCCTCAGGCCCGTCCCCTGACCGAGCTGTCCGCGGTACGACTGCTCGACGTTGCCGGGAACCAGGTCCTGACCCCAAACGGCGCCGACCAGCGGCAGGCCGGAAAGGAACGAACCGAATCTGGCGGACATGGACACCTCCCCTCGACGGCCGATTCGCGGGAGCGAATCCCATCGATCCGCGGGTCCAAGTAGCAACGGGGGTGCCGCGTCCATTCGCCCCGCGAGCCGCGACGGGCGAATCGACAAGTCGTTGATTCGACGAAAGATCCATCCACCTCGCTGGCTCGTGCCGCGGTCCGGCACGAACCGCCCGGGCGACCTCTCCTGACGACCGTGTCCGTCGCCGCTCAAGCTCCCTGTGCGATTCGCCAGTGCCGTGGGTGGAGCGGCCGAAGCCCTCGGGCCCGCGGGAACCGCTCCGGCCGAGTCTCAGCGGCGGATCCAGAGGGGGGAGAGCAGCGGCTGGTCGACGGCGGTGGCGCCGCGCAGGTCGACGGCGGCGCCGAGACCCCAGTCGTGATCCCCCTCCGGATCGAGCAGGGTCTGGACCACCTCCCACTGGCGGTCGCCGGTCGGGGTGATCTTGGTCCACTCGTGGCGGCGCGCTTCCGGCGTATCGAGCAGGGCCGCGTGCTCGGCGAAGAACGGCGCGAGCTCGGACTCGAGGCGCGCGGCGTCCCACGGCTGCTGCGGGTCGACCGCGATCCGCTCGGCGGCCTCCTCCCAGTCCTTCTGCGCCAGGGCGTGGACCAGCAGGTGCATCTCCGAGCGCAGCCGCGCGGCCAGCGCGCGCGGACTCTCGACCAGCTCGCGCACCCAGATCGCCTCGACGATCCGCTCGCGCTCCTCCTTCTTGCGCACCAGCAGCTCCGGATGGAGCAGGCTCTCCCACTCCTCGAGCAGCGAGGAGTCGGTCAGCTCGATCAGCGTGCGGAAGAAGGCGACGGCGTCGCGCACCGGGTCGTCCTTGGCGGCGTCCGGGACGTTCTGCTCGAGGGTGCGGTAGAGCTGCGAGAGGTAGCGCAGCAGCACGCCCTCGCTCCGCTGCAGCTGGTAGAGCCGGACGTAGTCGTCGAACGAGGAGAAGGTCTCCCACATCTCGCGGCCGATCGACTTGGGCGAGATGTCCTCGCCGCCGACCCACGGATGCAGCCGCGCGAAGGCGTCGAAGTGGCCGGCGAGATAGTCGGCGAGCGGCCGCGGATGGGTCACCGTCTCGAGCCGCTCCATGCGCTCCTCGTAGGAGAGGCCGTCGGCCTTCATCTCGGCGACCAGGCGCCCCTTCTCGCGGTCGGCCTGCTTACGCAACACGACCACCGGGTCCTCGAGTACCGATTCGACCACCGTCAGCAGGTCGCCGACGTAGCTCTCCGAGGCGGGCTCGAGCCGCTGCACCATCTCGACCAGGAACAGCGACAGCGCGTGGTGGAGCGAGAAGTCGAACTGCAGGTCGGGCGCGACCACGATCCATCGGTACTCGGTGCGGGTGTCCTTGCGGGTCTCGAGGATGCCGGCGCGGCCGAGCGAGCGGATCAGCACGGCGGCGCGCGTCAGGTGGCGCTTCCTCGCCCCCTCCTCGTCGTGGCAGGAGGCGATCAGCTCGCGCAGCGAGGCGAAGTTGCGGCGCCCGGGGTCGTCGATCTCCTCGTCGCGCTGGAGCAGCTGGAGCACCATGCCGTGGGTGATCCGGAAGCGCGAACGCAGCGTCTCCGGCGGACGCTCGATCAGCTTGCGGAAGGTCTCCTCGGTCCACACCACCTCGCCCGGCTTCGGCTTGAACGAGGCTCCGCCCTTCTTGCCCTTGCGCTCGGCGACCTTGCGATCGACGACGTGCTCGGGCGCCTGCGCCACCACCAGGCCGCGGTCGTCGAACCCCTTGCGGCCGGCGCGGCCGGCGATCTGCTGGAAGTCGCGCACCGCGAGGATGACGATCTTCTTGCCGTCGAACTTGGCGAGCTTCGAGAACAGCACCGTCCGGATCGGGATGTTGACCCCGACGCCCAAGGTGTCGGTGCCGCAGATCACCTTGAGCAACCCCTTCTGCGACAGCTGCTCGACCAGCAGGCGATACTTGGGCAGCAGCCCGGCGTGGTGGAGGCCGACGCCGAACGAGACGTAGCGCCGGATCTCCTTGCCGTACGGCGTGTCGAAGCGGAAGTCGCCGATCGTCTCGCGGATCGCCTCGCGCTCCTCGCGCGTGGTCATCGGCTGTGAGGTCAGCGACTGCGCGAGCTCGGCGCAGTCGCGCTGGGTGAAGGAGACGACGTACACCGGCGAGAGCTTGCGGCGCAGCAGCTCGTCGATGGTCTCGTGGAGCGGCGTCTCGCGCCACTCGAAGTCGAGCGGAACCGGGCGCAGCACCGAGGTCACCCGCGCCACCTCGCGCCCGGTGGCGCGCTCGAGCCGCTCCGAGATCGGCCCCATGTCGCCCAGCGTCGCCGACATCAGCAGGAAGCGGGTCGCGGGCAGCATCACCAGCGGCACCTGCCAGGCCCAGCCGCGCTCGTCGTCCGAGTAGTAGTGGAACTCGTCCATCACCACCTCGGGGGCGTCGAGCAGCGGCCCCGAGCGCAGCGCCATGTTGGCCAGCACCTCGGCGGTGCAGCAGAGCACCTTCGCCTCCGGATTGATCGAGGCGTCGCCGGTCAACATGCCGACCCGTTCGGCGCCCAGCTCGTCGCAGAGCGCGAAGAACTTCTCCGACGCGAGCGCCTTGATCGGGCTGGTGTAGTACGAGATCCGGCCCTCGGCGAGCGCCTTGAAGTGGAGACCGAGAGCGACCAGCGATTTGCCCGAGCCCGTGGGCGTCGCCAGCACGACGTGACGCCCCGACCAGATCTCGAGCAGCGCCTCTTCCTGCGCCGGGTAGAGCTGGAACCCCGCCTGCGCGCACCACTCGAGGAATCGGCTGAACAGCTCGTCGGCCGGAACGGGCGCCTCCGGCAGGAAGTCGGCGAGCGGTCGGTGGGTGCTCATCCGGCGATTGTGGCACGACGAAGTAGCATCGACGGCATGAGAAGACTCCTCGCCCTGCTCCCGTCCGTCACTTTCGCCCTCCTGGCCCCGTCCGCGGCACCCGGTGCCAAAGCCGCGCCGATCGACAGCGTCCCGCTGGTCTGGCGCCCGTCCGCTTCGGCCGCCGTGCCGCCGATCGATGCCGCGCCGTTCGAGAAGGTCCGCATCCGCGTCGCGGCGTTCGCCGACGCGCGCGGCGTCGAGGCGGGGCAGCTCGGCACGCGCGACGGTTCGGTGCCGGTGACCACCCCCGACGACGTCGCCGAGTTCGCGACCGACCGCTTCCTCGCCGCGCTCGAGGAGGAGGGGCTCACGGCCGTCGACGACCGCTTTCTCGAGAGGATCGGCGCCGACCTGGTCGAGCGACCCGACGGCGTCGTCACGCGGGTCGCCGGCCGCGTGATCACGACGCGGGTCGAGATCGGCAAGGAGCTCGAGACCGAAGTGCAGCTCGAGCTGACGGTGACGGTCGATCCGAAGAAGGACGAGCCCGCGAAGCCGGCGCTGTTTGTTGGCACCGCCACCGGCCGCTCGGGCCGCAGCGCCCGCTCCTACGAGGTCGGCGACGCCCAGGAGGCGCTCTCCGACGCGCTCGGCGAGGCGATCGCCCAGCTGCTGCGCACCGAGGCGTTCGTGAAATCGCTGCGAGGCGAGCGCTAGCCGGGTCGATCAGCGGGCGAGCGCTACCGGCCCACCCGCGCCGCGCCCATCGCCGCCAGGTACTCGCGGTCGAACGCGGCGAGCTGGCTCTCGAGCTCCGAGTAGGGGCCCGGGACGTAGGCTGCCGAGGCGACCCCCTTCTGCGTGTTGGCGCAGAGCTCCCAGTCCTGGCGATTGGTCAGGTCCCAGAACTCGATCGCCGGCGCCGGATCGAAACCGGGGGCGGCGACCGCGTCCGGATGGAAGAGCCAGTCGCAGACGATGCGCGTGGTGGTGCGCCCGAGCGGCACGGCGCGGTGAACCAGCACGTAGTCGGGGTGGAGCGACAGGAACATCGACGGAAAGACGGTGTAATAGAGGACGTGGCCGCGGTCGGCGTCGGCGAGACCGGGCAGCAGCGGCGCGCAACGGGCGCCGCCCATCGTCATCGAGCCGTCGCGCTCGGTCATCCACATCGGCCCGCCCAGCACCGCCCCCTCGTCGAGGTCGTTGACCGTGTTGCGGTACGGCGTCAGCTTGTTGAGGTGCGGGTGGACGCCGGGGCAGTGGTAGCACTCGCTGTAGTTGTGGAAGAACAGCTTCCAGTTGGCCTCGACCGTGTACTCGGTGCGATGGACGCGCGCGAGCTCGGCCATCCGCCAGCGTTCGAAGCGGCCGGTGAGCGGCGCCATGGCGCGCGCGAACGGCTCGGGGTCGCCGGCCAGCGAGACGAACAGCAGCCCCTCGTGCTCGGCCATCGCGCAGGGGAGCAGGCCGTGGTCGGCGCGGTCGAAGCCCGCCACGTCCTGCATGCCGGGCGCGGCCCGCAGCGCGCCGTCGAGCCCGTAGGTCCACGCGTGGTACGGGCACTGGAAGGCGCGCGGCGCCTCGCCCGCCGACTCCCCGCAGATCCGGCTGCCGCGGTGGCGGCAGAGGTTGTGGAAGGCGCGCACCGTGCCGTCGTCGCCGCGCACCAGGATCACGCTCTCGCCGAGCAGCTCGTGGACGAGGAAGCTCCCGGGCTTCGGCAGCTCCGAGACGTGCCCCGCCGCCAGCCAGCGGCGGCGGAAGATGCGCTCGCGTTCCTCGGCGAAGATCTCGTCCGAGGTGAAGTACTCGCCGGTGAGGGTGTGCTGTCCGAAGGCGGTGCGCTGCTTCATGGTCGACTCCGGAGCGCGCCCGGCGCCCTTCGGGGCGCGTCGGCGCTCGCGCCCCGATGCTATGCTCGCCTCGCTCTTCCGACACCACCCCGCATGCCGATTCCGTCCCCCTTCCACGAGCGTACCCGCCCGCTGTGCCGGAGCTGGCGCTGGAAGGACTGGGCGGGCTACGCCGCGGTCTGCAGTTACGACACCACCCACGACCGCGAGTACTTCGCCTTCCGCGAATCGGCCGGCCTGCTCGACGTTTCGCCGCTCTACAAGTACGAGGTGAAGGGCCAGGACGCCGCCGTCGCGCTGTCGCGCATGATGGTGCGCGACGTCGGCAGGATCAAGGTCGGCCGCGTCGCCTACTCCTGCTGGTGCGACGACGACGGCAAGGTGGTCGACGACGGTACCGTGGCGCGGCTCGCCGAGGATCACTTCCGGGTCACCGCCGCCGATCCGACGCTGCACTGGCTGCTGGCGGTCTCGCGCGGCCTCGCGGTCGAAGTCGAGGACTCGAGCGTCGCGCTCGCCGCGCTCGCGCTGCAGGGGCCGACGTCGCGCGCGATCCTCGCCGCGGCGAGCGACGCCGATCTCTCGGCGCTGCGCTTCTTCGGCGTCACGCCCGCCCGCATCGCCGGGATCGACGGCTGGATCACGCGCACCGGTTACACCGGCGACCTCGGCTACGAGGTCTGGGTGGCGCGCGAGCGCGCGCTCGAGCTCTGGGACGGGTTGATGGCGGCCGGCGCCTCGTTCGGCATCACCCCCGCCGGGCTCGACGCGCTCGACATGGCGAGGGTCGAGGCCGGGTTCATCCTGCTCGGCGTCGACTACTTCAGCTCGACCAAGGTGGTCCTCGAGTCGCGCAAGTCGACCCCGTTCGAGCTCGGCTTCGACTGGATGGTCGACCTCGACCGCGGCCCGTTCGTCGGCCGCGCCGCGCTGGCGCGCGAGAAGCGCGACGGCTCGAAGTGGGCGCTGGTCGGTCTCGAAGTCTCCTGGGAGGCGCTCGAGGCGCTCTACGAGAGCTACGGGCTGCCGCCGTCGCTGCCGGCGCACGCCCGGCGCGACGCGATCCTGGTCTCGGCCGACGGCCGCCAGGTCGGCCAGGCGACCAGCCACACCTGGTCGCCGCTGCTCAAGCGGTACGTCGCGATCGCCTCGGTGCGCCCGGAGCACGCGGCGGCCGGAACCCGACTCGAGCTCGAGCATACGGTCGAGTACGAGCGGCGGTCGGTGCCGGCGACGGTGGTGTCGCTGCCGTTCTTCGACCCGGAGAGGAAGAAGAAGCCGTGAGCACGCGCTGGGACGCGATCGTCGTCGGCGGCGGCCACAACGGGCTGGTCTGCGCGGCCTATCTCGCCAAGGCCGGCCGCAAGGTCCTGGTGCTCGAGCGCCGCCACCAGGTCGGCGGCGCCACCACCACCGAGGAGATCCATCCGGGATTCCGCTACTCGTGCTGCTCGTACGTGGTGTCGCTGCTGCGGCCGTGGATCATCCGCGACCTCGACCTGCCGCGCCACGGCTACGAGATCCTGCCGCTCGAGTCGACCTTCACGCCGTTCCCCGACGGTCGCTATCTGCTGCGCGACGGCGACCCGGAGCGCACGCGGCGCGCGATCGCCGCCTTCTCGCCGCGCGACGCCGAGGTCTACAAGCGCTTCGGTCAGGAGATGGCCGAGCTGGGGCGTCTGGTCAAGCCGCTGATCGACGCGCCGGCCCCGGACCCGACCTCGTTCGCCCCCGGCGACCTGCTGCAGATCGGCCGCCTCGCCCGTCACCTGCGCGCCCAGGGCGAGAAGCGGCTGATCGGCAATCTGAAGATGCTGACCGCGAGCGCGGTCGACTTCCTCTCCGAGTGGTTCGAGTGCGAGCAGTTGATCGCGCCGATGTCGGTCTCCGGCATCATCGGCACCTTCCTGGGCGTGCGCTCGCCGGGCACCGCCTACGTGCTGCTCCACCACTACATGGGGGAGATCGACGGCTCGTACCGCGCCTGGGGGCTGCCCAAGGGGGGCACCGGCGCGATCGCGGCCGCGATCGCCTCGGCCGCGCGCGCCGCGGGTGCCGAGATCCGGGTCTCGGCGCCGGTCGCCCGGGTGCGGATGCGTCGCGGTCGCGCCGACGGGGTCGTGCTCGAGGACGGCACCGAGCTCGACGCCAAGGTGGTGATCTCGGGAGTCGATCCTCACCGCACCTTCCTCGGGCTGGTCGGCGAAGAGCACCTCGACGGCGAGTTCGCCCGCTCGATCCGGCGCTTCAAGATGCGCGGATCCTCCGGCAAGGTCAACCTCGCGCTCGACGGGCTGCCCGATTTTTCGTGCCTGCCGGGCGTCGGTCCGCACCTCGCCGGCGACATCACCATCGCGCCGTCGATCGACTACCTCGAGCGCGCCTACGACGACGCCAAGTACGGCGCCTTCTCGCGGCGCCCGTTCATGGACATCGTGATCCCGTCGCTGACCGATCCGACGGTGGCGCCGCCGGGTCAGCACGTGATGTCGATCTTCGTCCAGTACGCGCCCTACCACCTCAAGGAAGGACCGGCCGACTGGGAGAACCAGCGCGAGGCCTTCGGCGACGCGGTGATCGACACGCTCTCGGAGTACGCGCCCAACCTGAAGAGCCGGATCCTCCATCGCCAGGTGCTGTCGCCCTGGGACCTCGAGAAGGTCTACGGGCTGACCGAAGGCAACATCTTCCACGGCGAGCTCTCGCTCGAGCAGCTCGCCTTCCTGCGCCCGGCGGCCGGCTGGAGCCGCTATCGCACGCCGGTCGACCGGCTCTGGATGTGCGCCTCGGGGACCCACCCCGGCGGCGGCATCATGGGCGCCCCGGGCGCCCTCTGCGCGCGGGCGCTGCTCGAGACGAGGACGGTCTAGACGATGGCGGCGAAGCGCTTGGACGCGATCGTGATCGGCGGCGGGCCCAACGGCCTCGCCGCCGCGACGCGCCTGGCGAAGCGCGGTCGCGGGGTGCTCCTGCTCGAGGCGCGGCCGGCGCTCGGCGGGCTCTCCGGTCGGCTCGAGTTCCACCCCGGCCACGCCGCGCCGGGCGTGCTCCACGACGACGGCCGGCTCTCGGAGCTCGCGGTCGATGCGCTCGGCCTGGCCGGGCACGGCCTCGCCTTCCGCGACGCGCCGGCGGTACTGGTCGCCGAGCGCGAGGGGAGCGGGATCCTGCTCGAGCGCGACGACCGCGCCACCGCGGCCCGCCTCGCCGAGCGTTCGGCGCGCGACGGCGAGGCCTGGATCGCCTACCGCGCGTTCTTCCGGCGCATCGCGCCGTTCGTCGGCGCGCTGATGTCGTCGCCGCCGCCGCCGCTGTCGCCGACGACGATCGGCGACTGGGCCCGGCTGGCGAAGCGCGGCCTCGGACTCGCGCGACTCGGCCGCCGCGACGGCGTCGAGCTCGCGCGCGTGGCGCCGATGTGCGTCGCCGACTACCTGAACGAACGCTTCACGATCCCGGCGCTGGTCGAGGCGCTCGCCGGTCCGGCGGTGGCCGGCACCTGGTCGGGCCCCTGGTCGGCGGGGACGGCGACCCAGTTGATCCTGCACGAGACGGCGCCGGCGCGGCGCATCGTCGGGGGGCCGGCGGCGCTGGTCGCGGCGCTCGAGCGCGCGGCGCGCGCGGCCGGAGTCGAGATCCGCACCGGCACCGCGGTCGAGCGCATCCGGATCGACGGCGACGGGGTACGCGGCGTCACGCTCGCCGGCGGCGAGGCGATCGACGCGACGACGGTGGTCGCCACCTGCGACCCGAAGCGCGCGATGCTCGCGCTCGCCCAGCCGGGCACGCTGCCGCTCGCCGCCGAGGAAGAGTTCCGTCGGATCCGCTCGCGCGGCACCGCCGCCAAGGTCCATCTCGCGCTCGACGGTCCGTTCGAGCTGGCGACCCGACCGGGGGAGCGCCTCGAAGAGATCCGGATCGGCGGCGGCCACGTCGACGACCTCGAGCGCGCCTTCGACGCCGTCAAGTACCGGCAGGTCTCGACGCGCCCCTGGCTCGACGTCCGCGTGCCGAGCGTGGACGACCCGTCGCTGGCAGCGGCCGGCGGCGCGACGATCTCGGTACTGGTGAGCTTCGCTCCGCACCAGGTCGAGGGAGGCTGGACCGACGAACGTCGCGAGGCGCTCGGCAACGCCGTCGTGGCGCGGCTCGAGGAGCACTCGCCGGGCCTCGGCGCGCGCGTCGTCGGCGGCCAGGTCCTCACCCCGCAAGACCTCGAGCGCGACTTCCACGTCACCGGCGGCCAGCTCCACCACGTCGAGCCGGCGCTCGACCAGCTCTTCCTGCTGCGCCCGACGCCGGGCGCCGCCCGCTACGCGACCGCCGTCCCCGGCCTCTACCTCGGCGGCGCCGGCAGCCACGGCGGCGGCGGGGTCGGCTGCGACGCCGGCGTCCTGGCGGCGGAGGCGGCGCTGAGAACCGGCGCCGGCGGTCGACTCCCGCGGCCGGACTCCTCAGGGCGTTGACTTCCCGGGCGATCGCAGCGGCCGGCCTGATTTTCGCCGTCGTGCTCGGCGCGGCCTCGTGCTCGCCGCGACCGGTGCGGCTCGAGGAACGGCCGAACATCCTGTTGATCGTCATCGACACGCTGCGCGCCGACCACCTGCCCTTCCACGGCTACCACCGCGACACCGCACCGCGGTTGAGGAAGCTGCTGGCCGAAGGCGGCGTCGTGTTCGAGAACGCTTACGCACCCGCGGCGTGGACAGCTCCATCGGTCGCGGCGATCCAGACCGGCAAGGACCCATCCCGTCTCGTTCCCCGGCACGACCTGCGCGGCTTCTCGATCCCCGGCAACGAGACGACGATCGCCGAGCACCTGAGGGAGGCCGGCTACGAAACCGCCGGTTTCGTGGGGAACCTCTTCCTTCACGCCGGCATGGGCTTCGGACAGGGATTCGAGAAGTACTGGGTGGTCCCCGGCGGCTACGAGTCGATTCCGAAACCGGCCGAGACGGTCCTCGAACCGGCGATGGCCTGGCTCGAATCCCGTCGCGAGAACCCCGAGCCTTACTTCCTCTACGTGCACTTCATGGATCCGCACGACCCGTACACGAGCCCGCGGCTCGTCGACGGCAGATCGGAGTACTTTCCGGACTACTCCGGCCCGATTCGCGGCGAGCACGTCCACCCCCTGAATCAAGGCTCGATGCAACTCTCGGGTGGCCTGGCCGAGGACATTCAGCACCTGCGCGCTCTCTACGACAGCGAGATCCTGCACGTCGACCAGGCGGCGGCTCGCCTGATCGAAGCCGCCGAAGAGCTCGGCGGGCGCGAGACCGTGGTCGTGCTGCTCTCCGATCACGGAGAGGAGATTCGCGACCACGGCGGCTGGACGCACGGCCGTACGCTCTACCAGGAGATCGCCCACGTACCGCTGGCGGTTCGTGTCGCCGGCAAGGTCCCGGGCGGACGGCGCATCGCGGCCAACGTCACCGCGGTCGACGTCGCCCCGACACTGCTGGCAGCGGCGGGCGTGAGCGGGGAGGACCTCGACGGCGTCGACCTGCTGCCGGCAATCCTCGATCCGCTTGTCGAACCGCCACGCCGTCCGATCTTCATCCGCCACTGGCAGCGCGGTCCCATTCGAGCAGCCCTCGTGGTGGACCAGCACAAGACGATGGTGTTCAACCACCGTCAACCCTTCTCCCCGGAACCGGGAGTCGAGGCCAACACGGCGGCCGAGGACCTCCGGCGCCTCCCGCGCTTCGCGAGCTTCGACCTCGCGGTCGATCCGAGCGAACGCCGGCCGGCGATGCCTTCGGCCGACGACATCGAGACGGTCTATTCCTTCCTCGACCCGACGCTGGACGGCGTGCGGGTCGTTCTCCGAGGCATCGAGGAGGGCCGGACGGCCTCGGGCACCCTGCGCTTCTCAGCCGCCCCGACGGGAACCCTTCCGCTCTTCCTCGCGGATGCCGACGAGGTCCGGGTGGTCGGTTCGAGCGTGACCTTCCGCCTGACCGGCGAGGCGCCGCCGAAGGGGTTTCTCGTGCTCGGCGTTCCCGGCACGCTCGAGGCCGTCGAGCTGGATCCGGGGCTCCCGATCGCCGTCGAAGTCGGCGGCGGCGCGACCTGGAGCGGGCTCCCGGTCGCCGACGGTGCACTGCGAAGATCGAGTTGGCCGCGCTGGTCGAATCGCGCGAGCCTTCGGATCTGGAGCCGTGAGAGTCGGGCACTGGCTCCCGAGCGGCCGCTCGACGCCGAGACCCGGGCCAAGCTCCAGGCGCTCGGGTACTTGTGAATCCGCTGGCCGCGCCGTCGTAGACTTTCACCATGTCCGAGTCCGTTCATCAGCCGACGCCCGGTGCCGCCGGCGACTCCTTCCAGGTCCTCGGCTACTTCCAGGTCGCGCTCGGATTCATGATCGGGATGGTGTCGCTGCTGCCGGCGCTGATGGTCTGGATCGGGCGGTCGGTCGCGGAGCCGGCGTCCGAGGGATACGTCTACACCGAAGGGGCGCGGGCGACCGCGATGGCGGGCACGATCGTCGCCGCCGCCGCGTTGGTTCTCGGCCTCGCCGCCGCCGCCGCGGTGGTCGTCGGCGGCATCCGCCTGGCGCGCCGTTCGAACTGGCGCTACTGCGTCTTCTCCGCGGCGCTGCTCTGCCTGTTCGTGCCACTGGGCACCCTGCTCGGCGGCCTCGTCATCGCCCGACTGCTCGACCCGAAGACCCGCCCCCTGTTCTCCTCCTGACCAGCTCCTAGAGCTGGAGCGTCGGCAGGAAACCCGGCGGCTTGCGCGCGCGGGTGGCGCGTTCGAAGGCGTCGCCGTAGGCGAGCAGCTTCGCGTCGCTCCACGCCGGGCCGAGGAAGGAGAGGCCCCAGGGCAGGCCGTGGACGTAGCCCGCCGGCACGGTCAGGTGCGGGTAGCCCGAGACCGCGCAGGGGCTCGTCGCCGAGCCGCCGTAGTGGTCGCCGTTGATCCAGTCGGTCAGGTAGGCCGGGCCCATCGTCGGGCAGACCAGCGCGTCGAGCCGGTGCTGCGCGAGGACGGCGTCGATCCCCTCGGCGCGGGTCAGCCGGTGGTTCCGGGCGAGCGCTTCGGCGTAGGCCGTTTCGGTCAGCGGCCCTTTGGCCTCGGCGGCCTCGAAGATCTCCTGGCCGAACCAGGGCATCTCGCGCGACGCGTTGGCGCGGTTGAACTCGATCAGCGCCGCGAGCGTGCGCGGCTGGCCGCGGTCGGGGACCGACGCGAGGTAGGCGTTGAGGTCGTGCTTGAACTCGTAGAGCAGGACCTCGTACTCGCTGTCGTCGTACTCCCCCTTGTGCGGGATCTCGGCCGGATCGACCAGCTCGGCGCCCAGCGACTTCAACGCCGCCAGGATCTCCTCCATCTGCCGGTCGATCTCCGGATGCCAGCCGAAGTAGTTGCGCGCGACGCCCAGTCGCGCGCCGGAGAGCGCGTCGGGCGCGAACGAGCGCCGCCAGTCCTTTTCGAGGTGATCGACGCTCGGCGCGGTCGCCGGGTCGCGCAGATCGACGCCGACGAGCCCCGAGAGCAGGATCGCGACGTCCTCGACCGTGCGCCCCATCGGCCCCGCCGTGTCCTGGCTGTGCGCGATCGGGATGACGCCGGTGCGCGACACCAGGCCGAGCGTCGGCTTCAGGCCCGCGATGCCGTTCATCGCCGCCGGGCAGGTGATCGAACCGTCGGTCTCGGTGCCGACCGCCGCCGCGCACAGATCGGCCGCCGCCGCCACCCCGGAGCCCGACGAGGAGCCGCACGGGTTGCGGTCGAGCGCGTAGGGGTTGCGCACCTGGCCGCCGCGACCGCTCCAGCCCGAGCTCGACCGGGTCGAGCGGAAGTTGGCCCACTCCGAGAGATTCGTCTTCGCCAGCAGCACCGCGCCCGCGGCGCGCAGGCGGTCGACCAGGTGAGCGTCGCTCTCCGGCGTCGAGGGCTCGAGCGCGAGCGAGCCCGCGGTGGTCTTCATGCGGTCGGCGGTGTCGATGTTGTCCTTGATCACCACCGGAATGCCGTGGAGCGGGCCGCGCACGCGACCGGCCTTGCGCTCGCGGTCGAGCGCCGCGGCGATCGTCTCGGCCTCGGGGTTCATCTCTCCGATCGCGTTGGTGCGCCCGGCGCCGCGATCGATCGCGTCGATGCGACCGGCGTAGAGGCGAACCAGGTCGACCGAGCTCCAGCGCCCGTCCGCGAGCCCGGCGCCGAGCTCGCCGAGCGTGAGCCCGGCCAGCTCGAAGTCGCCGGCCGCGACCGGAGCGCTCGCCGCGGCGGCCGAGGGGATCGACGCCTCCTCCGCCGCGAGCCCGCGCGTGCCCCCGGCCAGCGCCAGCGCACCGACGCCCCCCAGGAACCGCCGACGATCCACCCCCGCCTTGCGCGCGTGCTTGTCGTTCACGGTCCGCCTCCTCGGGTCCGGAATTCGCGTCGATCGTAGCGCGAGGCGTCGCCGGACGCGTGCTACGGTTCCGCCCTCGCGATGAGCCCTCTGTCCCCGCCACCGGGAGGGTCCGGTCACCGGCTGGCCATCGGTCTGTCCGCGGTCACCGCCGTCGCGCTGATGCTCGTCGCCACCGACGCGCTCCCGGTCCTGCGGGGCGCGGGCTCGACGGTCTGGACCTGGCACTTCCAACCGCGACTCCCCGGCCTCTCGTCGCTGCCCGCGCTGGCGCTGGCGGCGCTGCTGGTCGCCGTCGCGACCTCGCGCCTGCCCGAGCGCGCCGCGGCCGCCGGCCGGGCGTCGCGCGCGGCGTTGCTCGCGGGGATCGTCCTCGCCGGTTGGGGCACGGGCATCGCGCTGCTGGCGCCCGAGCCGGGCGGCGCGCTGCGCACGCTGATCGTCCGCACGATCGACCCGAAGTTCACCTCGTACCACACCGCCGCGCTCACCGCGATGCCGGAGGGCGCCGTCGCCTTCGTCGATCGCCATCGTGAGCTGCTGCCGACGCTGCCGCTTCACGCCGCCACCCACCCGCCCGGTCCCGCGCTCTACTATCGAATCTGGCTCGACGCCTTCGCCGCGCGGCCCGCGGCCGCCCGCGCGGTCGCCCGCTGGGTCGACCTCGACGACGCTCCGGCGCTCGCCGGCCTGCGCCCGGCGCAGTCGCCGGCGTCGATCGCTGCCGCGCTGGTCGGCGCGCTCGGACTGTTGCTGGCCGGCGCCGCCGCGGCCTGGCCGGTGGCGCGCCTGGTCGAGCGGCTCGCCGGCGACGCGGCGCTCGGCCTGCGCGCCGCCGCGATCTGGCCGCTGGTGCCGGGGGGCGCTCTGATGGCGCCGGAGTTCGACCAGGCGCTGGCGCTGCCGGTCGCGGCGAGCGCCGCGGCCCTGGCCGCGTCGGCGCTCGCGCCGGGTCGCCGCGCGGCGCTCGCCGCGGGCGCCCTGGGCGGAGCCTTCGCCGCGACCGCGCTCGCGATCTCCTACGGCGCCGTCGCCTTCCTGGCCGGCGCGGCGCTGGCCACCGTCGCGCTCGGGGCCACGTCGGCGAACTGGCGCCGGCTGGCCGTCGGGCTCGGTGCGGCGGGGCTCACCGGCGGCGCGCTCTTCTCCGCGACCGCGCTCCTCGGCCACGAGCCGCTGGGCGCGGCGCTCGACGCGCTCGCCCTGCACGGCAACCGCCACACCTGGCGGCGGCCCTGGGGGACGTCGGTCGCGCTCGACCTCGCCGACACGCTGCTCTTTCTGGGACCGCCCCTGGTCGCGCTGCTCGCCGCGCGCCTCGCCGCCTGGAACCGCTCGGCCGGCGCCGCCGGCCTGCGCGGCCTCGACGGCCCGGCGCGCTGGGGCAGCGCCCTCGTCCTCGCCTTCGCGCTGTTTCTGCTCTCGGGAACCGTGCGCGGCGAGGCGGGGCGGATCTTCGTGCCCTGGATGCCGCTGCTGCTCGGAGCGGCGGTCGCCGCGCCGCCGCGATCAGCCGGCGGGGCGGGGCTCGACCGGGCGGCGCTGACGGCGTTGGCGGCGACGCTCGCGGTCTGGACGTGCGCGCTTCGGCACCTGCTTCGCGTCCCCTGAGTCGATCTCGACCGGTTCGGGCATCACGATCCGTCGCGGCTCGCGATTCGCGAACGCCAGCCACTGTGGATCGCGCCAATCCCAGATCCGCTCGGGGGCACGGTCGACCGGGATCGGACGCGCGTTCCAGAGCATCCCCTGATGGGAGAGCGCGCCCCCGGCGTGGATCACGACGCCCACCGCCGCGGTCGCGACCAGCGCGCGACGCCAGCGTCGCACCGCCGGCTCCGCGCCGGCGATCCATGGCAGCACCGCGGCCGCCAGCAGGACGATCCAGAACAGGGCGTCGGTGAAGAGCCGGGGCCCGAACGAGTAGCCCCCCCACCAGTGGCGGAAGCTGACCACGGTCAGCCAGTGGGCGCCGAGACCGGCCAGCGCCAGGACCGCGAGACCGCCGTCGTGGCTCCGGGCGCGGCGCGCCAGCGCCGCCGCCACCAGTACGCCGACGACCGGCAGGTAGACGAGCAGCCCGCGATTGGCCGCCAGCAGCGATCCGTAGATCGACTCGAACGAGAACCCGTCGCCCAGCCGTCCGGCCGAGTAGTACGGCGGCATCGGCGCGCCGAAGCGCGCCATGCTCCAGGCCACGAAGGGGAGCGCGACCGCGGCGGCTCCGGCACCGAAGCGCAGGGCGGCGCGCCGATCGCGCGCCAGGATCCAGACCCCGACGGCGGCGACCATCAGCGCCGCGGTCGGGCGACAGATCCAGGCGCCGGCCAGCAGCGCGCCGACGGCTTCCGCCCGCGCCGGTTCGCCGCGCGCGATCCGGACGATGCCCGGCAGCGCCAGTCCTGCCAGGAACAGGCAGCTTGTTTGCGACCAGAGTGCCTTCGAAGCGGTCGACCACGCCATCGATCCGAAGGCGAGGCAGAGGCTCGCCGCCAGCGCCGGGCCGCGATCGACGCCGCGCCGCAGCGCCGCGAAGGCAGCGGCGACGAAGGCCGCGGTGAACAGCGCCGCCGCGGTGTACTGGAGCTGGCGGTCCCGCTCGATGCGGTAGCCCCCGAGCTCCGGGTCGACCACCGGCCGGCCGGCGAGATCGGCCGCCGCCGCGAACGGCACGCCGAGCAGGGGCGAACCGACCGGAAACGTGGGCAGCAGCGACCAGGGCCGGCCCCGCCGCCGCGGCTTGCCGCCCTCGCCGACGATGCGCAAGTGGTACGGATAACGGTGCAGGTAGGGTCCCGGGAAGCGACCGCCCCCGAGCGTGAAGGCACGTTCGGGGACGTGCTCGCGCACGTCGAGGGTCCCCTTCGACCAGAGCTGGTGCGCGAACAGCATGGTGTAGTTCGAGTCGCTGATGCCGGTCGCGGGCGCGATCAGGTAGACGATCGCGACCCCCACGAAGACGGCGGCGACCTCGAGGCGGCGTCTCCTGCGGCCGGCGACGGCGTCGGGTGGCGACGGCGCGTCGCTCACGCCGGCGCGGCGAGCTCTTCGAGCGTCGCGGCCAGCAGCTTCCAGAAGCGGCCGACCGAGTCGACGTGGACGCGCTCGTCCGGCGAATGGGGGTGCTCGATCTGCGGCCCGAGCGAGACCATGTCGCAGCCGGCGAGCTTCGCGCCCAGCACGCCGCACTCGAGCCCGGCGTGGATCGCGAGCACCCGCGGCTCGCTGCCGAGGACGCGCCCGTGGACCCGCTTCGTCACCGCCAGGACCGGCGAGGCGAGGTCGGGCTTCCAGCCGGGATAGCCCTCGCTCTGGGTCGCCTCGCCGCCGGCGAGCTCGGCGTAGGCGGCCATGCGCCGCTGCACGGCGCGCAACGCGTTGTCGATCGACGAGCGGTTGCTCATCGAGATGCGCAGCACGCCGGGCTCGGTGCGCACGCGCGCGAAGTTGGTCGAGGTCTCGACCAGCCCCGCGATCTCGTCGCTCATCCGGAGCACGCCGTGCGGCAGCGCCGCGAGCAGCGCCAGCACGCGCACCGCGGTGACGTCGGACCAGACCTCGGGACCGCTCGGCGCGGCGTCCGTGACCGTCGCGGCGAGGCCCGGGTCGACCGCAGCCAGCTCGGACTTCACCTCACCGACGGCGGCGACGAAGGCCTTCTCGAAGGCGGCGCGGTCCTCGCGCGCCACCCGCACCACGGCTTCGGCCTCGCGCGGGATGGCGTTGGTCAGGTTGCCGCCGGTGATCGACTCGATCTCGAACTGAAAGGTCCGCCACAGTGGGTAGAGGGCACGCGCCAGGATCTCGAGCGCGTTGCCGCGCTGCAGGTGGATGTCCACCCCCGAGTGCCCGCCCTTGAGGCCCGAGACGCGCGCCACCACGGTCGCGCGGCCGTCGACCCCGAACATCGCGTCGAGCGGTATCGCCAGCTCCGAGCCGGCGCCGCCGGCGCAGCCGACGTAGAGCGCCCCCTCTTCCTCGGTGTCGAGGTTGAGCAGCGTGCGGCCCGAGACCAGCGCCGGGTCGAGCGCGGCGGCGCCGTTCAAGCCGATCTCCTCCTCGACCGTGAACAGCAGCTCGAGCGGTCCGTGGGCGACGTCGGTCGATTCGGCGA
The DNA here is from genome assembly GCA_045862895.1 of Acidobacteriota bacterium. Classification (GTDB taxonomy): domain Bacteria; phylum Acidobacteriota; class Thermoanaerobaculia; order Multivoradales; family JAGPDF01; genus JACTMI01. Next base: position 186,889 of record BTUO01000007.1, read on the forward strand.
GCGCGAGCATCGCGGCGACGCCGATGCCGTTGTCGGAGCCGAGCGTGGTACCGGTGGCGTAGAGCCATTCGCCCTCGCGGCGCGGCACGATCGGGTCGCGGTCGAAGTCGTGCTCGACCCCGGCGTTCTTCTCGCAGACCATGTCGAGGTGGGATTGCAGGACGACGGTCGGCGCCTGCTCGCGGCCGGCCGCGGCGGGGACGGAAACCACGAGATTGCCCGCGTCGTCCTGACGGACCGCCAGGCCTTTGCCGGCGGCGACCTCGCGGACGTAGGCTCGCATCGCCTCCTCTTTCTTCGAGGGTCGCGGCGTGGCGAGGATGCGGTCGAAGTGCGCCCAGAGGGCGCGCGGCTCGAGCTCGGAGACGAAGGTGGCCATGGCGACATTCTACGCAGCACCCCCGACCGGCCGGAGCCCGGCTCCGACGCCTGACCCGCGGCGCCGGCGGACGTCGTATCAGGAGACGAGATGAAGGCCCTGACCTGTCCGAAGTGCGGTGCCCCGGTCGAGATCGACGAGACCTCCGGCGCGGCGTCGTTCCGCTGCGGCTTCTGCGGCTCGACGCTGGCGCCGACGCGGACGCTCTCCGCCGCCGGCGCGCCGGTGGTGATCGACCTGCGCCTCGCCCGCCGCGCCGGAGCGTCGGCCGCGCGCTGGGTGGCGCTCGTCTTCGCGATCACCATGGCCTTCACCGGCTGGATCGTCTGGACCTCGGTGCGCGCCGCCACCTCCGGCGTGGGCTCGGCCTTCGGCGAGATCTCGCGGGCGGTCGAGATCGCCGGCGCCCAGGCGAAGACCTGGAAGCTCGCCGACCTCGGTGCGCTCGGCGGGGGCGGCGGCTGGGTCACGCTCGAGTTGGCGCCGCCGCCGCCAGCGACCGGCGGGTACGCCGCTTTCGACCCGGTCGCGGCCCTGCCCTGGGCCCTGACCGCGGCCCAGGCGTGGCGCGGCGACGTCGCGCTCGAGCGGATCGACGTCACCCGCCTGCGCGCCGACGGCACGGTCAACGTCGCCGACGACCCCGAGGGCGAGGTGATGTACCGCTTCCTGAACCCGTCCGGAATCGCCGAGTGGCGGCGCCAGTCGAAACTTTCGACCCGGGCCGAGGCCGACTACGAGTTGTTCGTCAAGCTCGGCGCCGGGCGGATCACCGCGTTGGTCGTGCGCGGCCGGCCGAGCGACGACGCGGTGCCGGACTATCCGAGCCGGATCCTGCCCACTCGCGACCTGATGGACCGCCTCGGCCGCGACGCGCGCTTCGCCGAGCTGCCCTTCCTCTCCGGCTACCTGATCGAGCTCGACGACGAGGGGTGGGTCTGGTACCTGGCGCCGCTGTCCGGCGGTTCGCTGCCGCGGGCGCGGGCGCGCGACGGCCGGATCTGGCCCTACCGCTGAGGCCGCGAACGGCGCGCCCGGTGCGTGCCGCTCAAGTGGCCGGCGCCGGGCTCGGCAGGGCGGCGGCCGCGCTGTCGCGGTGGCGATCGACCCACCAGCCCCAGGCGACCAGCAGCCACATCGACTGCGCCACCCAGGCGACCGCCTCGGAAGAAGGCGGCGGCGGTCCGAACACGCTCGCCAGATAGACCACGATCAGGAACGCGACGAGCGCGCCGAGGCCGACGCTGCCGATGCGATCGCGCGCCCGGCTCGAGCGCAGGTAGACCGAGAGACCGACCGCCAGCAGTCCGCCCTCGACCGCCAGCGTCGCCGGCAGGCTGTTCCAGAGCCCGAGGCCGAGCAGCGGCCCCTCGCCCGGGGCGAGCGGCAGGTCCGGCCGGTGCACGACGAGGTCGACGAACCAGTGCGACAGGATGGTCGCCAGCACCACCAGGGCGCCCTCGTACCGCCCGGCGCGCACCAGCCGCCAGAGACCGGCAGCGACGAGCCCGAGCACCGACATCGCCAGCAGGCTGTGCGACCAGGGGTAGTGGACGAAGTCGAGCGGCGTCACCACCGTGGCGCCCGGCTCGACCTCGACTCGCTCGACGCCGGCCAGGACCAGGTTCGGCCAGAGCAGGTCGGCCGCCTGCGCGGCGGCGAACAAGGTGCCGAGCGAGACCTCGGGTGCCGCCCGCTTGGCCGCGAACGCGACGCCGAAATGGCCGAGGAACATGGCGGGAGACTACCTCCCCGCGACGCGGCGGGCGAGCCCGGCCCGCTCGCTCAGCGCGGCGCCGGCGGCGGCGAGGTCACCGGCGGCGCCGGCGCGCCCTTCGGCCAGAGCAGCCAGGCGGCGAGCGGCTGCTTCATCCGGCCCGCGGTCGCCTCGGCCTCGATGCCGGGACCGAGGAAGAGATCGGCCCGCACCGGACCGCGGATCGCCCCCCCGGTGTCCTGCGCGATGGTCAGCCGCGCCAGCGGAACCTCGCCGGCGCGGTCGAGCTCGGGCGCCGGCGGCAGAGTGCTCTCGAGCCAGACCGGCAGGCCGTACGGCAGGAAGCGCGGATCGACCGCGATCGAGTGGCCGGCCGTGAGCTCGACCCCCTCCGCTCCCACCGGGGCGTCGCCCGGCAGCACGCGGAAGAAGACGTAGGAGCGGTTCTCGTTCATCAGCGCCTCGGCCTCGGCCGGGTGCGAGAGCAACCAGGCGCGGATCGTCTGCAGGGATACCTCCTCGCGGGCGAGCTCGCCGCGCTCGATCAGGATGCGGCCGATCGGCGTGTAGTCGTGCCCGTTCTGCGCCGCGTATCCGACCCTCACGATCGAGCCGTCGGGCAGCCGCACGCGGCCCGAGCCCTGGATCTGCAGGAAGAACAGCGCCACCGGGTCGTCGACCCAGAGCATCTCGAGGCCGCGGCCGCCGAGCGCGCCCCGCTCGATCTCGGCGCGGTCCCAGTAAGGGCGGAAGCGGCCGCCGCGCACCAGGCCGACGATCTTGCGCCCCGCCAGCTCCTTCTTGAAGTCGCCGAGATCGACGACCTGGCGGTCCTTCGGATCGAGATAGAGCGGGTGGCGGAAGGGTCCGCGCCGGCGGCGGTCACCGGCGAGCTCGGGCTCGTAATAGCCGGTCAGCAGCCCCTCGAGCTTCTCGCGATTGCCGACCCGCCACGGCTCGAACCACGCTTCGAAGAACGCCCTCGCCGCGTCGTCGTCCGCCGGCGCCACCGTCCTCGCCTGCGCGCAGACCGCGGCGAGCGACGGCGCGGCCACCGGCCCGAGGTCGCCGCCGCCGTCGCCGGTACCGTCCGCGCAGGAGGCGAGCAGGGCCGCGAGCGCGCGCCCGACGCCGGAACCCGGCCAGCCGGCGAGCTCGGCGAAAGAAGCGGGCGTCAGGGTGCGCTGGTCTTCGGCGGGCGCCGGTGGCTGCGCCGGCGCCGGCGGCGCGACCTCGACCGCCGCCGACTCGCGACCGAGCTCGGCGAGCGCCCAGAGGGCGACCGCCAGCGCGGCGAGCGCGACGGCCCCGGCGGCGATCGCCGCCGTGCGCCAGGGATTGCCGGGACGGGCGAGCGGCGGTCGGTCGGAGGGCGGCGCGATCAACTTCCGGCTAGAGCTTGAGCACCATCAGGGTCATGTCGTGGGCGTTGCCGTCCGGATCGGCGCCGTAGCCGGGGATGGCGTACTGCCGGAAGCCGAGCTCGGACAACACCCGGATGGCCTCGGCCTCGAGGTCGGAGATCAGCATGCAGTTCAGATGCTTCAGGCCGATGCCGCGCGCGGTGTCGATGAAGTGGTTGACCATCAGCGAGCCCAGCCCCACGCCGCGGAAGGACGGGTCGATCATCCACTTGATGCGGCCGACCAGGCGCAGCGGACCGCGCTCGCGGCGGTGCAGCGTGGCGTCGGCGACGACGCGCCCGCCGTCGAGCGCCAGCAGCGGGAAGACCTTCTCGTAGTCCAGCTCGCGCCCCCAGCGCTCCACCAGCTTGCGGTCCTCGACCCGGTCCCAGGCGAAGCGGCGGGTTTCCTCCGGAATGCGCAGGAAGAACTCGTGGAGCGCCGAGACGTCCTTGCGGGTGAACGGGCGCAGCAAGACACGGCGGCCGTCCCGGAGCACGGCCTCCTGGGGAAATCGAAGCGGCATCGGAACCCTCCGTCGAGGTGAAGAACCTGCGCGTCGGAGCCTACCATCCGGCGCCCGCATCGGACCGCGCTTGACGGGCGGTGCGGCCGCCGCCTAATGTCTCCGCCTCGCGAACCGAAGGAGGAAACCCCATGCGCTTGTCCGTCGTGCTCGCTTCGATGATTCTCGCCGCCTCGGCGGCGTTCGCCCAGGAACCGCCCGCTCCGCCGGCGCCGGTCACGCTCAGTGCCGAGGAGGAGCGCGAGGTGCTCTCGACGCTCGGTGCGATGCTCTGGAAGAACCTCCAGACTTTCGATCTGACGGCCGAGGAGCTCGCGATCGTCCAGCAGGGTCTGTCCGCCGCCGCCGCCGGCACCGCGCCGGAGCCCGACCTCGCCACGATGTCGCCCAGGATCGACGCCTTCCGCCGCGCCCGCGTCGAGAAGCGGGCGGCCATCGAGAAGGAGCGCGGTCGCGCCTACGTCGACGAGCAGGCGGCGCGCCCCGGCGCGGTGCGCACCGAGTCGGGCATGGTCTACCTCGAGACCGCCGCCGGCAGCGGCGACGCCCCGACGGCCGAGGACACCGTCAAGGTCCACTATCGCGGCACGCTGGTCGACGGCACCGAGTTCGACAGCTCCTACAAGCGCGAGCAGCCGGCCGAGTTTCCGCTGGGCCGGGTGATCAAGTGCTGGACCGAGGGGCTGCAGAAGATGAAGCCGGGCGGCAAGGCGACACTGGTCTGCCCGTCCGACATCGCCTACGGCGACCGCGGCCGCCCGTCGATCCCGGCCGGCGCGACGCTGGTCTTCGAGGTCGAGCTGCTCGAGGTGAAGAAGAAGCCGGTGGTGACCGGTCCGGTGCCGGTTCCCGCGCCCGCGGCCGAATCCAAGCCGGCCGGCTGACCGGCGCCGAGCTTCGATGAAGACGCTCGCCAGCTTCCTCGCCGGCCGGTGGCACCAGGCCGACCGCGACTTCCAGGTGCTCGCCGACCCCTCGACCGAGGAGCCGCTCGCGCGCGCCTCTTCCGCGGGGGCCGACTTCGCGGCCGCGATCGACTGGGCGCGGCAGGTCGGCGGACCGGCTCTCGCGCGCTTGAGCTTCGGTCAGCGTGGCGAGATCCTCAAGGCGCTGTCGAAGAAGCTGCGCGAGCACCGCGACGAGCTGCTCGAGCTGTCGAAGGTCAACAACGGCGCCACGGCGTCCGACGGCTCGTTCGACGTCGACGGCGCCGGCGGTACGCTCGCCTTCTACGGGGGCCTCGGGGTCACCCTCGGGGACCGCCGCCGGCTGGCCGACGGCGACGGCCTCCAGCTCGGCAAGACCGAGTCCTTCTGGACCGGTCACGCGCTGGTCCCGCGCCGCGGCGTCGCGCTCCACGTCAACGCCTTCAACTTCCCGGCCTGGGGCTTCGCCGAGAAGTTCGCGTGCGCATTCCTCGCCGGCACGCCGGTGATCACCAAGCCGGCGACAGCGACCGCGCTGACCGCCCACCGCATGGTCGAGATCGCGCTCGCCAGCGGACTGCTGCCCGAGGGCTCGCTGCAACTGGTCGTCGGCTCCACCGGCGACCTGCTCGACCGGCTCGGCTCCCAGGACGTCTTCGCCTTCACCGGCAGCGCCGCGACGGCGCGCACGCTGCGCGGCCGCGCCAACCTGCTGGCGGCGAGCGTCCGGGTCAACGTCGAAGCCGACAGCCTGAACGCCGCGGTGCTCGCCCCCGGGGTCGCCCCCGGCTCGGCGCTGTTCGACCTGTTCGTGCGCGACGTCGTGCGCGAGATCACCCAGAAGGCGGGCCAGAAGTGCACCGCCGTGCGCCGGATCCTGGTGCCGAAGGAGGCGGCAGCCGCGGTCGCCGACGCGCTCGCCGCGCGCCTCGCCCAGGTGGTCACCGGCAACCCGGCCGACACCGAAGTGACGATGGGCCCGCTCGCCACCGCCGACCAGCTGCGCGACGCCCTCGACGGCGTCGCCGAGCTGCTCGCGACCTGCCAACTCGTAGCAGGTACCGGACGCCGGACCGACGGTCGCGGCGCGCCGGCCGGCAAGGGGCACTTCCTGGCGCCGACGCTGCTCACCTCCGACGCGCCGCTCGAGCTGACTCCGGTCCACGAGCGCGAGGTCTTCGCGCCGGTCGCGACCCTGCTCGCGCTCTCCGGCGACGCCGCCGAGGCCGGTCGCGTCGTCGCGCTGGCCGGCGGCACGCTGGTGACCTCGGTCTACGGCGACGATCCGGCCTGGCTCGCCGATTTCCTGGCGAGCGCGGGACCGTGGACCGGCCGCGTCTACGTCGGATCGACCGGCTCGGAGGGGTTCGGCTCGGGCGCCGCGCTGCCCGGCTCGATCCACGGCGGCCCGGGCCGCGCCGGCGGGGGCGAGGAGCTCGGCGGCCTGCGCGGTCTCGCGCCGTACCTGCAGCGGGTCGCGCTGCAGGGGCATCGCGCGGTGGTCGACAGCCTGCTCGGCTGAACGGCGGCTTCGCGGAAGCGCAGCGGCCACCGCAGTAGGATGTGCGGCACGCGCCCGTTCTCGATGGCGATGCCGCGATGACGACGACCCGTTCCGGGTTCCTCTGCTCGAACTGTCGGGTTCCGGTCCCGGTTCCCGAGGCGGCGCTGCGCGACGCGACGCTCGCCGTCGTCTGTCCCAACTGCGGCCAGCGCTACCAGCGCCGTCCCTCCGGCGCGACCCGCGCCCCGTCGCCGAGCGCCCCGACCTCCCCGCCGCGCCCTTCGACCGATTCCGCTCGGACCCCCGAGTCGCGCCCCGGCACGACGCGAGCGTCCGAGCGAGCGCCGACTTCGGCGACGGCGGGGGCGGGCGGGTCGGACTCCGCGCCGGCGCTCGCCGACGGCGCCCTGGTCGCGGGCCGCTGGCGCATCGTCCGCTTCCTCGCGCGCGGCGGCATGGGCGAGGTCTACGAAGCCGAGGACGGCGAGCTGCGCGAACGGGTGGCGCTCAAGACCATCCACCCCACGGTCTCGTCGCAGCCCGCCTCGCTCGAGCGCTTCAAGCGCGAGGTCCACCTCGCCCGCAAGGTCACCCACCCCAACGTCTGCCGGCTGTTCGAGTTCGGCATCCATCCCGCGGCCGACGGCCCGGCCACCGCTTTCCTGACCATGGAGCTGCTCGAGGGCGAGACGCTGGCCGAGCGCGCCCGGCGCGTCGGCCGGATGCCGGCCGACGTGGTCCTGCCGATCGTGCGGCAGATCGGCGCCGCGCTCGCGGCGGCCCACGCGGCGGGCGTCGTCCACCGCGACCTCAAGGGGGACAACATCTTCCTGGTGCCGGCGTCGGCCGGCGGCGAGCGCGTCGTCGTGACCGATTTTGGCATCGCCCGTGGAGGCGCCGACGATCGTTTCGCGCTCACCGCGACATCCATCGGCGGCGGCCTGGGAACACCCGCCTACATGGCACCCGAACAGGTGACCGGGGAGCCCGCGACCGCCGCCGCCGACCAGTACGCGCTCGGCGTCCTGGTCTTCGAGCTGCTCACCGGCGAGCTGCCTTTCCGCGCCGACACCCCGCTCGCCACGGCGGCCAAGCGGCTGACCGAAGCGCCGCCGTCGCTCGCCGACCGGCTCCCCGATCTCGATCCGCGCTGGGCCGCGACGGTCGGGCGCGCGCTCGAGCGCGACCCGCGCGACCGCTTCGCCTCGGTCCAGGATCTGGTCGCCGCGCTCGAGGGGAGTCTGCCGGTCGCCCCGGCGACCGCCGTCGGGTACCGCGCGCCGGCGTCGGCACCCGCGCGCGAGTCGTCCACCCGCGACCGTCGCCAGCGCTGGCTCGCCGCCCTGCTCGGCGTGGCGCTGGTCGCCGCCAGCGCCTGGGCGGTGATCCGCCTGCGCTCGCAGCGGGAGCGCACCGCCGCGCTGCGCCCGGTCGCGGCGCGCACCACGGTCGCGGTCGTCGGCCTGCGCAACCTCGCCGGGCGCGAGGACGCCGCCTGGCTGGGCACGGCGATCGCCGAGATGCTGTCGACCGAGCTCGCCCAGGGGGGAGGGCTGCGCGTGGTCCCGGGCGACGCCGTCGCGCGCGCGGTCGAGGAGCTCGAGCTCGGCGCGGCCGAGCGCCTCTCCGCGGAGCTCCGCGCCCGGCTGCGTGCCCGGCTCGCGGCCGACTATCTCGTGCTCGGCGGCTTCACCGCGCTCGCCGAAGGCGACGCGCTCCGCTTCGACCTGCGGCTCGAGCAAGCCGCGACCGGCGAGGCGGTCGAGACGCTCGCCGAGAGCGGACGATCCTCCGAGCTGTTCGACCTGGTCTCGCGGGCGGGATCGAAGTTGCGGACCCGCCTCGGCGCCGCCGGCGGCGGTGCCGGCCGCTCGCTGCTGCCGGCATCGCCCGAGGCCGCGCGCCTGTACGCCGAGGGAATCGAGCGCCTGCGCAAGCTCGAACCCGAAGCGGCCCGCGAGCGGCTCGAACGCGCGGTCGAGCTCGACCCCGGCAACGCTCTCGCCCGCTCCTCGCTCGCCGTCGCCTGGTCGGCGCTCGGCTTCGACGGCCGCGCCGCCGAGGAGGCGCGACGCGCCTACGAGCTGGCGTCGAGCCTGCCGGAGCCCGAGCGCTGGATCGTCGAGGCGCGCTATTTCGAAAGCGCCGGTCAGTGGCAGCGCGCGGCCGAGGTCTGGCAGGCGCTGTGGAGCGCGGCGCCGGACAACCTCGACTACGGCCTGCGGCTCGCCGCCTGCCGCACCCAGGCCGGCGAGGTCGAAACCGCGCTCGCCGCGATCGGCGCGCTGCGCGCCCTGCCCGAGCCGGACGGCGTCGACCCGCGGCTCGACCTCGCCGAAGCCGCCGCCGCCGCTGCGATGTCCGACTACCGGCGGCAGGCCGAGGCCGCCCGCCGCGCCGCCGCTCGCGCCGAGGCGGTCGGCGGCAGCCAGCTCGCGGCCCAGGCGCACGCGATGAGCTCCTGGGCGCTGCGCAACCTCGGCCGCGGCGACGAGGCGCTCGCCGCCGCCGAGGCGTCGCGCGCGCTGGCGGAGCGCGCCGGCGACCGTGCGGCCGCCGCCGAGGCGATGGCGCTCGCCGCAGCAGTTTCACTCGACCGCGGCGACCTCGACGCCGCGGCCGACGGCTACGAGCGGGCGCTGGCGACCTCGCGCGAGCTCGGCGACCGGGGCGGCGCCGCCCGCGCGCTCAACAACCTCGCGGTGGTGCGCAAGGCCCGGGGCGAGCTCGGTGCCGCGCGGCGGCAGTACGAGGAGGCCGAGCAGCTCGCGATCGAGACCGGCAACCGGCGGGGAGCCGCCTACTCGGCGCAGAACGTCGCCGTGATCCTCGCCGACCTGGGCGAGCTCGACGCCGCGCTCGCGCGGCTCGAGGCGGCGCGCGCGGTCTTCGCGGAGCTGGCGGATCCGGCGGGGGAGGCCTCGGCGCTGGCGAATCTCGGGGCGGTCCGCCGGCGCCGGGGCGAGCTCGCCGACGCCCGCCGGCTGCTCGAGGAGTCGCTCGCCCGCCGGCGCGCGCTCGGTCAGCGCGCCGCCGAGGCGGCGACGCTCTCCGCGCTCGGACAGGCCCTCGCCGACGGCGGCGACCTGACCGGCGCCGCCACCCGCTTCGAGGAGGCGCTGGCGATCGCCCGTGAGCTTTCGCAGCGCGGCCCCGAGGCCGCGGCGCTCGCCGGCCTCGGCGAAGTCGCGGCCGCCCGCGGCGACCTCGCCGCGGCACGCGAGCGGCTGGGCGCCGCCCTCGAGTTGCGTCGCTCGATCGGCGACGCCGCCGGCGCCGATCGGGCCCGCCTGTCGCTCGCCCGGATGACTCTCGACGCCGATCCGGAAGCATCGACGCGGGAGGCCGAACAGGTCCTGGCCGGCGAGAGTGCCCGTAGCTGGATCGACGTCGCCGCGAGCGCGCGGATCGTGCTCGCGCGCTCGGCGCTCGCGCGCGACGACCTGAAAGCGGCGAGCGCGGCCCTCGCCCCTCTCGCGCCTCCGGCCCCGAGCCCCGGGCTCGCGACGAGCCTCGAGCGCCGATTCCTCGAGGCGAGCACCGCACTCGCCGCGGCGAAGGACCCCGTGCAACGCGCCGCCGCCGCGGCCGACCTCGACCGGATCTCCGGCGAGGCCGCGACCGCGGGGCTGCTCGCGCTCGAGATCGAGGGCCGCCTCGCCGCGGCGGAAGTGCCGGGAAACCGCGACGCGCACGAGCTCGGCGAAGTCGCCGGCCGAGCGCGCGCCGCCGGCTACCTCCCCCTCGCCCGCCGCGCCGAAGCCGCCAGCGTCCCTGAGTGCTGATCGGCGGTCGGCGATCGCTGAGGAGGGATCACGGCCCTCGGATCGGGAGGTGCGTACAATGAGCAGAGTCCGGTCCGGGAGGGGCGCCGCCGACTCTACCTGCCAGGAGACTCGAGCCGCGTCCGGGGTCCTGGAGCCGGGGAGGCAAGCACCATGGGTATCGCAGGGCCCCGTTTCGTCCTCGCGCTCTGTCTCATCGCCGCCACTTCCGTCCGGGCCCAGCCCGGCGCCTGCGCGCCCGAGCTGCTGGCCACCGACCGCCGTGGCTCGCCATCGTCGATCTCCCGCCAGGGCGACGTCCTCTACCTCGGCGCCGGCGCCGCGGTGGTGGTAGTCGACACGACAGATCTTGCGGCGCCGCTCGAGCGGGGCCGGGTCGACCTCGACGAGATGGTTCTAGACGTCGCTCACTGGCAGTCCACCGTGGTCGCCCTCGGCCAGCATGGCCTCACGTTCGTCGACGCCAGTGATTCCGAGCACCCCACCGTCACCGGTTCCTTCCCATTCCCGGCGGCCTGGATCGTTCGCTCGATCGCGGCGCGCGAGTCGCATGCGTTCGTTCCGGAGGTAAACGGGCTGCGCATCGTGAGCTTCGTCGATCCGACTGCGCCGGCCGAGGTTGGCTTCTTCCCAGCGGTCTCGACGCGCGACGTCGCCGTGAGCGGTCAGCGGGCCTACCTGCTGAGCGCGGGGATTCTGCGCGTGGTCAACGTCTCGAATCCCGCGAGTCCCTACCAGGTCGCGTCGTTGCCGGTGGACATTGGCAATGACGACCGGCTGAGCATCGCCGGCAGCGGCAATCGCCTCGCGGCGTGGGGCAGATGGTCGGATGGCCATTTCACAGGCTCGGCGGCCGAGCTCTTCAGCCTCGCCGATCCAGCGCTGCCGGTGAAACGAAGCTCCCTCGTCTACGATGACTACGGCTTCGAGTCGCTGGCTTTCGCGTTCGATCGCGTCTACTTCGGAGGGATCATCTACGACGTCGCGTCGCTCGCGAATCCCGTCGAGGTCGGGACCCTGCTCCCGCTGTTCTGGCCCGTCGACATGGCGATCGCGCCTGATCCCGACCGGCTCTTCGTCGCCGCAGCGGATGGGGGGCTCCACGTCGCGGAGATTTCAAGCCCAGGCAACCCGAGTATCGAGGCCAGCATCTACATGCCGAGCGACGCGACAGACGGCTATCTCGCCGGAACCATGGCGGTCCTCGTGCGGGAAGACGCGCTCGAGGTCTTCGATCTTTCCGATCCGGCTCACCCCGCTCGGCTGAGCAGCCTCCCAGCCGGCGCGGCCCAATTCGAGGAGGTCGAGCGGGTCCGCGACCACGCTTACGTCAGATCCGCGCACGACTTGAAGATCGTCGATCTCTCGAATCCCCTCGAGCCGGTCCAGACGGGAAGCGTGGGCTACTCCGTCTGGAACGCCCCGGCGTTCGCCGGGGGCGTCGTCGGGTTCGTGGACGATTGTGCGGCGGTCGTTCGCCTGCTCGACGCCAGCCAACCCGGCGCTCCGCAGTTCTTGAGCGAGATCCCGCTCGATGAGAACTGCTACAAGACCGACTTCGCCATGACTGCGGAGCGCCTCTACGTCTGGGACTACGACGGATTCGACGGCGACAGCCGGCTCCGAACCTTCGACCTCTCCGACCCCGCCCAACCGCTCGAGATCGGCGCGGCCGCAGTCGACCCCTGGCACTGGTCCCGGAGCGCGGTGCGGGGCCGCTACCTTCTCCTCACCGACGAAGATCGTTTCGGCGTGCTCGATCTGGCTGCGCCCGCGAATCCCATTCCGGCAGCGAACCTGTCGCTTCCCGGCGGCCACTGGTTCCTGCGCAAGTTGACCGTGTACGGGGGAGTCGCGCTGGTGGCACCGCACTCCTACTCGACGGGCTCGGACGACCGGCTCGTGGTCGTCGACGTCTCGAATCCCCCGGCCTCCGCGGTGATCGCCGAGATTGATCCCGCGGGTCGCGGCAACGCGGCTTTCGCGGGTCCCGGCCTGATCATGGTCGCCGACGGGCCGGCGGGCTATTCGATCTACTCCTCGTGCGTCCCGTTCGCCGACGGCTTCGAGAGCGGCGACGCGTCGGAGTGGAGTCTCGCCGGCCGGTGACCGGACGGCCGGCGCGGGACCGCTCGCACGCTAGGACGAGCGCTCCCGTCGCGGCATGGAAGCGCTCGCGCCGGCCGCGGCGGGCGTGACGAAGGCGAGCGTCGCGAGCAGCGCGACGACGGGTACCACCAGCGCCCCCTGGCGCGCGTAGCCGAAGAACAGCACGGTCACGGCGAGCTTGCTCCCGAGATAGAACCACCACGGCGCGAGCGCCGGCCGGCGTCCCGCGCGCCAGGCGCCGGCCACGACGAGCGCGAGGATCACGAACTGCCATAGAATGGCAACAAGCCCCGGACGGTGCGCGGCGACGTCGACGCGGCGCGGGGCGGCGAGCCCGGCCGGCAGCCCGGTCGGACCGAGGCCGCTCGCGGCCCCTTCCCAGAAACGGGCGAGCTTGCGCGCCGAGGCGCGAACGAACTGCGCCGGATGGTCGAGGATCCAGCGCCCGCCGACGCGGTAGCCGTCGAGCACCAGCGCCAGGTGGGGCGGATAGGAGAGCGCGAGCTCGGGCGGCGGCAGCCCGGCCACCAGCTCCGGAGGATAGCGACGCGCGCCGCCCGCCAGCGGCGGCGGCAGCTCGAGGCGGTGGGTCGAGAAGCGGCCGCCGGTGCCGTCGTCGTGCGCGAGCGCGAAGTTGAGCGGCCCGTAGATCGAGACGAAGAAGCGCTCGGGCAGCGGTCGCGGCGTCGCGCCGAAAGCCTCCTCGAGCGCGGCGACCTCGGCGGCGCCGACGACGCGGCGGCCGCGGTGCGCCGCGGTCGCCGCCACGAACAGCGCCGCCGGCCGGCGTGCGAACGCCGGCAGCGCGTCGCGCCAGCGCCGTGCGGATTCGTCCCAGAGCAGATGCGCGGTGCGCGCCTCGACCGCGGCGTAGGCCGCCGCTTCGGCCGGCGCCAGGACCGGAGGCTCGCGGTTGAGCCGTGCGACGTCGCGCCAGGCGGTGACGTGCCAGGGCAGCAGCGTGGCCGCCGCGGCCGCCGCCGCGATCGCGACGCGCCCGGCCACCGCCGGCGCCGGGTCGCCCCGACGCAGCCAGCGCCCCACCCACCAGAGCCCGACGAGCCCCGCGAACAGCGCATGCTCGACCCGGAACAGGCAGGCCACCCCCTGGAGCGCGCCCCACGCCACGAGCCGACCGCGCGCCGGTCGCGCCTCGGAATCGTCCGGCAGGAACAGGAACGAGGCAGCGACGAGCACCAGGTAGGGCGCTTCGCTGTCGATCGACGTCGCGAGCAGGATCGACGAGGTGGCGAACGCCGCCCCGAGACCGGCCCCGAGCGCCGCGCGCGCACCGAACGAGCGCCGGATCGCCAGGTAGAAGAGCGCCACGCCGGCCGCGCCCAGCAGGCACCAGACCACGCGCAGCCTTGACGCCTCACCGCCCAGCCACGCCGCGAGGTAGGCCGTCCCCGGCGGATGGAGCGGCAGGTCGAGCTCGTAGGGGACGCCGGCGCGGATCGCCCGCGCCCAGTCGACCCAGAGCTGCGAGTCGCCCGGATAGGCCGGGTCGAACGGTGCGGAGCGCTCCCCGGCGATCGCCCAGCGCAGCAGGCGCAGCGCGGCGGCCAGGACGAACAGGACGCCGGCGACGAGCGCCGCGCGCGGCGCCGCGGACGGCGCCGCTGCCGGTGGGCTCCCGCTCCTCCCGCGCCGTCGTCGAGCCATGGCGGCGGACGCTATCGCGACGCCGAAGGGGTCGAGACAGCGACACCGCGGGGTGTAACGGACTCCACTTGACAGCGATCGGAGCCTCCTGTTATCCACCACTCAAAGCCAGAACGGAACCGCTGACGGACCCCCGGGGACGAAGTGCCGCCACCGGGGCGACGCCTCCACGGGTGTACGGGCAGCGGTCTATGCAGAGGGGGTGTCTGATGCACGGAACGTCCGTCCGTCGCTCCTGGTTCGTGGCAGTCGTCGCGGCGTTTCTCGTCGCCGCGCCGGCTCTCGCGCTCGATCCGAAGGAGCCCACCAGCTTCCTCGACCTGCAGCAATTCGTCGCGCCGGAGCTGGTCATCTCCAGCTCGCACCTCGCGCTGGACGAGGCCCTCGCGGAGCTGCCGAACCGTGACGCCTGGGAGGCGTTCGTCGCCGACCGGCTCGCCGCGGGCGGCGACCTGCTGGTCTTCATCGACCCGAGATCGGGCGGCGCGACCAACCTGCTCGGCGCCTTTCCGCTGATTCCGGGCGACGGCGTCGGCAACGACCTGACCCTGGACGGCCTCGCGGCGAAACTGGGCCGCCCGGTCGCCACGGTCGATGCCGCCGCCGTCGGCGACGCGGTCCGACGTTTCGTCCTCGATCACGCCAAGCTCCTCGGCATCGATCCCGCCGAGCTCGGGCCGGTCACCGCCGTCCGCATGGCGGACGACTACTGGCAGGCGAGCGCGACCCAGCGGGTCGGCGACGTCGACGTGCGCCACGCCCGCCTCGCCGCCACCATCCGCCACGGCAACCTGGTGACGATCGGCACCGAGACCTGGGGACGGGTCGGAGCGGTGCCTGCGCCCGCCATCGACGCCGGAAAGGCCCTCGAGACCGGGTTCCAGTTCGCCGGTGGCCGCTCCGCGGCCGACGCGCTGCTCTCCGAGCCCCGGCTCGAGTGGGTGCCCGTCGCGCCGCAGGAGCACCAGGCGGGCGAGGCGTTCGTCGGGCCGATCGGCAGCGGCTATCGCCACCGCCTGGCCTGGAGCTTCGTCTTCCAGCGCGAGCCCGAGCTCGCCAACTGGCAGGTGACGATCGACGCCGCCAGCGGCGAAGTGCTGGCGCTCGAGGACGTCAACCAGTACGTGCAGCGCTCGGTGACCGGCGGCGTCTACCCGACGACCTCGACCGAGATCTGCCCGACCCCGGGCACCTGCGGCACGATGCAGAGCGGCTGGCCGATGCCGTACGCCAACACCGGACTCGCCTCGCCGAACAACTTCACCAACGGCGCCGGCGTCTTCGACTGGACCAGCGGCACGGTGACCACCACGCTCTCCGGCCGCTACTTCCGCATGGCCGACAACTGCGGCTCGATCAGCGCCAGCTCGGGTACCGGCGACGTCGCGATGGGCGGCACCAACGGCCAGCACGACTGCACCACCCCGGGCAGCGGCGGCGCCGGCAACACGGCGGCCTCGCGCTCGGGCTTCTACGAGCTCAATCGGATCGCCGAGCAGGCGCGCGGCTGGCTGACCTCGAACAGCTGGCTCAACTCGCAGGTCACCTCGAACATGAATATCAACCAGACCTGCAACGCCTTCTGGAGCCCGGCGGCCGGAACCGTCAACTTCTACCGGTCGGGCGGCGGCTGCCGGAACACCGGCGAGCTGGCCGGCGTCTTCGACCACGAGTGGGGCCACGGCATGGACGACAACGACTCCGGCGGAGGCCTGTCGAACTCCTCGGAGGCGTATGCCGACATCGCGGCCATCTACCGGCTCCAGACCTCGTGCATCGGGCACGGCTTCTTCTGGACGGTCAACGACGGCTGCGGCCAGACGGCCGACGGCACCGGCTTCAACTCGAACGAGGCCCAGACCGGCGCCTCCTACTGCTGCACCGACTGCTCCGGCGTGCGCGACGCCGACTACGCCAAGCACAGCCCGGCGACGCCGGCCACGGCGCTCGGCTTCGTCTGCGGCCAGTGCCTGTCGAGCAGCGGCCCGTGCGGACGCCAGGTGCACTGCGCCGCGGCGCCCTCGCGGCAGGCGGCCTGGGACCTGGTCGCCCGCGACCTGACCGCGGCGCCGTTCAACCTCGACAGCCAGAGCGCGTTCCTGGTCGGCACCCGCAACTTCTACCTGGGCAGCGGCAACATCGGCACCTGGCACGCCTGCACCTGCGGCTCGTCGTCGTCGGGCTGCGGCTCGACCAACGCCTACATGCAGTGGCTCGCCGCCGACGACGACAACGGCAACGTCAACGACGGCACGCCGCACATGACCGCGCTGTTCGCGGCCTTCGATCGCCACGGCATCGCCTGCTCGTCGCCCTCACCGGTCAACAGCGGCTGCTCGGGCGGTCCGTCGACGGCGCCGACGCTGACGGTGACCCCGGGCAACTTCCAGAACCAGCTCTCCTGGACCGCGGTCTCCGGCGCCAGCCGCTACTGGGTGATGCGCACCGAAGGGCACGCCGGCTGCAACTTCGGCAAGACCCGCATCGCCGACGTCACCGGCACCAGCTACACCGACACCAACGTCGCCAACGGGCGGACCTACTCCTACAACGTGGTGGCGCAGGGATCGAGCTCCTCCTGCTACAGCCGGCTCTCCTCCTGCGTCTCGGCGACGCCCTCCTCGAGCCCGGACTTCGCGCTCTCCTGCAGCCCGTCGAGCCTGTCGGTCCAGCAGGGACAGAACGGCACTTCGACCTGCACCGTGACCTCCTCCGGCGGCTTCGCCTCGGCGGTCGACCTGGCCTGCTCGAGCCTGCCTTCGGGTGTCAGTTGCTCCTACTCGCCCGACCCGGTGACCCCGCCGGCCAACGGCTCGGTCAACAGCACGCTCACCATCTCGGTGGGCGGCAGCACCGCCACCGGCACCCACGCCATCCAGGCCACCGGCACCAGCGGCGCGACCACCCGCACGGCGGCGCTCAGCCTGACCGTCACCTCGGCACCGACGCCCGACTTCAGCGTCGCGTGCAGCCCGTCGAGTCTGTCGATCCAGCAGGGCTCGAGCGGCGGCAGCACGTGCACGGTGACTTCGAGCGGCGGCTTCTCGTCGGCCGT
This sequence comes from Acidobacteriota bacterium, assembly GCA_045862895.1. GTDB lineage: Bacteria > Acidobacteriota > Thermoanaerobaculia > Multivoradales > JAGPDF01 > JACTMI01. Next base: position 203,958 of record BTUO01000007.1, read on the forward strand.
CGCCCTCTCCTGCAGCGGCCTGCCGAGCGGCGCCTCGTGCGGCTTCGTCCCGTCGTCGGTCACGCCCCCGGCCAACGGCAGCGCCAACAGCGCGCTGACCGTCACGGTCTCGGGCGCGACCCCGACCGGCACCACGCCGTTCACGGTGGTCGGAACCAGCGGCGCGACGACGCGCAACGCGTCGATGTCGCTCACCGTCACCGGCACCGGCGGCGGCGACCTGACCGCGGTCTTCGACGCCGCGCGCCAGGCGCCCGCCTGCACCACGGTCGGACGCTCCTGCGACACCGGGGCCGCCCTGGTCCTCGGCAGGAACGGCGACGGTCCGGAGCCCAACCAGCCGAACACGATCAACGACTCGTGCGCGGACGGCACCTCCGGCACCTTCCACGTCGACGAATCGAACGACCGCCTGAAGGTCTCGACCGTCGACGGCAGCAACTTCGCCCCGGGCAAGACGGTGCGCATCGACGCCACCGTCTGGGCCTGGACCACTCCTTCGGCGGACGCGCTCGACCTGTTCTACGCCGCCGACGGCACCAACCCGAGCTGGACCTTCATCGGCACGATCGTCCCCACCGTCGCCGGCGCCCAGACGCTGTCGACCACCTACACCCTGCCCTCAGGAGCTCTCCAGGCGGTGCGCGCGCAGTTCCGCTACCAGAGCACCAACGCGGCCTGCGCCTCCGGCGGCTACAACGATCGCGACGACCTGGTCTTCGCGGTCGACTCGCCGACGCCGACCACGGTCTTCTCGGACACCTTCGAGACCGCGCTCGGCTGGACCACCAACCCGAACGCCACCGACACCGCGACCACCGGCCAGTGGGAGCGCGGCGATCCGGAGACCACCACCTCGAGCGGCACCAAGCAGCTCGGGACCACGGTCTCCGGCGTCAACGACCTGGTCACGGGTCGCCTCGCCGGCTCCTCGGCCGGCGTCCACGACATCGACGGCGGCGTCACCACCATCCAGTCGCCGGCGATCGTCCTGCCGTCCACGGGAACGCTGTCGCTGTCGTTCAGCTACTACCTGGCCCACGGCAGCAACTCCTCGACCGCCGACTTCCTGCGCGTCTACGTGGTCGGCTCGACCACCAGCCTGGTCTTCGAGGAGCTCGGCGCCAACAACGACGACGACGCCGTCTGGGCGACCGCGAGCGCGAACATCAGCTCGTTCGCCGGCCAGACGGTGCGCATCCGCATCGAGGCTGCCGACGCCGCCGGCGCCAGCCTGACCGAGGCGGCCGTCGACGACGTGGTGATCACCCGGCAGTAGCCGACCCACGTCCCCGTTCCACGGCCCGGCGGACCCCCGTCCGCCGGGCCGTTTCACGTTCACGGCGGGCCCGGCCCGGGTCCCCGGCGGCACGCGGAGTCGCGTGCTACGCTCCCCGCCGTCCGACGATGCAGAAGGCCGGCAAGTACGAGATCGTCCGCAAGATCGGCGCCGGGGGCTTCGGCGTCGTCTACGAAGGTCGCGACCCGTTCATCAAGCGGCGGGTCGCGATCAAGACGTGCACCACCGAGGACGAGGAGATCCGCCAGCGGTTCTACCGCGAGGCCGAGATCGCCGGCAATCTTCAGCACAAGAACATCGTCACGATCCACGACTTCGGCATCGAGGAGGGGGTCCCCTACCTCGTCCAGGAGTACCTGACCGGCGAGGACCTCGAGCACGTCATCGCGCGCGGCGCCCCGATCGCGCTCGAGCGCAAGCTCGACATCCTGATCCAGGTCGCGCACGGCATGGACCACGCCCACGCCGCGGGCGTGATCCATCGCGACATCAAGCCGGCCAACGTCCGCCTGCTCGACGACGGCCGGGTCAAGATCCTCGACTTCGGAATCGCCAAGCTCGCCCACGTCGAGAGTCGGCTGACCAAGGAGGGGATGACGGTCGGCACCGCCGCCTACCTGCCCCCCGAGCAGATCCGTGGCGAGAAGATCGACTTCCGCTCCGACGTCTTCTCCTTCGGCGTGCTCGCCTACGAGCTGCTGGCGATGGTGCGGCCGTTCGACGGCAAGACCCTGTCGACGCTGCTCTTCCAGATCCTCTCGCAGGTGCCCAGGCCGCTGGCGGAGGCCTTCCCGGGCGCGCCGCCGCGGCTCGCCGCGCTGGTCGACAGCTGCCTCGACAAGGAGGTCGCGAAGCGCTGCGCCTCCTTCGCCGAGGTCTCCACCGAGCTCGAGGCGACCCTCGCCGAGCTGCCCGCCGACGACGGCGCCGCGGCGGCCGGGGCCACCCTCATCCTGTCGAAGCCGGAGGTCGACCCGCGCGCGGCCCTCCAGCCGCTGGTCGAGCAGGTGCGCCGGGCGCTCGCGGCCGGCGACCTGACCACCGCCGAGATCGAGATCGGCCGGGCGCGCGAGAACTGGGGGAGCCAGGGCCCGGCCGAGGAGATCCTGGCGCCGCTCGGCGCCGAGGTCGCCCGCGAGCGCGAGCGCCGCGACGAGCAGCGCCGCCGCGAGAGCCGGCTGCGCGAGCTGATCGACACCGCCGCCGCCGAGATGGGCGCGGCGCGCCCCGAACGCGCGGCCGAGCTGGCGCGCCAGGCGCTCGCCGTCGACGCCGGCTCGGCCGAGGCGCGCAGGCTGCTCGACGAGGCCGAGGCCGCCGTCCGCCTCGCGGCGGAGCGCGAGCGCCTCCGCCGCGAAGCCGAGGCGCTGGCTCGGGCCGAGGCCGATCGCGCGAAGCGCCACGCCGCGTTCGCCGACGAGATCGACGGGGCGATCGCCCAGGCCGCCTTCGCCCGGGCCGAGAAGGCGATCGCCCGCGCCGAAGCCGAGCTCGGCGCCGGCGCCTTCGAGGACCGGCGCCGCCGGTTGACCGAGCGGCGCGATGCCGCGCTCGAGGCCGAGCGACGGGAGGCGGAGCGCCTGCGCCTCGAGCGCGAGGAATCGGAGCGCCGCAAGGCCGCGGAGGACGAGCGCAAGCGCATCGAGCGCGCCGAGGCGGAGCGCCGGAAGGCCGAAGAAGCCGAGCGCCGGCGTGCCGAAGCGCGCGCCGCGGCCGAGCGGCGCGAGGCCGAGGCCCGCGCCGAGGCCGAGAAGCGCCGGGCCGAGCAACAGGCCGCCGCCGAGCGCAAGGCGGCCGCGGCGCGAGCCGCCGCCGAGCGCCGCGAGGTCGAGGCGAAAGCGGCCGCCGAGAAGCGCGAGGCCGAGCGGCAGGCCGCCGCCGAAGCCGCGCGCGAGAAGGCGCTGCGCCAGGCCGCCGCGAAGGTCGAGCAGCGTCTCGCGGCAGGCGACCTGGCACGCGCCCGGCGCGAGCTCGACAAGGCGCTCGCCGGGCAGGGCGACGCCGCGCCCCTCGCCGCCCTGGCGTCGCGCCTGGCCGCGGCCGAGGCCGAGTCTGCCAGCGAACGACAGCGACTCGAGCGCGAGCGAGCCGACCGCGAGCGCGCCGCGGCGCTCGAGGCGACCACCGGCAGCGCCGTGCCCTCCGGCTCCTTCGCCAGCCCGGGCTCCTCGATGTCGAAGTCGGGGCGGCGGGTCGCGGGGTTGGCCGCGGCGGCCGGCATCGCGGGGGTGGCGCTCGTCTCCTGGCTGGTCTTCGGTCGCGGCGATCGCTCGCCGACCGAGACCGGGGTCGGTCCTGGCGCCGAAGCCGAAGTCGTGGCCGCGTCGCCCGCCACGGCGCCGGCGGGCTCTTCCCCACTCGCGACGCAACCCGCGGCGCCGGAGTCGCGGCCGGCCACCGACGCCGCGCCGCCGCCGTCTCCGGCGATCGTCTCGCCCGCGCCCGAAGCGGCGCCGGAGGAGGCCGATCCGGTCCGTCCCGTCGAGGCGTCGCCGACCCGTCCCGAGCCGTACCTGCCGGCGCCGGCGGTCGACCCGTCGCCGGTCGTCGAGCGCCCCGCGCCCGTCGCGCCGCCGATCCCGGAGCCGACCGCAACGCGTCCCGAAGCACGCCCCGAACCGGCGCCGCCGATCGAGGAGCGCCCGGAGCCGGCGCCGAGCGCACCGGCCGAGGTCCGCCCCGAGCCGGTACCCGCCGCCGACCCGACCGTCGGCGTGCGCGCCGCGCTCGAGCGCTACCGCGCCGCCTACCAGGCGCTCGACGCGGCCGCGGTCCAGGCGGCGTGGCCGGGCCTCGACGCCAATGCCCGGCGCCAGATCGCCCGCGCCTTCGAGGGTTACCACTCGATCGCGATGAGCCTCGAGGACTGCCGCTACGAGGTCGAGGGCGAGCGCGCCACGGCGCGCTGCCGCGTGACCCAGACGATCGACGTCAAGGTCGGCCGCGACCTCGAGTCGACCCAGGACGTGGTCTTCGGGCTGCGCCGCGCGGGCGCCGGGTGGGTGATCCAGGAGCGCACCGCGCGCTGAGCGCGCGGTGCGGCCCCCCCCTCGCATCAGAAGCTGTAGTCGATCCCGAACAGCGGGATGATGCCGTCGTCCTGCAGCCCGTCGTCGGACATCGACACGATGGCGTTCAAGCTGATCAGGAAGTTCCCGCCCGGGTTCCAGCGCACTCCGAACGAGCCGAGCAGCAGGTTCAGGTCGTCCTGCCCGAACTCGAGGTCGGCGACCTGCGCGGTCTCGACCGGCGCGCCGGTCGCGGTGGTGAACTGGACCGTGCGGTCGACCGACTGGATGGTGCGCGCGTCGCGCAGAACCCGGCCGACGACGTCGGCGGCGAAGGTCAGGCGCGGATGCGCGGCCCAGTCGAAGCCGGCCGCGTAGTTGATCTCGTCCGGCACGTCGCCGCCCGAAGAGACCGTGTAGCCGAGATTGCCGTGCGGCGAGAAGCTTCCGAACGTGGTCGAGCCGACCAGCAGCAGCTTGCCCTGGGTGGCGCCGGTGCCCAGCAGGTCCTGCTCGTCGCCGGTGGGCAGCCGCAGGTCGAGTGCCGCCGCCAGGCCCGAGCCGCCGTCGCCCGCCAGCCGGTACTTGCCGCGCAGCACGACGTCGCCGATCCCCGAGGCGCTCCCTTCCGCGAAGTGGGACTCGGTGGTCGAGCCGTTGCGGAAGCGGTGGATCGAAGAGGCCTGGCCGGTCGCGAGCCGGTTGATCGAGAGCACCGCCTCGGCCTCGAGCTCGACGTCGAGCACCGGAATCGCCAGCGACAGGTCGAGCCGGTCGGTGGCGCCGTAGCTGACGAAGAAGACCGCGGTCGAGGTGTCGAGCCGGATCCGCGACGCCGCCTCGATGACGTCGCCCTCGAAGAAGAGCGAAGTCGTCGACCCGTCGTGGTTGGTGTCCTCGTGGAACAGCGGGAAGGCGATCTCGCCCTCCTCGAGGTCCAGGTCGTCGAGCTTGTCGTAGCTCGCCTCCTGGTAGCTGAAACCGGTGTTCCACTTGCCGCGGCCGAGCGACTGGGCGCGCTCGGCGTAGATCGGGCCGAACGACTCGGAGGTGCGGTTGAAGATGCCGAGCGCCGGGTCGTAGGCGTAGGTGAAGCCGCCCGCCGAGGAGCCGAGCGGGAAGGTCGCGAGCTGCGTCGCCAGGCTCTCGTTGATCAGCCGGCCCGCGTTGCGCAGCCGGTCCTCCTGGTCGACGAAGTGGGCGGCGTGGCTCGGGAATCCGGGCGGCGGGTCGGCCAGGATGATGCGCTGGTCGAAAAGACTGGGCAGCAAGCTCGCCAGATCGTCCGCGGCGGCGGGCGCCGCGATCGCGACGAGGGCGAGGACGGCGACGAGACAACGGGCGAACGACGAAAGGCGCATGTGCGTCTCCTCCGGACAGCGGGACTCGAGGGCTTCGCGGGCATCCTAGGGAGCCGCGGAAGACGGTGTCAAGGCGCGGGCCTTCGGCACCGGGCTCCGCCCGGCCCCGGTCTCCCCGCCCTCCCGGAGCACCGCGTTTCGCGCGCGGACCGGCCAGGCCGCCGCGGTCAGACGCGCAGCCAGTCGGCGCGCCAGTCGCGCACCGCCCGCTTGATCGAGTCCCCCGTGGCGAGCCGACCGTCCAGGACGGCGCGCACCAGCTCGGGCAGCTCGGCGTCGCTCGCGAAGCGCAGGGCGACCAGCTGCCGGGTGTCGAGCTCCTCGATGCGCGAGCGCAGCTCTTCGGGCAGGAGCCGAGCGAGGCGCAACCGCTCCTCGAGCCGGATCACCCGGTTCTGGACGACCAGCGCGTTGATCCGCACGTACCAGGCGAAGATCCCCGCGCAGCCGGCGAGCAGCACGGCGACTGCGCCCAGCAGCGAGGGCCGCAGCACGACCTCGACGACCGCGCCGAGGGCGGCGATGGCGAGCAGGACGCAGGCTCCGAGGTACGGCATCGGCAGCCGGCGGACGTGATTCGAGTAGGTTTGCGGCGGGACGGTCGGCGGCATCGGCATCTCCTCGCGTCGACGAGCGGATCGACGGCGGGAGACTAGCGCGCCACCGTCTCCGGGCGTCGCGAGCGGACTCAGCTTCCGAATCGGTCGGGCCGGAAGGGCGCCGGATCGAAGCTCGGCGCCGCGCCCGACATCAGCTCGGCGAGCAGCCGTCCGGTGGCGGGCGCGGTCTTCAAGCCGGTCATCTGGTGACCGGTCGCGAGCCAGAGATTCTCGGCCGCCGGCGACCGCCCGATCGCCGGCAGGCCGTCGGGCAGCGTCGGGCGCAGTCCGCGCCAGACCTCGGTCGGCGCGAGCGGCTCGGCGAGGCCGAGCGCGGCGCGCGCGCCGGCGGCGATCGCGGCCACCCGGCTCTCGGTGATCGAGAAGTCGAGGTCGACCAGCTCGAGGGTGCCGGACAGACGCAGGCGCTCGTCGTGCGGCGTCACCGCGATCTTGCGGTCGGCGAGCTGGTACGCCCGGCGCGGCATGCGCTCGATCGGCGGCACCAGCAGCGTGTAGCCCTTGGCGCCGAGCATCGGCAGGCGCACGCCGAGCTCGGCCGCGAGCCGGCCCGACCAGGCGCCGGCGGCGATCACCACCTCGTCCGCGCGGAAGACACCGCGCGTCGTCTCGAGCTCGGCGACGCGCGAACCCGAGCGCCGGAACTTCCACGCCTCGGCCCCTTCGACGAAGTGGACCCCGTGCCGGCTCGCCTCCGCAGCGAGCGCCGCGACCGCGAGCGCCGGCTCGCAGTGCCCTTCGTTCGAGTAGAAGTACGCCCCCGCCACCGGCCCGGCGAGGGCGGGCTCGCGCTCGCGCACCTCGTCGGCCGTCCAGGTCTCGACGACGACGCCGAAGCGGGAGACCAGATCCGCCTTCGAACGGCCGGCGGCGAAGCTCGCCGGCGACTCGAAGACCTGCAGCAGGCCGGTGTCCCGGAAGCCGAACGAATCCGGTCCGCGGCGCGCGAGCTCGGCCCAGAAATCGACGCTCGAACGCGAGAGGGAGACCAGCGCCTCGGTGCCGCGCTCGAAGCGGCGGCGCGAGGTGGCCGCCAGGAAGCCGGCCAGCCAGCGCGCGAGGTCGAGACTCCAGCGCGGCTCGATGTAGAGCGGGCTCGAGGAATCGAACAGCCAGAGCAGCGCCTTGGGGAAGAGCCCGGGCGCCGGCAGCGGCAGCGAGACCGACGGCGTCAGGAGCCCGGCGTTGCCGGAGGAGCACGCCGCTCCGACCCGGTCGCGCTCGAGCACCGTGACCTCCGCCCCCCGCCGCGCCAGCTCGAGCGCGCAGGCGATGCCCACCACGCCGCCACCGACCACCACCACGTCCCGCCCCTCGCTCGCCACGTCGCACCCCCGCCAGCAAGCCTAGCTTCCGCCTCGGCTTCGACTCCTGCCCCCGCGGGTAGTCGTGTTCCGCCGGCCCTTGTCAGCTCGGGCGCGGAGGTCCAGAATGACCGGACCGGTCGCCCCTGCCGAGGAGACTCTCGTGCCGAAACTCAGCTTCGCCTGCGCTCTCGCCCTCCTGCTCGGATCCGCCGCGCTCGAAGCGCAGACCTGCGTCCCCCACCTGCTCGGCGCCGACCGCCGCGGACCGGCCCAGTCGATCTCGCGGACCGGCTCGACGCTCTACGTCGGCACCGGCGCGGCGCTGCTCGTCGTCGACGTCACCGACCGCGCGAACCCGGTCGAGCGCGGCTACGTCAATCTGGACGGTATCGTCCGCGACGTCGCCGCCGCCGGCTCGATCGCGGTGGTGCTCGCGGATTCCGGCCTCTTCTTCGTCGACGCTACCGATCCGGAGGAACCGATGCTCGCGGGCTGGTGGCCGATTCCTGCGCTCTGGTACGTGCGCCACATCGACGCTCGCGGCACGCTCGTCTACCTTCCGGCCGCCGACGGCCTCCATATCGTCGATTTCACGGATCCGGCGGGCGCCGCTCAGGTCGGCTTCCTCGCTACGCTCGACTCCCGCGACGTCGTGACCCGGAGCCCGACCCGCGCCTACATCGTCGGCAACGGTTCGCTCCACGCCATCGACATCTCGATTCCCTCGGCACCCACGGTCGTCTCGTCGACCGCCCTCCCCAACGGCGCCGATGCGGCACTGGCCATCGGTCCCAATGGCGGCCGCCTGGCGGCCTGGCGCAACTACTCTTCTCACCACCCGTGGAGCGACGTCGCGCTCTTCGATCTCTCCGACGCAGATCAACCGGTCTTTCGATGGGGAACTTCGGGTGAACCGATCTCAGCGCTGACGATCGCAGGCGACCGCGCCTATATCGGGAGCTCGATCTACCGCATCTCGAATCCGGCGCAGCCGACTTGGCTCGGTGAGCTTGGAGTCGACGCTCCGAGCAGTCATGCGCCCACCGGCAACCCGGATCTGCTCTATGTCGCGGACTCGACCCGGGGAGTCGCGACGATGAACGTCTCCGACGGCGGCTCCGTCGTCGAGGTCGACCTCGTCGCACTGCCGACCGAGACGATCGACGGCTACGTCGCTGGAGGATCCGCGGTGATCCTGGAACGGAGTGGACTGCGCGTCGCGAACCTGAACGCTCCGGACTTGCTCGAGCCGGTCGGAGACCTCCGATTGCCCCAGACCTGGCTCTCGAACATCACGCGGATCTCGACTCACGCCGTCGTCGTCGGGTACTTCGACGACGGACCCAACGTGATGCGTCTCGTCGACTTGGCGAATCCGGCCGAGCCGACACTCGGCGTGACGCTGCCCACTCTCGCCGAACGACCTCCGGTCGTCGATCAGAACCTGCTCCTGGCCATGTCCAGATGCTCGGGTAGCCGTTCCGTCGCCATCTACGATGTCTCGGAACCTGCGCTGCCGATTCTCGTTACGGAGCTCGAGACCGAATCGGAGTGTCTGTACCCCGACCTCGCTGCCGACGGCGACCGACTCTACGTCTGGCGTGAAGTCGATCCCTATCCGATCGGACACTACGTTTTCACAGTGTTCGACATCTCGGTGCCCGATGCCCCGGTCGAGCTCGCGAGATCGAGCACCGAGAACCATTGGGGCTCCAGCGTCGCCCGCGGACACAGGCTGGTGCTCACCGAGGACGAGCGGCTCGACGTGCTCGATCTCGCCGACCCTGCGACGCCCGTCCTCCGCGGTTCGGTGCCTCTGCGAGAATCACGCGGGGTCTCCACCGAGCAGGTCCGCCTGTACGGCAGCCGCGCCGGGCTTCCGCGACGCGGTCGCGACGCGAACGGCAATCGGGACGATCGTCCGAGCCTCGTCGATATCTCCGATCCTGCGGCACCCTTCGAGTGGGCGGCGCTCGACACGCCCGGCACCGGCGACAGCATCTTCTTCGGACCCGGAGTCGTCGTCGTGGCCGACGGCGCGGCCGGAATCTCGATCTTCGAGTCCTGCGTTCCCTTCGCCGACGGCTTCGAGTCGGGCGATACGTCGGAGTGGAGCCTGCTCGAACCGTAGCCGTTCTTCGTCAGAAGTCGAACGCCTCCCACGCGGCGGTGTCGCCGCTCTCGAAGCCGTCGCCGAAGAGGGCGTCGCGCTCGAAGGCGCCGAGGTCGAGGCCGGTGCCCGCGACGCGCGGGGCGTGGTCGGCGTCGTAGGCGCCGACCGAGTCGAAGGTCGCGTCGCCGGCGTCGAGCGCCTGCGAGCTCGCCTGCAGATGGAAGTCGCCGGCGCCGGAGGCTTCGAACAGCGGATCCGGATCGCCCAGCTCGCCGATCCAGTTGTGCTGGGCGACGCGGTCGAATTCTGGGTCGCCGAGGAGGACCTGGACGTCGTTCGCGGGGCCCGGCCCGTTGCTCCAGAGGATCGAGTTCTCGAGACGGAGCTCGGCGTCCGTGGACTCCGAGAGCTCGACGCCGACGCCCGCGTGCCCGACCACGGTCAGGTTGCCGGCGACCAGCGTGCTGCCGGCACCGGATGCCGAGAGGCGGATCCCCTTCGGCGGACCGCCGACCGAGAGCAGGTCGGAGGCGATCAGGGTCGAGCCGTTCGAGGCCGACAGCAGGCCGACCAACTGCGCGTCGTCGACCCGCGAGAAGCCGTAGGAACGGACGCGGCGGAGGACCAGCGGCGCGGCACCGGTCGATCCGACCTCGAGCTCGCGGGGCGTGTGGCTCTGCGCCGGGCCGAACAGAGCATCGCCGCCGAGCCGCAGATCCTCGAGCACGACGGATCCGGCCGCGCCGACGCTCGAGGAGAGGCTGAATCCCGCCGCGCTCACGACGCCGGTCGCTTCGACACCGTTGCCGTCGAGTAGCAGCCGCCGCCCTTCGAATCGCACGGAGTCCGAAAGCGAGATCCGCATGGCTCCGCCGATCGCGATCGATCCGGGCAACGCCGAGTCCGCCTGGTTGTCGAGAAACGAGACGTTCGACAGGCCGACCACGGTGTTCTCCTGGGCGATGAGGTCGAGCCCGCCGCCCGCGCACGAGATCCCGACCCCGGGATCGAGCGCGGTCGCGAGATTGTCGAGGAACAGCGTGTCCTCGATCGAGATCGTCTGACCGGTGCCGCTGTTGAAGATCGAGACCGCGCCGCCGTTGACCGCGCTCGAACCGGTCAGGACCACGTCGCGCAGCGCGAGGCTGGCGCTCTCGACCCGGATCGCGCCGCCGTGAGCGGGGCTCTCGGCGTGTGCCGAGCCGCCGACGAGGCCGACGTTGCGGACCGCGAGCCGGGCGCCCGCCGTGACCCGGACGAAACGGTTGGCGCCGAGCAGGTGGATCTCGGCGAAGCCGGCGGCGGGCGCGCCGCGCACGGTGAGATCGATCGCCGCTCCCGTGAGCGTCTCCTGGCCCTGGTCGAACGCGAAGGGTCCCTCGACCGCGAGCACGATCTCGTCGACCGCGCCGCCGGCGGCGCATTCGTTGACCGCCAGGTCGGTCGCCGCCGCGCGGATCGCCTCGCGCAGCGAACAGACGCCGTCGACCGCGACCGCGTCCGCGATCGACGTGATCGACCAGCCGGTGGCGTGCGCCGGCGACGCCCCGCCGAGCAAGGCGACGAGCGCGAGGCCGGCGGACGCCGGCGCGAGAACGCCGGCCGCGGCGAGCGGGTGGATCCGCGAGGACGGCGCGGTACGGACGGACGTGGACGACATCGGACCTCCCGGGAGCATGGTCTCCCTCGCTACGCGGGAGGTACGTCGGCGGGGGGACAGCGCGAGGGGCGGCGGCGGAGGGAGCCCGACCTGTCCGCGCCGTCGTCCCCGGCGACGACGCGGTCGCGCCCGCCACCGGGGAACGACGTCGGTGACCCGATCAGAAGGCGCCGGCCGACCAGCGCGACGCGAAGCCGTTCTCGAAACCGTCGCCGAACAGCGAGCCGCGCAGCACGATCTCGGCGCCGGTTCTGGGAGCCTCGCCGGGCACCTGCTCGTCGGGCGCTCCGATCACCAGATCGGCGTGACCGTCGCCGTCGAAGTCGCCCGCGGCGAGCGCCCAGCCGAACATCGAGGACTGGTTGAGCGCTCCGGGCAGCCCGCCGACGCCCTCGAGCACCGTCAGCCGGCGCGAGGTCGTGAGACGCGACGGCGACCCCATCATCGCCGAGACCTGTCCGGCCTCGGCCACCGGCGTGTCCTCGCGTGGCGTGCCGACCACGAGATCGTCGTAGCCGTCGGCGTCGAAGTCGGCGGCGACCAGGCTGAAGCCGAACAGGTCGTCGGACTCGTCGTGACCGGGGCCGACGAAGTTGCCCTGCTCCCAGTACTGGGTGCGCGACAGGTCGAAGCGGAAGGGCGAGCCGTAGATCGTGAAGGCGGCGCCGGCGTTGACCAGGACGTTGTTCAGGCCGAGGTCCTCGAACGGCGCGCCGATCGCCAGATCGTCGTGGCCGTCGCCGTCGAAGTCGCCGGCGGCGAGCTCGAAGCCGAAGGTGTCACCGCTCTCGCTCAGCCCCCCGATGCTGGTCTCCCACCAGAGGACGTTCTCCGCAAACAGCAGCCCCCACTGGCTGCCGAAGACGACCTGGATCGCCCCTTCGCCGTCCTCGCCGGGCACGCCGATCGCGAGGTCGTCGTAGCCGTTGGCGTCGAAATCGCCGGTCGCCAGCCCCTCGCCGAAGCGGTCCCCGGGATCGCGCGTGCCGAGCAGCCCCAGCAGCCCCTGGTACATGTCGTATCCGAGGTAGGGCATCAGGCCACCGACGCCGCCGTGCAGGACGACGACGCTGCCGGCGTCCTCGAAGCCCGAGCCGGAGACGTAATCGTAGGGGACGCCGACCGCGAGATCGTCGAAGCCGTCGCCGTCGAAGTCGCCGACGGCCAGCGCGCTGCCGAAGCGGTCGAAAGCCTCCGGAGTGCCGGGAATGTCGAGAGCGGCCTGGCGAAGGAAGTGCTCGCCGACAGTCTGGATCCCCTCCGGCAGCCCGTAGTGGATCGAGACGCCGCCGGCGTGCTGGGCGCCGGTGTTGTTGCGGGGAACGCCGACGGCGAGGTCGTCGCGACCGTCGCCGTTGAAGTCGCCCGCCGCGAGGCTCAGCCCGAAGACGTCCTCCGGCTGCGCGGGGTCGGGGCTGCCGACGAACTGCTGGCTGAGCACCGTCGACGCCAACCCGCCAGCCAGCCCCGAGCCGGGTACGCCGAAGCGGACGACGACGATGCCGCAGTCGATGCAGCCGCTGCCGACGATGCCGTTGTGGCCGGGGATGCCGGTGGCGAGATCGGCCGCGCCGTCGCCGTTGAAGTCGCCAGTGGCGAGCGCGAAGCCGAACTGGTCGCCGTGCTCGGGGACGAAGAACAGCAGGTCCTCGTCGCCGAACCACTCGGAGCCGACCGCGGAGAGCCCCACCGCGAGCGGCTGCCCGGCGGCCGCAGCGGGGGAGGAGAGGGAAGCCAGAGCGGCGATGGCGCCGCCCAGGAGCAGAGGTGCGGAGAGTCGGATGTCGGTTCTCATGACCACTACGCGCGACGCGCCGACGCCGCGGCTCACGGCGTGACCGGCGCCGCGGCGGGCGCGGTCGGCCGGGGGTACACTCGCCGGACATGTCCCCCCGGAAAGGGCCGGCCGAGGACGTCACCACCCTGCTGCGCGCCTGGCGCGCCGGCGACGCCGGCGCGCGCGACCTGCTGCTCGAGCGCGTCTACGCCGACCTCAAGCGGATCGCGGCGGCGCAGATGCGGGGCGAGCGGGTCGGGCACACGCTCGAGCCGACCGCGCTGGTGCACGAGAGCTTCCTGCGCCTGATCGGTCAGGCCGCGGTCGACTGGCGCGACCGCGCGCACTTCTTCGGACTCGCCGCGGCGATGATGCGCCGCGTCCTGGTCGACCACGCCCGCCGCCGCCTCGCGCGCAAACGTCGCTCCGACGAACCGCCGCCGATGCTCACCGTCGCCGCTCCGGGGCGGGCGGCGGTCGAGCTGCTCGACCTCGACCGCGCCCTCGAGAAGCTCGCGAGCGAATCGCCGCGGCCGGCCAAGGTCGTCGAGATGCGCTACTTCGGCGGGCTCGAGATCGAGGAGGTGGCCGCCTGCCTCGAGGTCTCACCGGCCACGGTCAAGCGCGACTGGGACTACGCCCGCGCGTGGATCGGCGCCGAGCTGCGTCCCGCGCCGTGAGTCGCGAGACGCTGCGCGACCTGTTCGAGCGCGCCCGCGGCCTCGCGGCCGGCGAGCGCGAGCGGCTCCTCGCCGAGGTCGAGCAGGGCGGACATCCGCATGCCGCCGAGCTGCGCCGCCTGCTCGCCGCCGCGGAGGCCCCCGCTTCCCCGCTCGACGCGGACCCCTTCGGCGTGCTCGAGGACGAGGTCCCGCCGACGCGCATCGGCCCGTTCCGGATCCTCTCCGAGCTCGGACGCGGTGGCATGGGCCGCGTCTACCTCGCCGAGCAGACCGGGGACGGCTTCCGGCGCCAGGTCGCGCTCAAGGTCATCGCCAGAGGCGCCCGCGCCGACATCGAGCGCCGCGCGCGCGACGAGCAGCGGATCCTCGCCGCGCTCGAGCACCCGGGCATCGCCCGCTTCTACGACGCCGGCCGGACCGCCGACGGCGACTGGTACCTGGCGCTCGAGTACGTCGAGGGCAGCGACCTGCTCGACCACGTCCGCGCGCAGGCGCTGCCGCTCGCCGACCGGCTCCGCCTGCTGCGCGACGTCGCCGAGGCGGTCGCCTACGCCCACGCGCGCGGCGTGGTCCATCGCGACCTGAAGCCGGGCAACATCCTGGTTTCGGCCGACGGCCGGCCGCGCCTGCTCGACTTCGGCATCGCCAAGCTGGTCGAGCCCGGCCCCGAGCCGGGTCCGAGCGTGACGCGCACCGGGTTCCGCGCGATGACGCCGGCCTACGCGAGCCCCGAGCAGTTCCGCGGCGAGCCGGTGACGATCGCCTCCGACGTCTTCTCGCTCGGCGTCGTGCTCTACGAGCTGGTGGCGGGTGTGCGACCCTTCGCCCCCCGCGCCCTCTCGGCGAGCGAGGTCGAGCGCGCGGTCCTCGCCGGCGACCCCGAGCTGCCTTCGACCGTCGCGCGCCGCACCACCACGATCGAGTCGGTCGATCGCCCGGCGACCGCCGGCCACCGCCGCCGCTGGACGGCCGGGATGCGCCGCGATCTCGACGCCATCTGTCTCAAGGCGCTCGCCAAACGCCCTGCGGATCGCTACCCGTCGGCGGCCGAGCTCGCCGCCGACCTCTCGGCGCTGCTCGACGGGCGACCGGTGGCGGCGCGTGGCAGCGGCGGGCTCTACCGCCTCTCCCGGCTCGTCCGGCGCCACCGTGCCGAGCTGACCGCCGCGACGGCGATCGCGGTCGCGATCGGCGCGCTCCTGTTCGCCCTGGCGCCGCGCTCCGGCGGGCGAGCCGCGAGCGGCACACCGGTCGCGCGCGCGCCGTTCTCCACGCGCGCGGCCGACGCGCTGTCGCTCGACGAGCTGCGGCGGCGATTCGCCGCCGCGCCGGGCGACGCCGTCGCCGGTGCCCTGCTGGCGACCGCGCTCGCCAGTCGCGGCGAAGGTTCGGAGGCCGCGATCGTGGTCGGGCGGCTGCGCCAGCTCCCCGCGGCGGCGGACGACCCGATCGTCGACTACGCGGAAGCCGTCGTCGCGACCCACCTCGACGAGCCCCAGCGGGCGCTCGCGCTGTTCGATCGCGCGCTCGGGCGCGCGGCCGAGGCCGGGCGCCCGGAGCTCATCGCCCGCCTCCGCCTGGGTCGCGCGCGATCGCACTCCGACCTCGGCCAGACCGCCGAGGCGATCCGCGACCTCGAGGAGTCGATCGCGGAGGCGCGACGCACGGGCGAGGACTCGACGCTCGCGGTCGCGCTCAACGATCTGGCGGTCGAGCGCTTGATGGCGGGCGACTGGTCCGAGGGCGAGCGCCTCCTGGTCGACGCGCTCGAGGCCGCCCGCGCGGTCGACGACCGGCCGCGCATCGGCCTGATCCTGCAGAACCTCGGCGGCCTGGCTTTCCAGCGCGGCCGGCCCGACCTCGCCGAGGAACGGCTGCGCGAAGCGATCGTGGCCCACGACGCGCTCGGCCGCGAGCGCCACGCCGCGACCACCCGCGCCGACCTGTCGCAGGCGGTGCGCGACCAGGGGCGCGCCGGTGAGGCCGAGGGACTGCTCGGGGACGCGGTCTCGGTGTTGCGGCGGATCGGGCACGAGACTTCGCTCGCCTACGCGCTCGCGGCGCTCGGCGAGGTCGCCGTCGCCCGCCTCGATCCGGACCAGGCCGAGCGTCTCGCCGCGGAGATCGAAGCGGGAGCGCGGACCAGCGGCAATCCATCGAGCCTCGGCCTCGCCGAGCGGTTGCGGGCGCTGGCCGCCGCGTCGAAGGGGGACCTCGAATCCGCGCGCGGCCGATTCGAGCGCTCGCGCCGCCTGTTCGTCGACAGCGGCAACCTCGACCTCGCCGCCGAAACCGCCGTCGCCCACGCCACCGAAGAGCTCGACGCGGGCCATCTCGATCGCGCCGCGGCACTGCTCGAACCCGGCGCTCCGGACTTCGTGGCGGCCCCCGCCGACGGCAACGCCGCGTTCGTCGCCGCGACCCTGCGCGCCCGGATCGCCGCCGCCTCGGGTCGCGTGGCGGAGGGGAACCGGCAGCTCGAGCCGCTCGGCGACGGCGCGAGCGCGCCGAGCCTCGCGCGACGGATCCACTACCGGCGCGCGCGCGCCGCCCTGGCGACGGCGGCGGGGCGCACCGCCGACGCGCGGGCCGATCTCGATGCCGCGCGCTCCGACGCGCTCGCCCTCGACCACCGCCGCCTCGCCGCGCGTCTCGAGGCCGACCTCGCGACGGGACGGGTGCGAGGACGGCCCTGATAGGATCAGAATCGCTGCGGCGGCTCCGGTCGCCCCGGCTCCCCTGAGACCGAGACCATGAACTCCCTCGCGGCCGAGGCCGCCCGCCGGCGCACGTTCGCCATCATCAGCCACCCGGACGCGGGCAAGACGACGCTGACCGAAAAGCTCCTGCTGTTCGGCGGCGCCATCCAGCTCGCCGGCGCGGTCAAGGCCCGCGGCGACGCCCGCCGCGCGCGTTCCGACTGGATGAAGGTCGAGCAGGAGCGCGGCATCTCGGTCACCGCCTCGGTGATGACCTTCGAGTGGGGCGACTGCGTCTTCAACCTGCTCGACACTCCGGGGCACCAGGACTTCTCCGAGGACACCTACCGGACGCTCACCGCGGTCGATTCCGCGGTGATGGTGATCGACGCCGCCAAGGGCATCGAGACCCAGACCCGCAAGCTGTTCGAGGTCTGCCGCCTGCGCGACGTGCCGATCGTCACCTTCGTCAACAAGCTCGACCGCGAGGGACGCGATCCGTTCGAGCTGATGGACGAGATCGAGCAGGACCTCCAGCTCCACGTCACGCCGGCCAACTGGCCGATCGGGATGGGTGCGTCGTTCCGCGGCTGCTACGACCTGCTCGCCGACCGCCTGCTGCTGTTCGATCGCGGCCAGGGCGCGCGCCGGCCCGATCCGATCGCCTTCCACGGCCTCTCGGACCCCGCGCTCGAGAGCCACCTGCCGCACGGCGCGGTCGAGAAGCTGCGCGAGGACGCCCACCTCGCCTCCTCGCTGTGCCCGGCCTTCGACCTCGAGGTCTACCGCGAGGGGCACCTGACGCCGGTCTTCTTCGGCTCGGCGCTCCACAACTTCGGCGTGCGCGAGCTGATCGAGGCGATCGCCGCGCACGCGCCGTCGCCGCGCCCGCAGAAGACCGCCGAGCGGACGATCGAGCCGACCGAGGAGAAGGTCGCCGCGTTCGTCTTCAAGATCCAGGCGAACATGGATCCCAAGCACCGCGACCGGATCGCCTTCACCCGCATCTGCTCGGGGCGCTTCGAGCGCGGCCAACGCCTGTTCCACCCGCGCTCGGGCAAGTGGATCAACGTCCACACGCCGGTGATGTTCCTCGCCCGCGAGCGCGAGATCGCCGAGGAGGCTTACCCCGGCGACATCGTCGGCATCCCGAACCACGGCCAGCTCCGGATCGGCGACGCCCTGACCGAGGGCGAGACGCTGCACATCCTCGGCATTCCGTCGTTCGCGCCCGAGCTGCTGCAGAAGGTGCGCGCCACCGATCCGCTCAAGGCCAAGCACCTCGGCAAGGCGCTCACCCACCTCGCCGAGGAGGGGGCCGCGCAGGTGTTCAAGACCCGGATCGGCGGCGAGTGGATCGTCGGTGTGGCCGGCGCGCTCCAGTTCGACGTGCTCGCCGACCGCATCCGCACCGAGTACGATCTCTCGGTCGAGTTCCAGTCGACGACGCTCCACACCGCGCGCTGGCTCGAGGCCGAGGACGCGCGCGAGCTCAAGCGCTTCCTCGAGGCCCACCAGGGCGCGCTCGCCGACGACTGGTCCGGATCGCCGGTCTTCCTCGCGGCCAATCCCTACCGGCTGAAGGTCGCCGAGGAGGACTGGCCCAAGGTACGCTTCCTCAAGACCCGCGAGCAGGCGGCCTGAATCCGCCGCGCGGCCGAGGCGCGAGCGTGACGAACCCCGAGCCGACCCCTCCGACGTCCCCGCGCCGCCGCTGGCTCGCGACCGCTGCGCTGTTCGCGCTCTGGCTCGCCGTGGCGCTGGCGGCGACCGCGCTCGCGCGCCGCCAGCTCGATCCGCCCGGCACCGGCATCGACGACGCCAACATCTTCTTCCGCTACGCGCGCAACCTGGCCCACGGACACGGGCTGGTCTGGAACCCCGGCGGCGAGCGGGTCGAAGGCTTCTCCTCGCCGGCCTGGGTGCTGCTGCTCGCCGCGGCCGTGCCGCTCGGCGTGCCGATCGAAGCCTGGGCGCGCACGCTTGCCGCGCTCGCCCTGGCCGCCGGGCTCACCGCCTGGTCGCGGCGGCTGCTCGACGACGCGGGCTCAGGAGGCCGCGCCGCGACCGCGCTCACGCTCGCCGCCGCGGTCGCCTGGATCGCGGCGAATCCGGCGCTGCTGGTCTGGGGGATCGCCACCGGCATGGACACCGGCCTGTGGATCGCCGCCGTCCTCGGCGCGGCCGCGGCCGTCGCGCGCTGGGCGAGCGCGGGGCACGGCGCACGCGCCGCCGCCGTCCTGCTCGCGCTGCTCCCGTTCGTGCGCGTCGAGGGGATCGCGGTCGGCGTCGCGCTGCTGGTCTCCGGGCTCTGGCTCGCGCCCGACGGCGTCGCACGCTACCTGCGCCGCGCCGCGCCGCTCGCCGGGGCGGCGCTCGGGAGTTTCGTCGTGCTGACGCTGGCGCGGCTCGCCTGGTTCGGCGTTCCGTTGCCCAACACCTTTTACGCGAAGGTCGAGCTCGATCCGGCCGAGCGGCTCGATCTCACCGCGCGCTACTTCGGCCGCACCGCGCACGACCACCCGCTGCTGCTCGTGATCCTCGCGGTCGCCGTCGTGGTCGCCGTCGCGGGGGTACGCCGGCTCACCGGCCGGACGCGCCGCGGCGACGCGGCGAGCGGGGCGGCGCTCGTCCACCTGTGCGGACCGGCGCTGGTGTTCGCCGCGGCCGGCGCCGATCACTTCCCCGGCAGCCGCTTCCTGCTGCCGTTCTGGCCCGCGGCGCTCGCGATGCTGCTCGCGCTGCCGCTGCCGGAGGCCGGCAGGCTCGGGCGCAGGGCCGGGGCGGCACTGCGCCCGACCCTGGCGCTCGCCGTCGCCGCTCTCGTCTATGCCGGCAACGTCGCCTCCTGGTCGCTGCTCGACGCGTTGCCGCTGCTGCGCAACGAGTTCCGACTCGCCGCCGAGGGGCGCAGCGCCGGCCTCTGGCTCAATCGCCTCTTCCCCGATCCGGACGCCCGGCCCCTGGTCGCCATCGGCCAGGCCGGCGGCCTCCCCTACACCTTCGAGGGGACCTCCTTCGACGTCTGGGGGCTCAACGACACCGAGGTCGCCCACGACGCGACGCCGCGCGAGGGGCCGCCCGGCCACTCAGCGTTCTCGCGGGGCGTCTTCTTCCGGCGCAACCCGGAACTGCTCGTCACCGCCTTCTGGTGCCGCGGCGACGCCGCGGCCGACTTCCGCGAGCAGACGATCTTCGCCAGCTACTTCGACGATCTCGGCAAGGATCGGCGCCTCTGGCGCCGCTACCGCCCGGTGCGGCTCGCCGGCGACCCGATCCCGGAAGGGCACGAGCTGTGCGCCTGGGTCCGCCGCGACTTCCTGCCGCGCTGCGCGGCGTGCGTCGAACGGGAGCGGCCGTGGGCTCGGCCCGAGTCCGAGCGCCGGCGTCAGATCGAGCCGGAGGCTCCGCGCGCCGAGGGCGCCGCCACGACCGAGTCGCCCGGCGGCGACGAGGCGAGCGGCCAGCCCTCCCAGGGCTGATCGGCGAAGGCGGGGTTGACGGCGCGCGTGCGCGCGATCGCTTCCGCGGCGGCCGCCTCGTCGCCGGTCTCGGCGAGCGCGCGGGCGAGCTCGCGCCGGGCGATCAGCTTGAGCACGCCGCCGCCCCCCGCCTGCCAGAACTGGCCCACGGCGTCGACCGCGCGCCAGCGCTCGATCGCCGCCGGCCAGTCGCCGTCGATCGAGAGGCGCTGCCCCTCGAAGAAGGCGATCAGCGTGCCGAGCTCCTCGGCGGCCTTCGGGAAGTCGGCGCCGACCGACGCCGCCTTCTCGCGCAGAGTGCTCTCGATTTCGAGCGCGAGCTCGCGTCGCCCCGACACCAGCGCCAGGCGGTGAACCAGGACCTCGGGCTGTCGGTAGACCTCCTCGCACGCCGGATCCGCCGAGCGCCACGGCGCCTCGGCATCTCCGGTGAGGAAGCCGCGGGCGACCGGCACCATGCAGGCGAGCTTGCGGGCGTGGTCGGCGGCGCAGTCGCGCTGGGCGCGCGCGGCGAGCACGTCGAGGTCGCCGGGTCGGCGGTCGAGCACGGCCAGGCGCAGCAGGTTGTCGTACGACGCGCAGAAGTCCGGCCGGATCGCCAGCGCCTCCTCGAGCTCGGCGCGGGCCTCGTCGTAGCGCCCGACGAGGACCAGCAGCTCGCCGAGCGAGTCGTGCGGGTTGGCCTGGTCCGGCGCCACGAACTTGTAGGTTCGGAAGCGCGATTCCGCCTCGGCGAAGCGCCCCTGCGCCATCGCGATGTAGCCGAGGTTGTTGTGCGCCAGGACCCAGTTCGGGTCGACCTCGAGCAGGCGCCGGTAGCGCCGCTCGGCGACCTCCCAGTCCTGCCGCACCCAGGCGTCGGTGGCCGCGGTGATCAGCGCCCACGGGTCGTCCGGGTGGCGGTCGAGGTAGGCCTCGATCCGCGCGGTGCGCCCGATCAGATCGTCGTCGAGCCGCGCGAAGAGAATGTCGAGCAGGAAGCGCTCGCGCTCGGTCAGCCGCTCGCGATCGGCGACCCGCAGCTCCCCGATCAGACGCTCGCGGACCTGCTTGTCGGCGTCGGAGTCGACCAGGGCGAGCTTGGCGGCGACGAACTCGGGATCGAGCTCGAGCGCCCGCTCGTACGCGGCGCGGGCGTCGACGAAGTAGAAGCGCATGTGCGCCTGGCGCCCGCGCTCGTACTCGGCCAGAGCGGCCGGGGAGTCGGTCGTCCAGGTTCGCCGGGTCGCCGCGCGCAGCCAGAACGCGGCGCCGGCGGCGAGCGCCAGGACCACGGCGATCAGTACGATTCGGCGCATGCAACCTCCTCCTGGTCGCGAGCGATCGCGACCAGCGTGATGTCGTCGTAGGGCTCGGCCCCCTCGGTGAAGCGGCGCACCGCGTCGAGCACGTGCTCGATCAGGGCTCCCGGCTCGGCCGGCGCGGCCGCCAGCACGCGCGAGAGACGCGCGTCGCCGAACTGCTCGCCGGCCGGCGAGGTCGCCTCGATCACGCCGTCGGAGTAGCCGAGCACGACTTCTCCCGGCGCGATCGCCGCCTGCCGGACTTCGTAGCCGCCGTTGAGCAGCGCACCGAGCGGCAGCCGGTGGCCGGCCAACGGCAGCTCGCGCACCGCGCCGTTCGACGAGCGCACCAGCAGCTCGGGCTGGCCGGCGACGACGTAGTCGATCCCCGCGCCGTCGGCCGAGGCGGCGATCCAGGCGAGCGCCACGAAGCTCTTCTTGCCGCCCAGCCGGTAGAGCCGCTGGTTGGCGAGCGACAGCAGCGCCGACGGTTCGCGATGGGTGAAGGCGAGGCTCTGCAGCGCCTCGTGCGCGGCCATCATCATCAGCGCGCCCGAGACCGACTTGCCGGCGACGTCGCCGAAGACCAGCGCTCCGGCGCCGGGGCGCGGGCCGGGCAGCTCGGCGAAGAAGTCGCCGCCGACGTGGCGTGCCGGGCGGCAACGGGCGGCGACCCGCCAGCCCGGTCCGAGCGAGAGCGTCGCCGGCAGCAGCTCGTTCTGGATGGTCGAGGCGATCTCGAGCTCGCGCTCGAGCTCGGCCTGGCGCGTGCGCTCCTCGACCAGCAGCGCGGTCTCGAGCGCGAGCGCCGCCTGGCCGAGCAGCAGATCGAGCAGACCGAGCTCCTCGACGTCGAGCGTGAGCTGGCCGTTGGGCCCGGAGAAGACCGCCAGGCCGAGCCGGCGGCGCGCCGAGGCGAGGTCGCCGACGCGCTCGACACCGGCCGCCACGAGCCGGGAGACGAGCCGTTCGACGGCGGGCGTTTCGGCCCCGGCCACCGCGAAGCCCGCCAGGTTGGCGAGCCGGCCCTCGGCGGCGAGCCGCCGGTGGAGCTCGGGCGCGTCGGGGAGCTCTTCGGGGAGCGAGTCCGGCCCGGCGGCGCGCACCAGCCGCTCGCCGCGCAGCAGGTAGAGACCCGCGAAGCGCAGCCCCAGCAACGCCGGCAGGCGCTCGACCAGGTCGCGCACCACCGAGGCCAGGTCGACCCTCGTGCCCATCGCCGCGGCGAGCTCGCGCATCGCCTCCTGCAGGCGCCGGCGCTCGCCGAACAGGGCGCCGTCGACCAGCCGCTGGCTGCGCCGCCGCAGCGGCTCGAACAGCAGGGCGATCGCCAGCGCGAAGACCACCGGAAACCAGGGCGAGGCCGCGAGCGCCGAGCCGCGGGTCAGCCCGTTGAACAGCACGATGCCGCCGGCGTAGAGCGCTGTGACACCCGCGGTCAGCACCGAGTAGGCGAGGCTGCGGCGCAGCATGACGCGGATGTCGAGCAGCCCGAAGCGGACGATCGCGACGGCGAAGGTCAGCGGTACCAGTCCGAGCAGCGCGAGCGCCGCCGGCGCCGAGCGGTCGGAGACCAGGGCCTCGGGAGCCGCCACCGCGGCGATCAGGAACGGCAGCAGCCCCGCCACCGAGCCGATCAGTACGAGCGCCACGCCCCGGCGCTGGCGCGGGTCGCGCACGCGGCCGAAGCCGGCGGCGAGCACGCCGACGCCGACCGCCATGTAGAGCGCCATCAGCCACCAGCTGGCGGGCGGCGCGCCGCCCAGGCGGCGCACCTCCTCGCCGCGCCAGAGCGCGTGGACGAGCCCGCCGGCGAAGACCAGCGGCGGCAGCGCGTAGACCGCGGCGAGCAGCGCGTGCCAGCGGCGCCGGCGGCGATCGAAATCGGCTTCGCCGGGACGCGGCCGCAGCCGCACCGGCTCGGGGAAGACCAGGAAGAAATGGAGGAAGCAGGCCGGCAGGAAGAGCAGAGCGAAGGTGCCGGTGCCGAGCAGGAAGCGGTCGATCAGCGAGTACGACGGCGGCCGCAGCCGGCAGACCAGGAAGAGCAGGAAGAGCACGCCGACCAGGTAGAAGATCTGCGCCGGCCGCGCCCGCGGCTGGCGCACCAGGACGAAGGCGCCGACCGCGAAGAACAGGAAGCCGAGCAGCGCCGCGTAGAAGTAGGTCGGGCTGCCCAGGAAGCGGCGCCCGAGCTCGAGCCGGATCTCCTCGACGCCGGCGTCGCGGCGCACCAGGTAGGGGACGACCTCGCCGATCCGGCGGCGGCCGAGCAGCTCGGCGGCGTGGGTCGGGGAGCGGACCAGGTCGCGGTCGATGCCGGTGATCCGGTCGCCCGGGCGGATCCCGGCGCGGTCGGCCCCCGACCCCGCCACGACCTCGCGCACCGTCAGCGACTCCGGCGCGTCGGCCTCCAGGACCACCCCGTCCCACGGTTTGGGCAGGGCGAGGTCGACGATCGCCGAAACGGCGATCAGGAGCGCGACACCGCCGACGGCGGCGAGCGCGGCGAGGAGGGGGCTGATTCGTCGGGGCACGGGCGCTGGCCGTCCAATGAATGGTACGTGCGGGCCGGCTCGGGGTTCGCCGCGACACCGGCCGGGGCCATTCTGCAGGAAAGCGGGGGCGGGCGCCTCGCGGCGGAGCGCGCCGTCCGTCCGCCCTCCGGCCGCGTAGGAGCCGGGGGAGGTCGCCGCCGTTGAGGATCGCCGTCGTCGGGGGAGGGATCGCCGGGCTCGTCGCCGCCCGGGAGCTGGCGCGCGCCGGGCACGGCGTGACCCTGTTCGAGCGGGAGCGCCGGCCGGGCGGCCACGCCGCGACCGTCGAGGTGGAGGACGCGGGGGTCCGCTTCCCCGTCGACCTCGGCTTCCTGGTCTACAACGAGCGCAACTACCCGCTGTTCGCCCGGCTGCTCGCCGAGCTCGGCGTCGCCACCGCACCGTCCTCGATGGGCTTCGCGGTCGAAGACCCGGCGACCGGTTTCCTGCTCTCCGGCGACCGCGCCGGAGCCCTCTTCGCGCGGCGCCGCAACCTGGTCGACCCGCGATTCTGGCGGGTGGCCGCCGGCCAGCTCGCCTTCGCCCGCGCCGGCCGCCGCGAGCTCGCCGCCGGGCGGCTGCGCCCGCTCGCCGAGCTCGTGCGCGAGGCGCGACTGCCGCGCGACTTCGTCGAGCTCTACCTGCTGCCGATGGCCGGCGCGATCTGGTCGATGGCGCCCGCCGACGTGCTCGACTTCCCCGCCGCCGCGCTGGTGCGCTTCTTCGACAACCACGGGCTGCTGACCCTCCTCGACCGCCCGGCCTGGCGCACCGTCGCCGGCGGCTCGCGCCGCTACGTCGAGGCGCTGGTCGCGACCTCCGGCTTCGCGCTCGCCGCCGGCGCGCGGGTGACCGCCGTGCGGCGCCCCGCCGGCGGCGGCGTCGAGCTCGCCGTCGACGGCGAGCGCCTCGGCTTCCATCGCCTGGTCCTGGCGACGCACGCCGACCAGGCCCTCGCGCTGCTCGCCGACCCGACCCCGGTCGAGCGCGAGGTGCTCGGCGCCTTCCGCTACCGCGACAACGAGGTCGTGCTCCACGACGACGCGTCGTTGCTGCCGCCGCCACGGGCGCGAGCCAGCTGGAACGTCCGCCTCGGCGGCGACGACGCCGGAATCGGCGTCACCTACCTGCTCAACAAGTTGCAGCCCCTGCCGGTGACGCGCCCCTGGTGCGTGACCCTCAACCGAACCGCCGAGATCGACCCGGCGCGGATCCGCCACCGCACCGTCTTCGCCCACCCGCAGCTCGACCGCGCCGCGATCGAGGCGCAAGGACGCTGGCGGGAGATCTCGGGACCGCGCGACACCTTCTACGCCGGCGCCGCCTGGCGCTACGGCTTCCACGAGGACGGCGCCTGGAGCGGCGTTCGTGCCGCGGCGGCGGCCGACGCGTCCGTTCGCGCCGCCGCCGCGTAGCGGCAGTCATGGAGAGCGCGCTCTACCACGGCACCGTCCGCCATCGCCGCTTCGCGCCGCGATCGCACCGGCTCGCCTATCCGCTCTTCATGGTCTACGTCGATCTCGACGAGCTCGCGTCCGTGTTCGCCGGCAGCCTGCTGGCCTCGACCCGCGGGCCGGCGCCGCTCTGGTTGCGCCGCCGCGACCACTTCGGCGACCCCGACCGGCCGTGGAGCGAGGTCGTGCGCGAGGCCGCCGCCGAGCGGCTCGGGCGCCGCTTCGACGGAGCGGTCCGGCTGCTGACGAATCCGCGCACGCTCGGCCTGCGCATGAACCCGGTCTCGTTCTTCTACCTCTTCGACCGCTCCGGCGCGCTCGACGCGGTTCTGGCCGAGGTCACCAACACCCCCTGGGACGAGCGCCACCTCTACGCCGTCGACGCGCGCGACCGCTCCGGCGCGACCGCCGGAGCGGCGATCGACGCCCGCTTCGCCAAGCGCTTCCACGTCTCGCCCTTCCTGCCGATGGACCTCGATTACCGGTGGCGGCTCACCGCGCCGGGCGAGCGCCTGGTGGTGCACATGGAGAACCGGCGCGCGGAGCGCAAGCTCTTCGACGCCACGCTGCGACTCGAGCGCCGAGCGCTCGACCCCGCCAACCTGCGCCGGACCTTCTTCGAGCACCCGGCGATGACCTTCAAGGTGCTGCTATGGATCTATCTCCACGCCCTCTTGCTGAAGCTCAAGGGGGCCCCGTTCCACCCCCACCCGAAGACCGCGGCCGCGGACTGAGCCGCGCCCGGTCGGGCGGGACGCGGCGTCCCGGCGCGTTCGACCGGTTCGCCCGCCGCGGCGTCGAGGCGCGGCTCGAGCGGATCGGCGACGGCACGCTGCTCCTGCGCCAAGGGCGGACGCTGCGCCGCTTCGGCCGCGAGAGCACGGACGGGCTCGCCGCCGATCTCGAGGTGCACGAGCCTCGATTCTGGCGGCGGCTGGCCGGCGGCGGTTCGCTCGGCGCCGCCGAGGCCTACCTCGACGGCGACTGGGAGAGCCGCGACCTGGTCGCGCTGGTGCGCCTGATGGCGCGCAACCGCGAGGCGCTGGCCGGGATCGACTCCGGGCTCGCCCGCCTCGGAGCCCTGCCCGCGCGCGCCTGGCACGAGCTGCGCGCCAACAGCCGCCGCGGCAGCCGGCGCAACATCGAGGCGCACTACGACCTCGGCAACGACTTCTTCGCGCTCTTCCTCGACGGCTCGATGACCTACTCGGCGGCGCTGTTCGAGCGGCCTGGGATGAACCTGGCCGAAGCGCAGCTCGCCAAGATCGACCGGCTCTGCCGCAAGCTCCAGCTCGGACCCGACGACCACCTGCTCGAGATCGGCACCGGCTGGGGGGCGCTCGCGATCCACGCCGCGACCCGCTACGGCTGCCGGGTGACGACCACCACGATCTCGCCCGCGCAGCGCGAGGCGGCGCTGGGCCGCATCGCCGATGCCGGTCTCTCCGGGCGCGTGCGGGTGCTCGCCGCCGACTACCGCGACCTGCGCGGAACCTGGTCGAAGATCGTCTCGGTCGAGATGATCGAAGCGGTCGGGCACGAGCGGATGGATGGCTACTTCGCCGCCCTCGACCGCCTGCTCGCCCCCGACGGCCTGGTCGCGCTCCAGGCGATCACCATCGCCGACCGCAACTACGAGGCGGCGCGGCGCGGCGTCGACTTCATCCAGCGCTTCGTCTTCCCGGGCGGCGCGATCCCGTCGCTGACCTCGCTGTTCACCGCGGCGTCGCGCGCGAGCCGGCTGACCCCCCTCCACGTCGAGGACCTCGGCCTCCACTACGCCACGACGCTACGGCTCTGGCGCCACCGCTTCGAGGCCAACCTCGAGCGGGTGCGCGCGCTCGGCTTCGACGAGCGCTTCGTGCGGCTCTGGCGCTACTACCTCTGCTACTGCGAAGGGGGGTTCCTCGAGCGCGCCATCGGCGACGCCCAGATCCTGCTCGCCGGCCCCGCCTTCCGCGGCGAGACGGCGCTCGGCCGGCTCGAGAGCGAGCGCACGTGAAGCGGCTCGCCCTGCGCGGCTGGTTTCTCCTCGTCCTCGCCGTCCTGACCGCGGCGACCGTCGCCGCCAGCCTCGACCGCAGCGTGCTGGTCGCCGCCGCCGAGCTCGCCTCCGATCCATGGGGGCTGGCGACGCTCGCCGACGCCTACTTCGCCTTCGTCGCCGTCTGGCTCTGGATCGTCTGGCGCGAGCGCGGCTGGGGCCGGCGCCTCGGCTGGCTCGTCGCGATCCTGCTCACCGGCAACTTCGCGATCGCCGTCTACTTCCTGCTCGCCCTCGCCCGCGCTCGGCGCGACGACCCCCTCGATTCCCTCTTCGGTACGCGCCCGGAGGTCTCCCGATGAGCCTCGCCATCGCCACCGCGCTGGTCGACCGTGGCGTCGTCCCCGACCCGCTGATCCGCTTCGGCATCCGCCGGCTGCTCGCCGGGCGGCTGCGCGACGAGCGCCGTCGCGCGCCGCTCTCGGCCGAGGCGCGCCTCGCCGAGTGGAAGCTGCGGCAGGCCGCCGCGCCGCTCGCGCCGCTCCCGGACGCCGCCAATCGCCAGCACTACGAGCTGCCGACCGAATTCTTCCGCCTGGTGCTGGGGCCGCGCCTGAAGTACAGCTCGTGCTGGTGGCCGCACGGCGTCGAGGACCTCGCCCGCGCCGAAGAGGAGATGCTGGCGCTCACCGCCGAGCGCGCCGGCGTCGCCGACGGCCAGGAGACCCTCGATCTCGGCTCCGGCTGGGGCTCGCTCTCGCTCTGGCTCGCCGAGCGGCTGCCGAACGCGCGCATCACGGCGGTGTCGAACTCGGCGCCGCAGGGCTCGTTCCTGCGCGCCGAAGCCGATCGCCGCGGGCTCACCAACGTCCGCCACGTCAAGGCCGACATCAACGCCCTCGAGCTCGAGCGCCGCTACGACCGCATCGTCTCGGTCGAGATGTTCGAGCACCTGCGCAACTACGCCGAGCTGTTCGCTCGCCTCGAGCGCTGGCTCGCTCCCGGCGGCGCGCTGTTCGTCCACGTCTTCTGCCACCGCGAGCTCGCCTACCCGTTCGAGGACCACGGCGCCTCGGACTGGATGGCCCGCCACTTCTTCAGCGGCGGCGTGATGCCGTCGGCCGACCTGCTCCCCGCCTTCCGCGGCTGCCTCGAGCTCGACCAGCGCTGGCTGATCCCCGGCTTTCACTACGAACGCACCGCCGAGGCCTGGCTCGCCAACCTCGACCGGCGACGCGACGAGGCGCTCGACGTCCTCGAACGCGTCCACGGACCCGGCGCGGCTCGCACCTGGCTCGAGCGTTGGCGGGTCTTCTTCCTGGCCTGTTCCGAGCTGTTCGGCTACCGCGCCGGCAGCGAGTGGCTGGTGGCGCACTACCGCTTCGTCGCCGCCGCCGGCGAGTGACCCGCACCAGAGTCGCTCGCCGGACTGCGGCGCGCCGACGGGTTTCGCCGAGGGCCGAGACCCACACCCGGGCCGCGCTCGGCGGCGGGGCGAGGCCTCAGGAGCCGGGTGGCGAGGAGAGCGCGGCGACCCCCCCGGCGAGCAGGGCGGCGAGCGCGAAGTAACCGACCGTGATCGCCACGCGCTCACCGGCGGAGATCTCGAAGTATCCGGGTGGCTCCGAGCCTTTCGCCCGGAAGACCTGGACGGCGCGGATCGAGCCGAGCACGACGATTGCCCACAGCAGCGGGTTGGCGGTTCGGATCGCCATCCAGAGCGCGACGGCCAGGCCACCGATCCAGAACCAGCGCGAGATTGCCCCGGCGATGCGGCCGCCGTCGAGCGGCGAGACCGGGATCAGATTGAAGAGATTGAGGAAGAAGCCGCTGAACGCGAGCGCCACCAGCAGCGGCGCGTCGAGCGCCACGCCCAGGCCCCAGCAGGCCACGGAGGCCAGACCGCCGGCGATCGGCCCGGCGATCGCGACCTCGGCCTCGACGCGGGCGTTGGGCGGCAGGTCCTTCATCGCGATCATCGCGCCGACGAAGGGGATGAACACCGGCGCGCCCGCCTTCAATCCTCGCGCCCACATCGCCGCGGCGTGGCCCATCTCGTGGACGAAGATGAGCACCACGAAGCCCACCGCGAACCAGAGTCCCCAGGTCTGGGCGTAGACCCAGATGGTCAGGATCATCGTCCCGCCGGTGGTCAGAACCTTGCCCAGGCTCAGGAACTTGAAACCGGCGGCGACGAACTTCAGCTTGCCGAGCAGGAGCAGCAGCGGCCCCTTGAGCTTGAACAGCAGCGCCGCGACGCCCAGCGCCGCTCCCCAGAGCCCGGCTCGGCGAACGCCCTTCGAGGTGGCCGGCGCGGACCCGGCGGGCGACGGCCCGATCGACTCCGGTCGCGCCCGCTCGCGCCGGAGCAGCTCCGCCTCGAGCCGCTCGAGGTGCTCGCGGTCCCGATCGTCGGGTGCCGGGCCGCCGATCACTCGCCCCGGCCCGCAGGTAGCTTCCAGGCCTCGAAGGCGCCGAATCCGTAGAAGACCAGGTCCATGAATCCGACGGTTTCCGGGTAGATCGCCGCGAACGCTCCGAAGGGGATGAAGCGCGGCACCACCGCGGTGGGATCCTCTTCGGCCAGGCCCTGGAGCACGTAGTGGTTGACGATCAGGTACTCGCCGAGGAGCATCGCGGCGAGCGCGACACCGAGCGAGGCGAAGGCCAGCACCGGCCACCCTCGACCGCCGGCACCGCGGACCGCGGCGAATCCGACCAGCCAGCCGATGCCCGCCGCGACCAGTCCCAGCTTGTAGTCGGTCGACACCACGCTCAAGTACCAGGCGAAGGCCCCCAGGACGCCCGCGACCGCGGCGAAGAGCAGCGGCCGGAGCAGCCCCGGCGGCGGGCCGCTCGCGACGGCCGGCACCGGCGCGGCGTCGGTCGCTACCGGCGGCGGAGGCGGCGGTACCGCCGCCCGCTCGGCCAGTCGCTGCTCGAGGTACTCGACGCACGCCGGACAGTAGGTCCGGCCGTCGAGCTTCCGATCGCACTCCGGGCACACCACGCGGTCGCAGCGCGTACAGGTACCCGCCGCCGGACGGTCCGGATGCTGCGCGCACGTCGACATGAGCCCCTCCCAGGGAGTCGGTACCGACAGAAGAAAGCAGCGGAATCTCGCCGGAGTCTAGCAGCCGCCTCCGGCACGCCGGGCTCAGAGCCAGCGGCGGACGCGGCGGCGGTAGTCGAGGTAGGCGGCGCCGAAGCGGCGCTCGAGGTAGGCCTCTTCGCGCGGGATGACCGCGCGGTCGAGGACGAGCGCCGCGCCGAGCGCGGAACCCAAGGGCCTGCCCTCCTACGCCGCAAGACCGATGAAGCTCTGCAACACGGGGCGGGACCTGGTTCGACTCCGAGAGCCGTGCTCCTCGGTCCAGGAAACCGGCGCCGGACGAACTCGAAACCCGTCGCCGCCGCACCCGATTCCGAGCAGCCCGAGGCGGCTACTTCCCCGAGCGCGCGCGATTTCTGGTCCGGTCTACCGATGACTCGACGACCAGTTGCGAGCGTCGCCGCGCTCGAAGCCGTCGAGGAAGAGCGGCCCACGCTCCACCGCCCCGAGCTCGCACGCCGGTTGGCCGTCGCCGTCGTCGTCGGTCGGCCGCGGGTATCTCCTCCCGTCGGTGGCGAGCCACTGGCCGCTCCGCGTCGTGCACGCCGGAGCGGCATCGAGCGCCGGGCTCCCGGCCAGCGGCAGGTGGGTTCTCCCGAATCCGCCGTTGTCCGCCAGGGCGGTGAGCCCGAGCGACGCGACAGTCGCCACGGCGCCGCCCGCGAGCCCCGCGCACGAACCGTCGGTGTCGAGGCTGAGGCCGGAAGCCTCGAAGCTTCCGCCGCCCGCGGCACAGTCGGCGCCCAACAGGTTCTCGCCGACGAGGCTCCCGTGAAGGAAGTAGGTCCCGGCTTCCGCGTTGGTGCCCGCTCCGGTGGCGGCGCTGTTTCCAGTCACCGTCGAGAAGTCGAGGACGAGCGACGCGTCCACCGCGGCGAGCTCCACTCCACCGCCCGCGACAGCAGCGGCGTTGCCGGAGATCGTCGAGTTGCGCACCCATGCGGAGGTCGGCCCGGAGAGCGACAGGCCGCCTCCGGTCGCGGCGACGTTTTCCGACAGCGTCGTGCGTTCGATCAGCAGGATTCCCGGGTCATCGGACACGTCGATCCCGCCGCCGCTCGCCCCGGCGAGGTTTCCGCGCACCGTCGAGTCGAAGGCCAGGAGGTTGCCGCCCACCAGCGCCAGACCGCCGCCTGCCGCTCCCGTCTCGTTGCCTTCGATGGACGCTTCCCTGAGGATCAACGAGCCTCCGTCGACGAACACCCCGGCCCCGGCATCGGAGACCAGGCAGCCGTTGGCGACGGTCACGTCGTCGAGCGTCAGGATGCCGCCGTCCGTCACTTCGAAGAGACGCAGCTCGGGTCCGACCGGGCAGGCGAGGCCCGGATCCCGCTCGATCCGCGAGCCTCGCCCGCGAATCGTCACCGGGCGCGAGATCTCGGGCAGCGCATTCACCCCTTCGTCGACTTCCATGAGCGCGATTCGGCTCTCCCGGGGAAGCTCGATCACCGCCCCCGCGTTGCCCGCCGGGCAGCCGCCCGCCGGCTCGTCCGTCGTCGCCGCCGTGATCGCGTCGCGCAACGTGCAACCCGGCCCCCCAGTCTCACCCGACGTCGAGGTCACCACAATCGCCGGCCGCCCGAACCGTCGCGCCTGCACGCTCTCATCCGGGTCGTCCCCGTACGACCCCCAGCTCGTCCACGCCACCACGAAGTCGCCGTCCGGCCCGGTCGCGACGCGGGGGACGAATTGGAAGCCAGGCGTGTAGGCGTTCACCTGGAACTCCTGCGCATCGAGAGCCACGCCATCGGTGCGATAGCGGCGTCCCTGGACGCTCGACCCCGAGCCATCGGTCCCGAAGGAGCCGCTGCTCTCCCACGCGACGAGGAAATCGCCCTCCGCGTCGACTCCGACCCGCGGAACGAGCTGACCTCCGGACGTGTACTCGTTCACCTGAAACTCCGTCGAATCTCGTGGCTCGCCACTGGCGCCGAAGCGTCGCGCCTGCACGCTCATCCAAGGATCGGTTCCGGGCCCGAAGTACGACTCCCACACCACGACGAAATCGCCGTTCGGTGCGACAGCGACTTCCGGGAGTTGCTGCGGCCCCGGAGTGAAGGCGTTCACTTGAAACTCGACTCCGTCGATGGCATCGCCGCTGAAGGCAAATCGCCGTGCCTGAATGCTCTGGTACGAATCGTCGCCATCGAGAGATCCGTAGCTCGACCATACGATCACGAAGTCTCCGTCCGGACGGGAAGCGACGACCGCGAACCGTTGATCGTCCGTCGTATAAGTGTTGACCTGGAGCTCCTGGGGATCGAGCGGCGTGCCGTCCGCCGAGAAGCGCCGCGCCTGGATGCTGTAGTAGCTGCTGTCCGTTCCGAACGATCCGTAGCTCTCCCAAGCGACGACGAAGTTGCCATGGACGTCCGCGGCTACCGAAGCCATCGCTTGGCGGCCGGTCGTGTAGGTGTTGACTTGGCGCTCAACGACGTCGAGCGGATCGCCGTCGGCGCGAAACCGTCGGGCTTGGACGCTCGGCCAATCGGAGTCGCCGCCCCACGAGCCGTAACTCGTCCACACCACGACGAAGTTGCCGTCCGCATCCGAGGCAATGCCGTCGAGGATCTGGTCGTCGGTCGTGTACGTATTGACCTGGAACTGCGACCCGACGGCGTTCGCCTCGGCGTCGTAGCGGCGCGCCTGCACACTGAGACCGCTGGTGTCGGTGCCTGCCGAGCCTCGGCTCGTCCACGCGACGACAAAGCTGCCGTTCGTGTTCCTCGCCACCGAAACGATACCCTGGAGCCCGGTCGTAAAGGTGTTGACCTGGAACTCTCGAGCGTCGATTGCCGTTGGCTGAGCGACGGCACCGCCGGAAGTGCTGAGTAACAGGATTGCGCCGCCAAGTACAGGTGATGTGCGCATGGGGGTCGACGCCCAGATGACAGGATACGCTCATCGTATTAGCGCCGCTACCGCGCCTAGCGACCACTATTTGACACCCACCCGGCGAGGCCTTCGCTGCCACCTGTCCTGGTGGTTTTCCTGCCCATTCCTGGCGATATAGGTCGGTTCAGGATCGTCGAGTTCCGAAGTCAGCGGCTCACGCTGACGCCGACGTCCTCGGGCCGTGGTTACAACCGAACCGAGATGCCGACGGCCAGGCAAGCACTACGCCGTAGCTGGCCCCCCATCCGGTCCTTTCCCCGACGGTCAGCTTCTGAAGGAGACTTCTATGTGGATAGCGTCCACGAATCGGCGCGACCGATGGTGCGTTCTGTCCATCTCCACAGCGCTCGTCTTCGCGCTCGCCGCCCTGAGCGCATCCCCTGCCACAGGCGGCGACGGCGTCGTAAACGTCAACCAGCACAAGACACAGCCCTATGTCCCCGATCCGCAAATACCTGACGACTCCTGCACGAACCTCCTAACGGGCTGCAACGAGGGTCAGCAGACCCCGGAAAACGACCTCGGAGGGTACGGTCTAGTCGACGCAAATGCGTATCACGTCGGGACTACCTGCAAGCTCACGAACGTCCGCTGCAAGTACGAGGACTTCTCGAAGTCCAAGGTCGTTTCGACCGACGACGGTGGCGTCAACCCAGTGCTCGCCCGAAGCTTCATGACCACGCTTGCAGCACGCACTGTCGGGCAGTTTCACTTCGAGTGGTGGGACAAGTGTCTAACGCTCTGGGCCTTGTCGAACAACTCCGTGCCTCCCGCCTCCGATCCACCCCCGCCATTCTCGACCTTCTTTCCCGATTCATCGTGGTGTCAGCCACGAACGGGGTTCTCGACTGGTTCGCAGGAGATGCTCGAGTGGATCGGCAACCCAACCAACGGTGTCGTCAGCGAGAGCGCAACGACCCTGCTGCAGAACGGCTGGCTGCATCGTGATCCCGCCACGCCACGCAGGCTGAAGTGGAAGGCATGGGATCCGACGCTGAGCGCCTTCAAGGATGACTTCAAGCGACTGCAGGGTTTCGGCTACATGGGTGCGCTCGGTGCTGGTCCTCAGCGGCTGCTCGTCGAGCCCTACATGCGGGAGCTTCGACTTCACAACATCAACTTCACCCGGGTGTGGGCGATCGAGCAGTGGACCGCGTTGCGGGTTCCTGAGGGACCGACGCCGTTCTTCGGGTCGCACGGGCCGGACGGCTACCATCTCGATCAGGACAACTCTGTCTTCTACAATCACTTGCGCAACTTCGCGCAGCAGGCCGCGGACCGCGGCATCGCCGTTCAGCTCTCGCTATTCGACAAGCATGGTCTCATTCACGACGAGGACATCTACGGATACCTGGATAGCCCCTACCGCGACGACAACAACAGCGACCCGACTCCGGAGTGGCTCGAGAACACCATTCCGGACTGCGATGCGGCGCTCGGCGAGATTCCGCACCCGCTTCCGCCATCCGACGAGCCGTCAGAAGCCACCTGCCATCCCCTCGTATCGTTCACTACTAACGCGAGAATGCAGATTGTCCACCGTCGGTTCCTCCGATGCGTTGGCGAGGAGGTCGGCGGCATCGGAAACATGATGTTCGAGGTCATCAACGAAGCGTTGGCGCCAGCGGCCGTGGACGACGAAGACGGTGACTGGCCGGCGTCGACCTGGTCGCCGCGGCTCGCTCGGACCACGAGTCGTAACCAGGCCTGGCAGGCCGAGATGGCCGCGCAGATGCGTCTCGCGCTGCCACTTCCCGGCGTCGCACGCGATGCCTTCAACGGCGACGACGGAGGGACCGCGCTCAACGGGAAGGCCGCCGACGTCTCCGGCTTGACCTGGTTGGCCGAGAATGCCCGCGTCAAGGCGCCGACCTCCGAGACCGGTGGCCTCGGGCCAGCCCGCAAGCTCGGCTACGCGACATCCAACGCCGAATCGGGAAGGTCGAGCATGTCCGCCTCGCTGCCGTTCGCATCGTCTTCGAGTTGGACGAGGGTTCAGGTGCGTGCAGACGTCACGGTGACGAGCGGGCAGGCCACGATCGGATTCTCGAATGGCTACGCCTACGGTTTGTCTGTGACACTCGACGTTCCCTCGAGCCAGATCACGTTGACACAGGTCGGCGGATGTCCGCTTAGGGCGGTATCCTGTCCGCTCGGCTCTGCGAGCATCGCGTCTCCGAGCTCGCTACACAACCTCCGACTGAAGGTCGAACAAGATACGAACCCGACCATCTGGCACGTCACGGTGTTTCTCGA
Organism: Acidobacteriota bacterium; assembly: GCA_045862895.1. Lineage (GTDB taxonomy): Bacteria > Acidobacteriota > Thermoanaerobaculia > Multivoradales > JAGPDF01 > JACTMI01. Next base: position 239,489 of record BTUO01000007.1, read on the forward strand.
CGGCTTGCCTGTCTCGGGGCTCCAGAACATCACTACCGGACCGTTCGGGACTGTGGCTTGGGCGTTCTTCTACGGTTTCAATGGGAGCACGCCGTATCCGATCGATGCCGCCAAGATCGACAACTTCGAGGCTGCCCGCTTCTGCGATGACGAAGGTCGTGGCTGCACGCCGTAAGCCTCGAATGCTCCTGCGCCCGTGAGCTTCTCTGGAAGGCTCAGAGCCAGCGGCGGACGCGACGGCGGTAGTCGTCGTAGGCGGCGCCGAAGCGGCGCTGGAGGTAGGCCTCCTCGCGCGGGATGACGGCGCGGTCGATGACCAGTGCCGCGGCGAGCGCGGAGGCGAGGAGCCAGCCGACGTTCGTCACCAGACCGATCCCGGCCACCGTCAGCGTCATGCCGAGGTACATCGGGTTGCGAGTGAACCGGTACGGGCCGACGGCGACGATCGCGCTCGCGGGCCGGAACGGGATCGGGCTGGTGCGAGCGCGCAGGAACAGGGCGAGAGAGACCAGGTCGAGCGCGATTCCGGCGACGAGCACCGCGGCGCCCGCAAGCTCGACCACGTGCTCCGCCACGCCGCCGGCCGCGAGCCGCCAGGGAACGGCGAGATCGAGGGCGAAACCGACGGCCGCGAGCGAGACGAAGATCAACGGCGGCGGGACCAGGACCCGCGGCGAGTCGGCGGCGCGGCTCACGAGACGACGGGGTCGCGCTTCTCCGCGTCGAGGCCGAGCTCGCCGACGGCGCGCGCGGCGACGGCGGCGTCGATCTCGCCGCGCCGCGCCAGCTCGACGAGGGTCGCGAGCGCCACGTGCTCGGCGTCGATCTCGAAGAAGCGGCGCAGGTTCTCGCGCGTCTCGCTGCGTCCGTAGCCGTCGGTGCCGAGCGCGACCATCCCCTGCGGCAGGAAGCGCGCGATCTGCTCGGGTACGAGCTTCAGGAAGTCCGACACCGCGACCACGGGTCCGCTCGCCGCCCCGAGCGTGCGCGTGACGTACGGAACGCGCGGGTCTTCGGCGGGGTGCAGCCGGTTCCAACGTTCGCACTCGAGCGCGTCGCGGCGCAGCTCCTTGTAGGAGGTCGCGCTCCAGACGTCGGCGGCGACGCCGAAGCGCTCGGCCAGCAGCTGCTGCGCGCGCAGCGCCTCGGCGAGGATCGGCCCCGAGCCCAGCAACTGCGCCCGCGGGCGGCCGCCCGCCTGCGTCGTCTCCGACAGCCGGTAGAGCCCGCGCAGGATCCCCTCGCGCGCGCCTTCCGGCATCTTCGGCTGCACGTAGTTTTCGTTGTAGAGCGTCAGGTAGTAGAAGATGTCCTCGCCGTCCCGGTACATCCGGCGCAGGCCCTCCTCCAGGATCACCGCCACCTCGTAGGCGTAGGCCGGATCGTAGGTGACCAGATTCGGCACCACCGAGGCGAGCAGTTGCGAGTGGCCGTCCTCGTGCTGCAGCCCTTCGCCGTTGAGCGTGGTGCGCCCCGCCGTGGCGCCGAGCAGGAAGCCGCGGCCGCGCTGGTCGCCGAACGCCCAGATCAGGTCGCCGATGCGCTGGAAGCCGAACATCGAGTAGTAGATGAAGAACGGGATCATCGGCAGGCCGTGGGTCGCGTGCGACGTCCCGGCGGCGGTGAACGAGCACATCGAGCCCGCCTCGGTGATCCCCTCCTCGAGGATCTGGCCGTTCTTGGCTTCCTTGTAGAAGAGCAGCGTGCCGGAGTCGACCGGCTCGTAGAGCTGGCCGACCGAGGAGTAGATGCCGTGCTGGCGGAACAGCGACTCCATGCCGAAGGTGCGCGCTTCGTCGGGGACGATCGGCACCACGCGCGGTCCGACGTTCTTGTCGCGCAGGATCTGGCGCAGCATCTGGACGAACGCCATCGTCGTGGACACCTCGCGCTCGACGCCGGTGTGGAACTCGGCGAAGAGCTCCGGCCCGGGCGTCTCGAGCCCGCCGGCGAAGACCTTGCGCTGCGGCACGAAGCCGCCGAGCGCGCGACGCCGCTCGAGCAGGTAGCGGATCTCGGGGCTGTCCTCGGCCGGGCGGTAGAACGGCGCCCCGGCGATCTCGGCGTCGGAGACCGGAATGTCGAAGCGGTCCCGGAAGGTGCGCAGCTGCTCGAGGTCGAGCTTCTTCTGTTGGTGGGTGACGTTCTTGCCCTCGCCGGCTTCGCCCATGCCGTAGCCCTTGATCGTCTTGGCGAGGATCACGGTCGGCATCCCCTCGGTCTCGACCGCCAGCTTGTAGGCGGCGTGGACCTTGACCGGATCGAGACCGCCGCGGCGCAGGTAGGGCATCTGGTCCTCGGGGACGTCGGCGACCATCGCCGCGAGCTCCGGGTACTTGCCGAAGAAGTGCTTGCGGATGTAGTCGCCGCCCTCGACCGAGTACTTCTGGTACTCGCCGTCGAGGGTCTCGTTCATCACCCGCACCAGCCAGCCGTCCCGGTCGCGCTCGAGCAGCGGGTCCCACGACGAGCCCCAGATCACCTTGATCACGTTCCAGCTCGCGCCGCGGAAGGCGGCCTCGAGCTCCTGGATGATCTTGCCGTTGCCGCGCACCGGACCGTCCAACCGCTGCAGGTTGCAGTTGACGACGAAGATCAGGTTGTCGAGCCGCTCGCGCGAGGCCAGCGTCAGCGCGCCGAGCGTCTCCGGCTCGTCGCACTCGCCGTCGCCGAGAAATGCCCAGACCTTGCGCTTCGAGGGCGCGACCAGGCCGCGGTTCTCGAGGTACTTGAGGAAGCGCGCCTGATAGATGGCGGTGATCGGCCCGAGCCCCATCGAGACCGTCGGAAACTCCCAGAACTCGGGCATCAGCCAGGGGTGCGGGTAGGAGGAGAGGCCGCCGCCGGGTGCCAGCTCGCGCCGGAAGTTCTCGAGCTTCTCGGCCGGGATGCGCCCCTCGAGGAAGGCGCGCGCGTAGATGCCCGGCGAGGCGTGCCCCTGGAAGAAGATGAGGTCGCCGTCGAAGCCGCTCTCGCCGCGGCCGCGGAAGAAGTGGTTGAAGGCGACCTCGTAGAGCGTCGCGGCCGAGGCGTAGGTGGCGATGTGCCCGCCGATGCCGTCCTCGTGTTTGTTCGCGCGCACCACCATGGCCAGCGCGTTCCAGCGCACCAGGCTCTTGATGCGGCGTTCGATCGCGCGGTCGCCGGGGTACTCGGGCTGCTCGTGGACCGGGATGGTGTTGACGTACGGCGTGGTCGGCGCCGGCAGCGGCACCGTGCGCCGATAGGCATGGTCCTGCAGGCGCTGCATCAGGAAGCGGGCGCGATCCTCGCCGCGCGCCGCGATCACGTCGTCGAGCGCCTCGACCCACTCGCGGGTCTCGGCGGGATCGAAGTCTTCGGGACGTCGGGTCATCCGTCCTCCTCGAATCGCGAAAGGATAGCGGCCGGCCGACGACGGTCGCCACGCCGCGGCGCGGCGGCGAGGCGACGCGAGGTCGTTCCCGGGTTCAGGACGCTTCGCCGACCGCCGGGGCGAGCGCGGGCGGCGCGTCGGAGTCGGCGGGCTCGGGCGCTTCCGCGAGCCTCGGCGCCGGCGGCTCCGACGCGTCGGCCCCCGGCTCCCCGGCGAGCTCGCCATCGTCCACTGGGGCGCCGGCGATCCCTTCGACCCCCGCCGCGGGCTCGCCGTTGCGCCGCTTGTTGCGGCGGCGGCCGCCACGGCGACGGCGACGGCGACCGCGGCCGGCCTCGGCCGCGCTGCCCGGCGACTCGGACGTCGCCTCGACCTCTTCGTCCTCGGCCTCCGGCTCGTCGGTCGGGATGATGTCGAGCACCGCCGGCGCGGTGATCGCCGCGCGGCGCGGGGCCGGCTCGGTCGGCTTGAGCGGCGTGAAGGTCGAGCCGCCGGGGCGGTCACGCCACTCGATCTGCTCCTCGGGTCCGAGCAGGCGCGGCGAGGCGACGATCTCGATCTCGACGCCGTACTCCTGCTCGAGCCGGGCGAGGTCGTTGCGGCGGCCGTTCTGGACCGCGTCGGCGAGCTCGGGGTGGAGCTCGACCCGCGCCTTGAGCAGCCGGCCGGTCGCGGCGCGCGCTTCGATGCGGCGCAGCAGGTTGAGTCCGAGCGATTCGATCGACGGCACCCGGCCGGTGCCCGAGCAGGTCGGGCAGGGGCGGTGCGCGCGCACCGACAGCGCCTGCTGGATCCTCTGGCGGTTGATCTCGAGCAGGCCGTTGGCGGAGAGGCGGCCGACCGTCGCGCGCGCCTTGTCGGCCTTGAGCGCGTCCTTGACCGCCTTCTCGACCGCGCGCTTGTTCTTCGACGAGCGCATGTCGATGAAGTCGACCACCACCAGCCCGCCGAGGTCGCGCAGCCGGAGCTGCCGGGCGACCTCGCGCGCCGCTTCGAGATTGGTCGCGCACGCCATCTCCTCGTGGCCGCCGCTGCCGGAGGCGCGGCCGGAGTTGACGTCGACGGCGGTCAGCGCCTCGGCGCGGTCGATGACGATCGATCCGCCCGAAGGCAGCGGCACGACGCGGTTGAAGATCCGCTCGATCTGCGACTCGAGGCCGTACTTCGAAAACAGCGGGATCCTCTCGGTGTAACGCACGAGTTGCGTCTTGGTGCGCGGCAGGAAGGCCTGGAGGTATTCGGCGGCGCGCTGGTAGGCGCCCTCGTCGTCGACCAGGATCTCCTCGACGGCGGCGTCGAGGTGATCGCGCAGCGCGCGCAGGATCAGGTCCTGGTCGCTGTAGAGCAACTGCGCGCCCGAGCCCTGCATCGCCTCCTGCTGGATCCGCTTCCAGACCCGCAGCAGCGCGGCGAGATCGCGCTGCAGCTCGGCGCGCGTCTGGTCGAGGGCGTTGGTGCGCACGATGACGCCGCACCCTTCGGGCAGCTCGAGCTTGCCGACCAGGCTCTTCAGCGCCGAGCGGGTCTCGTCGTCCTCGACCTTGCGCGAGACGCCGCGCGTGTCGTCGAACGGGGTGAGCACCAGGTAGCGCCCGGCGAGCGAGAGGTTGGTGGTGAGCGCCGCGCCCTTCTGGCCCTCGGGCTCGCGCACGACCTGGACGACGATCGGCTTGCCCTTGACCAGCAGGTCGTCGATCTGTGGCCGCTTGCCGGGCGGCGGCTCCTTGTAGCGGGCTTCGGCGACGACGTCCTGGATCGCGAGGAAGCCGTTCTTGCCGACGCCGTACTCGACGAAGGCGGCGTTGAGGGCCGACTGGAGGTTGGCGATGACGCCCCGGTAGATGTTGCCGCGGGAGAGTCCCCCTTCGGCCACCTCCACCTGGTAGTTCTCGAGCGTCGAGTCGGAGAGCACGGCGATTCGCAGCTCCTCGCGACTCTGCGCGTTGATCAGCATTCGACGGGTCAAGGAGTCGTTCCCTTTCGGAATCGGCCGGGGCCTTCGTGGGCCCGCTCGGCGGGGGCGCCCCCGCAGGGGCGCGCCGGAAGTGCCCAGGATTGTAGCAGCGGGTCGGGGTGCGCCGAAGCAAACTCCCTGTTTTCTTGAACTTATAAGGCCCTTTGGATAGCCTCCGGGCATGAGCCCGCGCCCCGAGCCGCGCCCGTCCGACCCCGAGCAGGGGATCTTCCAGGGGCGGCGGATCGCGCGCCGCTTCGTCTCGCCCGACGGCTGGACGGTGCTGGTCGGCAAGTCCGCGGAAGACAACGACCTGGTGTCGCTCAAGTTGTGCGAGCCGTGGGACTTCTGGTTCCACCTCGCGGGCGACTCCGGCTCGCACGTCGTGGTGCGCAATCCGGATCGGCTCGAGCAGTTGCCGCGGACGACCGAACGCTTCGCCGCCGGGCTCGCCGCCGGCTATTCGAAGGCGAAGAACGCCGGGCGGGTCGCGGTGCACGCCTGTCGCGGCGCCGACGTCTCCAAGCGCCGCGGCCAGCCGCCCGGCGAGGTGACGCTCGAACGCTGGCGCTCGATCACGGTCGAGCCGCTGCGCGGCGAGGACCTCGCCGGCGACGGCGGCGCCAAGTCGTAGACTCGGCTCCGGAGCCCCGACCGCGCGTGTCCGACATTCGTCGCGATCCGAAGGACGACCTGCCGCCGACGCTCGTCGACGGACCGAGCTCGACGCACGTCGAGCCGGAGGGCGTCGCGCCCGAGCTGGACCCGTCCGCCGAGGATCGCTTCGCCGACCCCGACCTCGACGCGGTCGAGAGCCTCGGCCGCTTCCGCATCGAGCGCTTCCTCGGCGCCGGCGGCATGGGCAAGGTCTTCCGCGCCTTCGATCGGCAGCTCGAACGCCCGGTCGCCCTGAAGCTGCTGACCCTCCAGGACGCCGAGGCGGCGCGCCGCTTCCTCGCCGAGGCGCGCGCCCAGGCGCGGGTCGACCACCCCAACGTCTGCAAGGTCTACGACGCCGGCGAAGTGCGCGGCCGGCGTTTCATCGTCATGCAGCTGCTCGAGGGCGAGACGCTGTCGCGCGCCGCCTCGTCGCTCACGCTCGAGCAGAAGATCGCGCTGGTCGCCGACGTCTGCGACGGCGTCCAGGCCGCGCACCGGATCGGCCTCGTCCACCGCGACCTCAAGGCCTCGAACGTCATCGTCGTCGCCGGCGAGGACGGCCTCCACCCCTACGTCGTCGACTTCGGCCTGGCGCGCGAAGCCGGCCCAGGCGGGCGCACCGTCACCGGCGCCGCGGTCGGCACGCCCTGGTACATGTCGCCCGAGCAGGTCGCCGGCAAGCCGGTCGATCGCCGCTCGGACGTCTACTCGCTCGGCGTCCTGCTCTACCGGCTGATCTCGGACCGCTACCCGATTGAGGGCTCGAGCGAAGTCGACGTGATGATGCGGGTGCTCTCCGAGGACCCCGAGCCGCTGCGCCGCGCCGCGCCCTCGGTCCCCGCCGACCTCGAGACGGTGGTCATGAAGTGTCTCGAGCGCGACGCGGCACGGCGCTACGACTCGGCGCGGGCGCTCGCCGACGATCTCGGCCGCTGGCTCTCCGGGGAGCCGGTCGAGGCGCGCGCCGCCGGCTTCGGCTACCGGCTGGCGAAGCGGGTGCGCAAGCACTGGCCGCTCGTGGCGCTCGGCGCCGCGGCCGCGGCCGCGCTCGCCGTCGGAGGCGGGGTCGCCATCGCCGAGCGCGTGCGCGCCGCCGAGCGGGCGCGGCTGGCGCAGCGGCTCGGCGCCCAGACCGAGCGACTCGAGTGGATGTTGCGCGCCGCCCACGAGCTGCCGCTGCACGACGTCTCGCCGGTGCGCGGCGAAGTGCGGCGACGGCTGGGCGAGCTCGAGGCGGAGCTCGCCGGCACCGCCCGCGGCCTGGTCGGACCGATCCGCTTCGCGCTCGGCCGCGGCTGGCTGGCGCTCGACGAGGCCGAGCGCGCCGAGAGCGAGCTCGCCCAAGCCTGGCAGGCCGGCTTTCGCGAGCCCGAGGTGGCGCTCGCCCGCGGGCTCGCGCTCGCCCGCCGCTTCGAGCGCGCGCTCGAGAGCGCGCGCCGGATCCCCAACCCCGAGGAGCGCGCCGCCGCGCTGGCCGAGGCGCGCGAGCGCTGGGAGCGACCGGCCGCCGAGCTGCTCGACCAGGGCCGCGCCGCGGCCGCCGGCTCGGGCGCCTACGTCGCGGCGCTGCTCGCCTTCCATCGCGAGGATTGGGACGAAGCGCTGGCCGCGTCGCGCGAGGCGATCCGGCTCGAGCCCTGGCTCTACGAGGCGAAGCTGCTCGAGGGAGCGATCGAGCGCTCGCGCGCCGAGGGCCGCTCCGGCGCCGAACGGGATGCCTCGCTGGCGGCGGCGCGCGCCGCGCTCGACGACGCCACCCGTCGCGGCGAGAGCGATCCGCGCGCCCACGCCGGGCTCTGCTCGCTTGAGCTCGACCACCTGACGGCGAGCCTCGCCGGATCGGCCGAGGGCGCCGAGGCGACCTACGAAGCCGCGGTCGCGGCCTGCGACCGTGCGCTGGTCGCCGATCCGGGCTACGCCCCGGCGCGGCGGCTGCGCCTCGAGGCGATCGCCGGTTGGGCGTCGTGGGCGATGGACGCCGGCCGCGAAGTCGCCGAGCCACTGGCCGCCGCGCGCGCGGAGGCGGCGCGGCTGGTCGAGGCGCGCGACGACGATCCCGAGTCCCGCCTCGTCCACGCCCGCGTGCTCGAGATCGAAGCCAAGCGACTGCGCTACGCCGGCGACGACCCGCGGCCGCTGCTCGAGGAGGCCTCGGCCGCGCTCGAAGCGGCCGCAGGCATCGCGCCGGCCGACTGGCGCACGCTGCGCGGGCACGGCCGCGTCGCCGCCGACCTCGCCATCCAGGCGCAGGAGCGCGGCGGCGATCCGCTGCCCGCCTTCGAGCGGGCGATCGCGAGCCTGGAGCGCGCGGTGGCGCTGCGCCCCGATCTCGCGCTGCTGCACTTCGACCTCGGCCGCGCGCGCAGCGATCGCGGCGCCTTCCGGCTCGACCGGCGCCAGGACGGCGCCAGCGACCTCGCGGCCGCCGCGGCGGACTACCGCCGCGCGCTCGAGATCCAGCCCGACTATCCGCAAGCCTGGAACAGCCTCGGCGTCACTCACCTGCTCGCGGGCCAGACGCTGGTCGCCGCGGGCAAGGACGCCGCCGCCGAGCTCGACGCCGCGCGCGTCGCGCTCGAGCGCGCCATCGAGATCCGCCCCGGCTACGCGAATCCCCGCTTCAACCTCGGCCTCGTCCACCGGTCCGAGGCGGAGTCCGCCCGGCAGCAGGGGCGCGACCCGCGTCCCGCGATGGCGCGCGCGATCGCGGCGTTCGAGGCCGGGCTCGAGATCAACCCCGGAATCTTCTTCGCCTGGCTCGAAATGGGTCGCATCGGCCTGGTCGGCGCGCGCTGGGAGATCGACCGTGGCGGCTCGCCCGAGCGCGATCTCGCCGGGTCGCGCGCGCTGGTCGCCCGCGCGCTCGAGTCCGCGCCCGACGACTACATGGCGCTGCGCGTCGCCGGCGAGGCCGACCTGATCGAAGCCGAGTGGCGCCGCCGCGGCGGCCGGGGCGACGGCGGCACGCTCGCGCGCGGCATCGCGACGCTCGAGCGCGCGCTCGCCGCCAACCCGGCCGACCGCGAGACCGCCGACCTGCTCGCCCAGGCGCGCGCCCTCGCGGCGCCGGCGACCGCCGCGTCCCGGTGACTCCGCCGCGCAAGATCGTCCATGTCGACATGGACGCCTTCTACGCGTCGGTCGAGCAGCGCGACCGGCCGGAGCTGCGCGGAGTACCTGTGGTGGTCGCCTGGGAGGGGCCGCGCTCGGTGGTGTGCGCCGCGTCCTACGAGGCGCGGCGCTTCGGCATCCGCTCCGCGATGCCGGCGTTGCGCGCGCGCCGGCTCTCTCCCGACGCCGTCTTCGTGCGCCCCGACTTCACGCGCTACCGCGAGGTCTCGCGCCAGGTCCGGCAGATCTTCCTGCGCCACACCGATCTGGTCGAGCCGCTGTCGCTCGACGAGGCCTACCTCGACGTCACCCTCGAGAAGACCGGCCTGCCGTCGGCGACCGAGACCGCGAAGCGGATCCGCGCCGAGATCCGCGCCGAGACCGGGCTGACCGCCTCGGCCGGGGTGGCGCCCAACAAGTTCCTGGCCAAGATCGCGTCGGATTGGCGCAAGCCCGACGGCCTGTTCGTGATCCGCCCGCACGAGGTCGAGGAGTTCCTGGCGCCGCTGCCGGTGGCCAAGCTCCCCGGCGTCGGCAAGGCGACCGAGGGGGCGCTCGCCGCGATCGGCATCGCGACCGTGGCCGACCTGCGCCAGTTCGAGCCGCGCGAGCTCGAGCGCCGCTTCGGCCGCTTCGGCCGGAGGCTGTCCGAGCTGGCGCACGGGGTCGACGAGAGCCCGGTGCGCCCGGACCGGCCGACGGTGTCGGTCTCCTCCGAGGACACCTTCCCCGAGGACCTGCCGCTCGAGGCGCTCGGGCCGGCGCTCGACGAGGCCGCGCGGCGGGTCTGGGAGGCGACGCGCCGGCGCCAGCGGCAGGGGCGCACCGTGACGCTCAAGCTGAAGACCGCCGACTTCCGGATCGTCACCCGGCGCTCGACGCCGGCGCACCCGCCGCGCTCGGCCGAGGAGCTGGCGGTCGCGGCCCGGACGCTGCTGGAGCGCGTCGGACTGCCGCCCGAGACCCGCTATCGGCTGGCGGGCGTCGGGATCTCGAACTTCCCCGACGAGGAGTCCGACGGCGCGCAGACGGACCTGTTCGCCGATCCCGCATAGAATGGCCGGAGATGGCCGAAGTTTCCCTGCCTCAGCACCCCGTCCCCGTCACCGACCGCGAATTCGACGACCTGGGTCTCGACCCCGGCCTCCGGCTCGCGGTGGCGGAGCTCGGCTGGCTCCACCCGACGCCGATCCAGGCGGCGATCATCCCGACCGCGCTCTCCGGACGCGACGTCGTCGGGCTCGCCGAAACCGGATCGGGCAAGACCGCCGCGTTCGCGCTGCCGATGGTGCAGCGGCTCGAGGCCGGCGGCGCCGCGCCGACCGGCCTGGTCCTCTCGCCGACCCGCGAGATCACGCTGCAGACGAAAGCCTTCCTCGACTACTTCGGCGCCACCCGCCGGCTGCGCGCGGTGACGCTGATCGGCGGCCTCAACATCCGCCACCAGATGGACGAGCTGAAGAAGAAGCCGGCGATCCTGGTGGCCACACCCGGGCGCCTGCTCGACCACGTCGAGCGCGGCACGGTGAGGCTCGACCGGGTGCGCGAGCTGGTGCTCGACGAGGCCGACCACATGCTCGACCTCGGCTTCATGCCGCAGATCCACCACATCCTCGAGAAGCTGCCCAAGGTGCGGCACACGATGATGTTCTCGGCGACGATGCCGTCGGACGTCGCGCGGCTGGCGCAGCGCTTCCTCACCGACCCGGAGCGCATCGACATCACGCCGCCCGGGCGCACTGCCTCGGGGATCACCCACCGGCTCTACCTGGTCGACGTCGACAACAAGCGGCCGGCGATCCACTCGCTGCTCAACCAGGAGCTGGGTCCGACGCTGGTCTTCGTGCGCCGGCGCTCGGACGCCGAGTGGCTGTTCCGGATCCTCGAGCGCGAGGGGCACCCGGTCGAGCGGCTGCACGCGGACCTGTCGCAGAAGGAGCGGCTGACCGCGCTCGCCGGCTTCCGCGAGGGGCGCCACCGCATCCTGGTGGCGACCGACGTCGCGGCGCGCGGCATCGACATCCCGGCGATCCGCCACGTCGTCAACTACGACATCCCGGAGTCGGTCGAGGACTACATCCACCGCTCGGGGCGCACCGCGCGCGGCTCGATGACCGGCCTGGTCTCGACCATCGCGACCTGGATGGACAAGGAGATGGTCCGCGAGATCGAGCGCGCCATCGGCCACCTGCTCGCCCGCTGCACCACCCCCGGCGTCGAGCCCTACGTCGAGCACGTCCCCCGCCGCCGCATGGGCCGCCGGCGCTGACGCCGGATCCGGTCGAGATCCTTCTCGCCGCTACGGCCACCGTGGCCGGAGTCGCCACCAGGCTTCCCGAAGCCGCCAGAACCGGCTCGATCGCATCCACTCGATCTCCGATTCCGCTCGCTGGAGCCGCGTCGCCGCATCCGAGAACCGGTAGGCCAGGACCCGGAGCGACAGCTCGCTCAGCGACCCGACCGCCAGGGGGATCGAGGCGCCGTCCTCGAATCGCGCGGTGATCTCCACGCGATCGTCCATCGAGGTCGATGCCGGCAGAGGACACTCGAGCCGGAACCCGCGGGCCGCGTCGGTCTCCCCGGCCAACGTGTCGGCGTCCGGCCGCGCCGAGAGCCCGTCGGTTGTCGCCGATCGGGAGCTCTCGCCCGAGATCCGGAGGTCGACGCCGACCGGCTTGCGCCCTCGTCTTCGATCCACCAGCCACCCCGCCGTCACCAGTCGCCCCGCGACGTCGACGCGGAATGCCTCGAGGTGGCATTCGATTCCGTCGGCCTCGGTCCGGAGCGGCGACGGATCACCGAGGTTGCGACCGAGAAGATAGAGGTCCTGCGAGTTCGCGAACGCTCGAGGCAGCCGCAGGACTTCGAGGTCGGGTGCGCATGCGCCGGCGATCTCGCGGAACCGCTTCTCGCTCACCCAGGCGGAACCGTACTCGTCGAGAGCCAGCTGGCGGGATTCGCTCTCGCTCTTGAAGCGGAAGCCGTCGCCGTCGCCGCCGCTCGGAAGGTCGTGGGTGCTGACCAGCAGCAGACCCTGGCTCGACAGCACACCGGCCAGCCGCTCGAGCCATGCGCCGAATCGATGCTCCGGCAGATGGGTGAAGAGCGAGGATGCGACGACGAGGTCGAAGCGACCGTCGGGCGCGAAATGAACCGGATCGTGTTCCGACGTCACGACGCCGACGCCGAGCTCGGAGCGCAGGAACTCCCGGGCCTCCGGGAGGATCTCGGCCGCGACCACCCGCTCGCGACCGAGATCCGCCGCCATGAACCGGGTGACCCTGCCGTGACCTGAACCGACATCGAGGACCCTGGCGACCTCCGCGAGACTTCCGAAACGCCAGAGCGCGATTCGCCGGATCGTCTCCCAGATCGCCCGCCCGGACGAGAAGTACATGAGCAGCGCCTTCTCGCGATCGCGCCCGTGCCTGTAGAAGAACAATCGGTACATCTCGTCCTGATCGTCGACCACCGCCGAGACTCCGGACAGGAAGTCCCGCCAGTGGTTGGCGACGACGAGCTCAGAGGGGAATGCTCGGGAATGCGAGATCGGCATCAGGGGCCGGGGTTCGGTCGCTCTCCCGCCGAAGCCAGCGGCAGGAGTCGAAGTTTCACTGGCCAACGCTCCGCGCGACCTTCCGCGGGTCGTCGTTCGCTCCCTGGAGCTCCTCCTCGCGAGGCGACTTCACGATCTCCGGCCGTCGCATGTCGGCAGTCTAGCGTCGAAGGGTCGGCGCCCCGGAGACCTGGGCGTCGCCGGTCGCGCAGAGGTGCTCCAGGCGGTTCTCGGGTTCGGAACGCAGGCCGAGATGAGCGTATCGCGATGCCAGAGCGGGTCCGCCGCGCGGGGCGAGCGGCGCTCCGGCGGCGACGAGCTCCGCGCAGAGGGCCTCGAGCTTCGGCCGCAGTGCGCGCTCGAGCCGCGGGCTCCAGTGCGAGGGGTGGAGCGCCTCGTCCCAGTAGTCGTTGACGTGGTCGCGCCAGGAGAAGCGGCGCGCGATCGTCGCCTCGCCGTGCTCGAAGCCGACGATCGGGCCCTTGCCGGACACGACGTCGCCCTCGAACAGGCTCCGATAGAACAGGTAGCCCTCCCAGTTGGCGACCAGGTCGGCGTTCGAGTAGACCGACGTGGTGAGCTGGCCGAACAGCCAGCGCTCGTTGAAGCGGCCGCGGCCGGCGATGCGCTCCTCGCTCCAGCCGTCGAGCCCGCTGCGGTAGTACTTCAACCCCTGCGAGAAGAAGTGGCCGAGCTTGTCGCTGCCGACCAGCGAGTCGGCGAGCCGGATCGTGCGGCCGACGCCGAAGACGAAGTTGACGCGGCGCGCGCGCAACGGCGCGCCGGCGAAGATGCTCCGCCAGCGATACTGCGGCAGCTTCTCGACCTCGGGCGAGCGCATCGCGAAGCGCTCGATGCGGTCGACCCAGTGAACGCCGCCGAGCTGCTTCCAGACCGCGACCGCGAAGCGCCAGCGGTCCTCCGGTCCGCGCCAGCCGGAAGCGACCCGCGCGAGCGCCTCGTTGACCCGGGCGTCGAGCACCGCCGTCGAGTCGGCGATCGGGACCGCGCGGTTGGAGTACTGGTCCGACTCGTAGGCCGCGGCGGGAGCCGCCAGCAGCGCGAGGAGCGCCAGCGCCGGCCGGCGCCGCGAGCGGGGCCGGAGCGTCGCGGCGCTCGTCAGAATCGCCAGGTGACCGAGACGGTGGCGGCCTTGCGGTCGCCGAAACCGCCCTCGAGCTCGAGGTTCCAGTGGCTGTCGAGCTCGACCGCGAGGCCGACGAGCCCGTTCCAGGCGTCGCTCTCCGACAGCTCGACGGCGAACGGCACCGCGCCGACGAAGGGTAGCGCGATGATGCCGGCGTGGCTCTCCTCCGCGCTCTGGTACATCGCGCCGAGCCAGACCGACCCGCGCTCGTCGTGCAGTCCGAAGCGCGGCGCGACCACGAAGGCCTCGGCGTCGGACTCGAAGTCCCCGGACAGGCTCGTGCGCGTCCAAACCGGGGTCAGAGACGCGAACAGCCGCTCGGTGCCGAAGGCGAGCACCACGCCGCCGCCGTAGACCTCGCCGTCGTAGTCGATCGACACGCGGCCGAGCGGAAACGGCAGCGGCACTTCGGAGAAGTCGACCACCGTGCGACCGTCGAGCTCGCCGAAGATCACGAAGGCGTTGAGGAAGGGGAGCAACCAGGCGTCGAGCTTGAGGTTGACCTCCCGGGTGCGGTTTTCGATGCCGATCGCTTCGGTGGGCAGCGAGCCGAAGCCCGGAATGCCGACGACCAGCCGGTCGAGCTCGTAGCCCTGGTGCTGCTCGTAGACGGTCAGCCCGACGCCGAACGGAAGCGGCAGGTCGGCGCCGCCGGCCCAGCTCTTGCCCCAGACGGAGCCTTGCGCCTCGACCGTCCCCGCGCTCAGCGCCACGAGGACCCCCGCGACCGCCACCGCCCGCTCTAGCCGCATCGTCGACCCCCTCGGATAGCCCGGCACCCGCAGCGACTCTAGCGCGCCCCGCCACCGGCGGGGACCAGCGCCAGCCGCTCGACGGTCGCGCGCTCGACGGCCTCGGCCCCCCACGCCAGCGGCCGCGCCTCGCCCGCCAGCCAGAGCGGCAGCTGGTCGGCGTAGCGCGGATCCGCCGGATGGCCGGACTGGCCGCCGGGGATCACCGCGACCGTCGACTCGGGGTCGGCCACGTCGGTGACGAAGCGCATCGACGGGCCGTAGGCGATGTCGATGGCGCCGTCGACCCACGGGCCGCTCAGCGCGAGCACGGTCGTCGCCGAGCCCGGCAGCTCGAAGGGGCCACGCTGGAACCAGCGACCGACCAGCGGCGCCGAGCCGAGCGGGTGGTCGAGGGTGAGGGTGTGGATCGCGGCGTAGGGCCAGCTCTCGACGCGCTCGCCCCAGCGCGACACCCCTTCGCGCCAGGCCGCCTCGAGCGCGCGACCGAGGGTCGCCCGCCGGTCCTCGACCGCCTCGGTCGCGACGTCGTCGAACCAGGCCGGCGAGATCTCCCCCTCGAGCGCCCGCATCAGGCGCCAACGACTGCCGAACCGTGGCAGCCCGGACTGCTTCGCCTCGTCTTCGAAGACCGCGCGCTGCAGCTCGCGCTCGACCAGCGCGAAGAGCGCCGCGGGGCCGGTCGACGACATCGCGCCGTCCCAGCCCGCGAGCGTGCGCGCCGCGCGGCCGGCGTCGCCCTCGTAGTCGGTGCCGAGTTTCGCCACCACGAGCTTCGACCAGTGCGAGACGACGTCGGTCTGGACGCGCGCGAGCGCGCCGACCGACCAGTCGGACCGCGCCGAGAGCACCTCGCGGATGCGGTCCATGCGAAACGGCGTGTCGAAGTCCCCTTCGAACCAGGTCGGCTGCGCGACCGGCAGGAAACTGTTGGCGGTCGTGATCAGCCCGGCGTCGGGATCGACCAGCACCGGGTTCTCGGCGGCCGGGATCAGGCCGTTCCAGCCGACGTCGGCGCGCCAGGCCGGCGCGGCGAAGCGGCCGTCCCAACCGAAGCGGGCGGGGGCGCGGCCGAGCGGGGTCCAGGTGAGCCGCCCCGCGGCGTCGGCCGCGACCACGTTCTGCGCCGGGAAGGCGTAGCTCGCGACCGCCGCCGGCACCTCGTCGACCGAGCCGGCGCGCGCGAGCGCGACGAAGGCCGCGAGCTGGTCGCCGGGCTCCCAGCCGACCCAGGCGAGGCTGCGTGCCGGCAGGCCGCGCTCGGGGTCGGCGTCGAGCAGCGGGCCGCGATCGGTCGAGCGCACCTCGACGGTGACCGGCTCGCCGCCGTGGACGCGGATCGTGTCGGTGCTGACGGTGATCGGCACCCAGGCCTCGCCGCGCAGGACCTTCGTGCCGGTCTCGTCGAGCCGCTCGACGAAGACGTCGACGTCGTCGACGTAGAGGTTGGTGCACGCCCACGCCAGCTTCGGTCCGCGCCCGAGGACCACGCCCGGAGCCCCCGGGAGGGTCATGCCGACCGCGCGGTAGTCGGGCGCCTCGAGGCTCGCGGCGTACCAGACGTTGGGCAGGCCGAGCCCGAGGTGCGGATCGTTGGCGAGGAGCGCGCGGCCGCTGGCCGAGCGCGCGGGCGCGACCGCCCAATTGTTGGAACCGAGCCCGGAGCCTTCGGCGCGCCGGCCGAGCGGCTCGGGCGCGGCCGGCAGCTCGAGCGCGAGCCGCTCGACCTCGTCGAGGATCACCGCGTCGGCGTCGCCGGCGAGCTCGCGCGCCCGCTCCGGCCCGAAGGCGCGCAGGAACCGGAAGTAGTCGTCCTCCGGCGGGTCGGTCACCGGCGACAGCGTGCGCGCCATGACGAAGATGACGGCGACGCTGTCGGCCGGCCGCCACGGCTCGGGCCGGTGGCGCAGGATGCGGAACTCGGGCGGCAGGTCCGAACCGCGCGCCTCGAGCCAGGCGTTGACGCCGGCGGCGTAGGCCTCGAGCAGCTCGCGCGTGCCGGCGGAGGCGGAGGCGAGCAGCCGCTCGTTGGCCGCCGGAAATCCGAGTCGGCGGATGCGGCGGTCGAAGCCGAGCGCGCGCTCGCCGAAGACCTCCGCCAGTCGGCCCACCGCCGCGCGCCGGGTCAGCTCCATCTGGAACATCCGGTCGTTGGCGTGGAGCCAGCCGAGCGCGGCCGCGGCGTCGCTCGCCGATCGGGCGGTCACGAACGGAACGCCGGCGGAATCGAAGCGGACGTCGGCGCGCGCCGCGAGGCCGGCGATCGCCGCTTCGCCGGAGCGCTGGGCGCGCCCGCTCGAGCGCAGCCAGAGGAAGGCACCGGCCGCCACCAGGGCGGCGACCGCCACGAGACCTGCGAGAATGCGCAGCAACCGGCCGAATCGCATGGCCGGGGAGTCTACTTCGCGTTCCGGGCCGACCCGGCGCGCACAACCGCGCGGCCCGGAGCTCCGTAGAAGGAGGAGCATGCACCGACCTGCGACCGCTGCGGCGGCAATCTTCGCGCTGGCCTCGCTCGCAGCGCTCCCGGCGCCGGGCGGCGCCGCGACCGGCCCCTGGTTCGAAACGCCGCAAGGGCGGGTGCGGCTGGTGTCGGGCCGCGCCGTCGCCGCGCCGGACGGCGACCCCGCGCTCGGCGTCGAGTTCGCGCTGGCGCCCGGCTGGCACGTCTACTGGCGCAACGCCGGCGACGCGGGGTATCCCCCGGAGCTCGGCTCCGTCGAGGGCTCCTCGCTCGCCGCGGCGACGCTGCGCTTCCCGGCGCCCTCGCGCTTCGAGCTGCCCGGGGACCTGGTCGCCTTCGGCTACGAGCACGAGGTGATCTACCCGCTCGACGCGCGCCTCGCGGCGGCGCCGGGCGCGAGCGCCGCGCCGCTGCGGCTGCGGCTCGACTACCTCGTCTGCGCCGAGACCTGCATCCCCTACACGGCCGACCTCGGACTCGAGCTGCCGCTCGGAGCGCCAGCGGACGACGCGGAGATCGCTCCGCGCCTCGCCGCCTGGCGCTCCCGGCTGCCGCTGGCCGCCGGCACGCCCGGAGCGCCCGCGGTCGACGGGCGCCTCGAATCCGACGCGGCGTCCGCGCTCGCACTGGTGGTGACCTTCGCCGGCGACGGCCTGGTCGCGGTCGCGCCCGATCTCTTCTTCGACCCGCACCCCCTGCTCGCGATCGGCCGCCCGACCTTCGTGGCGAGCGCCGCGGGGCCGGCCTTTCGCGTGCCGCTGCGGCCGCTCGACGCCTCGAAGCCGCTGCCCGATCGCATCGAAGTCGACTGGACCGCCACCGGATTCGAATCCGAGGCCCGCCCGGTCGCCTTCGAAGGGCGACTGTCGCTCGGCCGCCCCGCGGACGCCGCGCCGGCGGCCACCGCGCCGCGCGTGGCGCTGGCGGTCGCCGCGGTCGCCGTCGTCTTCTTCATCCTCGCGCGCGCCCGCCGCGCGCGTCCCGTCGAACCTTGAAGCACCCTCTCAGGAGATCGCCGATGCCGCGTCGCCGCCTTCGCTCCGTCGCCCTCGCTCTCGCCGCCACGCTGCTCGCCTGCACCGGTCCGACGCTCGCCGAAGTCGCCGTCGGCCAGGCCGCCCCCGACTTCCGGCTGAAGGACCTCGACGGCAACGAGGTGGCGCTCGCCGACCTCGCGGGCAAGGTGGTGGTGCTCGAGTGGGCCAATCCGAACTGCCCGTTCTGGAAGCGGCACGCCGACCAGAAGACGATGCAGTCGACCTCCGCGAAGCACCCGGAAGTGGTCTGGCTCGCCGTCAACTCGACCAACCCGTCGCACGGCGATCACCTGGACGCCGCCGCCTGGAAGGCGTTCCTCGCCGAGCGCGGCATCACCTACCGGGTGCTCGCCGATCCGACCGGCGCGACCGGCCAGGCCTACGGCGCGCGCACCACGCCGCACATGTACGTGATCGGCGCCGACGGCAAGCTCGCCTACGTCGGCGCGATCGACGACGATCCGCGCGGCAACGGCGCCAAGGTCAACTACGTCGACCAGGCGCTCGCCGAGCTCGCCGCCGGCAAGCCGGTGACGACCGCGTCGACCCGACCCTACGGCTGCTCGGTCAAGTACTGAGGGACTTCCACCGTCCGTGAGGGTGAAACGCTGCCTGCCGGCGCGAGCCCGGAGCCCAAGACAAAAAAACAGAAGCGTTCTGTTGAAGACGAAGACCAAGACGAAAGCAAAGGCCAAGACGTTCTGTTGAAGGAACAGACCGGATCGTCAGCAGCTCGGGGCGGCCGAGTCTCGTTCTTCAACTGAACGTAGTTGCCTTGCGCCTTGAAGGCAACGGCGAAGGCAAAGACTTGCTGTTGAAGGAAGAGGCCCCTCTTTCAGCAGCGCGGCATCACCCCGGCGCTCGAGCGAGCCCTCGCGGCCTGGGCGGCCGGGTCTTGCTCTTCAACAGAACGTCGTTGCCTTGCGTCTTGAAGGCAACGGCGAAGGCAAAGACAAAGACTTGCTGTTGAAGGAAAGGACCCCTCCTTCAGCAGCTCGGCATCTGCCCGGCGCCCGAGCGGGCTCCCACGGCCCGGGCGGCGCGGGTGGCCGGGTCTTGTCCTTCAACAGAACGTACTTGTCTTTCGTCGTGCGGCGTCAGCCGCGCAGGTGATCCAGGAAACTCTCGCGCGCCGCCGCCATCAGGCGTGCGTGGCGGGCGGGATCGGCGGTGCCCCGGCTGCCCTCGACGATCAGCACGTGGGGTTTCTCGGGGGAGTCGGGGTAGACGTCGTGCTGCTCGAGGCCGGAGAGGGCCGGGTCGTCGCTCTCGCCGTAGCGGTGGAAGGCGACCTGGTCGAAGCCCGAGGCCGCCATCGCCTCGCCGAGCAGCGGCCGGGTCCAGATGAAGCGGTGCTGCCAGCCGTAGAAGGCGCGGTTGGCCACGAACGTCCGGCGCCGGGCCTCGGCCTCCTCCGGCCAGGCCGGGTCGTGGGTCGCCCAGACCCACTCGAGGTTGGGGGTCGAGAGGCGCAGCTTGCCGCCCGGAGCCAGCGCGGCGTGGGCGGTGGCGAGGAAGTCGAGCGCCTCGCCGAAGGTCAGGTGCTCCAGAAAGTGCTCGGCGTAGACCGCGGCGGCGTCGCGGAACGGCAGTCCGGCGCGCACGTCGACGACGCGGTCGACGGTCGGCAGCTCCTGGATGTCGAGGTTGATCCAGCCCGCGAGCGGGAAGCGCCCGCAACCGACGTTCAGCCTCGCGCCCGGCACGCTCTCGACTTCGTGCGACCGACTTGTCTCGCTCCGGCGCTCGCCACCGGTTCCGAACCAGCCACGCCAACCACGGCTCATCACGTCGATCTCCTCAGAACGGTCCGCCCAGCTCGCGGATCGTCTCGCGGCGCTTGACGGCGAAGCCCACCCCGTCGCCCACCGGCAGGATCGACGCCGCGAGCTGCGGGTGGATCAGGAAGTAGGGGTTGAAGCGCTCGACGGCGTCGGCGACCCGGTCCCCCTCCGGGCGCAGCGACGGATCGGCGATCCGCCCCTGCCAGAGCAGGTTGTCGACCAGGATCCGGCCGCCCACCGGCATCATCGGCAGTGCCAGGTCGAGGCAGCGCCGGTACTCGGTCTTGTCGGCGTCGAGATAGACGAGGTCGAACGGACCCTCGAGCCGCGCCAGCACCTCGAGCGCCGCGCCGTGCACCATCTCGACCCGCGCCGCCACCCCGGCCCGCTCCAGGAAGGCGCGCGCGCGCTCCTGCGCGGCGGCGTCGCGGTCGATCGTCACCACGCGCCCCTCGCGCGCCCCGCGCGCCAGGTGGAGCGTGCCGTAGCCGATGGCGGTGCCGATCTCGAGCACGCGCCCCGCGGGCGACACCGCCGCGACCGCTTCGAGCAGTCGCGCCAGCTCCGGGTGCGCGATCGGGATCCCCTCCCGCCGCGCCACCTCCTGCATCTCGACGCGCAACGGATCCACCGGCGGCCGCAGGCGCTCGAGGTAGCGCGCCTGGCGCGGCCGCAGCACCGGCTCAGGGGGTTTCGGCATTCGCGGCCGGGCTCCAGGAGAGGACCTCGAGCCGCACCGAGTCGGCCTCGGCTCGCTCGGGCGAGGTCACCTGGAAGTTCGTGGCGATGGTGATCTCGCACAGGCGCGCGCCGGCCGCCGCCGGCAGGTCGAGGTCGACCTCGAAGCGTCCGGTGCCCGCCAGCTCGGGCTGCCCGCCGCCGCAGGTCGATCCGATCCGGATCTTCGGCTGCGGTCCGCCGTCGAGGATCTCGAGGTGCTCGTGCGCCCCTTCTCCCCCCGGCACCAGCAGCGAGAGATGGAGCCGCCCCGCGCCCTCGACCGGCCCGAACTGGACGGTGCCGGTCACCCCGCCCCCGGCGAGGGTGCGACGGGCCAGCACCTGGCGATCGGCGCCCGGCTCGGTGGGCCGCCAGGTCTCCGAGAACCGCGCGTGCGGCATGCGCTCCCCCGCCGCGGCGACGTCCACCGTCGCGATCCGGTACTCCTGGGGAGCCACCTCCTCGGCCGCGGTGCGCAGGGCGAAGCGGCCGTCGCCGGGCCGGTAGAGGCCGGCCGACAGCAGGTACTCGCCCGGCGGCAGCGGCTCGGCGAGCGCCGACTGGTAGAGGCGGACCCGGTAGCGCAGCGGCTTGCCCGGCGCCCACGATCCGGGCAGGGGGTGGTCGAAGGTCCGCACCACCGACCCCGGCTCGTCGAGCAGGTGCAGGAAGACGATCGGCGGCTCCCCGCCGGCGGGCAGCTGCGCGATCGGATCGAAAGCGAGCTCGATCTCGCGGTACTCCGGCCAGGCCAGGTCGAGCCGCGCCGGCCGGGCCTCGAACTCCGCCACCGGCGCGCGCGACTCGCGACAAGCCGTGACGGCGAGCCCGGCCAGGACCAGGGCCAGCGCCGCGGCCACCGTGCGGCGCCTCACGGCGTCGCTCCCGGCAGGTAGGTCGCGCTCGCGTCCGGTCCCTCGAAGACGGTCACCGCGGCGAGCGGCGCCCCGGGCCCGAGCTCGCGGGCGAGCTCGGCGTGGAACCACTCGGCGATGCGCTCGGTCGAGGGCGACAGCCGGTCGAACGGCGGCACCTCGTTGACGTGGCGGTGGTCGAGCCGCGCGGTGAGGCGGTCGAGCGCGGAGCGCACCGCGACGAAGTCGAAGGCGATCCCCTCCTCGTCGAGCCGGTCGGTCTCGAGCCGCGCGATCACCCGCCAGCTGTGACCGTGGATCGGCTCGGGCGAGCCCCGATAGGAGGTCAACTGGTGGGCGGCTTCGAACCGCCCCGCGACCTCGAGGACGTAGCGGGCCATGGCGGAATCGTAACGTAGACTGCCCCGTCGATGGCCTCGACCGCCTTCCTCCTGCTTCTGCTGGTCTTCATGCTCGTCGCCTCGGCGCTCGAGTGGATGGCCGTCGAGGTGGTCGCCCTGGTCGTCCTGGCGGCCCTGCTGCTCTCCGGCCAGATCTCCCTCGCGGAGGCGACCAGCGGGTTCTCGGACCCGGCGGTGCTCACCGTCCTGCTGATGATGATCCTGTCGGAGGCGATCGCCGAGAGCGGCCTGGTCGCCCAGGTCGGCCACCGCATCGCCCGCTGGTCGGGCGACCGCGCCGGGCTGCAGATCTTCCTGCTCTTCCTGATCGCCGGGTCGCTGTCGATGTTCATCAACAACACCGCGGCGGTGGCGATGTTCATCCCGGTCGCGATCCAGCTCGCCAAGCAGCTGCGCACCAGCCCGTCGAAGCTGCTGCTGCCGCTCAACTACGCCGCGATCGTCGGCGGCACCTGCACCCTGGTCGGCACTTCGACCAACATCCTGGTGTCGTCGATGGCGGCCGAGCGCGGGCTCGCCGAGTTCTCGATGTTCGAGTTCCTGCGCATGGGCGTCTTCTACTTCGCCGCCGGCATGGCCTACAACATGCTCCTCGTGCGCCGGCTGCCCGCGCGCGGCGACCCGTCGAGCCTGACCGGCAAGTACCAGCTGGCGACCTACCTGACCGAGGTCCGGGTGCCGGCCTCCTCGCCGCTGGTCGGGCGCACGGTGGTCGACGAGAAGATCAGCGACAAGTTCCACCTGAACGTCCTCGAGATCGTCCGCGGCACGCGCAAGATCGCCTTCGACCTGCGCTCGACGCCGGTCGAGGCCGGTGACGTCCTGATCGTCCGCGGCGCGATGGAGGACATCGTCCGCTTCAAGGAGCAGCAGGCGCTGCAGCTGATCTCCGACCTGAAGTTGACCGACGCCGAGCTCGCCGACCAGCAGAACATCCTGGTCGAGATCCAGCTGTCGCCGGCGTCGACGCTCGAGGGGATGTCGCTCAAGGAGGTCGACTTCCGGCGCCGCTTCGGCGCTTTCGTGCTGGCGCTGTCGCGCGCGGGCGAGTCGCTCCGGGAGAAGCTCGGGTTGATCCCGCTCAAGCGCTGGGACACCTTGCTGGTGTTCGGCCCGCGCCGCTCGGTCGAGCAGCTCTACAAGCTCGACGACTTCCTGCCGCTGCAGGAGATCGACCTGCGGCTGCGGCTCCACCGGCGCTGGTGGCTGCACGCCGGGACGCTGGTGGGGGTGATCGGTTCGGCGACGCTCTTTGGGGTGAACATCCTGGCGTCGGCGCTGGTCGGGGTGGTGTTGCTGCTCGCCAGCCGGACGGTCAAGGTCCAGCGCGTCTACCGTTCGGTGCAGTGGTCGGTCTTCTTCCTGCTCGCCGCGACGATTCCGCTCGGCGTTGCGGTGGAGAAGAGCGGTCTGGCCACCCGGGTCGGCGACTGGATCGCCGGCCGCGGCGGCGAGGCCGGCCCGTGGCTGGCGTTGTCGCTGCTCTATCTGGTGACGATGGTGTTGACCGAAGTGCTCTCGAACGCCTCGACGGCGGTGCTGATGGTCCCGGTCGCGATGTCGACGGCGGCCGCGCTCGGCGTCGACCCGAAGCCGCTCCTGATGGCGGTCTGCTTCGCCGCCTCGAACGGCTTCGTCACCCCGGTCGGCTACCAGACCAACGCCATGGTCTACGGCGCCGGCAACTACCGCTACCGCGACTTCCTCGCCGCCGGCATCCCGCTCAACCTGCTGTTCTGGGTCCTCTCCTCCGCGCTGATCCCGGTGTTCTGGTCGTTCTGAGAAGGCAGGGTCCGGCCGAGCAGGATGAAGTCAGCGGCAACATCCACACGAAACCGCGGGGTCCGTCCGGAGCGCCGAATGGCCAGGCGACGAATCACTCCTGTTCGGCCTTCTCCGGCGGGACGGTGTCGAGGCCTACGGGAATCTGCGGGTCGGCGGCGTCGTACCAGTTGAAGTACAGCTTCCTGGGCTCGGCGAGGCCCTCGTAGCTGATCTCGAAGAACTCAAGTAGCGCCGTGTCACCGAAGGGCGAGTTGGGCGTCTCGAAGGAGCAGCAGGTACCGAGGCGCTTGTAGTGGACCTTCTGGCCTTCCGGGCCTGTCAGCGCGTTGAGGTAGCTGTACGTCGCGGCCTTCCCGCCCGCGAACCCTCCGCCCACGACGACCGGACGTTCGGATGTGTAGCCATACGTCGGGTCTTCAGATCGCTTCGTCAGCTTCGCCGGGGGATGCCGAGCACCCAGCATCTCGTCCGTGATGGCGAGAGAGGTCTGGGAGCTGGCCGGCGTGTCCGCCGCATTCGCGAGCGTCGTCGCAGCCACCGAGAAAATGAGGTGGGTGAGCAAGGCACGCTTCTTCATTCGTTTCTCCTTTGAATGACCCTTGCCGCTCCGGTCGTCGCTCAACGGGTGCTGGACTGGGCGGCGAGCGACGAGGCGAGACTACCCGGCAAAGCTCTCCTGCTCGACCTAAGACTCATGCGGTACTCCGCAGGGCTCCACCTCTGATCCATGGCGAGGCTGACACTTTCGGTACAAGCCTCACTCGGGCTCCTCGTCCGACACGTGGAACCGCGGCTCGGCGGACAGCACCGCTCGAACTCGCTCGAACACCGCGTCGAGCTCCGCGACGGGCGGCCGTCCGATCCAGGACCGCAAGCCGTTGAGTCCCCTTTCGAACGACACGTCGATGCGCCACGTGGCGGGCACCTTCCCGATGGACTCGTCCATGATGCCGAGCGCCAGCGTGAAGCGCCGGGGCGGTCTGCCGAGAAGCAGCACCCAGCCGAAGTCCTCCTGAATCGGTTCGGAGGTCTCGATCGCCCCGGATACCAGGCGCTCGCGAAGCCAGGTGGCGAAATCCTCGCCGAAACACCGAGGGTTGATGAAGTGCTCCCCCGGCGTCGTCGCCTCGAACAGGTCGGTCGTGACGAAGTTCGCGCGCTCGATCATCTGGTCTAAGGGCAGCGCAGGGCCGCTCGCGCCGGGTCCATCGCCGCGACGATGCCTCAGCCGATCCGCCGGACATGCTGATGCAGGTAGGCCCTGGTGGCGGCAAGCTGGTCCGCGGAGAAGGCACGCTTGGGGAGGATGATGAAGAGCGCCTGATTGATGTAGAGCAGCAAGCAGGAACGACCTTCCTTCCAGCGGTGGAAGTCGGGCCACGGGACGGACCCGCTCCCGTTCTCGCTCTGAAGCGTCAGGCCGGAGTCATCGATCGAATACGTCGTGGGTCGACCCGCGGCCTTGGTCTGGCGGTAGAGGCGACGTACGTGCCGGGGGACGAGAATTCCGAAGTAGAGGGGAAAGTAGGCGAAGAGCGCAGCGAACAGCCAGAAGCCGAAGCTGCGGAATCCGCCGGCCTCGATGACGTCGGGCAGCACGGCGGCCAGGGCAAGGACACCGAGCGCCGCCACGCCCCAGCCGAGATACTTGAACACGGGCCGAGGGCGCATGTTCGTGTAAGTCGCCGCCAGGTGATCGGCCTCCGTCACGATGCAGCTGATCTGGAACGACGTCTCGCCGCTCATCTGCGCATCCTAACGACTCGCCCGGTCAGCGGCGCCGCCCGCGGCGAGCGGGGTGTCGGGGAACCATCTGGTGACGATCGTGATGACCGAGATCCTCTCGAACGCTTCGACCGCGGTGCTGATGGTCCCGGTCGCGATGTCGACGGCAGCCGCGCTCGGCGTCGACCCGAAGCCGCTCCTGATGGCCGTTTGCTTCGCCGCCTCGAACGGCTTCGTCACCCGGTCGGCTACCAGACCAACGCCATGGTCTACGGCGCCGGCAACTACCGCTACCGCGACTTCCTCGCCGCCGGCATCCCGCTCAACCTCCTCTTCTGGGTCCTCTCGAGCGCACTGATTCCGGTGTTCTGGCCGTTCTGAATCCCGGCTAACGCTCGAAGGCTCACTCGCGCTCCTCGTCTGACACTCGGAACCGCGGCGCAGCGGACAGCACGGCTCGAACTCGTTCGAACATCTAGTCGAGGAGGCTCAGCAGTGGCAGGTACGGGCAAGGTCCGCCCTGACTCCCGCTGAAACGACGTGTTGGGCGGCGCGCTACATCACCTGTCCCAGGATGGGATCGACGGTTTGTGCGCGGGCACGCGAGCAAGCCCTGACGACTCCAGGAGCAACTCGACCGCAGTACTACTTGTTGCGCGGCTGAACGTCGACTTCACAAACGTCGCGCAACCGCAGGTGTTTGATTTCTGCCTCTCCTTCAGTTCGTTCGTCGAGAACATGAGTGTCCAAGAGCTCAGCAAGGGGAGCAACGTTGGTAGAGATACCGTCGATTCCGGTGCTCACGACCCCAAACACCTGGCCTCGTGGATTGAAGACAGGCCCGCCACTACCACCGTTGGGAATATGCATATCCGTTTCAACAACTGCTCCTGGCTGCAAAACGGAATCTCTGCCCTCCGGGTAAACAGCTGTGACCAAGCCGGTGGACCAACGCCCGAGGAGCACTACCGCATCCGTTTCACCCTGGCGGCAAACAACGGTTTGTGGAAATGAGAACGAGCAGACCCTCTCGCCAACTTCGGGAAGCGCCGAAGAAACGGCCAATCTTGGTGAAGGGATGGTATAGCCCGTTGCAGGATCGATCACCGGCGACAACACTCCGAACGCGACATCAGTCTTCTTCGGACCTGCGCACAGCACTGCCGATCGAAGCACCGAAGACAGTGGACCTTGGTGCTCGAAGTGCGGAATCAGAACGTCCTCGAAATCCTCCGGCAGGTTGTCGAGCACATGCATGGCCGTCAGAAAGAGGCCGTGTGTAGCGACGAAGAATCCGGTTCCTACCGCAGAGTGCCTCGCATCTGAACCAAGAACGAGGATCGGAAAGATCACGCGATGCGGAAGCGAGAATTCGCCACTCCCGGTATAGAGCTCTGGAAACCTCGTATCTTCGCTAGCCAACTCAGACGCCCCGATCAGCGCCTACCGAATCCCAAGCAGAGCGGCGTGCCCCACTTGCATTGACGAGCTGAACGAATCCTGGTGCGGCACTAGGCACGCCCACTCAAACGACTGGTCCGGCGACTGGCCGGCGACGACAAGCGATAGGAGTTTGCCAGCGCTATGGAGCATTGGCCTCGAGCACTGCATCAAGAAAGTACTCGTCGATGACCTCAGAAGAATCTTCGAACAGCTCGTACAGGCTCGGGGAGCCCAACAGCTTAGCCAGCGCGCGTCGAGCGATTGCATCGACTCCCTTGGCGATCGCAGAGATGGAAGCGGCGTCCTTCCTCGTGAGACGATCGCCGTGGAGTACGCGAGACCGCAGTCTGTATGCGGCTTTGACTGCAGTGAAGATCTCCTTCCGCTCGTCCAAGGACTCGCCCAAGAAGAGCGCTACGCGTTCACTCAGTTTATGAGAGAGCTCTTGGGTATCCGTAGCGAAGAGTGCCTCAAGCGCGGTCACGTAGTTCGCTACCTTGATGCCCATCGTCGATGCCGCCCGGGCCGCGGACACGAAGTGGGTAGCTCGCTCGAAGCGGACGCTGTCTACTGGCAGCTTAGTGAAAACTTGGACTTCCGCTGGCACGAGCTCATCAAAGACTTTGCGAGCAGCACGAAGTTCATTCAACGAGAAGGATGTAGCTGGATGCTCGCCCTCAAAGTTGCTTACTCGAACCGCCAGCGCATTGCTGGTAACGCTGACCTCCTGATTCGGGCCTTGCTGTGGATGCTTCAAGAAGCCCAGTTCAAAGTTGATCGCGTGATCCTTGACGAACCAGAGTGCATACAGAAAGGCCTGCGTGATGCGAAGGTGAGTATTCAAGGCCGCGAGCGCCTGCTCGTGGGTTCTGTAGGCGCCCTCAAAAGGCGGCTTGGAGTAGAAAGCTGCAGAGGTATTCAAGAGGTAGTGCGATTCAATTCGGCCAATGATGCTTTGCATCTGCGGTGTCAGCAACCCAGCAACTATGCTTGAATCGTTCGTGAGGAAGTACTTCTCGCGAATGCGAAAGCCCTTGCCCAGGGGATCTGGAATGCTGAGTTCACTTACAGCTGTGATGTAGAGACCGTCCATCGGAGTATGTCCAGTCCCCTACCGGATATCGAGTTGAGCGGCGCGCGAGGCGCGCACGCTCGGACAAGGGATTAGGCTCCGTACGAGAGCGCTCAAGCGAACTCCTTGAAGAATGCTTCGTCGACCTCGTAGGTTGTCACCGGCTTCAGGCCTAGTTCCAGCTCGACGAACATGTCGATCATCTTCTGGCCATCGACGAGCTCGATGGGTGGGACGCCGTCTCGCGTAGCCTCTTTCCTAGCATCGGCGGTGAAGGCCCCGGTCGTCATTACGATTCCTTTGTCGGCGCGTCCCTGCATCGCGCCTCGGAAGTCGCGTATGAAGCCGGACGTGACAGCGTTCTTGAATCGCTTGCACTGAAACAGGACCTTGAAGCTGACGAGCGGATTGACCTGAAGGGTTCCGTGGCCATCGATGCCGCCGTCACCGCTGCGCCCGGTAACGACTACCTGAACAAAACCCGATTCACGAAGTAGCCGCTGGCAGACCCGCTCAAACCCGGCGGGAGAGAGTGCTAGAAGGATCTCCGATAGCCGTTCACGAAAGGACGCGGGTGCAGCCTCTTCCTTCTCCGGTGCCTGCTCATCACCGGGTGGTTCGGCTGCCTTCTTCTTCTTCCTTTCATCCGCGAATATCTTGACCCACTTGAGAAAGATCGCTCGTGCTTCCCCTTGGCTCAGTTTGGTTGCGCGGCCCTTTTCAGTGAGGCTCCAGATCCCTCGTTTGGACGAATCGAGAAGGCCCTCGCGTGTTAGGTAGAAACGCGCCCATGCAACTTGGTTCGGAAATCGCGGCGAACCCGAATCGAGAAGCTCGTTCTGAACTTCATCGGGGAGTTTCAGATCCTCAGCGATCTGCTCGACCACTTCGCTGGGGGCGCCAGAGCCGCCTAGCCTGCGAAGCGCCTCAAGAAGCGGGCCGAAGTACCGGACGAACTGCGCGCCCTCTGGATCAGCTGCCTTGGCCATGCGCGGATGCTTTCACAGGCGTCTAACGGCACATGAGTTGAGCGGCGCGCCAGCAGCGACGAGCCGCGAAGCGGGTTACCGCTGCGGAGCGCGTCCGTTCAAAGGAAGGGCTAGAAGGCACTCTCACCAGTCGTACCATGGAGAATTGCCGCAACGACAGTATCGAAATTGGTCGCAGTCTTGACCTCCTCTAGAAGGACATCGCGATCGGCAAACTGAGTCAGGATGTCATCGTCTTTTTCAATGGCCTCGGCGACGGCGGCTGCGAACGTACCTATTTCGTAAGAGCCGCGACGACGATACTGGTACCGAATATAGAGGCGCGGATTAAAGATGGTGTACGCAAGGGCCTTCGAGATTAGTCCGAGCTCTCGCTCGGGTAAAGCGCTCTCAACCTCGTACAAGCTACCGTCACGATGAAAGAACCTTACTCCCCGCCACCAGGCCTTGTGGAATCCGAGCGCGGTGTGCCGCCCAGAAGTCTCAAGCTGTTCCTTGACATCCGCCCAGCCGTTCGGGCCTACCGCAACCACATTCCACCGCTCTGAGCTGGCTGACGCGCTCATGGTGCCGTTCAACGGCTCACGACTTGAGCGGCACGCCACAAACGGCCGACTGCGAAGCGGGCCACGGCTGTGGAACGCGTCCGTTCGAACGAAATGTCAGGTCGCGGGCTGAACACGTTTTACTTTCGGTGCCCAGGGCTCCGTGAATTTCTGATACCAGGCCACCTTCTTCTCGTAGACCTCCGGCGAGTAGCTCTCTGTTCTGCACCGATTCGTCCATGACGCCGCCGCTGGAAGTTCGCGCACCTGCAGCTCGCTTTGGCCAATCAGGTCTGCCTCAATGATGAACTTAGCTCCGATTCTGAACGCTACGCCGCACGCGGTCGAGGCCGCAGAGGTGTAGACCTCTTTTCTCCAAGCCTTCTCACCTACCCAGAGCTCTTCGACCTCGAGAAGCGCGACAATCAGTAGGTCCTCGCCACCGCCACGCTGACGAGGCACGAGGACCGTCTCCAATCCAATGACGGTTCCGAGAAAGAACTCGGAGCCCTTCATCTCCTCGGCGAAGGTCGCCCGAATGTCGTCATCAGAGCGAACTTCAACACCAACTTCTTCGGCAGTAACGGTGAAGCACTGACAACCTGCCGCTGATCCTGAAGCCAAGGCCGATCCGACTAGGGCAGTGATTGCCGCCTTCTCGATCATTCGAAGTCGCATAAATTGCCACCGAAACCTAACGGCCCCAAGCTAAGCGGTAATCGCGCGACAGCGCACCTGCCGCTTGAGCGAACTGTTTGGTGATCCTTTACAGACGTTCATGGAGCTAGAGGCCCACCGCAGTCTTGAGCCCAGCGACATCCGAGAACATCTGACGAAGTCGGCTCGACCAGGGAGCATTGCCGACGGCGGCGGCGATTGCAGTGTTGCAGGTGTTTTCGAAAGCTTCGTCCGGCCAAGCGTTGAACAGGAAGAAGTAGAACGCTTCCTCTAGAGACTCGTCCTCGTGCCAACTGGTCATGACGCTAGGGCCCTCCAGGCCCAAATCTATGTCACGGTCAACTTCAGCCAGATCGAAACGGAAATGGACCCGACTGCAGCCAGGGCCCCAGGCAACGAGGTAGGCAATTCCTCTCTCCAACATTGCGACGGAAAACGCGCGAAGTTCTTCGTCCGGCAGGTTGGTGCCGTCGCACGCAAGGAAGAGTACGAATTGGCCCTCGACGGCCGGTATAGCCAACGCAAGATCTTGAAGTGACTCTGCTTCAAGCGAGAAGTACCTTCGGGGAAGGCCGTCGCTTGGTGTCTCGTGAGCTAGGCGAGCCATGAGCGGTACAGGGGCACCTAGCTAGGGCTGGACCCGAGCAAACCTGTGGGGAGGTCGCGTGACAAGGAGGACAGAAACCTGAAGGGATGGAGCTGGTCGGAGTTGGCAGCTCATCAGAGGGACTCGGCTTGCGGCGAGTGTAGGGCCGGGGACGGGGTGGGTCAAGGAGCCGAAATCACAGGGCCAGTTCGAAACCGGCGCGGGGCCCCTGGAGGCGGGCCTGGGAGCCGGCGGGTCGAGGATAGCCGCGGTTGCGGCGGATGAGTCAGCGCGCGGAGGTGCGTTCGGAGGCGACGAGGAGTTGTTCGACGCGGGCGACGACCATTTCGAGGGCGACGCGGTTTTCGCCGCCTTCGGGGACGATGACGTCGGCCCAGCGCTTCGAGGGCTCCACGAACTCTAGGTGCATCGGGCGGACGGTCGTCATGTACTGGTGGAGGACCTGCGAGGTCTCGCGGCCGCGTTCGGCGAGGTCTCTTCGGATGCGGCGGACCAGGCGGACGTCGGAGTCGGTGTCGACGAAGACTTTGAAGTCGAGCAGGGAGCGCAGCTCGGCTTCGGCGAAGAGAAGGATGCCCTCGACCAGGATCACCGGGCGCGGCTCGATCGTCACCGTGCGCGAGGTGCGGCGGTGGGCGACGAAGTCGTAGACCGGCAGGTCGACCGGCTGCCCGGACTTGAGCGCGCGCAAGTGCTCGACCATCAAAGGCGTGTCGAGCGCGTCCGGGTGGTCGAAGTTGAAGGCGCGTAGCTGCGCGTCGTCGTGCCAGGCGACGTCGCGGTAGTAGTTGTCCTGCGCGAGGAAGGCGATGCGCGAAGCGCCCGCCGCATCGAGGATGGCGCGCGCGACCGTCGTCTTGCCGGAGCCGCTGCCGCCGGCGACCCCCAGGGCCACTGCCGTCATGCGCCGGATCCTACGCGACGCGCCCGTCCGTCCGGCAGGACGCGCCCCTACGTCCGGCAGGACGGGCCCGTCGCTCAGCGCTGACAGCGCGGACAGTAGAACGAGCTGCGGTTGGATTGGACGAGGCGCCGGACCGGCGTGCCGCAGCGGGCGCAGGGCTCCCCCTCCCGCCCGTAGACCGAGAGCGAGACCTGGAAGTAGCCCTCGTTGCCGGCGCCGTCGGTGAAGTCGTTGAGCGTCGTGCCGCCCTCGCGGATCGCCTGCTCCAGCACCGCGACCACCGCCGCGGCCAGACGCTCCCAGCGCTCCAGTCCGATGCGCGCCACCGAGCGCGCGGGGTGGATGCCCGCGCGGTAGAGCGCCTCGGTCGCGTAGATGTTGCCGACCCCGACCAGGAGGTGCGCGTCCATCAGGAATGCCTTGACCGGCGCGCTCCGCCCGGCGGCCAGCCGCGCGAGCTCGGCGCCGGTCACCGGCGGCTCGAGCGGCTCGCGGCCGAGGAGCGCGAAGTGCGGGTCGCCCTCGAGCAGACCGGCGGTCGCCGCCGCGAAGGCGACGCCGAAGCGGCGCGGGTCGCGCAGACGCAGTCGCTCCTCCCCGTCGAGCGCGAGCGAGAGGTGCTCGTGCGGCTCGAACGGCGTCGCGGCGGGCGCCAGCGTCAGCCGCCCGCTCATGCCGAGGTGGACGACGAACGTCGAGCCTCCGTCGACGTCGACCAGCAGGTACTTGCTGCGCCGGCGCAGACCGAGGACGCTCCGGCCGGTCAGCCGCCGGGCGAGCGTCCGGCGGTCGAGCGGCTCGCGCAGCGCGGGGGCGCGGACCTCCACCCGCTCGATCCGCCGGCCGATCAGGCGCGGGGCGAGACTGCGACGCAGGACCTCGACTTCGGGCAGCTCGGGCACGGTCGCCGATTCTCCCAGAGGGAGGGGGGTTGACGGATTCGCCGGGAAGGCGTAAAAAAGGCGTAATTATGGCGACCGCCACCCTCCCCCTCTTCCCCGACCTGCCCGCGTTCGGCCGTCCCGACCCCGCCGCCGAAGCGCTCCGCCGCCGCGCCGGAGTCGAGTATTTCGACCTGCTGCCGCGCGAGATCCTCAACCGGTCCGACAGCCCGCGTCTTCCGTTCCAGTGGACGATCAACCCGTATCGCGGCTGCGAGTTCGGCTGCGCCTACTGCTACGCCCGCGACACCCACGGCTTCCTCGAATTCAATCGCTCCGAGGATTTCGAGACCCGCATCTTCGTCAAGCGCCGCGCGGCCGACGCGCTGCGCCGGCGGCTGCGCCGCACCGATCTGTCGGGCCAGACCATCGCGATCGGCACCGCTACCGACCCCTACCAGCCGGCCGAGAAGCAGTTCGAGATCACCCGGTCGCTGCTCGAAGTCTTCCGCGAGGTGGCGGGGCTGTCGCTCTGGATCACCACCAAGTCGCCGCTCGTCACCCGCGACCTCGACCTGCTGGTCGAGCTCGACCGCCGCAACGCGGTCAGCGTCAACGTCACGGTGACCTCGGTCGACGCGCGGCTCGCCCGCCGGCTCGAAGTCCACGCGCCCGACCCGGCGGCGCGCCTGCGCACCGTCGAGCGGCTGGCCGAAGCCGGGCTGACGGTGGTGGTCAACTGCATGCCGGTGATGCCGGGCATCAACGACGGCGAGGAGATCCTCGCCCCGCTCTTCTCGGCGGCCCGCGCGGCGGGGGCTCAGCAGGTCGTCGGTTCCCCCCTCTTCCTCAAGCCCGCCGCGCGGGCCCACTTTTTCGGCTGGCTCGAGCGCGAGCGCCCCGACCTGGTCGGCCTCTACCGCCGCCTCTACGCCGGCCGCGACTACCTCGACGACGCCGCCAAGGACCGCCTGCTCGCGACCTTTCGCCGGCTCCGGCTCGAGCACGGCTTCCCCCTGCCGACCCCCGGACGAAGCTGACCCGCGCCGGACGCGGCCCGGAGCGCGGCGAGGCAAACCCTCCGACCGCGAATGGGCGTACTCTCTTTCAGCCAACCGCCGAAGGAGGGTCTCCCCCGTGCCCATCACTCTGACCGTCAACGGAGCCCCGCGAAGCGTCGACGCCGACCCCGAGATGCCGCTGCTCTGGGTGCTGCGCGACCTGCTCGGACTGACCGGCACCAAGTACGGCTGCGGCATTGCCGAGTGCGGCGCCTGCACCGTGCACGTCGACGGCGAGGCGACGCGCTCGTGCGCCACTTCGCTCGGCGAGGTCGCCGGCAAGAGCGTCACCACCATCGAGGGACTCTCGACCGACCGCGGCCACCCGCTGCAGCGCGCCTGGATCGCCGAGCAGGTCCCGCAGTGCGGCTACTGCCAGTCGGGGATGCTGATGACGGCGGCCGAGCTGATCGCGCGCACGCCGAAGCCGACCGACGCCGACATCGACCGCGCCCTGGGCGGTCACGTCTGTCGCTGCGGCACCTACCAGAGGATCCGCCAGGCGATCCACCGCGCCGCCGGCGCGGGAGGTGCCTCGTGAAGGCGCGCGCAGCGATCTCCCGCCGCGACTTCCTCGCCACCTCGGCGGCGGCCGGAGCCGCGCTGGTGGTCGGCGTCCGCTTCGACGGCGAAGTCGTGGCGCAGGCGCCGGGCCCGAAGCCGACGCCCAATCCGTTCGACGCCTGGATCCGGATCGCGTCCGACGGTGCGGTCACCCTGATCGTCGCCAAGAGCGAGATGGGCCAGGGCGTCTTCACCGCGCTGCCGATGCTGCTCGCCGAGGAGCTCGACGTCGACCTCGCGTCGGTCGCGATCGAGCAGGCGCCGACCGACGCCGGGGTCTACAACCACGGCACCGGCGGCAGCGCCAGCATCCGCACCAGCTTCGAGCCGCTGCGCCGCGCCGGCGCCACCGCGCGCACGATGCTGGTGGCCGCCGCGGCCGAGCGCTGGGGGGTCGAGGCCACCGCCTGCCGCACCGAGAGCGCCGCGGTGCTCGGACCCGGCGGCCGGCGGGCGACCTACGGCGAGCTGGTCGCCGACGCCGCGAAGCGGCCGCTGCCCGCGCCGGAATCGGTCGCGCTGCGCGAGCCGAAGAGCTGGAGCGTGATCGGCACCTCGGTGCCGCGCCGCGACGTGCCGGCGAAGGTCGACGGCAGCGCCCGCTTCGGACTCGACGTGCGCGTCCCCGGCATGCTCTACGCGGTGGTCGCGCGCTGCCCCGTGCTCGGCGGCCGGTTGAAGAGCTTCGACGCGTCGAAGGCGAAGGCGGTCGCCGGCGTGCGCCACGTCGTCGAGCTGGCGCCGGTGCTCGGCGACGGCGTGTTCGCGCGCGGCGGCGTCGCGGTGGTCGCCGACTCGACCTGGGCGGCGATGCGCGGTCGCGACGCGCTCACGGTCGAGTGGGACGAGGGGGCGGCCGCCTCCGAGTCGAGCGCGACGATCGCGCGGCAGATGGAAGAGCGCATCGTCGGCGCGGCGAAGAAGGTCGCCGAGGAGGGCGACGTCGCCGCGGCGCTCGGAAAGGCCGCGCGCAAGCTCGAAGCGAGCTACGAGATCCCGTTCCAGACCCACGCCGCGATGGAGCCGCTCAACGCCACCGTCCACGTCCGCGCCGACGGCGCCGAGGCCTGGCTCGGATCGCAGAGCCCGGACTGGCCGCAGCGCGAGATCGCCAAGATCGCCGGCGTCGACCCGTCGAAGGTCGTGGTCCACAACACGCTGCTCGGCGGCGCCTTCGGCCGGCGTTACAACGCCGACTCGCCGGTCGAGGCGGCCCAGGTGTCGAAAGCGGTCGGCGCGCCGGTGCAACTGGTCTGGACGCGCGAGGACGACACCCGTCACGGCTTCTTCCGTCCGGCCGCGCTCCACCGACTCGTCGCGGGACTCGACGAGGGCGGTCGGCCGACCGCCTGGCGGCACGCGATGGCCTCGCCGTCGATCGCCAAGTCCTGGGGGTGGGGCCCCGACCCGGCGTCGAGCGAGGTCGGCGGCGCGGTCAACCTGCCGTACGCGATTCCGGCGCGGCGGATGGACTTCGCGTTGGTCGAGACCGCCGTGCCGGTGATGTGGTGGCGCTCGGTCGAGCATTCGGGCAACGCTTTCGTGGTCGAGAGCTTCGTCGACGAGCTCGCGCACGCGGCCGGTGTCGATCCGCTCGCGTTCCGGCTGAACCTGCTCGCCGGCTCGCGCAAGGTCACGATTCCCGGCGAAGAGGGGGGCACGCCGCTCGACACCGCCCGCCTGCGCGGGGTGCTCGAGCTCGCCGCGGCGAAGGCCGGCTGGGGTTCGCCGCTGCCGGCGGGGCGCGCCCGTGGCATCGCCGGCCACTTCAGCTTCGACAGCTACGTCGCCGAGGTCGCGGAGGTCTCGCTCGAGGGCGGGCGGCCCCGCGTCCACCGGGTCGTCGCCGCCGTCGACTGCGGGCACGTGGTCCACCCCGACAATCTCGCGGCCCAGGTCGAAGGAGCGATCGTCTACGGCCTGACCGCGACGCTCGAGAGCGCGATCACGATCGACCGCGGCCGGGTCGTCCAGTCCAACTTCCACGACTACGCGATGCTGCGCATCGACCGGATGCCGGTGGTCGAGGTCCACACCGTGGCGAGCGCGGCGGCGCCGACCGGCATCGGCGAACCCGGCCTGCCGCCGATCGCTCCGGCGGTGGCCAACGCGCTGTTCGCGCTCACCGGCAAGCGGGTGCGGCGGCTGCCGATCCGGCCGGAGGACTTCGCCTGAGGCGGATGCGCCGGGGTCGAGGCGACCGGATCAGCGGCGGCGCGGCGCGCCGAGGCGCACGACCAGATCGGCGAGCGCGGCGTCCGGGTCGCCCGAGTCCCCCTTGAGGCGCAGCTCGGTCTCGAGGACGAAGGCCGGCAGCCGGTCGAGCTCGCCCGGGGCGAAGCGCGAAGCCGCGAGATAGGCGCGGTGGAGGCGGAAGGGGTGGAGCTTCGCGATCGGGTTCTTCGCGAGCCCCTCGATGTCGTCCTGCAGCCGGGGCGCCACCCGCTCCTTGAAGCGCGGATAGGAACCGACGCCGCGCTCGCTGCCGGTGGCGGTCACCAGCCCGTCGACCGCGACCATCTGGCGCGCGAAGTCCGCGAGCAGCTTGAAGAAGCCGAGACGGTCGGCGATCGGGTCCTCCGAGCCGGCGAGCCGTCGCCCGAGCGTGGCCAGCGCCTCGCCGGCGCGACCGGCGCCGATCGCGTCGAGGATCGCCCAGACGTCCTGCTCGCCGCGGTCCTCGACCTGGCCCTCGACCAGGTCGAGACCGATGCCCGCCGGGCCGGCGAGCGTCGCGAGCTTGCGGTACTCGGCCGCCAGGCGCTCGGTCGAGTCGGCGTCGACCGTGGCCGGCGCGCCGCCGCGCGCGTCGGTTCCGCGCAGCGTCCGGCGCGCGAGCTCGGCCGCGGCCTCCTTGCGGATCTTGACGCCGGTCTCGCGCGCGAGCTCGGCGAAGAGCCGATCGAGGCCGGCGACCACGCCCCCTTTGCCCGTGGTCAGCGCACCGGCGTCGAGCCGGGAGCCTCGCCGCTCGAGCGCGGTCGCCAGCGGGTGAGCCGGCGCGACCGCGCTCTCGACCAGGATCAGCAGGTGCTTCGCGGGCAGGCCGTCGCGCACGAGGTCCCCGAGCATCGTCAGCTCGTCGGCGCCGGCGCCGCGCAGCCCGGCTCCGACCGCGGCCGCGAGCAGAGGTTCGAGCTCGCGCCGGAGCTCCTCCGCCGCCGCCTTGCCCCCCTTGCCTCGGCCGCCGATCAGGACGGCGTCGGGTAGCCGCGCCAGGGCGCTCTCGGCCGATTCGGTCGCGGGATCGGCGTCGAACAGCCGCAGCACCTGGAGCAGGCGCAGGGCGGCCTCGCGGGCTCGACCCGCGAGCTCGAGCGGTCCGCCGCTCCAGGGCAGCGCTTCGCGCACCTCGGCGAGCAGCTCGGCGGCCGCGTCGCGGTCGGCGAGCAGGCCGGTTTCGACCGCGACCACCACCTTGCCGCCGCCGAACAGCGAGAAGGTCCGCAGGTCGTCGACCACGGACGCCAGCTCGCCGGGGTGTCGCACCGTGACAGGCGTGGCCTCCCAGGCTTCGCCGATCGAGTCGGCGAGACGTCGGGCGAGCGGCTCGGCGAGGGGACGGTCGCCGCCGACCAGGACCACCGGCGCCAGCTCTCCGGCGCGGGCGGCCGCGAGCAGCTGCTCCGCCGAGGCGACCAACTCAGCTCTCCGGCTCGGCCGGAACCGGAATCGCCGGGAACTCCCCCGAGTCCTCGGCCGTGCCCCAGACCGGGACCTCGCGCACGCCGAGCTCCTCGGCCGAGAGGTGCTCCTCCTCGAAGTCGAGCTCGACCGAGTTCCAGGAGCCGCAGCGCGCGCAGAAGTCGCGCCAGTCGGGGAAGCGCTCCCGGCAGACGCGGCAGACGTACTCGGCGGTGCCCAGCTCGAGCTGCTGCAGGCAGGCGACGTAGGCGTCGATCGCCCGGGCGAGGTCACCCTTGCGCTCGTGGATGCGCCCCAGGAGATAGTGGAAGGTGGGCGACGACTTGATGCGTTCGCCGATCGACGCGAGCGTGCGCGCCGACTCGTCGAGCATCTCGAGGCGGTAGTAGAGCCGTCCGAGGTAGAAGCGTGGCAGCAGGTCGTTGCCGGCGGCCGCGATCAGGCCGCGCAGCGTCTCGATGGCGCGAACCGGCTCCTCTTCCTCGATGAAGTAGTCCTCGATGCGCGCCAGGAAGACCGGGCTGCCGGTCTCGATGTAGCCGTCGCGCCAGGCCGCGATCGCCGCCTCTTCGCGCTCGGCCAGCAGCTCCGCTTCGCCGAGCATGATGCGGGCGGGGATGAACCGCGGCTCGTGGGCGAGCAGCCGGCGGAACAGCTCCGCCGCCTCCTCGGCCTGATCCTGCTCGAGCAACAGCAGGCCGCGCTGATAGTCGAGCCCCTGGGCGAGGCTCGATTCGCGGGCGAGCGCGGCGGCATCGCCGATGTCCCGGCGGATGCCGGTCACCCGCTCGTGCAGGCGCGTCGCCTCGGCCCACTCGCGGCGCGAGATCGCCTCGGCGCGTCGCCGGCGCAGGACCTCGAGCCCGAAGCCGGGGAAGTCGCGGACGATGCGCCCCTGGATCTCGCGCGCCACCTCGCCGCCGTCGCGGTCGCCGTGGTCCTCGGCCAGCTGGTAGAGGATCGCCACCGAGTGCGGATAGAGCGCCGACAGGCGGCGGTGGACTTCGATCGCCTCCGGCCGCCGGTCGAGCTCGCGCAGCACCGCGCCGTAGAGAGTGAGCCCGTGGTAGTCGTCCGGGCGCCCGGCGAGATACGCCTCGAGCTCGGTCACCGCTCGCGCCGCCTGGCCGTCGGCGACGAAGTCGACGGCCCGCCGATAGGTGGCGTCGAGCGCCTCCTGCTCGCGGAGACGCCGGCGCTCGCGCCGGGCCGCCAGCTCGCGGCGCAGCGTGTCGACCACCAGGGTGACACCGGCCGGCAGGAAGCCGAGCAGGAAGATCGCGACCATCGCGCCCGACAGCGGGATCGTCGTTTCGGGCCCGAGGTAGTACCGGGCCCGCAGCAGCTCGCGATTGTGCTCCGAGAGGTAGTAGGCGAGAAACGCCGCGCCGAGCGCGAGCAGGACTCCGAGAAAGGACCTCAGCCGCATCGCCCGCTCGCTTCGCCCGTTCGGCCCGAGGCCGGGTCTCGCGCCGCCTCAGGACTCCGGCAGCAGCCCCTGCTCGAGGAGCTCCTGGCATTGGACGCAGTGCTTGGCCCAGGGCACCGCCGACAGGCGGGCCGCGGCGATCGGCTGGCCGCAGTGGGCGCAGCGACCGTACGCTCCGAGGTCGAGCCGCACCAGCGCCTCGTCGACCTCGAGCAGGCGGGTGCGCTCGGCGTCGGAGATCGAGAAGTTGAGCTCGCGCGAGTAGGCGTTGTTGGCGCGATCGACGATGTCCTCGGTCGGACTGTCGTTGGACTCCTGTCCGCTGCGCAGGTCGTTGCGATACAGATCGAGGATCTCTTTCTTCTTGGCCAGCAGCCGCTCGCGGACTTCGGCCGTGTCGATCACGGCCATCGGCGCCGGCGGAGGCGGCGGTGCCGTGCGCGGCGCGGGTCGCGCCGGCGGACGCGCGGTCGCGGGCTTGACCGGCACGGGCGCAACGGGTCGCGGCGGCGGCGCCACCAGCACCGGCCGGGGCCCGCCCGCCGGCTTCGTCGCCCGGACCGTCACCGACCGGGCCGGTGCCGGGCTCGGGCGAGCGGCCGGCGCGACCGCCGACGGCTTCGCGACCGCCGACTTCTTCGGTGGCGCGGCCTTCGCCGGAGCGGGTTTGGCCGCGGCTTTCGGCGCCGGCTTCGTGACCGCAGCCTTCTTGACCGCGGTCTTCTTCGGCGCCGGCGGGCGGGCCGCTGCCTTCTTCGCGACCGGCTTCTTCGCCGTGGGCTTCTTCGCCGTGGGCTTTTTCGCCACGGACTTCTTCGGCGCGGCCTTCTTCGGTGCCGATCGCTTGGTCACGGCCTTCTTCGCCGCCGGCTTCTTTGCCGACGCCTTCCGCCCCGACTTCGACTGCGCCGTCTTCTTCTGCGGCAAGGGCAACCCCCTCGTTCGGGACCCGTCAGCGCGCGGCCGGCAGAGCGCCGGTCCCGTCAAAATGGCTTGCGATGATACTGGATTCCCTCGAGGATCGAAAGCGCGCGATAGAGCTGTTCGAGCAGAGTCAACCGAGCCAGCGCGTGGGGGAGAGTCAGGGGCCCGAGCGACAGCCGTTGACGGCATCTCGCCACCAGCGCCGGGTCGAGTCCGAGGTCCGAGCCGAGCAGGAAGACGACGGGCCGGGACCACTCCGCCCGCCAGGTCGCGACCTGGGCCGCCCACCCCTCCGAGTCCAGCTGCCGGCCACGGCGATCGAGCGCCACCCACCAGCCGTCGGCCGGCGCCGCCGCCTCGAGGGCCTCGCCTTCGGCCCGGCGCCGCGCCGTGTCGTCGCCGCCGGCGCGCACCTTGATCGGCCGTTCGACGATCGGGTGCCAGGCCGCGATCCGCTTGCGGTACTCGGCTCCGAGGACTTCCCACTCGGGCGGCGCGTGGCGTCCCGCCCAGAGCAGCTGGAAGCCGAGCGCCAACGGGCGTCCTATTCGGGCCGGTCGTCGCCGGGCGCGCCGGGCTCGGCGAGGTACTGCTCCCACTCCTCGTAGAAGGCGAGCGAGTGGAGGTCGCGCATGCGGTCGAGGAAGACGACGCCGTTCAAGTGATCGTACTCGTGCTGGACGATGCGCGCCTCGAACCCCTGCGCGACGAAGTCGAGAGGCTTGCCCTCGCGATCGAGACCGCGTACCCGCACCGCCGGGTGTCGCGGCACCAGGCCGCGCAGATCCGGGATCGACAGGCACCCTTCCCAGTCGTAGACCAGCTCGCCGGGCTGCGGCTCGATCATCGGGTTGACCACGACCCGCAGCGGAATGCCGCCGCCGGGGGCGTCCGGATCCTCGGCCTCGTAGACGAACAGCTGCGCGCCGAAGCCGACCTGCGGGGCGGCGAGACCGACCCCCTGGGCGTCGCGCATCGACTCGATCATGTCGTCGATCAGCCGCTGGAACGGCCGCTCCGCGAGGCGCTTCGTCGGCACCGGCTCGGCCGGCGAGCGCAGCGCGGGATGACCCAGTCGAACGATCGGTAGTACCGCCATTTCGTGCCCTCGCGCGATCCTACCTCCGCCCGGCCGGACCGCGCACGCGTGCTATCCTCGTCCGCCCATGACCGCGTGGACGTCGGAGGAGGAACAGCGCCGGCGGCGCCGGAAGCGGATCCTCCAGGGCCTGCTGGTCGGCGGCGCGGCGATCGGCGTTCCCGCCCTGATCAACGCCGCCATCGCGCGCCGCGCGCGCACGGTCGAGCCGACCCTCTGGGGGCGGCGGCACCGGTACGCCTGGGAGCTCTGCGACATCGTCTTCCAGCGCCTGGGAGAGGGCGATCCGATCGTCCTGATCCACTCCTTCGGGCCGGGTCACGACTCGATCGAATGGCGCGTCGCCGCCGAGGCGCTCGCCGCCGGGCACCAGGTCTTCGCGCCCGACCTGCCGGGCTGGGGCCGCTCGGAGCGCCCCGTCGTCGAGTACGACGCGGAGCTCTACATCGAGTTCCTGATCGACTTCCTGATCGATGTCGTGCGCCGCCGCGCGGTGGTGGTCGCCGCCGGGCTGCCGGCGGCCTACGCCGTGCAGGTCGCGGTCGACCGGCCCGAGCTGGTGCGGGCTCTCGCGCTGGTCTGCCCGCAGGGGATCGACCGGGCGAGCGACGAGCCGAACCTCGGCGACGCGGTGATCCACCGCCTGCTGCGTCTCCCGATCGTCGGCACCTCCGCGCTCAACGTCTATTCGAGCCGCCGCGGGGTCGAGCACTACCTGCGCCAGGAGGTCTACGCGGATCCGGCGACGGTGACCGAAGCCCTGGTCGATCACTACTGGCGCGGCGCGCATGAATCCGGCAGCCGGGCGGCGCTCGCGGCGAACCTCGCCGGATACCTCAATCACCCGGTCGCCGACGCGGTCGCGCGGGTCAAGCAGCCGTCGCTGGTGGTCTGGGGGCGGCGCTCGACCGATCCTCCGGTCGAGTCGGCCGATCTGTGGGTTCGCGCCCTGCCCGAGGCCGAGCTGGAGGTGGTCGAGGAGGCCGCTCTGCTGCCGCACGCCGAGCGTCCCGACGACTTCGCCGCGATCCTCGGCCGCTTCGTCGCCGCCCTGCCCGCCGCATGACCTCGCCGAAGTTTCCGGCCGTGCCGGGGGGCTATCCGTTCCCGGAGCTCGAGCGGCGAACGCTCGCCGACTGGCGCGAACGGCGCATCTTCGAGCGCACGCTCGAGGCCACCCGCGACGGCGAGGAGTTCCGCTTCTTCGAGGGCCCGCCGACCGCCAACAACACGCCGCACGTCGGCCACGTGCTGACGCGCGTCGTCAAGGACCTCTTCCCCCGCTTCCAGACCATGCGCGGCCGGCACGTGCGCCGCAAGGCCGGCTGGGACACCCACGGCCTGGCGGTCGAGATCGAAGTCGAGAAGCGCCTGGGCCTGTCGGGCAAGAAGGACATCGAACAGCTCGTCCCCGGCGATCGCGCGGCCTCGATCGCGAAGTTCAACGCCGCCTGCCTCGACTCGGTGATGACCTACGAGCGACAGTGGCGCGCGATGACCGAGCGCTTCGGCTACTGGATCGATCTCGACGACGCCTACTTCACCTACTCGAGTCGTTACGTCGAGTCGGTCTGGTCGGCGATCCGGCGCCTCCACGACCAGGGGCTGCTCTACGAAGGGCACAAGAGTCAGCCTTACTGCGCGCGCTGCGGCACGACGCTCTCCTCGCACGAGGTGGCGCAGAACTACAAGGAGGTCGAGGACCCCTCGATCTGGGTGCTGTTCCCGGTGCGCCCGGGCCAGCGGCTCACGACCGCCGACGGCCACGAGTGGACGACGCCCGCGGGGCTCCACCTGGTGGCCTGGACGACCACGCCGTGGACGATGCCCGGCCACGCCGGCATGTCGGCCCACCCCGATCTCCTCTATCGCGTCGTCGAGCATCCGGCGCGCCCCGGTGTCCTGGTGCTCTTCGCGGACGCGATCGAGGTGCCGGTGCCGGTCGAGGTCGTGCGCGACGGCAAGTCGGTCCGGCTCGACCTGCGCGACCAGCCGGCGCTCGAGCGCCTCCGCGGCGCCGCCCTCGAGGGGCTGCGCTACGAGCGTCCGTACCGGACCGCGCCGGCCGACGCCGCCGCCGAAGCGAAGCGGCTCGGCAGCGCGGCTTCGGACGAGAACGGCTGGCCGGTGGTCCTCGCCGAGTACGTCACCGCCACCGACGGCACCGGCCTCGTCCACACCGCTCCGGCGTTCGGCGCCGACGACCACCAGACCGGCCTGAAGTACGGACTGCCGTTGTTCCGCACCATCGAGCCGACCGGCAAGGTCGCCGAGCGCAAGGGGCTCGAACGTCTCGCCGGCCTCTGGTTCAAGGACGCCGACAAGGAGGTCGTTCGCGACCTGCGGGAGCGCGGCCTGCTGCTCCACACCGAGCGCTTCCGCCACAGCTATCCGTTCTGCTGGCGCTGCGACACGCCGCTGCTGCAGTACGCCACCGAGAGCTGGTTCGTGCGCACCACCGCGATCCGCGACCGCCTGGTCGAGAGGAACCGCGAGATCGGCTGGCACCCGGAGACGATCGGCACCGGCCGCTTCGGCAACTGGCTCGAAGGGGTGGTCGACTGGGCGCTGTCGCGCCGCCGCTACTGGGGCACGCCGCTGCCGATCTGGAAGTGCGACGGCTGCCCGCAGACCTTCGTCGCCGGCTCGTTCGAGGAGCTGTTCGCCGAGTCGGGGCGCCCCCGCCCCGCCGATCTCTACGACCGCGACGCCTTCGACCCGCACCGGCCGTCGATCGACGAGATCACCTGGCCTTGCTACGCCTGCGACGGCGGCGTCTTCCGCCGGGTCGAGGACGTGCTCGACGCCTGGTTCGACTCCGGCTCGATGCCGTTCGCCCAGGACCACCGGCTGGTGCACGAGACCGCTCCGAGCTCGCTCTGGCTCGGCGCGAAGGAGTTCCGCCCGGCGCACTTCATCTCGGAGGCGGTCGACCAGACCCGCGGCTGGTTCTACACGCTGCACGTGCTGGCCGTGGCCCTCTTCGACCGGGTCGCCTTCGAGAACTGCATCGTGCTCGGCCACGTCAACGACGAGCAGGGGCGCAAGATGTCCAAACGCCTCGGCAACGTCGTCGATCCGATGGCGGTGGTCGAGGAGACCGGCGCCGACGCGCTGCGCTGGTATTTCTACGTCAACGACCCCGAGCAGCCGTCGCGCTTCTCCGCCCGCCTGGTGCGCGAAGCGGCGCAGGGCTTCCTGCTGCCGCTCTGGAACGCGCTGTCGTTCTTCACCATCTACGCCAACCTCGACGGCTGGCGACCGGGGAAGACGAAAGACGTTCTGTTGAAGGACAGGACCCGGCTCGACCGCTGGATCCTCA
Organism: Acidobacteriota bacterium; assembly: GCA_045862895.1. Lineage (GTDB taxonomy): Bacteria > Acidobacteriota > Thermoanaerobaculia > Multivoradales > JAGPDF01 > JACTMI01. Next base: position 283,978 of record BTUO01000007.1, read on the forward strand.
CGCGCCTCGCCGTTCTCGTCGACGCGACGACTCAGGATCTCGAAAGCTACGAGATCGTCGCGGCCGCGAGGAGGATCGAGCGATTCCTCGACGACCTGACCAACTGGTACGTCCGGCGCAGCCGCAACCGCTTCTGGGCCGGCGCCGATGCGGGCGCCGGAGACAAGGAAGCCGCGTACCAGACGCTCTACGAGGTGCTCACCACGGTCACCCGGCTGATCGCTCCGTTCACGCCGTTCGTCGCGGAACAGCTCCACGACGTGCTGGTCAAGGGCCAGGTACCGGAGGCTCTCGAGAGCGTCCACCTCGAGCGTTGGCCGAGCCGGGTCGAAGTCGCCGGCGGCCTGCTCGAGCGGGACTTCGCGGGGAACGTCGCCATCGTCGCGAGCATGGAGTCCGCGCAGAAGGTCGCCGCGCTCGGGCACTCCGCGCGCAACAGCCATTCGCTCAAGACCCGGCAGCCGCTCGCCTCCGTGACCCTGGTCGCCGTCGACGCAGCGACGCGCGAATGCTTGCGGGACGTGGAGGACCTGGTTCTCGACGAGCTCAACGTCAAGGAGCTGCGCTGGGCCGAGCGGCGTGGCGAGTTCGTCACGCACGAGGTGCGGCCCAATTTCCGGGTGCTCGGCAAGAAGGTGGGCGCGAAGATGAAGGCGGTGCAGGCCGCGCTCGCCGCGGCCGACGGCGACGCGCTGGCCGCGGCGCTCGAACGCGACGGGCGGATCGAGCTCGCGGTCGACGGCGCCGCGGTCGCGCTCGCGCCCGAGGACCTCGAGGTCCGGCTGATCGAGAAGGAAGGGCTCGCGACCGCCGGCGACCGCGAGCTGCTGGTGGTGCTCGACACGCGGCTGACTGACGAGCTGGTCGCCGAAGGGCGGGCACGCGAGGTGGTCAACCGGATCCAGACCGCGCGCAAGGAGGCCGGGCTCGATTACGCCGACCGCATCCGCGTCCGCTACCGCGCCGCCGCCGAGCTCGAGGCGGCGATCGCCCCCTGGCGCGACTGGATCGCCGGCGAGACCCTCGCCCTCGAGCTCGCGCCGGGCGCGGCCGGCGACCTCGCGTCCGCGCCGGTCGACGACCTCGACTTCGCCCTCGCCGTCGAACGCGCCGGCTGAGGCCCGGATCCGCCCGACCCCTCGGCCCCCTGCTCCGCCGTGGCGGGTTTCCTCCCCGGGTTCCGTGGACCCGAGTGGAGGACAACGACCATGAAGCTCGCCGCCTTTCGCCTCGCCCTCGCCACCGGCCTGCTCGCGCCGGCCGTCGCGGCCGCTCAGCCCCTGCCGCTCGGCGCCTCGTTCCGGGTCAACGCGACCGCCGCCGGAGAGCAGAACTCCCCGGACGTCGCCGCCGACGGCGCCGACAACTTCCGTTTCGTCTGGCAGACGGTGGTCGGCGAACCCGCGCACCTCGACGTGCGGACCCGGCGGCTCCAGGCCAACGGCTCCCTCGGCACCGACTCGCTGCTGTCCGAGTCGACCGACGCCGATCAGCGCTTCCCGCACATCGACATGACCGACGCGGGCGACTGGGTCGCGGCCTGGCTCAGCGACCACGAGGTGGAGACTGGTCGGCTGTACGGCCGCTTCACGACGACCGCCGGCACCATTCTGGGCGCCGAGTTCGCCTTCACCATGGGCCTCGTCGCCGACGCCTGGAGCCCTTCGGTCGCGGTCACCGGCGAGGAGTACTTCGTCGGCGCCTGGCGCAATATCGACGGGGGCCACGCCGTGCGCGCCAACTTCCGCAATCGCGCCGGGGTCCAGTGGGGCGTCTCGGAGATCGGACCGGCGATCGATTCGGGGACGCCGACGGCAGTCGCCGGCCTCACCGACGATTCCTGGGTCGCCGCCTGGCAGTACGAGGACGTTTTCGACAGCGCCGTCTACGTGCGCTGCCACGCCTACGACGACCCGACCGAGCCGGCCTCGCTGGTGGCGACCGATCCGACCGGCGAGCAGCGTTATCCCGACGTCTCCTCCGACGGCGCATCCCGCTTCGTCGTCGTCTGGGAAGAGGGGCTGGCGGTCTACGCCCGGCTCTACCGGCGCGCGGCCAACGGCACCTGCGAGCCGGACAGCGACGAGATTCCGGTCAGCGCGGCGGGTCAGCCCGCGCTCTACCCCAGCGTCGACATGGCGACCGACGGCGCTTTCGTCGTCGCCTGGTACGAGAGCACGCTCGATGACGACAACGGCGTCGCGGCGCGCGAATTCACGAAGCAGGGCGTGCCGGTCGGCGCGCCGTTCGCCGCCCACCCCGCGACTCCGGGGGCCCAGGTCATCGGCGCGGTGGCGACCTCGGCGACGACCTTCGCGATCACCTGGTCGACGCCCGACGCCGGCGTCGGCGGGGTCCGCAACGTCCAGGCCCGCACCTTCCGGCGCCGCGTGGTGTTCACCGACGGGTTCGAGTCGGACGACCTCGCCGCCTGGTCGACGAGCCAGCTCTGACCGGAGTTCGCGCGCGGGCGGGTCTGATAGCTTCCTCGCGAAGCTCCACGGACCCGCTCGAGCGCGATGACCGCCGACAAGGAACAGGATCGGCTGTTCGCCGCCTACGCCTCCGGTGACCCGGAGGCCTTCCGCGCGTTGGTCACCTCGCTCTACGACGAGCTGAAGCGCATCGCCCGCGGCCAGCTTCGGCGCGGACGTCCGGGGTCGCTCCAGACCACCGCGCTGGTGCACGAGGCCTACCTGAAGCTGGCCTCCGGCGAGGGCTCGCCGGCGCGCGACCGCGAGCACTTCTTCGCGCTCTGCGCGCGCGCCATGCGCCACCTCGTCGTCGACCAGGCACGCGCCTCGGCCAGCGCCAAGCGCGGCGGCGGCGCCGAGATCCTGCCGATCGACACCGGGGTCCATCTGGTGGCGGCGCCCGGCGAGGAGCTGTCGCGGGTCGACGAGGCGCTCGAGCGGCTCGAGCGGGTCAATCCGCGCCACGTCCGCCTGGTCGAGCTGCGCGTCTTCGCCGGCTTCACCGAGGAGGAGATCGCCGAGCTCACCGGCTCGAGCCTGCGCACGGTCCAGCGCGACTGGCAGCGGGCGCGCGCCTGGCTGCGCGTCGAGCTCGGAGCGGAGTCGTGACCGCGACCGACCCCGAGCTCGCCCGCCGGGCCGACGAGCTGCTCGACGAGTTGCTCGACCTCGATCGGGACGCGCGCGATGTCCGTCTGGCGGAGGTCGGTTCCCGGGAGCCGGAGCTCGCGGGGCTGATCGGCCGCCTGCTCGACGCCGCGTCGCACGAGGATGAGGATCTCGTCCGCTGGCGACACGCGGCAGCCGAGCTCGGTGCCGGCGAATCCGCGCCAGACCCGGACGGAATCGACCCCGGCGATCGCCTCGGCGCCTGGCGGATCGTGGCGCCGCTCGCGCGCGGCGGCATGTCGCGGGTGTTCGTTGCCGAGCGGGTCGAAGGCGGCTTCCGTCAGCGGGCGGCGCTCAAGCTGTTCACCGCCTCGGCCGCCGCGGCCGGCTCGCTGGCGCGTCGCTTCGAGCAGGAGCGCCAGATCCTGGCGGCGCTCGAGCACCCCAACATCGCCCGCGTGCTCGACGGCGGCGTGGCCCCCGACGGACGGCCCTTCCTCGTCCTCGAGCTGGTCGACGGCGAACCGATCGACGTCTGGTGCGAGCGCCGCGGGCTCGCGCTCGAGGCACGCCTTCGGTTGCTCTCCGAAGTCGCCCGCGCAGTTCAGCACGCGCACCGCAACCTGATCGTCCACCGCGACTTGAAGCCGTCGAACGTGCTGGTCGCGCGCGACGGCACGGTCAAGCTGCTCGACTTCGGAATCGCCAAGGTCCTCGAGGGCTCGGCGGCGCTCGCGGGCGTCCCGCTCGCCGCGCCCGAGACCCGGACCACCGCGCGGCCGCTCACCCCCGCCTGGGCCTCTCCGGAGCAGATTCGGGGCGGCGCCGTGACCACCGCTTCCGACGTCTACCAGCTCGGTCTCCTTCTCTACGAGCTGATCGCCGGCCGGCCCGCCCACGTCTTCGGCGAGGACAGCTGGCGCGAGCTCGAGCGCGTCGTCTGCGAGGTCGACCCGCCGCGCCTCGCGCGCCGGCAGGTCACCCGGACCGGCACCGGCGAGCGCTCGGTCCGCGTGCCCGCGGACCTCGAGACCGTCGTCTTCAAGGCGCTCGACAAGGACCCCGCCCGGCGCTACGCCTCGGCCGAGCAACTGGCCGAGGACCTCGGACGCTTCCTCGGCGACGAGCCGGTCCTCGCGCGGCCCGACACGATCCGCTACCGGGCGCGCAAGTTCGTGCGGCGGCATCGGATCGCGGTCGCCGCCACCGCGGCGTTCGCACTGCTCGTCGGTGCTTCGCTCGTCGGCCTCGCCGGGCTGTCGCTGCGACTGCGCGAAGAACGCGACGCCGTCCGGCGCGAAGCCCGCCGCTCGGAATCGGTCTCGCGCTTCCTGGTCGGGCTGTTCGAGGCGAGCGACCCCGAGTCGCATCTCGGCGCGCCGCCGAGCGCCGCCGACCTGCTCGATCGTGGCGTCGCCACCGTCGAGGAGGCGCTCGCCGGCGAGTCGGAGCTGCTGGCGTCGATGCTGGCGCACCTGGCCGAGATGAACCTGCGGCTCGCCCGCCCGGCGGTCGCCGAGCCTCTGGCCCGGCGGGCGGTCGAGCTCGCGGATCGCGACGGCGGGAGTCCGGCCGAGGCCGCCCACGCCCGCCGGCTGCTCGCCTGGTCGTACTCGGCTCTGGGTCGCTACGGCGAGGTCGAGCCGCTCCTGCGCCGGGCACTCGAGCAGCGGCGCGAGGCCGGACTCGTCCAGGACGGAGAGATCGCCGTCATCGAACGGGCCCTGGCCGACGATCTTCAGGTCCAAGGCCGGCTCGCCGAAGCCGAGTCGTTCGCCGTGCAGTCCCTCGAGCACAATCTGGCGCTTTCCGATATCGACCCGAAGTCACTCGGCAACGCCTACCAGGCGCTCGGCCTGATCCGCCGCGAACGCGGCGATCTCGCCGGGGCCGAGACGGCAGTGCGCTCCGGGCTCGACGTGGTCGTGAAGGCCTACGGCGAAGCCGACCCGCGTACCGCCTGGGCGCACAACAACCTGGCGTTCGTGCTCGAGGCGCGGGGCCGCTATCCCGAGGCGCGCCGGCACTACGAGCGCTCGCTCGAGCTTCGCCGGCAGCTGTTCGGTGCCGAGCACGCGGCGATCGCCGTGCCCCTGCACAACCTGGCACGTCTCGCCGGGCGCGAAGGCGACATCGAGCGCGCCGTCCGGATCGGACGCGAAGCGCTCGCGCTGCTCGAGCGGACGCGCGGCGCGGATCACCCCGAAACCGCCCTGACCCGCTCGAACCTCGGCATCGACGAGCGCGAGCTCGGCCATCCCGACGTCGCAGCGGAACTGCTCGCGCGCGCCGGCGACATCCAGGCCGCGGCTCTCGGCGCCGACCACGCCAAGACCCGCGTCACCCGTCTCCATCAGGCCCTGGCGCTCCTCGACTCCGGACGTGTCGAGGCCGCCGAGCGCTGGCGATCGGAGGCGCAAGCCGAGCTCGCGGGCACCCCGACGGGGACCTCGGCCGTCGCGGCCCTGCTGCTGGCGCGGCTCGAGCTCGCTCGCGGACGCGCCGACTCCGCGCGAACCCTGCTCGCGCGCGCGATCGAGCTGGCCGAAGCGAACCGCTATCACCGCCTCGAGCGCGAGGCGCGGTTCCTCGCGGCGCGGACCGAGCGCGGCCTCGCCCCCTCGGCGGCGGCCGCAGCCGCTCTCGCCGAAACCGCCGGCGATCTCGCGGAGACGACCCCGCGGCTGCGCGCGCTGGCCGCGGCGGCGCTCGAAGAGCTCGGGCCGCGCGCCTCCAGCTGACAGCCTCCGCGCTCGTTCGAGGAGCGCACGGATGGGCGGCAACTTCGAGGCGTACGACCTTCGCAGCATCTACGGCAGGGAATTCGACGGGTCGATCACGGGCGCGCGTTTCCCCCATCCTCGACGACGAGGACCTCGCCCACAGCGGGCCGCGGGTGGTGGTGTCACTCGACCTGCGGCGGCTTCGGACCCGCGGGCCGAAGCCGCCGGACAGCACCTGCGCGCCTTGGGTCGTCCCGGACCGCCGCGCGGCTCACGGCAGCGTCGACGACCAGCGCCGGGCGTCGGCGGTTTCGAAGCCGTCGGCGAACAGCCCGTTCGCGGCCTGGATCGACAGCAGGACCGTGCCCAGGTCGGAGTCGATCTGGCCGTCCCAGGCCACGAACTCGAACTGATCCGGACCCTCGTAACCGGGTTCCGGATAGACCATCGCCGCGGAACCGACCCAGCCGACGGTGGCGTGGCGGGGCTGCGCAACGACGCGCAGGGTCAGAGGATCGCCATCGGGATCGGCGGCGACCAGCGTCACCCGCCGCGGCAGCAGTCCGGTGTTCGCCGCGCCGTCCATCGCGTCGCCCGGATGGTTCGGATTGCCGTCCTCGTCCTCCGGCCCGAGGTGGCAGGCCGAGCAGCCGATGCGGAAGCCGCGCCACATCGGGCGTGGCCCCCAAGGGGTCGAAGCGGTCCAGACGGACTGGGAGTAGCTCAGTACCGTGCCGTCGGCCGCCGCCCCGTGACAGGCCAGGCAAGCCCAGGTTCCGACGGTGGAGGCAAAGTCTCCGTGCCCGTCGACCCACGAATCGCCGATCGGATGCATCCCGTGCGGACCGTCGAGCGAGGGCCCTAGTGCCGCACGATGGCAGCTGGAGCATTCGACGAACGTTCCCTCGTGTCCTTGGAGCGCGAGACTCTGGACGTTGTCGTTCGCCTCGGAGGTCGGGAAGACCGCGTGCGGCGAGCCGTGGCAGCTCGAGCAGGAGAGACCACCGTGGCCGCGCGAGAAGCGGTAGAGGTCGAAGCCCGGCGCCGGGACGCCCGGAGTGGTCGCGAAAGTGGCGTCGACCGCTTCCCGCTCGTTGCCGAACTCGTCGAACACCGTCGTGTAGCGGATCTGGCCGTTGTTGTGCGTGGCGGTCCCGGTGTGGCAGCTCTGGCAGGCCGGCTCCTCGAGCCAGCCGGTGCGCTCGCTCGAACCGACCCGGCTCATCGTGCCGTGGCAGCTCTGGCACTGCATCGCCAGTTCTCCGCTCGGCGCGACCGCCTTGCCCATGGCGCCACGCAGACACCGGGTCTCCGCCCCGGGATGGCATCGATAGCAGGCGCCGCGCAGGAGCGAGGAGTCGAGCGGCAGGCCGAGATTCGGATCCGCCACGAGGGCGTGACCCGCGTGCACCGCCCGCGTGAGGGCGAGGATGCCGGGGTAGCCGCTGCCGGGCAGCGCGTTCGACGGGTGACAGCTCGCGCAGAGGATCGCCCGGCCGTCGACCACCGCAGTCGTCCACAGACCGGCCGGGTCGTAGCCGAGCGCCGCGAGCGCGGCCACGAACAGCGGATTCCCGGCCTCGCTCTCGTCGTGGAGCCGGAGCACGTTCTTGCGGAAGTCGAGCTGCGGGACCGGATCCCACGCCCAACCGGCGGCCGGCTGCGCCGCGGGGTTCGTTCCCGAAGCGTGGCAGGCCGTGCACTCCATCTCCTCGGAGACGGGCAGGACGATGCGCGTCGACGCGAGCAGCACGCCGTTCGTGTCGCGCGCCACCAGGCGCATCATCGGATACTGGTTCGCCGCCTGCGCGTCGTCGTAGGGCGTGATGGGAATGCCCTCGGCCGAATGCCACTCGAGCGCGCCGTCCCAGGCCATGGCCTGCGGCTGATTGCCGGCGCCGGGCATGGCGTAGCCCGCGAGCCCCTCGTCGGGAGGCGGCGAAGCCCCGAACAGGTCCGAAACGTGGAGCCAGAAGTTCGTCTTGCCGATCGAAGTGCGGTTGATCGAGCCGGCGACGTCGGCCACCGCTTCGTAGCGGACCGTCGCCACCGCGGGATCCGTGACGCGTCGACCCTGAGCGTCGAGCAGCTCGGCGTGGATCGTGTTGTAGGGCGGCAGCAGAGCGAACAGCGAGAAGTCGCCGTCCATGCAGTGCATGCCGAGATCGTTCCAGCCGACCAGTGTCCAGGGATCGAGCTGAGGCTGCTCTTGGCCGGCGACGAGTGAGCCCGCCAGGGCCATCGCCCCGGCCAGGAAGGAACGGCGTCGCATCGGAACCTCCTCGAGGCTCCGAGTCGCGGCCCCTCGGCGCGCGAGAGCCCCGATCCATTGACTGCCTCACGGAGGCGGGCGTCCACACCCCGCGGGGTAGTCCCGCGCAGCGGGATCGAGGATGTCGCACCGCGCGCCCCCGCCTGCACTCGCTCGCGGAGTCGACTCCCAGCCGTCCGCTGCCGCGAGCGTTCCCGCCCGGCGCCACGGCCGTGCCGACCCCTGATAGCGTTACCGTTTCCGATCGACGACGGAGACCCCATGGGCGGCATCTTCAAGGCGTACGACGTTCGCGGCATCTACGGCAGGGAGCTCGACGAGTCGATGGCGCGCGCGATCGGGCGCGCCTTTCCGGCGATCCTCGACGAGGCGGACCTCGCCCACGGCGGGTCGCGGGTGGTCGTCTCGCGCGACATGCGGCCGTCGTCGGTGCCGCTCTCGGCGGCGCTCGTCGACGGTTTGACCGCCGCCGGCCTCGACGTCGTCGACGTCGGCCTGGCGACGACGCCGATGAACTACTTCGCGATCGGCCACTTGCGCGCGGCCGGCGGAGTCCAGGTCACCGCCTCGCACAACCCGGCGCAGTACAACGGCCTGAAGTTCTCGAAGCACGAGGCGCGGCCGGTCTCGGGCGACCACGGCATCCCGCTGCTCGAGCGGATCGTCGCCTCCGGCGACTTCCCCGCCGCTTCGCGCGCGGGGTCGCGCTCGACCGCGGACGTCGCCGCCGCGTACCGCGCGCACGTCCTCGGCTTCCTCGACCGCCCGGCCGACGCGCGACGCCTCAAAGTGGTGGTCGACGCCGCCAACGGCATGGCGATCGTCGATCGCGAGATCTGGGAGTCGCTCGGCGTCGACCTGGTGCCGCTCTACTTCGAGCTCGACGGCACCTTTCCCAATCACGAGGCCAACCCGCTCAAGCTCGAGAACCTGCGCGACCTGCAGGCGAAGGTGCGCGAGACCGGCGCCGACCTCGGGGTCGCCTGCGACGGCGACTTCGATCGCGCCGCCTTCGTCGACGAGACCGGCGAGCCGGTCGGCAGCGACCTCGCGACCGCGTTGATCGCGGGCGAGCTGCTCGCCCACGACCCGGGCAAGCACGTGCTCTACGACCTGCGCTCGTCGCGGGCGGTGGACGAGTACATCCGCGAGAAGGGCGGCATCCCGGTGCGCGAGCGGGTCGGTCACTCGTTCATGAAGGCGACGCTGCGCAAGGTCGAGGGCCTGTTCGGCGGCGAGCTCGCCGGCCACTACTACTTCCGCGACAACTTTCACGCCGACTGCGCGATCGCCGCGGTGATCGAGGTCCTCAATCTGCTCTGGCACTCGGGGCGGAAGATGTCGGAGGTCGTCGCGCCGCTACGGCGCTACGCCAAGAGCCCGGAGACCAACTTCGAGGTCGAGGACAAGGCCGGCAAGATGAAGGAGCTCGAGGCGGCTTACTCCGACGGCCGCATCGACTGGCTCGACGGCATCACCGTGCAATACGACGACTGGTGGTTCAACGTCCGACCGTCGAACACCGAGCCCCTGCTCCGGCTGGTGGTCGAGGCGCGCACTCCGGCCGATCTCGACCGGCGCCTGGGCGAGCTGGTCGCCCGCATCGGCCATCCGGTCGACCACTGAAAGGCCGCCGGAGCCGCCCCGAGGGCGGCCGCCGGCGGCCTCGCGATCCTCGAACTTCTAGAAGCGGAGACCGACGGCCGCCGCGACTTCGGCGTCGTCGGAGAGGACGACCTTGAGCTGGGCGTACGGGACCATCCCCTCCACCCGCCAGCCGATGCCGCCGAGCAGGTTGAGGCCGCCGTCCCACTCGCCGTCCCGCCGCCGGCCGGCGTCGGTACGGATCACCGCCGCGCCCGCGCCGCCCCACAGGTAGTAGTCGGCGGTCTGCCGGAAGTCGTAGTGGAAATCGAAGTTGAGAGAGTAGCGGTCCTGCGGATCCGAGAAGATCGCCTCGACGTTCGGATTGAAGAACCAGTCGCGCGCCGGCATCGGCATCAGCAGTTCGAAGCCGACCATCGGGTCGGAGTCCTCGAGATAGGCGCCGGCGCGGACGCCGAAGTCGACGTCGGCCGCCGCCGGCGCGGCGACCAGCGTGAGCGACGAAGCGACGGCGGCGACGAGAACCGTGGCGCGAGCGGGCCAGTGTCGGATCGAAAGCATGCGTGCACCTCCAGGAGTCATGGGACGTCGTACCGGGAGACGTCGTACCCGAGACGTCGTACCCGGTCCTGCGAGGGACGAGTTAGCAATACGGGTGCCACCCGCGCCCCGGAGTGCGGAGAGGTTCACTCCCGGCGCGGCGCGTTCGCCGCGCCGGTCAGTCGCGGCGCCCGCCGAGCAGGCCGGCGCGGAACAGGAAGTAGAGCAGCGTCAGCAGCGTCGAGATGGCCGCGGCGACGTAGGTGAGCGCCGCGGCGTTGAGCACGCGGTTCATCCCCTCGCGCTCGTGCTCGAGCACGATGCCGTGCGCGACCGCCAGCTTCTTGGCGCGCGCCGAGGCGTCGAACTCGACCGGCAGCGTCACCAGCTGGAAGAGCAGCACCATCGAGAAGAGGACGACGCCGACCAGGAACATCTTCATCGAGCCCATGATCAGGCCGAAGGTCATCACCAGGTAGCCCACCGTCGAGCCGATGTTGGCGGTCGGCACCAGGGTCGAGCGCAGCCAGAGCGGCGCGTACTTGGTCGCGTGCTGGATGGCGTGGCCGGCCTCGTGGCAGGCGACCCCCACCGCCGCGATCGACGGCGCGCCGAAGACCTGCTCGGAGAGCGCCAGCGTCTTGGTGATCGGGTTGTAGTGGTCGGTCAGCATCCCCTGGTGGGGGACGATCTTGACGTCGCGGATGCCGGCGGAGTCGAGCAGCCGCTGCGCCGCCTGCGCGCCGGTCATGCCGGTGGCCACCCGGACCTTCGAGTACTTGTTGAAGGCGGACTTGGTCCGGAAGCTCGCCCACAGCGACAGCACCAGGGCGGGGGCCAGGAACAGGAAGTACATGGGGTCGAAGCCGATCATCGGCGCAGATTCCTCTCTCGTCTCGTACCAACGTACGCGGGGGCCTGTCGGATTCCCCGCCGGGGCGACTCTACCGGACCGTCGGCGCGGGCACGGCGCCGTCCGCACCGAGCAACTCGGCGAGCGCCGCCTCGCGGCGCGCCAGGCGGCGCTGACGCTCGAGCACCGCGGCGGGGGCGGCGCGCTCGGCGCAGGCGTCGGCCCCGAGCGGACAGCGCTCGCAGGTCAGGTCGACCTCGAGGCGCGGCAGCGCCGGATCGTCGAGGAAGCGGGCCACCGCGCGCAGCCGCTCGTCGACCTGCAAGCCGATCGAGACCGACGACAGCGTGCGCGGCTTGAGCGCCAGCGGCCGCGCCAGGGCCAGCACCAGGAACTCGACCGGCTCGGTCTGGAATCGACAGAGCGCCGCCGAAGCGGTGGGCGCCGCGTCCGCCGCCGGCTCGGCCGCGCCTTCGCCGAGCAGCGCCACCCCCGGCCAGCGCCGGCACGAGTGCTCGTCGGGGGAGACACCGTAGGGGACCGCGACCCGCGCCAGGTTGAGCACCTTGGTCAGTCGCGGCGAGCGGCGCTCGGGATCGCGAAAGAAGCGGACGAAGAAGAGATCGGAGAGTCCGAAGCGCGCCGGCGCCAGCTGGCTGACGCGGTAGAAGAGCATCTCGGGAGTCGCGCCGAAGCGGCCGGGCAGCCCCGCCAGATCCCCCGGACGGAATCGCGGCGCGGCGAAGAACCGCTCGAGCGCGGCGGTCATCGGCGCTGCCGGGATCAGCAGCGCGCCGGCGAAGTAGGAGGCCTTGAAGTTGTCGAGCACCTGCTCGAAGGTTTCGGCCTTGAGCCAGTTGCCGGTCACCGGATGCTCGGAGAGCCCCAGCACCCGGAAGCCGATCTCGCGCGCCAGCGCGAAAGCGCGCTGGGACGGCAGCAATCGCCCGTTCAGGAACAGCCGCGGCGGCGAGCCGGCGGAGAAGACCGAGCGCAGATCGGCGAGCGAGCGCCGGCGCGCCAGCTCGTCGTCGTCGATGCGGTAGCCGAAGCGCCGCTCGAGCACCTCGCGCAGCTCCGTTTCGCCGAGCGCCGCCTCCTCGCTCCACCCCTGCTCGGCGCGGAAGCGCTCGGCCGCGCTTTCGATCTCCGGGAAGTGGTTGCCGTGGAGCTGCTGGTAGGAGCGCAGCGCCGCGAACAGCAGCTGCTCGACTTCGAGGTCGTGGCGGCGTGCGACGTCGACGAAGGTGGCGAGCAGCGCTCCCGAGCGCTTCGGGTCGCCGGAGACCAGATCGAACAGGTCGGAAGCCTCGAGGCCGAACAGCTCGAACGGGAACTCGCGCAGGAACTCCGACGCCGCGAACGCCGACAGTGGCGACAGCTCCTCCTCGACCCGCGGCGAGACCAGCTCCTCGAAAGGGAGCTCGAGCGCGCCGGCGAGCGCCAGCAGCTTTTCGGGCTTCGGGTACTTCTTGCCCTTCTCGATCTCCGACAGGTAGGAGATGGCGAGCCCCGAGCGGCGCGCCAGCTCCTGGAGCGTCCAGCCGCGCGCTTCGCGCCGCGCCCGGGCCTTGAGCCCCAGGACCAGGCGGAGATTCTCGGGACCGATCGTCATGTCGTCGCTTTCGCCGTGAGCGAACTCTACGCGGCCGAAGCGAAAAGTGTACACCTAGCGAAACTTCGCTTGACATCATTTTTCGCCCGGCCTAGATTGGAGGGGTAACGAACCGGGGAGATGCCGCCATGCCGACCTCCAGCCATGCCCTTTCGCCGGCCACCGTCGAGCCACTGCCCGGCGTCCAGCTGCCGGCCGCGGCCTGGACCAAGCACGCCGAGCGCCTGCTGCCGCTCGAGGCGATCGGCCTCGTGGCCCGCCTCCACCGCGACTTCGACGCCGAGCGCCGCCGCCTGCTCGCCGCCCGCCGCGAGCGCCAGCGCGCCTGGGATGCCGGCGCCCTGCCCGGCTGGCTGCCGGCCGACGTTCTTCCCGAGGCGCGCGGCGACTGGCGCATCCCGCCGCTGCCGGCCGACCTGCTGCGGCGCCGGGTCGAGATCACCGGCCCGGTCAACTCGCGCAAGATGGTCATCCAGATGCTCTCGCGCGGCGCCGACGGGGCCCGCGCCGACGCCGCCATGCTCGACTTCGAGGACTCGATGCGCCCCACCTGGGAGGGGCTGCTCGACGGCCTCGACAACGCCCTCGGTGCCGCCCGCGGCCAGCTCGACTTCGTGCAGCCCGCCGCCGCCGGCCAGCCCGAGAAGCTCTACCGGCTCGACCCCGACGACCAGCCGCTGACCATGTTCCGCGTGCGCGGCCTGCATCTGGCCGAGTCGAACCTCGAGGTCGACGGCCGCGCGGCCTCCGGCGGCCTGGTCGAGGCGGCCCTGCTCGCATTCCACACCGCGCGAGCGCTCGTCGCGCGCGGCCGCACTCCCAAGCTCTACATCCCCAAGTGCGAGCACCACCTCGAGGCGCGCTGGTGGAGCTCCCTGCTCGCCGCGATCGAGGAGTCGCTCGAGCTGCCGCGCGGCACGATCCGCGTCACCTTCCTGATCGAGACGCTGCCGGCGGCGTTCCAGTGCGAGGAGATCCTCTGGGAGGCGCGCGAGCGGGTGACGGCCCTCAACGTCGGCCGCTGGGACAAGATCTTCAGCGACCTCAAGGTCCTCTTCGAGCACCCCGACCGTCTGCTCGCCGACCGCGCCACGATCTCGCTCGAGCGGCCGTGGATGCGCGCCTACGCCGAGAACCTGATCCGCGTCTGCCACCGCCATGGCGCCTTCGGCATGGGTGGCATGGCCGCCTTCACCCCCGGCAAGACCGCGGAGCGCCGCGCCGAGCAGACCGCCAAGGTGATCGCCGACAAGCGCTTCGAGGCCACGCTCGGCCACGACGGCTGCTGGGTCTCGCATCCCTTCTTCATCGCGCCGGCGATGTCGGCCTTCGAGCGCGACCACCAGCTCGACGCCTCGCCCGCGATCGAAGAGCGCCCCGACCTGCTGCCGAAGGGGACTCCGCCGCACACGCTCGAGGGGCTGCGCAAGAACGTGCGCGTCGGCATCGCCTACCTGCAGGGGTGGAACGACGGCCTCGGCTGCATCGCCTGGGACGACCTGATGGAGGACCTCGCGACGCTCGAGATCTCTCGCGCGCAGGTCGGCCAGTGGCTGCGCCACGGCGTGCCGCTCGACGACGGCCCGCGCGTCGACCGCGACCTGGTCGCCACGGTCTTCGCCGAGGAGCTCTCCCGCATCGAGAGCGAGCTCGTCGCCGCCGTCCCCGATGCCGGCGCCTTCGTCGCGATCCGCGACTCCTTCCGCGCGGCGGCGCGCGAGGCCGAAGCCATCTTCACCGAGTCGCCGATCCGACCGTTCCTCGCCGAGGCCTCGCCTCGTCTTTCTCGAGAACACCTCGCCTGAAACCGATCCGCTGACCACCGTCTCGACCCCGGAGAACGCCATGACCGACTCGCCGCATCGTCCCGCGAACCCCGCCTCCGAGCTCGAGGAGCGGTGGAAGACCGACTCGCGCTGGAAGGGGATCCGCCGCAACCACTCGGGCGCCGACGTCGTCCGGCTGCGCGGCACCGTCGCGATCCGCCACACCCTGGCCGAGCGCGGCGCCGCGCGGCTCTGGAGCCTGCTGCACAGCGAGGACTTCGTCGCCGCCCTCGGCGCCATGACCGGCAACCAGGCGATGCAACAGGTCAAGGCAGGGCTCAAGGCGATCTACGTCTCGGGCTGGCAGGTCGCCGCCGACGCCAACGAGGCCGGCCAGATGTACCCCGACCAGAGCCTCTACCCGGTCGACTCGGTGCCGAAGCTGGTGCGCCGGATCCAGCAGACGCTGCTGCGCGCCGACCAGATCCACCACGCCGAGGGGGACGACTCGATCGATTGGCTGGTGCCGCTGGTCGCCGACGGCGAGGCCGGCTTCGGCGGCGTGGTCCACGCCTTCGAGCTCGCCAAGGCATTGATCGAGGCCGGTTCCGCCGGCATCCATTTCGAGGACCAGCTCGCCTCGGAGAAGAAGTGCGGCCACATGGGCGGCAAGGTCCTGCTGCCGACCTCGCAGTTCCTCGGCACCCTCGCGGCGGTGCGGCTGGCGACCGACGTGCTCGACGTGCCGACGCTGGTGGTCGCGCGCACCGACGCCGACTCGGCGAAGCTGCTGATGTCCGACGTCGACCCCTACGACCGGCCGTTCCTGACCGGCGAGCGCACGGCCGAAGGTTTCTACCGGGTCCGCGGCGGCCTCGAGATGGCGATCGCCCGCGGCCTCGCCTACGCGCCGTACGCCGACCTGATCTGGATGGAGACTTCGACGCCCAACCTCGAGGAGGCGCGCGCCTTCGCCGAGGGGATCCACCGCGCCCATCCCGGGAAGCTCCTCGCCTACAACTGCTCGCCGTCGTTCAACTGGGCCAAGCACCTCGACCCGTTCACCATCCGCCGCTTCCAGCGCGAGCTCGGGGCGATGGGCTACAAGTTCCAGTTCGTCACGCTGGCCGGCTTCCACACGTTGAACTACGCGATGTTCCGCCTGGCGCACGACTACCGCGACCGCGGCATGCTCGCCTACTCGGAGTTCCAGCAGCAGGAGTTCGACGCCGAGGACCTGGGCTACACCGCGACCCGCCACCAGCGCGAGGTGGGAACCGCCTACTTCGACACCGTCAAGGAGATCGTCACCGGCGGCCAGGCGTCGACCACGGCGCTCGCCGAGTCGACCGAGACGGCGCAGTTCTTCGCCTGATCAGACCTTGATCCGGCGCTTCTCGGGGTCCGGGTGGCGCCGATAGAGGATCGAGACGTGACCGACGCGGCCGGCTTCGGCCGCGCCGGTCTCGCGCTCGAGCTCGGCGACGAGCGCGTCCTTCCCGTCCTTGCCGACCAGCACGCGCACCTTGATCAGCTCGTGCGCGTCGAGCGCGCGCGCGACCTGCCCGACCAGCTCGTCGGTCAGCCCGGCCTTGCCGACGTGGACCACCGGCTCGAGGTCGTGGGCGAGGCCGCGCAGCGTCCGCTTTTGCTTTCCGGTCAGCATCATGGTCGCGGGATCCTATGCCGCCGCGCGCGCCGTCACGCGACACGCCGGGCGACCGGCGCCTCGGCGAGGATCTCGTCGAGGAGCGCCGGCACGCGCGGCTCGAGGCCGGCGCCCACGGGCAGGTAGGCGACCAGCCAGGCGCGCGTCGTCTCGGGCAGGACCTTGACCCGGTGCGAGTCGGTGATCGGCGTGCCGAAGGGTCCGCTCGCGTCCTCCAGCAGCGGCTTGCCCTCGAGATCGAGAGGCCCGCGCATCGAGTCGAGGGTCTCGCCGGCTCGGCCGGCGCGCAGCGTCACCGGAGCGACGAACGAGCCGTCGCGCACCACGCAGCAGGGGACCTTGAGCTCGATCGAGAGCTGGTTGTTGAGGTCGACCAGCGGGTGGATCGCCGGCAGCTCCTCCCCCTTCAGCAGCCGGCGCAGCAGCGCCTCCGAGGAGGGGCGGTAGCGCCCCGGGTCGGTCCCGGCCGCCTTGAACAGCCGCCGGAGCGCGGCCACCGTCGGGTCCTCGCCGAGCGCCGCGGGGGTCCAGCGGGCGGCGAGCTCGGCCGTGATCCGCCGGCGGCGCGCCGCCAAGGCGGCCGCGGCCGCCGCGTCGCCGGTCGTCTCGGCCGCGACCCAGGCGAGGCTCCAACCGGGCAGCTCGGAGCGCCATTCGATCGTTTCGACTTTCACGCTCCGATTCTTCCACGGCGCTTGTCGCCGCCGCGCGCTCGTGATCGACTCCCCCGCCGATGAGACCCGAGGTCGTCGAGACCCCCCCGACGAGCGCGATGGAGCGGGCACGCGCCACGCGCAATCCGATCCGCAAGCTCTACTTCTGGACGCTGCACTGGGCGGCGACCCGGCACGCGACCAAGGCGCTCGCGGGATTGTCGTTCGCCGAGTCGTCGTTCTTCCCGGTGCCGCCCGACGTGCTGCTGATCGCGATGACCTTCGCCGAGCCGAAGAAGTGGAAGCGCTACGCGCTCGTCTGCTCGGTGGCGTCGGTCGTCGGCGGCGTCGCCGGCTACGCGATCGGCTGGGGGCTCTGGGACACCGTCGGCAAGCCGATCGTCGACTTCTACCAGGGGCAGGAGGTGATGGACAAGGTCCATCACTGGTACGACGCCTACGGCTTCTGGGGGGTGATCGCCGCGGCGATCACGCCGATCCCCTACAAGGTCTTCACCATCGCCTCGGGGTGGTTCAAGTTCGACTTCTGGCTCTTTCTCGCCGCCTCGGCGGTCGGGCGGCCGTTCCGCTTCTTCCTGGTCGCCGGCCTGATCGGCCGCTACGGCGAGCGCATCCGGCCGTTCATCGAGCACCAGCTCGAGTGGGTGCTGCTCGCGTTCACGGCGCTCGCCATCCTCGGATTCCTGGCGATCAAGTTCCTGGCCTGAGCCGGCGGCTCAGCCGCGCAGCAGGCGCAGGGCGTTGGCGACGACCAGCAGGGTCGCCCCCATGTCGGCGGCGATCGCCGCCCAGAGGCTGGCCCAGCCCGCGAAGGCGAGCACGACGAAGACGGCTTTCACCGCCAGCGCGAAGGTGACGTTGGCTCGGATCACGGCGAGCGTCCGCCGCGAGTGACCGAACAGCCAGGCGAGCTTGCCGAGGTCGTCGGACATCAGCGCGACGTCGGCCGACTCGATCGCGGCGTCGGTGCCGGCCTCGCCCATCGCCACCCCGAGCGTCGCGCGGGCGAGCGCCGGCGCGTCGTTGACGCCGTCGCCGACCATCGCCACCGCGCCGTCGCGGGCGACGAGCTCCTCGACCGCGGCGAGCTTGTCGTCGGGCAGCAGCTCGCTCCTCACCTCGTCGATGCCGACCGCGAGCGCCACCGCCTCGGCGGTCGGCGCGTGGTCGCCGGTCAGCAGCACGACGCGGCGGACGCCGGCGGCGTGGAGCGCGGCGACGGCGGCCCTCGCCTCGGGGCGGACCTCGTCGGCCACCGCCAGCAGGCCGCAGACGTGGTCGGCGTTGCCGACCACCACGACCGAGCGCCCGGCGCCGGCGAGCGCCTCGAGTCGCGCGTGGACCTCCGGCGTCTCCTGGCCGCGCTCCTCGAGGTAGCGGTGCGAGCCGATCCAGAACGGCCGGCCGCCGATCGTGCCGCGCGCGCCGCGACCGGGCAGGTTCTCGAAGCTCTCGGCCCGCGCCGGCCGGACACCGAGGGTCGCGGCGTGCTCGCGGATCGCGCGCGCCACCGGATGTTCGCTCGCCGCCTCGAGCGCCGCGGCACGCTCGAGCAGCGCGCGCTCGTCGTGCTCGGCGAGCGGCACGACCTCGACCACCATCGGCCGGCCGCGGGTGAGGGTTCCGGTCTTGTCGAAGGCGACGGTCGTGATGCGCGCCGGCGTCTCGATCGCCGGTCCGCCCTTGAGCAGCACGCCGTGACGGGCGGCCGCAGCGAGGGCGGCGACCACCGCGACCGGCGTGGCCACCACCAGCGCGCACGGGCAGCCGATCACCAGCAGCGCGAGACCGCGGTAGAGCGCTTCGCTCCAGGGCACCGCGAACAACAGGGGGAGACCGACGGCGACCGCGAGGGCGGTCGCGAAGACCAGCGGCGTGTAGACGCGGGCGAACCGCTCGACCCACTGCTCCGAAGGCGACCGGCGCGAACGCGCTTGCTCGACCCGGCGAAGGATGCGCGCGAGCAGCGTGTCGCCGGGCGGCTTCGTCGCCTCGATCTCGAGCGCGCCACGGCCGTTGATCGAGCCCGCGAAGACGAGATCGCCCGCGCGCTTGTCGACCGGCAGGCTCTCGCCCGTGATCGGCGCTTCGTCGAGGTCGGAGGCGCCGGCGACGATGGTGCCGTCGAGCGGCAGCCGTTCGCCGGGGCGGACGTGGAAGCGCAACCCGACCCGGGCCTCGGCGACCGGGATCTCGCGCTCACCACAGCAGGCGTCGACGACGCGGACGACCGGCGGCGCCAGCGCCAGCAGTGCCTCGACCGCGCGCCGCGCCCGACCGACGCTCCAGGCCTCGAGCGCCAGCGACAGCGCGAACAGGAACGCCACCGTCGCCGCCTCGAGCCACTCGCCGATGCCGATCGCGCCGACGACCGCCAGCGTCATCAGCAGGTTCATATCCGGGCGCAGACGACGCGCCGCGCTCCACGCCTTGGGCGCGACGAACCAGCCGCCGGCGACTGCCGCGAGCAGGTAGAGGGCTCGCGCGGCGAGCGGCACCGCCGCGGCCTCGGCGCCGAGCGCCGCCGCCCAGCCCCCGCCCGAGAGCGCGTGGACGACGAAGCCGGCCACGGTTGCGAGCCCCGAGATCGCCGTCGCCCGCATCCGCGCCGAGCGCCCGTCGGCGACCCCCGGGGCCTCCGCTCGCCACGGCGCGGCGGTCATTCCCGTCGCCGCCACCGCCGCGACGACCCGCGCGGCGTCGGCCTCGCGCGGCACCGTCATCTTGCCGGCGAGAACGTCGAACCCGAGCCGTGCCTCGCCGCCCACCACCGGCCCCACGGCGCGCTTGAGCGCCGCCACCTCCTCGGCGCAGTCGAGCCCGTGCACGCGAAACGCGACCGTCGTCTCCCTCATCGCCGCGATCGTTGCACGTTTCGCCGAGCGCACCGGAGAACGAGAATTCGTTCGCGATCGACGTACCGCGGACGATTGACCTTCCGGCGCGCCGCGGGGAGAATCCCCGCCTCGTGACCGCCCGGCGCCTCTTCGTTCTCGCGCTCGCGGCGACCTGGCTGCTGCCGGTTGCCGTGGCCGGTGGCGTGGCGCTGCACGTCGCGCTCGAGCACGGACACGGGCACGGGCACGGCGACCACCCGCCGGCCCAGGCGGCGGACCATGCCGGCGCGATCTCCGACCTGCTGGTCGTGGGTCATCTCCACTCGCACTCCGGAGACGACCACGCTCACGCCGTCGCTCCGGCGGCGGATGCGGGGCTGCGCTCCGGGCGACCGCTCGTCGCGCCAACGCCGGCGGCCGCGCTCGACGGCAGCGATCCGCTCGTGGGCTCGGGTGCGCCGGCGCGAGGGTCGGTGCCCTCGCCGCCGCCGCGCCGCGCCGGCCCGCCTCTGCTCGCGCTCCTCTCGACGCTCCGGATCTGAGCTCGCCCCGGCGCCGCGTGCGGCCCGCGTGGGGCCGTGCGTCCGTTCCTGTCCGAGTCCGGCTCCGGAGTCTCCGTATGCACGTGGATCGATTCGTCTTCTCTCGCTTCGCCTTGGCCGCGGCGCTCGCCGCGCTGCCCTTCGCTTCGGCCTGCTCGGACCACGATCACGGCACGGACGGCGACCACGATCACGGCGCCGCGAGCGCCGAGGGGCCCGAACCCTGGGCGGTCACCGCCTGGGGCGAGCTCTACGAGATCTTCCCGGAGATCGACCCGCT
Organism: Acidobacteriota bacterium; assembly: GCA_045862895.1. GTDB lineage: Bacteria > Acidobacteriota > Thermoanaerobaculia > Multivoradales > JAGPDF01 > JACTMI01. The sequence goes on from BTUO01000007.1 coordinate 304,437, forward strand.
GGTCGCGGGAGCGGTCGCCGTGTCCCACACCCACGTCACGACGCTCGCGGACTTCTCGCCGCTCGCCACGGGCGAGGTGTCGATCGTCCTGCGCGACGCCGCGGGCGGCGAGGAGACCTTCCGGGCGACGCAAGCCAAGCGGCCGGGGATCTTCGGCATCGAGCTGCGCCCCGCGCGCTCCGGCGAGTACGAGCTGCTGTTCCGGGTCGACGCGGCGCCGGGGCGCGAGGAGATCGCCGGCGGCCGCGTCCGCGTCGGCGATTCGACCGATCCGGGGGGCCTCGTCGCGCCGCCACCCCTCACGGCCGTCGCCGAGGCCGCAGCCGCTGCCACCGGCGGCAGCGAGGTTCCGTTCCTCAAGGAGCAGCAGTGGAAGATCCCGTTCGCGACGGCCTGGGCTCGCGAAGACGAGCTCGCCGGCACGCGCTCCGCCCCGGCACGTGTGATCGCCGCCCCCGGCGGCGATCGCCGGATCACCGCGCCGGCCGACGGCGTCGTGCGGGCGCGTCCCTTCCCGCACTCGGGTCTCGAGCTCGGCGCCGGCGCGCCGCTGTTCACCCTGACGCCGCGACTCGATCCCGAACAGAGCCTCGCCGCCCTCGATGCGGAGCTGGCGGGCGCCGAGGCCGAGCTCGCGCTGGCGGCCACCGAGGCGCGGCGGGCGCGCGAGCTTGCCGCGAGCGGCGTCGGTTCGGTCGCCGACCGCGACGAGGCCGAGGCCCGGCTGGCGGTCGCGACCGCGCACGCCGAGGCCGCGCGCCGCGACGTCGCGACCGCGCGGCGCGCCCGCGGCGGCGCGGCCGACGCGGGTGAATCCCTCACCGTGCGCGCGCCCTTCGCCGGCGCGGTCGCCGAGATCGCGATCAGCGCCGGTCAGGCGGTCGAAGCGGGCGACGAGCTCGCGCGCTTCGTCGCGACCGATGCGACCTGGATCGAAGCCTGGCTGACGCCGGAAGCGGCGACCGACCTGCGGCCGGGCGCGACGCGGATCAGCCTCGACACCGGCGGCGACGCTCCCGGTGCGGAGTGGACCGACCTCGCGGCGCGCCTGGTGGCCGTGTCTCCGGCGCTCGACGCCACGAGCGGTCGCCGGACGGTCCTGCTCGAGCTCGCCGAGCCGCTGCGCGCGCTCGCCGTCGACCAGTCGCTCGAGGTCGAGCTCGCGACCGGGGACGTCGCGCGGGGCGTCGTGGTGCCGCGGGAGGCCGTGGTCGACGACGCCGGCGTCCCGGTCGTCTACGTCCAACCCAGCGGCGAGATGATGTTGCGCCGCGAGGTCACGGTGCTCGCCCGGGCGGGCGATCGCTGCCTCGTCCGCGGCGTCGCTCCGGGCGAGCGCGTCGTCACCATCGGCGGCGCCGCCGTGCGACGTTCGTCGCTGGTCTCCTCCGGCGTCGGCGAAGCCCACGTCCACTGAGCACGCGCCGACGACCATGCTCCAGCACCTGATCCGACTCTCCCTGCGCGGACCGCGCGGCGTCGTGGCGCTGTTTGCCGCCCTCGTCGCCGCCGGGCTCGTCATCGTGCCCGGCCTGCCGGTCGACGTCTTCCCCGATCTGTCGGCCCCCACCGTCACCGTGCTCACCGAGGCGACCGGCTGGGCCCCGGAAGAGGTCGAGCTGCTCGTCACCCTGCCGATCGAGTCCGCGGTCAACGGCGCCGCGGGCGTGCGCCGGGTCCGCTCGGTCTCCGCCGCGGGGATCTCGGTGGTCTGGGTGGAGTTCGCCTGGGGCGAGGACGTCTTCCGGGCGCGCCAGGTGGTGACCGAGCGGATCGCCACCGTCGAGTTGCCGGCCGGCGTCGAGCGCCCGCAGCTCGGACCGGTCTCCTCGATCATGGGCGAGATCACATTCCTCGCGCTGACCGCCGATGACGGCGGTCCCGACGCGCGCGCGCTCCGGCGCTTCGCCGAGGTCTCGGTGCGCCGCGCCCTGCTGGCGATCCCCGGCGTCGCCCAGGTCGTGCCGATCGGCGGCGAGGTGCGCGAGATCCAGGTCGAGGTCGAGCCGGCGACGCTCGCGGCCCGCCGTCTGCCGCTCGGCGAACTGGTCGCGGCGCTCGAGAACGCCGGCGCCGCGCCCGCCGCGGGTTTCCACGTCGATGCCGGGCAGGCGCATCTCGTGCGCGGCACGACCCGCGCGAGGAGCGCCGACGACTTCGCTCGCGCGCTGGTTCGCTCCGGCGACGACGGTCCGCTGACCGTCTCCGACGTCGCCCGCGTCGGCGTCGGAGACGAACCGAAGCGCGGCACCGCGGCCTACAACGCCCGCCCCGCGGTCGTCCTCTCCGTGCAGAAGCAGCCGGGCGCCAACACCCTCGCCCTCACCCGCGCTCTCGATACCCGGCTGGCCGAGCTCGAACGGTCGTTCCCTCCCGGTATCCGTCTCGAGCGCGAGAACTTCCGGCAGGCCGACTTCATCGAGGTGGCGATCCGCAACGTCTCGAAAGCACTGATCGAGGGGGCGGTCCTGGTCGTCGTGATCCTGGTGCTCTTCCTCGGCGACTGGCGCTCGACCCTGATCTCGGCCCTGGCGCTGCCGACCTCGCTGATCGCGGGGGTACTCGCCTTCTCCGCCTTCGGCGCCGCGATCGACACCATGACGCTGGGCGGCCTGACCATCGCGATCGGCGCGCTGGTCGACGACGCCATCATCGACGTCGAGAACGTGCTGCGGCGCTTGCGCGAGAACCGGAGCCGCCCGGAGGGCGAACGGCGATCCGCGCTCGAGGTGGTCTTCCTCGCCTCCTCCGAGGTGCGCGGTGCGATCCTGTTCGCCACTCTGATCATCGCCGTCGTGTTCGCCCCGCTGTTCTTCCTGCCGGGCGTCGAGGGTCTCCTGCTGCGCCCCCTCGGCCTCGCCTACATCGCGGCGCTCCTCGCCTCGATGCTGGTCTCGCTGACGCTCACCCCCGCGCTCTGCCTGCTGCTGCTCGCCGGAAGCCCCTCGATCGAGCACGGCGAGCCGCGCCTGCTGCGCTTCCTCCAGCGGCACTACGGCCGCTCGCTCGACGGCGCGCTGCGCCGCCCGTGGCCGATCGTGGCGCTCTCCGCGCTGCTGCTGGCGGGCGCGATCGCGGCCCTGCCGCTGCTCGGTCGCAGCTTCCTGCCGAGCTTCAACGAGGGCTCGCTCACGGTGGGCGTGGTGGCGCCGCCGGGCACCTCGCTCGCAGACTCCGACCAGCTCGGGCGCGCGGTCGAGGAGACCCTGCTGGCCTTTCCGGAGGTGGTCTCCACCAGCCGCCGCACCGGTCGCGCCGAGCGTGACGAGCACGTGCAGGGCGCCAACGCCTCCGAGCTGGAGGTCGTGTTGCGCCCGGGAAGACCGAAAGTCGAGCTGCTCGCCGAGCTGCGACGCGCGGTCGCGTCCATCCCCGGCACCGTCGTCACCTTCGGCCAGCCGATCAGCCACCGCATCGACCACATGCTCTCCGGATCGAAGTCGAACCTGGCGATCAAGATCTTCGGCCCGGAGCTCGCGACGCTGCGCGCGCTCGGCCGCCAGGTCGAGTCGGCGCTCTCCGGCGTCGAGGACCTGGTCGACGTTTCCAACCAGGAGCAGGCGCTGGTGCCACAGCTCTCGTTCGCGCCGGACCGCGCCGCGCTCGCCCGCGTCGGGCTGACCGCCGCCGACGCCGCGCGCAACCTCGAGGCGCTGTTCCAGGGGACGGCGGCGGCGGAGCTGGTCGAGGATGGCCTCTCCTCGCGCGTCGTCGTGCGCTATCCCGAACGGCTGCGTCGGGACCGCGAGCGGCTGCGCGAGCTGCCGATGGCGACTCCCACCGGGGCCGTGGTGCCGCTCGGCGCGGTGGCGGGCGTGACCTTCGACCTCGGCCCCGGACTGGTGCGGCGCGAGAACGTCGAGCGGGTGGCGCTGCTCTCGGCCAACGTCGCCGGATCCGACCTGGCGGGAACGGTCGAGCGCGCCCGCGCCGCGATCGACGCCGAGGTGCCTCTGCCGCCCGGCTATCGCATCGAGTTCGGCGGGCAGTTCGAGGAAGCCAACCGCAGCTCGCGGAGAATGGGCTGGCTCGCGCTCGCCGTGTTCGCCGCGATCTGGGGGATTCTCTGGCTCGCCTTCCGCGATCACCGCCAGGTCGCCATCGTTCTCGTCAACCTGCCGCTCGCTCTGGTCGGCGGCGTCGCCGCGCTGGCGGCGACGTCTGCGACGCTCAGCATCGCCACGATGGTCGGTTTCGTCACCCTGTTCGGCATCGCCACCCGCAACGGCGTGCTGCTCGTCTCGCACTACCGCCACCTGCTCGAGGAGGGCGCGCCGCTCGCCGAAGCGGTCGAGCGCGGCTCGCGCGAGCGACTGGCGCCGGTGCTGATGACCGCCCTCACGGCGGCGCTCGCGCTGATCCCGCTCGCGCTCGCCGGCGATCGCCCCGGCAGCGAGATCCAGAGCCCGATGGCCGTGGTCATTCTGGGCGGGCTGCTGACCTCGACCTTCCTCAACCTGATCCTGGTGCCCGTCCTCTATCGCCGGTTCGCGGGCCCGCCGCGCGATCCGGAGGCGTTCGCGGGCGCAGTCGCGAAGGCCGCGAACGCCGGCCCCTAGCCCGCGGCGGCGACCCACCCGGCGGGGTTCCCGCCTCCACCCGTTCGGGGGTGGGTCCGATCGACGGGCAATCGATGATGGTGGCGGGAGGAGTCCGCCATGATCGCCCTGCCTTCGACCGGTCCGAGCCCTCGCCGCGGAGCGCGGCGCTTCGCGCGAGGACCCGCGTTCCTGGCCGCCGTGGCGCTCGTCGCGGCGTGCGACGGCAGCGGCTCGGCCCCGACGTCGCCGGCGCGCTCGACCTTCGATCTCACCTCCGCCGAGATCCTGGTCGACGGCCAGGTCGTCAACGGCGCGGTGCTGCCGGCGCACCACGACGGCGCTCCGACGCGCTTCGAGGCGCGGCTCGAGTCGGGCGGGCGCCCGGTCGAGGGCGGTGTCGTCTACTGCCAGTACCAGCGACCGGGCAGCCACGGCATGCATCACCAGGGGGTCTTCGCGCTCCACGACGACGGCACCCACGGCGACCGCACCCCCGGCGACGGCCTCTACTGCCTCGACGACGACCGCGGCCAGTACGGCTGCCACGGCGACGGCGCCGGCCCCGGCACCTACCACTACGAGTTTTGGGGGCGCCACCCGTCCTGGGGCGAGACCGAGCACCACCGGGTCACCGTCACCGTGCGCTGAGCAGCCGGCGCCGCGCCGGAGGGTCCCCGGCCGAGCTCGGCGCCAGCCTCACCGTGGAGCGTGGCGACCGGCGCCGCCGAGGCCAACGGAGCGACGAGCGCCCGCGCACGGCGCTGGGAACCGCACCCCGCCCTGGGCGAGAATCGCGACATGCCGACCTCTCCGCTCGCCCGCCGCCCCGAGCCGTCCGAGTACGCGCCGTTCTACGCCAACTACGTCGCCGCGGTGCCCGACGGCGACATCGTCGAGACCGTCGAGCGCGAGGGGGGGCGGATCGTCGAGCTCCTTCGGGCGCTTCCCGAGGCCTCGGCCGATCACGCCTACGCCCCGGGCAAGTGGCGGGTGCGCGAGGTCGTCGCGCACGTCGCCGACGGCGAACGGGTCTTCGCGTACCGGCTGTTGCGCTTCGGCCGCGGCGACCGGACGCCGCTGGCGAGCTTCGACCAGGATCTCTGGATCGGCAACTGTCACGCCCGGACGCGCCCCTGGCCGGCCCTGATCGACGATCTCGAAGCGGCGCGCGCTTCGACGCTCGGCGTCCTGCGCTCGCTCGCGCCGGAGGACTTCGATCGCGACGGCGAGGCGAGCGGGGCGCGGGTGACCGTGCGCGCGCTCGCCTGGATCGTCGCCGGCCACGAGCTCCACCACCGCCGGGTCCTGACCGAGCGCTACGGCCTGTTCGGCGGATGAGCGCTCCGGACGAGGCCGCCTTCACGCGGCTGGTCGACGCCGAAGGTGGGCGGTTGCTCGCCTTCGCGCGCCGCTTCTGCGGCGACGGACGCGACGCCGAGGATCTGGTCCAGGAGACGTTCGCCCGCGCCTTCCGCAACTGGAGCCAGCTCGAGGACCCCGAGAAGGCGCGCGCCTGGCTCTACTCGATCGCGCGCCGAGCCTGCCAGCGGATGCACCGGCCGCGCGCCGGCCAGCCGGCACGCCTCGAGCCGCTCTCCGAGCTCGAGCCGCGCCCCGGGCCGACCGTGCCGGAGCTCCCCTCGGCCGCGGGCGATCCCCACGCCGAGCGGCTGCGCCGCGAGGCGCGCGAGATCGTCGAGTCGGCGCTCGCCGAGCTGCCCGACCCGTTCCGCCAGACCCTGGTGCTCGCCGACCTCGCCGAGCTCGGCACCGGCGAGGTCGCCGCGGTGATGGGGGTCAAGGAGGCCACGGTCAAGACCCGCCTCCACCGCGCCCGCCTGAAGTTGCGCGACGTGCTGGCGCGACGCCTGCCGCAGCGCCCGGCACCGGCGCCGACCCATGCCCGCCGGGTCTGCCTCGACCTGCTCCACGCCAAGCTCGAGGCGCTCGACCGCGGCGTCCCGTTCTCTTACTCGGACGCGGCGCTGTGCGAGCGCTGCTCGTCGCTGCTCGGCACCCTCGATCTCGCGCGCGACGGGTGCCGGGCGCTCGCGGTCGAGCGGCTCGATCCGGCGCTGCGCCGGCGGATTCTCGACCAGGCCGACCGTCCCCGACGCGGCCGATCCACGTAGGGAGGGAGGACCCGGGAACCGTTCGCGGCGAACGTGTCTCTAACCAGGTGAACACAACCTCCGCCGCCTCCGCGCCGGAGATCGAAAGGAGTCCTGCCGTGTCCCACGTCGAGAAGATCGGCAACGCCGCCGAGTTCAACGCCAGCATCTCCGGTGCGACGCCGGTCCTGGTCGATTTCTGGGCCCCCTGGTGCGGCCCCTGCCGCCTGATCGCCCCGACCCTCGAGGAGCTCGCCGCCGAGCTCGCCGGCAAGGTGCGCATCGCCAAGGTCAACGTCGACGACCTGCCGGAGCTCGCCGCGCCGCTCGGCATCCAGGGGATCCCGACGCTCGTCCTCTTCCAGAACGGCAAGGCGATCGACCGCATCGTCGGCGCCGCGCCCAAGGCGGCGATGCGCGACTGGCTGCTCGGCCGCGCGGCGTGAACGGCTCCGCCCTCCGGCGGGCGCTCGCGGCCGCGCTGTTCGCGGCGTTCGTCGGCTTCGCGGCCGCGAGTCCGGCGCAGGAGCGGGCCGCGCCGCCGGCGCCGCCACTGACGAACCAGCACGCTCCCCTGCCCGGGGTCTTCACCGGCGGAGCACCCGCGGACCTCGAGGGGTTCCCGGCGGTCGCCGCGCTCGGCATCCGCACCTACGTCGAGCTGCGCGGCGACGCCGAGATCCCCGCGGGGACGCGCGAGGCGGTCGAGGCCGCGGGCATGAAGTACGTCCGGCTGACGGTCACCGGCGAGGCCGAGCTCGACCTCGCCTCGGCGCGCGCGCTCGACGCGCTGCTCGACGACCCGGCCAACCTGCCGGCGGCGATCGCTTGCTCGAGCGGCAACCGCAGCGGCGCGCTGCTCGCGGTCGAAGGCTTCTGGCTCGACGGTCGGCCGGCCCAGGAGGCGCTCACGCTCGGCCTCGACGCCGGGCTGACCCGGCTCGAGCCTTCGGTGCGGCTGCTGCTCGGTCTGCCGCCGCTGCCCCCCGCGCCGCCCGCCGCTCCGGCGACGCCGCCGAACTGATCCCCCGCGAGGAGGTTTCGATGGCCGAGCTCCACAGCTCCTACCCCGTCGCGGTGCGCTGGACCGGCGGCAAGACCGGCGTCGCCAGCGCGCCCGACGGTCTCCCCGATCTCGAAGTCGGTTCACCGCCGCAGTTCGGCGGCCCCGGCGGCCGCTGGACGCCGGAGCACTTCTTCGTCGGCGCGGCGACGCTGTGCTGGCTGACCACCTTCCTCGCCTCGGCGTCGCTGTCGAAGCTCGAGGTCGCGGCCGTCGAAGCGTCGGGCGAGGGTGCCGTCGAGCGCGGCGAGGACCGCCGCTTCTCGATCTCGCGCATCGTCCTGCGCCCGCGGGTGACGATCCACCGCGAGGAGGATCGCGAGAAGGCGGTGAAGCTGATCGAGAAGGCCGAGGCGGCCTGCCTGGTCGCCCGCTCGATGAAGTCCGAGGTCGTGCTCGAGCCGGAAGTCGTCGTGGGGGGGGGGGGGGGGGGGGGGCCGGGCCCCCCCCCCGGGGGGTGGGGGGGGGGCCCCCCCCCCGACGGGGTTGCAGCATTGCATGAGGGATTGCTTGGGGATGGAAGGGCGTCGGGCTGAAGCCCGACCCACAGGAGTGCGGATGTGTGGGTCGGCCTTCAGGCCGACGGGGTTCGCCACACTGAAGGGAAAGGCGTCGGGCTGAAGCCCGGCCCACAAGGACGCGAAAGGCGTCGGGCTGAAGCCCGACCCACGACGGAAGCTTGCCGGGCAACAGCACCCCAATGATCGAAGACACGACGATCGCCGTCGTCGGACTGGGCTACGTCGGGCTGCCGCTCGCGATCGAGTTCGGCAAGCGCACCCGGACGATCGGCTACGACCTCTCGCAGGCGAAGGTCGACGCGTACCGCGCCGGCCGGGACCCGACGGGCGAGGTGGCGGACGAGGATTTCGCGACGGCCTCGAAACTCGCCTTCACGACCGATCCCGCGCGCCTGCGCGACGCGAGCTTCGTCGTCGTCGCGGTGCCCACGCCGGTCGACGACGCGAAACGCCCCGACTTCCGCCCGCTCGAGCGCGCGTGCGAGACGGTCGGCCGCCACCTCGCGCACGGCGCGACCGTCGTGTTCGAGTCGACCGTCTACCCGGGTGCGACCGAGGAGATCTGCGTGCCGCTCATCGAGAGGCACTCGGGCATGAAGTGGCGCGAGGGCTTCTTCGTCGGCTACTCGCCCGAGCGGATCAACCCGGGCGACCGCGAGCACACGCTGCCGAAGATCACCAAGGTCGTCGCGGGCGACTCGGCCGCGACGCTCGAGCGCGTCGCGGCCGTCTACGGCAGCATCGTGCCGGCCGGCATCCACCGCGCGAGCAGCATCAAGGTCGCGGAGGCGGCCAAGGTGATCGAGAACACGCAGCGCGACCTCAACATCGCGCTGATGAACGAACTCGCGCTGATCTTCCACCGGATCGGCATCGACACCGGCGAAGTGCTGGAGGCAGCCGGCACCAAGTGGAACTTCCTGCCGTTCCGGCCGGGGCTGGTCGGCGGCCACTGCATCGGCGTCGATCCGTACTACCTGACGCACAAGGCCGACATGCTGGGCTACCACCCGCAGGTGATCCTCGCGGGGCGGCGCATCAACGACGGCATGGGGCGCTTCGTCGCCGAGCAGACGGTCAAGCAGCTCGCGCAGGCGGGGTTCGAGGTGCGCGGCGCCGACGTCGCGGTGCTCGGGCTCACGTTCAAGGAGGACTGTGCCGACCTGCGCAACTCGCGCGTGATCGACGTGATCCGCGAGCTCGAGACCTACGGCGTGCGCGTCCACGTGCACGACCCGGTGGCCGAGCCCGCGCATGCGCTGACCGAGTACGGGATCGGGCTCGTCTCGTGGGACGCGCTGCCGCGCGCGCAGGCGATCGTCGCGGCGGTGGCGCACAAGGCGTTCCGCGCGCGGCCGGTCGACGAGATCGTCGCCAAGCTCGCGCCCGGCGGCGTCTACGTCGACGTGAAGAGCGCCGCGGACGCGAAGGCGCTGGAATCGCGCGGCGTGCGGGTGTGGCGGCTGTGACCGCAGGCGGCGCGACGATGCAGGAGACGCTCGGCGAGCGTTTCGCGCACCTGCGGAGCTGGCGCGCGCGCTGGCTCGTGACCGGGAGCGCCGGGTTCATCGGCTCGCACCTGTGCGAGACGCTGCTCAACCTCGGCCAGCAGGTGGTCGGGCTCGACAACTTCGCGACCGGGAGCCGGAACAACCTCGACAGCGTGCGCGCGGCGGTCGGCGAGGAGGCGTGGCGGCGCCACACGTTCATCGAGGCGGACATCGGCGATCCGAGGGCCTGCGCGCGCGCGTGCGAAGGCGTGGACGTCGTGCTGCACCAGGCGGCGCTCGGTTCGGTGCCGCGGTCGATCGCCGATCCGCTCGCGACGCACGCGGCCAACGCGACGGGTTTCCTCAACATGCTGGTGGCGGCGCGCGACGCGGGCGTCGGGCGGTTCGTGTACGCGGCGTCGAGTTCGACCTACGGCGATCACCCGGCGCTGCCGAAGGTCGAGGACACGATCGGGCGGCCGCTCTCGCCCTACGCCGTGACGAAGCTCGTCGACGAGCTCTACGCCGAGGTGTTCGCGCGCTGCTACGCGACGTTCGCGATCGGGCTGCGGTACTTCAACGTGTTCGGCGCGCGGCAGGATCCCGACGGCGCCTACGCGGCGGTGATTCCGCGCTGGGCCGCCGCGATGCTCGCCGGCGAGGCGGTCACGATCAACGGCGACGGGAGCACGACGCGCGATTTCTGCCACGTCGCGAACGTCGTGCAGGCGAACCTGCTCGCCGCGACGGTCGACCGCGTCGACGCGCAGAACCAGGTCTACAACGTCGCGGTCGGCGGGCGGACGACGCTGATCGAGCTGTATCGGCTGCTGCGCGAACTCGCGCAGGAGCGGCGGCCGGGGCTGCGCTTGCCCGAGCCCGTGCACGCCGATTTCCGGCCGGGCGATGTGCGGCACTCGCAGGCCGACATCTCGAAGGCGCAGCGGCTGCTGGGCTACGCGCCGATGTACGACCTGCGCGCGGGGCTGCGCGAGGCGTTCGGGTGGTATGCGGGTGGGTGAGCGGGGGAGCGTGTCGGCCTGAAGGCCGACCCACAGGGACGCGCTTGTCGGCCTGAAGGCCGACCCACAGCGATGCGCTTGTCGGCCTGAAGGCCGACCCACAACTTCCTGTAGGTCGGGCTTCAGCCCGACGGCTT
>BTUO01000007.1:315421-316990 GCA_045862895.1 Acidobacteriota bacterium
TGGCTTCAGCCCGACGGCTTTGGCTTCAGCCCGACGGCTTTGGCTTCAGCCCGACGGCTTTGGCTTCAGCCCGACACGGATCGACCGCCTACCACGACGGCTCGCGATCGGGCGTGGCGGAGATGCGGTGGATCGAGAGGTCCGCGCCGTTGAACTCCTGCTCGGGATCGAGGCGCAGGCCGACCGCGGCCTCGAGCGCGCCGTAGACGAGGGTGCCGCCCGCCAGCGCGACGGCGATGCCGCCGAGCGTCCCGGCGATCTGCGATCCCAGCGCGACGCCGCCCAATCCGCCCAGCGCCGTCGAGCCGAAGATGCCCGCGGCGATGCCGCCCCACGCGCCGCAGACGCCGTGCAGCGGCCACACGCCGAGCACGTCGTCGACCTTGAGCCGGTTCTGCGTCACGGTGAACAGGTAGACGAACAGCGCGCCGGCGACGGCGCCGGTCGCGAGCGCGCCGATCGGGTGCATCACGTCGGAGCCGGCGCACACCGCGACCAGCCCCGCGAGCGGTCCGTTGTGGACGAAGCCGGGGTCGTTGCGGCCGGCGAAGAACGCGGCGACGGTGCCACCCGCCATCGCGAGCAGCGAGTTGACCGCGACGAGCCCCGAGATCTTGTCGAGCGTCTGCGCGCTCATCACGTTGAACCCGAACCAGCCGACCGACAGGATCCACGCGCCCAGCGCGAGGAACGGGATCGACGACGGCGGATGCGCAGCGATGCCGCCTTCGCGCGAGTAGCGCCCGCGCCGCGCGCCCAGGAGCAGCACCGCGGCGAGCCCGATCCAGCCGCCCATCGCGTGCACGACGACGCTGCCGGCGAAGTCGTGGAACTCCGCGCCGAAGGCGCCCTTGAGCCAGGCCTGCACGCCGAAGTGCTGGTTCCAGGCGATGCCCTCGAAGAACGGGTAGACGAATCCGACCAGGAGGAACGTCGCGGCGAGCTGCGGTCCGAAGCGCGCACGCTCGGCGATGCCGCCCGACACGATCGCCGGGATCGCCGCGGCGAAGGTGAGCAGGAAAAAGAAGCGCACGAGTTCGTAGCCGCTCTTCTGCGCGAGCGATTCCGCCCCGGCGAAGAACTGCACGCCGTAGGCGAGCGCGTAGCCGACGAAGAAGTACGCGATCGTCGACACCGAGAAGTCGACGAGGATCTTCACCAGCGCGTTCACCTGGTTCTTCTTGCGCACGGTGCCGAGCTCGAGGAACGCGAACCCCCCGTGCATCGCGAGCACCATGATCGCGCCCAGCAGGATGAACAGCGTGTCGGTGCCGGATATCAGAGCTTCCATGGGTTCCCCGTGGTATGCGCGTTGATCTTGTCGGCGGCCGTTGCGGCCGGCGTGCGTCCCGAAGGTGCGTGGCGGTGGCCGCAGGTCCGGGATGGGGCAAACGGGGAGCAGCCGGCGTGCCATCACGGCATATCGTTGATTTAACGTGGTTTTCTCTGGAACAGCATTCCGGAAAGCTCGTCGCGCCGCACTGTTGTGGTGCGAGCGCGCACCGGAACAATGCGGTGTGCGCTTGTCGGCCTGAAGGCCGACCCACCACTCTCCCCCGTAGGTCGGGC
>BTUO01000008.1:0-35764 GCA_045862895.1 Acidobacteriota bacterium
CCCCGACGAGGTGGTGGCGATCGGCGCGGCGATCCAGGGCGCGGTGCTGAAGGGCGAGGTGAAGGACGTCCTGCTGCTCGACGTCACGCCTTTGAGCCTCGGCATCGAGACGCTGGGCGGCGTGTTCACCCGGCTGATCGACCGCAACACCACGATCCCGACGCGCAAGAGCCAGATCTTCTCGACCGCGGACGACAACCAGACGGCGGTGACGATCAAGGTGTTCCAGGGCGAGCGCGAGATGGCGGCCGACAACAAGCCGCTCGGCCAGTTCGACCTGGTCGGCATCCCGCCCGCGCCGCGCGGCGTGCCGCAGATCGAGGTCACCTTCGACATCGACGCCAACGGCATCGTCAACGTCTCGGCCAAGGACCTCGGCACCGGCAAGGAGCAGAAGATCACCATCACTTCGTCCTCGGGGCTGGAGGAGACCGAGATCAAGCGGATGGTCAACGACGCCGAGTCCAACGCCGCCGACGACCATCGCCGGCGCGAGCTGGTGGAAAGCCGCAACCGGCTCGACGGCCTGATCTACTCGGCCGAGAAGACGGTCGGTGAGAACAAGGAGAAGCTCTCGGCGGCCGACCTGGGCGAGGTCCAGGCGGCGATCGAGGCGGCGCGCAAGACGATCGAGGTCGAGGAGAAGGCCGAGATCGACGGCGCGGTCGGCCGGCTCGAGAAGGCGATGCACAAGGTCGCCGAGGCGATCTACAAGACCGGCGCGCCGGGTGCCGGTCCCGAGACCGGCGGCGGCGGTGCGGCCACCGACGAGGTGATCGACGCCGAAGTCGTCGACGCCGAGAAGAACTGAGATCCGGCGACGGGCGGGCCCCGCCGGGGTCCGCCCGTCCGGAGGCGTCATGCCGAGAAGGAAGCGCGGCACCGAGCCGCGGTACGTGATGATCAGCGTCGTCGCGGAGACCTACGGGATCCACCCGCAGACGCTGCGCCTGTACGAGCGCCACGGGCTGATCGAGCCCGCCCGCTCGGCGGGCAACACGCGGCTTTACGACGAGACCGCGATCCGCCGTCTCGAGGCCATCCTGACGCTCACCCGCGACCTCGGCGTCAACCTCGCCGGCGTCGAGGTGATCCTCGGCCTGCGCGACCGGCTCTCGACCCTCGAGACCGAGGTCGCGCGCCTCGCCGACGAGCTCGACCGGCTCGAGCGCGACCGCCGGCAGGGGATCGACCGCGCGACCGCGCTGGTCCTCGCCTCGCCCCGCGCCCTCACCCGGCGCTGACCGGTCAGGGCCGGCGTCGCGGCCACCCCCTTTGCTACGATCGCCGCCGTGGAGCGTACCGAGGGCGTCGAGGACTGCCCGCACTGCGGCGGCACGGGCTGGACGCGGGTGGCCGACGGCGGCATCGGCGCCGCCCGCCCGTGCGTCTGCGCCGAGGCGCGGCGCCTGCCGCGCCTGATCGAGGCCACGGGTGTTCCCCCGCGCTACCGCGACTGCACGATCGCCGGCTTCCAGATCGCGACCGGCGACGATCGCACCCGCGCGCGGCTGCTCGAGGCGAGGAGCGTGTGCCAGCGCTACGTCGACGACTACCTGGGCCTGGACGGTCAGACCCGAGAGGTCGGCCTGCTCTTCGTCGGGCCGCCCGGCACCGGTAAGACCCACCTGGCGGCCGCGGTGCTGCTCGAGCTGGTCCGTCGTTACCGGATGCGCGGGCGCTTCGTCGATTTCACCTCGCTGGTCCATCGCATCCAGTCGACCTTCGATCCCTCGAACCCGGAGTCCAAGCACGACGTGCTCGACCCGGTGATCGAGGCCGACGTGCTGGTGCTCGACGAGCTGGGCGCGCAGAAGCCGACGCCGTTCGTCAACGACGTCCTCTACCTGATCCTCAACACCCGCTACACCCGCCGGCTGCCGACGCTGTTCACCACCAACTTCCGGCTCGAGCGCGGTCCCGGCGCGCCGTCGGATCACGACCTGCTCACTTCGCGGGTGCCGCCGATGCTGGTGTCGCGTCTCTACGAGATGGCGGTGCCGGTGGCGATCGACGCCGCCGACTTCCGCCACGAAGTGCGGCTGCACGGCCTGCGGATCTAGACGTGCAACCGCTCTCCGCCATCGACGCGCTCGGGCGCGGCATCGCCAACGTCCGCGCCAACTGGGAGCTGCTGCTCGCCCAGATCGCGGCGATGTTCGCGCTGGCACTGGTCGTCGCGGTGTCGATCGTGCCGCTGGTGATCGCGCTCGGCGCCAGCTTCGCCGACCTCGGCAAGCTCGACGGCTCGGACCCGCAGGCGGTGCTCGACCTGCTCCGGCCGGAGCGCTGGCTGTCGGCCGGGGTGCTGGTGGCGGTCGTCGCGTCGCTGGTCTTCGGCACGCTGGCGATCCTCGTCTACAGCTGGTTCCAGGCCGGCGTCTTCGGCATCCTGGTCGCCGGCGACCGCCAGGCCGGCGCCGGCGCCGGGCGCCCGCGCGGCCTCTTCCGCACCTTCTCGTGGCGCGACTTCTCGGGCTGGGCGTCGCGCGGCACCTGGCGGTTCTTCGGCTGGTACCACCTCTACCTGACCGTCCTGACGCTGATGGTGGCGGCGCTCGGCGCGCTCGCCCTCGCCGCGATCTCGGTCGGCGTCAGCCAGGGCCCGATGGCCGGGGTCGGCGTCGGCTGCGGCGGCGCGCTGCCGCTCTTCTTCGCGCTGTTCTACGTCTCGCTGGTGTTCGAGGCGGCCAAGGCCGACCTCGCCCGCGAGGACTCGGGAGCGGTCGCCTCCTGGCGGCGCGGCGCAGGGGTCGTGGCGCGCCGCATCGGCGGCACGCTGCTGCTCTTCCTGCTCTTCTTCTGCGCCTCGATGGCGATGTCGATGCTCGTGCTGCCGCTGCAGCTTCTGGCCGAGTTCGGCTTGCGCGATCAGATGGTGGCCTACGTCGCCCTGCAGCTGGTCGTCTACCTCGTCCAGTGGGGGCTCGGGTCGGTGTTCGGCCTGATCTACGGTGCCTCCTTCGTCGCGCTGGTGCGCGCCGAGCTGCCCGACGCGCACGGCCCGCGGTGAGGCGGACGCGACTCGGTCTGGCGGGCGCGACGCTGCTCGCGCTGGTGGCGGTGAGCTGCACGGCGACGCGGCGCGCGACCGCTCCTCCGCCCGCATCGTCGGCGGTGGTCGTGGTCGAGGCGGCTGCACCGCCTCCGCCGGCCGCCGCCGCTCCGACCCCGGCTCCGACTCCGGCTCCCGAGCCGCCCCCGCCGCCGCGCGTGCCGGAGGTCGTCCGCATCGGCCTGCGCACCGACCTCGAGAGCGTGACGCTGTCCTGTTGCACAGGATCGCCGGCGCTCGAGCTCGGCACGACGACCCTGGCGCTGTCAGGACCGGTCACCGTGCGGCCGGCGGCGGCCTCCTCGCCACCGCCGGTCTGGCGACTGCAGGTGGCGGCGCTGCGCGAGGAAGAGGAAGCGGGTGGCCTCGCCCGTCGCGTCGCCGAGCTCGCCGGCGCGCCCGCCGACGCGCGCTTCGACGCCGGCAGCGGCCTGTTCCGCGTGCGCGTCGGCGCCTGGCCCGACCGCGAGTCGGCCGAGGCGGAGGGACGGCGGCTCCAGAGCCGGGGCCTCGACGCCTTCTGGGTGGTCTCGGAAGGGCTCGGACCGATCGATCCGGCGCTCGAGGTCGCCGTCGGCGGCGGCGTGGCGGTCGTCCCGGGTCGGCGCGTCGTGGTGCGCGCGGCGCGCGGCGCCGGCCTCGCCTTCGAGGGGCGCGGCTACCGCGGCGCGCTCGCGGTCTACCTGAACGACCGCGGGCGGCTCAACGTCGTCAACGAGCTGCCGGTCGAGGACTACCTGCGCGGCGTCGTGCCACGCGAGCTGGGGCCGGCGAGCTACCCGGAGCTCGAGGCGCTGAAGGCCCAGGCGGTGGCGGCGAGGAGCTACACGCTGCGCAACCTCGGCGGCTTCGCCGAGGAGGGCTACGACCTGTGCGGCACGCCGAAGTGCCAGGTCTACGGCGGCCTCGCCGCCGAGCACCCGCTGACCGACCGCGCCGTGGCGGAGACCGCCGGCGAAGTGCTGGTCTCCGACGGCGTCGCCATCGACGCCCTCTACAGCGCCACCTGCGGCGGCCGCACCGAGAACGTCGAAGTCGTCTTTCCGCTCAAGAGCGCCGGCTACCTGCGCGGCGTCGGCTGCATCGAAGGGGGCACCCAGGCGCTCGGCGGCGGCTCGGCCGGTCGCTGGCCGCCGGAGGGCCCCGGCGCGCGGAGAGTCGTCCGGCGCTTCGAGCAGATCGTCGGGCGCGACCTCGTGGTCCGCGACGCCGCCGGCCGGCTCGAAGTGCACCCGGTCGGCCGCGGCCTCGCGACCTTCCGGCTGGTCGCGGGCGACGGCACCCGGGCGGTCTCTCACCTCGACCTGGCGCCGGGCGACGAGCTCGAGCTCGGTCTCGTCGACCGTCGCCTGGTCGCCCTCGCGCAGCACGTCTCGGGCACCGCCAAACCGTTCGACAAGCCCCACAGCCGCTCGCGCTGGACGCGATTCAAGGCCGACGACGAGATCGCCGCCTCGGTGCGCCAGCGCTTCCCCGGATTCCAGTTCCGCGGCCTCGACGTCGTCTCGCGCGGGCCGTCCGGACGGATCTCGCGCCTACGCCTCGACGGCGCCGACGGCAAGTCGGTCGAGGTCGAGGGCCTGGCCGTGCGCTGGGTGCTCGACCTGCCCGAGACCCGCTTCACCCTGGTGCGCGTGCACCCGCGCAGCGGCCGCGCCGGCTGGCGCTTCACCGGCACCGGCTGGGGCCACGGCGTCGGACTCTGCCAGACCGGCTCCTACGCCATGGCCCGCCGCGGGCACGACTACCGGAGCATCCTGTCGCACTACTACAGCGGCGCGACCCTCGAGCGGCTGCCGATTCCTGGCGAGGTCGAAGGCGAAGACCAAGGCTCTTCTGTTCAAGACCAAGACCACGACCAGAACGAAGACAAAGCCAAGGCTCCATAGAAGGGAAAGACGAGACGACGGAGCTGGATTCGCGGAGCGCTTTCGTCGTTCCGTGTGACAGCGACCGGGGATGCTCCGAGGCCGGGGGCGCGATCCCTCCTCGGAGCGAAGTGGCGGGGGGTCCCCGTCGACCAGTGTCTCTTCTGGACACCCGGGGTACCGACCGTAGCGGAGAGGAGGGATCGCGCCCCCGGCCACCCACCCCCGCCGAACGCGTCTCGTCGTTCGGCGCGAAGTGATAGATTCCAAGCAGTTTCGAGCGGCGAACAACGCCGCCCCCAACCGCGAATCCGAGGACTCAGAAGATGCTCCGAGCCGGCATCGTCGGCCTGCCGAACGTCGGCAAGTCGACGCTCTTCAACGCACTCACCCGCACCCGCAAGGCCGAGTCGGCCAACTATCCGTTCTGCACGATCGAGCCGAACGTCGGCATCGTCACCGTGCCCGACGATCGCCTGGCGCCGATCGCGAAGGTCGCCGGCACGCCGACTCTCGTGCCCGCGGTGGTCGAGGTCGTCGACATCGCCGGCCTGGTCAAGGGCGCGGCCGCCGGCGAAGGCCTCGGCAACAAGTTCCTCTCGCACATCCGCGAGGTCGACGCCATCGTCCAGGTCGTGCGCTGCTTCGAGGACAAGGACATCGTCCACGTCGAGGCCCACCTGCACCCGATCTCCGACATCGAGACGATCCAGACCGAGCTGGTGCTCGCCGACCTGGAGTCGCTGGCTCGACAGAAGGAGCGCATCGAGCGCACCGCGAAGAGCGGCGACAAGACCGCCAAGGCCCAGGTCGAGCTCGCCGGCCGCCTGCTCGCGCATCTCGACACCGGCAAGCCGGCGCTGACCCTCGAGATGACGCCCGAGGAGCGCGCGCTCGCGCGCCCGTTCTTCCTGCTCTCGATGAAGCCGACGCTCTACGCCTGCAACGTCGCCGAGTCCGAGCTGGCGACCGCCGACTCGAACCCGCTGGTGGCCGAGGTGCGCCAGTGGGTCGCGACCCACCACGACGCCGAGGCGGTGACCATCTCGGCCCGCATCGAGGCCGAGCTCGCCGAGCTCCCCGAGGCGGAGGCCAAGGAGTATCTGGAGTCCCTGGGCGTCGCCGAGTCGGGCGTCGGCAGCCTGATCCGCGCCATCTACCACCTGCTCGGCCTGCGCACCTACTTCACCGCCGGCGAGAAGGAGGCGCGCGCCTGGACCATCCACGCCGGCGACACCGCGCCCAGGGCCGCCGGCGTCATCCACTCCGACTTCGAGCGCGGCTTCATCCGCGCCGAGACCCTCGCCTGGCAGGACTTCGTCCGCCTCGGCGGCTGGCCCAAGGCCCGCGAAGTCGGCCTCGCCCGCCAGGAGGGCAAGGACTACGTCGTCGCTGACGGCGACGTGATGCTGTTCAAGTTCAACGTTTGAGCACGCGCCGCGGGCGAACGGCTCAGCGCAGGTAGCGGCTGGCGTAGACGCCGAGGCAGCGGTCCTGGACGACGGCGAGGCCGGCGTCGGCGAGGCGCTGGGCGGCGTCGTCGTGGCGGATGCCGCTCTGGAGCCAGACCACTTTCGGGCGGCGCTCGGACGGCAGCGCGAGGATCGCGTCGGCGACTTCGGGGATCGCGTCGCTGCGACGGAAGACGTCGACCAGGTCGAACGGCTCGGGGACGCTCGCGAGGTCCGGGTAGGCGCGTTCGCCCAGGGTCTCCGTCAGCTTCGGATTGACGGGGATCACCCGGCGCCCGAGCGACTGCACCAGCGCCGGGATCTCGTGGGCCGGTTCGTCGCCCTGGTCCTCGCCCTTCATGCCGACCACGGCGATCGTCCGCATCCCCTTCACGATCGCCGCCAGCTCCGCCTCGTCGGTCACGATCCGTCCGGTCGCGCTCATGGCGACATTGTACGGCGGGGCTCCGGGCGCCGTGCGATAGCATCCGCGGCGGACGTCGTAGGAGATCCCCCTTGGACTTTGCCCTCACCGCCGAGCAGCGCGCGATCCGCGAAGCGGCCCGCGAATTCGCCTTGAAAGAGGTCTCGCCGCACGTCGAGGAGCTCGACGAGGCGCAGAAGTTCCCGCGCGAGATCCTGGCCAAGGCCGCCGAGCTCGGCTTCCTCGGCGTCATCTTCCCCGAGGAGCTGGGTGGTGCCGGTCTCGGCTACGTCGAGTACGTGCTGGTGGTCACCGAGCTCTCCAAGATCGACCCCTCGGTGGGAATCTCGGTCGCCGCGCACAACTCGCTCTGCACCAACCACATCTACAAGTTCGGCAATGCCGAACAGCGCAAGCGCTGGGTGCCGAAGCTCGCCACCGGCGAGTGGATCGGCGCTTGGGGGCTGACCGAGCCCGGCTCGGGCTCGGACGCCGCGGCGCTGCGCACCCAGGCGAGGAAGGTCGACGGCGGCTGGATCCTCGACGGCTCGAAGGCGTTCTGCACCCACGGCTCGGTCGGCGACGTCTACGTCGTGATGGCGATCACCGATCCGGCCGGAAAGAAGGGCAAGAATGCCGGGGCCTTCGTAATCGAGCGCGGCACCAAGGGGCTGCGCGCCGGCAAGAAGGAGAACAAGCTCGGCATACGCGCCTCCGACACCGCCGAAGTCATCCTCGAGGGCTGCTTCGTCCCCGACGAGAACTTGCTCGGCGCGCCAGGCGAGGGGTTCCGCCAGGCGCTGGCGGTGCTCGACGGCGGCCGCATCTCGATCGCCGCGCTCGGCCTGGGCACCGCCGCCGGCGCCTACGAGACCGCGCTCGCCTACTCCAAACAGCGCGAACAGTTCGGCCAGCCGATCGCGCAGTTCCAGGCGATCGGCTTCGCGCTCGCCGAGATGGCCACCCGCATCGCCGCCGCCGAGGTGCTCACGCTCGCCGCCGCGCTCGAGATGGACGCGACCGGCAAGGTCACGCTCAAGGCCTCGGAGGCGAAACTGATGACCGGCGAAGCGGCGGTCTTTTGCTCCGAGCGCGGCGTCCAGATCCACGGTGGCTACGGCTTCGTCAAGGACTATCGCGCCGAGAAGTACTACCGCGACGCCAAGATCTGCACCATCGGCGAGGGCACCAGCGAGGTCCAGCGCCTGGTCATCGCCCGCCAGCTGCTGTCGGCCTGAGCCGCGCCACCCGACCGGCGTCCCCGCTCAGAACGCGGGGAGGTCGGGCTTCGCCGCCATCAGGACCAGCGCGAGCAGCGCCAGCCCCAGCGACGCGTGCGCCGGAGTCGCCCAGCGCCGCGAGTCCCGCGCGTAGCGCTCCCAGTCGAGGCGGCCGGCCGCGGCTTCGCCCTCGGTCCAGCGCGCGATCCGGCGTTGGATCGGCAGCACGCGCACGACGAAGACCAGGCCCGAGAAGAAGAAGGCCGCCGTCGACCACAGCAGCCAGCCGGTGCCGAGGATCGAGCGTCCGGTGACGAGCGCCAGGCCGACTCCGCTCGCGAGCAGCGCCCCGACCGCGATCGGCGTGATCCAGAGGTCGCCGGCATGGATCGTCCGGAAGGCCCACGCGACCACCGCCGGCTCGCGGGTGCGGGCGGCGCGAGCTTGCCAGAACAGGGCGGCGACCAGGTTGCCGAAGAAGGCGACGGTGCCGAGCAGGTGCGCGACGAGCAGCAGGCGGTAGGTCATCGGCCGCCCCTCAACGCGCCGCCAGCCAGCGCAGCAGGACCACGCCCAATCCGACCGGCAAGAGCCAGCGCGAAAACAGCAGGTCGCCCAGTCGCACCCAGAGCGCGTTGAGCCGGGCGGCCACGCCGACGAAGACCGGCAGCGTCCGCTCGGCGAGCCCGAGGCGGATCACCAGGACCACCGCGCGCGCCACCGCGCGCGGCGAGAGCTTGGGCGCCCGGCGCACGAGCGGCGGCAACGCGGAGCGGTCGATCCGATCGTCGCGCCAGAACGAGGTCCGGACCGACCCCGGGAAGACCCCGGAGACGACGACGCCGCTGCCGGCGAGCTCGCGCCGGAGCGCCTCGGTGAGCCCCGCGACCGCGAACTTCGAAGCCGAGAAGCCGCTGGTCACGGCCAGCGCGAACTTGCCGGAGCCGGCGATCACGTTGACGATCGCGCCGCCGCGCCGCCGTCGCATTCCCGGCAGGGTCGCGCGGATCGTATGGAACGTCCCCCAGTAGTTGACCGCCATCATCCGATGGTGATCTTCGACCGGGATCTCGGCGAAGTGGCGCCAGATTCCCAGTCCGGCGGCGTTGACCAGGATTCCGACCGGCCCGAGCTCGCGCTCCGCCGCCGCCACGGCGGCGTCGACGGCTGCGGAGTCGGCGACGTCGCACGGCAGCGCGAGAGCGCGCCCGCCGCGGGCGATGATCGTCGCCGTCACTTCCTCGAGCGCCTCGCGACGGCGGGCGACGAGGGCGACCGACGCCCCTCGCCGTGCCAGCGCGAGGGCGATCTCGCGTCCGATGCCGTCCGATGCTCCGGTGACCAGGGCGACGCTGCCGAGAATTCTCATGGTTTCCACCTCTCGACTCGCACTCTGGTGGTTCGCGAGGCCGCGCGCATCGGCCGTCGGTCACGGCGGAGGGACGTGACTTTCGGCACCCCGACGCTCGCGGGGGCGGCGGGTATGCTCGATCCGTGATCGCTCCGGAAGAAGCGGGAGCGGAGCTCGGCCCCCGCGAGCTGCGCTGGATCGGACTGGCGGTCGCACTGCTCGCGGCCGTGCGGGCGGCGCCGGACGTCGCGGCGGACGCGGAGGGGGGCCGCCTCGCCGTCTGGCTCGTGGCGCTGGTCGCTTACCTCGCTTCGTTCACCGCGCTCGGCAGCGACGCCTGCGCGCGGTGGAAGTCGGCCCGGCGCGGGCTGGTCCTCGGCCTCGTGACGCTCGCCGGCCTGGCGCTCGTGGCGCTCGGCGGCGGCGCGTTCGCGGCGACCTACCCGGTCCTGACCGCGGCGGTGGCGGGCAGCGTGCTCCCGCCGCGCCCGGCGTTCGCGTTCGCCGGCGCCCAGACGCTGGGTCTCGCGGCGGCGTTCGGCGTTGCCGGCGCCGCGCCCGCGGCGGCCCTGACCTACGCGCTGATCTTCGGCGCGCTTCAGCTCTTCGTCGTCCACACCGCACAGGTCGCCCGCTCCGAGCGCACCGCGCGGCGCGCGCTCGAGCAGGTGCAGGCGCGTCTGGCGGAGACGAGCCGCGACGCCGAGCGTTTGCGCATCGCGCGCGACCTGCACGACGTCATGGGCCATCACCTGACCGCGCTCAGCCTGACGCTCGAGGCGGCGTCGCACGCCGAAGGCGAGCCGAAGGAGCGCGCGGTGCTCGAGGCTCAGGTCCTGACCAAGCGGCTGCTGCGCGACGTGCGACAGGTGGTCTCCACGATGCGCGAGGAGCCGGGCGACCTCGGGTCCGAGCTCCGGCGGCTGGCCGCCGACGCGAAGGGGGTGAGCGTCCACCTCGCGCCGCTGGACGGCTCGCTCGGCGCGCTCTCCGCCGCGGCGAAGCGAGCGCTGCTGCACTGCGCGCAGGAGGCGGCGACCAACTCCGCGCGCCACGGCGGCGCCCGCAACCTCTGGATCGCGATCGGGCCGGCCGGGGGCGGCGTGCGCTTCGCGGCCCGCGACGACGGCCGCGCGCCGGCCGAGGCCGCGCCCGGCCACGGGCTGATCGGGATCCGCGAGCGGGTCGAGCAGCAGGGCGGGCGCGTGCGCTGGGGCGCGGCGGCGGACGGCGGGTTCGAGCTCGAAGCCTGGCTTCCCGCCGCCCCGGAGGCCGTACCGTGATCCGCGTCGGCCTGGTCGAGGATCAGGAGCTGGTGCGGCGCGGCATCCGCACCCTGCTCGGCTTCGTCGACGACATCGAGGTCGTCGGCGAGGCCGCCGACGGCGACGCGGCGCTGGCGATGGTGCATTCCACCCGCCCCGACGTGGTCCTGCTCGACCTGCGTCTGCCGGGCAAGGACGGCATCGCCGTGCTCTCCGAGCTGCGCGCGGTCGACGCGCTGCCGCCGACCATCGTCCTGACCACCTTCGACGACGAGGGCGCGGTGCTCGCGGCGATCCGCGCGGGCGCGCGCGGCTTCCTGCTCAAGGACGTCTCGCTCGAGCGTCTCGCCGAGAGCGTGCGGGTGGTCGCGCGCGGCGAGTCGGTGATCCACCCGGCGCTCACCGAACGGCTGCTCGAGGCGGCGCGCGGTCAGGGCTGGCGCTTCCCGAGCCTCGACCCGCCCGACCCGCTGACCGAGCGCGAAGTCGAGGTGCTCCGGCTGATGACGGGCGGCTACAGCAACCGCGAGATCGCCGACGCGCTGGCGATCTCCGAGGGGACGGTGAAGAACCACGTCTCGACCATCCTGTCGAAGCTCGGCGTGCGCGACCGCACCCGCGCCGTGCTCAAGGCGCTCGAGCTCGGCCTGATCTGACCGGGGTAGGCTCGCGCCGGCCATGGACCCGAACGAGCGCGAGGCCTGGCGGCGGGCCGATCAGGTCTTCGCCGAGTTGATCGAGCTGGCGCCCGAGGCGCGCCCGGGCGCGCTCGCCGCGCTCGATCTCGAGGCCGGCGTCCGCGCGCGGGTCGAGGAGCTGCTGACCGCGGCCGAGAGCGACGACGGTCCGCTCGACCGTCCGGTCGACTGGGCGGCGGTGGCGCCGCCGCGCGACGAGGAGCCGCCGCGCACGCTCGCCGGGCGGCGCTTCGGTGCCTGGCAGCTCGCCGAGGAGATCGGTCGCGGCGGCATGGCGGTGGTGCACCGGGCGCAGCGGGTCGACGGCGTCTTCGAGCAGGAGGCGGCGGTCAAGGTGCTGGGCGTCGGCCTGCTGGCGACCGGGGCCGCCGAGCGATTCCGCAGCGAGCGCCAGGTGCTGGCTCGGCTTCGTCACCCGAACATCGCGACGCTCTACGACGGCGGCGTGGGCGAGGACGGCACGCCGTACCTGGTGATGGAACGGATCGCCGGCGCGCCGATCGATCGCTGGTGCGTGGAGCGGGGGCTCGACGCGCGCGGGCGCGTGGCGCTGCTGGTCCAGGTCTGCTCGGCGGTGGCCTTCGCTCACCGCAACCTGATCGTGCACCGGGATCTCAAGCCCTCGAACATCCTGGTCGACGCCGAAGGGCGGGTGAAGCTGCTGGACTTCGGCATCGCCAAGCTGCTCGAGGCCGAGGGCGAGGGCCCCGAGGCGACGCGGGCGCAGGACCGCTACCTGACGCCGGGCTTCGCGGCGCCGGAGCAGGTCGAGGGCCGGCCGGTGACCACCGCGACCGACGTCTACGGCCTGGGCAGGGTGCTGGAGCGGGTGCTGGCCGGGGCCGAGGTGGATTCCGACCTGGCCAACATCGTCGCCCAGGCGCAGCGCGCCGAGCCGGAGCGACGCTACGCCGACGCCCGCGCGCTCGGCGACGACCTCGGGCGGTGGCTGGCCGGGCGACCGGTGAAGGCGACGCCGGATTCGCGGCTCTATCGCCTGCGCAAGCTGGTGGCGCGCCGCCGCGCGGCGGTCGCGGCGGCCGCGCTGGTCGCCGCCGTCGCGACCGCAGGGATCGCCGCCACGCTCTGGCAGGCGGAGCGGGCGCGCCGCGAGGCGGCGACCGCGGCCGCGGTCAACGGTTTCCTTCTCGACATCTTCCGTGCCTCGGATCCGGAGCTCGCCGAGACGCGGGACCCGCGGGCCTCGGAGCTCCTGGGCCGGGGCGTCGAGCGGGCGCGCGAGCAACTGGCGGGCGAGCCGCGGCTGCGCGGCGAGCTGCTCGGCACGATCGGCAGGATCCAGGTCGATCTCGGTCGGCTCGACGACGGCCAGGCGACGCTCCTCGAAGCTCTGGAGCTCAAGCGGCGGACCCTGCCGGCGGACTCTCCGGCGACCGCGCGCACACTCGCCGATCTGGGGCTGAGCCACTACCACCGGGGCGACGTCGGCGAAGCGATCGCGCGGCTCGGCGAGGCGTTGGCGATCCACGAACGCGTGAGCCGCCCGGACGACTTGGCCCGGCTCCTGGTGGCGAAGGAGCTCGCCGAGATGCAGGTCGTCGCCGGCGACGGCGAGTCGGCGCGCGCTCACTGCGACGAAGTCCTCGCCCGGATCTCGGATGCGAGCGGGCCCGCGGCGGTCGACCTCCGGATCGACACGCTCGGCACGCTGGGCGGGGCCCTGCACGTATCGGGCGATCTCGACGCGGCCGCGGCCGCGTTCGAGCGCGCGATCGCGGGCGAGCGCGCCCGCTCCGGCGGAGCCAGCCACGATCTCTCCGTCTTCCTGAGCGACTACGGCCTGGTGCTCCACGACCAGGGACGGCTGGCGGAGGCCGAGACCGCTCATCGCGAGGCGCTGGCGATCAAGCGCCGCTACTACGGCGAGAGTCATTTCCAGATCCTCGCGTCGCTCTCCAACATCGCCTGGACGCTGGTCGACCAGCGGCGGGAGGCGGAGGCGCTCGAGCTCCAGCTCGTGGTCCTGCGCCGACAGCGTGAGCTCCACCGCGAGCCGCATCCGGAGCTGGCCGACGCCGAGCTCGCGGTCGCCCGCTCCCTGCAACGCCTCGGCCGGTCGCACGAGGCGCGGCAGCACTCGGAGGCCAGTCTCGAGATCTGGCGGGCGCTGCCCGAGTCGGCGCAGATCGGGAACTTCCCGAGCGGCGATTCCCTCCACGGTGCGATCCTCTCCGAGCTCGGCGAGCACGCCGCCGCCGAGCCCTACCTGCGCGCGGCGCTCGCCGAGTACGAGGAGCGGGGGGCCGGCGCCGGACACCGGCTCGCGGTGGCGCGGGCGCGGTTGGGGAGCGCGCTCGCGGGTCTCGGTCGCTGGCAGGAAGCGGCACCATTGCTCGAGGCTGCCCTCCCTGAGCTCGCGGAGACCCGCTATGGCTGGGGGGACCGCGAGTACGCGCGCTGGCGGCTCGTCGAGTGCCGGGTGCTGCTGGAGCTCGGCCGCGTCGGGGAAGCGGCGGCGTCGCTGACCGAGTGGAGCGCCCGGCTCGGCGCGCGTCGGGGCGTCGACTGGCCCGAGCACCTGTCCAGCGCGTCGGAGCTCGAAGCGCGCATCCGCGCCGCCAGATGAGGCGCCGGAATCACCGGGAGCGCGTCGGGTCCTCGCGGGTCGCCTCGGCATCTGGCAGCTCGACGAGGAGCTGGGTCGCGGCGGCATGGCGGTGGCCTTGCTGACGGCGGCGCCGGGCGCACGCGAGAGATCCTGGGGGAGGTTCGCGCCCGCATTGAACCGGCCGCGACCCGGTGAGACCGGCGCCAGGTCGCCGCCGCGGCCGACGAGCTCGATCGTCGTCTCGGCGCCGGAGAGGACGGTGGCGCCGCGCGATAACATCGCCCGGCCGTGACCACGCCCGCCGCCGCCCCCGTCCGCGCTCCGCGCTCCGCCGCCGACCTCGACCACCTGGTCGAGAGGCTGCGCGAACGCCAGCCGCGCGCGGTCGGGCGCGCGATCTCGATCGTCGAGGACGGCGGTCCCGGGCAGGCCGAGCTGGTGCGGCGGATCTATCCGTCGACCGGCCTCGCCCGCAGCATCGGCATCACCGGTCCGCCCGGCGCCGGCAAGTCGACCCTGGTCGATCGGATGGCGGCCGCGGCGCGCGCCCGCGGCGAGACGGTGGGGATTCTCTGCGTCGACCCGACCTCGCCGTTCTCGGGCGGCGCGCTGCTCGGCGACCGCATCCGCATGCAGGGGCTGGCCACCGACCCCGGCGTCTTCATCCGCTCGATGGCGACCCGCGGCCAGATGGGCGGCCTGGCGCGCGCCACCCGCGACGCCGTCGACCTGCTCGACGCCGCCGGCTTCGACTGGATTCTGGTCGAGACCGTCGGCGTCGGCCAGGACGAGGTCGACGTCGTCGAAAGCGTCGACACGGTGCTCGTGGTCGCGGTGCCGGGTCTGGGCGACGACATCCAGGCGATCAAGGCCGGGATCATGGAGATCGCCGACGTCTTCGTGCTCAACAAGGCCGACCGCGAGGGGGCCGAGCGCACGTTCAAGGACCTGGCGATGGTGCTCTCGCTCGCCGATCACGACGAGCACACCTGGCTGCCGCCGATCGTGCGCACGGTGGCCGCGCGCGGCGAGGGGATCGACGAGCTGATGGCGGCGATCGAGCGGCACCGGGCCTGGATGGACCAGGGCGGCCGCCTCGCCGCGCGGCGCCGCGCGCAGCTGCGGCTGCGGGTCGAGACCATCCTGAAGGACAAGGTGCTCGCCGCCGCGCGCGAGGAAGCCGGGCTCGAGCGCGAGGTCGAACGCGGCTTCGAGGAGCGCATCGACCCTTACGCGCTCGCCGGCCGGCTGTTCGACGGGGTGGTCGCCGCCGAGAGCGGCCGCGCGGAGGAGCCGTGATCTCCGGGCTCGACCACGTCGGCATCGCGGTCACCTCGATCGCCGAGGCGCGCGGCTTCTACGAAGCGCTCGGGCTCGCGATCGACCACGTCGAGGAGGTGCCGCAGGAGGGGGTGCGAGTGGCCATGATCGTGGTCGGCGGCACTCGCATCGAGCTGCTCGAGCCGACCCGCGACGACTCTCCCGTCGCGAGGTTCCTGGCCAAGCGCGGCCCCGGCATCCACCACCTCTGCTTCGCCTCGAGCGACGTCGCCGGCGACGACGCGAAGCTGCGCGCCGCCGGCGCCGAGCTGCTGCGCCCCGAGCCGACCCGCGGCGCCGGCGGCTGCTGGGTGCAGTTCGTCCACCCGAAGAGCGCCGGCGGCGTGCTGGTGGAGCTCTCCGAGCCGGCCGAGGAGCCGCGGCCGTGAAACTCGCGCCCGGCGCGCTGGTGGTGGTCCACCTGGCCAACCCGACCGAGAAGTTCTGGGGGGTGCTCGAGGGGCTCGAGCCGGTCGGCGCCACCTTCCGCGGCATCAGCCTCGACGTCTTCGAGGAGTGGATGACCGAGATGGCGCGCGAGGGGACGCCGTCGCTCGGGCTGTCGACCCAGTTCGTGCCGCTGTTCCGGCTCGAGCGGATCTTCCTCGACGAGCCGGTGGGGGAGGTCGAGTCCTATCGCCAGCGACTCGAGCGCCGCACCCGCCGTCCGGTCGCGGCGATCCTCGACGGCATCGGCACCGCGCCCGCCGAGCCCGACGGCGCCGAGCCGAGCTGAGCCCGGCTCAGAACTCGACGTTCTCGAAGTAGAAGCGGGTGATGTCGGCCCGCCCGGACATGATCTCGGCGGCCTGTCCCGGGGTCAGCGTGAAGCGCGCGCCGAGGCTCCCGGACGAGGTCTCGCACAGCAGCTCGAAGGCGTCGATCGACCCCGGGAACTGTTTGCGGACCTCTTCGAGCGCGGCGGCCGAGGTGGCCAGGGCGCGGAAGACGTTGGCCTCGCTCTCGGTCTCGAACACCAGCAGCGCCCGACGCGACGAGGAGCCGCGGGCGACCTCGACCGGCAATCCCTGCGTGCCGATGTACTCCTTGATCGCGGCGGCGACCGGCGCCGTGGCGAACGCGCTGCGCGCAGCGCGCACCGGCTCCGCGGCGGAGTCGAAGCCGCGAGGGCGCTCGACCACGGAGGGGGCTCCGGCGGCGCCGGGCGCCGCGGGATCACCCGCGCCGGGTCCCGCCGCGCCGCTCTTGATCAGGTCGCCGAGCCGGGCCCGCGCCGGCGGCGTCGGAGACGCCTGCGAGAGGTCCTTCTTCTCTCCGCCTTCGATCAGGATCGCGGTCCCCAGATCGTGCTGGTTGGCCGCCTCGGTGCGGGGGATGTCGATCTCGGCGAGCGGCAGCGCCGTCTCGGTGCCCGACTGGGTGACGATGATCGCCTTGTCGCCGCGAACGACGTACTTCGTCTTCGAGAGGAGCTGCGAGCCGTCCTTCAGGTAGATGGTGTAGGCGAGGGCGGGGGTGGCGAGGAGCATCGCGACCGTCGCCGTCAGCGCCGTCAGCAGTCGTCCGGGGATTCGCATGGCCTCTCCTCGTGCGGGCGCGCAACGGCTGTTAGTATACCGGCCCGCCGATGGCCCCCTCCCGGACCGAAGACGCGCTGCTCCTGCTCGAGGACGGAACCCTGTTCACCGGCCGCGCGGTCGCCCCGGGCACCCGCTTCGGCGAGGTCGTCTTCAATACCGCGATGACCGGCTACCAGGAGGTGCTGACCGACCCCTCCTACCGCGGCCAGATCGTGGTCATGACCCAGCCGCACATCGGCAACTACGGCGTCGACTCCGACGTCGCCGAGTCCGGGCGGCCGTGGGTCGAGGGCTTCGTCGCCCGCCGCTTCACCGCCGAGCCGTCGAACCACACCTCGGAGGAGGCGCTGCCCGGCTACCTCGGTCGCCACGGCATCCCGGCGCTCGACGGCATCGACACCCGCGCCCTGGTGCGCCGCCTGCGCGAGCGCGGCGCGGCGAAGGGGGTGATCACCACCGAGCGCAGCGACATCGACGGCCTGCTCGCCGAGCTCGCCGACTTTCCGTCGATGGCCGGCCGCGCGCTGGTCGACGAGGTGACGCCGAAGCAGGAGCGCCGCATCGCCCCGGTCGGTGTCGATCACCCGCGCTTCCGTCTCGCGGTCTGGGACTTCGGCTGCAAGGCCAACATCCTGCGCTCGCTCGCCGCGCACGGTGCCGAGCTCCACGTGCTGCCGGCGGGGACGCCTGCCTCGCGCGCCCGCGAACTGGACGTCGACGGCGTCGTGCTGTCCAACGGCCCGGGCGACCCCGAACCGCTGACCGGGGTGATCTCGACCGTGCGCGAGCTGGTCGACTCGGGGATGCCGGTCTTCGGCATCTGCCTCGGCCACCAGCTGCTCGGCCTCGCCATGGGCGGGCGCACCTTCAAGCTCAAGTTCGGCCACCACGGCGGCAACCAGCCGGTGATCGACCTCGCCACGCGACGGGTGGCGATCACCAGCCAGAACCACGGCTTCGCGGTCGACCCCGATTCGCTCCCGGCCGGCGTGCGCGCCACCGAGCTCAACCTGAACGACGGCACCGTCGAAGGGCTCGCCGTCGACGGCAAGGCGGTGCTCTCGGTGCAGTACCACCCCGAGGCCGCGCCCGGCCCGCACGACGCCTCGCCGCTCTTCCAGCGCTTCCTCGACACGATCCCGGCCCGCGCCACCGGCCGATGAGCCGGCCAACCGTCCCCGGCGACGCGCCGAGTCGCGGCGGCGACCGTGCCGGCGTGCTCTCCGGACCGCTCGCCTGGACGCTCGCGCGCCGGCTGCTGGTCGACCCGCGCAGCCACCTGCTCGGCTCGAGCGCGCGCGCGGCGCTGGTCGCGACCACGCTCGGGGTCGCCGCGCTCGGCGTCGCCCTGGCGCTGATGACCGGCTACCGCGAGGATCTGGTCGCGCGCCTGGTCGGCGGCAACGCCGCGATCCTGGTCTACGCCACCGGGGAGACCGGCGCGCCGACCCCCGACGCGGCGCTCGCCGGCTTCGAAGGTCTCGAGCGCGTCGAGCGGGTGCGCTACCTCGAAGGGGTGCTGTCGGCGCCGGGCGGCGAGCGCGAGGTGACGCTGCGCGCGGCGCCCGGTTCGACCGGCGCGTTCGCCGGGGACGGCGAGCCGCTCGGCGTCACCGCGACCGGCGCCTGGCGCGTGCGGCTCGGCGCGCGGCTGGCGGCCGACCTGGGGGCCCAAAGCGGCGACCGGCTCCGCCTCGCCGTGCTCGGCTTCGACGAGGACCGCTCGCGCTTCGCCTTCCGCACCCTCGAGGTCGCGGGGACGTTCGAGACCGGGTTCTCGGAGTTCGACCGCGCCTGGGCGGTGGTCTCGCCCGAGGCGGTGGCGTCGATTCCGGGCGGCGGCGCTCCGGTCTGGGAGATCGCGCTGGCGCGCCCCGAGACCGCCCCCGAGGTCGCCGAGCGGATCCGCCAGCGGCTCGGTACCGGCGCGGTCGTCGTCGACTGGCAGCAGCTCAATCGTCAGCTCTTCGCGGCACTCGACCTGCAGAAGCGCGCGCTCTTCCTCCTGCTCGGGCTGATCGTGGTGGTGGCGACCTTCAACGTCGCCTCGACCCTGGTGGTCCTGGTGCGCGAGCGGGTGCGCGACCTCGGGGTGCTGGCCGCGCTCGGCCTGGCGCCGGCGGCGCTCACGCGCGTCTTCCTGTTCTACGGCGCCGCGCTCGGAGCGGCGGGCACCGCGCTCGGCCTCGGCATCGCCGCGGCGATCTCCTGGGCGGTCACCCGCTTC
This sequence comes from Acidobacteriota bacterium, assembly GCA_045862895.1. Classification (GTDB taxonomy): domain Bacteria; phylum Acidobacteriota; class Thermoanaerobaculia; order Multivoradales; family JAGPDF01; genus JACTMI01. Next base: position 18,990 of record BTUO01000008.1, read on the forward strand.
GAGCTGCTCTCGTTCGGCCCCGAGATCGCCGACATCTACTTCCTGTCGACGGTGCCGCTCCGCCTGCGTGGCAGCGACGCCGTCGCGATCGCCGGTTTCGCGCTGGCGGTGACCCTCGCCGCCTGCCTGGTCCCGGCCATGCGGGCGTCGAAGCTCGACCCGGCGACGGCGCTGCGCTACGAGTGAGCCCGGCCGCTCCCGCCTCCTGATACATTCCGGCCCGCGATGACCGAACGCTTCGCCCGGGCGCTGCGCCTCGCCCGGCTCGCCCTGCGGCGGATCGACTACTTCCTCGCCCGCCGCTTCGCGCTGTCGACCCGGGAAGACCGGATCTTCTTCGTCCTGATTCCGACGATCGGCGTCGTCGTCGGCCTGCTCGGTTTCCTGGTCCACCGCCTGATCGACGGCGTGCGCGTCGCGCTGTGGGGCGGCTACTGGCCCGACTTCGTCTACGCCGCGGGCCAGCTTCCGGCCTGGCGGGTGCTCGCCGCCACCGGCGCCGGCGGCTTGCTGATCGCGCTGGTGGTCTGGTGGGCGCGCGAACCGGTCGGCGGCCGCGGTATGTCGTCGCTGATCGAGGCGGTGGCGCTCTCGGGTGGCCGCGTGCCGTTGCGCCAGACCGCGCAGTCGGCGCTCGCCGCGGTGTTCACCGTCGGCAGCGGTGGATCGCTCGGTCGCGAAGGGCCGATGATCCGCCTGGGCGCCGCGGTCTCCTCCTGGCTCGGACAGCGCACGGGGCTGCCGCCCTACCGGCTCAAGGTGCTGGTCGGCTGCGGCGCCGCCGCCGGCTTCGCCGCCGCCTACAACGTGCCGATCGGCGGCTCGCTGTTCGCGATGGAGATCATCGTCGGCAGCTTCGCGCTGGAGATCTTCGGACCGATCGTGGTCGCCGCCGTGCTTTCGACGCTGATCGCGCGCGCCGCCGAGGACAACACTCCGCTCTACGCACTGCCCGGTTTCACCCTCGAGAGCGCGTGGGAGATCCCCTTCTACCTCGGGCTCGGCATCGTCGGCGCGCTCGCCTCGCTCGCCTTCACGCTCGGGGTACGCGCGGCGTCCAAGCTGTTCCAGCGGCTGCACCTGCCGGTGTGGGCGCGACCGGTGATCGGCATGCTGGCACTGGGTGGCTGCGCGCTGGCGGTCCCCGAGATCCTGGGCGGCGGCTTCGGCACCATCCGCCAGGCGCTCGGCGGCGAGCTGTCGCTGGCCATGCTGCTGCTGTTGCCGGCGGCGAAGCTGGTGGCCACCGCGCTGACCCTCGGCAGTGGCGGCTCGGGCGGGCTGTTCACGCCCTCGCTGTTCTTCGGCGCGCTGGTGGGTGGCGCCTACGGCTACGGCGTCCACGAGCTGTTCCCGGCGACCACCGCCGGCTACGGCGCCTACGCCGCGGTCGGCATGGCCGCGCTCGCGGCGGGCAGCTCGCACGCGCCGCTGTCGGCGATCCTCATGATGTTCGAGTTCACCGGCAACTACGAGCTGATCCTGCCGCTGATGATCGCGGCGATCACGTCGAGCTGGATCGCCAAGCGGCTCTACCCCTATTCGGTCTACACCGAGCCGCTGCAGCGCCGCGGCGTCGAGCTCGCCTTCCGCATGGAGGAGGCGGCGCTCGCCGGGCTGTCGGTCGCCGACATGGCGCGCGAGGACCTCGAGACGCTGCGTCCCGAGACCCCCTACGCCGAGGTGGTCGACCGCTTCCTCGGCACCCGGCGCCACCGCCTCTTCGTCGTCGACGGCGAAAAACGCCTGCTCGGCGTGGTGTCGCTCCACGACATCAAGCACGCGCTGCGCGAAGGCGAGCCGCTGCGCGCGGTCTGCGCCCACGACCTGATGGTGCCGGCGGGCACCACGCTCGCCGCCGCGGAGCGGCTGCACCGCGCCGCCGAGACGCTGGCGCGGAGCGACTTCGAGCGGCTGCCCGTGCTCGGCGAGGACGGTCGCTTCCGCGGCATCCTGGCCAAGCGCGACCTGCTCGCGGTCTACGCCCAGGAGGTGCTCGGCCGCCCGGCGGTGCTCTCGACCTTCGTCGCCAGCGACATGCCGGGGTCCAAGGGCAACGCGGTCGAGCTGCCGCCGGACTTCGCGCTGCGATCCGTGGCGGTGCCTCACGAGCTGGCGGGCAAGGCGCTGGTCGAGTGCGCGCTGCCGGCGCGGCTCGGGGTGCGCGTGATCGAGATCAAGCGCCCGGCCCCCGACGGCTGGGAGTGGATCGCCCCCGATGCCGCGACCGTCCTCGGCCCGGCCGACGAGATGGTGGTGCTCGGACCGTCGGCCGCGGTCGACGCCCTCGCCGCCGGACGGCTCGAGGTCCCCGCGCCGCCGACCGCGCCGGCGCCGGGCGTCGCCCGTTGAGCGCGGGCGCCCCCGGACCGCCACCGCCGCACCCGGCGGGTCTCTGCGAGAGCTGCCGGCACGCCCGGCGGATCGCCTCGGCGCGCTCGACCTTCCTGCGCTGCGGACGCGCCGACCACGACCCCGGCTTCGCGAAGTACCCCCGCCTGCCGGTCGTGGTCTGCCCGGGTCACGAAGCGCCGCCGGCGAACGGCGCTCGGCTTCCCGGCGCCGGCCGCGAGTGACACAATCGGCCCCGCATGTCCGCCGTCTCCGCCCCGCAGCCGTTGCCCGATCTCGCGCGGGTGCCGCGTGTCGACGCCGTCGGCGTCGAGGAGCGCGTCGCGGCGCTCGCCAAGCGATCGATCAAGAAGGAGTCGAAGCGCGCCGGCATCCGCCTGGCGATTTCGATGATCGACCTGACCACGCTCGAGGGGAAGGACTCCGAGGGCAAGGTCCGGCAGATGTGTCAGAAGGCGCTCCACCCGCTGCCGGGCGACCCGTCGGTCGGTCCGGTCGCCGCGGTGTGCGTCTACCCGAACCTGGTGCCGGTGGCGCGGCGAGCGCTCGCCGGCTCGCCCGTGCACGTCGCCTCGGTCGCCACCGGCTTTCCGTCGGGGCTGGTGCCACTCGAGCTCAAGCTCGAGGAGACGCGCCGCGCGGTCGCGCTCGGCGCCGACGAGATCGACATGGTGATCGACCGGGGCGCCTTCCTCTCGGGTGAGTTCGCGCAGGTCTTCGACGAGATCGTGCGGGTCAAGGAGGCCTGCGGTCCCGCGCACCTCAAAGTCATCCTCGAGACCGGCGAGCTCGGCAGCTACGACGCGGTGCGCCGGGCTTCTGCGCTGGCGATGGCCGCGGGCGCCGACTTCATCAAGACTTCGACCGGCAAGATCCAGCCGGCGGCCACGCCGCAGGTCGTGCTGGTGATGCTCGAGGCGATCCGTGACTTCTACCTCGCCACCGGCCGCCGCATCGGCATGAAGCCGGCGGGCGGCATCCGGACCACGAAGCAGGCGCTCCACCTGCTGGTGATGGTCAAGGAGACGCTCGGCGACGCCTGGCTGACGCCCGACCTGTTCCGCATCGGGGCCTCGACGTTGACCAACGACCTGCTGCTGCAGCTCGCCAAGGAAGCCACGGGCAGCTACCAGAGCGAGGACTACTTCTCCAAGGACTGAGCCGTGTACCGCCGACCCCACAGCGGCTTCGTCCGCGTACCGTTCGTCCAGACCTGCACGGTCACGGCCCGCGGTTTCGAAGAGCGGGGGATGATCTGCAACCTCTCGATGCTCGGTGTCTACGTCCACCTCGAGAACCGGCCCGAGGAGGGCGAAGAGGTCGACCTCGACTTCGAGCTGCCCGACGGCGGCGGCCGCTTCGAAGCCGCGGCGGTGGTGACCTGGGTCAACGACGCACCGGCGGAGAACGCGTCGGCGTTGCCGGCGGGTTGCGGGCTGCGCTTTTCCTCGGTCGCGCCGGTCGACCTGCGCCGCGTGGCCGCGATCGTCTCCGCCTTTCAGCACGAGCCGCGTCCGCTCTGGGGCGTCTCGCAGCCCTCCTCGGGGCGGGTGCGCATCCCGTTCGTCACCTCGTGCGCGGTGTCGAGCTCGGCGGGGCTGGCTCCGGGGACGGTCTGCAATCTCTCGATGCTCGGCGTCTACGTCGCGGTCGATCCGCCGCCCGAACCGGGCGACTCGGTGGTCCTCGCCTTCCGGCTGCCCGGCGTGGCCGGTCTGTTCGAGCGTTCGGCTGTCGTCGCCTGGCAGAACCTCGATCGCGCCGACCGCATGCACGCCCTGCCCGCGGGTTGCGGCCTGCGCTTCGTCAACCTGTTCGCCGAGGACCAGCTCGCCCTGGCGCGCCTGATCGACGAGTACCTGACGGCGCTGCCGCACCACGCCGGCTGAGCCGACCGCCGGGCGGGAGCAGGCCCCGTGCGGAGCTCAGATCCCGGCGGCAAGAGTGCTCCGGTACCGGGTCTCACCGCCACCAGATCGTTTGTTCGCGCTCGGTCGGCAGCGCGACGCTGATCTCGCGGTCGAGTCCGAGCCGTTCGCGCCCCTGGCGCAGCTCGTCGAGGACGTCAACCACTGCGCCGTAGGGCGCCCCGTCGAGCGCTTTCAAGATCACCGGTTTGTCGGGGTTCTGGGCCAGCTTCGGTCGCAGGTACTCGAGCAGCTGTCCGAGCGTCATCGGGCGCCGGTCGACCACCAGCTCGCCCGGCGCGCGCACCTCGACCAGGACCGACTCGATCGGATCGACCTCGAGCGGCAGATCTGGCGGAAAGGTCAGGTCGAGCCCCCGCGTCGCCGAGAATGCTCCCGAGATCACGAAGTAGATGATCAGCAGGAAGGTGACGTCGGCCATCGACGAGGTCGGAATCTCGGCGCTCACGGCTTTTGGTCGCAGTCGCATCGACGGGCCTCCTCGCGGTGAGTCCTGCCACTACTTCGACTCGCCTCTCGTCGAATCGGTTCCGGCACCGGTTGGTCGAGGGGAGCGATCTGCCGGAGTCGCACCGGGCTCGGTGGCCGAGGTCTACTCCTCCAGGTCGACACCGACGACGACCTCGGCTGGATGTGGGGCGACGCGGGGACGATCTACTTCTGGGTCGAGGAGTCGGCCGCGCGCCAAGGGCGCTTCGACGACCCCTGGGTCGTTCTCCAGTGCGGCTGAATCCGCGACGGGGGAGCCCGTGAAAGGGGCAACGCCGAGCCGCCGCACCGGCACGAGAGCGGCGAGAACCCCAACCCGAACCCCACGATCGTCGTCCAGGCGACGACCACCGGAACCCCGGCGGGACCTTGTCGGTCGGCGCGTCCCGACCTTCGACTAGGATGAGTGCTCGTCGAAGGGTCTCCGAATGCGAAGCTCGCCGCCCACCCTGTTGTGTGTCGTCCTGCTCTGCGGTTGCGTCTCGAGCGGAAGCTCGCCGGAGAACCCGGCACCCTCGCTGCCGGGGCAGGCTCCTCCGGGGGCCTGTGAATCACCCGAGGCCGACCACCCCGAGGGGCTGCAGCTCGTCCATCGTCATTCGCCTACACCCTTGCCGCCGAGAGGCACCGGTTTCAAGTGGGGCTACGCCTGCGTGCTAGCGACGATCGGTGTCGACGGCGCCGTGAAGGAGGTGAAGCTGCTCAATCACAGCTATCGCCCCTTCGCGGACGAGCTCGTGAGAGTCGTCCGCACCTGGACCTACGATCCGGTTGTCGTCAACGGCGCGCCGACGGAAGTGAAGACGGTCATCACGGCCACGTTCGAGAAAGGACTCTGACCGCCTGAAGAGGCCAGGCTGCCCGGATCCGGCCGACGAGCCGCTGACAGCCGGCCGTCAGATTTCGACGCCGGCCGCGCGCAGGGCCGCTTCGGCCTGGGGCTGCCAGCCGCGGTTGGCGGCGGGGGAGGCCGGGCTGGGGTGCGGGATCCGCACGATCGTCGGGCGGTCGCCGAGCGCCCGGCGCAGCGCCGACTCGGCGAAGTGCCCGACGCCGACGGCGAGAGACGGCCGCAGCGCCGCGACCGCGTCGGCGAGCGCCCGGTCGCAACTCTCCTCGAGCTTTTTCCTCTCTGAAGCCCTGAGCTTGTCCGGCGTGACGTTCGCTCCGCTCTCGGAGAGGAAGCCGAGCGGGCACCAGTTCCAGACGAAGAAGCGCTCGAAGAACTGCTCCGGCGTGCTGAAGCGGTCCCTCGCCCAGCCCCAGAGGCGGGCGCCGGAGACTTCGCTGCGCTGGCAGGCGAAACCTTCGATCGGGCGCCTGGGGTGCTCGTGCGCCGGGCGGTCGACCTGCGCTTCGATGCCGAGCCAGTCGCGGACCAGGTTCACTTCGCCGAAGGGGACTCCCGTCTGCATCATGCCGAACGGGCCGGGGTTCATACCGACCAGCAGGGCTTCCTTCGGAGCACGGCCCCAGCGCTCGAGGTAGAGCTCGTGCGGGCGGCGGGCGTAGATCAGCGGGTTGTAGACGTGGGCGACGGGGGCGGAGAAGCGGAACGTGTCCACTTCCCCGGCGAGGCGACGGGAGATTTCGACCAGGGGGTGCATCGGAGCGGAGCCTAACGGCTCTCCCGCGGGCGGCCTACCCGTCGGGGCGGGGAGATTCCGCCTCGCGGGCCGTTGGGGCGAACCGTTCGCGGTGGTGCGATGGACCCATGCCCGACACCGGTGGCCGCGTCAAGCAATCGCTCGAAGCCCGTCCCGATCCGGGAGCGCCGAAGCGCGCCGCGGACCCGCTCGCCGATCTGTTCGACCGCTTCGCGAAGGCGCGGCGATCGGCGCTGGCGAAGGTGTACGAGGCGGAGCCGCCGGCCGACGAGATCACCGGCGTCGTCGAGCTGCGCGAGGCGCGTTGGGAAGAGGCGTTGAAGCAGGTCTACCTCGCGTCGTGGCGGCTCGGCCGCGGCGCCGCGCGCGTCGCCGGCGGAGCGGTCGGGCTCGCCGAGATGGCCGACCGGCTGCGCGGCGGGCGCGGCGTGCCGTGCCTCGCCGGACGCTGGCGCGCCGAGGGAGCCGCCATCGTGCGCGAGAGCCCGGGATGCGCCGAAGGGGTGATGGGCGGCGCGCGGGTCTGCGACTGGTACCGCGAGGCGCTCGACGGACTGGTCTCCGGGCTCGCCCACGAAGTCGGCTTCGCGCGGCGCGCCAGTCTCGGGCGTTGTGGCACCCACTGCGAGGACGTGCTGTTCGACGACTCCGCGCCCGAGCTGCGCCTGGCGCCGGTCCCGACCTTCGTCGTCGAGCACGTCGCCCACCCGGTCCGGCGCCTCGAGGAGGAGGGCATCGAGCTCAAGCTGCTCGGCCTCGCCGAAAACCGCCTCTACGTCAGCTTCGCGCGCAAGACCGGCGGCTGCGGCGTGCCGCGCCTCTACTTCGATCTGCTCGCCGACCACCTGCGCGAGCGCTTCCCCGAGATCGAGCTGCGCGACGCCACGCCGCGGGCGATGGAGATCTGAAGACACCGTCCACCGAGCTTGACCGGGAGCAAGGACAGCTCCAGGCCGCCGGCTTAGCGTCTCGCCGTAAGGAGGAGACATGAGCCAGGACGACTCGCGCGCCGTCTCGCGGCGCCGCTTCCTCGCACGGACCGGGATGGCGGGCCTCGCGGCCGGCGCGGCCGGCGCCACCGGCGGCTGGGCCGAGACGCTGCGCTTCCTGGCGCCGCTTTCGGTCGCCAATCCGCTCGCCGCCTACCCGAACCGCGAATGGGAGAAGGCGTACCGCAACATCTTCAAGTCCGACTCGAGCTTCGTCTTCCTCTGCGCGCCCAACGACACCCACAACTGCCTGCTCAGGGCGCAGGTCAAGAACGGCGTCGTCACCCGGATCGGCCCGACCTACGGCTACGGCAAGGCCGAGGACCTCGACGGCAACAAGGCGTCGGCGCGCTGGGACCCGCGCGTCTGCCAGAAGGGGCTCGCGCTGGTGCGCCGCTTCTACGGCGACCGCCGGGTCAAGGCGCCGATGGTGCGCCGCGGCTTCCGCGACTGGGTCGAGGCCGGTTTCCCGCGCGACCCGGAGACCGGCGCACCGCCGGAGCGCTACTTCCGGCGCGGCAAGGACGCGTGGCTGCGCATCTCGTGGACCGAGGCCTACCACCTGGCCGCGCGCGCCTTCGAGAACATCGCGCGCACCTACTCGGGCGAGGAGGGGCGCCACCTGCTCGCGCACCAGGGCTACGACCCCGCGATGATCGAAGCGACCGAGGGCGCGGGCACCGAGACGATCAAACTGCGCGGCGGCATGGCCTTCCTCGGCGCCACCCGCATCTACGGCCTCTACCGCTTCGCCAACATGCTGGCGCTGCTCGACGCCAGCGTCCGCGGCGTCGGCCCCGACCAGGCGCACGGTGCGCGCGGTTGGGACAGCTACAGCTGGCACACCGATCTGCCGCCCGGCCACCCGATGGTCACCGGCGCCCAGACCAACGACTTCGACCTGTTCGCGGTCGAACGCTCGAAGCTGGCGCTGGTCTGGGGGATGAACTGGATCACCACCAAGATGCCCGACTCGCACTGGCTCACCGAGGCGCGGCTCAAGGGGACGAAGACCGTCGCGATCACCGTCGAATACAGCGCCACGGCATCGAAGTGCGACGACGTGCTGGTGATCCGTCCGGGCACCGACCCGGCGCTCGCGCTCGGCCTGGCCCAGGTGATCGTCGGAAAGAAGCTCTACGACCGCGACTTCGTGGCGCACTCGACCGACCTGCCGCTGCTGGTGCGGATGGACACGCTCGAGCCGCTGCGCCCGGAGGACGTCGGCCTCGAGGTGCCGCCGACCGCGGGCGTGCTCGCGGCCGGCGAGAAGGCGCCGCCGGTCGCCGCGCAGCGCGAGCAGGTGCTGCCGACCGCGCTCGCCGGCGACTTCCGGCCCGGCGTGCTCTGGGACCGCAGGCGCGGCCTGGTCGCCGTGCCGCGCGACCAGATGGGACGCGCCGCGGCCGACGCGGGGCTCGCTCCCGAGCTCGGCGCCGTGAAGCAGGTGAAGCTCGCGGCGGGCGGCGAGGTCGAGGTGCGCACCGTCTTCGCGCTCACCGAGCAGTACCTGAACGAGAACTTCCGCCCCGAGCAGACCGAGGCGATCACGGGCGCTCCGGCGGCGGCGGTGGTCAAGCTCGCCGGCGAGATCGCGAAGAACCGCGAGACCACGATGTTCGCGACCGGCATGGGGCCGAATCAGTTCTACAACTCGGACCTGAAGGACCGGGCCATCTTCCTGGTCGCGGCGCTGACCCGCAACGTCGGCTTCCCCGGCGGCAACGTCGGCAGCTACGCCGGCAACTACCGGATCGCGCTGTTCGGCGGCATCGGCGTCTTCGGCCTCGAGGATCCCTTCGCGCCGCAGACCGAGCCGGAGGGCAAGGTCGCGACCCGCAAGTGCCTGCACTACGAGTCGCTGCACTATTACAACTACGGCGACCGGCCATTGCGAGTCGGCGGCACGTTGTTCACCGGCCACGGCCACCTGCCGACACCGACCAAGGCGATGTGGCTCAACAACTCGAACTCGGTGATCGGCAACGTCAAGTGGCACTTCGACGTGGTCATGAACACCCTGCCGAAGGTCGAGTTCATCGCCTTCTCCGACTGGTGGTGGACGGGGTCGTGCGAGTACGCCGACCTGGTCTTCGCGGTCGACAGCTGGGCCGAGTTCGAGCAGCCGGACATGACGGCGTCCTGCACGAATCCGTTCCTCCAGATCTACCCGCGTACGCCGATGGAGCGGGTCTACGACACCCGCTCCGACATCGAGGTGATCGCCGGGGTCTCGAAGGCCCTGGGCGAGCGGCTGGGCGAGCCGCGCATGATCGACCACTGGAAGTTCGTCCACGACGACCGGGTCGACGTCTATCTCCAGCGCATCCTCGACGCTTCCCCGGCCACCCGCGGCTACCGCTTCGACGAGCTCGAAGCGAAGGCGAAGGACGGCGTGCCGGCGCTGATGAACAACCGGACCTATCCGCGCGTCTCCTCCTACGAGCAGGCGCGCGGCGAGCAGCCCTGGCACACCAAGTCGGGACGGCTCGAGTTCTACCGCTTCGAGCCGGAGTTCCGGGACAACGGCGAGAACCTGGTGGTCTACCGCGAGCCGATCGACTCGACCCACCGCGAGCCCAACGTCCTGGTGGCGCGACCGCACCCGGCGATCCGTCCGAAGACGCCGGCCGACTACGGCCTCGACCCGGACGACCTCTCCTGCGAGGCGCGCCAGGTGCGGCACGTCGTGCGCACCGGCGAGGAGCTGGCGGCGTCGCGCCATCCCTTGAAGGCGCAGAGCTTCACCCACGTCTACCACACGCCGAAGTACCGCCACGGCGCCCACACCACGCCGGTCGACACCGACTACACGGCGGTCTGGTTCGGTCCGTTCGGCGACGTCTACCGCCACGACCGGCGCATGCCGTCGGACGTCGAGGGCTACGTCGACATCAACCCGCTCGACGCGCGCGAGATGGGAGTCGAGGACGGCGACTACGTCTGGATCGACGCCGACCCCGAGGACCGCCCGTTCCGCGGTCACGACAAGAGCGGCGCGGACGAGAAGAAGGTCTCGCGCCTGCTGCTGCGCGCCCGCTACTACCCGGGGACGCCGAAGGGGGTCGCCCGCACCTGGCACAACATGTACGGCGCGACCTTCGGCAGCGTCCGCGGCCACGAGACGCGCGAGGACGGACTGGCGCGCAACCCCGAGACCAACTACCAGGCGATGTACCGCTACGGCAGCCACCAGAGCGCGACGCGCGCCTGGTTGAAGCCGACCCTGATGACCGAGACGCTGGTGCACAAGGACGCCTTCGGCCAGGTCATGGCGCGCGGCTTCGCCCCGGACATCCACTGCCCGGTCGGGGCACCCCGCGAGGCGTTCGTGCGCATCACGCGCGCCGAGCCCGGAGGCATCGGCGGGGAGGGGATCTGGCGCCCGGCCCAGCTCGGCTTCCGGCCGACCTACGAGAGCGCCGCCATGAAGACCTACCTCGCCGGCGGCTTCGTCGGCCGGACTCGCTGAACGGAATCCCCCGAGGAGACGCGACGATGCCGACCGTGAAGAACTGGCAGCTCCGGCGCGACATGGAGTACGAGTACGAGGAGAGCCGCCCCAAACGCCAGTGGGCGATCGTCTTCGACTTGAACAAGTGCATCGCCTGCCAGACCTGCACGCTCGCCTGCAAGACCACCTGGACGAGCGGCAAGGGGCAGGAGTACATGTTCTGGAACAACGTCGAGACCAAGCCGTGGGGCTCCTACCCGCTGGCCTGGGACGTGCGCGTGCTCGAGAAGCTCGGCCGCCAGGACTGGGAGAAGAACGGCGAGTACCAGGGCAAGACCCTGTTCGAGTCGGCGCCGGCCGAGGAGCGCGTGCTGCACTGGGCCCCGGGCGACGAGGACTGGATGTACCCGAACGCCGGCGAGGACGACTGCGCGGGCAACCTGCCCGGCACCGACGCGCTGGCGCTGCCGCACGACCGCTGGTTCTTCTACCTGCCGCGCACCTGCGCGCACTGCACCTACCCGGCCTGCCTGGCGGCCTGCCCGCGCAAGGCGATCTACAAGCGCGAGGAGGACGGCATCGTCCTGATCGACCAGACGCGCTGCAAGGGCTACGGCGAGTGCGTGCGCGCCTGCCCGTACAAGAAATCGATGTACAACCCGTACACGCGCGTCTCGGAGAAGTGCGTCGGCTGCTACCCGGCGGTCGAGGAGGGCTACCAGCCGATGTGCGTGCAGAACTGCATCGGCAAGATCCGGATCATGGGCTTCATCAACCCGCCCTGGCGGATGCGCAGGGACAACCCGGTCGACTGGCTGGTCCACGACAAGCAGATCGCGCTGCCCTACTACCCGCAGCTCGGCCTCGAGCCCAACATCTACTACATCCCGCCGGTCCACGCCGACCGCGACTACCTGCGCCAGATGTTCGGGCCGCAGGTCGACGGCGCCATCGAGCGCTACCTGAAGCTCGAGTCCGACCCGGTGGCGCAGGGGCTGCTCGTGCTGATGGGCTCCTCGGATCGCATCCTGCACTCCTTCTCGGTCGAGGGCGGGACCGCCCGCGGCTTCGCCGAGGACGGCTCGGAGATCGTCTCCGTGCCGGTGACCGAGCCGATCCACGAGCGCGCCGCCTGGGACGAGGCGCGCGGCGCCGTGCGCACCAACACGCCGTGAGCCCGATCGCGCGAGGAGGAACCGAGATGAAGATCCGTCGCATCGCCTTCGCGCTCGCCCTGATCCCGGCCCTCGCGGCCTCCGGGACCGCCGCCTTCGGCCAGGACGAGGAGGCCGCCGAGCCGCCGTGGCGCGCGGCCCGGGTCGCCGCCGACCTGTCCCGTCCGGATCCGGATGCCGACTACTGGCAGGAGGTTGCGGCGCGTCCGGTCGGGCTCGTGGCGCAGCCGATGGTGCGCCCGCGTCCGGCCGAGACACTGACCTCGGAAGTCGACGTGCGCGCCGTCCACGACGGCAAGTGGCTGGCGCTGCGGCTGGCCTGGAAGGATCCGGACAAGAGCGAGGCCGGTCGGCTCGGCGAGTTCTCGGACGCCGCCGCGGTGCAGTTCCCGCTCCAGTCCGGGGAATCGCCGCCGCCGATCTTCATGGGGGTGCGCGGCATGCCGGTCCACATCTTCCACTGGCGCGCGCAGTACCAGCGCGACCGCGAGGTCGGCAAGCCGACGATGCGCGACCTCTATCCGAATCTTTCGATCGACATGTATCCGCTCGAGTACGCCGACCCCGGCCGGCTCGACCCGCCGCTCGCGGCGCGCGAGCAGTACTCGCCGGGCCTCGCGGTCGGCAATCCGCAGTCGTTTCCCAAGTCGGGGGTCGACGAGATCTTCGCCGAGGGGTTCTCGACCAGCTCGGTGCAGGACTCGGCGGCCTCCGGCCGCGCGACCTGGCGGGACGGCGAGTGGCGGCTGGTGATCGCGCGGCCGCTCGCGATCGAGGGCGGCTCGACGCTGGCGCCGGGCGGCTCGACCTTCGTCGCCTTCGCGGTCTGGCAGGGCGGGGAGGGCGAGGTCGGCTCTCGCAAATCGGTGACCATGGTCTGGACGGCGCTCGAGCTCGAGGGGGACGGTGCATCCGGCGCGGCGGCGGGCGAGGCGGTCGCCGCCGCGGAGGTCACGCCGTGAGCGCGCCCCTCTTCCGCCTGGCTTCTGCGCTCGCCAGCCACCCCGACGGCGACGGCCGCCGGCGTCTGCGCGAGGCGATGGAGGCGCTCGGCCCGGCCGCGCGCGGCCCGGAGGCGGCCACGCTCGCGGCCGCGGCGCGCGAACTGGCGCACGGGGAGGGCGACGACCTCGAGTCCTCCTGGATCGAGCGCTTCGACCGCGGCGTCGCCGCCAACCCGTTGCACGAGACCGGCTACGAGCGCGCCCGCGGCTTCGCGGTCGGCGAGCGGTTGGCCGACGTCGCCGGCTTCTATCGCGCCTTCGGGGTGGAGCCGGTGGCCGGCGAGCGGCTCGACCACCTGGCGGTCGAGCTCGAGTTCTACGGCTGGCTGCTGGCGCAGCAGGAGTTTCTCGACCACGCCGAGGACGAGGAGGGCTCGGAGATCGTCACCGACGGCCGGCGCAAGTTCCTCGCCGCGCACCTGGCGCCGCTGGCGCTCGCGGTGGCGACGCGCCCCGGCGTCGCCGCCGGTCCGTTCGCCGCCGCGTTCGCCGCGATCGCCGATCTGGTCGTCGCCGAGTGCGCTCGCCTGGGCGTCGACGCCGTGCCGCTCGAGCTCGGCCTGACCGGGCGAGAGGAGCCCGAGGAGATGAACTGCGCGGTGGCGCCGGAGCGGCCCGCGGGCGGCGGCCGGCTGCCGGTCGTCGACTCGGCCTGATCCTGCCGCCGTTCCTGGTCAGGAGACGCCGGCCGCGGCGACATCGCGCGACGCTGCTCGCGCGCGCAGGCGCAACGCCAGCGCGAGCGGCACGATCGCGAGCGCGACCACGCCGAGGCTGGTCATCAGCCCCACGGTCAGGTTGCGCGAGTCGCCGATCATGCCGGTGACCAGCGGTCCCGGTCCCACGCCGAGCAGGTTGATCGCGAGCAGCGCGAAGGCCATCGTCGAGGCGCGCGCGTGCGCCGGCGCGGTCTCCTGGATCGCGGCGAACAGCGGCCCGAACCAGGCCGTGGTCCCGGCCGCGGTGACGAACCAGGCGAGGTAGAACCACGGTGTCCCCGGCTCGAGCGTGTAGAAGACGAACCCGATCGGGGTGAAGACGATCGTCATCGGGATCAGGCTGAACAGGTGGCCGTCACGGCGCCGGCGCGCGCACCAGTCGCCGAAGGCGCCGCCCGCGAGGTTGCCGGCGATCCCCGACAGCACCGCCATCACCCCCGCCGCGAACGCCGCCTCGGCGTAGACGAAGCCGCGGTCCTCGACCAGCCAGGTGACGGCGTGCATCGCCGCGGCGGCGCCGTAGACGAGCAGCGCCCCGCCCGCCAGCATCAGCACCAGGTCGCGCCGCGCCGCGAGCAGGCGCGCGAGATCGCGCGCGAGCCGGCCGAGCGAAGGCCGCTCGCCGGCGGGCGACGCGTGCCGGGCCGGCTCGCGCATCGCCAGCATCGCGGCGGCGGCGACCAGGCCCAGGGCGCCGAGAACGAAGAAGCAGGCGCGCCAGCCGTAGCGGGGCGCGATCCAGCTCGAGGCGATCAGCCCCGCGGCGGAGCCGAGCGGGATGCCGGCGTAGTAGATGCCGGTCGCCGTCGCCAGGCGCCGGCGCGGGAAGACGTCGCCGAGCATCGACAGCGCCGCGGGGGCGAGCGTCCCCTCGCCGACGCCCACGAAGATCCGCGGCAGCGCGAGGCCGGCGAAGCTCCGGGCCAGGCCCGACAGCGCGGTCATGGCGCTCCACAGCGCGAGGCCGGCGGCGACCAGCGGCATCCGCCGCCAGCGATCGGCGGCGACGCCGAGGAAGAGGCCGACGACGCTGTAGAAGACGACGAAGCCGAAGCCGGCGAGCAGGCCGATCTGGGCGCGGGAGAGGCCGAGATCGGCGATCAGCAGCGGCGCCAGCGCGGTGATCAGGATGCGGTCGACGAAGTTGAGGACGTTGATCCCGGTCAGGAAGGCGAGCAGCCGCCAGGAACGGGCGGAGACGACCGGCTCGGGGACGGTCGGAGCGGGGGAGTCGGCGGCGGCCATGGCGGCGCGGCGCCGGGGGCCGGCGGCGCGGCCGGAGGATACAATCTCCACCATGGTCGACTCCCCGATGAGGTTCGCCGAGAGCGTCGAGCGGGTGCGCGCCGAGCGTCCCCGGCTCGAGTTCGGCGGGGTCTGGGACTACGCGCCGGCGCCCGAGGCGACCGATCACGTCCGGCTGGCGAAGCGCTACGACCTGTTCGTCGGCGGCAAGTTCGTTCAGCCCAAGTCGGGTCGTTACTTCGACTCGATCGACCCGGCGACCGAGGAGAAGCTCGCCGAGGTCGCCGAGGCCGGCGCGGCCGACGTCGACGCCGCGGTCGCCGCCGCCGAGAAGGCGTGGCGCACCTGGCGCCGGACGAAGCCGGCGGAGCGCGGCAAGTACGTCTACCGGATCGCGCGGCTGATGCAGGAGAAGGCGCGCGAGCTCGCCATCGTCGAGTCGATGGACGGCGGCAAGCCGATCAAGGAGTCGAGGGACGTCGACCTGCCGCTGGCGATCGCCCACTTCTTCCACCACGCCGGCTGGGCCGACAAGCTGGGGGACGCTTTCCCCGGACGCACGCCCGAGCCGCTGGGCGTCTGCGGCCAGATCATCCCGTGGAACTTCCCGCTGCTGATGGCGGCGTGGAAGATCGCGCCGGCGCTCGCCTGCGGCAACACGGTGGTCCTGAAGCCCGCCGAGACCACGCCGCTGACGGCGATGCTGCTCGCCGAGATCGTGCGCGAGGCCGACCTGCCGCCGGGGGTGGTCAACATCGTCCCCGGCGCGGGGGAGACCGGCGCGCACCTGGTCAACCACCCGAAGGTCGCCAAGATCGCCTTCACCGGCTCGACCGAAGTCGGCAAGCTGATCCAGCGCGCGCTCGCCGGCACCGGCAAGCGGCTGACCCTCGAGCTCGGCGGCAAGGCGGCCAACATCGTCTTCGCCGACGCCGCGCTCGACCAGGCGGTCGAGGGGATCATCCAGGGCATCTACTTCAACCAGGGACACGTCTGCTGCGCCGGCTCGCGGCTGCTGGTCGAGGAGTCGATCGCCGAAGAACTGATCGCCAAGCTCGACTGGCGGATCCGCAGCCTGCGCGTCGGCGACCCGCTCGACAAGAACACCGACGTCGGCGCGATCAACTCGAAGGCGCAGCTCGAGAAGATCCGCGAGCTGACCCGCTGCGGCGTCGAGGAGGGGGCCGAGCTCCACCAGTCCACGTGCGAGCTGCCGGGCAAGGGCTACTTCTTCCCGCCGACCTACTTCACCGGGGTCGCCCAGTCGCACCGCATCGCGCGCGAGGAGATCTTCGGTCCGGTGCTGGCGGTGATGACCTTCCGCACCCCCGACGAGGCGATCGAGAAGGCCAACAACCTCGCCTACGGTCTGTCGGCCGGAGTCTGGACCGACAAGGGCGCGAAGATCTTCGCGATGACCAAGCGCCTGCGCGCCGGCGTGGTCTGGGCCAATACCTTCAACAAGTTCGACCCGACCAGCCCGTTCGGCGGCTACAAGGAATCCGGCTTCGGCCGCGAAGGCGGCCGACACGGGCTCGAGGCGTACCTGAAGCTCTGAAGCCCGGCACCGAGCGATCACCAACGCCGCGGGCAAGACGCTCGACGAACCACGACGCCCGAAGCAAGACGCCAAGACATGCTGGGGACATGATGCCCGCCCCGGTTGCGCGAAATGCTGGGGACATGGTGCCCGCCCCGGTCGCCCGAAATGCTGGGGACATGGTGCCCGCCCCGGTTGCCCGAAATGCTGGGGACATGGTGCCCGCGCAGCGGGCTCCTTGTCCCCACTCGCCCCTGCCGAACGTGGCACCTT
>BTUO01000008.1:35864-57727 GCA_045862895.1 Acidobacteriota bacterium
GGGACATGCGTGCCCGCGCAGCGGGCTCCTTGTCCCCACTCGCCCCTGCCGAACGTGGCACCTTGCCGCTCCGAAGTGCAGGCAAACACGCGACCCCCCCGCGACAACGACCGCGGACGACGGCAACGCCACCCGCCGAACGACCACCGACGCCCGCAGCAGGCCGCCCCGACATGCTGGGGACATGCGTGCCCGCGCAGCGGGCTCCTTGTCCCCACTCGCCCCTGCCGAACGACCACCCCGGCCGTCGCCGTCGGCAAGTTGCCGCAACGCCGGGTGCGACAACGACGAAAGACAACGGCAACGGCACCCGCTGAACGACCACCGAGGTCGTTCAGCGGGTGCCGTTGCGGGCGTTCGTGGTCGTTGTCGCGGGTGGGCCGCTTCTTTGCCTGCACTTCGGATCGGCAAGGTGCCTGGCTCGGCAGGCCGTCGTGGGGACAAGGAGCCCGCTGCGCGGGCACGCATGTCCCCAGCATGTCGGTGCGGCTTGCTGCGGGCGCCTGGGGTTGCTCAGCGGGTGCCGTGGCGATCGTCCGGGGTCGTTGTCGCGGGTGGGCCGCGTGTTTGCCTGCACTTCGGATCGGCAGGGTGCCACGTGGAGCAGGCCGTCGTGGGGACAAGGAGCCCGCTAGAGCGGGCACGCATGTCCCCAGCATGTCGGTGTGGCTTGCTGCGGACGCCTGGGGTCGCAGCTCGTCTCAGCGGCTTGCTGCGGTCGTTCGTGGCTGCTCGGCGGGCGGCGTCACGCCACTCGCGCGCCCCTTCGCGAAGGGCACCAGCATCGGTACCTTCTCGCGGTAACTCCGGTAGGCGTCGCCGTGGAGCGCCTCGATGTCGCGCTCCTCGAAGCGCAGCGCGATCAGGATGTAACCGGTGGTGGCGACGGCGAACAACAGGTGGCCGGCGGTCATCCGCGGCGTCGACCAGAAGGCGACCAGGAAGCCGAGCATGATCGGGTGGCGCACCACCCGGTAGAGCCAGGGCGTCCGGAAGCCGACCTCGCTGTAGCGCTCGCCTTTCAGGTGCAGCCAGACCTGGCGCAGCCCGAACAGGTCGAAGTGGTGGATCAGGAAGGTGCCGACCAGCACCGTCGCCCAGCCGAGCCCGAACAGAGTCCAGAGCGCGCCGGCGGCGATCTCGTGGTCGACCTGCCAGACCACGGTGGGAATCGGCCGCCACTGCCAGTAGAGCAGCAGCAGCGCGAGACTCGCGGCGAGGACGTAGGTGCTGCGCTCGATCGGCGCCGGCACGATTCTCGTCCAGCGCCGCTTGAATCCGGGCCGCGCCATCACGCTGTGCTGGAGCGCGAACAGCGCGAGCAGCGCGGCGTCGATCGCGAGCGCGACCGCGAGCGGCGCGGCCGGCCCGCTGTCGACCGTCTTCGGGACCGCGAGGCCCCCGACGAAGGCGATGGCGTAGAGGAACGTGCCGAGGAAAACGAGGTAGGTAACGGCGCCATAGGCAACGGCCAGGATGCGGTTCATCATCGTGTCCTCCGTGGGTCCATGTTTGAAGGATCGAGATCCCGACCCGCGAGCCGCCAGGACGGGCTGCGGGTTGCTCCCCTGGTTTACGATCCAACTTACCGATGGCCCTCCTCGACGAAGCGCTCTGGAAGCGGCTCTCGCCGCTGCTCGACCGCGCCCTCGAGCTCTCCGCGGAGGAGCGCTCGGCGCTGATCGCGACGCTGCGCGGTCCGGAGCCCGAGCTCGCGGCCGCCCTCGAAGGCGCGCTCGCGGCCCACGACCGGGCCTCCGCCTCCGGATTCCTGGCGCCCGCCACGGGCTCGCCGGCGAGGTCGCTCGCCGGGCAGGTTCTCGGCTCCTACCGCCTGGTCGAGCGGATCGGCTCCGGCGGCATGGGCAGCGTCTGGCGCGCGACGCGCGTCGACGGCCGTTTCGAGGGCGAGGTCGCCGTCAAGCTGCTGCACCCGTCGCTGATCGAGGGCGAAGGGGCCGAGCGCTTCCGTCGCGAGGGGACGATCCTGTCGCGCCTGACGCACCCCGGCATCGCGCGGCTCTACGACGCCGGCGTCTCGGAGGCCGGCCAGCCGTACCTCGTTCTCGAGCTGGTCGACGGCGAGCGCATCGACCGTCACGCCGACGCGCAGCGGCTCGACGTCGAGGCCCGGCTGATTCTCTTCCTGCAGGTCGCCGAGGCGGTCGCGCAAGCCCACGCCAGCCTGGTGGTGCACCGCGACTTGAAGCCGTCGAACATCCTGGTCGACCGCGACGGGCGGGTGAAGCTGCTCGACTTCGGCATCGCCACCCTGCTCGACGCGGCCTCGGGCGAGGCGAGCCGGCGCACGCAGACGGTGGCGCGCGCCCTGACGCCGCAGTACGCCGCGCCCGAACAGCTCGAAGGCGGGGCGATCACCACCGCCACCGACGTCTACGCCCTCGGCATCCTGCTCTACGAGCTGCTGACCGGAGCCCACCCCTCGGGGCGCGCGGACACCTCACCCGCCGAGTTGCTGCGGGCGATCACCGACGCGGCGCCGTCGCGGATGAGCGAACGGGTCCGCCGTGTCGTCGCCGAGGAGGACGGCGTCGATCGCTTCGCGGCGCGCGCGACCACGCGCGAGCGGCTCGCGCGCACGCTCGCGGGGGACCTCGACACGATCGTCGCCAAGGCGCTCAAGAAGCCGGCCGGCGAGCGCTACCCGACGGTCACCGCCCTCGCCGAGGACGTCGCGCGCTACCTCGCCGACCTGCCGGTGCGGGCGCGGCCGGATCGCTTCGGCTACCGGCTGCGCAAGCTCGTCGTGAGGCGCCGGCTCGAGGTCTCGGCGGCCGCTTTCGCCGCCGTCGCGCTGCTCGGTGCCACCGTCATCAGCTGGCGGCAGGCGCGGGCCTCCGGCGACGAGCGCGACCGCGCCCTCGAAGAGCTGCGGCGCGCCGAAATCACCAACGATCTTTCCGGCTTCCTGCTCGCCGAGGCCGGCTCGGACGATCGGCCGATCTCGAAGACCGACCTCCTCGCTCGCGCCGAAGCGATGATCGAGGGACGATTCGCGGACGAACCCGCGCTCGGCGCGCACTCGCTGCTCGTGCTCTCCGACCGGTTCTACGAGGTGTCCGACTTCGAAGGTTGGAAACGGGTGCTCGCCCGGGCGTACGAGCTCGCGTCCAGGACCGAGGACACGCGCCTGCGCGCCGCGGCCGGCTGCGAGCTCGCGCTCTCGATCTCCGACATCGACCCCGAGAGAACGAGGCAACTGCTTTCCGACGCCGACCGCGCGCTGTCGGATCGCCGCGTCGCCGCGACCGCGGCCGCCGAGCTCGCCCGCTGCCGGTTCTCCGAAGCGCTCATCGCGAGCTGGAACGGCGATCTCGACCGGACGATCGAGATGGCGCAGGAGTCCCTGCGCTACGAGCGCTCGCGGCCGGGACCACCGGGTCGTGGCGCCAACGCGCTCAACACGCTCGCGCTCGCCCAATCCCAGCTCGGCAGATTCGAGGAGGCGAGCCGCAGCTTCGAGGAGCTGTTCGCGCTGCTCGAGGCGGCGCGGCGCACGCGCAGCCACGACGCCGTCGTCTACCGGCACAATTGGGCTCTGGCACTGTCGGGCGCGGGGCAGGCGCGGCGCGCGCTGGCCGAGGAGGAGCGCGTCGTCACCCTCGCGCGAGAGCTCGGCGGCGACGCCCGCGTCCCGCCGCATGCGCTCTGGACCTACGCGAGCCTGCTCTCCCTCGCGGGCCGGCACGGCGAGGCGGTCGACGCCGTCGATCGGGCGGTCGACAAGGGGCGTTCGACCTACGGCCTTTCGACCCCGTTCTTCGCCCTCGGCTTCGCCGCCCGCGTTTACGCGGAGGCCGGGAGGTTCGAGGAAGCCGCGTCGCGGCTCGCCGAGCTCGATCGCGTGCTCGCGGCGACCGCCGAGGTCCAGAGCCGGTACCGCGGCCTGCGCGAGGTATTCGGCGCCGCGGTCGACGCCGAGCGTGGGGACGCCGGCGCCGCGCTCGCCGCGGCGCGGCGGGCGATCGCGATCTTCGAGCGCGAGGAGCGGCCGGAGCGCGACCTGCTCGGGGCGCTGCTGCTCGCCGCGCGCGCGGCCAACGACAGCGGCGACGCCGCGGCCGCGGCGGCTTACGCGACGCGCGCGCTCGACGTCGCCGAACGACGGCGCGGAGGATTCTCGCACTCGCGCGACGTCGGCCTCGCCGAGCTCGAGGCCGCGCGTGCCGCGGCGCGCTCCGGCGAGCTTCCCGGAGGCCCGGCGGCGATCGGTCGGGCCGTCGAGCAGTTGCGCGAAGCGGTGGGCGAAGAGGCACCGGAGACCCGCCGGGCCCGCGCCGTCGCCGAGCGGATCGACTAGGTCCGTTCGAGCGCCTGCTGGAGCAGCAGCCGCGCCTTCGCCCAGTCGCGCTCGATGGTGCGCTCGGAGACGCCGCGCAGCGCGGCGATCTCGGCGAAGGTGAAGCCGCAGAAGTACGAGAGATCGACCACCTCGGCGAGCTTGGGCTCGAGCTTCGCGAGGTCGGCGAGCGCGTCGCCCAGCCGTTCGACCTCTTCCGGCGTGCCGACCGCCGCGATCGTCGCCTCGGCGATCGGCACGATCGCGAAGTCACCGCCGCGCCGCCGCGCGCGCCGAGCCCGCACGGCGTCGATCACCAGCCCGCGCATCGCGCGCGCCGCGTAGCCGAGGAATCGGTTCTCGTCCGGAAAGGCCAATCCCTCGCGGCGCGAGATCCCGAGGTAGGCCTCGTGCAGCAGGGTGGTGGTGTTCCAGGTCATCGCGCCGCGCGCGCGGGCGACGTGCGAGTGCGCGAGGCGGTGGAGCTCGTCGTAGAGCAGCGCGAACAGCGACTCGCGCGCCGCGGCGTCGCCCGCCTCGGCGCGCTCGAAGACCTCTCGCAGGGGGGACGCGGGCGGCTCGCTCACCGCCCGGATGCTAGCCGACGGCGCGCCGGCCGCGAGAGGGAGTCTCAACGTGACGGTGGCGTCGGGCTTCGCGGCTCCAGGCTCGAAACCGGGATCGTCCAGTACTGGAGGCTGTCCGATTCGAAGCCGTCGGCGAACTGCGCGCCGCGCAGGACCGTGGCGGCGCCGGCGAGCTCGATTCCGCCGACGCTCTGCGAGGTGGACCCGATGGCCAGCTCGGCGAATCCGTCGCCGTCGAAATCGCCGGCGCCGAGCGCGGCGGCGAACGTTCCGGGAGGGATTCCCGGCACTCCCTCCGCGCCGGTCGCGAAGCGGCGTCTGCGATTCGAGACGAGGCCGATCGTCGACCCGCCAACGACGCTGACGGCGCCGGCGAAGCCGTCTTCCCCGACGTGACCGATCGCGAGCTCGTCGTGACCGTCGCCGTCGAAGTCGGCCGCGACGAGGCTCGACCCGAAGGTGTCGCCGGGGCCCGGGCTCCCCTGGAGATCGCTCTCGCGCCAGTGCTGCACGAGCCCCAGAGTCGGCACGCCCACGGCGCCGTAGGCCGCAACGACTTGCCCCGCGTTCTGGATCGTCCCTCCGCCCGCGACCGGGAGATCCTCGCCCGGCACGCCGACGACCAGGTCGTCGAAGCCGTCGCCGTCGAAGTCGCCGAAGGCGAGCTCGTCGGCGAAGCGGTCGCCCGACTCGGTGAAGCCGCCGAGCAGGAAGTCGTCGAGTACCACGGCGCCGGAGAGCGTCAGTCCGCTGGCACTGCCGAACAGCAGATGCAGCGCGCCGGTTCCCGCGTCCTCCTGCGGAACGCCGACCGCCAACTCGTCGAAGCCGTCGCCGTTCCAGTCGCCGGCGGCGAGCGCGAGGCCGAAGCGGTCGCCGGTCTCCGGGTTGCCGGCGAGCTCGACCTGACTGAAGCCGAAGGCGCCGGACGGATCCGGACCCGTGCCCGAGCCCGGGATCGCCACCACCCAGCCGGCAGCGGCCTGGCCCTCGAGCGACTCTCCGGGCGCCGCGATCGCGAGGTCGTCGAACCCGTCGTCATCGAAGTCGCCGCTCGCCAGCGTCGCGCCGAAGCTGTCGCTCGGCTCGGCCGTTTCGGGGATGCCGATGGTCGCTTGCGTGTAGAGCAGGAAGTCGTCCTGATGTGGACCGGAGCTGCCGCCGGGGTAGACGAAGACGGCGCCGGTCGCGGTCGTCGCTCCGAGCGCCTCCCCCGGCGCGCCGACCGCGAGGTCGTCGAAGCCGTCGCCGTCGAAGTCCCCGGCCGCGAGGGCGAAACCGTGCTGATCCAGCTCCTCGAAACCGCTGCCGGGAATCTGGGTCAGCCGGCGCGGGGCGATCGTGTCGAGGGTGCCGTCGATCCGTCCGAAGTAGACGACGACGGCTCCGCTCGCGAAGAGCGGCGCGACGATCGGGCCGGAGTCGAACGGCATGCCGACGGCGAGGTCCTCGTGACCGTCGCCGTCGAAGTCGCCGGCGGCCAGGGCGAAGCCGAAACCGTCCCCTTCCTGAGGGCCGGTGTCGCCGATCGTCGGGTTCTCGAGGAAGAGGGAGCGCACGGGCGACAGCCCGACGCCGGGGACGGAGGCGGAGGCGGGCGCCGGAGCCAGGAGCAGCGCCAGCAGACAGGTCGAGCGGGAAAGGATAAGTCGCATGATCGAAACTCCTCGTCGGTCGCGCCGCGCGCCGATCCGAGCGGGACCGGCCGGGGCGACCTTCCGGGAATGAATCGATGCCAGTGACCGATGGCCGACAGGCTGTCCCCATTCGCGCCGCGTCGTCGATTCCATGGAGGAAGGACCGACCTCAGATCCGGAGGCACCGAGCCGATGTTCGCCGCCAACTGGGAGGAGCTCTCCCGCCGTCTCGCCGCCGTCGTCGCGCCGCAGCTTGTTCCGGGCGAGGAGCTCGTCGGCGTGGTCTACGCCCACCAGGCGAAGCTCTTCTCGGCCGAGCTCTGGGCGATCGGCGTCACGTCCGGGCGACTGGTGATGGTGCCGATCGACCGCCGTCACGAGCCGTCCGGCGCACCGCTGTCGATCTCGCGCGGCGAGCTCGCCGACTGCTCGGTCTGGGGGTGGGGCGGCGGCGTCGCCGAGTTCCTGTCGATGACCGCCGATCAGCAGATCCGCTTCACCGCCGCCGGCCGCAAGTTCAAGCTGATGGCGCTCGGCGGCAACCTGATCGAGGACGCCCTGTCGGGCCCGGCCCAGCGACGGGGTCTCGAAGCGCTGATCCGGTTCCTCCTCTCCTCGCGGCCCACCCGCTGAGCGAGCACCGACGCCCGCAGCAAGCCGCTACGACATGCTGGGGACACATCGCCCGCGCAGCGGGCCATGTGTCCCCACGACGGCCTGCCGAACGACCAAGACAGCCGTTGCAGCAGGCAAGCCGCCCCAACGCCGGACGCGACAACGACGAAAGACGACGGTTACGGCACCCGCTGAACGACCCCGGTGGTCGGCCGGCGGGTGCCGTGGCTCGGGTCTGTGGTCGTTGTCGCGGGTGCCGTCGCCGTCGGCCGTTGTCGTTGCTGCGGGTGGGCCGCGTCGTTGCCTGCACTTCGGGTCGGCAAGGTGCCCGGTGGAGCAGTCGTCGTGGGGACACGTAGCCCGCTGCGCGGGCTTCATGTCCCCAGCATGTCGTGGCGGCTCGCTGCGGTCTTTCGAGGTGGCTCGGCATCTTGCTGCGGTCTCCGTGGTCGCACAGCGGGTGCCGCCTCGACCGTCGGGGGCGCGGTATCGTCGGGGTGTGCGCTCGCTCCTGGCCGACCTCGACCACGCCCTCGCCGAGCGCGAGCGCGACGGTTCGCCCGGCGGCACGCGGGGGCGGCGGGTCGCGTCGGGCGACGGCTGGTCGGTCACCGACGTCATCTGCACCTCCGGCCCCGAAGACCGGCCGTTCGAGGAGCGCCACGAGCGGGTCGGGATCGCCATCGTCGTCGCCGGCAGCTTCGGCTACCGGGCCGCCACCGGGCGGGCGCTGCTGACGCCGGGGGCGCTGCTGCTCGGCGACGCCGGCTGCGGCTACGAATGCGGGCACGACCACGGCCGCGGCGACCGCTGTCTCGCCTTCCAGTTCGCGCCGGAGCTGTTCGAGCGCATCGCCGCCGACGCCGGCGTCGCCGCGGGCGCGCGCCGCTTCGGGCGGCCGCGGCTGCCGCCGCTGCGCGAGACGGCGCCGCTTGTCACCCGTGCCGCGGCGGGGCTCGCTGGAGTCGCGGCGGTCTCCTGGGAGGAGCTGGCGATCGAGGTGGCCGGGCGGACGGTGACCCTCGCCGCCGGACTGTCAGCCGATGGCGCTTCGCTCCCGGTTGGAACCGAGGCGCGGGTCGCGGCGGTGGTGCGCCGGATCGAGCGCGAGCCGGCGGGGCAGGCCTCGCTCGCCACGCTGGCGCGCGAGTCCGGCACCAGCCCGTACCACTTCCTGCGCGCCTTCGAGCGCGCGACCGGGGTGACGCCGCACCAGTTCGTCCTGCGCACTCGGCTGCGCGCCGCGGCGCTGGCGCTGGCGGCGGGCGGGGGGAAGGTGATCGACGTGGCACTCGACGCCGGCTTCGGCGACCTCGCCAACTTCCACCGCGCCTTCCGCGCCGAGCTCGGGCAGACCCCCGCCGCCTTCCGCCGCCGCGCCAGCTAGCCGGCGCTCACCTCGAGGCCGGCGGCACCACGCCGGCCAGGCGCGCGTACACCACGAGCTGACCGTAGTGCTCCGAGGTGTGGCCGAGGAACGAGGCGTAGAGGCCGGCGGCCTCGGCGTCGAGCTTCGCGCCGCGCTCGGCCAGGGCGTCGGCGGCTTCGCCGACGCTCTTCTCGAACGCCGCGAGCGCCTCGGCGCGGCCCGGCGCCTCGGCCTTCGGGATCTCGTTGGCGGCGCCGTCCGGATCGCCGCCCCGGGCGCTCGCCGCGAGCCAGCGGTTCCAGAAGACGAGGTGGCGGAAGACCTCGCCGGCGTCGCGCGCGCCCTCGACCGGCGCCTTCTTCCAGGCCGAGGCGGGCAGCGCCTCGCCGAGCTGGGCGACCTTGCGCCCGAGGTCCAGCCACTGCCCGTGCAGCACGTCGGTGAGGCTCTTGGTTGCGGTGGTCATGAGCGAGCTCCGTGAACGTCGCCGTCCATTCGGCGATGGAGGAGTTCTACGACCGCGAAGGGGTGGGAATCGTTGCAGAAATTGCGGTGAGGGACGCGACTACGACCACGACCCAAGGCAACGGCTCCCGCCGAACGACCACGAAAGACAGGAGCAAGATGCGACGACATGCTGGGGACATGATGCCCGCGCAGCGGGCTTCGTGTCCCCACGACGGCCTGCTTCACGTGGCACCCTGCCGATCCGAAGTGCAGGCTTTGACGCGGCCCACCCGCATCAACGACCACGGACCAACGCAGCGGCACCCGCAGAACCACCACGAACGCCCGCAGCAAGCCGCCCCGACATGCTGGGGACATGATGCCCGCGAAGCGGGCTTCGTGTCCCCACGACGACTGCTCCACGTGGCACCCTGCCGACCCGAAGTGCAGGCAACAACGCGGCCCACCCGCGACGACGACCACGACAAGACGCCACGGCACCCGCCAAGCGACCACCGTGGTCGCTCAGCGGGTGCCGTGGCCTTCGTCTTTCGTCGTTGTCGCGTCCGGCGCTGGGGCGGCCTGGCTGCAGGGGCGGCCCTGGTGGTCGATCAGCGGGGGCTCGTGGGGACAAGGAGCCCGCTGCGCGGGCACGCATGTCCCCAGAATGTCGGTGCGTCCGCCGGCGGGCGTTCGGGGTCGTTCAGCGGGTGCCGTTGCCGTCGGTCGTGGTCGTTGATGCGGGTGCCGTCGTGATTGGCCGTGGTCGTTGATGCGGGTGGGCCGCGTCGTTGCCTGCACTTCGGGACGGCAGGGTGCCACGTTCGGCAGGCCGTCGTGGGGACACGAAGCCCGCTAAAGCGGGCATCATGTCCCCAGCATGTCTTGGCGTCTTGCTTCGGCCTTTCGTGGTCGTTCAGCGGGTGCCGTTGCGGACTTCCGCGGTGGCTGTCGCGGGTGCCGTCGCGAGCTGTTCGGGCTTGCTGCTCCAGTCTTCCTCCAGCTTCCACCCGCCGCCCAGGGCGCGGTAGAGGTCGACCAGGGTCGACAGGCGCTCGAGGCGGGCCTGGGCGAGGGCGTTCTCGGCGGGGAAGAGCTGCTGCTGCGCCTGCAGCACCTCGAGATAGCCCGACAGGCCCGAGAGGTAGCGCGAGTTGGCGTGCTCGACCGCTTCGCGGAAGGCGGCGACCGCCGCCTCCTGCCGCTGCTCGACCTGCGCGAGCTCGCGGTAGGCGACCAGCTCGGTGGCGACCTCTGCGAATGCGGTGATCACGCTCTTCTCGTAGACGACCTTCGCCTGCTCCCAGCGCGCGAGCGCGGCGCGGTGCTGCGCCCGCAGCCGTCCGCCCTGGAAGATCGGAGCCAGCAGGCCGCCGCCGACCGACCAGCGCTCGCCGTCGCCGAACAGCTCGGAGACCTCGGGAGCGAGGCCGCCGAACGCCGCGGTCAGGCTGATGCGGGGCAGCAGCTCGGCCGCGGCGACGCCGACCTCGGCGTTGGCCGCCACCAGCTCCTGCTCGGCGCGCGCGAGGTCGGGGCGCCGTTCGAGCAGCGTCGAGGGGAGTCCCGCCGGAACGTCGATCGGCAGGTGCTGGGCGTCGAGCGCGGCGCCGCGCGAGATCTCGCCGGGAAGCCGCCCGAGCAGCACGCCCAGGCGATTCTCCTCGGCGGCAATCCGCCGCGCCAGCTCGGGGATCGCCGCCGCGGTCGACTCGAGCGAGGCGAGCGCGCTCGAGGTCTCGAGCGCCGAGGCGAGCCCGGCGTCGAGCCGGCTCTCGAACAGCTCGTGGGTCGAACCGAACGCCTCCGCGGTGCGGCGCGCGATCTCGAGCTGACGGTCGAGCGCGCGCAGGCGGAAGTAGGAGGTGGCGACCTCGGAGACGAGCGAGAGCGCGACGCCGCGCCGCGCCTCCTCGGTGGCGAGGTAGCGCGCCCGCGCCGACTCGTCGAGCCGGCGCACGCGCCCCCACAAGTCGATCTCCCAGGAGAGCCCGAGGTCGGCGGCGTAGGTCTCGCCGGTCCCGGTGGGGCCGCCGGTGAAGGCCGACGAACGGCCGCGCGAACCGCCCGCGGCGAGGTCGATCTGCGGATAGCGGGCCGAGCGGGCGATGCCCGCCAGGGCCCGGGCCTCCTCGACGCGCGCGGCGGCGAGGCGGACGTCGTGGCCGGAGGCGAGCGCTTCGTCGACCAGCTCGATCAGCGTCGGGTCGGAGAACAGCTCCCACCAGCCGCGGTCGGCGAGGTCGACGGCCGCGCCGGTCGCGGTGCCGTTGGCGGCGGCCGCGGGAGCGGCGCCGCGGTGAGCCTCCGGGGTCGCGAGCGGCGGGCGCTCGTAGCTCGGGCCGACCGCGCAGGCCGCGGCGAGCGGCAGGACGGCGAGCAGGGTAGCGAGTCTCTTGGCGTTCATGCGGGAAGCAGACCTCCGACCGGAGCGTCCGAACCGCTCCCCTCCACTTCGGCCTCGGCCTCGGTGGAGCGGACGCGGTGCTCGGCCGCGAAGATCGAGTAGTAGACGGGGACGACGAACAGGGTGAACATCGTGCCGACGATCATGCCGGCCACCAGCACGATGCCGATCGAGTTGCGCGCTTCGGCACCGGGACCGGTGACGAAGACCAGAGGCATGTGGCCGAAGACGGTGGCCGCCGAGGTCATCAGCACCGGCCGCAGCCGGGTCATCGACGCCTCGCGCAGCGCGGCCATCCGCGAGCGCCCCTGCTCCTGCAGCGTGTTGGCGAACTGCACGATCAGGATGCCGTTCTTGGCGATCAGGCCGACCAGGGTGATGAGGCCGACCTGGGAGTAGATGTTGATCGTGGTCAGGTCGAGGAAGCTGAACAGCAGGGCGCCCGAGATGGCGAGCGGCACCGAGCCGAACAGCACGATCAGCGGGTCGCGGAAACTGCGGAACTGCGCCGCGAGCACCAGGTAGATCAGCACCAGCGCGAAGCCCAGCGTGACCACCAGCGCCGAGCCCTCGCGGCGGATCTGCCGCGATTCACCGGCGTAGTCGAGCGCGACGCGCGGGCCGCTGGCGGCGGTCGCCGCCTGCTCGAGCACGGCCAGGCCCTCCTCCTTGGTGACGCCGGGACGCACGCCGCCGAAGACGCGCACGGCGTTCCTCTGCGCGAAGCGGTTGAGCACGCGCGGCGCCGTGCCCGGCTCGATGCGGGTGAAGGTCGAGACCGGGACGAGCTGTCCCGACGGCGTCTTGATCTTGAGGTCGAGCAGCGGCCCGACCGTGGCGCGGTCCTTCTCGCCGATCTGCGGGATGACCTTGTAGCTGCGGTCGTAGTAGTTGAAGCGGTTGACGTAGCCGCCGCCCAGCAGCGTGCCGAGCTCGCGTCCGACGCTGGCGAGATCGAGCCCGAGGTCGGCCACCTGCTCGCGGTCGATCACCACGCGCGCCTCGGGCAGGTCGATCTTGAGATCGGTGTCGACGTAGAGGAACTTGCCGCTCTGCCAGCCGGCGCCGACCACCTGGCCGACGGTCTCGAGCAGCTGCTCGGGGGGCGCGTCGCTCTGGAGGACGAGCTCGACGTCGTACTGGCCCGGCGTCGGCAGCGGCGGGTCGAGACGGGGGAAGACCCTGAGACCCGGGATCTGCGACACCGCGCCGAAGACCTCGCCGTACATCTGCTCGGTCGAGCGCTCGCGCTCGCGCCAGTCCTTGGCGACGAAGCCGCCGAAGCCGCCCCACGACGAGGTCAGCGACCACATGAAGCGGTTCTCGGGGAAGGCGTTGATCACCTTCGCCACCTGCTTGGTCTGCTCGTTGACGGCGGCCACCGAGGCGTCGGGCGAGGCCTGGAAGAACAGGCTGATGTGGCTCTGGTCCTCGGCCGGGGCGAGCTCCTTCTTCGAGAAGGTGTAGAGCGGCCAGGCCGCGGCCATCACCGCCAGCGAAGCGACGACGATCGCGCCGCGCATCTGCATGGCGCGGTCGAAATGCCGGCCGTAGAGCTCGCGCAGCGCGTCGAAGCCGCGATTGACCAGCCGGGTCAGCCGCCCCTCCTCGCCGTGGGCGTGGACGAAACGCGAGCTCATCACCGGCGACAGCGTCACCGCCACGATGCCCGAGACCAGCACCGCCGCGGCGAGCGTGATCGCGAACTCGAGGAAGAGCGAGCCGGTCAGGCCGCCCTGGAAGCCGATCGGGGCGTAGACCGCGACCAGCGTGATGGTCATCGCGATCACCGGCCCGACCAGCTCGCGGGCGCCGAGGATCGCCGCCTGGATCCGCGTGCGACCCATGCGGACGTGGCGCTCGACGTTCTCGACCACGACGATGGCGTCGTCGACGACGAGACCGACCGAGAGCACGATGGCGAGGATGGTGAGCAGGTTGAGGCTGAAGCCGAAGGCGAACATCACGATCCCGGCGCCGACCAGCGACACCGGCATCGCCACCAGCGGCACCAGCGCGGTGCGGATCGATCCCATGAACAGGAAGACCGCGAAGGCGACGATCAGCATCGTCTCGGCGAGCGTCTTCGAGATCTCGGAGAGGGCGTCGCGCATGAACACCGTGCCGTCCCAGACCAGCCGCATCTCGAGGTCCGCCGGCAGCGTCGGCCGGATCCGCTCCATCTCCGCGGTCAGCCGCTGGGCGACGTCGATCTCGTTGGCGCCGACCAGCGGCCAGACACCGAGATAGACCCCCTCGTCCTGGTTGTACTTGGCGACCAGGTCGGCCTCCTCGGCGCCGAGCTCGACTCTCGCGACGTCGCCCAGCCGGACGATGGCGCCGTCGCGCTCGGCGACGATCAGCTGCTCGAACTCCTCGACCGAGCGCAGGTCGGTGTTGGCGAGCAGGTTGACCTGGACCTGGTCGTTCTTGGTCTGGCCGACGGCGGCCAGGAAGTTGTTGCGCTGGAGGGCGGCCTGGACGTCGCCGGGGGCGAGGTTCAACGCCGCCAGCTGGTCCGGGTCGATCCAGATCCGCATCGCGATCGGCCGGCCGCCCTCGGTGTTGGTGACGCGCTGGACGCCTTCGATGGTGGCGAGCTGCGGCTGGACGTTGCGTAGCAGGTAGTCGGTAATCTGCTGGACGTTGCGCTCGGCGGAGTTGAAGCTCAGGTAGAAGGTGGCGTAGGGACGGTCGGCGCGCTGGATCTCGACCGCCGGCGGCTCGGCCTCGGACGGCAACTCCGAGCGCACCTGCTGCAGGCGCGCCGTGACTTCGGCGAGCGCCGCGGTGCTGTCGTGGTTCAGGCGCAGGTGCACGGTCACCGTGCTGACGCCGGCGCGGCTCGACGACTCGACGTGGTCGACGCCGCCGATCGCCGAAACCGCGCGCTCGATCGGCGTGGTCAGGAAGCCGCGCACGGTCTCGGCGCTGGCGCCGTAGTAGATCGTGGTGATGATCACCGACGAGCTCTCGAGCTTGGGGAACTGCTGGACCGGCAGCCCCGAGAGCGCGCGCCAGCCGATCAGCACGATCGCCAGGTTGACCACCACCGCCAGTACGGGGTGACGGATGAACAGGTCGGTGAAGGAGCGCGCGGCCGATTCGCCGCGTGGCGTGCCGGGGGCGCTCACTGGGCGATCCCTTCGGCGGCGGCGTGCGGATCGGCGATGGCGACCAGCGCCGCCTCGCGCAGCTTGAACGAGCCGCTCGCGGCAACCTGCTCGCCGGTGCCGAGCCCGTCGAGGATCAGCACGCGGTCGCCGAGCACGGCGCCGCTCTGGACCGGACGCATCGAGGCGCGCGGCTTGCCGTCCTCGGCGGTGGCGACGACGAAGACGTGGTCGCCGGCCGGCCCCTTGCGCAGGGCGGAAACCGGCACGGCCACGGCGGTGCGCGCCGCGCCGTCCGGCACCTCGACCCGCACCGAGGCGCCGGGCACGACGAACCCCGCGGGGCCGTCGATGCGCGCGCGCACCAGCGCGTTGCGGGTGGCCGGGTCGACGCGCGCGTCGACGGCGACGATGGTGCCGGCGAGCGGCTCGGCGGCGCCGGTGGCGCGCACGCGGACGGCGTCGCCCGGCGCCAGGCCGGCGGCGACGCGCTGGGCGACCGAGAAGTCGACGTGCGCGGTGTCGTCGATGCCCTGGAGGGTGGTCAACACGGTCCCCTCGTCGAGGTACTGGCCGCGGTGGACGTCGGCCAGGCCGACCCGGGAGCGGAACGGCGCGCGCAGCGTCTTCTTCTCGATCACCGCTTCGGTGCGGACGATCTCGGCGCGGGCGACGTCGAGCTCGGCGCGGGCGCGGTCGACCTCGCTCTCGGAGACCGACTGGTTCTCGCTCGCCTGCCGGTAGCGGGCGAGCTGGCTCTCGGCCAGCGCGGCCTGGGCGCGGTGCGCGGCGAGCTCGGCCCGCTCGACCGAGACGTCGAACTGGACGAGCAGCGTGCCGGCCTCGACGATCGCGCCGGGCTCGAGGCGGACCTGCTCGACCGTGCCGGAGAGCTCGTTGCGCAGCGTCACCGAGCGGGTCGCGAGCACGGTGCCGATGGCGGTGACGGTCGGGCGGTGCTCGTACGGCTCGGAGGTGGCGACGGTGACCACCTCGGGCCACTCGGGCTGGCTGGCCGCGGCGGCGTCGGCGTCGCGCAGGGTGTCGATCTTCCAGGCCGCGAGCGCCGCGCCGGTGACGGTGACCGCCGACAGCAGGACCGCCGAGGCGATCCAGCGCGGACGGCGCGGGGTGGAGAAGGTGTCGTCGAGACCGAGCCCGGAATCGGGCGAGGTCGAGTCGTTCTCGGAGTGCGGGTGAAGCGAGTCGTTCATCTCTTCCTCCAGGGATGCCGGCGTCGCCGGCGGTTCCGGTCAGGGATCACGACCCGTGCCAGCCGGTGACGGCGCGGTGACGGCGGTCGTATCCTTCGATTTCTCAAAGCTTTGCGCTTCGGCGGCCGGCCCTCCGCGGCGTCGTCCGGCGCTGCCCGCGTGTCGCTCAATCCGCAACCTGCGGATCCACGGACACCCCGCGGGCGCGGTGTCGCCCCCGCCCGATCAGAAGTCGAACGAGGGCTGCCGAGATCGACGGAGGAGAGTCGGGGGCCTTACAGCGGGGACAGGGCCCGACGTCCGCAGCGGCACCCGCACCAAAGGCCACGGACCAAGGCCACGGCACCCGCTGGCCGACCACGGAAGACAGAAGCAAGCCGCCACGACATGCTGGGGACATGATGCCCGCGCCTGCCGCTCCGAAATGCTGGGGACATGTGTGCCCGCGCAGCGGGCTCCTTGTCCCCATGAGCCCCTGCCGAACGACCTCCACCGCCGTCCGAGCAGGCAGGCCGCCCCAACGCCGGACGCGACAACGACCAAGACAAAAGGCAACGGCACCCGCTGAGCCACCTCGGTGGTGGCTCGGCGGGTGCCGTCGCCTTGGTCCGTGGTGGTTGCTGCGGGTGAGCCGCGTTGTTGCCTGCACTTCGGGACGGCAGTCGTGGTCGTTCGGCAGGCCGTCGTGGGGACACGTTGCTCGCTTCGCGGTCAACATGTCCCCAGCATGTCGGGGCGGCTTGCTGCGGGCGTTGGTGGTCGTTCGGCGCTACGCCTCGAACGCCTCGACCGCCGCCAGGATCGCCGTGCGGCGGGTGGCGTCGGCGCGCCAGAGGGCGTAGACGTGGCGGGTCAGCCCCGGCTCGACGCGCACCACCTTGACCTGCTTTGGCACCGGGCCGCGGCCGAGGCGCGGCAGCACGGCGACGCCGAAGCCAGCCGCGACCAGCGCGAGCTGGGTCTGGTACTCGCTCGCGGTGTGCCGGATGCGCGGCTCGCGGCCGAGGCCACGCAGGGTCGACAGCAGCCAGTCGTGGCAGATCGCCCCGGCCGGCCAGGAGATCCACTCCTCGCCCGCCAGCTCGGCGAGCGGCACCACGCGACGCTTCGCCAGCCGGTGGCCGGCGGGCAGCGCGACGTCGGCGATGTCGTCGGCGAGCGGCGCGCGCTCGAGCCCGTCGGGAATCGGCAGCGGCGCGTTCTTCCAGTCCTGCGCGATGGCGAGGTCGAGGTCGCCGCGCACCAGGCGGGGCAGCGAGGCGTTCGGCTCGATCTCGTGGACGTCGAGCTCGAGCTTCGGGTGGCGGCGGGCGAGGCGCGCGAGCGCGGTCGGCGCGAGACCCCGCACCGCGGTCGAGAAGGCGCCGACCGACAGCCGGCCGGCGACGACGCTCTTCCTCTCGTCGAGCTCCGCCTCGGCCTGGCGCAGCGCCGAGAAGGCGCGCTCGGCGTGGCGGGTGAGCACGCCGGCGGCGTCGGTCAGCGCCACGCCGCGGCCGCGCCGCTCGAGCAGCGGCTCGCCGACCTCGCGCTCGAGCTTGGCGATCTGCTGCGAGACCGCCGACGGTGTGATGTGCAGGACCTCGGCGGCGGCCTGCAGCGAGCCGTGGCTCGCCACGGCGTGGAGGGCGCGGAGACGCTCGAGACTGATCATGTAGAGATTCTAAACGAAACAGGACAGAACATTTCGCTTGTCCTTAACTGACCAGAGCCCTATCTTGTCCACCATGACCTCCCCGACCCTGTTCCCGACCCCCCTTCCCGGCCCGGCGCCGGGCACCGCCGGCGGCGACTGGCTGCTGCTCGTCGCCCCCGGCGTGATCTGGGGTGCCTCGTTCCTGTTCATCGCCGAAGGGCTCGAGATCCTCGGGCCCGACGGCGTCACCTTCGCGCGACTCCTGATCGGCTTCCTGACGCTCGCCCTCTTCCCGGCCGCCCGGCGCCCGCTGCCGCGGGCGGGCTGGGCGGGGGCGGCGCTGCTCGGCGTGATCTGGATGGCGTTCCCGCTGAGCCTCTTTCCGCACGCCGAGCAGCGCGTCTCCTCGGCGCTCGCCGGGATGTTGAACGGAGCAGTGCCGCTGGTCGCCGCCGTCGTCGCGGCGCTGCTGGCCAAGCGGCTGCCGTCGCGCGGCATCGTCGCCGGGCTCGCGGTCGGGCTCGCCGGTGTCGTGATGGTGGCGTGGCCGAGCCTCGGCGCCGGCGGCAGCTCGCTCGCCGGCGTGCTGATGGTGCTCGCCGCGGTCGTCTCCTACGGCTTCGCGGTCAACCTGGCGCGACCGCTGCAGGTCGCCCACGGCGCGCTGCCGGTGCTGCTGCGGGCGCAGGCGGTGGCGCTGGTGCTGACCGCGCCGCTCGGCGTGCCCGACCTGCTGGAGATCCGCTGGCAGCTCGGGCCGGTGCTCTCGGTGGTCGCGCTCGGCGCGCTCGGCACCGGCGTCGCCTTCGTGCTGATGGCGATCGCCGCCGGTCGCCTCGGCGCGACTCGCGCTTCGGCCACCACCTTCCTGATGCCGCCGGTGGCGCTGGCGCTGGGGGTGGCGGTGCGCGGCGAGCAGGTGGCGCTGCTCTCGGTTCTCGGCGGCGCCGTCTGCGTCGCCGGCGCATGGTGGATCCGGCGCGCGCAGGAGCACGCCGTGGCCGCGCCGAAAGTGATGGCGGTACCGGCGGAGGAGCGCGCGGCGTGAAGGCCCGGTGAGGGATGCCGAGAGACCACCAAAGACCGCAGCAAGCTGCCACGACATGCTGGGGACATGATGCCCGCGCAGCGGGCTTCGTGTCCCCACGACGGCCCGCCCCACGTGGCACATCGCCGATCCGAAGTGCAGGCAAGAACGCGACCCACCCGCACCAACGACCACGACCGCCCGCTGGCGGACGCCCCGACATGCTGGGGACATGTGTGCCCGCGCAGCGGGCTCCTTGTCCCCACGACGGCCTGCCGAACGTGGCACATCGCCGATCCGAAGTGCAGGCATAAGCGCGACCCACCCGCACCAACGACCACGACCACCCGCAACGGCACCCGCTGAACGACCACTGTGGTGGATCAGCGGGTGCCGTTGCCGTCGCCTGTCTTCGTTGTCGCGTCCGACGTTGGGGCGGCTTGCCTTCTGGGGCGGCGGTTGGGGTCGTTCGGCAGGCCGTCGTGGGGACACGAAGCCCGCTGCGCGGGCATCATGTCCCCAGCATGTCTTAGCGACCTGCTGCGGGCGTTCGGAGTGGCTCGGCGGGTGCCGTTGCGGGCGGTGGTGGTCGTTGTCGCGGGTGGGTCGCGTCTTTGCCTGCAATTCGGGGCGGTTGGGCCGTTCGACGCGCTACAATCCCGCCTCGGGGGGCACACACTCCCCGCGCGAGCGCGGGAGGAGGTGCCTGGCTTGGAGAGCAACGACGACCGGGTGCAGCCGGACCGCGCCATGGTCGAGCGCCTGTTGCGGCAGGAGCAGCTCCTGCGCGAAGCCGGGGAGCTGGCGCACGTCGGTGGCTGGGAGTTCGACCCCGCGACCGGCGAGGGCACCTGGACCGCCGAGATCGCGCGTATCCACGATCTCGACCCCGATGACCCGACGTCGGTCGATGTCGGCCTGTCCTTCTACCACGGCGAATCGCGCCGGCGCATCGAGGCCGCGGTCGCGGCCGCGATGGCGCACGGCACCCCCTACGACCTCGAGCTCGAGCTGGTGACCCGGGCGGGCCGCCGCAAGTGGGTGCGCACGATCGGCCGCCCCGAAATGGTCGACGGCCGCGTGGTGCGGGTCCGCGGCTCGATGCAGGAGATCACCGAGCGGGTGCTGGTCGCCCGCCGGCTCCGGTTGCGCGACGCAGTCAGCAGCGTGCTCGCGGCGGCCGAGTCGCTCGCCGCCGTGACGCCGAAGCTGCTCGAGGCGATCGCTGTCGCCGAAGGGTGGGAGTTCGGAACGCTCTGGCTGCTCGACCCCCACGGACGCCGGCTGGCCTCGAGCGGCGTCTGGTCGGCTCCGGGCGTCGCCGCCGAGGGGCTCGTCGAGAGCACCCGGAGGCTGGCGATCGAGAGCGGCCAGGGGTTGCCGGGGCGGGTCTGGGCGAGCGCCCGGCCGGAGCGTGTCGATCTGCGCCACGACAGCGCGTACCTGCGCCGCCAGGAGGCGCTCGCCGCCGGCATGTCGGCGGCCGTGGGCATTCCGCTCGTCGCGCGTGGCGAGGTGATCGGAGTCCTCGAGTTCCACTCGACCTCCGAGCGCGAGATCGACCCGGCGCTCGGCGACACCTTGCGCGCCGTCGGCGAGCAGATCGGCCAGTTCGTCGAGCGCCGGCGGACGGTCGAAGCGCTCGAGCGCTACGTCGCGGCCAGCCCGTCGGTGATCTACGCCCTCGAGCTGGTCGCAGGCGGCGGGTTGCGCCCGATCTGGCGCGGCGGCGCGCTCGAGCGGCTGACCGGCTGGACCGAAGCCGAAGCGCTCGGCCGCGCCTGGTGGCTCGACAACGTCCACCCTGACGACCGGGCGGGGGTTCCGCTGTCCGACCCGTTCGAGGGACCCGACGACTACCAGGTGTCCGAGTACCGCTTCCGCCGCAAGGACGGCGGCTGGATCTGGATTCGCGACGAGGAACGGCTGCTGCGCGACGCCAGTGGCGAGCCGACCGAGATCGTCGGCTCCTGGACCGACGTCACCGCCCGCATCGAGCTCGAAGCGAAGCTGCGCCAGTCCTACAAGCTCGAGGCGATCGGCCGGCTCGCCGGTGGCGTCGCCCACGACTTCAACAACCTGCTGACGATCGTCTGCGGCAATGCCGAGCTGGTCGAAAAGCAGGTCCCGCCGGACGGCCGCGCGGCGCAGCTGGTCGGGGAGATCCTCGAGACCGTCGATCGCGGCGCGGCATTGACCCGCCAGCTCCTGACCTTCAGCCGCTCGCAGGAGCTCGCGCCGGAACCGCTCGACCTGACCGGCCTGGTCGTCCGCAGCGCCACGATGTTGCGCCGGTTGATCGGCGAGGACATCGAGATCGACATCGCCGGCTCCGAAGAGCCATTGCCGGTCTTCGCCGACCGCAGCCAGATCGACCAGATCCTGCTCAACCTGGTGGTCAACGCCCGCGACGCCATGCCCGACGGCGGGCGCCTGTCGATCGCGCTCGCCGACGTCGAGCTCGGCGCCCGCGAGCTGGCGGCCGCTCCGGAGGTCGATCCGGGACGCTTCGTCCGGCTGTCGGTCGCCGACACCGGACACGGCATGACTCCCGAGATCCAGGCGCGCATCTTCGAACCCTTCTTCACCACCAAGCCGCCGGGGCGCGGTACCGGGCTGGGGCTCTCCACGGTGTTCGGCGTGATCCGCCAGAGCCGCGGCTTCATCGAGGTCGAGTCGGCACCGCAGCGCGGGACCCGATTCGACCTCTACTTCCCGTACGCCGATCTCGAGTTGCGAACGGTGATCGCCCCGCCGCCGCCGATGGCGGAGGCGCCGAATCCGTCGCGCCCCGGTCAGGAGACGATCCTGCTGGTCGAGGACGAGGCAGGGCTGCGCCGGCTGGCCGAGCGCGCGCTCTCCGCGCTCGGTTACCGCGTGCTGGTGTCCGGCAGCGGCGAGGAGGCGCTGCGCGCGGCGGCGGAGCACCGCGCGCCGATCCACCTGCTGCTGACCGACCTGGTGATGCCCGGCCTGGGCGGCGCCCAGCTCGCGGCCGCGTTGCGCACGCTGCGTCCGGAGCTGCGGGTGCTGTTCATGAGCGGTTACGCGGAGGGTTCGGCGCTGCCGCTCGACGAGACCGGCAAGACGCCGACCATCCACCTGGTCAAGCCCTTCGCCCTCTCCCAACTCGGCCAGGTGGTGCGCCAAGCCCTCGACGCGCCCCCGGACGAGGGCTGAGCCCCCGGACGAGGGCTGAGCCCCCAGCAGCCGATCGACCCCCAACGCCCGCAGCAAGACGCCAAGACATGCTGGGGACATGATGCCCGCGCAGCGGGCTTCGTGTCCCCACGACGGCCTGCCGAACGACCCCACCTGCCGTACAAGCAGGCAAGCCGCCCCAACGCCGGACGCGACAACGACGAAAGACAAAGGCAACGGCACCCGCTGACCGACCACCGTGGTCGCTCAGCAGGTGCCGTTGCGACCGTCCGTGGTCGTTGTCGCGGGTGGGCAGCGTCTTTGCCTGCACTTCGGATCGGCAGGGTGCCACGTGGGGCAAGCCGTCGTG
>BTUO01000008.1:57827-230924 GCA_045862895.1 Acidobacteriota bacterium
GGCATCATGTCCCCAGCATGTCGGGGCGGCTTGCTGCGGGCGGTTGGGGTCGTTCCGCGGGTGCCGTTGCGACCGTCTGTGGTCGTTGTCGCGGGTGGGTCGCGTCTTTGCCTGCACTTCGGATCGGCAGGGTGCCACGTGGGGCAAGCCGTCGTGGGGACACGAAGCCCGCTGCGCGGGCATCATGTCCCCAGCATGTCGGGGCGGCTTGCTGCGGGCGGTTGGGGTCGTTCAGCGTTGGCCGAGCAGGTGTCTTGCTTCTTCGATCCGCTTCTTTCCCAGCGGGTGGGTCGCCAGCCAGGACAGGGCTCGGTCGCCGCGGCTTTCGCGCTCGGCGAGGCGCTCGAGCAGGCGGACCGAGGCGGTCGCGTCGAGGCCGCGCTCGAGCAGTCTGCGCACCGCGGCGGCGTCGGCGGCGCGTTCGCGTCTGCGGCCGAAGCGGTGGAGTGCGACCCGGCCGGCGAGCTCGCCGGCGTCGAGCGGCGAGCCGGCGTCGACGCCGACCAGCGACAGCGCGATGGTGAGCACCAGGCCGCGGCCGATCGCCCGCAGGTTGTCGCGGTGCTCGAGGTGGGCGAGCTCGTGGGCCAGCACGAAGGTCAGCTCGGCGTCGTCGACCTGGTCGAGCAGGCCGCGGGTGACCACGATCGCTCCGCCCGGCAGCGCCATCGCGTTGAGCTCCTCGGAGTCGATCACCCCCAGCACCGGCCGCGGCTCGGCGGGGCCGAGGGCGTCGAGCAGCCGGCCGAGCCGCTCGCGGTCGTCCTCGGCGTCGATCTCGATCGCGCCGACCACCGCGCCGAACAGCGCCCGCTCGCGCTCGGGCGAGACCCGCGCCGCCAGCGCGTCGACCGCGAATCCGGCGACCCAGACGACCAGCAGCAGCGTCGCGAGCCCGCCGAGGACGAGCTGCGCGAGCTCGACCAGCGGGCTCCCCTTGGAGACGTTCGAGGTCTCCTCGGGGAGCTTCTCGACGAACTTCACCCGGCGGCGCTCCTCCGGGCGGAGAGCTCGGGCACGACCAGGCCGGTGCCGTAGGCGAGCACCTCGACGCCGGTGACGCCCTTGCCGTCGCGCCGGGCCGAGGCGATCGAGCAGGTCTCGAGGCGGGCGTTGGAGATGACGGTGAAGCCGCGCTTCTTCGCATCCTCCTTCATGCGCAGCACGGCCTCGCGGCGGGCGCGATCGAGCAGGCTCTCGTAGGCGCGCACGCGGCCGCCGATCAGGTTCCTCAAGCCGGCGAGGAAGCGCTTGAAGTAGTCGAGGGAGACGACGACGCTGCCGGCGACCAGTCCGCTCCGCTCGACGCTCCACCCCTCGGGCAGGGTCTCGAAGGTCAGCGCCGGCAGCTTGACGAGCGCCTGCTCGCGCGAGCGGATCGAGGTGTAGTGACTGCGCTCGGCGATGGAGCCGGCGACGAACCCGACGATCAGCAGCAGGGCGGTGAGGCCGAGGCCGAAGATCAGTCCGAAGGTGTCCGGATTCATCAGGCCACCTTGACGGCGGTCCCGTAGGCGAACAGCTCGGCGGCGCCCTGGGAGATCGAGCTGGTGGAGAAGCGGACATTGACGATGGCGTTGGCGCCGATCTTCTCGGCCTCGGCGATCATGCGATTGACCGCCTCCTGGCGCGACTCGCCGAGAAGCTCGGTGTAGCCCTTGAGCTCGCCGCCGACGAGGTTCTTGAGCCCCGCGGCGATGTCGCGGCCGAGGTGCTTGGCGCGCACGGTGGATCCGCTCACCAGCCCGTAGAACTCGACGATGGTCTTGCCCGGAATGGTCTCGACGTTGCTCAGAAGCA
The DNA here is from genome assembly GCA_045862895.1 of Acidobacteriota bacterium. GTDB lineage: Bacteria > Acidobacteriota > Thermoanaerobaculia > Multivoradales > JAGPDF01 > JACTMI01. The sequence goes on from BTUO01000008.1 coordinate 59,628, forward strand.
TGCCCCTCTCCTCCCCGCCGCATGGGCGGACCGCGAATGGAACCCCTCCACCGGAATGGCGTCCGGATTCTATCCGCCGTCGGGACGGGGACCGAAAGCGGGCAGGAGGCGTTCGGCGAGCCAGCCCAGGGGCTCGAGCGCGTCGGGGCGATGGAAGCGGGTGCCGGTCGCGACCATCACGGCGTCGAGCTCGGGCAGGACGACCAGGAAGTTGCCGCCGTTGCCCCAGGCCATCCAGAGCCGGGTGGCGGGAAGTTCGGACCGGGTCGTTCGCGCCAGCCACCAGAGCTCGCCGTAGCGCTCGTTGCGCCCCGGGACGTCGCTGCGTTCCGTGGTGATCCGCTCGATCCACGCCGCGGAGACGATGCGCCGACCGTCGATCTCGCCGCGGCCGAGGAGCAGTTCGCCGACGCGCAGGAGGTCGCGCGGAGCCAGCCGCAGGTGACCGCCGGTGTCGACCTCGCGACCACGATTCCAGCGCTCCCAGCGCGCGCCGCGGATGCCGAGCGGGCCGAACAGGTGCTCGTCGGCGTAGCGGTCGACCGGCATGCCGGTGGCGCCGGCCAGAATCCGGCCGAGGGCGACGACGTTGCCGGTGCAGTAGGAGAACCGCTCGCCGGGCGGCTCGCGCAACCGTTGCGCGGCCCAGAACTCGACCCAGTCGCGCCGCCGGTACATGCGGTCCTCGTGGCCGGGGCTCTTGTCGTCCCAGTCGTCGCAGTCGAGGCCGCTGCGCATCGCGAGCAGGTGGGCGACGGTCATCGCCCGCCGGCCGTCGCCGTCGCGCCAGGTCGCGGCGAGCTCGGGGAGCAGGTCGACGACGCGCGCCTCGGTCGAGGCGAGCTCGCCGCGGTCGAGGGCGATGCCGACGAGCAGCGCGGTGATCGACTTGGTCGCCGAGCGCAGGTCGGGATTCTCGCGCGTGAGCGCGGGATCCTCGAACTCGGCGACGGCTTCGCCGCGGACGCGCAAGTGAAACGAGGTCACGCCCGGGTGCTCGCCGCGCTGGAGCTCCGCGGCGATCGCCTGGGCGACCGCGCGCACGGCGGGCGGCACGCCGCGCGGCGGCTCGGGCTCGGCACCAGCGGCGCCGCCCGCGGCGACGAGGAGCGCGACACAGCTCGACAGGACTCGAAATCCGGAGATCGAAGGCATGTCGCCGCCCCGTGCAACTCCCGGACCGCCCCTCGACCCGACGGATCGCCCACCGAGCGCGTAAGCTCCCGCTGCCCCGCCCGGCACTGCGGTCCTCTGCGGAGCGATTCTGGGGACACGATGCCCCGACCTGTTGGGGACATGGTGCCCGCGCAGCGGGCTCCTTGTCCCCACTCACCCTTGCGACGAAATTCTGGGGACATGGTGCCCGCACAGCGGGCTCCTTGTCCCCATGATCCCCTGCCGAACGACCCCCGCCGCCGCCCCGCGAGCCAAGCCGCTAGAATCTCGCCATGTCCCTCCCCGTCGCGAAGACCTACAAGCTCTACGTCGGCGGCGCCTTCGTCCGCTCGGAATCCGGCCGCTACGACCCGGCCACCGACGCCAAGGGTCGTCACCTGGCCAACGTCTGCCGCGCCTCCCGCAAGGACATCCGCGACGCGGTAGTGAAAGCCCGCGGGGCGGTGGAGAAGTGGTCAGGCGCGACGCCGTACCTGCGCGGCCAGATCCTCTACCGGATGGCGGAGATGCTGGAGGGCCGCGCGTCGTCGTTCGAGTCGCTGATCCACTCGACCTCGGGGGGAACGGCGGCCGCCGCGAAAAGGGAAGTCCGCGCGACGATCGACCGCATCGTCCACTACGCGGGCTGGGCGGACAAGGTGACGACGCTGCTGTCGTCGGTGAACCCGGTCGCCTCGTCCTACTTCGACTTCTCGGTCCCGGAGCCGATGGGCGTGGTGGGCGTGACCGCCCCGGAGTCGCCGTCGCTGCTCGGCCTGGTCTCGCACGTCCTGCCGGTGATCGTCTCGGGCAACACCTCGGTGGTCCTGCTCTCTGAGAAGGACCCGCTCCCGGGCCTCGAGTGGGCGGAGGTCCTCGCCACGAGCGACCTGCCCGGCGGCGTGATCAACCTCCTCTCGGGCCACAAACCCGAGCTGGTGCCCCATCTCGCCCGCCACATGGACGTCAACGCCCTCAGCCTGACCGGCCTCCCCCCGGACCTCGACAAGTCCGCCCGCCAGGACGCCGCCGTCAACGTCAAGCGCACGCCGGACGTCACCACCCCCGACTACTTCGCCGACCCTGTACGAAGTCTCGATCTCATTCGTCTATTCGTTGAGACGAAGACGACCTGGCATCCGGTGGGGTGGTGAGGAACGCGTGGGATGAGTGCGAAGCGGGTGCACAGTCCGGCCAAGAGCATCGCAGAGCAGGTGCGCGAAGCTCTGGTCCGCGAGGAAGAGGAGAGGTGCCAGCGGATCGAAGCGGCTCGGGAGGCTGATTCGGACAAGAAGGGTAAGTCCGTCAAGCGCCGGAAAATTCCGGTGCCCAGGGTCCGAAGTGGCCCCCGAGCTCTTTGCCAGGACCCTGATCTTCTGCGCCACGTCTCGGAGTTCGACTTCGATCTTCGGGACGAGAGCTTCAGGCGCTACTGCGCGGCCCGCGGCGTCCTTCATGTGGCAGGGTTCGAGAGCTCCACCCGCTGGACCTACTTCCGCGACCATTCTCTGACAGAGATCGACTTTCTCCGCCGCGAGGCGATCTTGAACAGCAGCGAGCCCGGGAAGTCCGAGTATCGATTCAGCCGCGACGAGTTGCTCGCGCAGTGGCGCGGAATCCGTATGGGGAGAGCGATCCTTCAGGATTGCTGGGAGCTGTTTCAGGCGGAACGGAACGCTACGTAGCTTTCGATTCGGGCGGGATCGGCGCATGCCTACCTTCTGCGTCCTCGATCTGGAGACGACGGGCTTCAATCCCTTCCGGAACGACCGGGTGATCGAGGTGGCCGCCGTCGTCCTCGGGCCCGATGGATCGGTCCAGAGGACATTCGCTTCGCTCGTCAATCCGGGGCGCGACCTCGGCGCGTCGCACGTGCACGGGATCTACGCCCGGGACGTTCTGTCCGCTCCGAGTTTCGCCGGCATCGCCCGCGCCCTCGCGGAGACGATTGCAGGCTCGATAGCGCTCGTCGGGCACAACATCCGATTCGATCTCGCCTTTCTAGAAGCGGAGTACCGCCGCCTCGGCGTCCCGCTTCCGCTGCTTCAGACGATCTGCACGATGGCGGCGGCGGGCGGAGGAAGTCTCCAGGTCTGCTGCTGCGACTACGGCGTGCTGGCGCCCGAACCCGCCCACGACGCCCTGCGAGATGCCGAAGCGACTGCGCGCCTGTTTCTGCGGCTCCTCGAGGACGACCCCGGCCTGCTGCACTCGATCGAACCGGCCGCCCCGGTTCGCTGGCCGGACGTTCCCTTCGAGCCGGAGCCCCCGGCCACGCGGGCGGCCGTACGAGCTGACCCGGCCCGGTCGAAAGGATCGATTCAAGAGTTGATGGCGCGCCTCGACTCCTCGGCGGTAGCCCAGGCGACGGAGGAGTCCGCGATCGCCTACCTCAACGTCCTTGAGATGGCGCTGGAGGATCGCGAGCTGAGCGCGGAGGAGGTACGGTCCCTCGCGGAGGTCGCGAACCGATGGGGCCTCGGCTGGAAGCAGGTCGAGGGCCTTCATCTGGGCTACCTCGCGAGACTCATTCAAGAGGCCCGCCTGGATGGTGTGATCGAACTGCACGAGAGAGCTGACATTGCCCGCATAGCCGGTCTCTTGGGGATTCAAGAGTCGGAGTACTTGGGCCTTCTGCACGGGAGCTCACCCCTTCAAGTCGGTCGACATTCGCCGTCGCCTGAAGGATTTCAGGCACTCGGCGCTTGCAGAGGGGCGCAGGTCTGCTTCACGGGAGAGTCGTCGATCGTCGTTGACGGTGCGCGGCTGACTCGAGAACTCGCCGAGAGACTCGCGACCGAGAAGGGTTTGCGAGTCGCGACCTCCGTAACGAAGAAGCTGGATCTCCTCGTGGCGGCGGACCTCGACTCAATGTCGGGCAAGGCTGTGAAAGCAAGGCGCTATAGCGTTCCGATCATTTGTGATGTGGACTTCTGGAAAGCGCTTGGTTGCTCAATCAGTCGTAGTTGATCACTCGCTTCGAGGAGGCAGTTCCAGATGGCTACCTTTCTTCTGGCCTGGAACCCGGGACTGTATCCATGGGGAAGTCTCAGGAATGAGCTTCGGTCGGGTGGTCGAGACACAAACGCATCCTTCTCCTGGAGTGTCGGCCGGAGCCGGAAGCCGAGGCCGCAGGATCGAGCCTTCATGATCCGGCTAGGAGTAGATCCGAAGGGCATCGTCGCTTCTGGCTGGGTTACATCAGAGCCCTTCGAAGGTGAGCACTGGAATCGTGATCGGGCGAGGACAGGCGGCAGGTCGTTCTATGTAGGCCTGGCCCTCGAGTACGTTTCCGAGGCCCCAGTGATTCCTTGGGAGCGCCTGCATCGCGCACCCTTGTCGGAATTCAATTGGGGCATCCAGATGTCTGGCCTCACGATCCCCGAACCAATCGCCCAAGCGCTCGAGCGGGAGTGGTCGAGGCGCGTATCTGCAGTGAAATCAGCACCGGACCGAGCTCCGAAAGAATACTTCGAAGGTCGCCGATACGGGACGTCGCTGACTCGAATCGAACGAAACCCTTCAGCTAGGGCGGTCTGCATCGCCCACCACGGCCGCGCCTGTTCGTGCTGTGGAATGCGATTCGAAAAACGGTACGGAAAAGAAGCCAGAAACCTGATTGTAGTGCACCATCTCAAGCCGATTGCATATTCGTCCGGTCGGCAACGCGTCGACCCGATTCGTGATCTCAGGCCCGTCTGTCCAAACTGCCATGCTGTCCTTCACCTTCGAAATCCGCCGTACTCGATCGAAGAAGTGAAGGCACTCGCACGCCGACGTCGGAGTACCTCCCAGTAGGTCGATGGGGCTTGCCGGTTCCCGCATCAGCGAGAGATCACGGCTCGAGCCTCGTAGGACTGTCGCGGCCGCCCGGCAGCTGATCGCGCAGGCAGCTGTCGGAGTGGAAGGCCTGCGCCTACGAATTCCTGCCCGTAGCTGCCTGGAGAAACACCGCGTCACGATGGAACACGAGGTACTGCTTCTGACCAGGGGTGAAAGCCGGAGTTCGAAACTCGCCGTCGACGGGCACCCCCATGCGGGCCAGGGACCTTTCGTGTGCCACAGGGGAGACCAAGAGTCTCCCGTCGTCGCGGAACGAGATGAAGCCCCGGTCGAAGAGGTGGTCGATCGACGGCGTCAGCAGGAGTCCGTTCTCTCCGTCGAGGCGTTCTTCGTTGGTGGCGTCGCGCCAGGGTTTGGTGTGGCTGGCGCGCAGGTGCTCCGGGCGGTCGACGCCGGTGATGCGACAGCGGGATTCGAAGAGCTGGACGCGTGAGCGGAAGAGGCCCTGGCCGCGGCGGGCGACGATCAGCTGGTCCTTGTCAGTCTCGGGGATCGTCGCGTCCGCGGCAATCTTGCGGCGCAGGTGCTCCTCCCACAGGTCGAGCTCCGGATTCGGAGCCTCGAGCGTCGGCTCGGCGATCACCTCCGAGCGCGCGAGGGCGCCGACTTCGGCGGAGATCAGGTCCGCGAGTCGGAGCGCCAAGGCGGGAGGCAGTTCCGTCAAGTAGACGCTTTGCGAGCCGTTGCCCTTCGAGTCGAGCGGGGCGTACTTCTTCGGCAGCAATGGACGGAGTACCTCGATCCAGTCCTTCGGCCGGAAATAGGTCGGGATCTCGTGGAACGCGACGTCGACTCGCCATCCGATGTCTTCCCAGTCGCGACCAGCGAGTCCGAACTCCGTCGGCTTTGCCGCCTCGTAGGCGAAGGAACCTGCGATTCCCACGGCCAGGATGCGGGCATCGACAAAGGAGAAGACGAGGTCACCGCGCGAGACCTCGCGCATGAACTCGTAGTAGGGATGCCGCTGTCCGTTCGATTTGCGCTTCGGTGACCAGAGGTAGCCCCTGCGCACTTCGTGACGCCAAGTCTTGTTCTGGTTGACCCACCAGTAGCGCATCGGAACCCAGCCACGCTACCAGAGCATCGAGGACAGAGTTCGAGCGAGGGAAGCCGCCTCCACTTGCGGACCTGTAAGGAATCTGCCTCTGCGCCGTAGAGTCGATGGCAACGGGAGGAGCTCGAGTTGAGGCGAGCCTGGCGCTGGACCTGGCGCATCGGCCTGGGGCTGATCGCGGCGGTGATTCTTTACTGTTTGATTCCGATTGGGCCGACGGTCGAGCGGATGCGGCCCGGGCCCGACACGGCGTTCTGGGACCTGGCGACCGGGCATCGGATCGCCTATCGGCGCATCCCCGCCGCACCGGGGGTCGCGCCGCGGGCGCCGGTCGTGGTGCTGCATGGCGGGCCCGGCGGCTATGTTCACTCGTCGCTCCGGGCCGCGCTCGCGCCGCTCGCGGCTTGGGGGCACGAGCTCTACTTCTACGAGCAGGTCGGCTCCGGGCTGTCCGAGCGGCTGCCCCGGCCCAAGGACTACTCCTTCCTCGGTCACGTCGCGGACCTCGACGCGATCCTCCGAGACCAGATCGCCGCGCCACGGGTCGTGCTGGTCGGGCACTCCTACGGCGGCATGCTGGCGGCGCAGTACGTGGCGCTCCACCCCGAGCGGGTCGAGCGCATCGTCCTCTCCTCGCCCGGAGCGCTCGAGCCGGCGCGGTTCGACGAGGAGGGGCGCTGGTTGAACGAGACCGAGTACCCCGTGCCGCCCGAGCTGCGCTTCGTCGAGGTCGACCGGGTCGCGATGGACGGCCTGCGCTTCTGGCCGCCGCGCGCGCTGGCGTCGATCGCCGTCGCCACCCTGTTCGACCGGAAACTCATGGGCGACGCCGAAGCCGATGGCGTGCTCGACACGCTGGCGAGCCGGTTCACCGTCAACGGTGTGTGCGACCCCGCCAACGTCCGGCCCGAGGAGGGCGGAGCCGGCTTCTACGCCCACGGCGGAGGCAACTGGTTCGGCGACCTCGAAGATCCGCGGCCGCTGCTCGCCCAGCGCGAGCTGCCCGTGCTCGTCCTCCAGGGACAGTGCGACTACATCCCGTACGCCGCGACCTACGAGTACGTCGATCTCTTTCCGAACGCGCGCTACGTGTTCGTCGAAGGCGCTGGTCACCTGATCTGGTGGGACCAGCCCGAGCGCTACCTCGCCGAGATCGCAGGCTTCCTGGCCGAAGCGCCGCCGGAGCGGGCCGAGCCGGCCCCGCAGTAGAGGCCGGGCGAGAAGCGCGGGCTAGCCCCGGAAGGCGTAGGAGACCTTGAGGAAGAGCTCGCGCGAGGCGGGCTCGAGCGTGTCGCGCTCCGGCTCGAGCTCCTGGAGATCGGAGTAGCCGACGTAGAGCACCGTCTGCCAGTTGAGCTTGTAGGCGAATGTCAGCGAGCCCGAGAGGCCGGCCGCGTGCGCCGTGACCTCGTCGCGGTAGAGCGAGGGATCGCGCTCGGTCTCCACCCACTGGCCGATCAACCGCAGCCAGCTGCGGGCGTTCAACGTGTAGACCCCCTTGAGACGCGCGACGTCCGAGGTGAACAGACGCCCCGAGCCGAGCGCGGGGTCGTCGACGTCGAGCCAGCGCCGGTTCAGCGACAGCGAGAGCGCGAGGTGATCGCCCGGCAGCAGGTCGGCGTCCAGGCGCGCCGTGCCGCCGTTCCCCTCGCGGTCGTTGGCGAAGTCGACCTGCTCGCCGAAATTCCCCTGGAAGTAGAAGCGCGAGAACACCTTCCCCGGGCGGATCTCGAACGTGGGGCGGAGCTGACGGACGCGGAAGAGCTCGGCGCCCGAGCGCAGGTCGAGCGTGGCGACCTCGAGGCGCGCGAACGAGTTGAGCGGCGCGTCGAGGCCGACGCCGACCACCGCCTGGCGCTGCAGGATCCGCCCCTCGAGGTCCGACTGATAGTCGAGCCAGCCGAACGTGCGCAGCCGGCGGATCGCCCGGTCCTGCCAGCGGAACGTGCGCCCGAGCTCGCCGTAGCCCGACCGGAAACCCACCTGCGGCACGAAGCCGTTGTCGGCGCGAAAACCGTCGTCGAAGTCGAGGTACTCGACGAAGGTGTCCCAGGTCCCCGTCGAACGATTCCACCAGAGGCGGCCGGCGTGACCGTCGAGCGAGCGGCCGTCCCATTCTTCCGCGAGGTCGGTGCGGTCCGGCGTCCGCGAAGCGCTCCAGAGCAGCTGGCCGGTGATCGTGTCCTTCTCCGTCGGTCGCCACTGGAAGTCGGGGCCGAAGAGGCGGTTCGAGCCGCCGCCCTCGAGCTCGCGCCCGGCGTAGAGCAGGCTGACGAACGAGGAGCCGAACTCCCGGCGCACGCGGCCGTAGGCGACGATCGAGGAGAAGTCCTGCTCGGCGAGACTCGACCCCTCGATGCCGGGGAGGATGACGCTGCCGCCGCCGCGATCCTCGCCGACCAGCGCCAGGTACTTCCAGCGCTCCGTGCCGCCGGTGACCCGCGCCCCCCATTCGGGCGACGCGAAGCTGCGCGAGTAGACGGCGTTGATCGGCGTCGACAGCAGGTCGACGCTCTCCAGGAAGAAGGGGCGCCTTTCCGGCAGGAAGAGCGCGAAGCGCTCGTTGGCGGTGATGTTGGCGACGTCGGACTCGATCTGCGAGAAGTCGGGGTTGACCGTGACGTCGACCACGGTGTCCGGGTTGGGCAGCCACTTGGCGTCGACGCCGCCGTCGAGCTCGCCGTCGTCGCTCTCGAGCGGCGTCCCGAGGTCGCCGCGCGGCCGCTGGCTCTGCCCGGCGGTCGCGAACGGGGCGACCACCCAGTGGCCGCCGCTCGGCAGGTCGGCGAGGCCGGTGAAGTCGCGCACGTTGCAGATGAAGCAGTTGCGGTCCCGGGGCAGACGCGAGGAGAAGTACTGGTAGCGATAGGCGCGCGGGTGGTTGCGGTAGAGCAGGATCCCCCAGCTCTCCGGGTTCGGGTCGCTGTAGCGGATCGAAGCGAAGGGGATGCGCAGCTCGAGCCGCCACCCGGACTCCGTGATCCGGCCGGCGCTCTCCCAGAAGAAGTCGGGCGCGGAGTCCTCGCCCGACGCGTCGCTCGAGATCGCGTCGTACTGGATGCCGCGCGGATTGGAGAGGAACATCTGCGCGGTCTTGCCGTCGCCGCGCGGGTCGAGGATGACGCCGCCGTAGTCGGTGTAGCTCGGCACGTTGTCGCGGTCGGCGAGCGGCGCGCGGATCGCCGCGGGATCCGGGTCGGCGAACTCGAAGGCGGCGTAGAGATTCTCGCCGTCGTAGGCGAGCCAGGCGACGTTGCCGACCGGTGCCTCGAGGTTGTCCCCCGGGTTGGTCTCCCACCAGGAGTCGACGCGCGTCGCCTCGCGCCAGCCGGCGTCCGCGAGGTCGCCGTCGATCTCGATCGGTGCGGAGACGCGGCGGATCTCGATCGCGGGCCCGTTGTCGAGCCGCGCGGCGGCCGTCGCGACCGGCACGAGCGGCAGCGCGAGCGCCAGTGCGAGCGTCCGGCGCGCCACTCGACGACCGAGCTGATCCGGCTTCGCCATACTCCCTCCCGCGCTCTCTCCGTTCGGAGAGAAGTACGTGCGGGAGAGGGGAAACGTTGCCGGCGGCGACGGACCGCGCGACGGTCCCGTGCCACCCCGGCCGGGGACCGGATCATCCCCTGCCCCTTCGCGCCGGCGAGCCTCGCGGGTCTCGCGACGGGCCGCGGCCGGTGCCGGCCGCCGAGTCGGGCGCGTCGCGCCGCGAGCGTGCGGCCGTCGTGCGCGACCCGAGGGCGAGGGGGCGGCCCGCGAAACCTCGCGATGCGCCACCGCCGAGGGCCTCGAGGTCGCGGGCAGTGGACCGGATCCTGCAGGAGGAGATTGAGATGGGTCGATTCCGACAGCGCTCGGGTGGAGCGCGCCACAGACCGCGACCGCCGCGGAGGCGACACTGCCGCGAGTGAGGGGGTCGGGGATCCAGGGCCGGTTCGCGCGGCTCGGCGCCGTGCTGCTGTTGCTCGCGCCGGTGGGCTGCTTCGGCGGCGACGACGTCGCCGTCGAGGAGCGCCTGTTCGCCGGGCACCGCACGCTGGTGGTGCGGACCGGCGGCGCGCCGGCGGAGGCGCGACTGCCGATGATCGTCGCGCTCCACTGGCCGAGCGCCAGCCCCGAGGAGATCGTCGAAGACTTCGCCGGCGTGCCGGTCGAGGCGCGCATCCTGCTGCCCCAGGGCAACTACCGGCGGCCCGGCGGCTGGTCCTGGTTCCCCGAGGACCACGCTTGGGACGAGCCCGACCAGGTGCGCGCCGAAGTCTTCCGCGCCACCGAGGCGCTCGCCGACTGGATCGAGGCGGCGCGCCGCGAGTTCCCGACCTACGGCAAGCCGATCGTCACCGGCATCTCGTACGGCGGCGACCTCGCCTACCTGGTCGCCGTGCGCCGGCCGGAGAGCGTGCGCGCCGCCTACCCGGTCGCGGCGCGCTTCCGGGCCGACTGGATGCCGCCGGTGCGCAACTGCACCGAGCTCTGCCCGTGGATCGTCGCCTTCCAGGGCGACGACGACTGGGTCGTCGGCGCCCACGCGGCGCGCGAATCGGCCGCGCGGCTGCGCGCGCTGGGCTACCCGGTCGAACTGCGCACCTACCGGGGCGCCGGCCACGAGTTCAGCGCCGCCATGCGCCGCGACTTCGAGCGCGAGATCGAGCTGCGCCTGGGAAACGTTTCCGCCTTCGCCCCCAGCGGCGCCGCCGGCAGCGGCTGACGCGGCCCCGGCGGATCGCCGGCGCCAGCGCGAGGCGACAGCGCGTGACAAGATCGCGCCGGAGCCGGGACGGTCCTCCCGGCGGGAGGTCGCGCATGGCGACACGTCTCCGCAGTCTCCTCGGCCTGCTGACTTTCCTTTGCGCGAGCGTCGCCGCGGCCGCCACGACGCCCGCGGGTGATGCCCAAGCCCTGATCGCAGAGGGCGTGCGCCTCCACGACGCCGGCAAGTACGACGAGGCGATCGAGAAGTACCGGGCAGCGCTCGCAGTCGAGCCGGGCAACGTCGAGGCGGCCTACGAGGTCGCTTACGCCCAGTTCGCGCTCGGTCGTTATGACGACTGCGTACGCACCGCGGACCCGCTGCTCGATCGGGCTGGGAGGTTCAAGGCCCTGGTCTACGTCGTCCTCGCCAATTGCCACGACCTGGCCGGAGAGCCGAAGAGGGCGCTCCGACTGTTCGCGAAGGGGATGAAGGAGTTCCCGCGCGACGCCGTACTCCCCTTCAATGCCGGCGTCACCCGGGTGCGCCAGGAGGACTGGACCGAGGCGCACAAGTTGTTTCAACGTGCGATCGAGAACGATCCGCTCCACCGCTCCGCGCACGTGAACCTGGGCCTCGCCTACCGGGTCGGCGGCTACCGGGTACAGGCGATCCTCGCCTACCTGCGCTTCCTCTCGCTCGAGAGCGAGGACCCGCGGGCGCCGGGCGCCGCGCTCGAGATCCTGCAGCTGCTGGGCGCCGGCTTCGCGAAGACCGGAGACGCCGAGTACCAGATCGAGTTCAACGTGAATCTTCCCAAGGACGAAGGCGACTACTCCTCGGCCGAGCTCGTACGCTCAATCGGCGGTGCGATCGTCGAGACCGAGGAATGGAAGGACAAGACCGCGGGCGAGAAGCTCGTCTACCGCGTCGACAGCCTGCTGTCGGCGATCGACGAGGCGGGCGGCGACCGCGGTCGCGACTTCGCGCGACGCACCTTCATGCCGTTCCTCCGCGCGCTGCGCGAGGCCGGCCTGCTAGAGACCTTCGTCTATCGAGTCTTCGCGCCGGTTGGTCCGTCCGAGCTCGGCGCTTGGCTCGAGCAGCATCCCGAACAACTCGCCCTGCTCGACGGATTCCTCGCCAGCCAGGCACGGCGCTGAGCAGGGATCACCCCGGCGCGCAGTTGCCGCGCAGCTTGGCGATCTCCGCCTCGAGGCCGGCCGGCAGCGTGAGCTCGGCGGCCGGCTTGTCGAGGATCGCGGCGAGCGCGGCTTTCGCGTCGGGTTGGCAGGCGAGGTACTGAAGCACCGCGCGCGGGCGGTAGGGCGGGTGGCCCACCATCTGCTCGTGCACCGGCTTGCCGCTGGCGCGGCGCTCCTCCGGGTCGGCGAGCAGGCGCCAGGCGACCTCCTTGGCGATCTCGAGATTCGCCGTCGGCGGGTGGCCGACGAGCGCGCGGCGGCCGCGGCCGACGCGCAGGCGCGCGGCGTCGAGCACGCGGTAGAGCGCGCTCTCCGAGCGGTGCAGGCGGGCGAAGGCGAAGCCGCGGTAGCGGTCGAGGAAGTCGTCGTCGAGCGCGAGGTCGCTGGTCGCCTTCGCCTCGTCGACCATCCAGTGCAGCGCGACGTTGGCGAGCCCGTCCTCCGGATAGCCGCCGCCGATGTTCGAGTGGACGCCGGGGAACCAGCGCTGCTTCATGGTCTGGCCCGGGTGGGCGTCGCGCCAGATCGACGGGCGGAAGTCGAAGCGGGCCTCGTCCACCGCCAGCGCGTGGCGCGCGTGGGCGACGCAGCGCGACGGCCGGTCGTGGAAGTAGAAGGCCTTCTTGGTCGAGGTCTCCTCGCCGGTCGCCTTCAGGCGCGAGCCGAGCGCGGCGACGGTGTCCCAGACGCCGAGGAAGGAGACGGTGACCGGGATCACCGGCGAGAGCGGCGGGCGGCCGTCGGTCGCGAGCTCGGTCGCGAAGCGGGCCTTGACCGCGCCCGCGTCGGTCTTGCCCTTGCCGGTCACCCACGCGCGGAACGCCTTGGCCAGGAAGTAGTGGTCGCTCTTCGCCGGGACGCCGCCGTACCAGTCGAGGAAGGTGGTGACCGCGCGCGCCGTCGCCGCGCCGCGCGAGAAGCCGAAGATCAGCACCTCGTCGCCCGGCTGGTAGTTGAGGGCGATGAAATGGAGCGCCTGCTCCATGTTGGCCTCGAAGCCGGCGCCGAAGGCGCCGCCGAGCGCCTTGTCGGTGCGCTCGAGCAGCGCGTTCGAGACGCCGGGGTAGTCGCCGAGCGAGCCGACGCCGACGTCGTAGTAGACGACCTGCGAGCGACCGGACGCCGGATCGACCGGCAGGATGGCGCGGCAGAGCTTGAGCACGTTGGTGGGTTTGAGCACCGGACGGCCGTCCTCGCGGACCTTCTGGTCGAACGGGCTGTTCCAGGTGCCGTCTAGGCAGAGCACCAGGCGGCGCGGCGGCGCGGTGAGCGCGGTCGAGGGATCCATCGCGAGACCTCCGGAGGCGGCGAGCGAGAGGGCGACGGCGACGCGCGGGAGCCTACTCCCGGAGGTTCCGATCGGACGCGCGCCGGTCGACCGCACTTTCACCGGTAGTACCAGTCGACCCATTCGGGCGTCGCCGCGACGCCGGCGTCGAGCGCGGCCTGCGGCACCGCCTCGGCGGCGTCGGAGATCACCACCCGGCCGGCGGTCTTCGCCAGGAGCGCCTCGTAGAGCGGGCCGGCCGGCATGTCCCAGCCCTTGGGCTTGCCGGTCTCCGGGTCCTTGCGTCCCTGCGCCGCGGCGGTCGGCTTGTCGAGTGGAATGAAGGCCACCAGCTGGTCGGATTTCATCAGCTCGAGCCCCTGCTTCTTGAGCGTCGCGTTGTGGCTGGCGTGATGGCCGACCTTGTAGAAGACCGTGCGGCGCACCAGGTCGAGCGCCGAGAGCCGGTCGTCGCGGTCCGGCAGGCGGAAAGTGACGTCCTTCCAGGACAGCCAGTTGCCGACCTGGGCGTCGCCGACGAACAGCAGCACGTCGCCGGTGTCCTCGAGCTCGAAGGCGACCACCAGCGAGGTGTTGTTGGTGTCGTTGGCGAGCTTGAGCGCCAGGCGGCCGTAGGACTCGATCCAGTCGTGATCGATCCGCCGCCAGTCTTCCGACGGCAGGTCGTAGGTGCGCTCGACGAAACTCCGGATCTGTCCGTACCAGTGGTCCCCGCGCGCGATCGCATGTTCCTTGGGAAAAGGGCGGTGGCGGCCATTGGGTGAGCTGCCGTCGGGCCGGGCGTTCAGGCCGAGCGCTTCGTCGAGCGCGGCGATCGCCGCCATCTCGAGGCCGGCGAGGTGATAGATCGAGCCCTCGTCGATCCGCTTCTTGGTCACCGAGCTGTCGAGCAGCAGCTTCGATTCGCGCGGTGGCCCGAGCACGAAGGTGCGGACCTTCTCGACGCCGTCGAGCGCGAGCGGCCCCTTGCCGGGATCGAGATACTCGAGCGCGCCGGCGGCGGCGCCGCGCTGGCGCAGATAGTCGAGCGCGTCGGCGATGGTCCTGCGGCCGGCGACCGCGGTGTCTTCGCCGTCGCTGAACGCCAGCAGCGGCGCGACCCCCGACAGCGCTCCGGCGATCGAGGCCGCCACCCCGCGCGGGCTCGCCAGCGCGGCGCGCACGCTGGTCAGGGCGCGGGCGCGCGCGGCGAGCAGGTCCTTGGCGTCGTCGTCCTCCGGATTCTCGGTCCAGCCCATCCAGACCCTGCCGATCTCGATCCGGTCGAAGACGTCGCGAGCCTGGTTGAAGCCGGAGAGGTGGTCGCGGTGCTCGTGGGTGGCGATCACCAGGTCGAGGCGCGACTTGCCGTCCGCGCCCTTGGTCGCCGCCTCGATGCGTTCGGCGAGCGGCACCATCTCGGCGCCCGAGCGGGCCAGAGCGCCGCAGTCGACGAGCAGCTGAAACGGATCGCGCCCCTGGCGGCGGAAGGAGACCAGGAAGCAGTCGCCGAGGCCGTGGCGGAACATGCGGACGCGGACGCGGAAGTCGGAGCTGCCGGCGGCGCTTCGCCGCTGGCGCTTGGCGGCAGTCGACTTCGCGGGCGACGAGCGCCGGCGCGAGACCGTCGGTCGTTTGGCGCGGGACGATCGGGACTTGGCCATGGTTCTCCCTCCGCCCTCAGCCGTGGACGTCCGAATGGAGCGCCGCGAAGATCTCGCGGCTGTCTCCGAAGTAGGTGGCGGCGGTCTTGTTGGGCGAGAAACCGAGCCCGCCCTCGAGGAACTCGAGCGTGCGCTCGAGCCGGCCGCGGTCCTGCAGGCCCTTGCGCACGACGTAGGAGACCCGCTGCTCGCCGAGGTCGATGACCAGCGTGCTGCCGCAGCGCACCGTGTGCCGGCGCCCCTTGTGCTCGACCTCCTCCTTCTGGAGCAGGGTGACGAAGACCTGGTTGAGCAGGCGCCCGTCGTCGGCGAGGCGCCGCGCCTCGCGGATCGAGTGGACCTTGAATACCGGCACGCCGTCGCGGTGGACGCGCACGCCCGGCGGCGCCTCGTACTCGGCGAGCGCCAGGCCGGTCAGGCGCTGGAGCACGGCGGCCTTGGCGACCTGGCCGGCGATGGCGTCGTGGAGATCGGCGCGGATGCCGCGCATGGTCTCCCAGATCTCACGGCGCGAACGCTTGTAGCGCAGCCGGTCGACCTTGTCGCGCAGCCCGATGTCGATCATGAAGCGGCGCAGCATCTCCTCCATCTGGCCGGGCGGCAGCGTCGGATCCTCCTCGGGGCGCGCCCAGCGCAGGCTGTCGACCGAGAGGGTGAGCACGTCGCCCGGGTAGATGCCGCGCCGGCGGAAGGCCTCGACGAAGGCGACGCGATAGCCGTGGGGATCCTCGGGGTGGAGATCTATGTCGGCGGTGATCAGCGCGCGCAGGTACTCGCCGAAGGTCAGGTCGACCGGCGGGCAGTAGTCGAGCGCGCGGATGCAGATGTCGAGGACGCGACCGGCCGCCTTCGACGCCTCGCGCGCGAGGCGGTCGACCAGGTCGGGGTGGAGCTCGCCCTGGGGCAGCACGCCGCTGCCGCCGGTCGCCAGGCGCATCAGGTCGCGCGAGTGCGAGTGGTAGATCGAGAGGAAGGCGTCGAACACCGCGGCGACCAGGATCGCGCCGCGGTCGTGGACCTCGGTGGCGCGGTCGAGCGCGGTCGGATCGGCCTTGATCGGGATCCAGCGCGCCTGCTCGACGTCCCAGCGGCCGATCGCGTCGCGCAGCGCGCCGCGCGTGCCGGTGGCGTGGCCGAACTGGCCGGCGAGCTGCGACAGCAGGTTCTCGCTCGCCCCGAGGTCGCCGCGGGTGCGGGCGATCTGGTGACGCAGGGCGTCCGGGAAGGTGAAGTGCTGGAACAGCGCGACGATGTCGGCGAACGCCTCGTGGAAGGCGAGGACGTCGCGGTTGGTGGCCTCCATGAAGTGCTCGTGGAAGCCGTCGAGCAGGGCGTGGGTGGTCTCGTGCGCGACGACGTCGTGCGACAGGCCGGTGAAGACCAGGCCGCCCGGGTACTGGCCGGAGCTGCGGTCGCTGGTCGCCGGAAAGTAGCCGAACAGCAGGGCCATTTTGGTCCGGCTGTAGAAGGCGTTGGCGTCGCGCAGGGCGTGCGGGTAGATGCGCAGCCGCTGGATGTACTCCTCCTCGCCGCTCGAGCCGCGCTGCCAGCGGTCGGCCCAGAAGGCGCGGCGCCCGAGCGCGCGCTCGAAGTGATCGATGGTGGTCATCGTCACCGCGTAGACCATCTGCTGGTGGAACTGCGGGTTGCCCTCGGACGGCGCGAGCCCGTTCTGGGCGAGCACGGCGGGGTCGTCGAGATCGACCGGGGCGTAGAAGCAGTCGCTGGCCGGATCGAAGTCGACGACCTCGACGTACTCGCCGCGCGGCCCCGGCTCGAGCCGCTCCCACGGCACCCGGTAGGTGATCTCGGAGACCAGCGCGGTTTCGAGCCGGGTGGCGAGGCTGGGGTCGAACGAGTAGCCGCGCAGCAGCCGCTGCGTCGGCAAGGGCGGCTGCGACGGCAGGTGGCGCGGTCCGGCCGGCGCCGACGGCCTCGACTCACCCGCGGCGCTCGCCGGAAGCGGTGCGGGCGCCGGGACGCGCGTCGCCACCTGGGCCGCGAGTCGCGGCGCTCTCGCCGTACCGGGGCGCTTGCGTCGAACGGGCATGTCGGGCTCCTTCCTCGAGGCGGCGGACGGCGTGGAGACTCACCCCTGAAGGACGATCGGCCGGTCGATTCCGGACAGCCGGATCCGGGGGTGCGGCCGAACGCGTGGCCACCCTCCCGGAACACCGCGTCCGCCGAGAATCGGGGACAGCTACCGATTTCCGGGGCGTCAGCTCAGCGGGCCGAGGTGGGTCACCAGGACGTCGTCGAAGAGCCAGCCGCCGAGGCCCTTGGTGTCGATCCGGATCAGCGAGAGCGCGCCGTCGACGGCGGGCATGAAGACCGAGATCGTCTGGCTCGCGCCCGAGTGCTGGACGTCCATGTGGCTGGCGTCGGAGGCGCCGATGTTGAAGGTGCCGGGCACCTGCGGGTTCGCGGACCAGCCGCCGACCCGGATCTGGGCGACGTAGGCGTCACCCGGAGTCAGCCCGTCCATCCAGATGTAGAGGACCCCCTGCTCCTGGCTCGGCTGGTCCGGATAGAAGCCGATCGTCGTGGTGGCGAACCAGCTCTGCAGCGTGCCCGCCGCCTCGAGCCAGCCGCGGCCGTCGACCCACGGCACCGCGGGGGAGAGCTCGACCCAGGTCGTGCCGGCGCCGCCGCCCCCCCTGGGACGCATTCCGAAGCGGCGCAACAGGCGGGCGAGCCCCGTCCGTGACAGCCGGGACGCCACGTCCTGACGGCGGTAGAGGCCGGCGGCGACCTTCGGACGTTCGATCCTCTCCTGCCGCAGCTCGACGCGGGCCTTCTTCGGACGCAGCGTGCGACGCTCGAGCTCGACGGCGCGCGCCTTGCGGCCGGCCGACTTCCTGCGCGATCTCGTGGCCATGTGCGACTCCTCCCGGGACCGTCGCCACCGGGAACGACGGTGCGGTGGGCGCGACCGCGGACGCCGAAGGGCGTCGAGCGGCTCCCGGTGGAAGCGTGGGATCGAGTGTCGGCGACCCTAACACGGGGTCCGCGCAGCCGGCGGTGCCTGACGTCGCGCGTCACTGCGTCGCGCGCCGATCTCGGGGACGGCCTCCGCTCTCGACTACCGCGTCTCGCGGCTCCCGGGGACAGTCGGCCGCGTTCCGCAGCGAACGAGGCTGCGCCCGAGCCGTCCGCAGCCGGTCGCGTCCGGTTCCGGGCCCTCGATCGTGTTCTTACAGGCAGGACATCACGAAGCGGCCGATCGTCTCCCCGGCCGCCGGTGGCGGGACAACCTTCAGCGAAGGAGGAACCGATGGGAGCGAGACAGTTCATCGTGTTGCGGGACGTCACCACGCCGCGCGCCGCGGCCAGCGGCCGGGACAACGTGACGGCGATGGCCACCGCGGCGGCGCCGCCGGTGCAGGGCATCAGCGTCCACGAGGAGACGCTGACCGAGGCCGAGAGCACATCGATCCGGCGCGATCCGCGCGTGCTCGCCATCGCCGAGCCGATGCCGCTCAAACTGATCCGGCCGGTCGCGGTCGAGGCGGCGCCGGTGGTGCCGGCGGCGGCGGTGACCTGGGGCGTCGACGCCGTCGGCGCGCCGGCCTCGCCGTTCGACGGCGCCGGGATCACCGTCGCCGTGCTCGATACCGGCATCGACCCGGCACACCCGGCCTTCGCCGGCGTGACGCTGGTCCGGCGCAACTTCACCACCGGTCCGGACGACGACACCGACGGCCACGGCACCCACTGCGCCGGGACGATCTTCGGCCGCGACGTCGCCGGTCAGCGCATCGGGGTCGCGCGCGGCGTCGAGCGCGCGGTGATCGGCAAGGTGCTCGGCCCGGGCGGGGGCTCGTCGGCGACGCTGCTGTCGGCGATCCAGTGGGCGCTCGACGAGGGCGCGCACGTGATCTCGATGTCGCTCGGCATCGACTTTCCCGGCTTCGTGAAGTTCCTGGTCGACGTCCACGGCCTGCCGATCGAGCCGGCGACTTCGATCGCGCTCGAGCAGTACCGCGCCAACGTCAACCTGTTCAACGCCGTGGCCGACGTGCTGGCGAGCCGGGCGCTGTTCGAGCAGGGGTCGATCGTGGTGGCGGCCTCCGGCAACGAGTCGAACCGGCCGGCGTTCGAGATCGCGGTGGCGCCGCCGGCGGCGGCGACCGGGATCATCGCGGTCGGGGCGCTGGGTTCGACCGCCGCGGGCCTCGAAGTGGCGCCGTTCTCGAATACCCAGGTCGACGTCGCCGCACCCGGCGTCGGGGTGATCTCCGCGAAGCGGGGCGGCGGGCTGGTCGCAATGAGCGGAACCAGCATGGCGACGCCGCACGCCGCGGGAGTCGCCGCGCTGTGGGCGCAGAAGCTGCTCGGCATCGGCGGCGCCGTCGAGCCGGAGGCGCTGACCGCGCGCCTGCTGGCGAGCGGCACGCGGACGCCGCTCTCCCCGGCGAGCGCCGAGAGCGACGTCGGCTCGGGCCTGGTGCAAGTGCCGCTGGTCTGAGGCGGACCGGCGCGCGGCCTCGCGGCTCAGCGCGGGCGCGGAGCAGGCGGTGATTCGAGCGCGGCGAGGGCGGCGCGGTTGGCGGCTTGGTCGGGGTGCGAGGCGGCGAGCGCCCGGCGCAGGGCGAGCGCTTCGTCGCGCGCGAGCAAGGCGGCGGCGCGGTCGCCGCGCGCGCTCTCCGCGTCGGCGAGCACGGCCAGGTTCTCGGCGAGCGCCTCCTGCCAGCGGGCGTTGCCGGGATCGAGGCGGGCGAGCCGACGACGACGGTCGAGCGCGACGCCGATCTCGGCCACCGCCTCGGCGCGGCGCTCGAGCGCCAGCAGGCTGCGTGCGGCCTCGAGGCGCGACTCTGCCGCGTCGTCGAGGGCGCGCGCGTCGTCCGGTTCTTCGAGCAGCAGCGCCTCGCGCAGCTCGATCGCCGCGCGGTGGCGTGCGAGCGCCTCCGCCGGACGGCCGAGCGCGGCGAGGTCGACTCCCAGCCGGGAGAGATCGGTGCCGAGGTCGCGGCGGACCTCGGCGTCGTCGGGGGCGCGCGCGGCGAGCTCGAGGTCGATCGCGAGCGACGCCTCGTGGTGGGCGAGAGCGACCGCCCAGTCGCCGCTCTCGGCGGCGGCGTCGCCCAGGCGCTGGTCCAGCACCCCGACCTGCCGGATCGCGAGCGCCGATCCGGGGTCCGCCGAGCGCACCGCGATCGCTTCGCCGCGGGCTTCGCGGTAGTGCCCGGTCGCCGAGGCCAAGTCGCCGAGCTCCCAGAGATCGTCGCCGAGCGCGATCCGCGCCTGGACCTCCTCGAGCCCCTCGCGCGTCGAGTCGGACCGCGCCGCCGCGGCCGGGCGGGCGCGTGACGCGCGGTAGAGAACCAGCGCCTCGCGATGGAGCGCGGCCGCGGCGGCCCCGGCTCCGCGTGCCGCGTGCACCGAGCCGATCCGTACCAGCAGCCGGGCCTCGGCGAGATCGGCGGCGCGGCCGGAGCCGGCGGCGGCGCTCAGCCGGCGGCGCAGCTCGAGCGCGCGCTCGAGGCTGGCGAGCGCGTCGCCGCTGCGTCCTTCGCTCGGCCACCCCGGCATCCCCTGCACCTCCGCGGTGCGCTCGTAGGCGGTGGCGAGCTCGTCGAGCAGCGCCGGTTCGTCGCCCGCCTCGCGTGCCAGGTCGTCGAGGTAGGCGAGCGCGGTCTCGACCAGCAGCCGCCGGGTCGCCAGGCTGCCGGCGACGTTGTCGAGCGTGGCGTGGACGTCGAACAGGGCGACGTTGGCGAGCCGGCGCACGTCGGCGAAGCGGCGCTCCGCGCGCGCCCGCTCGGTCTCGGCGATGCGCGCCTGCCGCAACGTGGCGGCGACGCCGGCCGCGAGCGACAGCGCCACCAGGGCGGCGGTGACCACCGCCGCCCGGTGCCGCCGCGCGAACTTGCCGGCGCGGTAGGCGAGCGCGCCGCCGCGCGCGGCGACCGGACGGTTCTCGAGGAAGCGGACGACGTCCTCGCCGAACGCGGCGGCGCTCGGGTAGCGGCGCTCCGGCTCGCGCCGCAGCGCCCGGAGCACGACCTTGTCGAGGTCGCCGGAGAGGCGCCGCGCCAGCCGGCGTCGCGCGCGCGGCGAGTCCTCCTCGAGCGGCGCGCGGCCGGGCTCGGCGCTCTCGAGCACGCGCGCGCTCGGCGGCGTGCGGGTGTCGCGCTCGAGATCCGCGGGCGACGGGACGACGCCCGACGGCAGCCGCCGCGCGGGCTCGCCGGTGACCAGCTCCCAGACCAGCAGGCCGAGCGCGTGGACGTCGGTGGCCGTGGTCACCGGCTCGCCGGCGAGCTGCTCGGGCGCGGCGTAGCGCGGCGTGAGCAGGCGCGCCCCCGTGCGCGTCGCGTCGTCGGAACCGTCGCCGAGGAGCTTGGCGATGCCGAAGTCGAGCAGCTTGACCTCGCCGCTGTCGGTGACCAGGACGTTCGACGGTTTCAGATCGCGGTGGACCACCAGGTTGCGGTGCGCGAAGTCGACCGCGGCGACCACGTCGAGCACCAGGCGCAGGCGCGCCTCGAGCCCCAGTTCGCGCTCCGCGCACCAATTCGTGATCGGACGCCCGGCGACCAGCTCGAGCGCGAAGTAGGGGCGACCGTCGGCGGCGAGGCCGCCGTCGACCAGGCGGGCGATGCCGGGATGGTCGAGACGGGCGAGGATCCGCCGCTCGGCCAGGAACCGCGCCACGATCTCCTCGCTGTCGAGGCCGCGCTTGAGCAGCTTGAGGGCGACCCGCCGCTCGAAGGCGCCGTCGGCGCGCTCGGCGACGAAGACCTCGCCCATGCCACCGCGTCCGAGCGGTTCGACGATGCGCCAGGGGCCGATGCGCTCGCCGCGCCGGTCGAGCGGGAGAGCGGCCACGCCGTCGGCCTCGGCCATCCAGCCGGCCGCGGCCCGCAACGGGTCGATCAGCGCCGAGTCGGACACGCCGTCGGCGGCGAGCAGGCGCTCGACGCCCGCGGCGAGGGTGCGGTCCTCGAGCGCCGCGAGTCGCGTCCGGCGCTCGCGCCCGCCGAGCTCGACCAGCTCCTCGAACAGCCGCGAGGCGGCGCGCAGCGAGTCGAGCTCGCGCTCGTCGCTCACGCGCCGCCACCGGCCGGCGGGGCGAGGCCGAGCTCGTCGACGAGCAGCGCGCGGGCGGTGCGGAAGCGGCGCTTGAGCGTCCGCTCGGGCGTGCCGGTCAAGTCGCGGATCTCCTCGAGCGAGAGACCGGCGAAGAAGCGCAAGTCGACCAGGCGCTCGAGCTCGGGATCGACCTCGGCCAGCCGGGCGATCGCCCGGTCGAAGGCGAGCACCTCCTCGGGGCTGGCGGCGCGCTCCGCCTCGAGGCCGGAGAGCGGTACCGCCGGCGCGCCGCCGCCGCGCTTGCGGGCGCCGCGAGCGCGCGCGGCGTCGACCACGATCTGGCGCATCGCGCGCGCCGAGATCGACAGGAAGTGCTCACGGTCGCGGGCGCTCCAGTCGCCGTCGCGCGAGAGTTTGAGGTAGGCCTCGTGGACCAGCGCCGTGGTCGACAGCGTCTCGTGACGGACGTGGGCGGCGAGCAAGCGGTGCGACATGCCGCGCAGCTTGTCGTAGAGCAGATCGAAGAGCGCGTCGAGCGCGGCCTTGCTGCCGCCGTCGGCCGCCCGGAGGAGCCGGGTCACCTCGCCCTGGTCCGCTGCGCCGCCGTCGCCCATGAGCCGGAGCCATCCTACGACTCCGGCTCGCGGGCTTCCGGCGGTCGGCCCCGAAGGCCGCGGCGCCTTCGTTCAAGCGATCCCGTCGGTCACTGCGGGCACGCGGGGTTCGGCGGGCAGACCTCGGGCAGCGGCGGCCTCGGCAGCACCTGGTTGCAGAACGCCACGTCGTCGAAGGTGTTGCTCGCCAGGAAGTCGACCTGCGCCCCGGTCCAGGCGCGGAAGACGCCGTGGGTGCTCGATCGCGAGATCGTGGAGTCGGTCAGGAACGAGCTGCCGGGCTGCTCGAAGATCTTGAGCGCGCCCGAAGTCTCCGGGAACGCGGCGGGCGGACAGCCGAAGTTGGCGTCGCCGCCGTTGTCGCCGGCGGCGTCGATCTGGACGTGGTCGAGGACGTTGCCCGGAGCGAGCGCGCCGAAGAAGGTGATCCCCTCCCAGCTGCCGGGCGGCGGCGCCGCGCCGGCGCCGGTGAACAGGATCGGCTCGGTGGCGGTGCCGTCGGCGACGATCCGGCCGGTGGCGACCGGACTGCCGCTGGTGCCGACGAACAGCCCGCCGATGTTCGAGCCCGCGGAGTAATAGCGGATCTCGACGCCGGGATCGATCGTCAGCGTCGCGAGCGAGGGGTCGCCGTCGACCACGATCAGGCCGAAGGCGCCGGCCGGGCCGCCGATCTGGTAGGGAACGCCGCGATCGTGGAAGGCGTCGTCGATGGTGACCGCCGAGTCGCCTTCGCCGATCACCTGGATCAGATCGCTGGCGTTGCCGGTATAGGTGCCGACCGGCAGCGTGCCCACGGTGTTGAGCGACATGCGTACCGGGAAGGGCGCGG
The DNA here is from genome assembly GCA_045862895.1 of Acidobacteriota bacterium. Lineage (GTDB taxonomy): Bacteria > Acidobacteriota > Thermoanaerobaculia > Multivoradales > JAGPDF01 > JACTMI01. The sequence goes on from BTUO01000008.1 coordinate 82,987, forward strand.
TGGGGTCGGTGGCGCCGGAGCCGGCGACGACGAGATCGCGCGAACCGTCGGAGAAGCCGGCGTGCCGGAACAGTCGCACGCCGTAGCTGGTCGAGCCGATCACCTTGAGATGATCGGCCAGCAGCGGCAGGGCCGGCGGCAGCGAATCGACGCCCTCGACGAGCACCGAGGCCCCGGCGGCGCCGCCGCCGGACACGTCGACGAAGGCGAGCCAGGCGACGCCCGGGCTGCGCACCCAGATCGAGTCCCAGGGCGAGCCGGCGACGTCGCGCTGGAAGCGGATGCGCTGGTGCGGCGTGCCGACGGCGACCAGGGCGCCCTGGACGGTGAGATCGAAGCCGGGGCGGACGCGCACGTCGGCGCACGGCGCCACGGTGACGGTGACCCCGGCGGGAATCAGCACGTTCGAGGTCAGCACGTGCGGGCTCCCGTTCGCGGTCCAGACTTCGTTCGACAGGATCGAGTTGGCGTGCAGCGTCGGCCCGCCGGTCGGCGTGGCGCAGGGATTCGGAGTGGTGTCCGACCAGGCCGAGGAGTCGCCGGTCTCGAAGCCGTCGGAGAACAGCTCGACGCCCAGGACGTCGAGAGAGGCCGCGCCCGTCGCATTGCGGAAGCCGAGCTCGCGCGAGTCGGCGCGGAAGGCGAAGTGCTCGACGTCGCCGAGGGCGAGGTCGGCCGTCGCGTCCGGAACGAGCCGCGGGGCTCGGCCGCCGCTGTCGACCAGAGACAGCCGGCGCGGGCCGTCGGCGATCGCCACCGTAAAGGCGACCCAGCGGCCGTCGGGGCTGAGCGCGAACGCGGCGAGGCGCTCGTCGGGCGCGCGCGCGGTCCAGAGCCGCCGCGGCGCGGCGTCGCCGGCGGCGACGCTCCAGAGCGCGGCGGGCTCGCCAGGGCGACCGGTCTCGAGGTAGACGAGGGTTTCGGCGGCGGCGGCGAGCTCGTCGCCGAGGTCGGGTGGCGGCGCCAGGTCGAGCCAGGACGAGGCGTCGTCCGCGGGCTCGACGGCCGCGGGCCGCGCCGGAGCGGCGAACGCTCCGAGCAGGAGGATCGACGAGATCAGCAGTAGACGGCCGGCGAGAGTGCGCATGAGAGGGCTCCTTGTGCCCTCCGGTACGTAGCCGTCCGCGCCGCGGGGCCACTCGGGTCCGCGAAACTTTCGGGAGAGCGCGGCTCCGGCCGGCGGTCGTCAGCCCGCGCCGGCCGCTGGGCCGCGCCCGGCCTTCACCGCGTCGAACTCCGCGCGCACGCCGGGGTCGACCAGGTGCATGAGGGTGAAGATGCCGAGCACGGTGCCGAGCGGCAGGTTGGTCAGCGCCAGCGCGGCGGCGACGACGCACAGGGTCCAGCTCCGGCGCCGGGCGAGCGCGCGGCCGGCGGCGACGTAGAGCAGCAGGTGGAGCAGGACCATCACGACGACGCCGACGCCGACGGCGGTGAACACCGGCCGCATCGCGGCGAACACCTTCGCGGCGTCCGGGTCGTCGACCGGCGGCAGCCCGCGGAACATCACCCACATCGCGCCGCCGACCGCCAGCGCGACGACGGCGTTGAGCCCCGCATAGACGTAGTGACAGATCGCCAGGATCTGACGGGCGGAGTCGCGGTCCATGGCTGGAGTCTAGCGCCCGGCGGTGGCGGAAGGTCCCGAAGATCCGAGAGGAGAAGACACCCGGATCCCGTCCACCTGATCGGGAGGTCGGTCGAAATGTCCGCTTCTCGCCTTGACCGAGCAGGGAGTCGCGATGGTCTCGAGTGTGCTCCGGTCCGAGCGCGCGGTGCGCGCGAACATCGAGATCCTGCGCGCCTTCGTCCGGTGGCGCCGGATTCCGGCCACGCACGTCGAGCTCGCGCTCGAGCTCGATGTGCTCGACGAGCTCGAGCGACGCTACGACGCCAGGTTCCGCGAAGTCTCCGCGGCCCTGCGCGCGCTGATCGCAAGCGAGGCGTCGCCGCCGCGGCCGATCGGCGTCGGAGATCGACGGGTGCGCGGGGGCGCTCCGAAGCTCCCGCGGCCCGCGAGACGCGAGCCATCGAGACGTCTTGACGTTAAAACGTCGTAGTGCTGAAATCGCTGCATGTCCGCGCCTCGCCGTACGACCGTCTACCTCGACCCGGAGCTCCATCGCGCGCTCCGGCTGCGCGCCGCGTCGACCGACGAGACGATCTCCGAGATGGTCAACGAAGCGGTGCGCCAGGCCCTGGCGGAGGACGCCGTCGATCTCGAGGCGTTCGAGGTCCGCGAGTCGGAGCCTTCCCTCGATTTCGCGACCGTGGTGCGCGACCTGAAGCGGCGTGGCCGCCTTTAGGGTCGAGATCAAGCCGTCGGCCGTGCGCGAGCTCGAGGCGATCGAGCCGCGGGCGCTGCGGCGCCGGATCGTCGCGCGCATCGGCGCTCTCGCCGAAGAACCGCGGCCGCACGGCGTCGAGAAGCTGGCCGGCGGCGGCTCGCGCTGGCGGTTCCGGCAGGGGGCCTATCGGATCGTCTACGAGATCGACAACGCCGGGGGGAGTCTCGTCGTGGTGCGCATCGGACACCGGCGAGACGTCTACCGATAGCGGCTCGCGGACTCTGACCTGGAGCGGATCACGTGCCGCTGCCGGTGCCCTTCCGGCGGCGGCACGTGGGCTCCGGACGATTCAGCGGCCCGGAGCCTTCTCCCGTTCGAGGCTTTCGGGGACGAGGTCTCGATTGTCGCGTTCCGGCAGCTCTTCGAGGCCGGCGACCAGGTCGAGGTAGAACTCCTCGCCGGCGTCGGTCAGGTAGCCGTCCCCCTGCTTGACGGCCTTCGGCGACAGGCCGACGCGCAGCGACGGGACGAAGTAGGTGCGCGCTCCCGCCTCGACCGGACGCAGTACCACGGCCATCAGCACGTTGACCTCGCGACCGCGCGCGGACGATTCGATCCGCCGCGTCACCCGGTCGGCGAGATCGGTGGGGGCGAGGAGCTTGCCCTTCTCGACTTCCGGCAGCAGGCGGATCGGCGGCCAGCGCACCTCGACGCGGTCGACCCGACGGGCGTCGAGGCTGGTCAGGTTCGCGTAGCTGCCGTCCACGATGAGCCCGCCGGCCGCGCGCAGCAGCGTCGTGGTGGCGCCGAACGATTCGATCTCGCTCTCGCGGGCGCCGGCGAGACCGGGCGCCGGCGTCGACTGGGCGAGGATCTCGCGGAAGTCGACGTGGAAGAGCTCGCCCTTGGCGAGGCCGATCCGGTCGGCCAGAGCCTCGTGCGCGCGCCGGATCTCCGGCAGCGCGGCTGCAAACTCGCGCCGCGGCACCGGTTTCGCGTCGGGGTGCGCCAGCGAGACGAGGAAGCGCCCGGCCTCGGGATCGGCGAGGAAGGAGCCGGTGTCGAGATCGACGAGCTCGCCCGGACGGTCGCCGGCGCGTGTCTTGGCGTCGAGGCCGAACAGAGCGGTCCAGCTCGCCGCGTCGCGGACCGCCAGGCCGCGCGAGCGGGCGGCCTCGGCGCGGACGCGCTCGAGGTGGCGGCCGATCGCGTCGGCGCCGACCTTCGGCAGCGCGGCCGCGACCAGGGCGCGGTAGTCGGACGAGTAGACGGTGGCGGCCTCGCGCGGCGAGCCGAGGTCGGAAGCGGCGGGCTGGGCGAGCGACGGTACGGCCGCCAGGGCGCCGAGAGCGACGAGCAGCAGGTTGCGGATTCTCACGGTCGTTTCTCCAGGAGGGCGTCGGTCGTCAGTTCGGCAGCGGCGGGCCGTCGTCGGGGTTGCAGCCCGAATTCCAGCGCGTGTGCATCCAGTTGGGCGTGGGGTGCGGGAAATGGCTGTTGTACTTCTCGTCGTGCTTGCCCTGCGCCTCGGCGACGGTGGCGCCGAAGCCGATGGCGACCGGGCAGACCGTCTTCCAGGCGTTGTACCAGTGGTCGACGTGGTGCATTCGGTCGAGCCAGACCCGGCCGACGCCGCGCGAGCTCATCGCCTCGTTGGCGAGGTCGCGGTACTCGTCGACGTAGCGCGAGCCGATGTACATCAGGCCGTGGAAGCCGGTGACGACGTGGACGCCGCCGGCGGCGTCGAACCACTGCGTGCGCTGGCTGTAGCGGATGCTGTTGCAGGAGGAGAGGTGGAGGAAGCGCAGCCAGCCGCTGGCGGTGCGCCCGAGCCGCATCTTGCTCGAAGTCATCGAGCAGTCGCCGTCGGGATCGGGATCGTAGAGCGTGCCCCTCCAGCGGCCGGAGCCCCAGCCGCCGTGGGTGCAGACCAGGCCGGCGTCGTTCCAGTCCAGGCCGGCGGTCGAGTTGTCGAAGCCCCAGCTGCGCTCCACCGGGTCGACGTAGCGGCCGCCGGTGACCAGCTCGTAGTTGCGCCACCACTGGATCCAGCCCTTGTCGCCCATCTTCTTGCGCCAGGCCATGCACATGTCGTCCCACCAGGTGCGGGTCGAGCCGCCGCAGCCGCCGCTCCAGGTGGTGATGGAGGACGAGCCGGCGTACTGGGCCTCGGCGGCGGGCGGCGCGGCGAGCGAGCCGGCCACCGTCGCCAGGGCGACGATCGAGGCGATGCATCGTGAGTTCATGCGGACCTCCCGGGCCGTTGGGTCCGGCCCCGAAAGAAGGAGACGACTTCGCTGACGATGCCGGGCAGGAGTGCCCGGTCGTCCCCCCGTCCCTCCTCCGGCGGCCCTGAGCCGGCCGCAGGATCGTGAGGTCGCGCCTTCGAACGGAAGTACCGCAGCCGAGTCCGGAGCCGGACAGCGTCGCCGGTGGCGCCGCCGATCGCCCCGGCCGTCGGGAGCCGCTCAGTCGAGCCGGGCGAGCAGCCGGACCAGTCGGCCGTCGGCGTCGAGGTCGGCGACGAAGGCGATGCGCGAGGCGAAACCGGAACGCGGGCGGCGCTCGAGGACGAGGGCGGGGCGGTCGTCGACGGTGGCGAGCTCGAGCCGCTCGACCCGCTCGGAGCGGTGGGTGAGGGCGACCAGCGCCGCCGCGATCCGCGCCCGGCCGGCGACCGGATCGCGTGGGCCGTAGAGCCCGGCGTCCCCTTCGGCGACCAGCTCGACGTCGTCGGCGAGCTCGTGCTCGACGGCGGCGGCGTCGCGGCGGGAGAGCGCCGCGAGGAGGCGTTCGAGCGCCGATGGTGTGTCGCGCGACGGAGGCGTCGAGACCGCGTCGCGGCCGGAGCCGAAGGCGCGCAGCAGAGCGGATTCGCCGAGCGCCGAGAAGTGGAGCGCGCGCGTGCGCCGGTCGCGGCGCGCCCAGCGGCGCTCGAGGGCGTGGGCGAGCAGGGCCGCGCCGAGGGCGCCCGCCAGGTGGTGGCGGCGCTCGCTCCAGTCGAGGCAGCGGCGGCAGAGCGGGCGGCGGCCGGCGGAGAGCTGTGCGACGTCGATGCCGGCCGCGGCGAAGCGGCGCTCGCCCGCGCGGGTCAGCTCAAGCTCGTCGCCCGCGCCCGGCGCGAGGGTGCCGTTCGCAGTCAGTTGCTCGTAGAGCTTCACGCCGAGCGAGCCGGCCAGGTGGTCGTAGCAGACGCGGGCGCGCGCGATCGCCGGGTCGGACGGCCCGGAACGGCGCGGTGCCGGTGCGTTGCGGGCGGCGACGCCCATCAGCGACTCGAGCAGCCGGGCGACTTCGGGGTCGGCCAGGCGGAAGTACTTGTGGCGCCCCTGGCGCTCGACCGCGACCAGGCCGGCGGAGAGGAGCTTGTCGAGGTGGGCGCTGATCGTCGGCTTGGCGACGCCGGCGAGCGTGGCGAGCTCGGTGGCCGACAGCGCGCGGTCGGCCAGCAGCGCGGTCAGCACCGTGGCGCGGGTGGCGTCGCCGATCAGCGCGGCGATCGCGGCGATGTCCGGTCCGTCGTGCATGGCTCGTCGTGCATGGTTCGATGGTAACCGAACCATTCCAGGAACACCAGCGGCTAGCGTCTCCTCCGTTCGAAAGGGGGATCCGGATCCATGGCCATCGCCTGCTTCATCCGCTACCGCATCGACCCGTTCCAGCGCGAGGAGTTCCGGCGCTACGCCGAGGCGTGGGGGAGGATCATCCCGCGCTGCGGCGGCGACCTGGTCGGCTACTTCCTGCCCCACGAGGGGACCAACGACGTCGCCTGGGGGGTGATCTCCTTCGAGAGCCTCGCCGCCTACGAGGCCTACCGCGCCCGGCTCAAGGCCGATCCGGAAGGACGCGCCAACTTCGAGCTCGCCGCCGAGCGCCGTTTCGTGCTCGCCGAGGAGCGCTCGTTCGTCGAGGCGGTGCCCGGCACGTTCGAGCGCGGCGGCGCCGGGGAGGCGCGATGATCGCGGTGCTGTTCGAGGCCGAGCCGGTCGAGGGCGGGCTCGAGCGCTACCTCGACCTCGCCGCGGCGCTCACCCCCGAGCTCGAGCGGATCGACGGCTTCGTCGCGATCGAGCGCTTCGAGAGCCTGTCGCGACCGGGGCGGTACCTCTCGCTCTCGTTCTGGCGCGACGAGGCGGCGGTCGAGCGCTGGCGCAAGGTCGAGCTCCACCGCGCCGCGCAGCGCGCCGGCCGTGCCGGCCTGTTCGCCGACTACCGCCTGCGGGTCGCCCGCGTCGTGCGCGACTACGGCCTCGCCGACCGCGCCCAGGCGCCGCCCGACTCGCGCGAGCACCACCGGGCCCGGTGACGATCCGGCCCGCGACGGAGCGGCCGGCGTCCGCGGGCTGAGAGAATGGGGGCATGTCACGACGAGATCGCGGCCCACGAGCCGCTACGTGGTTCGCGCTGATTCTCTGTGCCGGCGTGGCGCGAGCGGTCGCGGGCGCAGAACCGGTGGCGGTCGGTATCGACGTCTCGCACCACTCGGGGGCGATCGACTGGGAGCGGGTCGCCGCGCAGCGTTTCGCCTTCGTCTACCTCAAGGCCTCGGAGGGGGTCGACGCCGCCGATCCGACTTTCGCCGACCACTGGCGCAGCGCCCGAGCCGCCGACCTCGCGCGCGGCGCCTACCACTTCTTCGTCACCGAGGACGATCCGCTCGAGCAGGCGCGCTTCTTCCTGTCGCGGCTCGAGCTCGCGCCCGGTGACCTGCCGCCGGTGGTCGACGTCGAGACGCTCGGGCGCGGCACGACCGGCGACCTGAGCGCGAAGCTGCGCGCGTTCGTCGACGAGGTCGAACGGGTCGCCGGAGTCCGGGCCATGATCTACACCAGCGCCCGCTTCTGGGACGCGCACTTCGACGGCAGCTTCGGCGAGCACCCGCTGTGGGTCGCCGAGTACGGCGTCGAGGCGCCCGAGCTGCCCCGGGGATGGACGACGTGGACGCTCTGGCAGTACCGCGAGACGGCGGCCACGGCCGGAGTGGAGAAGGGCGCGGACCTGAGCCGGATTCACCCCGAGGTGGAGCTCGGCACGCTGGGCGTGCCGTGGCGCCCACCCGCCGGCGCTTCGACGCCTTGACGGGGGTGGTCAGAGAACGAGCGGAGGCAGGCCGAGCGTCCGCTCGGTGACCTCCCAGGCGCGCCGCGCGGTCTCGGGGTCCCGGGCGACGGCCCGCAGGCGCACCGGGCGGCGGTCGCGGCCGTAGACGGCGCCGCCGCGGCCGGCGAGCTCGGGGGCGGTGGCGACCCAGGCCAGCAGCTCGGCGCCGGTCGCTGCCGGGCGCAGCAGCAGCGGCGCCAGCCGGCGCATCAGCGCCATCGCCAGCCCCGGCTGCTCGACGTTGCCGGTGCGCAACGGCCCCGGGCTGGCGCCGAGGAAGGTAGTGCCGGCGAGCGCGGTGCCGGCGGTGCGCCGCGTCCACTCGATCGCCATCAGCGCCAGCAGCACCTTGGTGTTCGGGCTCGCGGTGGCGCGCCAGAGCCGGCGGCCGAGCGCGGTCGACTCCGGTCGTTCGAGAACGTCGATCGCCGCGCGCGCGAACGGGTTCGAGTGCACCGCCTCCGACTGGCTGGAGACGATGCGCGCCTCCGGCACCAGCCGGTGCGCTGCGGCCAGCCGATGGAGCAGGCGGAAGTGACCGAGGTAGTTGGCGGCGAAGGTCCGTTCGTGGCCGTCGGCGGTGAGCCCGTGCGCCACGTCGTGGATGCCGGCGTTGAGGAAGACGAAGTCGAACGCCGGCCCGGAAGCGATCAGGTCGGCGGCGAGCCGTTCGACCTCGGCGTCGAGCGCCAGGTCGGCGCGTGCCGGCTGCCAGCGCGCGGCGGCGGCCGCGCCGTCGCTCGCGGCGACCGTGGAACGCGCCGTCTCGAATCGCTCGTGCGAGCGGCAGCCGGCGAGAACCGTCGCGCCGCGGCGTGCCAGCGACCTCGCCAGCTCGAAGCCGAGTCCGCCGGTCGATCCGGTGACCAGGGCGACGCGTCCGGCGAGGTCGGGACCCGGCGTGCTCATCGCGGCGGAATCTACCGCGACGCTGCTACGCTCGGCGTCGGACTCCGCCATGAACCGGAATCGCCCCGCGCGCGAGCGCGCCCTGGTCCTCGCCGTTTTCGCCCTGGCCGTCGCGGTTCGCGCCGCCGCGGCCGGCGGCTTCCTCGAGATTCCGCGCACGATCGACGGCTACCCGACCAATGTCGGCCTGCTGATCCTCGGGCATTCGACGTCGGCGCAGGGGAGCTACCCGGCGAAGCTCGCGAGCGCCTTGAACGCCGACGCGCTCGGGCTCGACGGCCGGCACTACGTCGTGGTCAACGCCATCACCGGCGGCGACGGTGGCCTGCTCTGGTCGCTGCCGTCGGTGGCGCCGGGCGACCCGCGCTACGAACGGGTGCGCGCCTCGATCGGCGTCGGCGTCTCGCCGGTGCCGCAGTGGTGCGAGGACGCCGGGGGGACGCGCTGGTCGTGTCGGCGTGCGCGCCTCGCGGAGGTCCTCACCGGTGAGTTCCCGATTCCGTCGAGCGGGACCTGCGCCGATCCGGCCGTCGCCACCGGTTGCCGGCCGGCGGCGACGCTGCCGTGCACCTGGTACGACCGGACGCTGCCGCTCGAGCAGAATCCGGTGACCGAGAGCCTGTCGCCCGCCGAATGCTGGCAGCGGATGGACTGGCGGATCGCGCTGGTCCAGGACACCAGCAACCGGAGCTGGCCGATCGACGACTCCGACCGCGACGGCGACCTCGACGGCGACGACCGCTGGGCGGCGAACCGGATCCGGCCGGAGGCGCTGCCCTGCGGCGGGGGCAGCGGCGTCGTCGCCGGCTTCGTCGACTGGGACTGCGACGGCGCGCTCGGTGCCGGCGACTCTTCCCGGGACGTCTACGCCGGATGGCTCGAAACGCTCGCCGAGGACCTGCTCGCGGCGCCGGTGGGGGCGGTCGACTTCGTGCTCCTCGGCCACAAGCCGCTCGAGCTCGGGCAGTGCACGCTCTACCCGGAGAGCGAGCGGCCGACCTGCCTGGCGAACCCGCACGCGGTGCGCACTCCGGGTGAGATCGCCTCGACTCCCGACCGGCCGTTCGACCACTACTGGGTGCCGACGGTCTTCTGGGAGCGTGCGGCGATCGACCGGCTGTTCGCCGCGCCCGGGCTCGATCCGCGGATCCTCGCGGCGACGCCGGCCGATTCGGGCGAGATGTGGCAGCGGAGCGAGCGTTGCTACGTCGACGGACTCGGCGCGGCTGACTGGTCGATCGCCGACTCGATTCCGGGTCGTCCGGACGAGGTCGCGGCCGACGACGCCGAGAGCGACGGCGGCGGCGCGCCGAACTCCGGCTCCGTCGGCTGCATGGGTTCGGACCACATTCATCACAACGAAGCCGGCGGCTGGATGATGGCCGACGTCTGGTACGGCGGCCTGGCGCCCCGGCTCTTCCTCGGCTTGTTCGCCGACGGTTTCGAGTCCGGCGACGCCGGTCGCTGGAGCGTCGCGGTACCGCTCGACCGCTGAAGGGCCGGGCGCGACGTCGCCGTCGGGAACGACGGGCGTGTCGAGTGCGGTCGAACGGGGCGTCGGCGGTACGTTCCGGGGCCGGCGGGCCCGGCCGCCGAGGTGCGGCCGGTTCCGCTGCCGGGCGCCGTGGACTGGTTTAGGCTCGGGGCCTCGCGAACACTTCGCGCCCGGGTCGCGGGCGCCGCCGAACTCCGACACCGGGCCCGGCCCGGAGAAAGACGGTTCGACATGATTCGATCGAGTTCCTCGGCATTTCTCGTCGCAGCGACGCTGGCGGCGGCTGCCGCTCCGGCCGCGGCGAGCTTCCATCTCATGCAGATCGAGCAGGTCGCGGGCGCCTACTGCGGCGATCCGAGCGCGCAGGCGATCCAGCTCCGGATGCGATCCGCCGGACAGCACCTGGTCTCCGGTACCTCCCTGGTCGCCTACGATGCCGCCGGCGCGAACCCGGTGACCCTGCTGACGTTCCCCGCCAACGCACCGAGCGGATCGTCGGGCGCTCGCATCCTGGTCGCGACGGCGGCTTTCACCGCCAATGCCGGCGCGCCGCCAGCCGACTTCGTGCTGACCACGCCGATTCCAGCCTCGTACCTCGCGGCCGGCCGGGTCGCCTTCCAGTTCGGTGGGAGCGCTTACTGGTCGCTGGCCTGGGGCGGTCCCGCTTACACCGGCGCCAACCTCGGCACCTTCGACAACGATGCCGACGGCGACTTCAACCCGCCGTTCGGCCTGCCGATGCCGGAATACGGCGCCGAGGCGATCGTCTTCCCGGGAGCCTCGAACGCGATGAGCACGAACAACGCCGCCGACTATCTGATCTCGCCGGATCCGGCGACCTGGGGCAACAACGCCGGAACGCTGGCCGCCGCCGATGGCTGCCTCTTCGACGACGGCTTCGATACCGGCAACGCCGGTCGCTGGTCGAGCGTCCAGAAGTGAGAAGGTCGCTCATCGCCGGACTGCTCGCGTCGGCGCTCGCCGCCTTCCCGGCGGGCGCCGAATGGCTGGTGCTGCGCGACGGCGCGCGGCTCGAGGTGAAGGGCGCGCCGCGGGTGGAGGGGCGACGCGTGACGTTCACGACGAAGGAAGGAACGCTCGCGGCGCTGCCCGCCGCGGAGGTCGATCTGGCGGCGACCGAGGCAGCCAACCGCGCTCCGGCGCCCGAGCCGGAAATGAAGGTACCGGCACCGGCGCCACCGGTGCGCCGCTTCACCGACGCCGACTTCTCGCAGGTCGACGACGTCTCCGAGCCGACCATCGCCCTGTTCACCACCAGCTGGTGCGGCTGGTGTCGCAAGAGCCGGGCGCTGCTCGACGAGCTCGGCGCGCGCTACCACGAGCGCGACGTCGAGCAGGACGCCGCCGCCGCGGTCGACAAGGACCGCATCGCGCCGGAGTCCGGCGTCCCGGTGATCGCCTTCGGCGAAACCGTGCTCACCGGTTTCACCGAACGCGGCATCCGCCAGCTCGTCGAGCAGTGGCGCACCGCCGAGAAGGCCGCCGAGATCGACCGCGAGGCCTCCCGTCAGCCGGCAGGGCGACCCTCTGCTCCTCGCTGATCCACCCGAGCTGGGGGGCAGCCACTGGTTTCTCGTCTCGGGTCCGCGGTCGAGAACCCGGTGGTCGTGCTCCTTCGGGAAGCAGGGGCTGTCACCGCTTCTTCAGGTTTCTGGAGAGGTGTGGGTCGGCTTCGGGGTGGGGTCGGTCGCGGACCGGAAGGCGGGCGGTCCGTAAAAGGAGGCGGATTCCCGGAGAGGAGGCCGCCATGGTGCGCCGGTTCTTCGCAACGCCGGACGAGATCGCGCTCACGGTCGTCCGGGTCACGGTCGGGGGCGTCATCCTGCCGCACGGTCTGCAGAAGCTGATGGGGTGGTTCGGCGGGCACGGGCCGGCCGAGACGATGGCGTCGTTCGAGAAGTGGTTCGGGCTGCCGCCGGCGCTGACCGCGCTGGTGATCGCGGCCGAGTCGTTCGGCGCCCTGGCCCTGATTCTCGGCCTCGCCAGCCGCTTCGCCGCGGCGGCGATCGGCGCGGTGATGATCGGCGCGATCACCCTGGTGACCGGCCGCTGGGGGTTCTTCATGAACTGGTACTCCGAGCCGCGCGGCGAGGGATTCGAGCTCCACCTGCTGGTGCTCGGCATGGTCGCGGCGATCGTCTGGCGCGGCGGCGGCCGGTGGTCGGTCGACCGCGCGATCGCGGCGCGGCTCGGCCGCGCGCGGTCGGGCTGAGGAGGCCTCCACGGCGGCGCGGCGCCCGTTTCGCTAGAGTACGGTGCGTCATGTCCCCCGCCCGCGGCCGGCGGCGCCCCCGGTGGCGCCCCGAGCCCGACCTCGGCGACCTCGAGGCCGCCTATCGCCGTCACCACCTGCGCGAGGACGCGCGGACGGCGGCGTGGACGCTCGCGGTGTTCGCCATCTTCACCGGACTGTTCGGACTGCTCGACCCGCGGTATCTCGCCGGCGAGGATCTGGCCCGGATGATCGGCGCGCGCATCGCCCTGATGCTCGTGCTGCTGGTGATCGCGCTCAAGCTGCCACGGATCTCCGACCTCGCCCGCTTCGACCGCATCCTGTTCCTCACCGGCCTCGCCGGGGTGATCACGGCGTTCGGCGCCAATCTCGCGCGACCGGGCGACTACACGCATTTCGCGACGACCGACGTCGTGCTGATCTTCGGTGCCTACACGCTGCTGCCGATCCCGCTCGCCGCGCGTGGCTCGCTGGCGGCGCTGGTGACGCTCGGCGACGTCGCGCTGTTCGCCGGTCTGAAGGAGCCGGTGCCGCCGATGGCCGCCACCGGCTCCTTCTTCGGTCTCGCGGCGGGCAACGCGCTCGGTTATCTGGTGTCGTCGCGCGTCCACGCCTACCGGCGACAACAGTACCTGTCGCGCCTCGAGCTCGAGCGGCGGGCGAGCCGCGACGACCTGACCGGAGCCCTCAATCGGCGCGCCTTCGTCGAACGTGCCGCCGAGGAGCTGGCGCGGGCGCGGCTGCTCGCGCGCCCGCTGTCGATGCTGCTGATCGACCTCGACCACTTCAAGGCGGTCAACGATCGCCACGGCCACCTGGTCGGCGACGAGGCGCTGCGCGCGCTCGGTCGCCAGTTGGGCGAGCTGCGCCGAGAGGGCGACGTCTTCGCCCGGCTGGGCGGCGAGGAATTCGCGCTGCTGCTGCCCGATACCGCGATCGCCGGAGCCGTCGCGGCCGGCGAGCGGATCCGGCTCGCCGCCGCGATGAGCCACGCCCGCGAGGACGGCTCGCCGGTGCCGCTCTCGGTCAGCGTCGGCGTGGCCGAGGCCGACGAAGGCGAGGAGGGGATCGAACCGCTGCTGGCGCGCGCCGATCGCGCCCTCTACGCCGCCAAGGCGGCCGGGCGCGACCGGGTGGTCGCCGACCCGACCGCCGACGCGCGCTCCTCAGGGCTCGCGCCGGCCGGGAACCTCCCGCCCGCCCTGGCGCAGGACGAGCCCGGTGGCGGCTCCGCCGCCGGCGGGTAGCTCGAAGAGCAGCTCGGCCGGCACGTTGCGCGAGAAGAAGAGCGCCTCCGAAGCGGCGTAGAGCCGGTCGGTCGGTTGGCCGGTCGGCGTCAGGTAGAGGCTCCGGTTGCGGCGTTCGACGACGAACAGGAAAGTCGGCGACAGTCGGTAGGTGCCGACCAGACGGTCGAGGTGAGCTTCGGTGAGCGCCACCTCGGCGCGGTCGGCGTGCGGCCGCGCCGAAGCCGGCAGACCCGCCGCGAGGCGAGTCAGCTGCTCGGCGAGCCCGGTCGCGGCCGGCGTCGAGCGATTCGTGGCGAGGGCCACGGCCACGCCCAGATCGCGGTTGACGAAGAGCGCGGCGTGGTAGCCGCCGGTCATGCCGTTGTGCCAGCGCGTGGCGCCGTCGCCGGCGACCAGCCAGCCGAGCGCGTTGCCGCCGGGCGAGAGGCCGGATGCGCGGTCTCGCACCTTCCAGGCGAGCTCGATCGCGGCGGCCAGCGGGGTCGAGTCGGGTTCGAGCACGGCGCGCGCGAAGCGGGCGAGGTCGGCCGCGGTCGATCGGATCGCGCCGGCGCCGGCGAGCGCCCGGAAGTGCCACGGCGACCACGGCTCTCCGGCGCCGGTGTGCGGCGGGGCTACGCGCGCGAGGTCGGCGGGCGCGACCTCGACGACCGTATCGGCCATCCCGAGCGGGCGGGTGATCCGCTCGGCGAGCAGCTCGCCGTAAGAGAGGCCCGCTCGCCGCGCGAGGAGGGTCCCGAGCAGACCGGCGCCGAGATTGCTGTACGCGGCGCGCTCGCCCGGATCGGCCTCGAGCCGGACGGCGCCGAGCGTCGCCCAGAGCTCCGCCTCTCCGTAGGCGGCGTACGGATCGCGGTAGTCGGTGGCGTCGAGCTCGGCGGGGATGCGCGGCAGGCCGGAGCGGTGGGTCGCGAGCATCTCGAGCGTGATCCGTTTCGCCGCGCCGGCGGGCAGCTCGACTCCGGGTGGGAGCAGCTCCGCGATCGGAGTCTCGAGTGCGACCTCACCGCGTACCACGGCGTCGGCCAGCAGCAGCGCGGTGAAGACCTTGGTCACCGAGCCGATCTCGTAGAGGGTGCGGTCGTCCGGCATCGCCGCGCCCATCGCCGTCAGGCGGCCGGCGTGGATCGTGCGCGTTCCGGAGGGGGAGACGATCACTGCCGATGCGGCGTGGAGTACCCCGGCGGCGACCGCCTCGTCGAGCATCGTGCGGGAGGGGTCGGCGTCGTCGGCGGCGACGGCGGGCCGGATCAGTCCGGCGATCAGCGCGAGGGCGAAGACGAATCTCCTCATCGAGGGTCCTTTCGCGGACGCATCGTGGCGTCCAGGGTCAGCGATCGACGTCGAGCAGCGCGCGCAGATGGCGCTGCTCGGGCAGGAGTCGGAGACGGTCCCACAGCAGGCCGCCGAGGGCGGAGGCGATCAGCAGCAGCGCGAGCACGCCGGCGAGCGACGGCAGCTCGGCGGATCGCACTCTTCCCTCCGCGACGAGCCCGTGGAGAGCGAGAGCGAGCGCCGGCAGCGCCGCGAGCTGGAGCCACGCGACGAGCCGGATTCGCCGGCGCGCCCTGCGATTGACGTCGGCCGCGGCCGCCAGGGCGGCGGCGATCGACAGCTCGGGATACGGGTGAGCGTCGAGGTGCGCGCGGCGCGCCCGCGCGAAGCGCCAGAGCGCCAACCAGGGGATCGCCAGCAGCGGCACGAGCGTCCAGCCGCTGCCGGCGGGCTCGTCCGTGGCGCCTGCGAAGCGGGCGACGAGCAGCGCACTGAGCGCGACGACCGGCGCCGCGGCAAGTGCGAGCGTGGCCGTCAGGCGCCGCCGATCGCGGCGCAACCGCTCGCTGAGCAGGACACGCTGCCGCTCGAGGTCGCCCGGCCCGGGTCGGTTGGCCGGGGAGGCCCAGATCGTCTCGATGCCGTCGAGGCTCATTCGGAGCTCCTTTCGAGGTCGGTGGCGAGACGGTCGCGCGCGCGGGTGAGGCGGGCGCCGACCGCGTTCGGGGTGAGACCGTGGATCTCGGCCATCTCCGCGTAGGCGACCCCGTCGAGCGACAGCAGGACGAGCGATCGATCGACCGGCGGCAGTCGTCGAATGGCGGCGAAGAGCGCCGAGAGGCGCCCCTCGTCGCCCCCGCGCTCGGGTGCCGCCGGCTCGGCGATCGACTCGAGACTCTCGGCCGCGGCGCGGCGGCCGCGCCGCCAGAGCAGCGCGGCGTTGTGCACGACCCGGTAGAGGAAGGTCGAGGGCCGCGCCTCGCCGCGGAACGACGGGATCGCACGCCAGATCGCGAGCAACAGCTCCTGTCGCAGGTCGTCGCGGTCGGCACCGCGCGCGAAGGCGCGCGCGGCGCGCTCGACGATCGCGCCGTGCTGCTCGCTCCATTCGTGGAACCGCTCGAGGCGGCGGGCTTCGTCCATGGGTCCTCGTCAGAGTTGGATGCGGGCGCCGGCGAATCCTTACATCGCACCGTCCGCGGGGCCCCGGGCCGGGACGCTTGCCAACCGTCCCGGAGTCGGGGTACCGTCCCGGCCGTGCCGACGACCGCCAGCGCTCCGGGGATCCAGCTGGTCGCTTCCGCGACCAGCGGGGTCGCGGTGCGCAACCCGAATCGCAGCAATCACCGAAACCGCCGGAGGCGGCCGCGGCATTAGGCGCGTTCTCGATCCCAGAACCGAACCCGACCCGAAGGCCCGCCTGGCGACAGCGCGGGCCTTCGGGTTTTTTGCGTTCCACGCAGGAAGCAGCGGAGGAGTCTCCATCATGTGCGGCATCGTCGGAATCTTCGATCTCGAACCCGGAACCGACCGTGAGCCGCTGCGCCGCCGCGCGGTCGAAGCCGCCGCGCGGCTGCGTCATCGCGGTCCCGACTGGAGCGGCGTTCACTCGGACGCCGGCGCCGTGCTGGCGCACGAACGGCTCGCCATCGTCGACGTCCAGGGCGGAGCGCAGCCGCTGCGCTCGGCCGACGGCTCGCTCGCGCTCTCCGTCAACGGCGAGATCTACAACCACCGCGAGCTCGAGGCGGCGCTCGAGCACGCCTATGCCTTCACCACCGGATCCGACTGCGAGGTCATCAACGCGCTCTGGCAAGAGCGTGGGCCGGACTTCCTCGATCGCTTGAACGGCATCTTCGCCTTCGCGCTGTGGGACGCCCGGCAGGGGCGCTACCTGGTCGCCCGCGACCCGGTCGGGGTGATCCCGCTCTACTACGGCCGCGATCACGCCGGCCGGCTCTGGGTGGCCTCCGAGATGAAGGCGCTGCTCGGGGCCTGCGACGACGTCGCGATCTTCCCGCCCGGCCACCTGCTCGACTCCGCGGAGGGGATCGTCCGGCCGTACCGCACGCGCGCGTGGCGCGACTTCGCCGCGGTCGAAGGTCGATCGGTCGAGCCGGCGGTGTTGAAGGACGCCCTGCTCGCCGCGGTCCGCCGCCAGCTGATGTGCGACGTCCCCTACGGCGTGCTGCTGTCGGGCGGCCTCGATTCGTCGGTCATCGCCTGGTGCGCCGCGCAGTTCGCCCGCCGCCGGGTCGAGGACGACGGCGCGAGCGAGGCCTGGTGGCCGCGGCTGCACAGCTTCTCGATCGGGCTCGAGGGGTCCCCCGATCTCGCCGCCGCCCGCGTCGCCGCGCAGGCGCTGGACACCGCGCACCACGAGTTCCACTTCACCTTCGACGAGGGGCTCGACGCGCTCTCCGAGGTGATCCGCCACGTCGAGACCTACGACGTCACCACGATTCGAGCCTCGACGCCGATGTTCCTGCTCGCGCGCCGGATCCGCTCGATGGGAATCAAGATGGTGCTGTCGGGCGAGGGCAGCGACGAGGTGTTCGGCGGCTACCTGTACTTCCACAAGGCGCCGGACGCGCGCGAGCTCCACGCCGAGACCGTGCGCAAGCTCGAAGCCCTCCACCAGTTCGACTGCCTGCGCGCCAACAAGAGCATGGCGGCGTTCGGCATCGAGGCGCGGGTGCCGTTCCTCGACCTCGCCTTCCTCGACTTCGCGATGGAGATCGATCCCGCCCAGAAGATGGTCCGGCCGCGCGCCGCCGGCGCGCGACCGGTCGAGAAGTGGCTGTTGCGCACGGCGTTCGAGGGCTGCCTACCCGAGGCGATCCTCTGGCGGCAGAAGGAGCAGTTCAGCGACGGCGTCGGCTACGGCTGGATCGACGGACTCAAGGCGCACGCCGAGGCGCGGGTCAGCGGCGCCGAGCTCGCCGCCGCGGAGCGGCGCTTCCCGCTCCATCCGCCGCTGACCAAGGAGGCCTACTTCTACCGTCGGATCTTCGAGTCGCACTTCCCGGGCGCGGCCGCGGCCGCCACGGTTCCGGGGGGCAAGTCGATCGCCTGCTCGTCCCCCACCGCGATCGCCTGGGACGCCGCCTTCGCCGCCGCCGCCGACCCGAGCGGCCGCGCGGTGGCCGACGTGCACGATCACGGAGCGGCCGAGGGTGGCCGCGTCGTCGCCGGGGCGGCGCGATGACGCCGGAGCGCGACATGACCGGGTCGGGCTCCGGCGAAACGGGAATCGTCGAGCTGCGCGAGGGCCAGGAGTCGGCGGCCGGCGAGCTCGCGGCGCGGGCGTTCCAGGACGACGACCTGTTCGAGTGGGTCGAGCCGGACCCGGCGCGGCGCGCCGCGTTCCTCGTCCCCTTCATGACCGCGCTGGTGCGGCGGAGCCGCCGGCTGGCGGTGGCGCTGGCGACGGCGCCGGGGCTCGAGGGGGTCTCGCTCTGGAAGGGCCCCGACCTCGGTGCGCTCTCGCCCGAGCAGCTCGCGATGACCGGGCTCGACCGGATTCCGGAGTGGTTGAGCGCCGAGGCGCTCGGGCGCTTCGACGCGGTGTTCGACCCGATCGAAGCGGCGCTGGCGGCCGACGTCCCCGAGCCCTGCTGGTACCTCGGCGTGCTCGCGGTCGAGCCCGGCCGGCAGGGGCGCGGGCTCGGCACGCGCCTGATGGCGCCGATCCTCGCGCGCGCCGACCGCGAAGGGCTCGCGGTGACGCTCGAGACCGCGAAGGAGAGGAACCTCCCGCTCTACCGACGCCACGGCTTCGAGGTCCTGCGCGAGCTCGCGCCCCCCGCACCCGGCGGCCCGACCGTCTGGACGATGCGCCGGCCGCCGTCGCCGCGACGCTGATCTTCTCGAAGCGGACGTCTACCGTCCGGATTCCGCGCGAGGCTCCCGATTCCGGAGCCGGCGCGGTGCCGGTTCCGATCGTACGGGGGACGAGCGATGAAGATCAGCGATCGGGCGGCGATCTCGACGACGGGCGTTCTGATGCTGCTCGCCTGCGCGACCGTGGCCCACGGGCGGACGAGCGCCGCGGCGGATGCCGAGGCGGCGATGGCGGCGACCCAGGCGGCGTGCGAGGCGTTTCGCGAAGGCGACGTGGTCGCCGCCGAGCGGTTGCTGCTGCCGGAGTTCACGCTGGTCTCGTCCTCCTCGCGCGTCGACTCGCGCGAAGCGACCCTCGCCGAGGTGCGCGCGCGCGAGCCGCGCTACGAGCGCTTCGAGAACGTCGACATGAGCGCGCGCGTCTACGGCGACGTCGCGATGGTGCGCGGCGTCACCCGCCTCGCGGGGACGGCGGCCGGCGATCGCTTCGAGCTCGACGTACGCTTCACCGACTTGCTGCTGCGCACGCCCGACGGCTGGAAGCTCGTCACCAGCCACGTCACGCGGATTCCGCGCGACTGAGCCGGCGCTCAGCGCGGACGGTCCGTCCGGCCGGTGCGGCGGGCGAGCCGGCGAGCGTGGGCGGCGAGCTTCGCGCGCAACGCGGGCGGCGAGCGAATCTCGAAGTCGAAGGGGAGCCGGGCGAGCTCGCGCGCGACCCAGTCGAGGTCGTCGGCCGAGACCGTCAGCAGCGTTCCACCCAGCGCCGGCGCGAGCGTGCCGAAGGCCGCGAACAGCTCTCGGCGCGCTTCCGCCGGCGTCGTTTTCAGGAGGATCTCGGCGGCATGGGCGCGCGGCAGGGTCGCGAGCGAGCTCGCCAGGTGCGCGAGCACGTCGAAGTCGGCCGGGCGCTCGAAGCTCTCGGCCAGCCGTCGCCCGGAGCGAATCCGGTCGACGCGGAAGCTGCGGATGCCGCGGCGCAGGTGGCAACGGCCGACCACGTACCAGCGTCCCGAGCGCCAGGCGACGCCGTAGGGATCGAGATCGCGCTCGGTCACCGAGCCGTCCGCCGCGCGGTAGTCGAGGCGGACCCGGCGGCGCTCGTCGACCGCGCCGGCGAGCAGGGCCACGTACGCGGCATCGGCCGCGGGACCGCCTTGCGGAAGCTCGAGACGGACGGCGTCGCCGGTAGCCCGCGCGCGCTGGCGCAGGCGGGACGGCAGCACCCGCTCCAGCTTCGCGCGCGCGCTCGCCACCCCCGGCGAGAGGGCGCCGAGGCCGAGGGCGTCGGAGGCCAGCAGGCCCACCGACAGCGCCAAGGCCTCCTCGTCGTTGAACAGCATCGGCGGCAGCTTGAAGCCGGCGACCAGCTCGTAGCCGCCCGCGGCGCCGCGCTCGGCGGTGACCGGGATGCCGAGCTCGTCGAGCGCGTCGATGTAGCGGCGCACCGTGCGCGGATCGACGCCGAGGTGGCGCGCCAGCTCGGGGCCGGTCACCCGGCCGCGGGCCTGGAGCAGCTCGAGCGTGGCGAGGACGCGCAGGGTGGTCCGCGGCATTCCGGAATCCTCGCACGGAATCCGGGCCGATTTCGCCCGGATTCAGCGCGAAGCTCCTCGCCATGGAAATTTACGCCCACCTCGGACTCTTCTTCCTGCTCGTCCTCGGTATCGTGCTGCTGCCGGGTCTCGACATGGCCTGCGTGCTCGGCACGACGCTGGCGGCCGGCCGGCGCGCCGGCTTCGCGGCGGTCGGCGGCATCGTCGCCGCCGGCGTCGTCCACGTCGCGGTGGCCGGCACCGGCATCGCGATGGTGCTCGCGGCTGCGCCGTCGCTGTTCAACGGTCTGCTGCTCGCGGGCGCGCTCTACGTCGCCTGGATCGGCGTCGCGCTGGCGCGCCACGGCGTCGCCTTGGCGGGCGGCGCCGAGGCACCGGCCGGCGGCGCCTGGTTCCGCCGCGGTGCGCTCACCAATCTGCTCAACCCGAAGGCCTACGCCTTCATGCTCGCGGTCTTTCCGCAGTTCGTCCGCGCCGAGCTCGGTCCGGTCTGGCGGCAGGCATTGCTGCTGGGCGCGATCATCAGCCTGACCCAGGCGGGCGTCTACGGCGCGCTGGTCGCCGGCGCCGCGCGGGCGCGCACCTGGGCCGCCGGGCGCCCGGGGGCGTTGACGGCGCTCGGCCGCGGCGTCGGCGCGCTGCTGGTCGCGGCGGCGATCGCGACGCTGGCGAGCGCCTGGCGCGGGGGCGGCTGAGCCGAGCGCGGACGCGGGTGCGGCAGGCCGGGCGTCGGATCAGGCGCCAGTGCCGAGCGGATCGCGCAACCGCTCGAGCGGCTCCTGGAGCAGCTCACGGGTACCGCGCGGCCCCGACAGCCGTGCCGCGAGCGGCAACAGCAGGCGGTCGCGCAACCAGCGTACCGCTGGCGACGTTTGCTCGGCGAGACGCCCGAGGCGCGCCGAGGTGCGCTGGACGCGGGTCACGGCGGGGAGCCTTCGCGCAGTGAAGGCGGCCAGAGCGGCGTCGAGAGTCGTCGCGCGCACGAGCTCGGCGGCGAGCACCGCGGCGTCGACCAGCGCGCTGTTGGCGCCCTGGCCGAGATTGGGCGCCATCGCGTGGGCGGCGTCGCCGACCAGGACTCGACGGCCGCTGTGGAACCAGCGGCACCGGATCTCGACGACCTCGTTGACCAGCAGACGGTCGAACGAGTCGACCGCGGCGAGGATCGGCGCGGCGGCCGGCAGGGCCTCGCCCCAGATCGCACGCAGGGCTCCGAGGTCGCGTGCGGCGAGCGCGCGCCGGAGCGCCGGAGTTCCGAGCGAGGCGAAGAAGTAGGTGCCGCGCGGCACGCGGAAGATGCCGAACAGGCCCGCCGCGGTCCACGCTTCGGCGCCGACGTCGTGTTCGGCGTCGATCAGGCCGCGCAGATAGGAGATCCCGGTCGGCCGCCGCCGCGCGCCGAAGTCGACCGGGGTGCGCACCGCGGAACCGACGCCGTCGGCGCCGACGACGAGGTCGAACGACTCCTCGGACTCGCCGTGCGCGCCGCGCAGCAGGGCGCGGCCGTCGGCGTCGGCGAGCACGAGCTCGACGCCGAAGCGCGCGGCGATGCCGGGCTCGCACGCGGCAGCGCCGAGCAGCACGCGCTGGAGGTCGGCGCGGCGCACGACGCGCGCCGGGACCGGGTCGTCGATCCCGGCCAGGCCGGGCTCGAGCAGGGTGCGGCCGGCGGCGTCGACGATCCGCGGACGCGTCACCGGAACGGCGAGCGGCTCGAGCTCGGCGGCGAGGCCGAGGGCGCCGAGCACCGCCCAGCCGTTGGGCGCCAGGGCGAGGCCGGCGCCGACCGCGCGCGGCTCCTCGACCCGCTCGCACAGCGTGACGCGCGCACCTGAGCGGGCGAGCAGCAGGGCGGTCGCCACTCCCGCGGTCGCACCGCCCGCTACCAGGATCCGTTGCCCGTCGAGCCGCATCGCGCGGCGGAGGCTATCGCGCCGCGATGTCGTCGCGCAGGTCGCTGGCCCGAACTAGGGCGCCGCGACCGACCAGGCGGTGGTGTCGCCGCCGTCGAAGGTGTCGAAGAAGACGAGTCCGGCGTCGCCGACGTTCTCGCGCAACAGGATGACGTCGGCGAGCTCGTCGAACAGCGCCAGATCGAGATCGCCGTCGCGGTCGGCGTCGAAGGGGAGCGCGCACGAGCCGGCCTCGGGCGCTTCGATGCGCTCGCGGAAGGTGAAGGTGCCGTCGCCGTCGTTGAGGAAGATGTCCCACAGGTCCGAAGAGAAGCTGGCCAGCACCCAGTCGAGGTCGCCGTCGCCGTCGAGGTCGCCGAGGTCGGTCGAGATGATGCTGCCGGGCACCGGATAGCTGACCGCCGGCTCGAAGGTGCCGTCGCCGTTGCCGAGCAGCACCGCGCCGGCCGCCGATCCCGAGGCGGCCGAGGCGACGTCGAGGTGGCCGTCGCCGTCGAGGTCGCCGGTGGCGAGCATCCACGGGGCGCCGCCCGAGGGGCGCGCCGCGAGGAAGGCGAAGGTGCCGTCGCCCGAGTTGCGAAGCACGCGTAGCTCGTTCGGGCTCCAGGAGCCGACCAGCAGGTCGAGCCGGCCGTCTTCGTCGACGTCGCCGGCGGTGACCGTCCATTCGTCGCCCGTTCCGGCCTGGAAGGTGTCGGTCACCGCGAACTGACCGCTGCCGTCGTTGGTCAGCAAGCGCAGGTCGCTCGAGCCGTAGTTGGCCACGACCAGGTCGAGGTCGGCGTCGCCGTCGGCGTCGAGCGCGGCGACGCCGTGCGGCGACGAACCGACGCCGATCGACTGCTCCGGCCCGAAGGTGCCGTCGCCGTCGCCCAGGACCACCGACACGCTGGCCTCGCCGCCGTTGACCACGGCCACGTCGGGGAAGCCGTCGGCGTCGAAGTCGCCGGGCTCGTTGGGACTGGCGCCGAAACCGATCGGCGTCGGCGGGTCGAGTCGCGGTCCGAATCCGACGCTGCCGTCCCCGAGGTTCATGTAGACGCGCAGGTCGGCGGTGTCCTCGTTCATCGTCGCGAGATCGAGCCAACCGTCGAGGTCGAGGTCGGTCGCCTGCGCGCCGTAGAGCCGGGTGCCGGTCCCCGGCGAGGTGCGGACGTCGATCGTTCCGGCGTCGCTGAAGGTGGCGCTGCCCTCGGCAACGGCGACGTTGAACTGGAACGAATGGCCGCCGGCCTGCACCGGCGAGCCGTCGACGCCCTCGACCGAGCTCGCGATGGTCACCATCACGGTCTCGCCGGCCGCGAACGGCCGCGTCGGGCGCAGGCGGACGGCGGTGGCGCCGTCGATCAGCTGAGGGGCCGCGGCGACCGGGCCGCTCTGCTCGCCGTAGGCGCGCAGGCTCTCCGCGGTGACGGTAGCCGGCGCCAGCGCGCGATCGAAGCGCACGGTGATCGCGACGGTCGGTGGCACGCGCGACGCGTGCAGCGGCGGTTGCGTCGAGACGACCGCGAGCGTGCCGGCGAGGGCGGCGGGGGCGACGAGCAGTGAAGCGAAGGCGAAACGCAGCGTCCTGACAGGCATCGAGGACTCCTCGGATCGGGCCGGAATCCGGGCATCCTGCCACCCCCTGACCGCAGTCCCTGCGGCGCGCTCCACCCCTCCCCTGAGAAATAGCGACCCGTTTCGGGGACAGGCAAGAAATTGGGGGTCTTGTTGCCCGTCCCCTGGTTTCGTGTCCGGTCATCTCGAGGAAGGCCAAGGACCGACGAGGTTTGCGTCGTGTCCCCTCGATGAGAAGGAGCAGCCCAGTAGGGGGACAGGCAAGAAATCAGGAGTTTTGTTGCCTGTCCCCCTGACTTGCCTGTCCCCTTAATGGGTAGATGGGTAACGGGGTCAGTTTCTGGGGAAGCCGGCGGTTGCCTTGACCTCCTCGATCTGGAGGGTATGGCGCTCGACGTGGCCCGAGAGGAAGTAGAGCCAGCCGAGGGCGTCGACCTCCTCGGCCACCGGACTCATCATGGCGTGACCGAGCAGGTTGCCGGTCGAGGCGATCTCGTAGCTGCGCCCCCGCTCGAACGGGAAGTCGCGCTCGATCGCCGCGCGCGAACGGACCTCGCCCGCCTTCATCGGGTTGAGCGGCTCGGGTGCCTGGACCTTGCTCGAGCGGTCGACGATGAAGGCGAGGAGAGTCTCGACCTTGCCGTGCGACTTCTCGAGCACCGCCGGGTCGGTCGGCTCCGACAGCATCTTCGCGATCAGACCGCGCAGCATCGGCTCGGTGCGGGTGATGTGCTCCGCGCACTCGCCGACGGACCACTTGTCGGGCGCCGGCTTCCAGGACCATTGAGCCTCGGTGAGGCCGGCGATCGAGTCGAGGAACAGCTTCTGGGTACGCTCCATGTGGGCGAGCAGATCGGCCCTCGGATCGGCCGCGGCCGGCTCTTCGGCGACGACGAGCGCGGGAGCGGCGAGCAGCACGAGGGCGACGAGAGCGGCGAAGCGGGCAGCGGTTCGGAGCTTCTTGACGTTCATGTTCCTCCTCCTGAAAGCGGCAGTTCTACTCGAAAGTCGATCGACGGGCGACGGAATCGACAGATTCCCGGTCCCGGCGGTCACGGAGCCGGTTCGGCGAGCAATTCCGCGAGCTCGAGCGGCCCGGTGGTCATCGCCAGCGCGCCGTCCGCGCCGCGCGGCCATTCGGCTTCGGGGCGATCGCGGTAGAGCTCGACGCCATTACCGTCCGGATCGCGCAGATAGATCGCCTCGGACACTCCGTGGTCGGCGGCGCCGTCGAGCTCGATGCCGGCGGCGAGCACGCGGCGGACGGCGTCCGCCAGGGTCGCGCGGTCGGGATAGAGGATGGCGACGTGGTAGAGCCCGGTCGCTCCGCGCGGTGGCGGCGATCCGCCGTGGCTCTCCCAGATGTTGAGTCCGAGGTGATGGTGATAGCCGCCGGCGGAGACGAAGGCGGCACCGGCGCCGTAACGTTGCGTCAGCTCGAAGCCGAGCACGCCCCGCCAGAAGGCGAGGGCGCGCTCGAGGTCGGCGACCTTGAGGTGGACGTGGCCGATCCGCACGCGCGGATCGATCGGGCGGCTCGCGTCGGACGGCACGCCGCCAGCCTATCCGAGCCGGCGGAAGCGGTCAGTCGGCGACCGGCGCGGCGAGCCGGGCGAGCTTCTCGGTCGCGATCTCGCGCAACTGTTTCTCGAACTCGCGGTCCCGCTCCGGGTCGGCCGGCAGCGTCTCGAGCACCCGGCGCACCGCCGCCAACGCCTCTTCGCGCCGGCCCGCGGCGAGGTAGCCGTCGGACAGGCTGTCCCAGGTGTTGGCGGAGTCCGGGTGGAGCTCCGTGTTGAGCCGGAAGGCCGCGATCGCGTCGTCGTGACGCCCGGCCTGCGACAGCTCGTAGCCGAGGACGTTGACCGGGCCCTCCGGAGGCATCGGCAGCGCCCGACCTTCGCTCCGGGCGGCGGCGGCGCGCTCGCGCAGGCGCGCGGCGCCGCCGGGTTCGCGCAGCTCGAGCCAGACTTCGAGCGACGGTCGGTGCGGCGGCGCCGGGGCGGCGTCGGTTCGCGAACGCGGCTCGCGCGCGAGGAAGCGCTCGAACCAGGCGACGATCGCCGGCTCGAGCTCGGCGTGGACCGCGAACAGCTCGGTGCCGTGGCCGCCGGTCTCGTAGCGCTTCAGGGAGTTGTCCGGATTGCCCGAGAAGCCGAGCAGCCAGGCCATCATCTCGTCGGCGTTGCCGTCGTCGCGGGCGCCGGCGGCGAACAGCGGCATCCAGCCGTTGGCGGCGAGGAACTCCTCGCCGGCGCGGTTGGCATTGCCGGCGAGCAGGACGAGCGTGCGCACCCGGTCCGGGTGGCGGCGCGCGAGATGGACCGCCTGGCTGACGCCGCAGCTGCCGCCGGCGGCGCCGATCCGCGTCGCGTCGACGCCTTCCTGCGCCGCCAGGAAGGCGAGGGCGGCATCGACGTCGCCGGGCCAGTTGGCGTCGATGTTGCGCTGCTGCTCGGCCGGATCCCGGTGGCGCACGCCGCCGCTTTCGCCGTAGCCGCGGTAGTCGAGCGCCACGGCGTGGATCCCCGCCGCGGCGAGCTTCTCGCCGAGGCCGTTCCAGGCGCTGCGGTCGCTGTTGCACATGTGGAGCAGGACCACTCCGGGCCCCGGCTTCGCGGCCGGAAAGTGGGTCGCCGCGAGCTCGACGCCGTCCGCCGCCTTCAGCGTCACCTTCGCGCCCGCGGCCTCGACCGGCGGGGGGGCGACGAGCGCGGGCGACAGCGCCAGCGCGAGCGGAAGGTGACGGAGAGCGAGACGTCGAGAGACGGACGGGCGCATGGCGGACCTCCGGTGCGGGTTCGCTCGGGATACGTCGGAACCGGTGCGCGGGTTCTCGCCGCGAACCCGGAGAGGCTGGCCGCGTATCTTCAAGATCACTCCGGGGAGGACTCCGCCGTGCCGACGACCCAGCGCCCCAGCCCGCTCCGCTTCCGAATCGCCCTCGCCCTGGCCGCGGCCGCCGCCGTCCCGGGATTCGCCGACGAGTGGCCCGAGGCCGGGCGCCCGCACGACGTGACGAGCTATGGCATCGTTCACCGCGTTCCGGCGATGGCGAAGGTCGAGGTGCGCTCGGCCATCCCGTTCGATTCGACCGGCCGGACCCTCGACCTCTACCTGCCTCCGGCGGGCGTCCGGCGTCCGGCGCCGGTCGTGATCTTCGTCAATTCGACCGGCGGGCCGTACCCGAGCTGGGAGATCTACCGCGACTGGGGCCGGCTGGTGGCCGCCCACGGCATGGCCGGCGTCGTCTACACCGCCGACGGCGCCGACTCAGCTTCCAGCCTCGAGGCGGTGCTCGCGACCCTCGCGGGACGCGCCGGCGAGCTCGACGTCGATCCGTCGCGCGTCGCGCTCTGGGCTTGCTCGGCGAACGTCACTCTCGCGCTGCCCTGGCTGATGGCCGAAGATCGGCCGCAGGTGCTGGCGGCGGTGCTCTATTACGGCGCTCCGAACGCCCCGGTCGCGCCGCGCCCGGAGCTACCGGTCTTCTACGCCCTCGCCGGGCGCGACGGCGCCGGCCTCGTCGCCGCCATCCGCGCCCGCTTCGCCGAGGCGATCGCCGCCGGCGCGCCATGGACCATGGTCTCGGCGCCCACGCTGGTGCACGCCTTCGACGCGCTCGACCGCGGAACCGAGTCGCGTCGACTGGTCGCGGAGACGGTCGCCTGGCTGGTCGACCGACTGGTCGATCCTCCGGTGCCGGGGCCGGTACCGTCCCTTGAGCGTCGAGCGTTGACCCACGTCTACGGCGCGGAGCTCGAAGCGGCGGCGGAGATCTACCGCCAGATCGTGGCGGCCGCACCCGACGACGTCGACGCGCGCAGAGCCTGGGCGACGACCCTGGCGCGTCTCGGCCGCTCGACCGAGGCGCTGCCTCACCTCGAACGCCTGGCGGCGACACGGCCGGACGATGCCGGCGTGCACCTGGCGCTCGGCCAGGTGCTGGTACGCACCGGGAGCCTCGAGCGCGGCGTCACCGAGCTCGAGCGCGCGGTGGCCGGCGGCGTCTCGCCGGCGGTCGCCTGGATCCAGCTCGGCTTTCCCGCGATGCAGCGCGGCGAACCGCGCGTCGCCGCCGGCGAATGGGAGGCGGCGCTGCCGGCGATCGTCGACCCCGCCGCGAGGCGGGTCGTTCTCTACAACCTCGCCTGCGCCTGGGCGCTCGCCGGCGACGGTGAGCGAGCGCTCGCGCGGCTCGGCGGGGCGGTCGAGGCCGGTTTCGGTCCGCGCGCGACGATCGAGGCCGACGAGGATCTGGCGTCACTGCGCGCGGATCCGCGCTTCGCGGCGATCCTCGCGCGCGTCGAGTGAGCGGTCCTCGGCGGCCGGCGCTGTGCTACGGTCCGCCGCGCTTTCCGGCGCGAGGGGGCGGCAATGGCGGCGAGCAGGGCCGGGGACGGTGGAGGCGCGCCCGGGGCGCCGACGCTGGTGCGCGCGATGGGGCGCTGGACGCTGGCGCTGCTGGTGGTCAACGCCATCGTCGGCAGCGGCATCTTCGGGCTGCCCTCGGTGGTCTCGAAGCACCTCGGACCGCTCGCGCCCTGGGCCTGGGTCCTCGGCGCGGTCGGCAACGGCGTCGTCATGCTCTGCTTCGCCGAAGTCGCCTCGCGCTTCACCGCCGCGGGGGGCGCCTACCTCTACGCGCGCGAGTCGCTGCCGCGGCTGGTCGCGATCGAGGTCGGCTGGCTCGCTTTCCTGACCCGCATGACCGCGGCCGCGGCCGGCGCCAACCTGTTCACGGTCAACCTCGCGGGGCTGGTGCCCGCGGCGGAGCAGGAGACGGTGCGCCTCGGCGCGCTGACGCTGCTGCTCGGAACGCTGACCGCGGTCAACGTCGCCGGCGTCGAGCAGGGGGCGCGCTGGAGCAACGTCTTCACCGTCGCCAAGCTGGTGCCGCTGGCGATCCTGCTGGTGGCCGGCGCCGCCTTCCTGCTGCTGCGCGGTGCGATCGCGCCGGCGGCGCCGGCGTCCGCGGCGAGCCCCGACGACTGGCTGCGGGCGGGGCTGCTGATCGCCTTCGCCTACGGCGGTTACGATGGCGCCCTGATGGCGATGGGCGAGGCACGCGACCCGCGCCGCGACGCGCCGTTCGCGCTGGTCGCGGCGATGGTGGCGCTGGCGCTGCTCTACACCGCGGTGCAGCTCGTGGTCGACGGCGTGCTGGTCGACCCGGCGGCGACCGAGCGGCCGCTGGTCGAGGCGGCGAGCGTCGTGCTGGGGCCGTGGGGCGGGGCGCTGCTCGCCGCCGGCACGCTGGTGTCGATCGTCGGCTTCCTCGGCGCCAACTTCCTCAACTCGCCGCGCCTCGGCTTCGCGCTCGCCGAGAACGGCGACCTGCCGGCGGTGGTCGGGCGTGTCCACCCGCGCTTCCGGACGCCGTACCTCGCCATCCTCGGCTTCGGCTTCCTGGTCTGGGCGCTGGCGGTGGCCGGCAGCTTCGCCTGGAACGCGACGCTCTCGGCCGTCTCGCGGTTGTTCGTCTACGGCGCGACCTGCGTGGCGCTGCTCGCGCTACGCCGTCGCGACCCGCACGGCGCGCGTCTGCGGCTGCCGGGCGGTCCGGTGCTGGCTACGGCCGGCATCGCCTTCTGCGCGCTGCTGGCCTCGCGCATGGGCCGCGCCGAGCTGGTGGTCGTCGCCGTCGTCACCGCGGTCGCCGCGGCGCACTGGGCGCTGGTGCGGCGCGGTTCCGGCGCGGCTCCTACGACGTAGCGCCCGGGCTCGACTCGAACGGCAGCTTCGAGTCGGCCAGCTCGACGACCGGCCCCAGCTCCCAGACCTCCCGGTAGCCGTAGGTGTAGAGCGTCACGTAGGTCGACAGGTTGAGCGCTGCCGACGCCCGCTTGACCGGGAACGCCTCCTCGGCCTCGGCGAAGTTGTTGTTGCAGTAGATCAGGATGCGGGTCGAACGGTCGGGGATCAGGCGCGCCAGCGACTCGACGGTGATGTCGGGGAACGGCAGGTTGATCGCGCCGGCGACGTGGAGCAGCTCGAACTTGTCACGGCTGCGGGCGTCGAGGACGATCGTGTCCGGCGCCTTCATGCGCTCGAGGAACTCGACTTCGGTCAGCCGGCGGCTCTCGCGATGCAGAGCGGCCTCGTTGGCGAGTCGCAGGAACTCCGGCATGTCGATCGCCGGGTTGTCGGGGACGGTCTGGGCGGCGAGCGCGCCGGCGGCGAGAATCCCCAACAAGACGGGGGGCACAGCGGCGAGGGCGGCGGCGAAGCGGACGGTGGGGCGCATCGGGCGGAACCTCCGGTCCCCCGGCGCGGGTGCAAGTCCCGGGCCGGGGGTCCCGGCGGCCGTCCTCAGCGCGGCCAGAGCCAGCCGCAGGCGCCGCCGGTGATGCCGGCGTAGATCAGTGCGTCGAACAGCGCCCGGAAGGTGTTCGACCACGGGTGCCCGTGCCAGATCGAGTCGGTGATGCTGCCGAGGCCGTAGCCGGCGAAGGCCACGGTGCCGGCGACCCGGAAGACCATCAGGTAGTCCGAGCCCGCGCCGAGCGTGCGGCTGGCGACGTAGACCGCGAACAGCGAGACGATCACGCACTGGACGAACCAGAGGCCGAGGAACTTGCCCATGTTGGGCGCGCCGTCCGGCATCTTGGCGAGCATCGCGACCGGGCCCCGCTTGTACTTCTCCTGGAACTCGGGCGTCGCCGACTCCTTCATGTCGCTGCAGTGCGGAATGGCGTAGAAGCCGGGTCCGGCGTTGCCGCGCCGAATCGCGTCGGCGACTTCGTCCTCGTTGGGCAGCTTGCGGTAGTCGGCCTTGTGGTACGGCAGAACCATGTGGACGATCGAGCTCGCCACGAACACCAGCACGGCGGCGGCGGCGAGCGGCATCCAGAGCTCGGTCAGCGGCACCATGGGACTCCCTCCATGAGCTCGGCCGCGCGCGCGGACGGCATTGCCCGCGGCGGGCCGGAATCGACGTTCGGGGTTTGCCGGCGCAGACTAGCACCGGCCCGTGCCGGGCCGGGTCAGCGGCCGGGGATCGAGGCCACCAGCGCCTCGATGTCGTCGAGGCACTCGACGGCGGCGCGATAGCCGATCTCGACGATCTCGGGATGCCGCCGGGTGTCGAAGGTCGAGTAGCGGTTGAGCTCGTACGGGGAGATCAGCAGCGCCACCTGGTGGAACTTCCGCTTCGAGGCGTGGTACATGCCGATCTCGAGGGCGCGCTGCGACACGGCGAGGGCGGTGGTGAGGCCCCTCGAATCGAGGGCCCGCAGCGGCGTGGCGTAGACCCCGATCAGCAGGTCGCACAGACCGACCAGCGGCTCGACCGGGAAGTTGTCGACGATGCCGCCGTCGGCGTAGCGCCGGTCGTCGATCATCGTCGGCGAGAAGACCGGCGGCACCGAGCAGGAGGCGAGCAGCGGCAGGATCAGCTCGCCCGAGGAGAAGACGTCGCCCCGACCGGTGTCGAGGTCGGTGGCGGTGACGAAGAGGCGGCGGCCGAGCGCCGCGAACGAATCGTCCGGGAACCACTTGCGGAACTCCTCGACCACTTTCGAGGAGTCGATCAGCCCGGGCTTGCCGAGGGCGAACTTCGAGAGCTTGAACGGATTCGCCTCCTCGAAGAAGCGGACCATCTCGTCGCGGTCGTAACCGGCGGCGGCGAGCGCGCCGACGATCGCGCCGGCGCTGGCGCCCGCCAGGCAGTCGGGGACGATGCCGCGCTCGGCGAGCGCCGCGAGGACGCCGATGTGGGCGAGCCCGCGGCTGCCGCCGCCGGAGAGGACGATGCCGAGTCGGTATTCCATGATCGCGCGGAGAGAAGAAGGGCCGGCGGCCTCCCGGCTCGCCGGCCCGCGCGCCGCCGCGGCGGCGATCAGAAGCTGTAGCGCAACCCCAGCCGCCAGGTGCGCGGACTGTTGAGCGACAACGGTTCTTCGAAGGCGGCACCGGCGCGGTCCTCGACCAGCGTCACCCGCTCCTGGTTGGTGACGTTGAACACGTCGAGGAAGACGCCGAGCCGGCCGTCGGCGGCGCCGACCTCGAGGAACCACTCGGCGCGCAGGTCGAGCTCGCTCTTGTCCTCGAGCCGCCGTTCGCCGCGCGGCTCGCCGAAGAAGCGGAAGGTGCCCTGGTTGAACGAGTAGCAGTCGCCGTCGACCAGCAGGCAGGACGACCGGAGGTTGTAGGTGTCGCCGCTGTTGAAGGTGTAGTTGCCCGATAGCGACAGGTTGATCGCCGGGATCTCGTAGGTCCCCTGGAGCTTGAGCTGGTGGGTCGGGTCGTAGGTCGGGCGCCCGTCGGCGAAGGCCAGCGAGTTCGGCGTGTTGAGCCAGCCACCGGCGTTGTCGGCGCCGTAGGTGCCCGAGAAGCTCAGGTTGTCGACGTTGCCGTTGGCTTCCGAGTAGACGTAGGAGAACAGCATCTGCCAGTTGTCGCGCAGGCGACGACTGGCGATCAGCATGATCCCCTCGTAGTCGCGGTAGAGACCGGGGACGTTGCGGTAGGCGAGCACGTCGTCCTCGGGATTGAGATAGTCGAAGAGCGTCACCTCCCTCCCGGTCTCGCGCACGATGCCGGTGACCGGGACGAACACCCCGTCGCGACTCACGGTCTCGATGAAGTCCTTCTTCTCGCGATTGATGTAGGTGAGTGACAGCGTGATGCCGCCGGGCAGCTCGCGATCGAGCCCGACCACGATCTGGTCCATATACGGCTGGTCGAGATCCTGGTCGAGCACCACGGTGTCGGCCTCGCTCTGGCCGAGCGATTCCTCGAAGCCGCTCGGGTAGACGACGACGAACTCGAGAGGCGTGAACGCGCCCGCCTGCGCGTAGTAGAACTCGGTCGCGACGAACTTCTCGAAGTAGCGCCCGTAGTGCGCCTTGAGCAGGGTCTTGCCGTCGCGGGTCAGGTCCCAGGCGAGGCCGATGCGGGGCGCCAGCGCGTCGTTGTCGAAGATCTCCCCCGAGCCCGGAACCTTGCCGCGGTTCATCTCGTAGCGCAGGCCGGCGTTGAGCGTGAAGTCCGGCGTCAGCTTCCAGCTGTCCTGGGCGTAGAGGGTGCCGCGCTCGATGGTGCCACGCAGGTCGTAGCTGTAGCCGCTGTAGGCCAGGGTGACGTAGTAGGCCGGGTCGTAGTCGTAGGTTCCCGGGTCGTCGTAGCCCCAGTAGTAGTTGTCGTAGAACCAGGCGCCGGTCGGGTAGCCGTAGCGGCTGCGCAGGGTCGAGCGCTCGATCTCCATGCCGAACTTGAAGTCGTGATCCCCCTTCAGGAAGTCGTCGGCATAGTGCGAGATCGCGGCGTTGGCCTGGTTGCGCTTGCGGTCGGCCAGGTAGTAGTAGGGCGAGTTGGTGTTGTAGGTGCCGGTCAGGCCGTCGTAGCGGCCGGCGAGGTCGTAGCCGCCCTGGGGATCGAGGTAGTAGTAGCCGTCGTAGCCGCCGTAGGCGAGGTTGAACACGGTCGAGTCCGAGAGCAGCGAGCGCCACGAGAGGTTCCAGACGTACTCGGGGGCGTCCTCGGTGACCGTCGCCTCGAGCGGCGTGATGGCGTCGCCGCCGCGCCCGATGATGTCGTAGCGGTCCCACTCGACCCAGGCCTCGACGTTGTTGGCGGCGCTCGGCTGCCAGGACAGCTTGCCGAAAGCGCGCGGCGACTCCTCGGTGCGCACCGGGCCGCCGAAGCTGTTCTCTTCCTTGAAGTACTGGCCGGAAAGGAAGAACCAGAGCTTGTCGCGCTGGATCGGCCCGCCGATCTGGGCGGTGGTGTCGATGAAGTTCTCGGTGCGCGAGTTGAGCTCGCCGCCGGAATCGAACTCGTCGACCAGGCTCTTGTCGGTGTAGACCACCTCGGCGAGGCCGTGGTAGTCGTTGCCGCCCGACTTGGTGATGCTGTTGAACACGACGCCGGTGAAGCTGCCGTACTCGGCCGGGGCGCCCAGGCCGACCAGCTGGACCTCTTCGACGATGTTGTAGTTGACGAACGACCAGGCGGTGCCGCCCTCGGGGTCCGAAGTGTCGACGCCGTCGAGCTGGTAGGCGATCGCCGAGTCGGCGGAGCCCCAGGCGACGCTCTGGTTGATGCCGGGCGCGTAGTTGAGTACGTCCGGCTGGAAGCGCCCGGTCGGCAGGTTCTGCAGGTAGTCGTTGTCGAGGTTGGTGGTGGTGCCGGAGCTCGCGGTGTCGATCAGCGCCGCATCGGCGGTGACCACCAGGGTCTCGGAGATGGCGGCGATCTTGAGCGTCACCGGCACGGCCTGGGAGGCGCCGAGGGCGAGCTCGAGCCCTTCGATGCGCATCGACTGGAAGCCCTCGAGCGCGATCTCGACGGTGTAGACGCCGGGGGCGATCTGCGGGAAGCGGAAGCCGCCGCCCGAGTCGGTGACCGCGGTGCGGGCGCCGCCGATCAAGGCGGGGCTGGCGATGGTCACGGTGGCGCCGGGCAGCGCCGCGCCGCTCTCGTCGACCACCGTGCCCGTCATCGCCGACGTGGTCCTGCTCTGCGCCCAGGCGCCGCCCGCGACCAGCGCGGCCGCGAGAGCCAGGGTCGTGATCCGCCCGCCACGCGTCGAGCGCGTCCTGCGGTCGCGCGTCGAGCGCGCCCTGCGATCACTGCTGAGTCGATCCATGCGACTCCTCCTCGGGAAGGACCCCGGTCCCGCGACCGGCGCCGATGCGAGGTCGTCGGGCAAGGAACCTGCCAGGTCCGATCTGGCGAATACCTGGGGAGAGAGTAGCGCCGCGTCGACGGGGCGGCAAGGGCCTGGCGCGCGGCGGCGACGGCGCGCGGCGGTCCGGATTAGGATCGCGCGATGATCGCGGATCGCCCCGGGCGGCGCGCGCGAATCCAGAGAAACCGCGTCGGGTATGCACCGGCATGGATCGCGGCCGTCTGGATCACGATCGTCGCGGTCCTGCTCGGCGCCTGTCGCCCGACGGGGCCGCTCGGCCGGCTGCCGCGCGGCCTCGAGCCGCGCCAGCTCAACGTCCTGCTGGTGACGCTCGACACCACGCGCGCCGACCGGATCGGCGCCTGGGCTCCCGCCTCCGGCTCGCGCGCGCCGGCCACGCCCCACCTCGACGCGCTCGCCGCGCGCGGCACGCGATTCGACCGCGCGGTGTCGGTGACGCCCCTGACGCTGCCCGCCCACTGCACGCTGATGACCGGCCTGTTGCCGGCCGCCCACGGCGTGCGCGACAACGGCGGCTTCCGCCTGCCGCCGGAGCGGGTGACCCTCGCCGAGGTCTTCGCCGCGGGCGGCTTCCGCACCGGCGCCTTCGTCTCGGCCTACGTGCTCGATCGCAAGTGGGGGATCGCGCAGGGGTTCGAGCGCTATTTCGACGACTTCGAGCTCGCCGCGCAGAAGACGGTCGACATGGGCGACATCCAGCGGCGCGGCGACGAGACGGTGGCGGCGGCGACGAAATGGCTCGACGAGGTCACCGCCGCGCCGGGCGCGCCGTTCTTCGCGTGGGTCCACCTCTACGACCCGCATTCGCCCTACGATCCGCCGGAGCCGTACCGCAGCCGCCACGCCGGGGAGCCCTACAACGGCGAGATCGCCTGGACCGACGCGCTGGTCGGCGAACTGGTGGCGCACCTCGAGCGGCGCGGCGTCGCCGAGCGCACCCTGATCGCGGTGATCGGCGACCACGGCGAGAGCCTGGGCGAGCACGGCGAGAGCGGCCACGGCTATTTCGTCTACCAGCCTTCCTCGCACGTCCCGTTCGCGCTGGCGGGGCCCTATCCGGGGCTCGCCGGCCGCGTGGTCGAGGCGCCGGTCGGGCAGGCCGACCTCGCCGTGACGCTCGCCGAGCTCGCGGGCCTCGGCGCCGGCGCGGTCCGGCTCGAACCCGGCCAGGGGCGCAGCCTGGTGCCGCTGATCGCGGGCGGCGCCGACCCGGACGGCGCGCCGCCCCGCGGCTACGCGGAGACCTTCGTGCCGCGGCTGCACTACGGCTGGTCCGAGCTGCGCTCTCTGCGCACGGAACGATGGCACTTCATCGAGGCGGCTCGTCCCGAGCTCTACGACCTGGCGGCCGACCCCGGCGAGACCGTCAACCGGATCGAGGACGAGCGTCGAGTCGCGCGCCAGTTGCGCGACGCGCTGGCCGCGCTCGACGCCACGGTGGAACCGGCCGAGGCCGGCGCGGCGCCGCTCGAGGAGGACGAGGAGACGCTGCGGGCGCTCGCCGCGCTCGGCTACACCGGCGGCGCCGCGGTCGACGACGGCCGCTCGTTCCGCGACCTGCCGGACCCGAAGGACCGGCTCGCCGTCTACAATCGTTTCAACCGCGCGCGCGACCTCGCCAAGGGGGACGAGCCGGCGGCGGCGATCCCGCTGCTCGAGCAGGTGCTCGCCGAGGATCCCGACGTGATCGACGCCTGGTTCACGCTCGCCAACGTCCACTACCGCCGTCGCGACTGGGAGCAGGCGGCCGAGTACTACCGCGAGACGCTGGCGCGTCGCGCCGACCACGACTGGGCGATGATCGGTCTGGCCGACACCTACGTCGCGCGCGGCGACATCGAGGCCGCGGTCCTCGGCTACCGGCGCTACCTCGAGGGCGACCCCGGCAACGCCCAGATCCACTACCGCCTGGCACAGGTGCTGCTCGACGCCGGACGTGACGCCGAGGCCGAACCCTCGTTCCGGAGGACTCTCGAGCTCGAACCGAAGACGGCGCGCGCCGAGGTCGGTCTCGCGGTCGCCGCCTACCGCGCCGGACGCCGCGCCGAGGCCCACGCCGCGCTCGACCGCGCGCTGGCGATCGACGCGGCGGCGAAGTACGCGCACTTCAACCGCGCGCTGCTGCTCGAGAGCGAGGGACGGGCCGCCGACGCGGTCGCCGCCTACCGCGCCGAGCTCGCTCGGGATCCGAAGGAGTTCAAGGCCTGGTTCAATCTCGGCCGCCTCCTGCTCGCCACCGGCGACGACGCCGGCGCCGAGCAGGCCTTCCGCTCGACCCTCGAGGCGAATCCCGAGTTCGGCGGCGCCCGCTTCTTCGTCGCCCGCTCGCTGCTCGGCCGCGGCGACCTCGAAGGCGCCGAGAGCGCGGCGCGCGAAGCGCTCGAGCTCGAGCCCGACTCGGCCCTCTCACCGCTCGGCCACTACGTCCTCGCCGACGTCTACTCGCGCCGCGGCCGCGTCGCCGACGCCGAGCGCGAGGCGCGCAAGGGCAGGGAGCTCGAGGCGCGCGCGGCGCGCGCGCCGTCTTGAGCGGCGGCCGCCCTGCGGATCAGTCGCGAACGGGGGCGGGCGGGACGAAGCGGAAGTGGCCGGTCCGCTCGTAGACGAAGATCACGTCCTCCTCGCGCGCGCCGGCGCCGATGTTGTGGAGGATCAGGGGGCGCTCGTCGATCCGGCGGTCGGAGACGATGCCGATGTGCGGCACGCCGGACGGCAGCCGCCAGGTGACGAGGTCGCCGGGCCGGAACGCCGCCGGGTCGTCGGCGAGCCGGAGCTCCGCGCCGCGCCGGCGCAGGAAGGTCGCGAGGTTGGGGACGCGGCGGTGGTCGATGTTGCGATCCGGGCCGTCGAGCCCCCACAGCTTCGGATACGCGCTCCAGGCCGCGCGCATGTCCTCGTGGACCGCGCGCTGGAGGTCGAAGCCGAGCGCGCGGTAGGCGCGCACGACGACGTCGGTGCAGACGCCGCGCTCGGGCGGCACGTCGCCGCCGGGGTAGGCGAGGGCGCGGTACGAGCCGTCGTAGACGACGGTCACGCCGACCTGCTCGCGCGCGGCGCGCACCAGACGGAGGGCGGGCGATTCCTCGGGCCGCGCGACCGACGCGGTGGACGCGACGGTCGCGAAGGCGCCGATCAGCAGGATCCGTCCAGGCGTCGCTCGAATCATTCCGCCGCTCCTCGCTCCGGAGCGCGCGACTCCGGTCGCGTCGAGTCTAGCGGTCGCAAAGGTCGGTTCAGGGGGTGACCACCGTCCAGTCGCCGAAGGTGCCGTCCTCGAAGGCGCCATCGAAGATCGGCATGGGCAGGATCTCGACGGAGTAGTCCTCGACCTCTCCCTCGCTGGCGGGTCCGAACGGCAGCAGGCCGCCGAACTGCGAGAGTCGGAAGCGGGCGTGGGTCGCGCCGAGCACGGCGTCACTTGGAGTGTCGAACTCGAGCAGATTCTCGCCTTCGACGAGCTCGAGACCGTCGAACGGCTGTTCGCCGACGCCCCCCCAGTCGCCGTCGCCGTCGAAGTCGATCCAGCCGTCGAGGTGGGGGCCGCAGTCGCCGAACAAGGGTTGGCACGTCGCGGTGATCATCAATCGGGTCGTGCCGCCGACGACCAGGTAGTCGAGGAAGACGACGCCGTCCTCGTCATCGTTGGCGTCGAGGTCGTCGCCATCGGAGCCGGCGGTGGGGAGGCCGTCCGGCTCGGCGTCAGGTTCTCCTCCCAGCCACATCACGCCGATCTCGTGCCGGGCGCCGTCAGAGGCGAGCAGGGTCGGGTAGCCGGGATCGGGCGCGTCGCCGAAGTCCTCGAGCGGCGGCGGCAGCTCGACGATCCAGGGCTCGACGCCGGTGGAGTTGGTGAAGGCGCTGAACAGGATCCGGTTCGCGCTGACCGTGGTCGGCAGCGGGTCGGACGACGAGTTACTGTTGAGGTTGGCGAAGATCTCGGTGCCTATCGTCGTACCGTCGGTCCGCCAGAGGTCGCGCCCGGTCGTCGGGTGGGTGGCGGCGAAATAGAGATGACCGCCGAGTGACGCGAAGTGCTGCGGCAACGAGCCGCCCGCACCGGGGACGATATCTGCCAGCAGCGCGGTCCCTGCGACGGTGCCGTCGCTCGTCCAGAGCTCGGCGCCGCTGCCGCCGGGCCCGAACGCCAGAAAGTAGAGCGTGTCGTTCCAGCTCGCGAACAACGACGGGTCGGAGTTCACCGAATCGACGGCGCCGGGATTGAGCTCGAGGACCTGCGCGCTGTCCGTGCCGCCGTCGGTGCGCCAGAGCTCGATGCCGTGCGCGGTGGTCGACGCCACGAAGAAGGTCCAGGGCCCCGCCGCCGTGAAGCAGCAAGCATTCGAATGGCCGACACCAGGTTCGAGATCTCCCACGCGGACCGTGCCGGCCGCAGTCCCGTCGGTCCGCCAGGGCTCGCTCCCGATTCCCGGGAGGTTGACGAGGAAGTAGACGAGGCCGTTGGATGGAGTGATGCGGATCGGGGTGGAGTTGCCCGCTCCGGGCACGAGATCGGCGACCCTCGACGCCGTGCCCGCCTCGAACTTCCAGAGCTCGGATCCGCCGATCGGCTCGAAGGCCCTGAAGATCAGCGTCGAGCCGAGCGCGGTGATCTCGCTCGGGAAGCTCGACGGCTCCCCCGGGTTGATGTCGGCGACCTGGACGGTGCCGGCCGGAGTGCCGTCGCTGGTCCAGAGCTCGGCGACATTGGTCGGACCCTCGGCGCCGGAGAAGTAGACCGAGGAGCCGATCGCGGCCATCCGTTCCCGCGACTGCCCGCCCGGTCCTGGATGAAGGTCCTCGACCAGAAGAGTTCCGGCGGCTGTGCCGTCGGTCCGCCAGAGCTCGAAGCCGGACTCCCAGTGGAAAGCCCAGAAAAAGACCAGATCGCCGGCGCGTACCAGCCCCTCGGGAAGCGACCCCGCCGCTCCGGGGTTGATGTCGAGCAGCAGCGATGTGCCCGCGGCCGTGCCGTCGCTGATCCAGAGCTCGCGTCCGAGAGTGGGGTGGGTGGCGGCGAAGATCACCGACCCGTCGAGGTCGACGAACTCGGCCGGGTCGGA
The DNA here is from genome assembly GCA_045862895.1 of Acidobacteriota bacterium. Lineage (GTDB taxonomy): Bacteria > Acidobacteriota > Thermoanaerobaculia > Multivoradales > JAGPDF01 > JACTMI01. Next base: position 122,144 of record BTUO01000008.1, read on the forward strand.
GCCCGTCGCACCGGAGACGAGGTCGCCGAGGATGTTCAGGTTCTGCGCCGGGAGCGGGGCGCTCGCGACGAGCGCGGCGGCGACGACGAGCGGGACGAGACGCATCGGACGTGCTCCTTTCGAGACACACCATCCTGGGACGGACGGCGTCATCAGGACACGCCGTCGCGGCGCGCACCATGACGAGATCTCGTCATTCCGCCCGCCTTTCCGGGACGGGCGCGATAATGGCGGCGTGCTGCCCCGAGCCGCGTTCCTGGCCGGCGCGGCGGCGCTCGTCGCGAGCCTCGCGCCGGGCTTCGCCGCCGAGCTCCGCTTCGAGCGGATCGAGCGCGCCACCGGTCCGTCGCACAACTCGATCTTCGCGCTCGCCCGGGACCGCGACGGCTTCCTCTGGATCGGCACCCAGGACGGCCTGAACCGCTTCGACGGCGATCGCTTCGCGGTCTGGCGTCACGATGCCGGCGAGACCGCGTCGCTCTCGGCCAACCGCGTCAACGCCGTCCTCGAGGACTCGCGCCGGCGGCTCTGGGTCGCGACCGCCGCCGGCGTCGACCGCTTCGACCGCCAAGCCGGACGATTCGAGCGCTTCGTGCTCGCGGACACGAGCGGCCGGCCGTCGCCGGTGCTCGATCTCGCCGAAGACGCCCGCGGCGGGCTCTGGGCCGGAGCCACGACCGGGCCGTTCGGATGGCGCGAGGATCTCGGGCGCTGGGAGCCGGCGATCGCCGAGCTCGCCGGCTCGCGGGTCCGGCGGATCCGGCCGGCCGGCGGCGGCGACCTGTGGCTGCTGACGGAAGGGGAGTTGCTGCGCGTCCGCCAGGGACGGGTGACGGCGAGGTTCGCCATCGCCGCGGAGTGGTCGGGCCTCGGGCTCGGAGCCGACGGAGCTCCGTGGCTCGATCCCGCCGAACCTCGCGATGTGGAGGGAGCGCTACTGGCGCCGGCGAACGGGCTGCCGCCGGTGACCGTCCAGGCGGTGGTCGTCGCGGACGGCGGCGAGGTCGTGGCGGGCACTCATCTGGGCGTCCGTCTGCGCTCGGCGGGGGGCGAGGTCCGGGACCTGCCGGTCGATCCCTCGCGGCCCCTCGCGAACTTCGTGGCGGCGCTCCTGGTCGACCGGCGCGGGCGGCTCTGGGCCGGGACCGAGAACGGCCTCTACCGTCACGATCCGGCAGCCGGTCGCTTCGCTCACCACGGCGGCGACGTCGCCGGCGGCCTCCACGTCTCGGCGCTCGCGCAGGGCGGCGACGGAACGATCTGGGTCGGCACCTTCGGCGCCGGGCTCTTCCGCCTGGAGGGCGCGGGCGATGGGGCGGTGTTGCGCGGGGCCGGAGTCGCGTTGCCGGAGTCGACCATCTGGTCGATGGTGGCCGGCGGCGGCGCGCTCCGGATCGCGGGGGAGGGATGGCTCTGCGAGCTGCCGGACGGCTCGGTCCGCGCCAGCTGCGCGCACGACCTTCCGGACTTGAGTCGAATCGGCGCGATGGCCGAGGACGACCGGGGCGAGCTCTGGCTCGCGGAGATCGGTGCGCTCCGACATCGAGCCGTCGAGGGCTGGCTTCGGTACCCTTCGCCGCCGGAGCCGGGGGTCTTCGGCAGCGAGGAGCTCCTGCAACTGCTGCCCGAGCCCGGCGCGATCTGGGTCGCCGGATTCGGAGGCGCGCTCAAGCGCTTCGATCGCGCGCGGAAGCGCTTCGAGCTGGTGCCGCGCGTCGACCGGTCGGGACGCGAGCAGGTCGGGCCGGTCTTCGACCTGCTGCGCGCGCGGGACGGCGCGCTCTGGCTGGCCACCGGCGACGGCGTGAGCCGGTTCGACGCGGAGGGGCGGACCTTCGAACATTTCGGGCCCACCGACGGGCTGCCCGGCAGCAACGTCTACTCGCTGCTCGAGGACGAACGTGGCCGGCTGTGGCTCGCCACCAACCGCGGCCTGGCGCGGCTCGAGCGGTCGGCCTCCGGGCCGCCGCGGCTGCGCGTCTACGGCGCCGACGAGGGCGTCGTCAACGTCGAGTTCAATCGCCACGCGCGCCTGCGCACCACGGACGGCCGCTTCCTGTTCGGCGGCATGTCGGGGCTCACCGAGTTCTCGCCCGAGAGTTTCGTCGACGATCCGGTGGCGCCGCGCGTGGCGCTGACGCGTCTCGAGGTGCTCGGCCGCGAGGGCACTCGCCGGATCGAACCCCACGGGCTCGACCGCCTCGAGCTGGGGCCGGAGGATTCGACGCTCGCGATCGAGTTCGTCGCGGTCGATCTCTCGAGCGCTCCGGCCCGTCAGTTCGCTTACCGGCTCGAAGGGCTCGAGCCGGACTGGATCGAGTCGGACGGCAACCGCGTCGCGCGCTACGCTGGGCTCGCGCCGGGCGCCTACCGGTTCCTGGCGCGCGCCGCCAATCGCGACGGCGTCTGGTCGGAGGCCCCCGCGGCGCTCGCGATCCACGTCGCGCCGCCGTTCTGGGCGACGCTCTGGTTCCGTGCCGCCGTCGCCCTCGCGGTCGCCGCGGCGCTGGCGATCCTCTACCGCTGGCGCGTGCGCCACCTGATCGAGCTCGAGCGGATGCGGCTGCGCATCGCCGGCGACCTCCACGACGAGCTCGGCAGCGACCTGTCGGGCATCGCGCTCGCCAGCTCGCGGCTCGGCGCCCGCGAATCGATCGCGGAAGCGGACCGGCGGCGGCTCTCCGAGATCGAGGAGGCCTCGCTGCGCGTGATGCGCGGCCTTCGCGACATCGTCTGGTACGTCGATCCGGAGCACGACACGCTGGAGTCGACCGCGCGACGGATGCGATCCGTCGCGCGCGACCTGCTGCCCGACGTCGAACTGAGCTTCGTCGATCGAGTCGGCGAAGGCGGCGGTGGGATCGAGATGTCGATCCGGCGACAGGTCTTCCTGGCCTTCAAGGAGCTCGTCCACAACGTCGCGCGGCACGCCCGGGCGCGGACGGTCGAGATCGAGCTCGAGGTCACGGACGGCGAGTTGCGCCTGCGGGTCGCCGACGACGGTTGCGGGTTCGACCCGTCGTCGGCGAGCGACGGTAGCGGCATGGCGAGCCTGCGACGCCGCGCGCGGCAGATCGCGGGCCGGTTCGAGATCGACAGCCGTCCGGGCGCCGGCACGCGGGCCCTGCTGGCGGTGCCGATGACGCGAACGCGTCAGGGCGGCGGTCGCTCCGGCGCGCCTAGACTCGGCGCCGAGGAGTCGACACCTTGACCTCGGAAACGCTGACCGTCTGGATCGTCGAGGACAACCGGATGCTGCGGAGCAACCTCGCCGAGCTGGTCGCCGAACAGGCCGGGATGAGCTGTCCGGTGGCGGTCGAGTCGTGCGAGGAGTTCCTCGCGGCGCTCGAGGCGGGAGGCGTACCCGACGTCGTGCTGATGGATCTCGGATTGCCCGGCCGCGACGGCACCGACGGCATCCGCCGCGTCCAGAGCCTGTCGCCCGCGACCCAGGTCATCGTCCTGACCATCCACGAGGAGGACGACAGGGTCTTCGAGGCGATCTGCGCCGGCGCTTCGGGCTACCTGCTCAAGCCGTCGCCGCCGGCGCGCATCCTCGAAGCGATCCGCGAGGTCCGGCGCGGCGGCGCGCCGATCAACGCCTTCATCGCGCGCAAGATGCTGGCGATGTTCGGCCGGCTGCCGGCGGCCCGACCGACGTCGGACGAGTACGGTCTGACGGCGCGCGAGCTCGAGATCCTGCAGCTGCTGGTCGACGGGCTGACCATGCGTGGCATCGCCGACCGCCTGCGCCTGAGCTACCACACGGTCGGCAACCACCTGAGGAACATCTACCACAAGCTCCACGTCCGCAGCCGCTCGAGCGCCATCGCCAAGGCGCTGCGCGAAGAGCTGATCTGAGCTCGGCGCCGCGCCTCGGATATCCTGCGTCAAACGACACGGTCGCGATTCCGGATTCGCGGGCCGACCCTCCGGGGAGCGGCGAGCGGAGCGCGGCGGAATCGACGGCGGTGCGTGTCGCGGCCCGGGCGGGAGACGAGCGATGGCGCAGCAGATCGATCGGCGAGACCTCGGTACCGCGCTCGAGCGGCAGGAGATGACGCCGTTCCAGATCATGGCCGTCTTCATCTGCACCATCCTCAACGCCATCGACGGATTCGACGTCCTGGCGATCTCTTTCGCGGCGCCGGTCCTGGCCCGGGAGTGGCAGATGCCTCCGGCGGAGCTGGGGATCCTCTTCAGCTCGGGCCTGGCCGGAATGACCTGTGGCTCCCTGCTGCTCGCTCCTCTCGCCGATCGCGTCGGCCGGCGGCGGCTGACCCTGGCGAGCCTGATCGGAATCACCGTGGGGATGTTCCTCTCGGCCGCCGCGCGCGGCCCGCTCGACCTCGCGCTCTACCGCGCCCTGACCGGGCTGGGGATCGGCGCCATGCTGCCGAGTCTCGCGACCATCGTGGCCGAATATTCCTCGCTGCGCCGCCGCGAGCTCGCGGTCAGCGTGATGTCGGTCGGCTATCCGATCGGCGCCACGCTCGGCGGTCTGGGGGCCGTCTTCGTCGTCGGCGGCTTCGGCTGGCGCGGGATCTTCGTCTTCGGCGCGCTGCTCTCCCTGGTGATGATCCCGGTGGTCGTCTGGCGCCTGCCGGAGTCCCTGGCGTTCCTCGCCGCACGGCGTCCCGCGGGAGCGCTCGAGCGGACCAACCTGCTGCTGCGGCGCGTCGGCCTCGAGCCAATCGACGCGCTCCCCGAGCCGCCGGCCGCACAGTCGGGCGCACGGGCGCGCGACGTCGTGCGCGGACGCCTGGGCGCGCACTCGGCGGCGCTCTGGACCGCCTTCTTCTGCGTCATGATGAGCTTCTACTTCGTCCTCAGCTGGACGCCGAAGCTGCTCGCGGACGCCGGTCTCGGAGCCGCGCAGGGCATCTCCGGAGGCGTGCTGCTCAACGTCGGAGGGATCGGCGGGGCCCTCGGCCTCGGGCTCCTGGCGGCGCGGGTCGGCCCGTTCCGGATCGTGGGCCTGACCATGGCGGCCGCGGCTCTCGCGGTGGCGTTCTTCGGGCTGTTCGGCCAGGGGCTGGTGCTCGCCATGACCGTGGCTCTCGTCGTCGGCTACCTCATCTTCGGGTCGCTGGTCGGTCTCTACTCCCTCCTGGCTTCGGTCTACCCGGCCGCGGTCCGCAATACCGGCGCCGGACTCTCGGTCGGCATCGGGCGGATCGGGGCGATCGTGAGCCCGTGGCTCGCCGGAGTGCTGCTCGAGAGCGGCTGGTCCGGATCCTCGACCTACGTCGTCTTCGCGGTGCCTCTGATCGTGGCGAGCGCCGCGACCTTCCTGCTCGAGCGCCTGCGCTCGCGAGACGCGGCGGCGGCGACGATCCCGACGATCTGAGCCGGACCGAGGGCCCTTCTGCGTGCGAACGCCGCGGTCGAACGCGGGCGATCGGCTGCGCGATCGCCCGCGGCCTCCCTCGGAGGCTCAGAAGTCGATCGAGAGTTGGAGGAACCAGTTGCGGGGCCGCGCGTAGATCGTCTCGGCGTAGCCGAGCGTCCCGAGCGACGCGTTGCCCTGGACGAGGTAGCTCTCGTCGAGCAGATTCAGTACCCCGCCGGTCACCTGCCAGCCCTTCTTCCGGTCGCCGAGCGCGAGCGTGGCGTTGGTGACGGTGAACGCCTCCTGCTCGATGATCGGGTCGCTGCCGGGAGCGATGAAGGTCAGCGCGGAGGTGTGGCTGGCATCGACCCGTGGGGTGAGCGTAAAGCGGTCGGTCAGGGCGAAGGGCAAGGAGAGCCCCAGGTTGCCCTGGAGCGAGGGGGTCAGCGGCAGCTCGTCCCCGGGCTGGACCGTGGCGGAGGTGCCCGGGATCGGGGTGATGCTCTTGACCTCGTCCTCGAGGGCGCTGAGCGCGCCCTCGAAGATCAGTCCGCGGCGCGAGCGAAAGCGGAACTCGGCTTCGAGGCCCTCGATCGTCGCCTCGCCCGCGTTGAAGAGCAGGGGCACCACGCCCTGGCGGAAGATCATCTGGATGTCGCTGTAGTCCGCCCGGAAGGCGGCGAGGTTCAGCAGGAAGCCACGCCCGTCACCGAACTTGGCTCCCAGCTCGTAGCTGTCGACCGTCTCCTCGTCGAAGGGTACGGGCAGGAAGCCCGGCGGTGGGGCGTTGTAGCGGGTGTTGAATCCGCCGGACTTGAAGCTGCGGGCATAGGAGGCGTAGGTGCTGACCGCGTCGTTCCAGCGAAACTGGGCGCTCGCCGAGCCCGTCAGGGCCGAGAAGGTCTCCTCGAAGGGGCGGCTGAAGATGAACAGCGGCCCACCCTCTGGGATCGCCAGCGTCGGGGCGGGTTCGGGATCGGGCAGCGTGGACGGGAAGAGGTTGAGCACCGTCCCCTGGAAGGTCTTGGTGTCCTCGGTGTAGCGCAGGCCCCCGGCGAGCTCGAATCGACTCGTCGGGTTCACCGAGATCTGCCCGAAGGCGGCGAGCGAGTCGGTTTCGAGATTCGAGATCTGGAGGTCGCGCGAACCCGGTCCACCGGCGAGCAGCGAGGCGATGATGGGCGGAGCCGGCGGGAAGGGCAGGAAGGCGGTCAGTCGTTCGGTGGTGTCCTCGTTGAAGTAGTAGCCGCCGAGAATCGCGCCGACTTTGTCGTAGTCGAGCTGTAGCTGAAGCTCCTGGCTGACCTGCCTGGAGTCGGTCGTCAGATCGGTGGTCAGGATCTCGAAGTGCGTGTTGTCGGCATCGCGCACGCCGCGGGAGTCGGTCGCGCGGTAGGCGCTGATCGCCTTGAGGGTCGCGTTGGTGGAGAGCTGCAGCGTGGCGGTGCCGGCCATCCCCCAGACCTCGGACGTGCTCACCACCGGTGCCGTGCCGCCGTTGACACCCTCGCCCAGCGCCTGGAAGTCGTTGGCGCAGCGGGGGTCGTCGATCGCCGGAACGTGCGGAGGACCGAATCGTGGGTCGCCGGGGGGGAGAAACGGGATCGTGGCGCCGGGACAGCCGGCGGCGACGCTGACGATCGCGGGGACCGGCGCATTCTCGTTGATGCCGGCGAAGGTGAACGGCGCACCGTTCTCGTCTCGCTTCGTGTAGTCGGCGCGCAGGAAGACCAGCAGAGTCGGGATCGGTGACCAGCTGAAGCCGCCGTTGACGCTGTAGCGGTCTTCGTTGCCGAGGTCGCGGCCGTCGAACGGGCGTGAGACGTAGCCGTCGCGCTCGCGGAAGCCGGCAGAGATCCTCGCCGCCGCGGTCTCTCCGAGCGGGATGTTGAGCGAGGCGAATCCGTCGTAGAGGTTGTCCTCGCCGATCCGGAGCCGTACCTTGCTGCTGCTTTCGCCGAACTCGGGCTGGCGGGTCCGCACGAGGATCGCGCCACCGATCGTGTTGCGACCGAACAGCGTTCCCTGCGGACCGCGGAGAATCTCGACGCCGGCGACGTCTCCGAAGTCGATCAGGCCGCCGACGGCGCGTCCGACGTAGACCTCGTCGATGTAGATGCCGACGCCCGGGTCGACCGCGGCCGTCGGGTCGAGCTGACCGACGCCGCGGATGAAGACGACGGTCGCGGCGGTGTTGCCCGACAGTTGCCCGGCCGGCTTGAACTGGAGGCTGGGCGCGACTCGCTCGAGATCCTCGGTCTGCCGGATCTGACGGGTCTCGAGCGTTTCGGCGTCGAAGGGCGAGATCGCGACGGGCGTGTCCTGCAGGAGCTCCTCGCGACGCCGTGCGGTGACGACGATCTCCTCGTCCATCGTCACGGCGTCCCCCTCCCGCGCCGCGGCTCCCTCGGGCTCGCTCGCGGTCTCCTCCGGCGGAGCCTCCGGCTTGCGATCCTCGGGCTCGGTCTGGGCGTGGGACGGCACGGCGAGGATGGCGAGCCCGAGCACGAAGCCGCAGCAGCGGGCGAGCGACACCGCGGTCTGGAACGAACGGGATCTCCGCATGATCTCTCCTCCTTCGGCTGGCGCCGCCACTTCGTGGCCCTGGGCGAGCTCGGGAAGACGCCGCAGCCCCGGGCACGCCACGATGAGAATCTGGAACGGGTTCACTGTATTGACGTCGGCCTCGACGGCACCAGTCACAGCGTGGGAAAGGCAGGGGTGCGATCCGGAACCTGTGCGTGTAGGCATTCTGCGGATACCAGGGCTCGCGGCAACCGACCCGGCTTCAGCACGTGTGGACCTCCGGACCCGGCGGGTCGGCGTAGAGCTCCTGGACCCGGGCCGCCCGCCGCTCCAGCACGGCGGCGCGATGGATGTATCCCTTCTCGGTGATCTCGTCGGCGTCGAACGAAGGCGGCTCCGCCAGCAGGTGGATCCGCTCGATCCGCGTCGAGGCGCCGGGGTGGCTCCGATTGTGCGCCGCAATGCCTCGCCGCACCGCCTCGATCACCTCGGGGGCGCGGGCGAGGGCGGCCGGCCCGGCGGTCGCGATCCCGGTCAGCTCACGGCACGCGCCGACGTCGGGCCACGCCAGGATCCCGATCCGGTCGCGATTCTCTCCGCAGACCACGAGGTCCTGGAGGATCGGGGCGCAGGCGGTCAGCAGCGCCGACCTCAGGGGACCCACGAGCACCCAGGTGCCGGTCCCGAGCTTGAAGTTCTCCGCCAGTCGTCCCTCGAAGACGATCCCTTTCTCGGGTGCTTCCGGGTCGAGGAGTCGGCCGGCGTCTCCGGTGCGGTAGAAGCCCTCGTCGTCGAAGGCCGCGCGGGTGAGCTCCGGCTCTCCGTAGTAGCCGGGGGTCACGTTCGGGCCCTTCACCCGCAGCTCCTGCTTGACGGCGCCGGGAGCGAGCAGGATCTCGACGCCGGGAACCGGCAGGCCGATCACGTCGGCGCGGTCGACGGGAAAATGGGCGGTCGTGGCGAGCGGAGCCGTCTCGGTGGAGCCCCAGCCCGAGGTCAAGGGCACGCGCCTCCCGAGATGGGTCATCGACAGTCGGACCAACCGGTCCCAGAGCTCCTGCGGCAGCGCCGCGGCGGCGTAGAACAGGAGCCGGAGGTTGCGCAGGAAGGAGCGCGCCAGCTCGGCGTCTTTCTCGAGGTAGGGCAGCAACATGGCGTAGCCGGCCGGAACGCTGAAGTAGAGATTCGGCGAGACCTCGCGCAGGTTGGCGACGGTTTGCCCGATCAGCTCCGCCGTGGGTCGACCGTCGTCCACGTAGAGCGTTCCGCCGTTGCGCAGGACCATGTTGAAGTTGTGATTGCCGCCGAACGTGTGGTTCCAGGGCAGCCAGTCGAGCAGCACGGGAGGCACCCCCTCGAGGAACGGCCAGCACTGCCGGAGCATCTGCTGGTTCGCCGACAACATGCCGTGGGTGTTGACGACCCCCTTGGGCACAGACGTCGAGCCCGAGGTGAAGAGGATCTTCGCGACGCTCCCGAGCTCGACCGACGCGGCTCGACGCCCGACCTCGGCGGTGGGCACCGTGTCGAGGAGGTCGGAGAATCGCGTCCCGGCCACTCCGGAGGGCAGCGCCGACGAGCTGACCAGCTCCGCCGCCGTCCGGTCGAGCGCCGCCAGCGCCGGCCGGAACGCCTCGAAGGAGGCAACGTAGACGAGCGCGGGCTCGATCCGCCGGTAGATGTGCCGGAGCCGCCCATGGTCGGTGCTCGCCAGCGAGTAGGCGGGCGAGACCGGACAGATCGGAACGCCGGCGAGGAAGCAGCCGAGCATCAGCAGGGCGTGGTCGATGCCGTTGCCAGAGAGGACCATCACGGTCCGGGACCGATCGAGGCCGCGGTCGACGAGGGCCTGGGCGATCGCGGACGCGGCGCGGGCCGCGGCGGCGTAGGAGACCGTGCGCCAGCCGCCGTCCGGGCCACGCTCGGCGAGGAAGAGCCGCTCCGGCACCGACTCGGCCCAATTCAGGAGGACGAGGCCGAGGTTGGTCGGGTAGTCGAGCAGCTGCTCGGGCGAGCGCAGGATCAGGGACCCGTCGCCACGCCGCTCCACGGAGACCTCCTGGGGAGCGAACTCCGGAGCGGTGAGGGGGCGGCGGAGTCGTGTCATCTCGGCGATCTCCGGCCTCGCGCTCGATCGATTCCGGAGCGCGGCGAGAGCGGAAGAGACTTGGACGCTAGCCGGCCCGCCAAGGCCGGGACAAGTCGCAGGGCAGGAAGGCAGGGTGTTCGGTGCCGGCCGAGTCCGTGAGGGCATTCTGCCTATAGACGCTCCGGGGACGCGTCGATAGGCTCCCGAGGCGAAGCTGCGTCGAATGGTCGAAAGCAACGCCCCGTCGCCTCTGCAGGTGCCGCTCCTGTCGCTGCCGGAGTTCGTGCTCCTGCGGGCGGCGGCGACCCCGGGCAAGCCCGCCCTCGTCGACGGCCAGAGCGGCCGCGCGATCAGCTATGGCGACCTGGCCGAGGCGGCGGCTCGTACCGCGGCCGGGTTGGCAGCGCGGGGATTCGGCAAGGGTGACGTGCTCGCCGTCTGGAGCCCGAACGTTCCCGAGTACGCCGTCGCGGCCCTCGGCGCCAGTCTCGCCGGCGGCATCGTCACGACAATCAACCCGCTCTACAACACCATGGAGCTCGCACATCAGCTCCGGGACTCGGGAGCCCGGGTGCTCGTCGCCGGCGCGCGACTCGCGAGTCAGGTGACGGAGTCCGGGCTCCGCGCCGCGGTCGAGGACCTCTTCGTCTTCGGCGAGGCACGGGACGCGGAGCCGTTCAGCTCGCTGTCGGAGTTCGGCGACGTCCTGGATCCGGTCGAGGTCGATCCGCGGGAGGACGTGGCCGCCCTGCTCTACACGAGTGCCACGACCGGACTTCCCAAGGGCGTCATGCTGACGCACTTCAACCTGGTCGCGAACCTCGTCCAGATGCAATCGGTCGAGCGGATGGCGGCGGAAGAGGTCGTCATCGGCGTCGTGCCGCTCCACCACATCTACGGGTTCAACGTCGTCCTCAACCTGACCCTCCACGCGGGCGGAACGCTCGTCATCCTTCCGCGATTCGACGTGGAGGAGTTTCTCCGAACCGTGCAGCGCTACGGCGTGACGACCGCCTTCGCCGTGCCGCCGATCGTCCGCACGCTCGCCCATCACCCGGCAGTCGACCGATACGACCTCGCGTCCCTGCGCTACCTCATGTCGGCGGCGGCACCCCTGCCGGAGGAGACGGCCCGCGCCTGCGCCCGTCGCACGGGTTGCCTGGTGAAGCAGGCGTACGGTCTGACCGAGACCTGCCCGACGACTCACTGGACTCCGCGCGACGCCGTGCGCATCAACTCCGCCGGTCCGCCGGTGCCCGGAACCGAATGCCGCGTGACGGACGTCGCCACCAAGCACGGCGTCGCGAGCGGAGAGCTCGGAGAGATCTGGGTTCGGGGGCCGCAGGTCATGAAGGGCTACTTGAACAACCCGGAAGTCACGCGGCGGGTGCTCGACGAGGACGGCTGGTTCCGCACCGGAGACATCGGCTACGCGGACGCCGACGGCTACATCTACGTCCTCGACCGGGTCAACGACCTGGTCAAGTTCAGGGGCTTGCAGTACCGGGACGACGAGCTCCTGCTCAGCGTCGTCGAGGACCGAAACCGTCAGCACGACGACCAGCGGCGCCTCCGTTTCCAGTCGCTCCTGCTCGACAGCGTGCGCGAATCGATCGTGGGCATCGACGCGGGGCACGCGGTCACCTACTGGAACAACGGCGCCAGGGTGTTGTTCGGCTATACGGCCGAGGAAGCGTTGGGACGCCCGATCGAGGATCTGATCCTGCCCGACGAAGAACGGGCGCGCGACGCCTGGCGGGAGGAGTTCGCCCAGCTCTCGAGCCAGGGCAGGTGGCAGGGGCAGGTCCGGCGCCGGCGCAAGGACGGTACCGTGTTCTGGAACGACGTCGTGGCCTCGGTGGTCGAGCAGTCGAGAGGCGACAGCTCCGGCTACCTCGCCATCCATCGCGACACGACGGAGTTGCGCCGGAGCCAGGAGTTGCTGCGCGAGTCGCACGAGCGGCTGCAGCACCTGACAGCGGGTCTGATCGATGTCCGCGAGCAGGAGCGCTCGGCGATCGCCAGGGAGCTTCACGACGAGCTGGGACAGGCGCTGACCCGGTTGAACATCGATCTCGTGGGGCTCGTCGAAAGGCTGCCGCGCCGCCTGCGGACCCGACGGACGACGGGAATGATCGCGCTGGTGGAGGAGATGCTGACGACAGTGCAGCACCTCTCGGCGCGGCTGCGGCCGGCGATTCTCGACGACTTCGGCCTGGAGGCGGCGATCGAGTGGCAGGCGCAGGAGTTCGAGGAGTGGAACGGCGCGCGCTGTCGCCTCGACCTGAGGCTCCCGCCCCTGCCCCCCGACCCCGACCGCGACACCGCCGTCTTCCGCATCCTGCAGGAGTCACTGACCAACGTCGCGCGCCACGCCGAGGCCGAGTCGGTCGACATTCGCTGCGGAGTGAGCGGAGGCTTCCTGGTCCTGGAGGTCGTGGACGACGGGATCGGGATCGCCGACGGTGCGACCGGCGGGCCGAGCTCCCTCGGTGTTCTCGGCATGCGCGAGCGCGCTCGGGCGATCGGTGCCGAGGTCGACATCCGGCCCGGCGAGCGGCGCGGGACGGCGGTCCGTCTGCGCGTGCCGGTGGCGGCCGTCGGAGCCGACGGATGACGATCCTCCTGGTCATCGCCGACGACCACCCCGTGGTCCGGGAGGGGCTCAAGTACCTGGTCTCGCAGAATCGCGACATGGCGCTGGTCGGGGAGGCGGAGGACGCCGACGGTACGCTCGAGGTCTGCCGGACGACGGACGTCGACGTGTTGCTGCTCGATGTATCGATGCCCGGCATGGCGGTGGTCGATCTCATCCGGGCCTTGCGTTCCGCGGACCGCTGCCCACGGATCCTCGTGCTCAGTGTTCATCCCGAGCGCCACTACGCTCGCCGCGTGCTGAAGGCGGGGGCGGACGGGTATCTGACGAAGAACCACTCGCCGACCGCGCTCGCGGACGCCATTCGCCACGTCTACGGTGGCCGCAAGTACGTCACGCCGGCGCTGGCGGAGGAACTGGCCGTCAGCCTGAGCGAGGGGACCGCGCTCGCCCCGCACGAGGCGCTGTCGAACCGCGAGTACGAGGTCTTTCGGCGGTTGGGAGGCGGCATCGGCGTCAACGACATCGCCGAAGAGCTTGCGCTCAGCCCGAAGACCGTCCGCACATACCGGTCGCGCATTCTCGAGAAGCTGAACGTGCGCAGCACCGCCGAGCTGATCTTCTACGCGGTCCGCACCGGCCTCGTGGGCCAAGCTCCAGCCGGAGACCCTCCCGACGGCGCTTCGGTCGAGCGAGACTCCGCCGCTCGCACCGAGGGCCGCCGCGACTCGGAGCGGAGTAGACCCGAACGCGACCGGACGGACCGGACACGTGGTCGGTCCTGATCGAGACGAGGAGCATCGTCCGCGGCGTGCCCGGAACCCCCGTATCCGCTCTTCGACGACGATGGTCGGCTGAGTCGGCAGCCAGGCGTGCCGTCGTTGCGCGGACGGCGCTCAGTCGAGGTGCCGGCCGTACCAGTCGAGCAGGCGCTCGAGGCGGTCGACCAGGTGCGATGGGCGCGACAGGCTGTGCGCGGCGCCGGGGTAGACGACGAGCTCGGTCTCCTGGCCCATCAGCTTCAGGCGCTGGTAGGCCTGCAGCACCTGCGGCAGCGGACAGTTGCGGTCCTGCTCGTTGGCGATCAGGTAGAGCGGCGTCCGGACGTTCTCGAGGTAAGTACCGGGCGACAGACGGCGGTACCGCTCCTCGTTCTCGAGCGGGCTGCCGAGCTCGGTCAGCAGCCAGACCCACCACTGATCCTCGCCGAAGGTGGAGAGGTAGTCGAAAGAGAAGCGCTCGGGGACACCGACCGCGAACCGGTCGGTGTGGCCGACGGTCCACAGGGTCATGATGCCGCCGTAGGACCAGCCACCGATGCCGAGCCGCGCCGGGTCGATCCAGGGGTGCGCGGCGATCGCCGCGTCGAGCGCGGCCATCAGGTCGTCGTGCTCGCGCCGGTGCCAGTCCCCCCAGATCGCGCGCGAGAACGCCTCGCCGTAGGACGTGGAGCCGCGGTAGTTGACGCGCAGCACCCCCCAGCCGTGCGCCGGGAAGAGCTGGTTCTCGAGGTCGAAGTCGAACCAGTCGCCGTCGAAGCCCTGCGGTCCGCCGTGGATGTAGACGATCAGCGGGTGCTTCGCGCCCGCCTCGGGATCGAGCGGCGGGTAGAGCCAGGCCTCGACTTCGTCGCCGTCCGGGTTCGTCGCCGAGACCTTCACCGGCTCGACCAGCCGGCGCGCCGCGCGCCACTCCGCGTAGATCGAAGTGAGCGGGCGCGCGTCCGAGCCGTCGGCCGTCGCGGTCCAGAGCTCGGGCAGCGTGGTGGCGGTCGTGCGCGAGAAGACGATGCCACCGCCGGGCTGTGGGCGCACCAGGCCATGCACCGCGGCGCCGCCCGCGACCTCGCGCGGCGCGCCGCCGCTCGACGGTATCGCCGCGATCCAGGCGGTGCCGCGGCGCTCGATCGGCACCCAGAGCGCGGCGTCGTCGGCGCTCCAGCGCGGCGCGGCGGCGCCGGTGCCACCGGCGAGCGAATCGGCGGCGACCCAGGCGTCGAGGGCGCCGGTCAGGTCGCGAGGCGCGCCGCCCTCGGGTGCGATCGTGGCGAGCCTCGTCGGCTGGTAGTAGTCGTTGGGCCGGGGCACCGACAGGTAGGCGATGCGGTCGCCGCGGTGCGACCAGACCGGCCTGGTGTCGGGCCCGGGGCCGGTCGCCAGGCGCCGCAGCTCGGTGCCGTCCGGCCGCACCAGAAAGAGATCGGTGTCGTCGGTGGCGTCGGGATCGGGGTGCCGATTGGAGACGAAGGCGATCCAACGGCCGTCGGGAGCGAAGGCCGGCTCGGAGTCGTCCCAGTCGCCGGAGGTGATCGGCGTCGCACGCCCCGAGGCGCGCTCGATCCGCCAGAGGTGGCTGCGCCGTCCGTCGTGGAGACCGGCGCCGTCGCTCTGCGCCAGCGAACGGGTGATGCGGATCGGCGAATCTTCGTCGGTCCCGGCCGGGCGGGGGTCGGGGCGCACGAGGACGAAGGAGCGGCCGTCCGGCGCCCAGTCGAAGCCTTCGATCCCCTCGGGCCCCGCGAACACCGCGCGGGCGCGGCCGCCCGGCCAGCTCGCGACGACGAGCTCGGTCGCCTCATCGCGCTCGGTGAGCCAGGCGAGCTCACGGCCGTCGCGCGAGAACTTCGGGTGCCAGGAGCTGACGCCAGCCTCGGAGAAGCGGCGCAGCGTGCCGTCGGCGAGATCGACCGCCCACAGCTCGCCGACGTAGGCGTCGGCGCTCGCGGAGGGGCGGTCGAGCGCGAGCACCGCGACACCGCCGCCCGGCGCCATCTCGAGGGCGGTCGGCAGCGGCAGCGCCCGGATGTCGCGAGGCGAGACCGCGACCGGCGCGCCGACCTTCGAGACGACCGCGGCCGCGGTGGCGGTCGCGGGCGGTGCCGTGGCGCACGCCGTCGACGCGACGGCGACCGCGAGCAGCGCGGCCGCGATCCGCGCCCTCATTCGAGCTCGTTGGCGCGCCACAGGTACCAGCTGGCGACGGTGCGGTAGGGGCGCCAGACCTCGCCGTGGCCGTTGAGCTCCTTCGGCTTGGGCAGGACCCGGCGACCGAAGGCGCGGGCGAACCCCTTGCGCACGCCGTAGTCGTCGACCGGTAGCACGTCCGGCCGGCCGAGGGTGAAGATCAGGAACATCTCGACCGTCCACCGGCCGATGCCACGGACTTCGGTCAGGCGCGCGACGATCTCGTCGTCGGAGAGCTTTTCGGCGCGGGCGCGGGTCGGGATCGAGCCGTCGAGCGCGCGCGCCGCGAGATCCCGGAGCGCCTCGGCCTTGTTGCGCGAGAGCCCCGCGCTGCGCAGCTTCTCGAGCGACGCGCCGGCGACCTCCTTCGGCTTCGGGCAGCGGTTGCCGTCGAACAGTCGGCAGAAGCGGGTGAAGATCGTCGCCGCCGCCTGGCCGGTGAGCTGCTGGTACACGATCGACTGCGCCAGCGCCTCGTACGGGCTGCGGCGCGACGCGATCTCGAGCTCGCACGGACCGACCTCGCGCATGACGCGCGCGAGGGTGCGGTCCCGCTTCGCGACGTGCGCGCAGGCGGTGGCGAGGTCGAACGGCGGAGTTGCCATCGGTTCGTCGAGAGGTCCGGCGGAAAGCGTCGAAGGGGCGTAGTGTACCCGATCAGGAATCGACGCGGGAGAGAAATTTCACCGAGGCGAATCGCGCCGGTCGATGGAAGTCGGCCGGATCGACGAAGGTCGGAGACCAGGCGGAATGCTCCGGCGGCGCGCCGTCGCGCGGCCGCTCGATGCGGAAGAGGTTGAGACGAACCTCGCGCGGCATCGCGCCGCCGGCGCCGAGCGCGCTCCACGGCAGCTCGAGTCGCGTGCGCCAGCGGCCGAGCGCGGCGTCGATCTCGACGGCGGTTACCAGCCCCGCGCAGTTCCAGGACGGGTCGACGCGCATGCCGCGGCGGTCGCCGGCGGGGGAGTCGACCAGCGCGTCGAACACCGTACCGAGCGGATTGACCTCGATCTCGACGTAGCGACGCGGGTCGTCCGCTCCGGCCGCGGCGAACAGCTCGACGACCTCCTCTTCCCAGAGCCGGCCGTCGCGCTCGCGGATGGTCGCCCACGGCGCCGGAGCTTCGGCGTCGAAGCGGACGATCAGCCGATCGGCGGTGGCCGCGAGCTCGACCCGCGTCGCGCGGTGGGGCGGCAGGCCGTCGACCGCGCGCACCAGGTCGAGCGCGAGCCTGGCGCCCGGCGCGAGCTCGACCGCCGGCGGCGCGATCACTCCCAGGGGCCGTCCGGCATCGGCCGCGTGGCCAGCGGCTCGCCACGCAGAGCGGCTTCGATCAGGTCGGCGGCGTCGCCGGGCTCGACGAAGCCGTGCCAGTAGTTGCCCGGCCACGCGCAGACCGTCGTACCGCGGCTGCAATGGCGCAGACACCCGGTACGGGTCACCAGCACTTCGTCGCGCAGCCCGAGCTCGCGCACGCGGTCCTTCAGCGCGCGGTAGACCTCGAGGCCGCCGCGCGCGGCGCAGCACGGCCGGTCGGCATCGGGCGCCCTCTCGTTGGTGCAAACCAGCAGGTGGACGCGGGGACGTGGCACGCGGCAAGTCTACCGGTAGGATCCCGCGCCGGAATGTCCGCCAGAGTCCTGCTCAATCCCGGCGCCGGCCGCGGGCGCGGCGCCCGCCTGCGCGCGCGCCTCGTGGCGCTCGCGCGCCGGGCGGGGATCGCGCTCGAGGAGAGCGCCGACGCCGAGGATCTCACCGCACGCGCCGCGCGCGCCGCCGGCGAGGGGGTCGAGCGCCTCCTGGTCGCGGGCGGCGACGGGACCTGGCACCACGCGGCGCGCGGCCTGGCCGGTTCCGAAACCGCGCTCGCTCCGCTGCCGGCCGGGACCGGCAACGACCTCGCGCGCTCGCTCGGATTTCCGCTCGCGCTCGAGGCGGCGTTCGACGCGGCGCTGGTGGCGCCGCGGATGCGAATCGACCTCGGCCTGGCCGGCGACCGTCCCTATTGCGGAGTGGCGGGCGCGGGCTTCGACGGCGCCGTGGCCGAGTACGCACGTCAGCGGGTGCGCCGGCTGCGCGGGCCCGCGGTCTACACCTGGGCGACCCTGGCGACGCTCGCGACGTTCCGGCCGCCGCGGGCCACGGTCGAGCTCGCCTCGGGCCTCCGCATCGAGGAGGAGGTCTATTTCGTCGCCTTCGCCAACACGCCGTTCTTCGGCGGCGGCATGCGCGTCGCCCCGGGCGCAGATCCCGCCGACGGCCGTCTCGAAGTCGTGATCGTGCGCAGGATCTCGAAGCTGAGGCTGCTCGCTCTCTTCCCCCGCGTCTACGTCGGCCGCCACGTCGGCCACACCGCATGCCGAATCGAATCGACGGAGGCGGCCCGGCTGGCCTTCGACTCGCCCCAGGCGGTGGTCGGCGACGGCGAGCGGCTGGGCAGCGCCGGGCCCGCCGGGATCGACTTCGCGGTCCGTCGCCAGGGCCTCGCGGTGGTCGGCCGGCCGGTCGCGCCGGCCGACCGAAACCGCCCCGGCGGGCGGCTTTCCGGGGGCCCCCGGGAGGGATAGAATCCGGCCGTTGCTCTGCAGGTCGTCACACGGTCGTCGTACGAGCGTTCCCTCTCGTTCGAGGCGCCGCCGATAGGCTCCGCGAGCAGATTCTCAGCAGGCTCCAACCGCACATGTCCAAGGAGGAAAGGATGTCGAAGCTCACGCTCCCGAGCGCCCGGCGAGTCCTCGCCGCGTTCGCCGCCGCGCTGGCGCTGGTCGTTGCCGCGCCGGTCGCCGCCCAGGTCACGACCGGCAACCTGGCGGGCTCCGTCCGCGCCGAGTCCGACGGCTCGGCGCTGCCCGGCGTCGCGATCGCCGCGGTGCACGTGCCCACCGGCACGACTTATTCGGCGATCACCGGCGCCGACGGCCGCTTCCTGATGATCAACCTGCGCGTCGGCGGTCCGTACTCGGTCACCGCCACGCTCGACGGCTTCCGGCCGACCGAGACCACCGGCGTGACAGTCAACCTCGGCGCTACCACCGAGGTCGCGGTCTCGCTGCCGCTGGCGGAGGTCGCCGAGACGATCGAGGTCGTCGGCAACTTCGACGAGTTCCTCAATCCGAACCGCACCGGTTCGGCGTCGGCGGTCTCGCTGGCGCAGCTCGAGTCGCTGCCGACCGTCCGCCGCAGCCTGCAGGACTTCGCGCGCACCAATCCGTACTTCAACGTCGATCCGTCGGACCCGTCGTCGACCCGCATCTCGGTCGGCGGCCGCAACAACCGCTACAACTCGATCCAGATCGACGGCGCGGTGAACAACGACCTGTTCGGTCTCGCCGACACCGGCACGCCGGGCGGCCAGACCGACACCCAGCCGATCTCGATCGACGCCATCGAGCAGCTCCAGCTGGTGGTCTCGCCCTACGACATCCGTCAGGGCGGCTTCACCGGCGGCGGTCTGAACGCCGTCACCCGCTCGGGCTCGAACGAGTTCCACGGCTCGGTCTACGGCTCGCTGAGAGACCAGGACTACGTCGGCGACGGTCCCTTCGACCGCCCGATCGCCGAGTTCGACGAGGACCAGTACGGCGCGCGCCTGGGCGGTCCGGTGATGCGCGACAAGCTGTTCTTCTTCGTCAGCGGCGAGATCAACACCCGGACGCAGCCGACCGGCGTCTCGGCCGACGGCTCGACCGGCACGGTCTACCGCGATCCGGCGGGGGCCGCGAGCTTCCGCGACACGCTCTCGGGAACCTACGGCTACGATCCGGGCGGGCTGGGCGACATGTCCGGCGCGACCGACAGCGACCTGCTGTTCGGCCGGCTCGACTGGAACGTCACCGACGGCCACCAGCTGACCCTGCGCCACAACTACGTCGACGCCGTGCGCGACGTCATCGCCGATCGCTCCGGTGTCCGCTTCCGCTTCCCGAGCGCGATCTACACCATCGCCGACGAGACCAACTCGACGGTCGCGCAGCTCAACAGCGTCTTCGGCTCGTCGTTCAACGAGGCGCGACTCGGATACCAGACGATCCGCGACGTGCGCGACGTGCCGGTGATCTTCCCGACCGTCGAGGTCGGCGGCCGGCCGCGCGCCGCGGAGCTGATCGCGGGCACCGAGCGCTTCTCGGGCGCCAACTCGCTCGACCAGGACATCCTGGAGCTCACCGACGACTTCACCTTCGTCAAGGGCTCGCACACGATCACCGTCGGCACCCACAACGAGTTCTTCGAGTTCAAGAACCTGTTCCTGTCCGACTTCTACGGGTACTACTTCTTCCCCGACCTCGCCGCGTTCGAGGCGGGCGTCGCCTCGGAGTACTCGATCGGCTTCGCCAACGGCTCGGATCCGCGCCGACCGGCGAGCTTCGAGGCCAATCAGTACGGCCTCTACGCCGGCGACCAGTGGCGGGTCAGCGACACCCTCTCGATGACCTTCGGCCTGCGCGCCGACATGGCCCGCTTCCCCGACGCGCCCTCGTTCAACGCCGCGATCCAGGATGCGATCGGATTCAGCACCGCCGAGACGCCGAGCGAGGACCCGGTGTTCTCGCCGCGCGTCGGCTTCAACTGGGACCCGACCGGAGAGGGCACCCAGCAGCTGCGCGGCGGCCTCGGCATCTTCGCCGGGCGCACGCCGTACGTCTGGATCTCGAACGCTTACGCCAATACCGGCGTCGAGTCGACCGCGTTGTCGTTCCGCGGCGCCATCCCGTTCAACCCGGATCCCCTCAACCAGCCGCGTGACCTCGGCGCCGCCGGCACGGTGACGGTCGACCTGATCGATCCGGACTTCGAGTTCCCGCGCCTGTTGCGCGCCACGCTCGGCTACGACCGTGAGCTGTTCTGGGGTGTCCGGGGCACGGCCGAGCTGGTCTGGTCGCAGACCCAGAAGGACGTCTTCTACGAGAACGTCAACAAGACCCGCGTCGGTACCAGCCCGCTCGACGGCCGGCCGACCTTCGCCTCGCGGTCGTCCTCGGTGCGCGACGCCCTGCTGCTGACCAACACCGACGAGGGCGAGGAGACCCTGTTCTCGATCCTGCTCACCCGGCCGTTCACCAACGGTCTGACGCTGACCACGACGTACGCCTGGATGGACGCCGAGTCGGCGTTCGACGCGACTTCGAGCCGCGCCATCTCCAACTGGCAGTTCATGCCGTCGAGCGGCGACATCTTCCGGGCCGAGTCCGCGACCTCGATGTTCGAGATCGAGCACCGGTTCAGCCTCACGGGCTCCTACAGCTTCCAGACCGGTCCGGTCGGACACACCGTCGCGCTCTACTGGAACGCGCAGTCGGGGCGCCCCTACTCGCTGCTGGTCGGTGGCGACCCCAACGGCGACGGCTACTCGACCAACGACCTGCTCTACGTTCCGGGCAGCGCCGACGAGATCATCCTCAAGGACTCCTCGGGCGCGGTCATCCCGTACGACCGTTTCGCGGACTACCTGGGACAGGCCGGGATCGACGCCACCGCGGGCCGCATCCTCGACCGCAACGAGTCGGTCGAGCCGTGGAGCCACCTGCTCGACTTCCACTACGACGTCGAGCTGCCGATCAAGGTGCTCTCGACGCAGCTGACTTTCGACGTACTCAACGTCCTCAACCTGATCGACTCCGACAAGGGCGTGGTCCGCTTCGTCAACTTCCAGACCACGACCCCGGTCAACTATCGGGGCCTCGATGCCGACACCGGCAAGCCGATCTATCAGGAGGCCTTCAGCGGCGCTCTCAACGGCGGTTCGCAGTTCACCACGTCGGACCTGCGCTCGCGCTGGCAGATGAAGCTCGGGCTGCGGCTGAGCTTCTGAGCCGGCTTCCGCCCGCGGGCGGATGAGAGGGGAGGGGCGGCGACGCCCCTCCCTTTTTTTCTGCGCGGACGGGGTGGGTTAGAGTGGGGACCTCGAACCCACTGCCGGCCTTTGCGGTGCGCGCCGACGCCCGGCGATCGGCGGCGACCTGCGGGAGGAACGCCCGATGGGGATTTCGTCACCACGAGCCACGGGACTCGCGATCGCGATCGCGGTCGCGGCGATCCCGCCGGCGCAAGCGGCCAGCTACCGGGTCTACCCGGTCCCCGTCGAAGCACCGACCTTCACGACGCCGGCACCGCCGGCCGACGGGCGGGTGCTGCTCGTCGACCCGGCAGGCGCGGCCTCGCCGTTCGGCTGGCACGACGTCGATGGCGTCGCCGGCGCCGAGTTCACGATCATGCGCGGCAACAACGTGCACGCCTACGACGACATCGACGCCAACCAGATGCCGCCGGCGGTCGAGCCGGATTGCGGCCCGCTGCTCGAGTGCGACTTCCCGATCGACCTGACCCTGCCTCCGAGCGCTTGGGTGCCGGCCTCCGTGGCCAACCTCTTCTACTGGAACAACGCGATCCACGACATCACCGCGCTCTACGGCTTCGACTCGGTGGGTGGGAACTTCCAGGTCAACACGTACGGCCAGGGGGGTGTCGGCGGCGACGACCTTCAGGCCGAGTCCCAGGAGGGGACCGGCACCAACGGCGGCACCTTCTCGACACCTCCCGACGGCGCGCGGCCGCGGATGCAGATGTTCGTCTGGACCCAAACGACGCCGCACCGCGACGGCTCGCTCGACGCCGGGGTCATCGTCCACGAGTACGGCCACGGCATCTCGGCCCGGCTGGTCGGAGGGCCGGCGAACGTGAGCTGTCTGGCCAACCTCGAGGCTCCGACCGAGGGACTGTCGGACGTCTACGCGTTGGCGCTGACCTCGCCCGCGGCGAATCCCGCCGTGCGCGGAATCGCGACCTACCTGATCGGCCAGCCGCCGACCGGCGCCGGCATCCGCTCACAGCTCTTCGACAAGACCCCGGAGCCGAACTCGAACCCCTGGACCTACGCCAGCATCCTCGGCGCGCCGAACTCGCACGCCGTCGGCGAGAAGTGGGCGCAGTTCGTCTGGTATCTCTCCGGCCGCCTCGAAGACGTCCACGGCTTCGATCCCGACCTCTACGGTTTCACCGGTACGCCCGCCGACGCCGGTAACCTGCGCGCGCTCTACTACACGATCGAGGGCCTGAAGAACACGGTCTGCTCCCCTGGGTTCGTGAATGTCCGGGACGGCATGCTGGTCTCCGCGCAGCTGAGCTATGGAGGCGAGGACGTCTGTCTTCTCTGGGAGGCGTTCGCGGAGCTCGGCCTCGGCTTCTCGGCGAGCCAGGGGAGCTCGGGCAGCGTCAACGACCAGGTTCCGGCGTTCGACGTGCCGATGTCGTGCTCGCTGGGCAACGCGGGCGGCGAGGCCCGGGTCTGCGCGGGCACCGACCACGTCCAGGACATCCTGATCGGCCCGGCGTTCACGGCCCCGGTCACCATGTCGGCCGCCGGCAACCCGGCGCCGACCACGATCGCCTGGAGCGAGAACCCGGTGACGGGCCCGCTGCCGGAGACCATCCAGCTGACCATCGGCAACACCGCCACGGCGCCCGGTGGCACCTCGACGATCACCGTCACCGGCGACGACGGCTCGCCGCAGGTCGTCGGCACCTTCGATCTGACCATCGACACCGCGGCCCCGACGGCGACCACCCTGCTGCTGCCGGTCAACAGCACGACGACGGGGACCTCCCCGGCCTTCTCGTGGAGCGCGGTCGCCACCGCCGGCGAGTACCATCTCGAGGTCGACGACGACCCGGCCTTCGGCAGCCCGGAGATCGACGAAGTGGTCACCGGCACCTCGCACGCGGCGGCCACGCCGCTCGCCGACGACACGCTCTACTACTGGCGCGTGACGGCACTCAACGCTTGCGGCGACACGGTGAGCGCGGTCTTCCGCTTCGCCACCTCGGGACCGGTCGAATTCTGCCGGACCCCGAACCAGGCGATCCCGGACAACAGCCCGACCGGCATCGACGACAGCATGGTGATCACCGAGGGCGGCACGGTGAGCGACCTCGACGTCTACGTCCGGGCCAACCACACCTGGGTCGGCGACGTGCAGTTCCGCCTGAGCAACGGCGGCGCGCCGGTCTCCATCTTCAACCGTCCGGGCGTTCCGGCCTCGACCTTCGGTTGCTCGGGTGACAACATCGACGTCACCATCAACGATGAGGGTCCCGACGGCAACATCGAGACGACCTGCCTCGCCGGCACCCCGACCATCGCGGGCGACCGCGTGGGCGGCGATCCGGCCAGCACCACGCTGCTGGCCGCGTTCGACGGCCAGCAGCTGGCCGGCACCTGGACGATGACCTCGTCCGACCACGTCGGCTCCGACACCGGCACGCTGCTCGAGTGGTGCCTGGTGGTTCCGGATGCGATGCCGTTCCTCGACGGCTTCGAGACCGGCGACACCGCCCGGTGGAGCGCCGCCTCGCCCTGAGAATCGGTCGGACCGCGACCGCGACCCCCCGAGCCCGAGGCGCCGTGGCGGACTCGAGGGGATTTGCGCGCATTGGGTACTCGAAGGGAGGTCGAGATGCCCATTCCCGTATCCGACTGCCGCCGTCCACGCCGCTGCCCCCGTCGCGTCGCCCGCGGCCTCGTCGTCCTGCCGGTCGCGGTGCTCGCCGTGCTCGCGTCCGTGCCTCCGCTCGGCGCGCAGTTCGTCTCCTGGGAGACGCTGTCGGTGCCCAATCCGTTCAGCGTCACGGCGGCGGTTCGCGGAGTGGCGCCCGCGCCAGCGGTCAAGCTCGAGGGGCTGGTCGGCTTCGCCGGCGGCGCTGGCAACCAGTTCGTCTACCACGCCACTCCGGCGCTGGTGGCCAGCTCAGTGTCGCCGGGTCTGCGCTCGATCGACACCTCGCAGACCATCGACTTCGCCGACTTCGGTGTCCAGAGCGTCTTCGACGGCCGCTGCTGCTCGAACAACGCGCTCGGTCTCACCGACGACACCACGCTTCATGCGGCGACCAATTTCGGGGCGGGGACGTCGAGCGAATTCCTGATCGGGGTGCCGCAGCTCGCTGATCCCTGGACGGGCTCGATCGGACCCGCTTCCGACGGCGCGGGGGAGGCGGAGCCGTTCGGGATTCTCGCCTTCGTCTCGTGGCTCCTCGGTGCGGAGGCGATTCCGTTCTTCTCCGAGCTCGAACCCGAAGGCACCATCTCGTTCCGGCGCGTCGCCGTGGGCTCCGACTTCCCCGCCGCGGGGCTCGCGGTGCACACGATCGACGGCCCGGTCGGGACGGCGCCGGCGCTCCAGCTCACCCTGGACGACTGCCTCGGCGTCTCCAGCTCGTGGCACTTCACGATGGACCGCTCCGACGCGCTCGACGAGAGCTTCGTCGCCTGCGTCAAGACCAACGGCAGCCTGGTGGTGAAGCGGATCGAGCTCGACCCCGACCAGGTCACCGAGATCCCGCTCGTCGCGGGCGTCGGCACGACTTCGGCGATCTTCGCCTACCTGCACGTCGCGGCCTGCCCGATCTCGAGCGGGACGGTGATCGGGACCGTGATTCCACGCCAGTCGCTCGGCACGACGACGTTCTTCGCCACCTACCTCTCGGCCGCCGGCGCGGTGGTCGGCACCTCGCAGGTGACCCTGCCCGGAGCCCGGGCGAATCATCAGGCGTTCTTCTGCCGACCGCGCGGCGACATCGCGACCTTCGTCTACCACGGCACCGGTCAGAACGCGACGATGACCACCGACACCTTCGTCGTCGAAGCCGGTCCGGCGAGCCTCGCACCGCCGAGCGGAGGGGGGACGCCGCTGCTCGTCCGGCGCGTCACCGAGAGCCGGCGCACCGACTGGGCCGACGCCTTCCCCGACACGATTTACACGCCTTCCGGGCAGAAGGTCGAGCTCGACTACCGCGGCCTCGAGCCGGTGGCCGAGATCCGCGCCGGGACGAGCGCGAACGTGCGCTACGGCGGCATTCCGATCCCGATCTTCTTCCACAACTTCGAGAGCGGCGACCTGCGCTTCTTCTCGACGACGAGCCCCTAGCATGACCCCGCCGGGCGCCCGCGGGCGGCGCCGCGATCCCGCGCATCCGATATGGTCTCCGACCGAATGGGGCGCCGCGCGGAATCGCGAATCACCGGCTGGGGCGGGCTCTCGGTGCCCGGGCGCGAGCTGCGCTCGGAGGATCTGGCGTCGGTCGCGCGCGGCGCCACGCTGACGCGCGGGCTCGGCCGCTCCTACGGCGACTCGGCGCTGCCGCCGCCCGGTGTCACGACGATCGCCGGCTCGGCGCGCGCCGACCGGATCCTCGGCTTCGACGAGCGCACCGGGCGCCTGCGCGCGGAAGCCGGACTGATGCTGGGGAACCTCGCGTGGGCGATGCTGGCGCGCGGCTTCTTTCCGCCGGTCGTCCCGGGCACCCAGTTCGTCACGCTCGGCGGCATGGTCGCCGCCGACGTCCACGGCAAGAACCACCACGTCGCGGGGACGATCGGCCGCCACGTCACGGCGCTCCGCGTCCTGACCGCCGCGGGCGAGATCGTCGACTGCTCGCGCGAGTGCGACGCCGAGCTCTTCCGCGCCACGATCGGCGGCATGGGACTGACCGGGCATCTGCTCGAAGTCGAGCTCGCGATGGAGCGGATCCCCTCGCCGTGGATCGTCCAGGAGACCGAGCGGGCGCGCGACCTCGACCACTTCCTCGCGCTGCTCGCCGACTCGGCGCGCGAATGGCCGTTCACGGTCGGCTGGCTCGACGCACTCGCCGCCGGCGGCTTGCTCGGCCGAGGCATCCTGTATCGGGGACGCTGGGCGACCGCGACGGAAGCGCCCGCAGAGCCCCCGCGGCCCCTCGCGCGCCGCGCCGTCCCGTTCGACTTTCCGGGCTGGGCGCTCAACGACCTGACGGTGCGGTTGTTCAACGCGGTCTACGCGCGCACGGTGCCGCGTCGCGTCGCACGCCGCATCGTCCAC
The DNA here is from genome assembly GCA_045862895.1 of Acidobacteriota bacterium. Taxonomy (GTDB): domain Bacteria; phylum Acidobacteriota; class Thermoanaerobaculia; order Multivoradales; family JAGPDF01; genus JACTMI01. Next base: position 148,500 of record BTUO01000008.1, read on the forward strand.
CCCGAGAAGTTCTTCTGGCCGCTCGACGCCATCCGCCACTGGAACCGGATCTACGGCGCGCGCGGTTTCACCCAGTTCCAGTGCGTGCTGCCCGAGCGCGAGCGTCCCGGTGCGACGCGGCGATTCCTGGAGGCGGCGGCACGACGCGGCGGCTCGTCGTTCCTGTGCGTGCTGAAGGACTGCGGCGAGGAGGGCGAGGGGCTGCTCTCCTTTCCGCGCCCCGGTGTCTCGGTGGCGCTCGACCTGCCGATGCGCGCCGACACGCGCGCGCTGGTCGAAGAGCTCGCGGAAGTGGTGATCGCCGAAGGTGGCCGGATCTACCTGGCCAAGGACGCCTTCGTCCGCGCCGACCAGTTTGGCAGGATGGATCCGCGCCTGGCCGACTTCGAGCGGGCGCGCGATCGATGGGACCCCGACCGCCGGCTGCGCAGCGCGCAGTCGGTGCGTCTGTTCGGAGATCCGGCATGAACACGGTGATTCTCGGAGCGACCCGCGGCATCGGCCGCGAGCTGGCGCGCGCGATGGCCGCGCGCGGCGACCGACTCTTCCTGCTCGGCCGCGACGAGGCCGACCTCGCCGCCAGCGCCCGCGACCTCGAGGCGCGCGCCGGCGCCGAGCCGGGCAGCATCGGCACCGCTCGCTGCGACCTGCTCGAGCCGGAGGGCTTCGCACCGGCGCTCGACGCCGCCGCGAGGGAGCTCGGCAAGCTCGAGTCCGTCGTGGTCACCGCCGGCCTGTTCGCCACGCAGGACGCGCTCGAGGCCGACCGCGCGCTGGCGCGCCGCGTGCTCGAGGCCGATTTTTCCGGGACGGTGCTCTTTTGCGAGGAGGCGCGCGAACGTCTGCTGGCCGCCGGTGGGGGTCGGCTCTGCGTCTTCTCCTCGGTCGCCGGCGAGCGCGGCCGCAAGCCGGTCGTCCTCTACGGCGCCGCCAAGGCCGGCCTCTCGCGCTACCTCGAGGGGCTCGACCACCGCTTCCGCGCGAAGGGCCTGATCACGGTCTGCGTGCTCCCCGGTTTCGTCCGCACCACGATGACGGAGGGCCTCCCCGAGCCCCCCTTCGCCGCCGACCCCGACGTCGTCGCACGCATCGCCTTGCGCGCCCTCGATCGCGGCACGCCGAAGGTCTACGCCCCCGGCATCTGGCGCTGGATCATGCTGGTGATCCGCCTCCTGCCCCGCTTCGTGATGCGCCGCGTCGGGTTCTGAGCTGTCAGGGCTTGGCTCCCTCGGTCCGAACCGACTAGAGTCGGCAGCGAACGGGAGGTAGCGATGGACCGGATACGGATCGGTGTCTGCGGACTCCTCGTCGTGGCGGCCGCGTTCTGGCTGACTGGGTGCGCCGCCGAACGGGCGATCGACCCGCCGGGGTGCGCGCTGGTGCCAGCCGAGGAGGCGGCGCTGGCGGCGGCCCGGAAGGCTCTCCCGGAGTGCGGAGACGACGCCGCCTGCTGGGACCGGCTCTGGCGGGAGGCCGAGGCGCGCCTCGCCGAGTCGCCGCGCGCTTTCGCTGCCCACCGGGTCCTGGTCGCTCTGGCGCAGCCGCACCCCGGCGCCGCGGGCCTCGATCGTCGCGCCGAGCTGCGTCGGCGCTACGACCGGATGGTCGAGCGCCACCCGCGCGATCCCGCTCCGTTGGTGCTGCGCGCTCATCTCGACTACGACGCCGGGGTCCAGATCGAACGGGCGAAGGGCGCGCTCGCGCTCGATCCGTCGTTCGCGTGGGCGCATCGACTGGCGGCGCAGGCCCAGCTCGGCTTCCGCGCCGGACCGGAGGAGCGCGCGAAGGCGCGCCCACACGTCGAGGCGTTCGCCGCCGCCTGCCCCGATCGCGTCGCGGATCGCCTGGAGCTGCTCGAGCGGCTCGGAGACGCCGAGCTGTTCGCGCTCGAAACTCCGGACCTGAGAGCTCGGCTTCGCCCGGAGGAAGGGCGTTTCCCGGATCTCGCGAGGTTCTGGAACCTGCGCCTCCGATTCGCGTCTCCCGCGGAGCACGAGGCTCTGCGCGCCGAAGCGCGGGTCGACCTCGACGCGCTCCGGGCCCTCGACCGGGCTTCCGACCAGAAGTGGCTGCGCGAAGTCAACGATCTCGCCAACTACCTCGGCGACCGGAAGACCGTGGCCTGGGTCGACGACCGCTGGTCGGAGCAATGGCCGTGCTCCTGGGAGGGCATCGAGATCCAGCTCGATCGAATCCCGGGTCTGAGGTCACCGAGCCCGTCGCCCGAGAAGAAGGACCCTGCCATCGAAGCCGCTTCTCACCGGGCCCTGCGACAGGTCGTCGCACAGTGCCCTGAATCCGAGGCCGCCTGGTGGGCGCTGCTGCTCCGCGCAGTCCATGCTGCGCCGCGCGATACCGCGGAGATCGCCGCGACGGCCGAGGCCTACGAGCGGGCCGCGAACGTCCGCGGTCTCGAGCAGGTAGCCCAGGTGCTGGTCCGCGAGGAGGTCGAGCTGGCACGGGCCGCCCGCTGGCTCGACCGGGTCGAGGCGGAGCTCGTGGTCGAGCGGCGACGGCTCGAAGAAAGGGCGGTGGTGGCGGCCGAGGCGGAGCGCCGGATCGCGGAGCGCCGCTACCCGCTGGAGCTGCTGCGGGGGCGCATGGCGCTTTCCAGCGGCGACGCGGAGCTCGCGCGTGCGGCGCTCGATCGGGCCGAGCCGTTGCTCGCGGCGATGGAGGATCCCGACGCCAAGGACCCGGCGCGGGCCCGAATGGTCCTCGGGTGGCGCCGGAGCGAGCTCGAACTGCTGCGCGGTCGGCTCGCTGCGTCGCGCGGAGAGCACGAGTCGGCGCTCGAGCACTTCCGCACGGCGGTCGCCGCGAATCCCGACGCCGCCGAGCTGCGGGACGCGGCTCGCTTGGTCTGGACCGCACTCCACGGCGGCGAGGTCGGCTACGCCGAATGGCTCGAGCAGGCGCAGAACGAGGCGCGGATCGCGATGAAAGCCTCGGTCTCGTCGGCGCGAAGGCCACTGCCCGATCTGGAGCTGCCCGACCTGGCGGGTCGGGTCTGGACGCGCGCCGACTTTGCCGGCAAGACGAGCGTAGTCGGCGTCTGGGCCACCTGGTGCGGTCCCTGCAAGGGCGAGATGCCGTTGCTCGACAAGCTCCACGACGAGTGGCGGAAGGGCACGGACTACCAGGTCGTCACCCTGAGCGTCGACAGCAGCCCGGCCCTGGTTGCCCCGTATCTCGAGCGGGAGAAGCTCGACTTCCCGGTCCTGCTCGCCGGCGTGGACCTTTTCCGCGCCTGGGAGTTCGACTCGATCCCGCGCACCCTGGTCGTCGACTCGAGCGGAACCATCGTCGCGGAGATGGTCGGTTTCGGAAGCGACCCGGCCGGTTTCGAGCGGCGGTTACGCGAGCTGGTCGAACAGGCCATTCGCCCGGCTTCCGGCTGAGGTGCCCTCTCAGCGATTGAATATCCAGATCATCGCGGCGCCGGCGAGCGCGGTGAGGATCAGGACGATGCCGTTGAGCAGCAGGGCGAGCCGGCCGATGCCGCGGCGACGCGGGTTGCGCAGCGCCAGGGCGGCGAGCAGGGCGCCGAGCGTCGACGCGACGAGGGCGAGCGCGACCGGGACCAGCACCGCGCGCGGCCAGGGGACGAGGTCGCGCGGCAGCAGGCGGGCCAGCGGTCGCGCCGCGAGCGAGGCGGCGAACAAGAGCAGCGACAGGACCGGCAGCGCGTCGGGCGCCTCGAGCGGCGCGTAGGCGTCGTCGCGTTCGCCGGCGCCCGACGTCGCGGGCGGCGCCGCGGCGGCGAGAGCGGTGTTCGGAGCGGGAGAGCTGGGGGACGGGCGGCTCGGAGCCATGGTGGACCGGTCGATCGCGCACTATTTCACAGGCCCGTCGAGCGCTTCCGCCGCGCGCGACGCGCCGATATCCTCCGTTCACGGAGGGCAACGGATCGTGGACGGAGAACGGAGCGGAGTGGAGGCCGAGGAGCGGGGGCGAGGGCTGCTGCGCGCGGCGGCGCTGCTCGCCCTGGCGCTGGTCGCCTCGGGCTGCTCGGTGCGCCGCTTCGCCGTCGACCGCGTCGGCTCGGTGCTGGCATCCGGCGGCTCGACCTGGACCGAGGACGACGACCCGGAGCTGATCGCGGCGGCGCTGCCGTTCGCGCTCAAGACCTTCGAAGGGCTGCTCGCCGAGTCGCCGCGGAACCCCGACCTGCTGCTCGGCACCTGCCGCGGATTCGTGCTCTACGCCAAGGGCTTCGTCGAGCCCGAGGCCGAAGCGCTGCCGGCGGTCGAGTTCGAGCGGGCGCAGTCCCTGCGCGAGCGGGCGCTGCGCCTCCACCTGCGGGCGCTCGGCTACTGCCGGCGCGGACTCGACGTCGCCCTGCCCGGCGCGGCCGAGGCGCTCGTCCGCGACCCGGCGTCGGCGCTGGCGCGCGCCGGTCGCGACGACGTGCCGCTGATCTACTGGACCGCCGCCGCGTGGGGCTCGGCGATCTCGCTCGGCAACCTCGGCCGGCCCGACCTGATGGCCGACCTGCCGGCCGTGCGCGCGCTGTTCGATCGCGCGCTCGAGCTCGATCCGGCCTTCGACCGGGGCGCGCTCGACGAGGCGATGATCTCGATCGAGGCGCTGCCCGGCGATCTCGGCGGCTCGCTCGAGCGGGCGCGCGAGCGCTACCTCGCGGCCGTCGAGCGCTCGGGCGGCGGGCGCGCTTCGGCGCACGTCACCTGGGCGTCGACCGCAGCGGTCGCCGCGCAGGACCGCGCCGGCTTCCGCCGCGCGCTCGAGGCGGCGCTCGCGGTCGACCCCGACGCCTCGGCGCCGGACCGGCTGGCCAATCGCGTGGCGCAGGCGCGCGCGCGGGTGCTGCTCGCTCGCGCCGACGAGCTGTTCTTCGAACCCGAAGCCGAATCCGAGGAGGATTGAGCGTGCCGACCGAACCGACCCCGATGCCTCGCCGCCGGCGGCCGCTCGGCCGGTGGCTCGCCGCGACCGCCTTCGCCGCCGCGACGGCGCTCGCCGTGCCGGTGCGCGCCGCCGAAGTGATCAAGATCGCGACGCTCGCGCCGCAGGGCTCGATCTGGGACACGACGCTGCGCGAGATGGGCGCGGCCTGGACGAAGCAGACCGCCGGCCGCGTCGAGATGAGGATCTACCCCGGCGGGGTTGCCGGCGACGAATCGGACGTGCTGCGCAAGATCCGGCTCGGGCAGTTCCAGGGTGCGGCCCTGACCGGCGCGAGCCTGGGCGAGATCGAGCCGGCGTTCCGGATCTTCACCCTGCCGATGCTGTTCGACTCCTGGCAGGAGCTCGACTACGTCCTCGCCAAGATCGGACCCGACCTCGAGCGCCGGCTCGAAGCCAGGGGATTCGTGCTGCTGCACTGGGGCCACGGTGGGTGGGTCCACCTGTTCTCGCGCGCGCCGCTCGCCACCGTCGACGACCTGAAGAAGCAGAAGATGTTCGTCTGGGCGGGCGACGACGCCGCGGTCCAGCTCTGGCGCAAGCAGGGCTTCCAGCCGGTGGCGCTGGCGGCGACCGACATCCTGCTCGGCCTCCAGACCAAGATGATCGACGTCGTTCCGACCACGCCGATCGCGGCGCTGTCGCTGCAGTGGTTCCGGCAGACGCCGCACATGCTCGGGCTCGGACTGGCGCCGCTCGCCGGCGGCACCATCGTCACCAAGGCGGCGTGGGAGAAGCTCTCGCCGGCCGATCGCGAGCTGCTGCGGGCGGCGGCCGACGCCGCCGGCGCCAAGCTGCTGGCCGAGGTGCCGAAGCAGGACGCCGCGGCGATCGAGCAGATGAAGGCGCGGGGCCTGAAGGTGGCCGCGATCGGCGAGGCCGAGCTCGCGGCCTGGCGCCGCGCCGCCGACGAGTTCGCGGGCAGCGCCCGCGAGCAGAACGTGCCGCCCGACGTGCTCGAAGCGGTGCGTCGAGCGATCGCCGAGTTCCGGGCCCGCCCGGGAGCGACGCCCTGAAGGCGGCCGTCCGGCGGTTCGAGGAGAGCGTCGCCGCGCTGCCGCTGGCGGCGATGGTGCTGCTCGCGACGGCCGAGCTCGCCGGCCGTCGCGGCGGCTTCTCGGTGCCCGGCGCCGGGCCGATCGTCCAGCACCTGACGCTCTGGCTCGGCTTCCTCGGCGCCGCGCTCGCCGCGCGCGAGGGGAAGCTCCTGAACCTCGCCACCTCCGAGTACCTCCCGGAGGGCCGGGCGCGGCGCTGGGCCGGCGTCGTCGCGGGCGCGGTCGGCGCCGCGGTGGCGGCGGTGCTCGCCTGGGCGTCGATCCAGCTCGTCGTGCTCGAACGCGAGGGGGGCGGCGAGCTGGCGCTCGGCATTCCGCTCTGGGTGGCGCAGCTGGTGTTGCCGTTCGGCCTCGCGCTGGTCGCGATGCGCCTGGCGTGGCGCGCCGACCGCGCCGTCGTCGGCCGCGCGATCGCCTTCGCCGCGCTCGCCGCCGCCCTGCTGCTCGCCTGGCGCCCGGGCTGGGTCGAAGGGGCGCCCGCGTGGATCGGGCTCGCGGTGGTGGTCGGCGGCACGCTCGCCGGCGGGCCGCTGTTCGCGGGCCTCGGCGGCGTGGCGCTCTGGCTCTTCCTGGTCGACGGTACGCCGATCGCCTCGGTGCCGGCCGACGCCTACCGGCTCGCCGTCCACCCGACCCTGCCGTCGATCCCGCTGTTCACGCTCGCCGGCTTCCTGCTCGCCGAGGGCAAGGCGGCGCTCCGCCTGCTCGAGGTCTTCCGCGCGGCGGTCGGATGGCTGCCCGGCGGCACCGCGGTGGTCGCCGTCGTCCTGTGCGCCTTCTTCACCACCTTCACCGGCGGCTCGGGCGTCACCATCCTCGCCCTCGGCGCGCTGCTCGCCCAGGCGCTCGCCGCCGATCGCTATCCCGAGCGATTCTCGCTCGGGCTGATCACTTCCTCGGGCTCGCTCGGGCTGCTCTTCCCGCCGGCGGTGCCGCTGATCTTCTACGGCATCGTCGCCAACGTGCCGATCCCCGACCTGTTCCGCGGCGGTCTGCTGCCCGGGTTGCTCGCGGTCGCGGCGACAGCGGGCTACGGCGTGGTCGTCGGCCGCCGCGTCGCCGAACGGCAGGAGTTCGCGTGGGCGCGACTCGGCCGCGCGCTGATCGCGGCGAAGTGGGAGCTGTCGCTGCCGCTGGTGGTCGGAGTGCTGCTGTTCTCGGGCTGGGCGACGGTGGTCGAGTCGGCGGCGATCGCGGCGCTCTGGGCCGCGATCGTGCAGATGGCGATCCACCGCGAGATTCCGCTGCGCCGCCTGCCCGGCGTGCTCTCCGAAGCGACGGTGCTGGTCGGCGGCGTGCTGCTGATCCTGTGCGCCGCGCTCGGCCTGACCGCCTGGCTGGTCGACGCCCAGGTGCCGATGCGCCTGCTCGACTGGGCGCAGGGTGCGCTCGGCTCGCCGATCGCGTTCCTGCTCGCGCTCAACCTGCTGCTGCTCGTGGTCGGCTGCCTGATGGACGTCTACTCGGCGATCGCGGTGGTGGTGCCGCTGGTGGCGCCGCTCGGGCTCGCCTTCGGCGTCGACCCGGTCCACCTCGGCATCATCTTCATCGCCAACCTCGAGCTCGGTTTCCTGACGCCGCCCGTCGGCGTCAACCTCTTCCTCGCGTCCTACCGCTTCGACCGCTCGATCTTCGAGATCACCCGCGCCGTGCTGCCTTGGCTCGGACTGCGCGCGGCGATCGTGCTGCTCGTCACCTGGGTCCCCTGGCTGACCCTGGCTCTGCTCGACCGCTGATCCGGTGGCCGCTTCCAAGCGCTACGACCGCGCCTACTTCGACCGCTGGTACCGCGATCCGCGGCGCCGGATCGATGCCCCGGGCGAGCTGCGCCGCCGGGTGGCGATGGCGGTGGCGATTGCCGAGCGCTTTCTCGGGCGCGCGATCCGGAGCGTCCTCGACGTCGGCTGCGGCGAGGGACGCTGGCGCGCCGAGCTGCGACGCCTGCGCCCGGGCGTCGGCTATTTCGGTGTCGAGCCCTCGGCGTATGCGGTCGAAAGATTCGGCAGGCGAAGAAACCTGATCCGCGGCGGATTCGGCGAGCTGCCGGACCTCGACCTCGGAGGGCCGTTCGACCTGGTGGTCTGCGCCGACGTCCTGCACTACCTCGACGACGCCGAGCTCGAGCGCGGGATTCCCGCGCTCGCGGCGCTCGTCGGCGGTGCCGCCTACCTCGAGGTGCTCACCGCCGAAGACCCGGTCGAGGGCGACCTGCGCGGACTGCGACTGCGCCCGGCGGCGCAGTACCGCACCCGTCTCGCGGCCGCCGGCCTGGCAGCCGCCGGCTGTCACGTCTGGCTCTGCCGCGACGCGGCGGAACGCGCGGCGACCCTCGAGCTCGGCCGCGCGCGCTAGAATCCCGATACGGCACCCGGGGGGGCACCGCAGCGCACGGATCGGAGGGAGGCATGACCGCACCTCACGACAGCGCCGCCGACGTCCGGCTCCGGGCGGTCGTCGAGTCCTCGCCGGGCGGTCTCCTGATGATCGACCAGCGCGGCTCCATCGTCCTGGTCAACCGGGAGATCGAACGGATGTTCGGCTACCCGCGCGAAGAGCTGCTCGGGCGACCGATCGAGCTGCTCGTGCCCGAACGGAGTCGCTCGGAGCACCCCCGCTGGCGCACCGGGTTCGCCGCCGCACCGAGTGTCCGCTCGATGGGCGCGGGGCGCGAGCTGTTCGGGCGGCGCAAGGACGGCAGCGAGGTCCCGGTCGAGATCGGACTGACGCCGGTCGCCACCCCCGAGGGGTTGTTCGTCATCAGCTCGGTCGTGGACATCTCGACCCGGCGGGAGGCGGAACGCGAGCGCCGCCAGCTCGAAGACCAGCTCCGCCAGGCGCAGAAGATGGAGGCGATCGGCCGGCTCGCGGCCGGCGTCGCCCACGACTTCAACAACGTGCTGGCGGCCATCGTCGGTTTCGCGGAGCTCGCGCGCGACGCCGACTCGGTCCTCGCCCGCCGAGGCGACCTCGAGGAGATCCTGAGCGCCGCCGAACGCGGGCGCCAGCTGGTCGAGAGGATCCTGCGTTTCGGACGGCGCCAGGACGTGGAGCTCGTCCCCCTGCCGCTCACCGACACCGTTTCGGACGCCGCGCGCCTCCTGCGTGCCACGCTACCCGCCGCGATCTCCCTCGAGCTGCGCCTGGAGGAGGCGCCGCCGAGAATCCTGGCCGACGCCACCTCGGTCCATCAGGTTTTGATGAACCTGGTGACCAACGCGTCGCACGCGATGCCGACCGGCGGCACGGTGGAGATCGCCGCCAGCAGTTTCTACGTTCGCGACAGCGTCTCGCGCGCCCACCCTGAGCTGCGCGAGGGACCGTACGCGCTGGTGTCGGTCCGGGACACCGGCATCGGTATGGACGGCGAGACGAGGGCGCGCGCTTTCGAGCCGTTCTTCACGACGAAGGCGCCGGGTCAAGGCTCCGGTCTCGGTCTGGCGATGGTGCACGCCATCGTTCGAGACCATGGCGGCGCCACGTGGCTCGAGAGCGTTCCGGGCGAAGGGACGACGGTGAACGTCCTGCTGCCGCTGCCGGACTCGGCCGTCGAGCCGGAGACCGCGACTCCGGCGGAACCGGCGATGGGCCGGGGCGAGCGCGTCCTCCTGATCGACGACGAGCGCTCGCTCGCCGAGGCGGGGCGGCGTCGCCTCGAACGGCTCGGCTATCGGGTCGAGGCGTTCACGAGCTCGGTCGCCGCCCTCGAAGCGTTGCGCGCCGCGCCGTCCCGCGCCGATCTCGTTCTCTCGGACCTCTCGATGCCGGAGCTCGGCGGGCTCGATCTGGCACGAGCCCTCGTCGGGATCCGGCCCGACCTGCCGGTACTCCTGCTCTCCGGTTACGTCGAAGACCTGACCGAGCGCGAGCTCGAGGGGACGGCGATCCGCGGCGTGCTGCGCAAGCCGATCGCGGGAGCCGACCTTTCCGCTGCACTGCGCGCGGTGCTCGACGAGCGCTGAGCGGCCGCCCGGCGCGGCGCTCAGACGTCGAACTTGACGCCCTGGGCGAGCGGCAGGTCGGCGCCGTAGTTGAGCGTGCAGGTCTGCCGGCGCATGTAGAGCTTCCAGGAGTCGGAGCCCGCCTCGCGGCCGCCGCCGGTCTCCTTCTCGCCGCCGAAGGCGCCACCGATCTCGGCTCCCGACGTCCCGATGTTGACGTTGGCGATGCCGCAGTCGCTGCCGGCGACCGACAGAAAGCGCTCGGCCGAGCGCATGTCGTTGGTGAAGATCGCCGAGGAGAGCCCCTGCGGCACCGCGTTGTGGAGCTCGATCGCCTGGTCGAGCGAGTCGAACTCGAAAACGTAGAGAATCGGCGCGAAGGTCTCCTCGCAGGTGATCGGCATGTGCGGGACCGCTTCGACCACGGTCGGCTCGACGAAGTAGCCGGGGCGGTCGAGCACCTTGCCGCCGCACAGGATCCGGCCGCCCTGCTCGCGCGCCTTGTCCAGCGCGGCGCGGTAGTCGGCCACCGCGCGCTCGTGGATGAGCGGTCCCATCAGCGTCGACGGGTCGGCGGGGTCGCCGACCCGCACCGAACCGTAGGCCTTGACCAGCCGCTGTTTCATGTCGGCGGCGATCGACTTCTGGAGGAAGAGCCGACGCGTCGTCGTGCAGCGCTGGCCGGCGGTGCCGACCGCGGCGAACAGGATGGCGCGCAGCGCCAGGTCGAGGTCGGCGTCGGCGGTGACCACGATGCCGTTGTTGCCGCCGAGCTCGAGCAGCGAGCGGCCGAGCCGGTCGGCGACGACCTTGCCGATCGAGCGGCCCATCGCGACCGAGCCGGTCGCCGAGATCAGCGGGAACCGGCGGTCGGCCGAGAGCGGCTGGCCGACGACGTGACGGTCGCCGACCGCGAGGTTCCAGATCGGCGGCGCGCCGGCATCGGCCAGGACCTTCTGCGCGATCTTGGTCACCGCGATCGAGCACAGCGTGGCGTGCTCGGACGGCTTCCACAGCACCGGATCGCCACAGACCGCGGCGATCATCGCGTTCCAGGCCCAGACCGCGACGGGGAAATTGAAGGCGGTGATGACGCCGACCGGACCGAGCGGGTGCCACTGCTCGTACATGCGGTGCAGCGGCCGCTCGGAGTGCATCGACAGGCCGTAGAGCTGGCGCGACAGGCCGACCGCGAAGTCGGCCATGTCGATCATCTCCTGGACCTCGCCGAGGCCCTCGGAGCGGATCTTGCCGACCTCGAGCGTCACCAGCAGGCCGAGGTCCTCCTTGTGCGCGCGCAGCGCCTCGCCCAACAGGCGCACGACCTCGCCGCGCTTGGGTGCCGGCCAGCGCCGCCAGGCGTCGAAGGCGGCGGCGGTCGCCGCGGCGACCCGCTCGTAGTCCTCGGCGGAGACCTCGCGGACGACCCCCAGCACCTCGCCGGTGGCCGGGTTGACCGACTCGTAGCGCTTGCCGTGGGTCGTGATCCAGGCGCCGTCGAAGGCGCCGGAGTTCTCGGATTCGAGGCCGAGCCGGGAGAGCGCGGCCGAGAGTTCGGACGAAGTGACGACGGTCATGGCGGACTCCGGGAGAGGCGGGACGGCGGGCCGGCGGGGGCCGGCGAAGGCGATCTTAGCGCAGGGGTAGGATCCCGCGGCTCATGGCGAGACCGGTCGCGCTCCTGCCCGCCGCGTTGCTGGCGCTCTTCGCCTTCGCGTGCGGCGGGTTCGCGAGCGCCGCGGGCTGGCCGGCCGGGCCGGCAGGCACGGCGCTCCTGCTCGCGCTCGGCGCGGTGGGCGCACGTGCGGCCTCCGACCCGCTCCGGCTGGGGCGGGTGCGCTGGCTGGTGCCGGCGCTCTGGCTGGCGGTGGCTCTTTCGGTCGCGCTGTCGCCCGTGCCGCGCGCGGGCTGGACGGCGCTCGTGCTGTTGCCGGCCCTCCTGATGCTGCCGGCCGTCGTCGGCCGTGGCCTCGCCGATCCGGCGCGGCGCCGAACGGCGCTGGCCGCCTGGAGCGCCGTGGTGGCGGTCATCGGTGCGATCGGGCTCCATGGCGTGCTGTTCGTCGGCGATCCGCGCGCGGCGCGACCGCTCGGTCACCACAACCTGCTCGCCGCCTTCCTGGTGGTCACGCTGCCGGTGGCGCTGCTCGGTCTGCGCGAGCGCGGGGGAGCGCGGGTGGCGGCGGCCGCGGCCGCGCTCGCCGGGATCGGCGCGCTGGCCGCGACCCGCTCGCTCGGAGGGCTCGCCGCCGCGGCGGCCGTCGCGCTGCTGGCGGCGCCACGTCTCGGCCGGGGCCGGCACCTGGTGGCGGGAGCGGCGCTGCTCGCGATCGCCGCCTTCGTGCCGCGGGGCGCGGCGATCCTGTCCGGGGTCGACAGCTCCGGCGCGGCGCGGCGCGGCTATGCCGCCGCGGCGATCGCCGGCTGGTCGCAGCGACCGGTGACCGGGCACGGCGCGGGCTCGACTCCCTGGCGACTCGCCGAGTGGATGAGACCGGTGCCGGGAGTCCATCCGCCCGGGGAGCTGGTCGGCGAGGCCCATTCGCTGCCGTTCGCGCTCCTGTTCGAGCTCGGAGCCGTCGGCGCCGCGCTGGCCTGCGCCGTGGCGGTCGCGTTCGTGCTCCTGCGCTGGCGCGAACGCGCCGGCGCTGCCGACCCCGGTCTCCTCGATGCCGGGCTGCTCGGCGTGGCGGGCGGCCTGGTCGCCAGTCTCTCGGACGCCTGGCTCGCCGTTCCGGCGCTGCCGGTGGCGCTCGCCGCGAGCGCCGGTGCGGCCCTGGCCGGCGCGGGCCGACCCGAGGTGGCGAGCCCGCGTCCGCTGCGGGCGCTGGCGCTCGGGGTGCTCGCGATCGGTGCCGCGGCCGAGGTGCGTCCGGCGCTCGCCTGGCGAGCGTGGGAGTCGGCGCGCTCGGCGTCGGACTGGCGCGAGACCGGACAGCGCCTGGCGCACGCTGTCCGGCTCGATCCGTCCTTCCCGCTCTACCGTGCGCGGTGGGCCTGGACCGCCGATCGGCCCCCCGGAGAGCGAGCGGCCGCCGCGCTCGACGCGGCTCGCGCCGCCGGCGCCGTCGCGCCGTTCTGGGTGCGCGCCGGCAGCGCCGCGTTCGAGGCGGGCGATCCGGCGGCCGCGCGGACCGCTCTCGAGCGGGCGATGGCCCTCGACCCCCTGTCGCCGACCGCGCCCTTCCTGCTCCATGTCGCTTCGGGCGGGCGGCGGCTCGACTGCGCGGCGCGCGCGATGCTCTCGGAGCCGCGCCTGGCGGCCGCGACCGCCTGGCGCGATGCCGGGCTAGAACGCGCGGAAGCGCTGGCGCTCGTGCGCGGATGGCCCGGCGTCGATGCCGGCTGGCGACGCTCCTTCACCGAAGAGGCGCTCGGCCTCGGAGAGGTTCCCGCGGCGGGTGGAGAAGTCGACCTCGCGGTCGAGGTCGACCGCACCCCGGCGCTCGCGATGTCGCTCCACCTGTTCCGGCGTTCTCCGTTGCGCGGCGAAGTATCGCGGATCCGGCTCGACTCGGCGATGGCGCGGCGGCTGCGCCTGCCGAGCGCCGCCACGCTGGCGACCAGCTCGGCCTCGGCCTTCCCGCCCGGCGGCTGCGCGCCGGAGGGCATCGCCGTGCCGCGGCTCCCGGAGCGCGACGCTGCGGTCTTCCAGGATTCGTTCGAATCGGGCGACGCCGCGCGCTGGCGCGGGGGCGCGCCCTCGTCGTCGCCCTGACTCGGGCGCCGGTCAGGACAGGACGACGCCGAGCGCGCGCTCGACGCGGCGCAGCCCCTCGTCGGCTTCGTCGTGGGTCAGGACGAGCGGCGGGCGCATGCGGATCGAGCGCTCGCCGGAGGCGAGGCCGAGCACGTCGGCGTCGTTCAGGGCCTTGAGCGTGCGCGCGCGGGCGTCGGCGTCGGGCAGATCGAAAGCGACGAACAGGCCGCGTCCGCGCGCGTTGGTGACCTTGCCCGGAAAGACGGTCTCGAGCCGGCGCAGCCCGTCGAGCAGGCGCGCCCCGGTCGAGGCGGCGCGGCCGAGCAGTCCCTCCTCCTCGATGATCTCGACGATGCGCTGGCAGCGCACCATGTCGACCAGGTTGCCGCCCCAGGTCGAGTTGATGCGCGACGAGACCTTGAACACCGAGTCGACCTCGTCGAGCCGCGGGCCCGCGGCGATGCCGCAGACCTGGGTCTTCTTGGCGAAGGCGAAGATGTCGGGCTCGACGCCGAAGTGCTCGAACGCCCACCACTTGCCGGTGGTGCCGAAACCGGTCTGGACCTCGTCGAAGACGAGCAGGAACTCGTGCTCGTCGGCCAGGCGCCGGAGCTCGCGCAGGAAGTCGGCGCGGAAGTGGTTGTCCCCGCCCTCGCCCTGGATCGGCTCGACGATCAGCGCCGCGAGGTCGTGGCCGTGGCTGGCGACGGCGACCTCGATCTCGGCGATCGAGCGGCGCTCGGCCTCGACCACCTCGGCGAGGACCTCGTCGGTCACCGGGAAGCGCAGCTTCGGATTCGATACCCGCGGCCAGTCGAACTTCGGGAAGTACTCGGTCTTGCGCGGATCGGCGGTGTTGGTGAGCGAGAGGGTGTAGCCGCTGCGGCCGTGGAACGCCTGCCGGAAGTGGAGGATCTTCGAGCCCGGCTCGGGGCGGCCCGCGGCCAGGTTCTTGCGCCGCTTCCAGTCGAAGGCCGCCTTGAGCGCGTTCTCGACCGCCATCGCGCCCCCTTCGATGAAGAACAGCCGCTTTCGGAACGGCTCTGGCACGGTGCGCGCGAAGGTGTCGACGAACTCGGCCATGTAGGTGGTGTAGACGTCCGAGTTCGCCGGCTTGTTGAGCGCCGCCGGCAGGATCCGCTCGCGGAACTCCGGCGTGGTCATCCCGGGGTGGTTGAAGCCGACCGGATTGGTCGAGAAATGGCCGAAGAAATCGAGCAGGTCGCGGCCGCGCACCGCGTCGTGCAGCCAGACGCCGTGGCTCTTGGCGAAGTCCTGGACCAGGTGGTAGCCGTCGACCAGGATGTGGCGGGAGAGCGAATCGCGCACCTCGTCGGCGGCGACGCGGGTCGTACGGGGGAGAGTCGTGGTCATGGCCGTCCTCGGGAGTCGCCGGGCCGCGGGGCCGGGTCGAGCGTCGGTTCGCGGCGGGGGAGGGGCGCCGGAAGGCGCCCGAGGCCGTGAAATCTATCAGGCGCCCTTCGGAGGGGTCAACGAACGGGGCTCGGGAAACGCCCGTTCGTGCGGCGCGGGCGCCTCGCAGATGCGGTCGCGCCCCTCTTCCTTGGCGCGGTACATCGCGGTGTCGGACGAGCGCAGCAGCAGGCTCTTGGTGCCGGCGAGGTCGAGCCCGGCCGGCAGCGACCGGTTCATCGTGGCGAGACCGATCGAGCAGGTCAGCCCCTTGAGGTGCAGGGGCGTGGTCTGGATCTCGCCCGGCACCTTGCAGAAGGTCGACCCCCGGATCTCGTCGGCCAGGCGCATCGCCAGCGACGTTGCCTCCTCGCGCCCGGCGCCCGGCACCGCGATGACGAACTCGTCGCCGCCGTAGCGGGCGACGATCGCCCCCGGGTCGCGCACGACGTGACGCAGCAGGTGCCCGACCTCGCGCAGCACCTGGCTGCCGGCGAGGTGGCCGTGGGTGTCGTTGACCCGCTTGAAGTAGTCGAGGTCGAGGAACAGCAGCGCCAGGTCGCGCGCGTTGGCGCGACTGGCGGAGATCGCGGCCTCGAGCGCCGAGTGCAGGTAGCGGTCGTTGTAGAGACCGGTCAGATTGTCGCGTTTGGCGTACTCGTAGGCGAGCTTGCCGTCGAGGACGTTCTGAATGGCGATCGAGATGTAGTCGGCGAAGATCTCGAGCAGGTCGCGATCGCGCTCGTCGTAGCTCGCCTCGCCGTGGCGGTTGAGCAGCTCGAGCACGCCGCAGACCTCGAGTCCGATGCGGATCGGGATGGCGATCAGCGAACGCGTGCGGTAGGAGGTCTCGCTGTCGATCCGCGAGTTGAACAGGCGGTCGCGCGGCGCGTCGGCGGTGAAGTGGGCGCGGCCGGACTGGTAGACGTGGCCGGCGATGCCGTGATCCGAGGGGATGGTCTGGCCGAGCAGCGCTCCGGCGCCGTCGCCGAACGCGGCCAGGAAGGTCAGGGTGTTGCGCTGGCGGTCGTGGCGCTTCGAGCGCGGATCGTCGAGCAGGATCGAGCCGGCCTCGCTGGGCACGAACTCGTTGGCCTTGCGCAGCACCTCGACCAGGTTGTCCGCCAGGCTCATTTCCAGGGGGAAATGAGGCGGATTGGCCCGGTGGCGCTCGAGGAACTTCTCGAGTGCAGGCGGGTCGAGGCTGAGGACGTCGACCATGATCGGCGCGGTCCCTTCGTGCTGCAATCGGCCGCCCGGACGATACACCAGCGGCCCCGCTCAGGCGAGGTCGCGGGCGAGCCGACGGGAGCGGTCGACCGCCTCGGCGCGCAGTGCCTCGACGTCCGACAGCTCGGGGGCGTAGCGCAGGCCGTGGAGCTCGTCGAACAGCTCGACCAGGGCGCGGGCCGCTCCGACGGTGCCGCCGGCGGCGACGATCCGCTCCGGCCAATGGGCGACCGGCACCCCCGGCGACACCCCCCAGCGCTCGCGGACGAGCTCCCGCCAGACCTCCTCGAGGCGGGTGGCCGCCGCGCGCGGCGACGGCTCGGCGCCCGCGGCGGCGTGCGCCGCCTCGAGGCGCCGGCGCCAGGCACGTCGCGAGCTCGGCCGGCGCGCGCGCACGGCGGCAGCTGCGGCGACCGCCGCGGCGAGGCCGGCCAGGGCCGCGAGGCCGATGGTGAGGACCGGGCCGCCGACCCCGTTCCGTCCACTCTCATCCGCCGCGGCTGCGGGATCGGAAGGGGGCTCTGCGCTCGGCGCGGCGCTCGCCGCCGTCACTTCGAGCTCGAGCGGCGACGTCTCGCTGGTCCGGTACGTGCCGAGCACCGGATCGAACCAGGTCAGGGCGATCGGTGCGAGCCGGACCGGACCGGGGGCGGCGGGGACGGCCACCCAGCGCCAGCGGCGCGTGGTTCGAATCCGGCCGGCGACGATCTGCTCGGCGGACTCGACCTCGGGTTCGAACAGCCGCAGCCCGGGCGGAGCATCGAGCGCCGGCGGTCCCACGCCCTGGAGCTGACCCTCCCCGATCACCGCGACCTCGAGCGTGGTCGCCTGGCCGGCTTCGATGCGGCGCGGCTCGATTCGAGCTTCGATCTCGAGGGGACCGACCGCCCCGGAGAAGCCCTCCGGTGCCGGCGGCAGCGCGCGCACTTCGAGCTCGACCGGCTCGGTCGACAGGGCGATCTGCTCGTCGCGCCCGAGCGGACCGAACCAGCCGACTTCGGCGAGTCGGATCACCAGGTCGGCGGTGATCGGCTCGAGGCGGTGGCGACCGGGGCGCAGCGGGAAGAGCGCGCGGCCGAGCATGCCGACCCGGGCGAAACGATCGCCGTCGAGCTCGATCCACTCCGGTCGCAGCCGCTCGGGCTGCGGGATCTCGCGGACCCAGAAGCCGCGGAAGTCGGGGAGCGGCCGGGGCCGGAACGCCGAGACCTCGGCCTGGGTGTCGAGCGTCAGGCGCCAGCCGACCTGTTCGCCGACCCAGGCCGCGGCGCGGTCGACCTCGGCGCGCAGCGCGAGCTTCGGGCGGGCGGCCGGAGCGGTGGGGCGGTCCCGGCGACGGAACGGACCGAACGCGTCGTCGCCGAAGAAGGCCTCGAACGGATCGATGGGCGCGCGCGGCGAAGGGGCACGCCGGCCCGGAGGTGCCGCAGCCACGATCTCGAGGGTTCGGTCGGCGACGGCGTGGGGCTCGCCGTCGATCACCGCCGCGAGCTCGCGTGCCGCCGCCGGGCCGACCGCGAGCGGCCGCAGGCGCCAGACCAGGCGCGTGCTCGCGGAAGCATGGCCGTTGACCCAGCGGGTCGTGCGCGAAGTCGACGGACCGGCCACGACTTCGAGATTCTCGAGCCGGAAGCGAGGCTCGAACTGCGGCCCGCCGAAGCCCGCGGTCGAGACCTCGAACACCAGGACGACCGGTTCGTCGATCGCCACCACTTCGGGCCCGAGCTCGACCCGGACCTGCGGCGCGTCGGCGGCGGCGAGCGGCGCCGCGCCCACGCCGAGCAGGAGCAGCGGGAGCCATCCGACGGACCTGCGCCAGCTCACCAATCCTTCTCCACCTCGCTGCGTCGCCGCGCGCGCTCGAGCGCGCGCTGGCGCCGCTGCTGGCGCTCGAGGTCCTCGACCGCGTCGAGCAGCGCCGCCGCCTGGTCGGCGGTCAGCTCGGGCTGGTCGACGAAGCCGGGCAGCCGCTCGCGCCGGCGCGAGCCGGCGGGAGCGGCGGGCTGGGAGCTCGGTGGTGTGTCGGGCGAATTCGAAGACTCTTCTGTTGAAGGCGAAGACCCAGACGAAGGCGAGAGACCTTCTGTTGAAGGGGGTGTGGGCGGTGCGTCGGTGGGGGAGCTCGAGTCGCCGGTGCCGTTCGGGGCGCCCTTTTCGGCGCCCGGCTGCGAAAACGAGTCGTCACCTTCGCGCGACTCGCCTCCGGTGCGGTCTTCGTCTTCCCCTTCTCTGGAAGTCGTTTCGTCTGGTTTCGGTTCGCCGTCGCCGTCCCCGGTCTGCGTGTCCTGGCCGCCCGCCTCGTCGTTCTGAGTGTCGTCGTCACGGCCCGGGGAGCCCGGGTTCTGTTGCTGCTGCTGTTGCTGTTCGAGCGCGCGCAGGGCGAGCTCGAGGTTGCGCTTGGCGTCCTCGCGACGCGGAGCGCGGCGCAGGGTCTCGGCGTAGGCCTCGAGGGCTCCGCCCGCGTCGCCGCCGGCGAGGCGGGCGTTGCCGAGGTTGTAGTAGGCGTCCGCGGCGAGCTCAGGGGCGCGTGGGTCGGAGCCCTCGCTCGCGGCCAGCGCCCGGGCCGCCGCTTCGAGCGCGGGCAGCGCGTCGGGTCGGCCGGCGAGGAGGCGGCCGCTGCCGGCGTTGTACGCCGCGAGCGGATCCTCGGGCCGCAGCCGCCAGGCCGTGTCGAGCGACTCGGCGGCGCCGGTGGGGTCGCCGGCGTCGAGGCGTCCGAGCGCGGCGGCGGTCCGTTCGCGGGCGTTCCAGAACAGAGCGGGGCTCCGCGTCCCCTCCGCGATGGCGGTGGCGGGTGCCGGCGCGGTCTCGGGCGGCGCGGGCGCCGGAACGGCGCCGGCGCTCGCGGCCAGGCCGACGACGGCGAGGACGGTCGAGCGGACGGAGCTCAAGTCGCCCTCCGCTCGGAGCCGGTCGCCGCGCGGGCGGCGGCGGTCGACCGACGCGCCGCCCAGAGGCCCAGTCCGAGGTGCCAGGAGAGGGCAGCGGCGGCCAGCGCGAGCGGCCACTGGAAGCGCTCCTCGAGCGACTCGATCTCGGCCGAATCGTGCAGGCGCGCCGGCATCTCGTCGATCGCGGCGACGATCGGCGCCGGGTCGGCGGTGGCGTCGCCCGCTTCCAGGTAGACGCCGCCGGTGGCCGTGGCCAGGCTCCGCAGCGGCGCGTCCACCAGGCGGGTGACGACGACGCGTCCGGCGCGGTCGCGCTTGACCTCGCCCGGTCGTCCGGCCAGCGGGATCGGCGCGCCGTGGCCGGTGCCGACGCCGACGGCGTGAACGACCACCCCCTCGCGCTCGAGCGCCGCCGCGATCCCGTCGAGCTCCTCGCCGTGGTCCTCGCCGTCCGAGACCAGTACCACCGCGCGGTGGCTGCGGCCACCCGGCGGGAACAGCCCGATCGCCTTCTCGAGCGCCGGCTCCAGCTTCGTGCCTGGAACTGGCAACGTGCCGGGCTCCGCGGCGTCGAGCAGCAGGTCGATCACCGCCGCGTCGACGGTCAGCGGCGTCAGCACCACGCCGACTCCCTCGGCGCCCACCAGGCCGACCCGTTCGCCGGGCAGCGCCGCGGTGATACGTCGGACCAGCGACTGGGCCAGCCAGAAGCGCGACGGCGTGACGTCGGCCGCGGCCATCGACAGCGAGGTGTCGAGCACGAAGACGACGTCGACGCCCTTGCGCTCGACGGTGCGGACCGCGGTGCCCCAGCGCGGGCGGGCCAGGGCGAGCGCGAGTCCGGCGACGGCCAGCGCGATGGCGAGCGCCACGGTCCAGGGCGAGCGAGGCGCGCCGCCGGAGCGCAGGCGGTCGATCAGGGCCCGCCCCGACCACGCGGCCTCGGCGCGGGCGCGCGCCGCGAGCAGGGCGCGCGCCGCGAGCGCCGCGATCGGGACCGCGGCGAGCAGGGCGAGCAGGTCGGGCGCGGCGAAGCTCATGGCTCGACGGTGACGCGTAGCGCCGCCGCGGCGAGCGGCAGCACGGTCAGCAGCAGGGCGGTCCACGCGAACGGCGCGAAGACCTCGCGGTAGCGCACGTAGCGCTTGACCGAGAGCGGGGTCTTTTCGAGTCGGTCGATCTCGGCGAAGACGTCGGCCAGCGCGTCCGGGTCGGTGGCGCGGAAGAAGCGGCCGCCGGTGCGCTCCGCGATCTCCTCCAGCAGCGGTTCGTCGACGTCGACCTCCATGCGCACGCGGCGGGTCTCGAGCCGTCCGGTCAGCGGGTCGCGCACCTGGAGCGGGACCGGCACCACCCCCTCCGTGCCGACGCCGACGGTGTAGACGCGCAGGCCCAGCCCCTCGGCCACCGCCGCCGCCGAGCGCGGGTCGATCTCGCCGGCGTTGTTGACGCCGTCGGTGACGAGCACCACCACTCGGGACTTCGCGTCGCTCGCGCGCAGCCGGTTGGCGGCCGAGGCGAGCGCGACGCCGATCGCCGTGCCGTCGGGGACGTCGGACAGCTCGAGCGCCGCGACCAGCTCGTCGAGCATCCGGTGGTCGGTGGTGAGCGGCGCGCGGGTGAGCGCGGTGCCGCCGAAGACGGTCAGCCCGATGCGGTCGGCGGACCGGCGCGCGACGAAGTCGCGCACCACGCGCTTGGCGACCGCGAGCCGGTTGTCGGGCTGGAAGTCCTCGGCCCCCATGCTGCCGGAGATGTCGAGGACGATCTGGAGGTCGATCCCCTCGGTGGTCGCCTCCTCCCAGGCGTAGCCGAGCTGCGGCCGCGCCAGCGCGACCAGGCAGGCGGCGAGCGCCAGGAAACGAAGGTAGAAGGGGAGGTGGAGCCGCCAGCGTCCGCCGCGCCGCGCCGGCAGCCGTGACACCGCCACCGCGCCGAGCCGAGAGTGGCGGTGGTGGCGCCAGGCGAGTAACGGCAGCGCCGCGAGCAGGGCGAGCCAGAGCGGGCTGGCGAAGGTCGGCAGCGCGGTCACGGCGCGGCCCCCGGAGGCCCCGGCGGAGCGGACGGCTCCAGCGCGTGCTCGATCTCACGGGCGATCGCGAGCGCCTCCTGCCGGCGCGCTTCGAGCTCGCCTTCGTCCGCCGGTCGCCGCGCGAACTTGACGCCGTCGCACTCCCCGAGCAGTCGGCGGATGCGGCGAACGTGTCCGGGGTCGACCGCGCCGCGCCGGCCGAGGCGGTGGGCGATCTCGGCGGTGGTCGATTCGAGGGCGGGGAAGGCGAGGGCTCGACCGAGGTAGCGGCGCAACGCGCGCGAGAGCGACGCGTGTCCGGCGCCGGCGCCGGCACCGCCCAGTGCGGCGAGGGCGCGCTCGAGCTCGACGAAGGGTGGCAGCGCCGGCACGGGCGGCGGCGGGGCGGCCGGCGGCGGCCGGCGCGCCAGCGCGATCCCGGCCGCGACCACGGCGGCGGCGAGCGCCGCGAGCGTCCACCACGGCGCCGCGCCGAGCGGCATCGGCCGCGGCGCTGCCGAGGGCGCCGGGGCCGTGTCGTCCTCCCCCTCCAGCACCGACCGGACCTCGATCCGAAGTCGCGAGTCGACCGGGATCTCGAGCGACGGGTCGGCGCCGAGGCGGACCACCGGCGGAGCGAGCTCGAAGCGGCCGGGGCGGAAGGCGGCGACGCGGAAGGTCCAGGTCAGCCGTTCGCCGTCGCCGCTCGGTGTGCGCTCGAGGCGTGGCTCGTCGAGCCGCTGCACCTCGCCGCGGCCCGACTCGGCGACCTCGAGCGAGGCCGGCGCGCCGGGACGCGGCAACTCGAGGGAGGCCGTGACCGTGATCGGATCGCCCACCGTGACGGTCGCCGGCGCGAGCGAGACCGCGAGCCGGGGCGTGACGCCGTCGTCGGCGGCCGCGGCGGCCGCGGGGGCCGCGAGGGCCGCGAGGGTCGCGAGCAGGATCGCGGCGGAAAGCGTCCTCACCGAGCCATCCTCACCGAGCCATCCGCAACGGGCCATCCGCAACGGGCCGCCCTCAACGGGCCATCCTCCGTTTGCGCTTCTCGAAGAAGGCGACGAGCTCCGGCAGGTACGGGCGGTCGGTGCGCAGCTCGAGCCGGTCGACGCCGAGGCCGAGCAGCAGGCGGCGCAGTCGCTCGCGCTCGGCACGGGCGCGGGCCGACTCGGCGGCCGCGCTGCGCCGGCCGTCGACCAGTGCCACCTCGCCGGTCTCGGCGTCCTCGAGCACCAGCGGCCCGACCGCCGGCGGCTCGAGGTCGCGCGGGTCGACGATCTCGAGCACCACCAGGTCGTGGCGCGCGGCCGCGCGCTGGAGCGCGAGCTCCGGCACGGCGCCGACGAAGTCCGAGATCAGGAACAGCACCGAGCGCTGGTGGAGGTTGGCGAGCACCGCCTGGAGCCCGCGCTCGAGATCGGTGCCGCCGCGTGCCGGGCGCGACAGGATCTCGTGCACGAGACGCAGGGCGCGGTGCCGGCGGCGCGCGGGCGGCAGCAACAGGTCGAGGTGGTCGGAGACGAGCGCGGCGCCGACCCGGTCCTGGTTGCGCAGCGCCGCGAAGGCGAGCAACGCGGCGAGCTCGGCCGCGAGCTCGCGTTTGGCGATCGCCCGCGATCCGAAACGCAGGCTCCCCGAGACGTCGACGACCAGGAAGACCGTGAGGTCGCGCTCCTCGTGGAAGACCTTGACGAAGGGCGCGCCCATGCGCGCGGTGCGGTTCCAGTCGATCGCGCGCACGTCGTCGCCGGGCTGGTAGGGGCGGACCTCGGAGAACTCGACGCCGCGGCCGCGGAAGACCGAGTGGTAGTTGCCGGCGATCCCCTGGTCGACCAGGCGGCGGGTCGAGATCTCGATGCGCCGGACGCGCGCCAGCAGGTCCGGCGGCAACGCCGGCGCCGGATCCGCGGCGACGGCGGCGCGGCGACGCCCGAATCTCGCGGCGAATCGCTCGAGCATCGGCGTCCGGCGGCGGATCAGGGGACTTCGACGCGGTCGAGCAGTCGCGCGACCAGGTCGTCGCTGGTCAGGTTGCGCGCCTCGGCCTCGTAGGTCGGCACGATGCGGTGGCGCAGGACGTCGGGCGCGATCTCCTTGACGTCCTCCGGGATGACGAAGCCGCGTCCGGCGAGCAGCGCCACCGCCTTGGCCGCGCGCGCCAGGAAGAGCGTGGCGCGCGGCGAGGCGCCGAAGGCGACGAGCGGCGCGAGATCGGCGAGACCCGCGGCGGCCGGGTCGCGCGTGGCGGTCACCAGGTCGAGGATGTAGCCCTTGAGCCGGGCGTCGAGGTAGACCCCGTCGCAGGCGGCGCGCAGGTCGGCGAGACGCGGCGCGTCGAGCACCGGGCGGACGTCGATCTCGTGCTCGACCAGCATCCGCTCGAGGATCTCGAGCTCCTCGGAGCGCGTCGGGTAGCGGACGCGGAGCTTGAGCAGGAAACGGTCGACCTGGGCCTCGGCGAGCGGGTAGGTCCCCTCCTGCTCGATCGGGTTCTGGGTGGCGAGCACCAGGAACGGCTCGGGCAGCCTCCAGGTGTGGTCGCCGAGCGTGACCTGGCGCTCCTCCATCGCCTCGAGCAGCGCCGACTGGACCTTGGCCGGCGCGCGGTTGATCTCGTCGGCGAGCAGCAGGTTGGTGAACACCGGCCCCTTGCGCGGTTCGAACTCGGAGCGCTTCGGATCGAAGATCAGCGTGCCGACCAGGTCGGCCGGCAGCAGGTCGGGGGTGAACTGGATGCGCTTGAAGTCGAGCTCGAGAGCGCGCGCCAGGGTCTTCACCGCCAGGGTCTTGGCGAGCCCCGGAACGCCCTCGAGCAGCAGGTGGCCGCGGGTCAGCAAGCCGACCAGCAGGCGTTCGACGAGCTCGTCCTGTCCGACCAGGACCTTGCGGATCTCGGCTTCGACGCGACGCAGCTCGAGCGCCTGGCGTTCGACCGTCGGCGTTCCGGCCGGCGGTGCCTCGACCGGCGATTCGGTCCTCGGTGTCTCCATCGTTCCCCCCGGCGGGCTCGAGGCTGCAACCCCAGTGCCATCTTATCGATGCGCTGGCGCTCCCAATTCGCGGCCGGTCCGGGCGAGAATCGGGCCGGACGCGTCAAAGTGGCCGCCGATCCTCCCAGCTCGTCGCGCGACCGTGCCGGTCGCTCCGCACGCCCGCGCCTGCGCCGCGCGTTGGCGCAGCACCACCTGCGCGATCCGCGCGCGACCCGGCCGCTGGTGGAGTGGCTGCGCTGCGCGGGGCGGACGGTGGTCGAGATCGGGCCGGGCGGTGGCGCGCTGACCGGCGAGCTGGTCGCCGCCGGGGCGGCGCGGGTGATCGCGGTCGAGCTCGACGCCGACTGGGCCTTCGTCTTCGCCGCGCGCCGGCGCGAGCAAGACCGCGCCGCCGGAACTCCCGCGACGAGCGAGGTCGTTCCGGTCGTCGCCGACGCGCTCGAGCTCGATTGGTCGCGGCTGCCGGCGCCGTGGCTGGTCGCGGGCAACCTGCCGTACAACGTCGGCACCGTCCTGCTCGAGCGGCTGCTCGCGGCGGCACCCGCCGGCGTGCGTGCCGGTTTCCTGCTGCAGAAGGAAGTGGTCGACCGGATGGTCGCGACGCCGGGCAGCGACGACTACGGCGCGCTGTCGGTGCGCGTCGCCGCGCGGGCCCGCGCGCTGCGCCTCGGCACCCTCCGGCCCGGCGCGTTCGTGCCGCCGCCCAAGGTCGACAGCGCCTTCGTCGGGCTCGAGCTGATCGCCGCGCCGCTCGACGCCGACGGCATGGCGACGCTCGACCGGGTGGTCGCCGCCGCCTTCGGTCAGCGCCGCAAGACCCTGCGCAACTCGCTCGGCAGCGGGCTCGGCATCGGCGCCGCCGGCGCGGCAGCGCTGCTCGAAGCGGCCGGCCTCGACCCCGGCGAACGCGCGGAGCGCCTGACTCTGGCCGACTTCGTCGCGCTGGCGCGTCGACTGGACGCCGGCGCCTGACCGCCAGGGTCGATCGAGCGCCGGGCCCCGGGTCCGGAAACTGCACAATTATCGGTGCTACACTCGGCGCCAAACGCCATGGCGCGCGAGCTTCCCGAGAGCCGTTCGAGCCCCTCGCGGGTCGAGATCTCCCCTGCCAAGGGCAACGAGATCCTGGGCGTGGTCTACGCCGGGCTCGCCCTGCTCACCGGCGCGAGCCTCGCCAGCTTCCGGCCGGACGATCCGAGCTTCCTCTACCGCTCAAGCGCCGGCTCGTCCGGCACGCGTAACTGGATCGGGTCGATCGGCGCGGAGATCGGCGCCGCCGGGTTCGGGCTGCTCGGCTGGGTCGCGCTGCTGGTGCCGGTGTTGCTCGGTGTCCTCGCCTGGCGGCGCCTGCGGGCGCATCCACGCCCGAAGGTCGTGGGCCGCAGCTTCGGCGCCTACCTGCTGCTGGTGACGCTGCCGGGCCTCTCCCATCTGTTCGCTCCGGTGCTCTCCTGGCGCGGCGCCGAGCTCGACTCGGGCGGGGCGGTCGGCGTGCTGGCGGCAGGCGCGCTGGTGAGACGACTCAACTTCGCCGGCGCCGCGGTCGTGCTCGGAGCGCTCTTCGTCGTCGGCCTCGCGCTGCTGGTCCAGACCAGCCTCGGCGAGGTCCTGGCGCGCTGGCAGCGGCGGGCGGCGGCGCTGCTCGAAGCCGGACGCCTGGCGCGCGAGCGCCGCCGCGAGCGCAAGGAGAAGGAGCAGGCGCGTCGGCGGGTCGTGGTCAAGCACCTGCAGAGAGTCGCCGAGGAGAAGCAGAAGCGGCTCGACCGGCTGGTCGCGCCGACGCGGCTCGACGCCGATGCGGACGAGCTCGAGGCCGACGACGAAGAGGAGGCGCCGCCGCGAGCCCGGCCGGCTCCGGCGCGGGTCGACCTGCCGCTCGCCCCGCCGCCTCGTGCGGTCGACCGGCCGTTGGCGGTGCGCCGGGTGACGCCGGCGGCGCCGCCGCGTCCGGCCCCGTCGAAGCCGCAGGAGGAGTTCGGATTCGTCGGCGAGCGCGCTTCGGCACCGCCGCAGCTGCCGCCGATGTCCTTGCTGCAAATGGACGAGGAGCGCCCGACCTTCGACGAGGACCGGCTGGTGCAGCTCGGCGAAGCGATCCGCCAGCGCTGCGCCGAGTTCGGCGTCGAAGGGACGATCGAGGGGATCTCGCCGGGCCCGGTGATCACGATCTTCGAGTTCCAACCCGCACCCGGCGTCAAGGTCAGCCAGATCGTCAACCTCCAGGACGATCTGGCGCTGGCGCTGCGCGCCGAGTCGATCCGCATCGAGCGGCTGCCCGGACGCTCGACGCTCGGCATCGAGGTGCCCAACGCCAAGCGCGCGATGATCCGGCTCGGCGCCATGCTCGCCGACGAGCGCTTCCGGAAGGCTCCGTCGGTGCTCACCCTGGCCATCGGTCGCACCATCCATGGCGAGCCGATGTTCGCCGACCTCGCCACCATGCCCCACCTGCTGATCGCGGGCGCCACCGGCTCGGGCAAGTCGATCGGGCTGCAGTCGATCATCACGTCGATCCTCTACCGTGCGACGCGCGACCAGGTTCAGTTCATCTTCATCGACCCCAAGCGCATCGAGCTCGGCGTCTACGCCGACATCCCGCACCTGAAGACCGAGGTGGTGGTCGAGCCCAAGAAGGCCGCCAACGCGCTGCGCTGGGCGGTGGCGGAGATGGAGCGCCGCTACCGGCTGCTCGCCGAGGTGCACGTGCGCTCGATCGACTATTACAACCGGGCGATCCAGGACCCGGAGGTTCGCAAGCGCCTGTCGCTCAACGACGAGGGCGGCGAGATCAAGGCTTCGGATCTCAAGCCGCTGCCATACTACGTCATCGTCATCGACGAACTCGCCGACCTGATGATGGTGGCCGCCGCGGAGGTCGAGACCTCGATCGCGCGCCTGGCGCAGATGGCGCGCGCGGTCGGCATCCACCTGATCGTGGCGACCCAGCGGCCGTCGGTCGACATCCTCACGGGCACGATCAAGGCCAACTTCCCGACCCGCATCTCGTTCATGACCGCGAGCCGCCACGATTCGCGGACCATCCTCGACGCCGTCGGCGCCGAGAAACTGCTGGGCAAGGGCGACATGCTGTTCATGCCGCCGGGCAGCTCGCGCACCGTTCGCCTGCACGGCCCGTACGTTTCCGAGCAGGAGACGGCGGCGCTGGTGCGCTGGCTCAAGAAGCAGGGCAAGCCCGAGCTCGACCCGAGCGTGCTGGCCTCGCCCGAGGACAGCGGTGGCGGCGACGGGGGCGAGGGGATCGACGACGACCTGTTCGACAACGTCGCCCGGCTCGTGGTGCGCGAGCGCCAGGCCTCGGCCTCCTTCCTCCAGCGCCGGATGCGCGTCGGTTTCTCCCGCGCCGCGCGCCTGGTCGACATCCTCGAGCGCGAGGGCATCGTCGGCCCCGCTCAGGGCTCGAAACCCCGCGAGATCCTGGTCCCCGTCGACTACTTCGACGAAGTCGACGCCACCCGCGACTGACCCGAGATTCGGGGACAGGCAACAAAACCCCCGAAAAGGGGACAGGCAAGAAATCTCTCGAAGAGGGGACAGGCAAGAGAACTCCCGAGACGAGCCCGGCCGCAGCTCGATGCGGGCTCGGGGTTCGAGATCGGAGATCGGTCGTTCTCAACGGCTCGAAGGATCGCGGCTTGGAGGTTCGGTAGCGCGGGACTTCGGCCCCCGCCTGCCGGCTTCGAGCGGTCGCGCGAACTCGCCTTCGAGCTGGCGGACGAAGGCGGCTCGTCCGAGGGGTCGCCCGCTTCGCGTTCTGCGGCGCAGTTCCTCGACTTCGGGCTCCTCGAGCGGCGCATCGAGCCAATCCACCCAGCCAGCCGAACCGGCCGCGAACGGTCTCGACGGCGACAGCAACGGGTCGTCGATTCCGAGGCCGTGGGCCCGAGCGCTCGACCAGGGGGTGTCAGCGCAGCTGTCCACCAGGCCCGCGCGCAGCGGGTTCCGTTCCACGTAGCGGACCGCGGCCCAGAGGTGGAGCTCGTCGAGCGGGCAAGAGAAGTAGCGGTTCTCCCAAAGGTGCCCGGTGCGCTTCGAGGTCCGGTTGAGCCATTGCGCATAGGAGCAGTGCGCGCGACCGATCGCCAGCGCCAGGCCATTCGGTTCCCTCGGAACCGCGATGGCGTGGACGTGGTTGGGCATCAGGCAGTACGCCCAGATGTCGACACGGAATCGCGCGCAGGTCTCCTTCAGTAGATCGAGGTAGACGTGGCGATGGGCATCGGTCGGGAAGATGGGCTGGCGCTGGTTCCCGCGGTGAACGAGGTGATGCGGATGATCGACGGCGACGACTCGGGCGAAGCGGGGCATTCGACTCTCCTGGCCGCGTGACGATTCCGGTCCGCCGGACTCTCCGGCCTCCTGCGTTCGCCACCGTTTGCACTCGAAGACGGATTTCTCGCCTGTCCCCCTCGCTCGCCTGTCCCTCGATCCCCAGTTTTCTTGCCTGTCCCCTTTTCGAGGGTTTTTCTGCCTGTCCCCGAATTGGGGGGTTGGGTAGCATTCGGGGGTGGGGATCGACCGCATCGTCTTCTTCGGAACGCCGGCGTTCGCGGTGCCGGCGCTCGAGGCGCTGGTCGCGGCGGGGCGGCGGCCGGTGCTGGTGGTGACGCAGCCGGCGCGGCCGGCGGGGCGCGGACGCAAGCTGGTCGAGCCGCCGGTCGCGGTGCGGGCGCGCGAGCTCGGACTCGAAGTCGAAGCGGTCGAGCGAGTGCGCGCGCCGGAGTTCCTCGAGCGGCTGGCGACGCTCGCGCCCGATCTCGCGGTGGTCGTCGCCTTCGGTCAGATCTTTCCGCGCGCGCTGCTCGAGCTGCCGCGCCTCGGCTGCCTCAACGTCCACGCCTCGCTGCTGCCGCGCTGGCGCGGTGCGGCGCCGATCGCCGCCGCGATCGCCGAGGGCGACGCCGAGACCGGCGTCGCGATCCAGCGCATGGAAGAGGGGCTCGATACCGGTCCGGTCTACGCCTCGCGATCGACGCCGATCGGTGCCGAGGAGACCGCCGGCGAGCTGACGGCGCGACTCGCCGGGCTCGGCGCCGAGCTGCTGGTCGAGGTGATCTCCCGGCTCGAGCGTGGCGACCTGGTCGCGATCGAGCAGGACGCCGCCGGCGCGACCCACGCCTCCAAGCTCGCCGGCGTCCGCGACCTCGACCTGACGCGCAGCGCGGTCGAGCTCGCTCGCGAGGTGCGCGCGTACACGCCCGAGCCTGGCGCCGCGCTCGCGATCCGCGGCGAACGAGTCAAAGTGCTCGGCGCCCGCGACGGAGGCAGCGGCGCGGGCACGCCACCCGGCATCGTCCTCGGCGTCGTCGGCGAGTCTCTGCGTCTCGCCGCCGCCGGCGACTCGGTGCTCGAGCTGGTTCGCGCGCAGCGCCCCGGCGGACGGCCGGTCAGCGGCCGGGATCTCGCCAATGGCCTGCGCCTGACACCGGGGGAGGCGGTCGGCTGAGTCGTCCGCCGCGGGCCTCCAGCGCGCCGTCGCGCGCGGGCACGCCGCGCGTCGCGGCGCCGCCCGGTGGCGCGCGCGCGGCCGCGGCTCGGGCGCTCGAGCGCACTCTCGACTCGCTGGCTCCGGCCGATCACTTCCTGGCGCGCGAAACCCTCGGTCTCGAAGAGCGCGATCGCAAGCTCGCCGCCGAGCTCGTCTACGGCTCGTTGCGCTGGAGGCTTCGGCTCGAGCACGTCGTCGAGCGCGCCAGCGGCCGGCGGATCGCCGCGATCGATCCGGAGCTGCGCCCGGTGCTCGCCATCGGCGCCCTTCAGCTGCTCTTCCTCGACCGGGTCCCGGCCCACGCCGCGGTCGACGAGGCGGTCGCGGAAGCCAAGCGCCGGCGCGGCCCGGGCGCGGCCGGCTTCGTCAATGCCGTGCTCCGGAACATCGCCTCCGCGGGCGCCCTCTCGGCTTGGCCGGTCGACGCCGCCTCCGAGGACGAGCGGCTCGCGATCGAGACCAGCCACCCGCTCGAGCTGGTGCGCCGCTGGCGCGCCCGCTTCGGCGACGAGGCCGCGCGGCGCGCGCTCGAAGCCGACAACTCGGCGCGCGCGCTCCACCTGCTCGCGTTCGCCGATCGCGGCGGTCGCGACGCGCTGGCGGCGGCGCTCGCCGCCGAGGCGATCGTGACCGAACCGGGGACGCTGGCTCCGGGCGCGCTCGTCGTCCGCTCGGGAGCGCCGCTCGCGAGCGCGGCGTTCGCGCGCGGCGACGGCTACGTCCAGGACGAGGCGAGCCAGGCCGCCGCGCTGGTGCCGCGTCCGCGTCCGGGCGAGCGGATCCTCGACGCCGCCGCGGCGCCGGGGGGCAAGGGCCTCGCCATCCTCGCCTTCGAGCCGTCGGCGCGCGTGACCTTCGCCGACGCCGCGCCGCGCCGGCTGCCGCGGCTGGTCGCCAACGCCCGCCGGCTCGGCCGGCGCCTGGAGATCGTCGCCGCCGACGGTCGCCGCCCGCCCTGGCGCGACGGCGCCTTCGATCGCGTCGTGATCGACGCACCGTGCTCGGGCACCGGCACGCTGCGCCGTCATCCCGAGCTGCGCTGGCGATTCCGCGCCGCCGAGCTCGAGCGACTCGCTCGCGACGGCGGCGCGATGCTGGCGGCGCTCGCCCCGGCGGTGGCTCCCGGCGGCCTGCTCGTCCACGTGACCTGCTCGGTCGAAGCCGAAGAGAACGAACAGGTTCTCGACCGTTTCGTCGCCGCGAATCCGGCCTTCGAGCCCTTCGATCTCGACGCCCGCGATCCGTGGGTCGAGTCGGGCAGGACGGCGCCGGGTCGGTGGCGAGTCCTGCCCGGCGCCGGTCACGACGGATTCTCGGTCGGTGTGCTCCGTCGCCGAACGTGACGTTTTTTCTCCCCTCGAAATCGCGCGAAACCCTGTATTGACAGGCTTCCGCGCATGTCCTACAGTTCGCGGCCGTAGTCCCAACCGCGATCCATTCGCACGAGGAGGAGGAGAGATGGCGAGCAAGGCAGACATCGTCGAGCACATTGCCAATTCGGTGGACGGACTGACCAAGAAGGCGGCCGGCGAGGCGTTCGACGCCGCGATCGAGGCGATCTCGAAGGCGCTCAAGAAGGGCGACCGCGTCCAGGTCCCCGGCTTCGGCAGCTTCGCCGTCAGCAAGCGCGCGGCGCGCAAGGGCCGCAACCCCGCCACCGGTGCGACCATCACCATCAAGGCCAGCAAGAACGTCCGCTTCAAGGCGGGCAAGGAGCTCAAGGACGCCCTGAACAAGGGTCGCTGAGCTCTCCTCCGGCCGCCGGCACTCAGCCGGTCGGCGCGCCGCACTTCACGGATCCGCGGCCGACGCGAAAGCCCCGCATTCCCCCTCGGAAAGCGGGGCTTTCGTGCGTTCGGGCCAGGCAGCCCGACGCCGGCGCGTCGCGTTCGCGGTGCTAGCATTCTCGGGCTTCATGTCCGCCGACGACCCCAGGTTCAGCCACCTCGACGAGACCGGCCGTGCGCGCATGGTCGACGTCTCCGAGAAGGGCGTCACCCGCCGCGAGGCGCGCGCTTCGTGCGAGGTGCGCCTGTCGCCGCAAACGGTGGCGCGCCTCGCGGCGCTGCCCAAGGGAGACGCCATCGCGGTCGCGCGCGTCGCCGGCATCCAGGCCGCCAAGCGCACCTCCGACTGGATCCCGCTCGCCCATCCGCTGCCGCTCGACCGCGTCGACGTCGAGTTCGAGACCGTCGACTCCGGCGTCCGCATCGTCGCGAGCGTGGTCGCGACCGCGCGCACCGGCGCCGAGATGGAGGCGCTGGTCGCCTGCGCCGCGGCGGCACTGTCGCTCTATGACATGGTCAAGGCGGTCGAGCGCGGC
Organism: Acidobacteriota bacterium; assembly: GCA_045862895.1. Taxonomy (GTDB): domain Bacteria; phylum Acidobacteriota; class Thermoanaerobaculia; order Multivoradales; family JAGPDF01; genus JACTMI01. The sequence continues at coordinate 180,489 of BTUO01000008.1, forward strand.
GCCGTGATCGGCGAGCTGCGGCTCGAGGCGAAGAGCGGCGGCCGTTCGGGCGACTGGACGAGGGACTGAATGGTCGCGACCGGCCTCGACCGGCTGCTCGCCGGCCCCGGGCGGCTCGCCGGCAGGCGCTTCGGGTTGCTCGCCCACGGCGCGTCGGTGACGCGCGAGCTCGTCCCGGCACATCTCGCGCTCGCGGCCGCGGGGTTTCCGCCGGAGCGCCTGTTCGGCCCCGAGCACGGCTACTACGGCGTCGAGCAGGACATGGATCCGTCGGCCGACCAGACCGATCCGTGGAGCGGGATCCCGATCGTCTCGCTCTACGGTCGCGACGAGCGCTCGCTGGTGCCGCGCGCCGAGGCGTTCGCCGGGCTCGACCTGCTGGTGGTCGATCTCCAGGACGTCGGCGCCCGCTACTACACCTACGCCGCGAGCGCGGTCTGGGCGATCGAGGCGGCGCTCGGCGCGGGGCTCGAAGTCTGGGTGCTCGATCGCCCCAATCCGCTGGGTGGCGAGGTCGTCGAGGGCAACCTCCCCGAGCCCGGCTTCGAGTCGTTCGTCGGCGCCTTCCGGCTGCCGGTGCGACACGGCCTGACGATGGGGGAGATCGTCCGACTGGAGGCCCGCCGTCGCGGCTTCGACGAGCGGCGATTGACGGTGATCGCGCTCGACGGGTGGAGTCGCGCCGATCTGTGGCCCGAGCTGGCGCGCCCCTGGATCGCGCCGTCGCCCAACATGCCCGACTTCGCCACCGCGACGATCTATCCGGGGATGTGTCTGATCGAGGCGACCGGATTCTCCGAAGGCCGAGGCACGACGCGGCCGTTCAAGCTGTTCGGCGCGCCGGGGATCGACCCGCCGGCGCTGGCGCGCGCGCTCGCCGGCCTGGCGACCCTCGGCGTACGCGCGGTGCCGACCTACTTCCGTCCGTGGCACCAGAAGCACCGCGGCGAGGTCTGCGGCGGCGTCGAGCTGGTGGTGGTCGCGCCGCGCCGGGTCGCCGGCTACCGACTGGGGATCGAAGTGCTGGCGGCGCTGGCGCGCATCCAGGGCGGACGCTTGCCGTGGCGCGACGCGCCCTACGAGTTCGTTCACGACCGGCCCGCGCTCGACCTGCTCGCAGGCACGGCGAGGCTGCGCGAGCTGCTCGAGGGCGGCGGCGACCCCGGCGAGTGGGTCGCGAGCTGGCGTGCCGACGAGGAGCGCTTCCGCGACGAGCGGCGCGAGATCCTGATCTACCCGGAGGCGGCGTGAGGGCGCCGGCGCTGGTGGCGGTCACCGAGCCGGCCGCGGCCTTCGCCGCGCTGTTCGCGGCGGCGCGCGAACGCGGCGAGCGCATCGGGTGGCTCGAGTGGAGCGAAGCGAATCTCGTTTCGGGCGATCTCGACGAAGCGGCGTCGCTCGGAGCCCTGCGCGCGGTCGGCGTCGGCGCCGGTCGCACGGTGGCGGTCAAGCGCGTCGCCGGCGCGCCGGTGCTGCGCGACCTGGTGCGCGAGCACTTCCTGGGCTGCGGCCTGGTGCTGGTGCGCGGGCGGGCGGGGACGCCGTCGATCGCGCCCTCGGCCGAGGGCTTCCGCGTCGAGCTCGCGCCCGGGCGCTCGCGCGAGCTCGACGCCGCCGCCGCGCTCGCCGAGCTGCTGCGCCCGCGTCACCGGCCGCCGCCGAAGAAGGACCGGCCGTGAGCGAGGCGATCCGCTTCTTCCTCGCCGGTCCGGTCCACGTCGTCGAGCCGGTGCGCCAGGCGATGACCCGCCAGATGGTGGCGCACCGCTCGCCGGAGTTCCGCGCCACCTGGGCCTCGATCGCGACCAATCTGCCGCCGGTCCTGCGCACCCGGCGCGACGCGATGGTGGCGACCGCGAGCTCGACCTTCCTGATGGAGGCCGCGATCACCTCGCTCACCCGCGGCGCGCTGCTCCACCTGACCAACGGCGCCTTCTCGGAGCGCTGGCTGGCGATCTCCCGCGCGCACGGGCGCGAGGCCGACGAGCTGTCGGTGCCGTGGGGCGAGCCGGTCGATCCGGACCTCGTGCGCGCGGCGCTCGGTCGCCGGCGCTACGACGCGGTGACCGTGGTCCACAACGAGACCTCGACCGGCGTGGTCTCGCCACTCGAGGAGATCGCGCGCGTCGTCCACCAGGCGAGCGACGCGTTGCTGCTGGTCGACACCGTCTCCTCGCTCGGCGCCGATCGCGTCGAGTCCGACGCCTGGGGGCTCGACTTCGTCTTCGCCGGGACTCAGAAGGGGATCGCCGCGCCGCCGGGGCTCGCGGTCTTCACGATGTCCGAGCGCGCCGAGGCGCGGGCGGCCGCGGTACCGCATCGGGGCTTCTACGGCGACCTGCTGCGCTACCGCGACAAGCATCGCGAGGGCGGGCCGATCACGACGCCGGCGGTGCCGATCTGCTTCGCGCTCGAGCGGCAGCTCGAGCGGATCGCCGCCGAGGGGATCGAAGAGCGCTGGCGGCGCCACCTGCGCCTGGCCGCGGCGACCGCCGCGGCCGCCGAGCGGCTCGGGTTGACGTACGCCCCGGCCGCCGGCGCCCGCTCCCGCACCGTCGCCTGCCTGCGTCCGCCCGCCGGGCTCCCGGCGCCGGAGCTGGTGGCGCGGCTCGGGCGGCGCGGCTTCACCGTCGCCGGCGGCTACGGAAAATGGAAGCAGGACACGTTCCGCATCGGACACATGGGCGAGGTGCGCGAGAGCGACCTCGACGAGCTGTTCGCCGCGATCGAAGAGGAGATACCCAGGTGACCCGAATCGTCATCGCCGATCCGCTCGAGGAGAGCGGCCTCGAGATCCTGCGTTCGGCCGGCGCCGAGGTGGTGGTGGTCGCTGCCGCCGACCGGCCGCGCCTGCCGGAGCTGGTCGCCGACGCCGACGCCCTGGTGGTGCGCAGCGCTACCAAGGTCACCCGCGACCTGCTGGCCGCGGCGCCGAAGCTGCGCGTCGTCGGCCGCGCCGGCATCGGCGTCGACAACGTCGACGTGCCCGCCGCCACCGAGCGCGGCGTGCTGGTGGTCAACGCGCCGACCGCCAACGTGCTGTCGGCGACCGAGCACACTTTCGCGATGCTGCTGGCGCTGGCGCGACGGGTGCCGGCGGCCGACGCCTCGATGAAGCGCGGCGAATGGGACCGCAAGACCTTCCTCGGCACCGAGCTCCAGGGCAAGGTGCTGGGCGTCGTCGGCTTCGGTCGCATCGGCCAGCGCGTGGCGGCGCGGGCGCGCGCCTTCGAGATGCACACGGTCGCCTACGACCCGCTGCTCGACCCGGCGGTGGCGCGCAAGCTCGAGATCGAGCTGCTGTCGATCGACGACCTGGTCGAGCGCGCCGACGTCGTCACCCTGCACACGCCGCTCACCCCCGAGACCCGGCACCTGATCGACGCGCGCCGGATCGCGCGAATGAAGCCGGGGGCGATGCTGATCAACTGCGGACGCGGCGGCACGGTCGACGAGACGGCGCTGCTCGCGGCGCTCGAAGCGGGCAAGCTCGCCGGCGTCGCGCTCGACGTCTTCGAGGAGGAGCCGACGGCGCGCCACGAGCTGGTGCGCCATCCGCGCGTGGTCGCGACCCCGCACATCGGCGCCCAGACCGTCGAGGCGCAGGAGCGCATCGCGGTCGAGACCGCGCGCATGGTGCTCGCCGCGCTCGAGGGCTCGCTCGCGATCGCCGCGGTCAACCTGCCGTTCACCTCTTCCGGCCGGCGCGAGGAGCCCTACCTGCGCCTGGGCGACCGGCTCGGCCGCCTCGCCGGCCTGCTCGCCGAGGGCGCGCCGCGGCGCATCGAGATCACGCTGCGCGGCCTCTCGGAAGAGCTGGCGGCGCCGACCGGCGTGGCGGTGGTGCGCGGCGTGCTCGAGCGCTTCCTCGACGAGGGCGTCAACTACGTCAACGCCGAGCACCTGGCGGCGAGCCGCGGCATCGAGATCGCGCGCACCCGGCAGCGCGACGGCGCCGAGGACGCCGAGCGGGTCGACGTCCGGCTGGTCACCGACTCGGGCGCGGTGGAGATCGCCGGCGCCCTGGTCGGCGGGCGAGCGCCGCGGGTGGTGGCGATCGGCGGTTACCGCCTCGAGTTCTGGCCCGAGGGGCGGCTGCTGGTGATCGAGAACCGCGACGTGCCGGGGGTGGTCGGCCGGCTCGGCACGCTGCTCGGCGAAGCCGGCGTCAACATCGGCGACATCCACCTGTCGCGCGACGAAGCGAAGCGTCAGGCGCTGGCAGTCCTGCGTCTCGATCAGCCGCTCGATCCGGCGACTTTCGAGCGGCTGCGCGCCCTGCCCGAAGTCGAACGCGCGCGGTACCTGGAAATCAGCTGACGAGCGGTGACGGCGACCGCCGGGGCGTTCAGTTGGGCGCCGGCAGATCGAGCGGCAACGCCACCACCACCGCCAGGTAGCCGAGCGCGTCGAGCTCGTCCGCGAACTCCTCGGCGGCGGCGCGGTCGGCGAAGGCGCCGACCTGGACCCGGTGCCAGGCGTCGTCGGAGCGGACTTCGACCCGCGGGAAGTCGCGGCAGAGCGAGTCGGCGAGCGAGCGGGCGCGGCTCTCGTCCTGGAAGGCACCGACCTGAACCGCGTAGCCGCGCGGACCGATCGGCACGCGCCCGACCGCGATCAGCTCGACCAGCGCGGTGCCGGGTCCGATCATGCCGATCGCGGCGGCGGCGGCCTTCGACAGGTCGATGACGCGGTTCTTCGCGAAGGGTCCGCGGTCGTTGATCCGCACCCGGACGCTCGCGCCGGTGGCGACGTTGCGGACCTCGAGCAGGGTGCCGAACGGCAGCTTCGGGTGCGCGGCGGTCAGCGCGTGCATGTCGTAGCGCTCGCCCGAGGCGGTGCGCCTTCCGTGGAAGCCGGGGCCGTACCAGGAGGCGACGCCGCGCTCGAGCGTGACGCCGGCGGTGCCGCGCCCCTTCGACGCGCAGCCCGACACCACGAGAGTGGAGGCGAGGGCGAGGGGGAGGAGGGCGATCCGCCGCATCGTGTCGGGCGGCGGAAGAGGGTCAGACTCGGGGCTCTTCCGGCGCCGTGATCGCGACTCCCGCCAGGGCGGGGGTCACGACTTCGTCGAGAAACTCGTCCACCTGCCGGGCGGACCGTCCGGTGAAGGCCACCGGATCGATCCAGGGAGCCACCTCCACGGCCGTCAGGCGGAAGTCCGGATCCGCGACGATTGTAGCAATCAACGGGTTCTCGCGTCCCGCGGCGACCTCGGCCTGGGCGTCGAACGAGAGTCTGCGCAGCTTTTCGTGCAGGTGCTGGCGGTCGCCGCCGCGCAACGCCGCCTGCATCAGCAGCGTCTCGGTCGCCATGAACGGCAGCTCGCGCGCGACGCGCGAGGCGACCACCGGCTCGATCACCCGCAAGCCCGTGACGATGTGCCCGGCCAGAGCGAGGCAGGCGTCGGTCGCCAGGAAGGCGTCGGGCAGCACCAGTCGGCGATTGGCGGAGTCGTCGAGGCTGCGCTCGAGCCACTGGGTGGCGGCGTTGAGCGGGCCGTTGACGGCGTCGGTCATCACCCGCCGCGCCAGGCCGCACATGCGCTCGGCGCGCACCGGATTGCGCTTGTAGGCCATCGCTGAGGAGCCGACCTGGTCCTCGTCGAACGGCTCGGCGAGCTCGCCGACGCCCTGCATCAGGCGCAGGTCGGTACCGGTCTTGTGGCAGCTCTCGGCAATGCCCGCGAGCGTCGCCAGCAGCTGGCTGTCGAGCTTGCGCGGATAGGTCTGGCCGGAGACCGCGACGGTCGACGCGAAGCCGAGGCGCTCGGCGACCCGGCGGTCGAGGGCGCGCACCTTGTCGTGGTCGCCGTCGAACAAGGTGAGGAAGCTCGCCTGCGTGCCGGTCGTCCCCTTGGCGCCACGCGCGGGCAGGGTCGAGCGCCGACGGCGGACCTCTTCGAGGTCGAGGACGAAATCCTGCGCCCACAGGCAGGCGCGCTTGCCGACGGTGGTCAGCTGCGCCGGCTGGAAATGCGTGTAGGCGAGGCAGGGCAGCGCGCGCCAGCGCCGCGCGAAGCCGGCGAACGCCGCGAGCAGCGCGGCGAGCCGGCGTTCGACCAGGTCGAGCGCCTCGCGCGAGAGCAGCAGATCGGTGTTGTCGGTGACGAACGCCGAGGTGGCACCGAGGTGCAGGATGCCGCCGGCCTCGCCCGCCTGCTCGGCGAAGTGGCGCAGGTGCGCGACCACGTCGTGCCGCGTCTGCCGCTCGAGCTCCGCGACTCGTCCGAGGTCGAGCTTCGGCGCCGCCTCGCGCAAGGCCGCGAGCTGCTGCTCGGTGATCGGCAGTCCGGCCTCGCGCTGGCTCTCGGCGAGCGCGATCCAGATCCGGCGCCAGGTCTCGTAGCGATGACGGGTGGAGAAGATCGCCGCCATCTCCGGCGTCGCGTACCGTTCGTGCAGGGGGTTGCCGGGAGCCTCGCGCATCGCGCCGCGGATGCTAGCAAAGGGGTCGGCCGGGTGTAGGATCCCGGCGAGGGTCCTCGCTTGCTTCGCGTGCGCTGGTCGCATCAGGGTCGGGAAGAGATTCGCACCCTCTCCCGCGACGAAGTCCGGATCGGCCGAGGCGCCGAGAACGAGATCGTCCTGCCCGATTACTCGGTCTCGCGTCGGCACGCGTCGCTCACGCTCGAGCCCGAAGGCTGGGCGATCCAGGACCACGGCTCGACCAACGGCGTCCAGGTCAACCGCGTCACCGTCAAGCGCGCCCTGGTGCGCCCAGGCGACCGTATCAAGGTCGGCATCTTCGAGCTCGACGTCGAGGAGGTCGCCGAGGCGCGCTCGCCGATGTTCGAGCAGAAGACCACGACCCACGTGCCGACGCCGGCGGCGGCGCCGACGACCCCGACCCCGTTGCCGCTGCCGGTGCCGCCGCCGGCGATGGCGCCGGGCATCCCGGCCTCGATCGGCACGGCGACCATCGTCCGCTCGCTGGCGGAGTTCTCCGAGCACTACGGCCTCGATCCCACCGGTCGCTCGACCGGCTCGGCGCGACTCGACAAGAGGAAGGCGCTCGAAGCGGCCTACGAGACCAAGATCTTCGGCTTCATGACCCGGCTGGCGCGGCTGCTGATCCGCTCGGAGTCGGTCGACGAGGTGCTGGCGCGGGTCTTCGAGCTCGCCTTCGAGGCGCTGCCGGTCGATCGCGGGTTCATCCTGCTGCTCGACGAGAGAACGGGCGAGGCCGTGTGCGAGATCTCGCGAGTCAAGGACCGCGTCGAGTACCGCCCCAAGGGCGACGTTCCGGTGTCGCGCACGATGGTCGAGCAGGTGATCCGCGACCGCGTCGCGCTGCTGACCTACGACGCGCAGAGCGACCAGCGGCTGGCCGGAGGCGAGTCGATCCGCATCCACCAGATTCGCGCCGCGATGTGCACGCCGCTCTGGTCGGGCGAGAAGATCATCGGCGTGCTCCAGCTCGACACGCCGTTCCACGCCGGCTCTTTCACCGAGCAGGACCTCGACCTGCTGACCGCGCTCGCCAACTTCGCGGCGGTGGCGGTCGAGCGGCTGCGCAACGCCGAGGCCGCCGAGCGCGAGCGCCAGGTGCGCTCCCGGCTCGAGCGCTATCACTCGCCCTCGGTGCTCGAATCGATCGTCGCCGCCGATCCCGAGGCGGCCGAGACGGTGATGGGTCGGGTCAAGCTGGTGGAGGCGACGGTCCTGTTCGCCGACCTCGCGGGCTTCACCGCGCTCTCCGAGAAGCTCCAGCCCGGCGAAGTGGCCGAGATGCTCGAAGGGTTCTTCACGCCCGCGGTGGAGGCGATCTTCCGCGAGGGCGGCACTCTCGACAAGTTCATCGGCGACTGCGTCATGGCCTTCTTCGGCGCGCCGGTGCACCAGCAGGATCACGCCGCTCGCGCGGTGCGCGCGGCGCTCGCCATCCTCGATGCGCAGGACACGTGGAACGCCGATCGTGCGGCGCGCGGGCTTCCGACTCTCCAGGTGCGAATCGCGATCAACAGCGGTCCGGTCGTCGTCGGCGACGTCGGCTCCAGGAAGCGCGTCGACTACACCGTGCTCGGCAACACGGTCAACGTCGCCGCCCGGCTCGAGGCCTACGTGGGCGAAGCCGGCCAGGTGACGATCGGCGGCGAGACCTGGCGGCAGCTCGACGGCGCGCTGGCCACCGAGCCGCTCGGCGAGTTCCAGTTGAAGGGGCTCGAACAGCGGGTCACCGCCCACCGCGTGCTGCGGAGCCGCGCGAGCTGAGCGCCGCCGGCCCGGCGCCGCTCCTGCTGGTCACCGGCAACGCCGGCAAGCTCGCCGAGGCGCGCCGGCTCGCCGGCCGCGACATCGAGTCGATCGCGCTCGACCTGCCCGAGATCCAGTCGCTCGACCTCGAGGAGGTGGTGAGCGAGAAGGCCGCCGCGGCCTTCGCCCGCGTCGGCCGTCCGCTGGTGGTCGAGGAGACCGGCCTCGAGCTCGCCGCGCTGAACGGTTTCCCGGGGCCGCTCGTGCGCTGGATGCTCGAGGCGGTCGGGGCGGAGGGGATCGCGCGCGTGAGTCTGGCGCTGGGCGATGCGCGCGCCCGCGCCGTCTGCGTCCTGGCCTGGACCGACGGCGCGCGGCGAATCCTCGGCCGCGGCGCGGTGGCGGGCGAGCTGGTGCTGCCCGCGCGCGGCGGACGCGGGTTCGGCTGGGATCCGGTCTTCCGTCCGGAAGGAGAGAGCCGCACCTGCGGCGAGCTCACCGACCTCGAGAAGGACGCGGTCGCCCACCGCGGCCGCGCCTGGCGCGACCTGCTGTCGCAGCTCGACGGAAACTGAGAACCTCGACGCCGGCCGGCGTCAGTGCGCGACGCCGTTCCGACCGAAGGCTCGGGTCAGGCGGTCGATTTTCTCGTCGAGCTCCTCGAGGGTGCCGTCGTTGTCGAGGATGTGATGCGCGGCGAGGCGCCGCAGGTGGCCGTCGCCCTGGGCCGAGAGGCGGGCGCGCGCGTCGGCCTCGGCGAGGCCGCGCGCCATGGCGCGCGCGAGGCGCAGCTCGAGCGGCGCCTCGACGGTCACGATCAGGTCGAAGTCGGGGGCGAAACCGGCTTCGACCAGCCGCGTCGCCTCGAGCACCGCGACGCCGCCGTCGAGCGCCCCCGCGATTTCGGCGAAGCGCTCGCGCACCAGCGGATGCACGGCGTGCTCGAGGCGTTCGCGCGCGTCGCGGTCGGCGAAGATCCGCCGCGCCAGCGCCACCTTGTCGACCGAGCCGTCGGGGGCGATCGCGGTCGGACCGAAGAGGCGCTCGACCTGGCGCGTGCCGGCGGCGCCCGGGCGGTAGAGCTCGGCGACCAGGCGGTCGGCGTCGACGACGTGGAAGCCGGCGGCGGCCATCCGGCGCGCGACCGTGCTCTTGCCCGAGGCGAGCCCGCCGGTCAGGCCGACGCGCAGGGTAGCCGGCACCGCGGCCTCAGCGGGCGAGGCCGAGCCGGCGGCGCGCGGCCTCGACCGTGTTGGCGATCAGCATCGCGACGGTGAGCGGACCGACGCCGCCCGGCACCGGCGTGATCGCGGAGGCGACCGGGGCGACCGCCGGGAAGTCGACGTCGCCGACCAGCACCGAGCCGTTCTTGTCGAAGGCGGCCATCCGTTTCGCGTCGCCACCGGTCAGCCGCTCGACGGTCGCGCGGTCGGTGACGCGGTTCATACCGACGTCGATCACGACCGCTCCCGGCGAGACGAAGTCGCGATCGACCAGGCCGGCGCGGCCGACTGCGGCGATCAGGATCTCGGCGTCGCGGCAGACTGCGGCGAGGTCGCGGGTCTTCGAGTGGGCGACGGTCACCGTCGCGCTGGCGCGCACCAGCAGCCCGGCCATCGGCTTGCCGACGATCGTCGAGCGGCCGATCACCACCGCGCTCTTGCCGGCGAGCGCGATGTCGTACCGGCGCAGCAGCTCGACGATCCCCGCCGGCGTGCACGGCACGAAGCCGACCTCGTCGATCCAGAGCCGGCCGACGTTGACCGGGTGGAAGCCGTCGACGTCCTTGTCCGGGTCGATCCGTTCGAGCAGCTCGCGGGTCGGCAGCTGCTTGGGCAGCGGCAGCTGGACCAGGATGCCGTCGACCGCCGGATCGGCGTTCAGACGGTCGATCACCGCGAACAGCTCGTCGGCGGCGATCGTGGCCGGCAGCCGGTGGCTGAAGCTCGCCATGCCGGCCTCCTCGCACGCCCGCGTCTTCGAGCCGACGTAGACCTGCGAAGCCGGGTCCTCGCCGACCAGCACCACCGCCAGGCCGGGCGGCCGTCCCGCGGCCTCCCGGATCTTCGCCGCCGCGGCGGCCGCCTCCTCGCGAATCGCCTTCGCGGTCGCGACACCGTCGAGAATCGTCGTCATCTCCCCTCCCGCCCCGGATCGGGGCCGGCCGAGCCTACTAGCTCGCGCGCCGCGACCGCCCCGCCCGGACCGGTAGGATCGCGCGCCGATGGAGCCCCCGATCGAGCTCGAGATCGATCCGCGCGTGTCGGCGGCGCCGTCGCGCCGGCGCACGCCGCTCGGCGAGTGGGCGGCGATCGCGATCGCCGCGCTCGCGCTCGTCGCGGGCACGGCGGCCGGCCTGCTGCCGTTCTCGCCGCTCGAGGTCTTCGGCTTCGCGACCGGCGGCGCCTGCGTCTGGCTGCTGGTGCGCGAGGACGTGGCGAGCTGGCCGATCGGCCTCGCCAACAACCTGACCTATCTGGTCATCTTCTTCCGCGCGCGCCTGTTCGCCGACGCGGGACTGCAGCTCGTCTTCTTCGCGGTCGGCGTCTGGGGTTGGTATCACTGGGTCTTCCGGCGCGGCGCTCGGCGCGAGCTCGCCGTGACGCGCGCCACCCGGAACGAGTGGCTGGCGCTCCTGCTCGCCGCGCCGGTCGCGACCTGGCTGCTGCGCGAACTGCTGATCGCGGCTCAGGGCGCCGCGCCGTTCTGGGACGCGCTGACCACGGTGGTGAGCCTCGGCGCGCTCGCGCTGCAGGCCGGCAAGCGGATCGACAACTGGCTCTGGTGGATCGCGGCCGACCTCGTTTACGTGCCGCTCTATCTCTGGCGTGGCCTGCCGCTGACCGCGCTGCTCTACGCCGTCTTCCTGGCGATGTGCGTCGTCGGCTGGCGGCAGTGGCGCGCGAGCCTGGCCGCGGCTCAGGCCGAGCGCCGCGCGCGGTAGAGCGCGAGCACGCCGCCCGACAGGCTCCGGTAGCGCGCCGCCTCGAAGCCGGCGGCCGCGAGCCGGGCGAGGAAACCCTCGCGCTGCGGGAAGCCGAGCACCGACTCGGGAAGGTAAGCGTAGGCGGTCGGGTCGCCCGAGATCCAGCCGCCGAGCGCCGGCAGCAGCCGGCGGAAGTAGAAGAGGTAGAGGGCGCGCAGGGGCGGAAAGGCCGGCACCGTGAACTCGAGGACGCCGAGCTCGCCGCCCGGGCGCAGGACGCGGGCGAGCTCGGCGAGCGCCCGATCGAGGTCGGCGACGTTGCGCAGGCCGAAGGAGACGGTGGCGCCGTCGAAGCTGCCGGCCGGGAACGGCAGGGCGAGCGCGTCGGCTTGCAGCGGAGCCGGCCGTGGTCCCTTCGCCGCCGCGAATTTCGGGCGCGACAGCGCCAGCATCGGCAGACAGAAGTCGGCCGCGGCCACCCGGTAGCCGCGCCGCTCGAGCGCCGTCGACTGGTCGCCGGTGCCCGAGCAGAGGTCGAGCACCCGGGAGCCGGCCGGCAGTCGCAGGTCGCGGGCGAGCCGGCGGCGCCAGATCCGGTCCATGGAGGCCGAGAGCAGGTGGTTGAGCAGGTCGTAGCGCCGGGCGACCCGGCCGAACATCGCCCGGATGCGGACCCCCTGCTTGTCGAGCGGCAGCTCCGGAGCCGTTCCCGGGCCGCCCGCCGGCCCTGCGGCCGGGATTTCGGGGGGCGGCGCAGGCGCGGAAGTCGGGACCGTCATGGCCGCCGGAGTGTACCCCGGCGCCTCCGGCCCGGGGGGCCGAGGGGTTGACAGGAACCCCCGTGAACCCTAGGATTTGGGTTCCTCTGCGCAGCAGAGCCCGGGTGTTCCGCGCCCGGGCCCTGTCCGAGCCGGACGAGTCCGACCGCAGACAATCGACGGGAGTCGTGGATGAAGAGCACCTTGAGCCCCAAGCCGGGGGAGATCGAGCATCGCTGGTGGGTCGTCGACGCCGCCGAGATGCCGGTCGGCCGGCTTTCGACCGCCGTGGCGCGCCTGATCCTGGGCAAGGGCAAGCCCAACTGGGCGCCGCACGTCGACTGCGGTGATTTCGTCATCGTGGTCAACGCCGAGAAGGTCGCGCTCTCCGGCAACAAGGAGCGCGACAAGGTCTACTACCGGCACACCACCACGCAGCCCGGGTCGCTGAAGTCGCCCAAGGCGTTCGAGGTCCGCGAGAAGCACCCGCGGCGCCTGGTCGAGTCGGCGGTCTACGGCATGCTGCCCAAGACCAAGCTCGGCAAGAAGCTGCGCAAGAAGCTCAAGGTCTACGCCGGGCCGGTGCACCCGCACCACGCCCAGAAGCCGACGCCGCTCGCCGGCGCGGCCGCCTGAAGGAGATTCGAGTGAGCGACCTCCAGTACTACGGGACCGGCCGGCGCAAGACCGCCACGGCGCGCGTCTTCTTGAAGCCGGGCAGCGGCAGCGTCCAGGTCAACGGCCGCGACCTCGACACCTACTTCGCCAGCGAGGTGCTGCGCATGGTCGTGCGCCAGCCGCTGGTGCTGACCGAGACCGGCGAGCGCTTCGACATCTACGCCACCGTCGAGGGCGGCGGTTACGCCGGCCAGGCGGGCGCGGTGCGCCACGGCATCAGCCGCGCGCTGCTCGAGTTCAACATCGAGTTGCGCGAGCGGTTGAAGTCGGCCGGCCTGCTCACCCGCGACCCCCGCAAGAAGGAACGCAAGAAGTACGGCCGGGCCGGAGCCCGCAAGCGCTTCCAGTTCAGCAAGCGCTGAGTCCGGACCCCCGGCGGATATTCAAGGAGAGCTTCGTGGTCGACATCACCATGCAGGAGCTGCTCGAGGCGGGCGTTCACTTCGGGCATCAGACGCGGCGCTGGAACCCGAAGATGAAGCCGTACATCTTCGCCAAGCGCAACGGCATCTACATCATCGACCTGGCCAAGACGCTGCGCGCCTTCCGCGAGGCCGCGGCCTTCGTCGAGGGCCTCGGTCGCGAGGGGCGGCGCCTGATGTTCGTGGGCACCAAGCGGCAGGCCCAGGACGTGGTCGCCGAGGAGGCGCGGCGCTGCGGCCAGTACTGGGTCACCAACCGGTGGCTGGGCGGCACGCTGACCAACTTCGTGACCATCCGCCAGTCGGTCGAGAAGATGCTCGACATCGAGGTGCGGTTGGCCGACGACAAGGGCGTTCACACCAAGAAGGAGCGCCTGCGCATGGACCGCGAGCGCGAGCGGATGACCAAGAACCTCTCCGGCGTGCGCGACCTCGAGGCGCTGCCCGACGCGCTGTTCGTGGTCGACCCCAAGAAGGAGTCGATCGCGGTCGCCGAGGCCAACAAGCTGGGCATTCCGGTGGTCGGCATCGTCGACACCAACTGCGACCCGGAGCTGATCGACTACGTGATCCCGGGCAACGACGACGCGATCCGGACGATCCGGCTGTTCACCTCGCGGATCGCCGACGCCTACCTCGCCGGCTCGCAGCGCCTGCAGCAGGAGCTGATGGTCGAGGAGAAGGACGCACCGGCGGCGGCCGCCGGCGACGTCGGCACGGAGGCCGCGGCTCCGTCCGCGTAAACGACACTCACCTCCGCCCCGGGTGGCGCGCGACGCGCGCACCGGATCCGGGATCCGCCAAGGGTCAGCCGATCGTCGCACCGAAGATCGCTGACCCTTTCGTTTGACCGGACGAGCGGGTTTTTTCGGGCTTTCAGCAGGAAGGAGAAGAAGCGATGCAGGTCACGGCACAGATGGTCAAGGAGCTGCGCGAGCGCACCGGCGCCGGCATGATGGACTGCAAGGCCGCCCTGGCGGAGACCGGCGGCGACATGGACAAGGCGGTCGACCTGCTGCGCAAGAAGGGCCTGGCGGCGGCCGCCAAGAAGGCGGGCCGCGTCGCGGCCGAGGGCGTGGTCGGCTCCTACATCCACGCCGGCGGCAAGATCGGCGTGCTGATCGAGGTCAACTGCGAGACCGACTTCGTCGCCAAGACCGAGGAGTTCCAGCAGCTGGTGCGCGACATCGCGATGCACGTCGCCGCGGCGGAGCCGCGCTTCGTCCGCCGCGAGGAAGTCACCGCCGACATCCTCGAGCGCGAGCGCGCGATTTACCGCGAGCAGGCCGCCGCCTCGGGCAAGCCGGCCAACGTGGTCGAGAAGATCGCCGAGGGCAAGATGGAGAAGTTCTACTCCGAGGCCTGCCTGCTCGAGCAGCCGTTCGTCAAGAACCCCGACCAGTCGGTCGGCCAGCTGGTGACCGAGGCGGTCGCCAGGATCGGCGAGAACATCCAGGTCCGCCGCTTCGTGCGCTACAAGCTGGGCGAAGGGATCGAGAAGAAGACGACGGACTTCGCCGCCGAGGTGATGGCGCAGGTCGGACAGGGCTCCTGAGCGCCCCCGTGTCCGGCAGGCCGGCTTATCGCCGCATCCTGCTCAAGCTCTCCGGCGAGGCCCTGATGGGCTCGCAGAGCTTCGGCATCGACGAGGCGGTCCTGCGCGCGATCGCGGCCGAGATCGCCGAGGTCCACGGTCTCGGCGTCCAGGTCGCGATCGTCGTGGGTGGCGGCAACATCATCCGCGGCGTCGCGGCGTCCGAGCGAGGCATCGACCGGGTGACCGGCGACAACATGGGGATGCTCGCCACGGTGATCAACGCCCTGGCGCTGCAGGACGCGCTCGAGAAGGCGAACGTGCCGACGCGGGTCCAGACCGCGATCGAGATCCGGGCGGTCGCCGAGCCGGTGATCCGGCGGCGCGCCATCCGCCACCTCGAAAAGGGGCGCGTGGTGATCTTCGCCGCCGGCACCGGCAACCCGTTCTTCACCACGGACTCGGCGGCGGCGCTGCGCGCCAACGAGATCCACGCCGAGGCGCTGCTCAAGGCGACGCGGGTCGACGGCGTCTACACCGCCGATCCGCGCAAGGTCCCCGACGCTCAGCTGCTCTCCGAGGTCACCTACCAGCAGGTGCTCGAGCGTGATCTGAAGTTCATGGACGCCGCGGCGATCAGCCTGTGCCGCGAGAACTCCCTGCCGATCGTCCTGTTCAACCTCGGGCGTTCGGGCAACATCCGTCGCGTCGTCTGCGGCGAGAGCGTCGGTTCGATCGTCCGCGCCACGCCGGGCGGTTGACAGCCGGCGCGGCCCCGGCAGAGGATCCCTCCGAGGAGAACGAGATGAAGGAAGTCTTCGCCGACACCGAGGGCAAGATGAAGGTCGCCGTCGACCACTTCCACGACGAGCTCAAGCGGCTGCGCACCGGTCGCGCGTCGGTGCAGATGCTCGACGGCGTCAACGTCGAGTACTACGGCTCGCAGGTGCCGCTCAAGAGCGTGGCGACGCTGACCGTGGCCGACGCCACCATGATCGTCGCCCAGCCGTTCGACCACTCGCAGATCACCGCCATCGAGCGCGCCCTGCTCAAGTCGGACCTGGGTCTCAACCCGTCGAACGACGGCAAAGTGGTGCGCATCCCGGTGCCGCAGCTCACCGAGGAGCGCCGCAAGGAGCTGGTGCGCAAGGCGCACGACCTGGCCGAAACCGCCCGCAACGCCGTGCGCGCCGCGCGTCGCGACGCCAACGATCGCTTCAAGAAGCTGGGCAAGGACGGCGACATCGGCGCCGACGACGAGCACCGCGCCCACGAGGACGTGCAGAAGCTGCACGACCGCTATATCGAAGAGATCGCCAAGACGCTCGAGCACAAGGAGAAGGACATCCTCACGGTCTGAGGTACCGACCGGAGCCGCTCCGCGATGCCCGCACCCCACCGGCCCGACGCGCCCGCCGCCGTCGCGGCCGGTTTCGTTTTTCACGCCCTGGTGCCCGCCGCCGGGCGCGGCGACCGCTTCGGCGCTCCCAAGCAGTTCGCCGAAGTCGGCGGTCGCCCGCTGCTGGCGTGGACTCTCGATCGCCTGCTCGCCGCGGGCGCGGCGAGCGTGGTCGTGGCGTTGCCCGCCGAGGAGATCGATTCGACTGCGGCGCGGATCGCCGTCGACGCCCGAATCCGCTTCGTCGCCGGCGGCGCCACGCGGCAGGCGTCGGTCGCCGCGGCGCTGGCCGCGAGCCCGGCCGGCGCGGACGAGCTGGTGGCGGTGCACGACGGAGCGCGCGGCGCGGTCGATCCGGCCGACATCGTCGCGACGGTGGCCGCGGCCGCGCAGTCGGGCGGCGCCGTGCTCGGGCGTCCGCTCACCGACACCATCAAGCGCCTCGAGGACGGGCGACTGGTCGCCACCGTCGATCGCTCGAAGCTGTTCCGCGCCGAGACGCCGCAGGTCTTCCGCCGGTCGGTGCTCGAGCGCGCCTTCGAGGCGGCGCGCCGCGACCGCTTCGTCGGCACCGACGAGGCGTCGCTGGTCGAGCGCCTCGCGGGCATCGAGATCCGCGCCGTCATGGCGCTCGCGCCCAACCCGAAGGTGACCTACCCCGCCGACCTCGAGCGCGTCGCGCGCCGACTCGCCGCGAACGGGGAGTGGCGTTGAGGATCCGCGTCGGCCAGGGCTACGACGTCCACCGCCTGGTCCCCGGGCGGCCGCTCGTGCTCGGCGGCGAGACGATTCCGCACGAGCGCGGGCTCGACGGGCACAGCGATGCCGACGTGCTGCTGCACGCGCTGACCGACGCCATCCTCGGCGCCGCCGGGCTCGGCGACCTCGGCGACCACTTCCCGCCGGGCGATCCGCGCTGGAAGGGGGCGGCGAGCCTCGAGCTGCTGGCGATCGCGCTCGGCCTCGCGCGCGACCGCGGCTGGCGCGTCGTCAACTGCGACCTGACGCTGATCGCCGAGGCGCCGAAGCTCGCGCCCTATCGTGCGCGGATCCGCGAACGGATCGCGGGCGCGCTCGGCGTGGTCGTCGACGAGGTCGGACTGAAGGCCACCACCAACGAACGACTCGGGGCGCTCGGCCGCGGCGAAGGGATGGCCGCGCTCGCCGTCGTCCTGCTCGCCGGCGACGAGCCGGCGCCTGGCGCGCCGTGAGCGAGCGCCTGGCCGGCTTCCACCCGGTGCGCGAGGCTCTGCGCCGCGCGCCGGAGTCGGTGCGGCGGGTGCTGGTCGAGCGCGGCCGCGCGGGGCAGCGCCGGCGCGAGATCGAGGAGCTCTGCCGCGCGAGCGGCGTCCGGCTCGAGGAGGTCGATGCCGCCACGCTGTCGCGCTTCGCGCGCGGCGTCTCGAACGGCTTCGCCGCCGAGGTCGAGCCGGCGGCCTCCGGTGTCGGCGCGCGCGGCGGCGACCCGGATCTCGTCGTCCTCGCCGAGGACGTCCAGGATCCGCGCAATCTCGGCGCCCTGCTGCGCGTCTGCGAGGGGGCGGGCGTCGGCCGCGTGCTGGTGCGCGAGCACGGCTCGGCGCCGCTCGGCGAGACCGCGGTCAAGGCCTCGGCCGGCGCCGCGTCGTGGATCGAAGTCGAGCGCATCGGCAGCGCCGCGCAGGCGCTCGAGCGTCTGAAAGAGCAGGGCTTCTGGATCTACGGCCTCGACATGGGCGGCGACGCGCCGTGGGAGATCGACCTGACCGGCAAGGTCGTCGTCTGCGTCGGCGGCGAGCACGAGGGGCTGCGCCGGCTGACCCGCGAGACCTGCGACCGGGTGATCGGCCTGCCGATGCGCGGCCGGGTCGAATCGCTCAACCTCGCCACCGCCGCCGCCGCGGTCCTCTACGAAGCCGTCCGCCAGCGCACCTCGCGCTGAGGCGTCGGGGGCCGGGAGGGTGCAACCCGGTTCGTCTGCGGCTACGATGGCGGCATGTCGATCCGACTCGCCAGCTGCCGCACCCTCGTCGCGGCGCTCGTCGCCGTCGCCGGCCCGCTCCGTGCCCAGGAGTCTGCCCCCGCGCCGCCGGTCTTCTCCGGAACCGCACAGGTCACCGCGGTCGAGCTGCTGGTCGAGGCGATCGACGCCACCGGTGCGACCCCGGTCGACCTGACGGTCACCGACTTCGAGGTGATCGAGGAAGGCGAGCGCGTGCCTCTGGTCGGTGTCGAACGCGTGGTCGCCGGCGCGGTTCGCGGCACGCCGGAGGCGGCGGCCACGACGGCGAGCCAGACGCGGCCCGCGGAGCCCGCGGCCGCCGCGGCGCCGGGTTGGCGGCTGGTCATCTGGTTCGACCAGGAGCTGTCGAGCACGCGCTCGATCCGGCGGGCGGCCGAGGCGCTCGCCGAGCGCGCGCGGATGCTCGCCGACCTCGGCGAGATCGAGGTAGTGATCGCCGGCGACGGCGAGAGGGTGGCGCTGGCGCCGACCCGCAGCTCGCCGGCGATCGAGAAGGCACTGCTCGACATCGCGCGCGACCTCGCGGGACGCGACGGAGTGCGCAAGATCCGGAAGAGCTTTCTCGACCGACTCCTGCTCAAGGGGGAGCTCGACGGCCGCAACATGCCGCAGACCGTGCGCACGCCCCCGGGTGCGGGCGGCGGGGGGGCGGGCGGAGGGTTCGCCGGCACCACGGCGATTCGCGATCCGGGGTCGAGCGTCTCGCGCCGGAATCTGATCCGCGAGGCGGTCGCCAACGAGCGCATCCTGCTCACCCGCCGGCAGGACCTGCTGCTGACCGGCCTCACGGCGCGCGGGATACCGGGCGCCAAGGCGTTGCTGCTGATCAACGACGGATGGGACCTCGACCCGCGCGACTTTTATCTCGCGGGTTCGCCGTCCGGCGCGTCCGATTTCTTCGCGGACCTCTCCTCGGATCTCGCGCCCGACGAGGGGGGCGCGCCGGTCGACGCGCTCGGGCGCCTCCTGGCGGCGACCGGCTGGGTCGGCATCTCGGTGGCGTCGGGTGCGCTCGAGGCCGGCGTCACCATCTCGGCCGACCTGTCGGGGCGCGGCCGGCTCGGCGAGATCATGTCCGGCGGCGAGGACTCGATCTCGGAGCTGCCGTCGGCGCTCGTCTACAAACCGTTGGCGCCGCTGCGCTCGATCGCCGACGCGACCGGCGGCGACGTGCTGACCGGGGTCGGCGAGCTCGGGAGCGCGATCGAGCGGCTGCGCGACCGGGTGCGGCTGACCTATCAGGTCAGTCGCCCGCCGGACGCGAGGCTGCGCCGGGTCGAGGTGCGCGCGCTGCGGCCGGGGCTCGAGGTACGCGCTCCGCGCTGGAGCGGCGCGCCGACCGGCGAGGAGCTGGCGGCGGCACGGGCACGGGCCCTGCTCGAGGGGCGCAGCGTGCGTGGCGACCTGCCGCTCACCGCCGCCCTCGCGGTCGAGCCGCCGGCACCGGACGCGGCCGGGTCCGGGGAAGAGACCGCGCCGGGGCGCCGGAGCGCGATGCTCCAGGCGCGCCTCGACCTCGCGCCGGTGCGCGCCGCGCTCGCCACCGGCGGGCCCTCCTCGGTACGGCTGACGGTCGCGGTCTCCTACCCGGCGGCGCCGCCGTTCGTCATCCGCGACGTGCTCGACGGACAGCGACTCGCCGGTCTCTCCGCGTGGACCTGGACGGCGCCGCTGGTCCTGCCCGGGGACTTCGAGCGGGTCGCGGTCGTCCTCGAGGAGTCTCTCACCGGGAGCTTCGGCGCCGCTCTCGCGGCGCGCGTCGAGGGTGCGTTGCCCGCCGCCGTCGCCGGTGAAACCGAGGAGCTCACCGACGAGCAGCGCGCGGCGGCGCTGGTCGATCTTCTTCCGGGACGCGAGCCGGTGCTGCTGCCGCCGCTCGGCGACGGCGCGGTGGTGGGGGAGTTGCGCGTCGAGCCGCTGGTCGCGGGTCCGGAAGTGGCGCGCGTCGACTACCTGCTCGACGGCGAACGGCTCGCTTCCAGCGATCGAGCACCGTTCGCGGCCCGGCTCGACTTCGGGTCGGTGCCGGCGCCGCGTCGGCTCGAAGCCGTCGCCTTCGACGCCGCCAGCCGCGAGCTCGGCCGCGACGCGATCGAGGTCAACTCCGGCGTGGCGCCGTTCGCGGTGCGCATCGTCGAGCCGCGCGGCGCGATCACCGGCGGAACCGTCGATCTCGAAGCGGAGGTCTCGCTGCCGGCGGACGCGCGCCTGGATCGGGTCGAGATCTTCCGCGACGACGCGCTCGAGGCGACGCTCTACGCGCCGCCCTTCCGTCACCGGTTGAGCCTGCCCGCGGACGGGGCGGCGGGCTTCGTCGCCGTGGTCGCGCACGCGGCCGACGGCACCACCGTCGAGGACGTGCGCACGATCGGAGCGCCGGGGCTCGGCGAGCGCGTCGAAGTGCGACTGGTCGAGGTGGTCGCGGTGGTCACCGGCGCCGACGGGCGGCCGGTCGGCGACCTCGGGATCGACGATTTCGAGCTGGTCGAGGACGGCGTGGCGCAGCGCCTCGAAGCGGTGCGCGACGGCTCGGAGCTGCCGCTGACGCTCGGCCTGGCGATCGACTCCTCGGCGAGCCTCTACGAGGAGATCGCCGAAGTCCAGGGCGCGGCGATCGACTTCCTGGCGCTGACTCTCGAAGAACGCGATCGCGCCTTCGTCGTCGACTTCGACAGCGAGCCGCGCCTGGCGGCCGACCTGACCGGCTCGCTCGGCGACCTGACCGCCGCGATCGGGTCGCTGCGGCCCGGCGGGTCGACGGCGCTGTGCGACGCGCTGGTCTACTCGCTGGCGCGCCTGCAGCGGGTGCGCGGGCGGCGCGGCCTGGTGATGCTCACCGACGGTCTCGGCGGTGCCGACCGAGTATCGATGTCGGCCTGCCATCGCTTCGTCGAGCGCAGCGGCGTGCCGGTCTACCTGTTGCTGCTGCCCGAGAGCGGACCGAAGGACGAGCGCCGCGCCGCCGACGCCGCCGAGCAGCTCGCGCGACTGGTGGCGCCGTCGGGTGGCCGGTTGGTGCGGGTCGAGGACGTCGCGCGCCTGGGCACGGTCTACCGGGAGATCCGCGAGGAACTCGCGGCGCAGTACGTGCTGTCGTACTACCCGAGCCGCGCGGTGTCGCCCGAGGAGCTCGCCGGCGCGGGCTGGCGGCGGATCGCGCTGGCGGTGCGCGCAGCGGAGCTCGATGCGCGCACCGCGGCCGGCTACCGGCCCTGAGGGTCAGGGCGCGGCGACGACCTTGAACGGCGCGCCGGAGGTCAGGGTGCGGCCGTTGTCGGTCACCTGGGCCTCGAGGTTGTAGTCGCCCGCCGGGAAGACCTGGGCGCCGACGTCGAAGGCCTGGGCGAGCACCCAGCAGTCGTCGGTCGCCTTGACCGCCTCGCCGCGGATCGAGCCGCGGAACTGCGCCGGGCCCGAGACCTCGAGGATCGCGCGCATCGTCGGCTTGCCGTCGGCGCCGAGCGTCGGGTGGCAGGCGTGGAGGTAGACCCAGAGCGCGGCGCCGTGCGCGAAGACGCCGCCCCCCTTCGGCACCACCTTGATTCCCTGCCAGGCGTACGGCTCGAGAGGATCCTGGGCGCGCGGCATCGGGCCGATCTGCTCGGAAAGCAGCAGCTCGGAGATCCAGAACTCTCCGCTCGCGACCGGCACGGTGACCGCCTCGCGGTCGGACCAGAGGATCGCCCCGTCGGCGCCGCGCAGGGCGGCGCGCACCTCGTACTCGCCCGGCTTGGGCGCCAGCGTCGCCTCGACGTAGCTCTGGCCGCCGCCCGCCGCCCACTCGCCGGTCACCCGGAAGGCGCCCTCGCTGGTGCCGTCGGTCTTCGCCAGCTCGATCAGCGCGGTGGCGCCGGCAGGAGGCGCCGCTGCCGACGCGATCTGGACCGGCACGATCCACTTGCCGTCGCTGCCGTGAAAGGCGCCGGCGTCGAGGTGAGCGGCGAAGGAGGTGGCGGCACCCGCGGCGAGGGCGGAGCGCATCGCCTCGATCGCCGCGGCGTCGGCGGCCGCGGTGTTGAAGGTCCGCATCTCCCCTTCGACACCGGCGGAGGCGGGCAGGGTGGCGATGTCGGCTTCGGTCAGCGCGGGCGAGACCACGGCGCGCGTGATCGCCTCGGCCATGAAGCCGAGCGCCTCCTGACCCTGGAAGAGCTCGACCGCCTTGGTGCCGGGGTCGGTGCGGAAGCGGACGGTGAAGCGCTTCTTCTTGATCCACTCCGGCTTGTGCTCGTCCTCGTAGGTCCAGCGCTCCTCGGAGGCTGCGCCGAAGCGCTCCTGCGACCCGCCCCGGCCGAACAGGCCCGAGCCGCTGCCGCTCGTCACGCCGCGGTTGGTGCTGCCCGGACCGCCGAAGTCGCCACCGGTCCCCTCGCCCTCGGAGCCACCGACGCCGCGGCGATGCGGGGGGCCGAGCAGGATCACGGCGCGGCCGCGGTCGGTCTGCCAACCCGGTCTGCGCGTCTCCTCGTCGACCTCGGTGAAGAGCTGGTTGGCGAGCGCCACCCGCCGCTCGAACTCGCGACGGTACTCGTTGTCGGGCGTCGCCGGCGTCGGGTCGCGGCGGGCCCAGAACAGCCGGACGAAGCGCTCGGCGGCTTCGTCGTCGGAGATCGCCGCCCAGGCGGAGCGATCGGCGTCGGTGAACAGGTGCTGCGCCGGGCCGGCGGCCCAGTCGACGTAGAGCTTCGAGAGCTCGGCCGTGGCGGGAGCGGCGGCCAGGGCGGCGACGAGCACGATTCGGAGCGGGGTTCGGGACATCGGATCTCCTTCCGGGAACGAGAGCGAAAAGTCTACCAATCGTCGCCCCGACCCGCGGCGCGCCGTCTCACTCGCCCAGAGCGGCGTAACGGACGAGCCGGAAACGCGGACCCTCGGCGTCCTGCAGGCGGTCGCCCAGAGCCTGATGGCGTTCGTCCCAGCCGGTCCAGCGCGTGAAGAACTCTGCGGCGGCGCCGGCGTCGCCGCCGCGCTGGAGCGCGATCACCTCGGCCAGCAGCTCGCGCACGGTCGCCGCGTAGCGACCGTGGTCGATGGTCAGCCGGCCGTCGCGGTCGAACGCGAGCAGGCCGCGGTCGAGGAAGAAGTTGAACTGCGCCAGCTGCATGGTCTGGTACGGCTGGTCGCGGCGCGGTCGCTGGCTCAGGAGCGTGCGCAGCACGCCGCTCGCGCGCACCGCCGCCAGCGTCGCCTCGTCGATCGTCCCCTCGCCGCGGAAGCGCTCGTGGACCGCGAGCGAGACCAGGTCCGACTTCATCTCCTCGAGCGCGTCGGCCCAGGACTGGAGCGCCTCGTCGAGCGCGCGGCCGTCGGCGGTGCGGTCGGGGCCGAGGTAGTGGCCGACCTCGTGCCAGAGCGTGCGCCGGAAGCCGCCCTCGCCGAGCTCGGCGTCGGCGTGGGCGGCGGCCACCGCCGCGCGCCAGCGACGCTCGGCGAGGCCGGCGAGGCCGTCGTGGCGCAGCACGTTGGCGCGCATCAGGATGGTGCGGCCGTAGCGGCGCGAGAAGAGGGCGTCGTTGGGCAGGATGGTCGCGGTGTTGGTGCCGCGCGCCTGGCCGAAGTCGGCCACCACGTCGTAGACGCCGGCCGAGACCTCGGAGCGAACCTTGCGGTCGGAGCGCCACGGCAGCGAATCCTCGATCGCCTGCAGGCCGCTCAGACCGCGCGCCAGCTCCGCGCTCGCCCCCTCGTCGCGTACCAGCAGCGACAGGCCGTGGAACGCCTTGACGCCGAACAGGGCGTCGTCGTAGGTCTCGTAGGCGCCGATCTGGGCATTGAGCCGGCCGAACCGGCCGGTGACCCAGGGGGCGTCGCCGCTCTCGTAGTCGTTGGTGAGCAGGTCGCGAGCGCGGTTGCGCAAGTAGCCCGCGAGCTCGGCATCGTCGGCCGCCACCGCGTCGGCCGCGGCGAACAGGTGGAGCGAGGCCGCCGCCAGCTCGTCCGCCCAGGCCAGCGCGTAGGGCACGGCGTAGAGGTGTTTCGGATCCGGGGCCGCAGCCAGCGCGCGCAGGCGCTCGCCGAGACCGGGGTGGAGCGCGTCGAGCGCCGGATGGCGCGCCAGCGCGTCGAGGTCGCGCTTGACTTCCGCGGCCGTCGCGCGCCGCACGGCGGTGCGGACGTCGAGCAGCTCGGCGCGGCGGGCGGGGTGGGCGGCGAGAAACGCCTCGACCTCCTCGACGGTGATCCCCCAGGGCCACACCGCCTTGCCCGGCGTCTCGGCGTCGACGGCGAGGAACGGCTCGCGCCGGTTGTCGAGGGTCGTCGCCACCGGCCCCTGAAAGATCCGGAACAGGGTACGCAGGTCCTCGCGCGCCCCCGCTGCGGCGAGCGCGGAGCGCGATTCGTCCGCCTGCCGGTGCTTCTGCTGCTCGTAGATCCGCTGCAGGAGCTCGCCGGCCGCGAGCAGCTCGCCGACCGCCGCGCGCTCGCCGGCGGTCAGGTGGGCGAGATCGGGCGCCAGGCGCACGGTGAGCGTGGCTTCCAAGATCTCTCGAGCCCGCTCGGGCGGCCACGAATCGGCGACGACGAGGGCCGGCAAGGCGAGGGCGATCAGCGGGGCGGCGGCGAACGGGGAGCGTGCGGTCGGCATCGTGGACCAAGGCTACCGGCTCGCCCGGCGCCAGCCAAGTCGCGCGGTGCGGTAGGGTGCGGCGTTCGAAAGGAGACCGGCCGATGAAGCCGCTCGCCCGCCATCAGGATCTCGTCTACGCCCTCCTGCGCGTCGTCGCGGGTTTCCTCTTCCTCCAGCACGGCCTCCAGAAGTGCTTCGGGCTGCTCGGCGGCAAGGTCGCGACGGCGCCGCTGATGATCGCCGCCGGGTGGATCGAGCTCCTCGCCGGAGCACTGATCGCCCTCGGCCTGTTCACGCCGTACGCGGCGTTCCTCGCCAGCGGCATGATGGCGGTCGCATACTTCAAGGCGCACGCGCCGAGCGGTTTCTGGCCGGTGGTCAACCGCGGCGAGCTCGCCGCCCTCTACAGCTTCCTCTTCCTCTACCTCGCCGCGCGCGGCTCCGGGATCCTCTCGATCGACCGGCTGCGCGGCAAGAAGTAGTCAGTCGCGCTCGCCTCGACGCTCGAGCTCGGCCGCGACGCGCCGGTAGGCCTCGCGGAACGGAATGCCCTCCTCCAGCACCAACCGGTGGGCGCGCTCGGCCGCGTCGAGGTCGCCGTCCATGCGGATGCGATCGGCGCGGAAGCGGACGCGCGGCAGCGTCGCGGCGAACAGCTCGCAGGTGGCGCGCGCGAGGTCGGCGGACCGGAACAGCGGCGCCTTCAGCAGCTGCAGGTCGCGGTGGTAGCCGGACGGCAGTCGCGACGGGATCGCCAGCGCCTCGACCAGCGCCGCGAGCGCGCTGGCCGCGCGCCCGCGCGCGAGCTCGTAGAGGTCGGGATTGCGCTTCTGCGGCATGATCGACGAGCCGGTGGTCATCTCCGCCGGCAGCTCGACGAAGCCGAGCTCCGCGGTCGCGAACAGCACCAGATCCGAGGCGAGCCGCGCGAGGTCGCCGGCGAGCAGCGCGATCTCGAACAGCAGGCCGGCCTCGGCCTTGCCGCGCGAGAGCTGGACGGCGGTGACCGGTTCGTGCACTTCGGCGAAGCCGAGCGCGGCGCGGGTCGCCTCGCGGTCGATCGGCAGCCCCGGCGTGCCGTAGCCCGCCGCCGAGCCGAGCGGATTGCGGTCGACGCGCGCGAGCGAACGCTCGAGCCCGCGCGCGTCGTCCTCGAGCTCGGCCGCGAAGCCGCCGGCCCACAGCTCGACCGAGGAGGGCATCGCGCGCTGGAGGTGGGTGTAGCCGGGGAGCGGCTGGCACGGGTGCGCCGCCGCGAGTCGCCCGAGCGCGGCGGCGACCGCGCGCGCCAGCGCCGCCAGCGCCGCCGCCTCGTCCTTCATCCAGAGCCGCAGGGCGGCCAGCACCTGGTCGTTGCGCGAGCGGCCGAGGTGGAGCCGGCCGCCGGCCGCGCCGATCCGCTCGGTCAGCCGACGCTCGAGCGCGGTGTGGACGTCCTCGTCGTCGAGCTCGATCGACCAGAGCCCGCGCGCGTGCTCGTCGCCGAGCGCCGCGAGTCCGGCGCCAATGGCCACGAAGTCGTTCTCGTCGAGCAGACCGCGGTCGCGGAGCATCGCGGCATGGGCGATCGACGCGCGGACGTCGTACGCCACCAGGCGCGCGTCGAGCGCGTGGTCCTCGCCGGCGGAGTACTCGAGCACGCGCCGGTCGAGCGGCGAGCCCTTGTCCCAGAGACGGCCGCCGCCGGCGCTCACGCCGCCCCCTGCGCGCGCGCCGCGCCCGCGGCCGCGAAGGCGCGGGCCAGCCGCTCGTAGAAGCGCGCGCCCGCCACGATCTCCGCCTCGAGCACGAACTCGTCCGGCGTGTGCGAGCGCTCGGAACGGCCGGGACCGACCTTGATGCCGGGAACATCGTCGGGCAGCAGCGCCCAGTCGGAGAGCGTCGCCGAGCCGTAGAGGCGAGCGTCGGGAGCGGCGGCGCGCGCGGCGGCGAGCAGGGTCGAGTTCGCCGGCGTCTCGCGCGGCGAGAAGCGGTCCGAGAGAACCCGGACCTCGCCGGAGACGGCGGCGGCGAGTCGCGCGAGCAGCTGGGCCGGCGCGAGCGACGGCACCGTACGCACGTCGAGGATCGCCGTCGCCTCGGCGGGCACGACGTTGCGCGCGGTGCCGGCGGCGACGACGGTCGGCTCGACGGTGGTCGAGCCGAGCGCCGGGTGGGCCGGCGCCAGGTCGACGCTCTCGAGCGCCACCAGGTCGCGGGCGAGCGCGCGGGCGGCGTTGACCGCCCCGAGCGCGGCCGCGTGCGCGGCGTGGGCGGCGCGGCCGCGGGCGACCAGCTCGGCGACCACCAGCCCCTTCTGCGCGACGGCGAGGTCGAGCCCGGTCGGCTCGCCGAAGACCGCGCCGGCGATGGCGAGACCGCGCGCGGCGAGCCGGTCGAGGACGTCGCGGGTCCCCTGACTCTTCGTCTCCTCGCCGGCGACCAGCGCGAGGCCGAGGCGCAGGCCGAGCGGTTCGCGCGCGAGCGCGAGGAAGGCCGCGGTCATCGCCGCGACCGACGCCTTGGCGTCGTTGGCGCCGAGACCGTGGACCCTGCCGTCCTCGACCGTCGCCGCGAACGGCTCGCGCGTCCAGCCGGGGGCCGGCGGCACGGTGTCGAGGTGGCTGTCGAGCAGCAACAGCGGCCCGTCGCCCGCGAGCGCGAGCAGTGAGTCGCCGAGGCGCTCGACCTCGACGCCGGCGCGCGCGAGCCGATCCTGCAGCAGGTCCGCGACCGCTCCTTCGCTCCCGGAGACCGACGGGGTCGCGACCAGCTCGCGGTGGAGCGCGAGCAGCCCGGCATCGTCGAGCGGGCTCACTCGACTCCCGATCCGCCCACCACCGGCGCCGGTTCGGGAACGCGCTCGTCGAGCGACAGGGCCCCCAGCTCGGGGACCACGAGCGTGCCGGCGCCCTCGTTGGTGAAGACCTCGAGCAGCAGCGCGTCGGGCGAACGCCAGGAGACCAGGTGGGCGCGCGGCACGCCGCCGGCGAGCGCGTCGTCGATCGCGCGCGCCTTGGGCAGCATGCCGCCCGAGATCGCGCCGGAGGCGATCCGTCGCTCGAGCCCGGCGCGGTCGAGATAGGAGACCAGGCTCGCCGGGTTCGACGGATCCTCGAGCAGCCCCGCCGCCTCGGTGAGGACGAGCAGCTTGGTGGCGCCGAGCGCCACCGCGAGCGCGGCGGCGACGCCGTCGGCGTTGAGGTTGAGCAGCCTGCCTTCGGCGTCGGCCGCGAGCGGCGAGACGACCGGGACGAAGCCGCCGTCGAGCAGGTGCACCACCAGGCGCGGATCGACCGCGACGATGTCGCCGACGTGGCCGTAGTCGACCGGCGCGCTCTCGCCGAGCACTTCGACCGGCGGCCGCCGGCGCGCGACCACGAGCCCGCCGTCGACCCCCGAGACGCCGGCCGCCGGCAGCTTCGCCGCGCGGCACGCGGCGAGCAGGCGGGTATTGGCGTCGCCGTTGAGCGACATCGTTACCGCCTCGAGCGTGCGCTCGTCGGTGACGCGGCGGCCGGCGACCTGGCGCACCTCGAGGCCGAGCGCGCGCGACAGCGCCGAGGCCTGCGGGCCGCCGCCGTGGACGACGACGACGCGGACGCCGAGATGGTGGAGCGCGGCGACCTGGCCGACCACGTGCGCCAGCGCGCGCGCGTCGCCGAGCGCGCCGCCGCCGACCTTGACCACGAACGTGCGCCCGCGGAAGAGGGCGAGATAGGGGACCGCGTGACGCAGCGCCGCGATCTCGACGCTGCGTGAGCCGTAGGGGTTCATCGTTGACCTCCGAGCAGGCGATGGAGCACCGCCATCTGGGCCCACAGCCGGTTGTGCGCCTGGCGGACGACGGCCGAGCGCGGAGAATCGAGCACGGCGTCGGTGACGACGACGTTGCGGCGCACCGGCAGGCAGTGGAAGAGGCGCGCGCCGGCCGCCGCCCGGTCGAACCAGTCGAGGTCGACGCACCAGTCGCCGAGCGCCGCTCGCGCCGCGGTCTCGGCCGCGGCGTCGCCGTAGAAGCGCGGCGAAGCCCACGACTTGGCGTAGACCGCGTGCGCCCCCGCGAGCGCCTCGCGCCGGTCGGAGGTCTCGATCACGCGGCCCCCCGAGCTCGCCGCCGCCGCGCGGACCCGTGCCATCAGCGGCTCGGGGAGCGCGTAGTCCTCGGGGCGCAGCACCACGACCTCCATGCCGCGCGCCGCCGCCATGCGCGCCGCGGCGGAGGGGACCGCGAGCGGCAGCGGCTTCGGATGGTTCGCCCAGGTCAGCACGAACCGCCCGTGCGGCGGTACGCCGAGATCGTCGAGCGTCTTCCAGTCCCCGAGCGCCTGGCAGGGGTGGTCGAGCGCCGACTCCAGGTTGATCGTCGGGCCGCCGAACAGCGCGGCCATCTCCGCGAAGGCGGCGTCGGCCAGATCGGCGGCGAGATCGGTGCCGCCGGCGAAGCTGCGGATGCCGAGGGCGTCGACGTATCCCGCCAGCACCGGGATCGCCTCGCGCACGTGCTCGGCGGCCTCGCCGTCCATCACCACGCCGGTCCGGGTCTCGAGCTTCCAGGTGCCCTGCCCGGGCTGGAGCACGATCGAGGTGCCGCCGAGCCGCGCCATCGCCGACTGCATCGAGGCGAGGGTGCGCAGCGACGGGTTGAAGAAGAGCAGGCCGAGGATCCTGCCGGCGAGCGCGCGCGGTTCGGGGTGGCGCTCGAGGCGCGTCGCGAGCGCCAGCAGGTCGCGGACGGCCTCCGGCTCGAGCTCGTCGAGCGCGTGGAAGCGGGCGAGGGCGGCCGCGGTCGCGGTCACGCCGGCAGCTCCGCGAGTGCGGCGGCGAGCTGGTCGACGTCGGCGTCCGAGATCACCAGCGGCGGCAGCAGGCGGACGACGTTGGGATCGGCGCTGGTGCCGACCAGCAGGCCGCGATCGAGCAGCTCGCGCTGGATGGCGCGCGCCGAGCGCGTGGTGCGCAGGCCGACCAGCAGGCCGCGGCCGCCGATCCCGGTGACCGGGCCGACCTGGCAGCTCTGCCGGATCCGCTCGGCGCGGGCGCGGCCGGCGGCGATCAGGTCCTCCTGCTCGATGGCGTCGAGCGTCGCCTCGATCAGCGCGCAGGCCAGCGGCCCACCGCCGAAGGTGGTGCCGAGGTCGCCGACCTTGAGCGCGGCGGCGAGCGCGTCGGAGACCAGCAGCGCCGCGGCCGGAAACCCCCCGGCGATCCCCTTGGCGACGGTCAGCAGGTCGGGCGTGACGCCGGCGAGCTGCGCGACGAACGGCGCGCCGCACCTCCCCATGCCGGACTGCACCTCGTCGAAGATCAGCAGCGAACCGTGCCGCTCGGTGGCGGCGCGCGCGCCGGCGAGCCATTCGTCGGAGAGCGCCACGGCGCCGGCCACCCCCTGCACCGGCTCGGCGATCACCGCCGCGACGTCGCCCTTGGCGAGCAGCCGGTCGAGCGCGGCGAGGTCCTCGCGCGGGACGAAGCGGACGTCGAACGGCGCGCGCGGGAAGCCGTACCAGCGCGCGTTCCAGGTCACCGCGCCGGCCGCCGCGGTGCGGCCGTGAAAGGCGCCCTCGAGCGCCACCACGACGTTGCGGCCGGTGGCCTTGAGCGCGATGCGCAGCGCGTTCTCGTTGGCCTCGGCGCCGCTGTTGACGAAGAAGACGTGGCCGAGGCCGGCGGGGGCGAAGGCGGCGAGGCGCGTGGCGGCGCGCTCGCGCACCGCCATCGGCACCGCGTTGGTCTGGAAGAACAGCTCCCGGGCCTGGAGCGCGAGGGTGCCCAGCAGGCGCGGATGGCGGTAGCCGAGGATCGCCACCGCGTGACCGCCGTAGAAGTCGATCAGCGTGCGGCCGTCGACCGTCTCGAGGCGCGCGCCGCGCCCGCGCACCGGCTCGAGGTCGAGCTGGTCGTAGACCGGCAGCAGCGCGGGGTCGGGCGTGTCGAGGTCGAGCGCGGCGAGCGTCATGGCGATCTCCTTCGGCGAGGCTTCAGAGCCAGCCGAGGCCGGGGGCGACGAGCCCCGTGGCCGCCGGCAGGTCGAACAGGCGGTTCATCCACTGCACGCCGCCGCCGGCGGCGCCCTTGACCAGGTTGTCGATCGCGGAGAAGGCGATCAGGTGGTCGCCGCGCACGGCGACCGCCAGGTCGCAACGGTTCGTCCCCACGACCGCCTGGAGCCGCGGCGGAGCCGCGAGGACTTGGACGAAAGGCAGAAGCTCTTCGGTTGAAGACAAAGGCAGAGGCTCTTCTGTCGAAGACGGAGACAGAGGCGAAGACGAAAGACCTTCTGTTGAAGGGAAAGACGAAGACGAAGACGAAGACGGAGGCAGCGTCGCGGCGATGCGCGCGTAGTAGGCAGCGATCGAGGCGCGCAGCGTCTCGGCGGTCGCGGGGCGGGCGAGCTTCGCGGTGATGGTGGCGTGAATGCCGCGCGCGAACGGGCCGGAGTGCGGGACGAACGCGATGTCCGGAAGTGCTGACGCGAGCTCGCCATGGGCGCTCCGCCCGCCATCGGGCGTGCCGTCGGCGCTCGTGCCGGCCGCGGAGCGGACGGCGCGGGCGACGAGGGCGCGCATCTCCGGCTCGTGCCGGTGGCCGAGCGGGTTGTAGGCGAACAGGTCGCTGCGCCGCTCGGGGTGGTGCGTGGTCGCGGTCGGCGTACGGCCGGCGCCGGTCGATCCGGTCACCGCGACGACGGTCGCGGGCACCGACGGATCGAGCCACCCCTCGGCGGCGAGCGGCGCCAGAGCCAGCGTCGCGGCGGTGGTGAAGCAGCCCGGATGCGCGACGTGCCGCGCCCCACCGAGCTCGCCGGCCGGCTCGAGGTCGGGCAGCGCGCAGAGGAACTCGGCGATGCGCCGCGGCGCGCCGTGCGGCTTGCCGTAGATCGCACCGTAGCTCGCCGCGTCGCCGTGCCGGAAGTCGCCCGAGAGGTCGACGACCCGCACGTCCGTTCCGGCCCGTTCGGCGACGGTGAGCACTTCGTCGATGCGCGCCGCCGCCTCGCCGTGCGGCAGCGCCGAGAAGACGGCCAGCCGTCGGTGAGCCGCCACGGCCTCTGCGACGGCTTCGAGCTCGCCGAAGACGATCCGGCCAGCGGCAGTTCCCCTTAGATGAAAGAAGTTGTCTTCCAGTCTCTGCCCGCCCTTGCTCTCGGAAGAGATGACGACCAGCCGGAAGACGGGGTGCCCCGCGAGCAGGCGCACCAGCTCGCCGGCGACGTAGCCCGAGCCGCCGAGGACGGCGACCGCGATCGGCTCCATCTCAGGCGGCCCCCCGCCCGCGCCGCCCCTCGGCGGCGAGCCCGAGCGCCTCGCGCACGACCGCGGCGAGCCGCGGCGCGTCGGTGCGCGCGTTGACCGCCGGCACCCCGGTGAGCTCCTCGATCAGCGTGGTGCCGACCGCGTTGTCGGTCGCCGGACCGGTCACCGCCACCGGCCGGATGCCGTAGTGGCGCGACAGCAGCTCGATGCCGCCCCACGCCGCGACCGGGTCGTTCGCGGCGAGCACCACCGCCGTGAACGCCGAGCGCAGGTCCGGCGCGGCGAGGATGGCGTCGACGCCGTAGGTGCCGAGCAGCCCGTCGCCGAGCTCGGCGACGATCAGGTCGGGCGGCTCGAGGCCGCCGTCGGCCAGGCGCGAGATCAGCGTGCGGGTGAGCGCCGGCGCGTTCGTCGCCGTGGTGGTGACGACGCCGTAGTCGGTGAAGATCGAGGTGCGCCGCGCGCCGGCGTCCTCCATCGCCAGGATGTCGCGGCGCAGCGAGACGCCGGTCGATTTCAGCCCGTCGACGGTGAAGCCGACGTGGACCAGCTCCTGCACCAGCGCGCAGGCGGCCGCGGTCTTGCCGGCGTTCATGCACGAGCCGACCAGGGCGACCACCGGCACGCCGCGCGCGTCGAGCGCGGCTCCGAGGTCGAGCCGCTCCTCGCCGACCCGCGCCGGCACGCCGATGCGCTCGCCGAGGTAGGGGAAGGCGAGGATGCCGCCGAGCACCTCGGCGTCGAACGGCTTGCCGAGGTTGGGATTGATCGAATCGCAGATGCCGAGCACGCCGCCGAGGTTGAGCACCTGGACGACGTCGCCCGGGGCCAGCCGCTCGGGCAGGTGGCCGGAGTAGCCGAACAGCGCCTTCCTGTGGCCGAGCGCGCCGGCCACGACGTCGCCGCGCTTGACCTGCGCCATGCGGCCGCTCGGCAACTCGACCTGGTTGTAGGTCGACTTGTCGTTGAGCACGCGCACGGCGACCACGACCCCTTCCTCGCAGGGGATCGAGTCGGCGACCCGCACCTCGCGCTTCAAGCCGCAGGCGCGGGTCACCGAAGCGATCTTGTCGATCACGACCGGCTTCATCGCGCGCCCCCGGCCCGGGCGTGGAGGGCGCCGGGCAGCGCCGAGAGCCTGCAGAAGCCGGCGGCGTCGGTGGCGCTCCACTCGCCGGTCGACTCGCCGTAGCGGCCGCGGGTCGCGGCCATCAGGGAGAAGGGGGAGGTGACCCCTTCGACGAAGACGGAGCCCGGCCGCAGCAGCAGCGCGACCTCGCCGGTGACCCGCGCTTGCGACGAGGCGAGCAGCGCCTCGGCGTCGCGCGCCGCGGGCTCGAGCGACTGCCCTTCATGGACCAGCTCGCCGTAGAAGGCCGCGACCTGATCCTTGAGGCGCTGCTGGCGGCCGGTGAGCACCAGCTTCTCGAGCTCGCGATGGGCGCCGAGCAGCACCTCCGCCGCCGGCGCCTCGAAGGCGACCCGCCCCTTGATGCCGAGGATCGTGTCGCCCAGGTGGATGCCGCGGCCGATGCCGAAGGGCGCGGCCGCCACTTCGACGGCCTCGACGAGCGCGACCGGATCGAGCGCCTCGCCGTCCCATCCGGTCGGCACGCCGCGCTCGAAGGAGAGGCGATGGCGCTCCGGCGCCCTCGGCGCGTCGAAGGCGCCCCGCGTCAGCAGCCACTCGCTCTCGGGCAGTGGGCCGTCGCTGGTGAGCGTCTCGCGGCCGCCGATCGTGGCGCCCCACAGTCCGCGATTGACCGAGTAGGCGGCGCCGTGCGCCGGCACCGGGAGCGCCCGGCGCTCGAGGAAGGCGACCTCCTCGGCGCGCGCGAGCGGCTCGTCGCGCACCGGCGCCAGGATCTCGAGGGCGGGCGCCACCGCGCGCAGTGCGACCTCGAAGCGCACCTGGTCGTTGCCGGCGCCGGTCGAGCCGTGCGCCACCGCGGAGCAGCCGAGCTCGAGCGCGACCTTCGCCACCTCGCGCGCCTGGATCGAGCGCTCGGCGCCGACGGTGAGCGGGTAGAGCCCGCCGCGGCGGACGTTGCCGAAGACGAGAAAGCGCAGCACGTCGTCGAAGAAGGCGCGGCGGGCGTCGACCAGCACGTGGCGCGCGGCGCCGAGCGCGAGCGCGCGCCGCTCGAGCTCGGCGCGCGCGGCGGCGTCGAGCCCGCCGGTGTCGACGTTCACCGTGATCACCGGCCGGCCGTGGCGCTCGGCGAGCCACGGCACGCAGAATGAGGTGTCCAGCCCGCCCGAGAAGGCGAGCGCGATCGGAGACGGGTCGGTCATCGGTCGAGTCCGGGGGAGTCGGCGATCAGGGTGCGCAAGCGGCCGAGCAGGCGCGACTGGTCGCGCGCGCCGGCGGTGGCGACGAAGACGGTGTCGTCGCCGGCCACGGTACCGACGATCTCGGGCCAGCCGGCGCGGTCGAGCTCGATGCCGACGCGCTGGGCGGCCCCGGTGCGGGTGACGACGACGGTCAGGTGCGGGCCGGCGGCGCGGGCGGCGCGCAGGAAGTGGACGAGCTCCTCGGCGACCTCCTCGGCGGCCGGCGTCGGCGCCGGCGGCGCGACGTAGCGGCCGCCGACCTTGGCGACGCCGAGCTCGCGCAGGTCGCGCGAGACCGAAGACTGCGTGACCTCGAAGCCGCGCGCTGCCAGGCGCTCGACGAGCTCCTCCTGACGCCGCACGGGGGCGGCGCGCAGGAGGGCCACGAGGGCCTGGTGTCGACGCTGCCGGATCTCGGTTTCGCTCAAGTCTCGCTCCCCGCGTGGCCTTCCGTACTGCAAAATCATGCGCATAATACTGCATGAAACTGGATTGTCAATCCCGGCATCGGAAGCGCAGGAGGAATCTCGCCCGATGAACCGAAACCGCTTTCTCGTCGCCGCCGTGGCCGTCGCTCTGGCCGCGCTGCTGCCGGTCGCCGCCCAGGCGGCGCCGCGCGTCAACAAGAGTTTCTTCGGCGGCGTCGCTCTCGACGGCTACGATCCGGTCGCCTACTTCACCGACGGCAAGCCGGTCGCGGGACGCCCGGAGATCACGCGGCAGTGGAACGGCGCCACCTGGCGCTTCGCCAGCGCCGAGCACCGGGACCTGTTCACGGCCGACCCGGCGAAGTACGCGCCGCAGTACGGCGGCTACTGCGCCTGGGCGGTCTCGAAGGGCTACACCGCCGACATCGATCCGGAGGCATGGAGGATCGTCGACGGCAAGCTCTACCTCAACTACGACCGCGAAGTGCAGAAGCTGTGGGAGCAGGACGTCCCCGGCAACATCCGCAAGGCGGACGAGAACTGGCCGCGGATCGAGCAGGAGTGAATCCCCGGCGCCGTGCCGCGCATCCGAGGCTCCGGACGCTTTCGTAGATCCCGCGACAGGAGGCAGACCGTGACCGATCGCCTGACCGGAGCCCCGCGCGTCGTGAGCTGGATCGCCCAGCTCGCGGTCGCCGCGATCCTCGCCCAGACGCTGTTCTTCAAGTTCACCGCCGCGCCCGAGTCGGTCTGGATCTTCGAGACTCTCGGAATGGAGCCGTGGGGGCGGATCGGCTCGGGGGTCGCCGAGCTGGTGGCGGTGGCCCTGCTGCTGATTCCGGCGACCGCCGCGCTCGGCGGGCTGCTCGCGCTCGGGGTGATCGCGGGCGCGATCGTCTCGCACCTGACGAAACTCGGCATCGAGGTGCAGGGCGACGGCGGCCTGCTCTTCGGCCTGGCGCTGGCGGTATTCGCCGGGAGCCTGCTGGTGGTCTGGCTGCGGCGCGCGCAGCTGCCGCTGGTCGGTGGCTATTTCGCCCGGCCGGGCCGGCCGGTCAGCGCCGGCTGAGCCGGACGACCAGGCCGTCGGCGGCGGGCTCGACGGCGTCGACCGCGACCCGGGCGTCGGGGACGAGGTCGAGCACGATGTGGAGCTCGGGGCCGCCGGCCAGCTGGTGGAAGCCGGTGCGCACCCCGGCGACCTCGGCGGTCGAGCCGGCCGAGGCGCCGCGGTAGGGCGAGCCGATCCCCTTCAGCTTGATCAGCACGCGCGGCTTGTCGCCGCCGATCTCCGACCAGCTGAAGCGGCCGGTGGGGAAGTCGCCGTCGCCGGAGATGGTGACGACGGTGCCGCCGGCGACCGCGGCGCTGGCGATCGAGCTCACGGTCGCCGCCGGGCGGCCGCTCGGCGCGGGCGCGGCGGCCGCGGGCTCGGCGGCGGCCGCGACCTCCGCCGGCGGCGCCGTCGGCGCCGGCAAGGGCACCGCCGGTGCCGTCGTGGAGGACCCGACCGCCTCGGCCAACGTCGTGCCCGGACCCGGCGCGGGATCGAGCGGCGGCGTGGTCGGTTTCGGCGGCGCGGAAGGCTCCGGTTCGGGCGCTGGCGCGGCGGCCGCGGGAGCCGGCTCGGCCGGTTGCGGCCGCAGGTAGAACCACCAGCCGCCGCCGGCGATCGCGGCGAGGGCGATCGCCGCGGCGATCCAGGGCCACGGGCCGCGGGAGCTCGGCGCGTCGCTCGCTGCGGCGGCGCCGGCGAGGCGCGGCGGCGCCGCGCTCTCGGTCTCCCACGCCGGTGCGGCTGGCTCCTCGGCGGGCACCGAGAGGCTCGCCGGAGGCGTCCACGCCGGCGGGGTCCACGGTGCGGGCTCCGGCTCCGGCTCGGCTGTAGAAGTCTCGTCGTCGAAGATTCGGAACGGCGTCGGTGGCGAGCCGGTGGGCGCGGGCACCGGCTCGGCCGGCCGGAACGCCGGCATCGACAGCGTCTCCTGATCTTCGGGGCGGAACGCCGGCATCGCCTGGGTCGCCAGTCCGTCGATGGCGGGCAGCGTCAGCGGCTGGTCTGCCGGGGTGAGCGGATCGAGCGGTGCCATGGTCGGCCGCGAGGCCACCATCGCCCGCACTTCGGGGTGCTCGACGACGCGGTCGCCGAGCGACATCTCGAGGAACTCGAAGAGCGCCTCGGTGATGGCTTGCTTCGACAGCTCGTCGAGCTCGACGAAACGGATGCCGGCGCCGGCCGGCCGGCCGGGGCCGTCGTACTTGTCGCGGCTCCAGACCACCTCGCCGGTGCCCTGCACGGGCTTGCGCGCCGAGCCGACGGTGAACTCGAAGACCAACCGGGTGCCGAGCGGAGGCGGCTCCGGGTGCTTGACGAACATGCCGGTCGCCGAGACGTTGGCAGCGAAGCCGTTCTGGAACGCGACCGTCCCCTCGAAGTGCAGCCGCACGACCGCGTCGAGCGGCATGCGGGTCGAGCGCTGGAAGTCGGAGGAGGCGCCGGCGCCGTAGTCGGTCATGTCGTCGGGGTCCGCGGCGAAGGGCCGCTCAGGCCGTCAGCTTCTCCCAGTCGGCGTCGTCGGCGTCGAGGGCGATGGCGAGACCGCCGGCGGCGCCGGCGAAGACCGGGTCGTCGACCAGCGAGACCTTGCCGCCGCCCAGCTCGGCGAGCGCCTTTTCGAGCTCGCCGGCGAGCCCCCGGATGCGCGAGCCGCGGCCGGAGAGGATGATGTTGTTGCGCACCTTCTGCTGGTACTCGGGCTCGACCGCGGCGAGCAGGTCGAACATCGCCTCGGTGAACGGCGCGATCAGGCTCTCGCAGGCGGTGCGCAGCGCGTCGGTGATGTCGATCGGCTGCGACTTGCCGTGGACCGGCGCGTTGACGACCACCTTCTCCTTCGGATCGCCGACGAAGCCGTGCTGTTCCTTCCACCCGCGCACCATGTGGATCGAGAACTGGACCTCGGGGTGGCGTTCGCCGATCAGCTTGGCGAGCAGGTCGTCGACCGAGTCGCCCGCCTTGGTCAGGGTGCGCTGGTCCTCTTCCAGGGGGTAGCGCCCCTTCATCACGCAGAAGTCGGTGGTGCCGGCACCGATGTCGATGATCATCGAGTGGAGCAGCTGGTCGATGCCGTAGGCGACCGCGAACGGCTCGGAGACGATGATCAGCGAGTCGACCGTGCCGCGCAGGATCTGGCGCAGCTGCTGCTTGTTGACCCGCATGGTCTCGGCCGGCACGCCGACCACGGCGCGCACCTTGCCTTCCTTCTCGCCTTCGGTGGCGAGCGCGATCAGGTGGCCGAGGATCTCCTTGACCGCCGCGAGGTCCTTCTCGGACCCCTCCTTGATCAGCCCCTGCTCGAGCGGCCGGTGCAGGTCGAGCATGGTGCGGTTCTCGAGCGCCTCGGCGCCGATCAGCACCGGCTTCTTCAGGACCTTCTTGGCGACCATGTCGACCGGCCAGCCGACGAAGCTGTCGACGACGTGGCGCTCGCCGTTCGAAGTGGCGATCGCGCTCTGCGACGTGCCGAGGTCGATGCCGACCGACAGGACCTTCTCCTTGGCGCTCATCGAACCGTCCTCCCCCCTTCGCCGACCGATCCGGACCGTTGAACGGCACTGGAGTATGCCGCAATTCCGTCAAAAAGCGCTGCGGCGATTCTCTCCCGATACTCCGGGGTGCCGAGCAGCCGGGCCTCCTCGGCGTTCGAAAGGCAGGCGACCTCGGCCAGGATCGCCGGCATCCCGGTCGAGACCAGTACCAGGAAGGGCGCCGATTTCACGCCGCGATCCGAGACCTCCGGCGCCACCTCGCGGATCGAGCGCACCAGCCGCCGTTGCACCGCGCCGGCCAGCGCGCGCGACTGCTCCTGGCGCAGGTCGGCGTAGATCGAGTCGAGCAGGCGGCGGACGTCACCCATCGAGTAGCCGGATTCGAGGTTCTCGGCGCTCGCCAGCCGGTTGACCGCCGCGTCGTCCGAGGGGCCGAGGAAGAAGGTCTCGATGCCGCGGTTGGCGCGGCCGTCCTCGAGCCAGTTGACGTGGATCGAAACGAACAGGTCGGCGCCGGCCTCGTTGGCGGCGCGCGCGCGCTCGGCGAGCGCGACGCGGCGATCGTCGTTGCGGGTCAGCAAGGGCTCGAATCCCGCCGTCGCGAGGCGCGCGGCGACGCGGCGCGCGATGTCGAGGGTCAGCTCCTTCTCGAGCAGGCCGGAGGGGGTCTTGGTGCCCTGGTCGCCGCCGCCGTGCCCGGGGTCGAGGGCGACCCGGCGCACCGCCACCGGAAAGACCCCGCCGGGCACGCGGGCCGGAGGCGCCGTCCCGATCGCCGCGCCCGCCGGTTCGGGGAGCCCTTCGGCGAGCGAAGGCAACGTGGCGACGTCGACCGGCGCCGCCGGGGCGACCGCGGCCGCCGCCGGCACGGCGGGTTGGCGCAGCGACACGGTCAGCGCGGCGCCCGCCACCGCGAGCGCCAGGACCGCGGCGAGGATCGCCCACGGCATCGGGCGGCCACGCGCCAGGCGGCCGCGCGGCTGGTTCTTGATGGCGCGGACGTTGTCTTCGACGGCCTCGGAGAGCAGGCGCCGCTTCAGCCGCTGGTCCATGCCGCGGGACGCGCCGGCGGGCGCGTCAGCTCGACTCGCCCTTGAGCCGTTCGAACGCGGCGGCGAGGGCGGAGAGCCCCGTGTCGCGCCGGTTCTTCTTGACGTAGTTCTGGTAGTCGGTGCGCGAACCCTCGAGGGTCTTGCCCTCGAGCGTGAGCGAGATCCGCTTGCGGCGGGCGTCGACCTGCGCGACCTGCAGCTTGACCTTCTTGCCCACCGAGTAGGCCCTTCCGACCGAGGCGCCGCGCGGCATCCCCATCTCGGAGGTGGGCAGCAGCCCGGTCAGGCCCGGCTCGAGCGTGATGAAGGCTCCGAAGGGCTGGATCTTCTCGACCACGCCCTCGACGATCCTGCCTTCGGGGTAGCGCCCCTCGACGCCGTGCCAGGGATCGCCGGTCGGCGTCTCGCGCAGAGCGAGCGAGACGCGCTTGCGGCCGAGGTCGAGCTCGCGCACCCAGCCCTCGATGGTGGCGCCGGCGGCGAGCGCCGGATCCTCCGGCTTCATGCCGGGCGCGAGCTGCGACGGGTGGAGCAGCCCCTCGACGCCGGGCGCGAGCTCGACGAACCAGCCGAACTCGGTCTTGCGCAGCACGGTGCCGGAGAACTTCGCGCCGGCGGTGAACTTCGCCGCCGCTTCCTGCCAGGGATCGGGTTCGAGCGCCTTGATCGACAGCGAGACGCGGTCGCTGCCGGTGCCGAGCTTGATCACGCGCGCGCGCACTTCCTGACCCAGGGTGAGCACCTCGGAAGGCTTCGAGACGCGGCCGTGGCGCAACTCGGAGACGTGGATCAGCCCCTCGACGCCGCCGATGTCGACGAACGCTCCGAAGTCGGTGAGCGCGACCACGCGCCCCTCGACCTCGAGGCCGACGGAGAGCTTGGCGCGCGTCTCCTCGGCCTGGTGGCGGCGTTCCTCGCGCAGCGCCGCGGCGCGCGACAGGATCAGGCGGTGCCCCTTCTCCTCGACCCGCAGCACGCGGAAGTGGAGGACCTGGTCGAGATACTGGGCGGGCTCGCGCGGCGCGCCGAGCTCCATCGAGGAGCGCGGGCAGAACGAGGTGATGCCGTCGACCGCGACGTGGAAGCCGCCCTGGTTCCAGCCGATCACCTTGCCGGCCACCGGCAGCCCCTGCTCGACGGCGAGGCGAACCCCCGCGCTCGGGATGCCGGCGAGATCTTCGGGCGACGGCGCCACGAACTCCTCCGATCGCGCGCCGGGGCGCGCGCCGCGACGGGCGCCGCCGCGCTTGCCGCCCTTGGCCGCCGACCCCTTCCTGCCCGCCTTTCCCTCACCCGGCTTATCCCCACCGGCCGTGCGCTCGCCCGCCTTGCCTTCGGCCGGCGCGGGCTGGGTCGCCGCCGGCTCCGGTCCGCCTTCCGGCGCGGCCGCGTCGGCCGGCTCGGGGTTGGCGTCAGGGCTGGTAGCGGGGCTCGTGGCGGGGCTCGACCCGACGCTCGCTTCCGGCGCGGCCGCTTCGGCGACGGGGGCGTCGGGAGCGGCCGCCTCCGGCTCGACGGCCGGGGCGAGTTCAGCGACAGGGAAGTTCCCGTTTTCGGACATGGTGGACTCCGGCGACTGGTGTTGGCGGGTGGCCCGCGACGGCTCCGCCGGGCGAGGCGGCAGCGTCGGTCGAGGATACCTCAGCGCCGCGGGTCGCGAAAGCCGAGGGCGTTCACGGCCCGGAGGAGGACGGCCCGGAGCGTCCGCCCGGCGCGGCCGAGCGCTCGGACCCGGCGGGCGGCGCGGGGACGACGATCGCCGCGCGATCGGCGCCGGGGGCGAGCGCGTCGACGTCGATCGGCTCGGGCCCGAGCGGCGGGACGGATCGCCAGCTCCAGATTCCCGGATCGACGTCGATCGCGATGACGCGGCGTCCCGGAGCGATCGACGGGTCGAGGAGGTGGACGAAGACCCGCCCCGGCTCGCCGCTGCGCGCGGCCGCGGCGCAACCGGTCCAGACCTCGAACCCCTCCGCGACGCCCGGATCGAGCTTGCGCTCGAGCTGGATCGACTCGCTGCGCCGCGAGCGGCGATCGCCGGCCCGCCACTCCGCCGGACCGATCCGTGGCGCGGCGGCGCCCGGTCGCACCAGCACCGAGGCGCAGGTGCGCCCTTCGCCCGCGTCGTCGAGCACGGCACCGACGAAGGCGACGGCGCGTCCCGCCGGATCGAGCACATCGACGCTCGGCGCGGCGCCCTGCGGATCGGTCGGCTCGCCGAAGCCGAGCGGCAGCGCCACGGCGAAGGTTCGGATCGTCTTCAGGGCCTGGCTTCGCTTCATGAGGACCTCCCGCCGGTCCCGGGCGAATCGGCGTTGGGGACGGGAGCATGCAAGAGCGGTTCCGATCGGGCCGGCGGCGCCGCGACACTAGACTCGGGCCGTGACTCGCGTCGCCCTGATCGTCACTCCCCACGGCTTCGGTCACGCCGCCCGGACCGCGGCGGTCACCGCCGAGCTCGCCCGGCGGCGCCCGGACCTCGAGCTCGAGATCCGCAGCGCCGTACCGCGCTGGTTCTTCGAGTCCTCGCTCGACGCACCCATCCGCTACCTCGACGAGCGCTGGGACGTCGGCCTGGTCCAGCGCGGCCCGCTCGCGGAGGACCTGCCGGCGACGCTCGCCGCGCTCGAGCGGCTGTGGGCGGGCGACGCGGTGGGGCGCGCCGCCGCGCGGCTCTCGGCGGCGCGGCTCGACCTCGTGGTTACCGACGCGGCGCCACTCGCGGTCGCCGCGGCGCGTCGGGCCGGCATTCCGGTCGTGTTGATCGAGAGCTTCACCTGGGACTGGATCTACCAGGGCTACCTCGCGGCCGAGCCCGGCCTCGCGCCGTGGATCGAGCGGCTGGCGCCGCTGCC
Organism: Acidobacteriota bacterium; assembly: GCA_045862895.1. GTDB lineage: Bacteria > Acidobacteriota > Thermoanaerobaculia > Multivoradales > JAGPDF01 > JACTMI01. The sequence continues at coordinate 222,424 of BTUO01000008.1, forward strand.
GGAGCGGGCCGACCTGCGCCTGCGCCCGGAGCCGGCGTGCGGCGAAGCCGCCGGACACCGCCGGCTGGCGCCGATCGCGCGCGCGCCGGGGGAGCGGCGCGCGGCGATCCGCGCGCGGCTGCGCATCGCGCCCGAACGCGCGCTGGCGCTGGTCTCGATGGGCGGCGTGGAAGGTGGCCTCGGCGGTCTCGAGCGCTGCCGCGAGCTCGCCGGCGTCGACTTCGTCGTCCCCGGCGGCGCCGCGAGCGAGCGGCGCGACGGCAACGTGGTGCTGCTGCCGCACCGCACGCCGGTCGCCCACCCCGACCTGGTCGCGGCCGCGGACGTCGTGGTCGGCAAGCTCGGCTACTCGACGGTGGCCGAAGCCTTCGCCGCCGGCACCCGCTTCGCGTACCTGCCGCGTCCGGCCTTCCGCGAGTCGGCGGTGCTGGCCGAGTTCGTCAGCGCCCGGCTGCGGTCGCTCGAGCTCGATCCGGAAGCGTTCGCCGCCGGCCGCTGGGTCGAGGGGCTGCCGGCGCTGCTCGAGGCCCCGCGCTCCGAACCCGGCGACGCCTCCGGCGCCGAGGTGGCCGCAGAGGAGATCCTGGCTCGCCTGGATCGCGCCTGACCGGCCGCCGGCCCGCCCGTTGCCGCTGATAGGATCGCCGGCCGGCATGCCGAAGCGCACCGATATCCGTTCCATCGCCGTTCTCGGCTCCGGACCGATCGTCATCGGCCAGGCTTGCGAGTTCGATTACTCGGGCACGCAGGCCTGTCGCGTCCTGCGCCGGGAGGGCTACCGGGTGATCCTGGTCAACTCCAACCCGGCCACGATCATGACCGACCCGGAGTTCGCGGACGCGACCTACGTCGAGCCGCTGGTCCCGGAGTTCGTCGAGAAGGTCCTCGAGAAGGAGCGCCCCGACGCGCTGCTGCCCACCGTCGGCGGCCAGACCGGCATCAACCTCGCCCTCGCCCTCCACGAGCGCGGCACGCTGGCGCGCCTGGGCATCGAGCTGCTCGGCGCCGGCGTCGACGCGCTGCGCGTCGGCGAGGACCGCGAGCTGTTCAAGGAGGCGATGGAGGAGATCGGCCTGAGGGTCTGTCGCTCCGGCTACGCCGGCTCGCTCGACGAAGCGCGCGCGATCGCCGCCGAAATCGGCTTTCCGATCATCATCCGCCCGTCGTTCACGCTGGGTGGCGAAGGCGGCGGTACCTGCTACAACCGCGACGAGCTCGACGAGGTGGTGTCGGCCGCGCTCGAGGCGAGCCCGGTCGGCCGCGTCCTGCTCGAGGAGTCGGTGCTCGGCTGGAAGGAGTTCGAGCTCGAGGTCATCCGCGACCACCGCGACAACGCCATCGTCATCTGCTCGGTCGAGAACTTCGACGCCATGGGCGTCCACACCGGCGACTCGATCACGGTGGCGCCGCAGCAGACCCTGACCGACCGCGAGTACCAGGAGATGCGCGACGACGCCTTCAAGGTGATCCGTCGCGTCGGCGTGGCCACCGGCGGCTCGAACATCCAGTTCGCGGTCAACCCCGAGACCGGCGAGCGCATCGTCATCGAGATGAACCCGCGTGTGTCGAGGAGCTCGGCGCTGGCTTCCAAGGCCACCGGTTTCCCGATCGCGAAGGTCGCGGCGCTGCTCGCGGTCGGCTTCACCCTCGACGAGATCCCCAACGACATCACCGGCAAGACCTTCGCCGCCTTCGAGCCGACGCTCGACTACACGGTGGTCAAGATCCCGCGCTGGGCGTTCGAGAAGTTTCCGGGCGCGCAGCCGACGCTCGGCACCTCGATGAAGTCGGTCGGCGAGGTGATGGCGATCGGCGGCACCTTCCGCGAGGCGCTGATGAAGGGGCTGGCGTCGCTCGAGCTCGACGGCTCGCTCGCCTCGCGCGAGGAGCGCATGGGCGATCCGGTCAAGCTCCGGCAGCGCCTTGCGATTCCCAACTGGGAGCGGATGTTCGCGATCTTCGCGGCGTTGCGCCAGGGGTGGACGGTCGAGGAGGTGTCGAAGACCACCGCGATCGACCCCTGGTTCCTGCGCGAGATCGCGGCACTGGTCGAGCTCGAGGCCGACCTCGCCTGCTGGAACCTCGAGTCGGCGCCGGCGGCGCTGCTGCGCACGGCCAAGGAGAACGGCATCGGCAACGTCCGGCTCGCGCAGCTCTTCCACACCACGGCCGAGAACGTCGAGTCGCGCCTGCGGGAGCTCGCCATCGCGCGCGTCTTCAAACGGGTCGACACCTGCGCCGCCGAGTTCCCGGCCGAGACGCCGTATCTCTATTCGACCCACGGCGCCGAGGACGAGGCCGAGCCGACGAAGAAGAAGAAGGTGATGATCCTCGGCTCCGGCCCCAACCGGATCGGCCAGGGGATCGAGTTCGACTACTGCTGCGTCCACGCCGCGTTCGCGCTCGCCAAGGCCGGCTACGAGACGATCATGGTCAACTGCAACCCCGAGACCGTCTCGACCGACTACGACACCTCCGACCGCCTCTACTTCGAGCCGCTCACCCTCGAGCACGTCGCCGCGGTCTACGAGCGCGAGCGGCCGGACGGCGTCATCGTCCAGCTCGGCGGTCAGACCCCCCTGAAGCTCGCGCGCGGCCTCGAGGCGCGCGGCATTCCGATCTGGGGGACGCAGCCCGACGCCATCGACCTCGCCGAGGACCGCCGCCGCTTCGGGACGCTGATCGCGGAGGAAGGGATCCGCCAGCCCGAGAACGGCACCGCGACGACGCTCGAGGAGGCGCTGCTCGTCGCGCGCGGCCTCGGCTTCCCGGTGCTGGTGCGCCCCTCCTACGTGCTCGGCGGTCGCGCCATGGCGATCTGCCACGACGAGGAGTCGGTCGCCCACTTCATGGCCAAGGCGGCCGAGGTCTCGGACGGCCACCCGGTGCTGCTCGACCGCTTCCTCGAGGACGCCGTCGAGTTCGACCTCGACCTCGTCGCCGACGGCGAGCGCGCGGTGGTCTGCGGCATCCTGCAGCACATCGAGGAGGCGGGCGTCCACTCGGGCGATTCGGCCGCGGTGCTGCCGCCGCACACCGCGACGCCGGCCGAGATCGACGAGATGCGGGCGATCGCGGTGCGCCTGGCGCTGCGCCTCGGCGTGCGCGGCCTGATGAACGTCCAGTTCGCGCGCCACCGCGGCGACCTCTACGTGCTCGAGGTCAACCCGCGCGCTTCGCGCACCGTGCCGTTCATCGCCAAGGCGGTGGGGGTGCCGCTCGTCGCGGTCGCCTCGCGGGTGATGGCGGGCGAGTCGCTCGCCGACGTCGGCTTCACCGAGGAGCCGGAAGTCCCGGCGGTCTTCGTCAAGGCGCCGGTCTTCCCGTTCAAGCGCTTTCCGGGCGTCGACCCGCTGCTCGGCCCCGAGATGAAGTCGACCGGCGAAGTCATGGGCGTCGACGACCGCTTCGGCGCGGCGTTCGCCAAGGCGTGGATGGGCGCCGGCAACGCGCTGCCGATGAAGGGCACGGCCTTCCTGTCGGTCCACGACCGCGAGAAGCCGAAGCTGGTGCCGATCGCCGCCCGCCTGGCCGAGCTCGGCTTCTCGATGGTAGCGACCGCGGGAACCGCCGACTTCCTGCGCGGCCACGGCTTCGTGGTCGAGACCGTGCTCAAGGTCCACGAAGGTCGTCCGAACGTGGTCGACGCGATGATCAACCGCGAGATCCAGCTGGTGATCAACACCCCGATCGGCCGCGACCCGGTGATGGACGACGCCTACATCCGCCGCGCCGCGATGCGCTACCAGGTCCCCTGCGTCACCACGCTGACCGGCGCCAGCGCCGCCGTCGAAGGCATCGCCGCCCTGCGCGGAAGAAACCTGGGCGTGCGCTCGCTGCAGGAGCTGGCGGGAAGAAAGCCGACCCCGGCAGCTCCCTGAACCACACCTCTTCGTAGTCCTCTGCTCCGAATCGGCACGACCTCCCGACGGACGGAGTCCGGGAACACTCTCGGCGGCGCGGAGTGGTGAGAGGGGCCCCGGCGAGCCCGGCTGGATCTTCGAAGGCTTTGACTTCCGGGCGAGCCGTGGGAGCCGAACCCGGAGCGCCGCCGGGAGAGTTCCCGGAGCTCCGGCCGACCCACGAGCGTTTCCGTCGTTCGTATCGAAGCAACAACCAAGGCAACGAAGCGCCCGAGGGTCGGCCGGGGGCTCGAAGTCCTTCCCGGCTGGATCCTCGGTCCGGCTCCCCATTCCGCTCGGAAGTCAAAGCCTTCGAAGGAGCCCCGAGCTCCATGGGGCCCCTCGGACTCTTCGGATCGAGCCGGAAAGGACTCCGACCCCCGGCCCACGACCGGGGGTGGACTCCGCCGGGATGGAAAGAGGGGACTTCGCCCGCTGCGCTCAGAGCGTCACGGACGACCAGTGAGACGTGTCGCCGCTCGCGAAGCCGTCGGCGAAGAGGACGGCCGTGTTGCGCAGGACCGAGACCGTGTCCGAGTCCTGGTTGACCAGGGCCAGGTCGAGGCTGCCGTTGAAGTCGATATCGGCGGCCACCAGTCCTTGCGGATTGGTACCGACCGCGAACGGCACCGCCGCCGCGAAGCTGCCGCCGCCGAGGTTGCGCAGCACGGTGACGTTGCCGGAGTCCTGATTGGCGAGCGCGATGTCGCGCCGTCCGTCGCGATCGAAGTCGACGGCCAGCACCGAGCCGGGATTGACCGCGCCGGCGGCGAAATTGTTCGCGCCACCGAACGTGCCGTTGCCCTGGTTGAAGAAGACGGTGGCGAAGTTGAGCCCGTTGCCCGAGCTGCCGGTGACGATGTCGCGGTCGCCGTCGCCGTCGAGGTCCTCGACGTCGACGCCGTCCGGGCGCAGGTCGGGGCCGAGCGACAGGCTCGGGCCGGCGACGAAGACGCCGGGCGAGCTCGGGTTGTTGAGCAGCACCTCGATGCTGCGCCCGTCGTGATCGGCGACCACGATGTCGAGCAAGCCGTCGGCGTCGACCAGGCCGACGGCCACGCCGCGCGGCTCGCCGCCGATCGGGTACTGGGCGGGGGAGCCGAGCACGCCGGCGTTGTTGAGCAGCACCGTGACGTCGAGCGAAGAGCGGTTGGAAGTGACCACGTCGACGAAGCCGTTGGCGTCGAGGTTGCCGATGGCGAGGAAGCGCGGCTCGCTGCCGCCGACGCTGGTCGCGGCCCCGAGCGCGAAGACTCCGGCCGTGTTGACCAGCACGCGCACCTGGTCGCTGCCCTGCAGCGTCACGACCAGGTCGGCGTCGCCGTCGTTCTCGAGGTTGAACGCGGCGATCGAATGCGGACCGGTGCCGGCGCCGGTCGGCACCGAGACCGGAGCGCCGAACGTGCCGGTGCCGCTGTTGAGGCGGATCTCGACGCGGTCGGGAGCGTCGACGGTGACGGCGAGGTCGGGCCGGATGTTGCCGCCGAACTGCGCGATCGCGACGCCGTCGGGCTGGGTCGTCGCCGCGTAGGGGACCGCGGGCGCGAAGCTGATCTGGGCCGCGGCCGCGGTGGCGGCGAGAGTGGCCGCCAGCGAAACGAGGAGAACCGGGAACCGGCTCATGGGGAGGACCTCCTGGTGGGCTCGACCCGAGGCCGTCGGAAAGGCGGAAGGGTGGGCCCCTTCGATTCAGACAGGCTGAACCCCCGATCGGAACCCCGCCCTACCCCGGAGGGCGTCCGGGCGATCGCCGCGGGGTGGAGCCGAGCCGCTGGTCGATCGGAAACGTCCGGCGCCCTCGTCGGCTACACTCCGCGCCCGATGAAACGAGTCGATGCGTACACCGACGGCGCCTGCTCGGGCAATCCCGGCCCGGGCGGCTACGCCGTGATCCTGCGCTGGAACGGCCACGAGAGGGAGATCTCGAAGGGGTTCCGGCGGACCACCAACAACCGGATGGAGATCCGCGCGGTGATCGCCGCGCTCGAGTCGCTGACCGAGCCGTGCGAGCTGGTCGTCCACTCCGATTCGCAGTACGTGGTCAACGCCATCCAGCAGGGCTGGGCGAAGAAGTGGCGCGCCAACGGCTGGATGCGCAACCGGAAGGAGGAGGCGCTCAACCCGGATCTCTGGGGGCGCCTGCTCGACCTGCTCGAGCGCTCCGGCCACAAGGTCCGCTTCGTCTGGGTGCGCGGCCACTCCGGCCACGACGAGAACGAGCGCGCCGACCAGCTGGCGGTGGCCGCCTGCTCGGGCGCCGACCTCGAGGTCGACTCCGGCTATCGCGGGTGAGCGCGCGGTGAAGACCTTCCTCCGGCTGCTGCCGGCCGCGCTCGCCGCGCTCCTGCTCGGCGCCCACTTCTATCGCGCCCGCCAGCTCGTCCTCGTCGCGGCGGCCCTCGCCGTGCTCGCTCTCGTCTTCGTCGCGCGGCGCCGGGCGGTGCGCGCGGCGCAACTCGGTCTCCTCGCCGGCGCCTTCGAGTGGCTGCGCTCGCTGCTCTCCTTCGCCGAGCTGCGCGCCGCCGCGGGCGCCCCGTGGACGCGGCTCGCCTGGATCCTCGGCGGCGTCGCCGCCTTCACCGCGCTCGCGGCGCTGCTGCTCGAAGGGCGGATCGCCGCGCTCGCGGCTCGCGGCTCGCGGCTCGCGAGCGCGCGAGCGCAGGATCCCGTGATCCCGTGATCCCGTGAATTGGTGAACCCGTGATCCCGACCGCGCAGGTGGTCGCCAATCTCGCCGCTCGCGGCCTCGCGCTGCCGCCGAGCCCGCCGCGGCCGGGCGGCGCCTACCTGCCGGTGCGCGCGATCGGCGGCTTCGCCTTCATCGCCGCGCAGTTCCCGGTCGCGACCGAGGGCGCCCCGGCGGGCACGCGAACCTGGACCGGCCGCCTCGGCGCCAACCTGACGACCGCCGACGGCGTCGCCGCCGCCGAGCTCGCGGCGCTGAACGTCCTGGCGCAGATCCGCCACGCGATCGGCTTCGAGCGCGTCGCCGGCCTCGCCCGTTTCGAGGCGTACCTGCAGACGTCGCCCGGCTGGAGCGACTTCCCGCTGGTCGTCGACGGCGCGTCGAGCCTCTTCCTCGCCGCCCTGGGCCCCGACGCCGGAGCGCACGCCCGCGCCCTGTTCGGCGTCGAGCGGCTGCCGCGCGACTACGCCCTCGAGCTGACGGCGACGTTCGCCCTCGACGGCTGAGCGAAGGCCGCTCGCCGGCGCCGAGCGCGAGGGAAGGTCCGTGCGCTTCCGTCCCTGAGTGGTGATGGATGTCGCGAACGGAGCAGCCGCACCCGGATCCCGCCTGCTCGACCGCGTCCGGCTCGAAGCGCGCCGCCGGCGCCTGTCGATCCGGACCGAGGAGGCCTACGCCGACTGGGTGCGGAGATTCGTCCGCTTTCACGGCCTGCGTCACCCGCGCGAGCTGGGCGCGGACGACGTCGCGGCGTTCCTGACCCACCTCGCGGTCGAGCGCGGCGTTTCGGCCTCGACCCAGAACCAGGCGCTGGCGGCGCTGCTCTTCCTCTACCGCGACGTCCTCTTCCGCGAGCTGGGACCGCTGCCGGCGGCGATCCGGGCGCGACGCCCGAAGCGCCTGCCGATGGTCCTGTCACGCGCCGAGGCGAGACGGCTGATCGCGAACGTGAGCGGCGTCGAGCGCACGGTGGCGCTGGTTCTCTACGGCGGCGGTCTGCGCCTGCACGAGGCGCTGAGGCTGCGTGTCGAGGATCTCGATTTCGAGCGCCACGAGCTGACCGTACGCTCCGGCAAGGGGGACCGCGACCGCCGCACGATGCTGCCCGCGACGGCCGCCATCGAGCTGCGAGCGCACCTCGAGCGGGTGCGCCAACTCCACGAACGCGATCTCGAGGCGGGGGAGGGGAGAGTCCTGCTGCCGCACGCGCTCGAGCGCAAGCTCCGGGGCGCCGAGCGCGAGTGGGTCTGGCAGTGGGTCTTCCCGGCCCCGCGCTACTCGACCGATCCGAGAACCGGCGACACGCGCCGGCACCATCTCCATCCAGACCGCGTCCAGCGCGCCGTCCGCGCTGCCGCGAAAGCGGCCGCCATCGACAAGAGGGTGACCTGCCACACCCTGCGCCACAGCTTCGCGACCCACCTGCTCGAAGCGGGCTACGACATCCGCACCGTTCAGGAGCTCCTCGGCCACCGCCAGGTGACCACGACGATGGTCTACACCCACGTCCTCAACCGCGGCGGCCTGGGCGTCCGCAGCCCCCTCGACACCCTCCTCGACGCGGAAGGAGAGCTACCCGTCCGCCCACCGGCCCCGCCACCCCTCCCACGCCCCCGTCCCAAGGCAGAGCCCGGCCCCGATTCGGATTAGCCCGGTGACAACGCCCCCTTGACCCACACCCCCCACCCCCCTACACTCGCCGCAACCCGAGCCCTTTCAATGAGCTGCCAACTCCGACCAGCTCCCACCCCGCAGGTTTATCCCTCCTTTGTCACACGGACTTCCCGCGAATCTTCGTGGGTTAAATCCTAGTTAGGCGGCAAGGCGGCTACTGTGAGCTACGGAGCGTGGTTTCGTAAGTGGCAAGCGGAACATTCTGTCGACCTTGAGCCGCCCTCGCCAGACGTGAAGCT
>BTUO01000009.1:0-176762 GCA_045862895.1 Acidobacteriota bacterium
ATCCGCCGGCCGGCGATGGCCGGCGGATGGCGAATCCCTTCTGCTCCACCAATTCCTCCTCTTCGAGTCGGACATCGTCCGGGGTCCGGATTCGTCGGTCCGTGGGATTCCCGCCTGGTGGATTCCATCGCGCCCGGCCCTGGCTCCGTGTCAGCCCTCGATCCGGCCTTGCGTTCCCGAGGTGAGGAGGACCCCCATGAACGCGATTCTCCTGCGCGCCTCGGCCGTCGCGCTCTTGCTCGCTCCCCCGTGCGTCGCACCGGTCGACGCCGCGGTCCGCAGGACCCGGCTCTCGGCCGAAGGGCAGGTCTGGAGCGACGTTTCGTGGTTTCAGCAGACCCCGGACGGGGAGCGCGTCCTCTATCTCCACGATGCCGTGACCGACGAGGCGAACGAGCTCTGGGTCGTGCGGCGAGACGGTACCGGTCGCATCCGACTCTCCTACCCGCTCCCCTCGGGACGATCGGTGGACCAATTCGAAGCGACGCCGGACGGGCGCCATGTCGTCTTCATCGCGGCGCAGGATTCGACGAAGAAGGAACTGTGGCGAGTCCCGATCGAGGGGCCGGCAAGCAACGCGCAGCTCCTCGGACCCTCGCCCGCGGCGGGCGACGTCGACGTGCGCACGTTCTGGTTGTCCGCCCAGGGGAGGATCGTCTACTGGGCCGGCGACGGGACCTTCGAACGCTTCTGGAGCGTCCCCGAGGCGGGGCCGGCCGACGCGGCCGTCGAGATCAGCCCGCCCCTGCCGCCGGGGGCGACGTTTCAGTACGTCGGCGGAGCGGACCTCAGCCCGGACGCGACACGCCTCGTCTGGACCGGCGCCGTCGGAAATTCGACCGGCGCGCGCGGAGCGGTCTGGAGTGTGCCGGTCGAGGGGCCCGGCACCCAGGCCGTCCGATTGACCCCGGAGCAATCCGCGAGCAACGACCTCGAATTCGGCTTCGAGATCTCGCCCGACTCGAGCCGGGTGGTCTACAGGGCCGATCTCGACGCCGCCGGTCGAAACGAGGTCTGGAGCGTACCGATCGACGGTCCCGGCGATTCACCCGAACGGCTGTGTCCCGTCCCCGTCCTCGGCGGCGACGTTTCGAAGATCGGTTTCAGCGCCGACGGCTCGACGGTGCTCTTCTACGGCGACGTCGCCACCGACACTCGAAACGAGATCTGGAGCGTTCCGATCGACGGGCCGTGGCAGGACTCGATCAAGCTGAATCCGCCGCCGACGCCGGGCGGCGATGTGGTCTTCGACCTTGCGACGACCTCGGCCGGCGGCCAGAACCGGGTCCTGTTCCGAGGGGATCTCGAAGTCGATGGCCGAATCGACCTCTGGAGCGCCCACGCCGACGGCCCGGAGGGCTCCGCGCTCTCGATCTCGGGCTCGGTGGTCGCGGCAGGCACGGGAGTCGAACTGTTCCGGATCGCCGACGCCCAGCGCGTCGTATTCCAGGGCGATCTCAGCCGCGCCGGCCAGGACTGGCTCTACAGCCGCGCGCTCGACGGGTCGGGCAGCCGCACCACGCTCACCGACCTGACCGCCTTTCCCGACGCGTTGGTGCAGGCCCCGCAGGTGGCACCCGACGGCCGCTTCGTGGCCTACGAGTACGTCTCGAGCCCGGGCGCGGCGAAAATCCTGCGACGGGTGCCGGTCGCCGGCGGCGCCGTCGAAACCCTCACACCGCAGGTCTGGCCGGTCTTCACCAGCCTCGACTCCTTCCGCGTCGCGGCCGACAGCCGCGGGGTTTTCTTTCTCGCGGACACCTCGTTCGACGGCGCCCTCGCGCTCTGGGTCGCAGACGAGTGGATCTTCTCGGCGAACTTCGAGGAAGGTGACGAAAGCGAGTGGTCGAGCGCCACCCTCTGACCCTCGCATCGCGGCCCGGCTCGAGCGCCGGGAACCCTGTCACGGCCTTCAGGGGCGGGGCGACTCCTCCGCCCCGGGCTCGTGGAGCGCCACCCGGTTCCGTCCGCCCTCCTTGGCGCGGTAGAGCGCCCGGTCGGCGAGCTCGAGCAGGCGGGTCGGGCCGAGCGTCGGCCGGGGCACGATCGTCGCGACTCCGATGCTGACGCTGACCCGGTCGCTCGCATCGCTCCGTTCGTGCGGCAAGTCGAGGTCGCGCACCGCCGCCGCGATCTTCCGAGCGATCCGCGCGGCGCCGGCCGACGGCGTGTCCGGCAGAACGACGGCGAACTCCTCGCCGCCGTAGCGGGCCGCGAGGTCGGTGCTGCGTTCGAGGGTGTCGGAAACGGCTCCGGCCACGGCCACCAGCACCGCGTCGCCCTGCTGGTGACCGTAGCAGTCGTTGTAGCTCTTGAAGAAGTCGATGTCGAAGAGGAGCAGCGAGAGCTCGGCACCGCGGCGCTGGTGGTCGGCCCAGGCGCGCGCCAGGGCTTCGTCCAGACTGCGGCGATTGGCGATGCGCGTGAGGTCGTCGAGCGACGCGAGGCGAGCGAGCCTCTCGTTGGCGCGGAAGAGCTCCTCGCTGCGCTCGGCGACCTTGCGCTCGAGGTCGCGGTGTACCTCGAGGAGCTGGAGGTGGGTGCCGACGCGGGCGAGCAGCTCGGCCTTGCCGATCGGCTTGGTCAGGTAGTCGTTGGCGCCCGTCTCGAAGCCGGCGAGCAGGTTCTGGAGCTGGTTCTTCGCCGAGAGATAGATGATCGGCAGCTCGGCGGGCGAGCGCTCCTCGCGCAGGCGGCGACAGACGTCGTAGCCCGACATCCGCGGCATCATGATGTCCAGCAGCACGAGGTCGGGCCGCTCGCGCGCAACCGCGGCGAGCGCCTCCTCGCCGTCGGGTGCCTCGAGGATGCGGTAGTCGCGGAGACCCAGCTGATGAACGAGGACCTGACGGTTGACCGGCTCGTCGTCGACCACCAGCAGCGCGACACGTCGCCGCCGGAGTCGAAGTCGCCGCCGTTCGTCCTTCGGGCGAGGAAGAGCCCTCCGGCATCAGCGCCGACGGCGTTGTTCGAGCCGACGGCGAGCAGCCTGCCGTCGCTCTGGAACATGAGGTCGAAGAGCGAGATTCCGTACTCGAGATCGAGCTCGATCCGGCCGTCGCCGGAGAATGCGAGATCGGGCCCGGCTCTCCCAGTCCCCCTTCGCGCCGAAACGGCGCTTTCCTCGAGAGGGTTCTTCCGGGAGGGCGATCGATGCGCAGAGTTGGAGGGTTCGGGCTGGCGGTGGCTTGGCTGGGCTGGAGTCTCGCGACGGTGGCGCGCGCCGCGGACGGCGATCTCGACCCGACCTGGGGTGTCGGCGGGATCGGTGTGGGCCTGACGAACTTTCGTGTGGCGGCGGCGACCGCCACCGGCAGCGGCGCCGCCGCGTTCCTCGGCGCGAATCTCGCCGATCCGACCGACATGAGCGCCTACTGGGCGGAGGAGCCGGGGATCGGCTCCTGGTCGGGCTGCTGCGGCTGGGAGTTCGACGTGCCGTTCCTCGAGCGGTTCGAGGCGCGCGCCGTGGTGGTCGACCGCGAGGGCCGGGCGCTGTTCGCGGGCGCCGCCGGCTTCTTTCCGACCGGAACGGTCGATCGGGCGTTCGTCGGGCGGACGACGCCGTCCGCGAACGGCTCGCCGTTCGGACCATTCGACGACAGCTTCTCCGGTTCGGGCTGGACCTTCTTCGACGACACCGACTTCTGCGACACCGAGAGCTGCCGGTTCGTCGACATCGTCGAGACCGACGCGGGCTCGCCGCGCTATCTGCTCCTGCTCGAACGGACCGTCGGAGGAATCTCCGCCGACTACTACCTGGTCGGTCTCGAAGCGGACGGCGATCTCGACGGCACGTTCGGTTCGGGCGGATACCGCAAGGTCGCGGCCGCGAATCTCGGCCAGACGATCGTCACCGCGGCGCAGCTCGAAGTCGACAGGGCAGGGAGAAGCTACGTTCTCCACGCCTTCGTCGATCCCGACGACGGTGCCGATTTCGACACCGGCCTCACCCGGTTCGACGCCGGTGGCGACCTCGACCCGACCTGGGGCGACGCCGGCACCTTCATCGTCGACGGCATCGACTCGCCGCCGATCGCGGCGCTGCCCGGGGCGCTCGCCATCGGTCCCGCCGGCCAGATCGTGCTCGGATGGAACCGCCTGACGCCGCCCGAGCTCGCCGTCGTGCGCGTGTTCGCGTCCGGCGCGCCCGGAGCGTCGACGATCGCCACGGGATTGAGCGACAGCGAGATCCGAGCTCTCGCGATCGACGGGCTCGGACGGATCGTCGTCGCGCGCGACTCGGGCGTCGACGGCTTCCGCGTCGACCGCTTCTTCGCGCTCTTTCCCGGCGGCGTCGTGGGTGACAACAGCTTCGGCACAGCCGGCTCGCGCTTCGTGGACGTCGACCATCCGGGCGGCAACGGCGACGAGACGCCGGTCGCGCTCGTCGTCGAGGGAGGTGACTACTACGTCTTCGCCGACGCCGACGGCTCGGTCGCAGAAGACGAGCACGTCGTCGTCCCGGTCCGGCTCGTGGGCTCGCTCCTCTTCGCCGACGGTTTCGAGTCGCAGTCGAGCCGCTTCTGGTCGCGAAGATCGCCTTGAGGTCGGCGCTTCCCCGCTCCGGCGCCGAGCTCGGCAGAGCCTGGGCCGACGAGGGCGCGAGCGAACGTCGCCTCGGGTCGCTCTCCGCCGACGAACGTCGGGAGTGACGAATCCGGTCATGGGGATCCGGGTCGTCCACTTCATGCGCGATCCCCCCGACGGCGCGATCCGACGGAAGCTCGGAGCCTCCTGCGACCGTTTCGCCCTTTCTCGCCGCTCGCGGTCAGCTCGGGCTCCTCCAGCCCCGCGCGGCCGCCCTGCCGACGAGGACGCCGCAGCCGAGGACGCCGATCCTCACGCCCCGCGGGTGCTCGGCCACCCGTTGATCCCAGCGGTCCGCGGCGACGGCGACGCGCTCGCGGCCCGCGACGCCCGGGCGCGACGTCGGACCTGCGCTACCATCGATCGCCGGAGGTGCTCGTCATGACGCTCCGAGCAGCGGCCCTCGTCCTCCCGGCTCTGACCTTCGCCGCGATCGTCTCCCCGATCGCTGCCGGCGCCGATGACGCCCGATGGCGGATCGAGGTCTCCGACGACGGCCTCGAGCGCGTGGAGATCCCGGCCGAAGTGCCCACCCTGCTGCCGCCGCAGGTGCCGGCGTCGGGTGCGGGAGCGCTGCCCTACGGCATCGCGCCGGACTGGGACAACACGGGATTCCGGGTGCAGGTGGGAGGGCTGGCGCTCGGCGACCTCGATCTCGACGGCGATCTCGACCTGGCGGTGGGCTGCTACCAGTCACAGAGCTTCCCGCCCTACGACGACTGGCGCAACTTCATCTACTTCAACACCGGTTCGGGGCTCGAGACGTCGCCGTCGTGGGCTTCGACCGACGCGCGGTCGACCGGTGACATCCACGTGGCGCTGATCGACGACGACGTCTGGCCCGACGTGGTCGCGGGCAACGGCGGCTTCTCGATGGCGCCGTCGGCGATCTACCTTGGCTCGCCGACCGGCCCTGCGACGACACCGACATGGCTGTCGAACGACAGCGCCTGGACCAACTTCGCGCTGCCCTTCGACGTCGACCACGACGGCGACGTCGACCTGGTCACCGCGAACCAGGGCAACTCGTCGCAGGACCCCTACCGGCCGATGTACCTGTTCGTCAACGACGGGGGGACCCTGGAGACCACACCGTCGTGGCAATCGGCGGAGACCTCGATTCAGAACTTCCTCGACTACGCCGACTACGACGGCGACGGCTGGGAGGACCTGGCGGTGTCGAAGTGGGCCAACTTCGAGACTGCGGTCTACTCCAATGTCGAAGGGAACCTGGCCACCGTTCCGGTGTGGACTACCGGCGACACGGACACCGACCGGGGGGTCGGCTGGGCCGACGTCGACGGCAACGGCGATCCCGACCTGGCGCTCGGAGCCGACCCCACCCGCGTCTACACCAACGTCGACGGCACGCTGACCACCACCTGGTCGGCCGACGGCACCTTCTTCGGCCACCAGGACCTGCGCTGGGCCGACGTCGACCTCGACGGCGACCCCGACCTCGCCGAGATCCACTTCTCCAACGGCAAGGTCAACCTCTACATCAACCACCTCGATTCCGGCGGGACGCTCGAGACGGTGCCGTCGTGGAGCTACGACTCGGCCGGCGCCGGCACCGCGCTCGCCTTCGGCGACCTCGACGGCGACGGCTGGCCCGATCTCGTCGTGGGCAACTCGGGCGATCCGTCGGTGATGGTCTTCTACAACCGGCTGGGAGTGCTGTTCGTCGACGGCTTCGAGTCGGGCGACGTCTCGGCCTGGTCCTCGTCCGTTCCCTGAAGGCGGGGCCCGCTCCTCCGCGCGGTCGAGCAGGCCGTCCACCGGCGCCTCGTCGGCGGAGTCCGGGTGCGCGGCCGCCGATCGCGACGCGTAAGCCAACCTCGCGCTGCCCGCTGGCTGCTGGCCGCTACGGGCGCCACCCCCGGGGTCCGACGCGGCCCGGACCGCTGCTGCGCACGGCGCGTTCTTCGTCGGAGATTCCGGCTCCGTCGGCTCCGATGTCCCCTCCTCCCGCGCTCCGGCGAACTCTCATCGAGACCTCATTCGAAACGGGAGGACCCGATGCTGCGCCACGGATCGACGACGACCTTCGCTCTCCGCCTCGGATTCACCCTGGCCCTGACCGGCGGCGCAGCCGTTCCGGCCGCCGACGGAGACCTCGACACGGCCGGATTCCACCCGCCGGACGGCTGGGCGGCGATCGAACTGCCCTTGACCGACGTCTGGTCCGGGCGCGGGACGCTCGCCCCGGACGAGGCCCTGGTCTTCGCCGGCCACACCGAAGATCACAATCTGCACTGGGTGCGGGTGACGCCGACCGGCGTCGATTCGAGCTGCACGGTCGCTCCACCGGAAGGGCATGCGGCCTCCGTCTTCGATGCGACCTTCGACAGTCAGGGCCGCCTGCTCCTGGTCGGGAAGACCTGGAACAGTTTCGTCTCCGTCTACCAGCCGTTCATCGCCCGGTTCCTCTACCCCGACTGCCTGCCGGACCCCGACTTCCTGGGCGAAGGCTTCCGGGTCGAAGGCACCAACGCCGACACGACACCGGTGCGGATCGCGACGATGTGGGTGGGCCAGTATCCCTTCCGCTTCGAGCGGATCGTCGTCGCGGCCTACGACAGCGACGGGCGCAGCTGGGCCTTCCGCTACCGGATAGACGGCGAGGACGATCCGAGCTTCGGAATCAACGGCAAGCGGGAGCTCGAGGGCTGGCAGGCCGGACAGCGCGTCTACCTGCGCGACATGGTCGTCGACTCCGAGGGACGGATGCTGTTCGCCGGTCACGTCGGCTTCTGTTTTCCCTGTGAATGGGACGCCTACCTTCACCGGATCCTGCCCAATGGGGAGGACGACACGACCTTCATGATCGCCGGCCTGATCCCCCGGCACTGGGATTACGTCGCGGGCGGTTCCTCGAGTTGCCTCGCCCTCGCGATCTCGGCCGAGGGCGACCACTACTGCGCCGGCGTCGCCGACACTTCGGGAACGCCGGCGCGCCGCTTCGCCGTGACCCGACTCGCGCCCCAGGGCCAGTTGCTCGAGACCGTCGTGCGGGCGAGCTCCTACTTCCGCAACCCCTGCGGCGTGGCGCTCCAGGGCGACGGGCGACTGATCGTCGCCGGCACCTCGAGCGAGCCGGGCCACGATCTGTTCGTGACCGCGCTCACCGTTCCCGACCTCGACTTCGATCCGGAGTTCGGCGACACCACGCCCGCCGATCCCTTCACCCCGATCGACCTCGGCATTCCCGTCAATGCCACGAGTTGCTCGATGCGCTTCGACGGGTCGGGCCGTCCGGTGGTCTTCACCGACTTCCAGGTCTCCGGTGGCCTGCTCATCGGCGCCGTCGCCCGCCTCGAGAATCGCTACGTCTTCGCCGACGGATTCGAGAGCGGCGACCGCTCGCGCTGGTAAGTCGCCAGGGCTCACTCCGGCCCGCGGCTCGCGCCGCGAGACCTCATGGCCTCCCCCACCGCGACGACCCGTCGCGACGCGGCCGTGAGCTCACTCGCGCAGGTGGCGATCGAGGAACGTGAGCGTCCGCTCCCAGGCGAGCTTCGCCGCGTCCTCGTCGTAGCGCGGCGTGGTGTCGTTGTGGAAGCCGTGCTGGGTGCCCGGATAGAGGTGGCGCTCGTACGCGACCGCGGACGCCTTCAGCGCCGCCTCGAACTCCGGCCAGCTCTCGTTGATGCGTGGATCGACTTCGGCCGACTGGACGAGCAGCGGCGCGCGGATCTTCGCCACTTCCGCCGGGTCGGGCGAGCTGCCGTAGAACGGCACCCCCGCTCCGAGGTCGGCGCGCTGCGTGGCGAGCCAGTTGACCATGCCGCCGCCCCAGCAGAAACCGACGGCGCCGACGCGGCCGGTCGTCGCTTCTCTCGCCTTCAGCCACTCGAAGGCGGCGACGAAGTCGGCGCGCGACTTGCCGGCCTCGAGCTTCTGGAACAGGGCGCGCGCCGCGTCCTCGTCGCCCGGGTAGCCGCCGAGCGAGGTCAGGGCGTCGGGCGCGAGCGCCGCGTAGCCGGCGAGCGCGAAGCGCCGCGTGACGTCCTCGATGTGCGGGTTCAGGCCCCGGTTCTCGTGGATCACCAGCACGCCGGGGAGCCTGCCCTTCTCGCCGGCCGGACGGACGAAGTAGCCGCGGATCGCGCCGTGCCCGGCGGGCGAGACGATCTCGATGCGCTCGGCGACCAGCCGTGCGTCGTCGGGCGCCAGGACCTGGGCGTGGGCGAAATCGGGCGAGAGCTGATCGAGCAGCATCGCGGCGGTGACCCCGCCGACGGCGAACTTCGCCGCGCGGTCGAGAAACCTGCGCCGGTCGATGTCGCCGTGGACGTAGGCGTCGAACAGCGCCAGCAGCTCCTGGTCGAAATCGTGGGCGGTCTTGCGGGGCATCGCCGTCACCTCCGGCGCTCGAGCTTACCTGCAGCGCGCCACGTGTCCGGCGCGGACCGCTCAGCCCGGATAGCGCGTGCGGACCGCTTCGTCGACCAGGGCGACCAGCGGGTCGACGCCGAACGGCTCGAGCGGCCGGCCGTCGACGAAGATCCCCGGCGTCTTCTGCACGCCCAGCGCGCGCGCGTCGGCGAGGTCCTGCTCGACGACGGCGGCGACCTCGGGATCGGCGAAGTCGGCGCGCAGCCGATCCATGTCGAGTCCGACCTGCGGCAGCAACTGCCAGACGCTGTCAATGTAGACGCGATGGTGAGCCGTCCACAGGTGCTGGGTCCGGTAGAGCAGGTGCAGCGTTTCCCAGAATCGACCCTGTCGCCGCGCGGCTTCGAGCACGCGGGCGACGTCCCCGGCGCCGTCGTGGAACGGAGCGTGGCGGACGACGAGCCGGACCCGGCCGGGGTGCCGCTCGAGGATCTGGTCGAGGATCGGCGCGAAGGCGGCGCAGGTCTCGCAGGCCGGGTCCGTGAACTCGACCAGGTCGACGCGGGCGGTCTCGGCGCCGCGGACCGGCGAGTGCGGGCGGACGAACAGCGCCGCGCGATCCCGCGCCGTGGCTTCGAGCGCCGACGATCGCGACTGCCGGTACCAGGCGGACGCGATCACGAATCCGGCGACGAGGGCCACGGCGGCGACGGCGAAGGTGGTCTTCTTCTTCATGCTAGGGATCTCCGGGACAGGGCGACGAGGAGGCCCGTGATCACGGCGAAGGCGAACAGGGCCATGAGCGGGATGGAGACGAAGCCGAAGAGCTCGATGTACTCCTCGCTACACGAGACGCCGCGCGCGCACGGCCGGAGGCTCTCCGGGATCACCCCTTCGTAGACGAGGACGTGGTAGCCGGCGATCACTGCGCCGAGACCGGCGAGCGGCAGCGCGTATCGCACCACGCCGGGGTCGAGCGGGAAGAGCCCGCGCGCCAGCAGGATGACGAGCGGGAAAAGGCAGATCCGCTGGTACCAGCAGAGCTCGCACGGCGCGAACTCCATCACCTGACTGAAGAACAGGCTGCCGGCCGTCGCCACCGCGGCGATCAACCAGGCGGCGAACAGCAGCGTCCACTCCGCCTCCGGCCCGTTGGCCCCGCGCACCCCGCTCCTCGCCACGTCCGTCTCCTTCGTTCCGCCCGAGGACCCCGCGGCGACTCGCCGCACCTCCCCGGACGGGCGGGCGGAGCATATGCCGCGCGCGCCCGCCTCGCGGCGCCGCTGCCGCCGCGCCCCGGACCCGGAGCCAAGGAACAGGGCTCGTGACGCCAGCATTCGTCCGGACCCGGATCGGGGCATCCGCCGGCACCGGGGCCTTCGGCGCCCGGCCGATTTCGACTAGCGTACGCGGCGACATGTCGACCGAAAGCCATCGTTGGTTCGCACGCGACGAGCTCTGGATCTGGGCAGCGCTCGCCGGTTTCGCGGCTCTCGCCACGATTCTCGTTCGAGCCGCGATCGCGGACGACGCTTTCATCTATCTTCGATTCGCAGAGAACCTGGCGCGGGGCGATGGCTGGGCTTTCAACCCCGGGGAGACGATCGCCGGGACGACCTCGCCGCTCTTCACGGCGCTGCTCGCGCTGTTCCACGTCGTGGGAGTGCAGGGGCCCGCGGCGCTCCTCGTACTCTTCGCGGCGGGACTGGCAGCGATCGCGATCGTGACCTTCTCCGCGCTCCGATCCGGCGGGCCCGTGCTCGCGTTCGCCACGGCGCTGGTCGCGATCACCTGGCCTCCGCTCCTGCGCGCCGTCGGACTCGAGACTTCCCTGCTCCTCGCCGCGGCCGCGCTGGCGGCGCTCGCCTTCGAGCGGCAGAGGCTCGAGTGGGCGGGGGCCTTCAGCGGCCTCTGCGCGCTGGCGCGCCCGGAGGGCATCGCGATGCTCGCGGCTCTGGTGCTGCTCACCGTGCTCCGGCGCGACCGTCGACCCGGGGCGCTGATCTGGCCCTTCCTCGCCGTGATCACGCCCTGGTTGCTCTTCGCGTGGGCGACCTTCGGCAGCGCCATTCCCCATTCCGTGCGCGTCAAGTCGATCCAGGGCTCGATCGAATGGTGGACCCAGGAGGGCACCTGGATCGCGACCTTCGCGCGACAGATCCCCGGAGCGCCCTGGATCTACGTCCTGCTCGCCCTCGGCATCCGGCGGGCGCTGCGCGACGCCCGCTCGGGCCGGTCGTTCGCGCTCGTCATCTCGCTGTTCGGTGCCTCGCAGGTCCTCGGCTATGCGGTGCTCGAGGCGCCGCCGGGCTATCTCTGGTACTACGCGCCGGGCAACTTCGCCGTCGTCGTGCTCGCGGCGTGCGGAATCCGGGAGCTCGATCTGGCGACGGGCAAGGCGTCGCGACGCTGGAGGCCGCCGGCCGAAGGCAGCGACGCGGTCTCCGCGTGGACGGGCGCGCGCCTCGCAGTGCTGACCTGCGTCGCGGTGGGCCTGTATGCCTCGGTCGCCAGTGGCGCGCTGCGCGCCACGGCGAGCCGTCCATTCCGGCTGGCGCCCGAGTACCAGCGCGCCGCGCGCTGGCTCGCGGCGAACGGTTCGCCGGGGGACTGGGTCGCCGCCAACGAGACGGGCTATATCGGCTACTACTCGGGTCTACGGGTGCGCGACATGCTCGGCCTGCTTCACGCCGAATCTCCGGAGCCGCTGCGTCGGCGCGAGTGGGACTGGTGGTTCACCGGGTTTCCTCGGCCCCGATTCGTGGTGATCCACGCCGGCGGCTGGATCGGAGAGCCGATGACGAAGCGCTTCGCCTGGCCCGAAGCGTCCTTGCGGGAGTTCGAGTCGACCTACGAACGGCGACACGTCGAGGGGATGGTCGCGATCTTCGAACGCCGGCGCTGAGGCGGCACGAGGCAGCCGCGGCGCCGGCGGTTCACCCCCGCTCGCGCGGAAAGTCCTCCGGCGCGCGCGGTGCCGCGCCCTATTTCGAGCCGGCGGCCGCTTCGGCGCCGTGGCGCAGGATGGCGTCGAACTCGCGCCGGAAGGTCGCGCGGTCGATCGCCATGCCGTTGATCCAGGTGCTCCAGTGGCGAGTCAGCGCCGCCATCGCGAGCGCCTCCTGCACCTGCTGATCGGTGGCGCCACCGAGCTTCGCCGCCTGGGTGTGGGCGTACGAGCAGTAGCGGCAAGGCACCTGCGCGGCGACGCCCAGGCCGATCAGCTCCTTGAGGTAGCCCGGCAGCGCGGTGGCCGGGTTGAGCTGCAGCCCCGCGAGCTCCTGCCACGCGCCGGGCAGCGTCGCCGCCGGCAGGGCCGTGAGGAACGACGGCGGCGTGCCCATGATCCGGGCGGCCTCGCGCAGGGCGCTGTCGGCGTCGACCACCGCGATCGGCTGCGAGTCGGCCGGCACCCGGGCGGCGTGCGCGAAGGCGGCGTCGGTCCAGGCGCGGAACTCGGCCTCGTCGGCCAGGCTGCCGTTGAGCACCGTGCTCCACTGCCGCGTCAAGGCCGCCATCGCCACCGCCTCCGCGATCTCGGCGTCGCTCGCGCCGTGCGCGCGCGCCGCGGCGGTGTGGGCGTAGATGCAGTAGTCGCAGGGGACCTGGGCGGCGACGCCGAGCCCGATCAGCTCCTTCTCCTTGCCGGTGAGCGCGGTCGTCCCGGAGAGCTGCAGCGCCTTGAACGTCTGCCAGGCGCCGGGCAGCGCCGCCGGCGGGAATGCGGAGAAGAAACTCGGCACGGCACCGAGCGTGGCCTCCATGTCGGCCCGCGTCGCGGCGAGCGGGTCGCCGCCGGCTTCGGCACGGGCCGTGCCGGGCAGGGCGGTGCACAGGATCAGGGCGGTCGCCAAGAGCGTTCGCTTCATCTGCGGATCCTCCTCGGAGATCGGCGAGCAGCGGCCGCCGGCCCCGGGCCGGCGCCCCTCCCACCGAATTTTCGGAATACCGAGGTGGATGCGCGAGCGGCGCCCGGGGTTTCACCGTCCCCGGAGCGCCGACTTCGCGGTGACGCAGGATCCCGGAGGCGGGCGACGACCCCGGGTCGAGGGCTCAGCCCTCGCGCCAGAGCGACGGGCGTTCGGCCAGCGCGACGCCGCGACGCAGGCGCAGGCGGAAGTCGCGCTCGAGCGCGTGCGAGGCGAAGGAGCTGACCGTCAGGTCGCCCTCGAGCGAATCGGCCGGCTCGGCCAGCTCGCGCAGCTTGGCGAGCAGCTCCGCGGGGCCGACGTTGATGCCGCGCAGCTCGACCTCGACCGAGGTCCCCTCCCGATCGAGCCGCAGGTCGCCGTCGGGATAGAGCCCCTCGAAGCGCTCGACGAAGCCGACCAGCTTCTCGCGCGCGCCCGCCGGCGCCTGGAAGCGCAGGGTACCGGACACTCGCGCCGAGACCGGCTCGACCCGCGACAGCGCCTCCTCGAGCGGGATGGCGGCGGTGTGGCTCCAGTCCTCACGCGGCCACTGGATGCGGATCTCCCCCGGCTCGACCACCAGCCGCAGCTGCACTCCGCCGCGGTCGCGCACGACGAGGGTGCCACCGCGCAGGCGCTCGCGCTCCTCGGGCTCGAGCAGCTCGAGCATGGCGATCAGCTCGGCGGGGACCGCCGACAGCGCCGGCGCGCCCTCCGGCTGGACGTGACGGACCACGATGCGATCCCCCTTCGCGTCGAGCTCGAGCCAGTCACCGGAGAAGCTCTCGAGCCGCTTGCGGCTGGTCGCGCCGAGCGCGCCGAGGGTGATCTCACCCGTGCATTCGAAAGCCAGCGTCGCCACGTTCATACCGTCTCCTCCACGGTCTCCGCCTCGACCGGGAAATGTTCGACCGGGACCTCCAGCTTCGACGCGAGCGTCGTCGCTTCCTTGGTCAGCGCGCGGCCGATGACCAGGCGCTGGATCTGGTTGGCGCCCTCGTAGATCTGGGTGATCTTGGCGTCGCGCATGTACTTCTCGATCGGATAGTCGCGGCAATAACCGTAACCGCCGAACATCTGCACCGCCTCGGTGGTGACGCGCATCGCCAGGTCGCTCGCGAACACCTTGCACATCGCGGCGTACTTCGAGGCGCCCGGCAGCCCCTCGTCGATCACCCGCGCCGCGCCGTAGACCAGCTGCCGCGCGGCCTCGATTTCGGTGGCCATGTCGGCGAGCCGGAACTGGGTCGACTGGAACGACAGCACCGACTGGCCGAACTGCTGGCGCTCCGCGGTGTAGCGCAACGCCCAGTCCATCGCGCCCTGGGCGAGGCCGAGCGCCTGCGCGGCGACGCCGGGGCGCGCGCGGTCGAGGGTCATCATGGCGTTGCCGAAGCCCTTGCCCTCGACGCCACCGAGCAGGTTCTCGGCCGGTACCCGGCAACCGCGGAAGTGGAGCTCGTGCACCGGCACGCAGCGGATCCCCATCAGGTCCTCGCGCTTGCCGATCTCGAAGCCCGGGGTCCCCTTCTCGACCACGATCGCCGAGATGCCGCGGCTGCCGCGGTCGGGACGGGTCGAGGCGTAGACCGTGTAGATCGAGGCGGCGTTGCCGTTGGTGTTCCACTTCTTGTCGCCTTCGATCACCCAGGTAGAGCCGTCGAGCGTGGCGCGCGTCCGCAGGCTCCCCGCGTCGGAGCCCGAGGCCTTCTCGGAGAGGCCGAAGGCGATCAGCTTCTCACCCGAGGCGACCGCCGGCAGCCAGCGCCGCTTCTGCTCCTCGGTGCCGCCGAGGATGATCGGGAAGCTGCCCAGCGCGTTGACCGCGTAGGCGACACCGACTCCGCCGCAGGCGCGCGAGAGCTCCTCGACCACCACGCAGAGGTCGAGCACGCCGGCACCCTGCCCGCCGTACTCCTCGGGGATCCAGATTCCCATCAGGCGGGCGTCGCGCAACGCGCGGATGACGCTCCACGGATACTCGCCGGTGCGGTCGAGCTCGGCGGCGACCGGGCGGACGGCCGTCTCGGCGACCGCGCGGGCGCGTTCGCGGTACTCCTGGGCTCGCTTCGGCAGCAGCTCGTGCATGGGACCTCCGTCCGGCGGGGACTTGCTCGTCCCAGCAAGGTAGCGGATCGGAGGCGCTGCGAGCGCCACCCACGCGGGTGGCCGCGGGGCTACGCCACGCCGCGGGGAACAGCGTCGCCGTCGAGGCCGCTGCGGGCCGCGCCGGCGACGATCTCCCCCGGTCGAGTCGGGCTCAGAGGGACTTGAGGTACTCGACCAGCTCCTTCTGCTGCTCCGGCGTGAGCTCCAGCTTGCGTACCTCGTCGTAGTGCGCCACGACGTCGGCGAGCGTCGCCGCGCTGCCGTCGTGGAAGTAGGGCGGGTGCTGCCAGAGCCCGCGCAAGGGGGTGGTGCGGTACGCCTTGCTGGCCGTCCGCTCCGCGTAGGCGCCGTCGACGCCGAGGTCCGCCGCGGCGTGCAGCGTCCCGCTCCCGTTGTTGTCGGTGCCGGAGCCGTTGACGTGGCAGCTCGCGCACGAGCGGTCGAACAGCAGGCGACCCCGCTCCGCGACCGCGACGTCGAAGCTGCCGGCCGGCGGTGGCGGCGTCGGCAGGCTGTGCTGATAGGCGCGCAGCGCGTCGAGGTGCGGACTGACGAGGTCGGGCGAGTGCTGGACGTCGATCGCCAGCCGCGGATCCGCGAAGTTGCCCTGCCCGCCCATCTGGGTCACGGCGACGTAGGCGTTCCAGTAGGAGATCGGCCCCTCCGCCGTGTAGGTCTCGCGTTCGACGTCGGCCAGGCCGTACGCGGGCGGGAGCACCAGCGGAGTGCTCTTGCCGTCCAGGTTGTAGCGCGGGTCGTACCTGCCCGGGCCCCACGACTCGTAGACCGCCTTCTTCTCCGCCGGCAGGGCCGGCGAGAGGGCGATGATGGCGCCGACGTTCAGGTCGCGATTCGGCCAGCCGTCGAGGCGGCGGCCGATGCCCGGCATCACCGAGTCGTCCACCGTCGAGTGACAGAGCGCGCAGGTGACGCCGAGCTTCACGATGCGACCGTCGGCATCGACGGTGGCCTGGAGACCGACGACGGCGTTCATCTTGAGCAGGGCGACCGTCGTCGCCGGGCTCTTCAGATCCGCCGTTTCGAGGATTCCGGGCGGCAAGGCATCGGCGTCGACCTTCAGCCCGACCGCGAGCGCGGTCGTCGGGTCGACGCTCTTCTCGACGACTTCGTGCAGCTTGAGCGTGTCGGTCCAGAGCTGCTCGTCGCCGAAGGTCTCGAACCGGAAGACGCGCTGACCCTCGGCCACCAGGTCGGCGGAGCCGGGAGCCTCGGCCGCGGGCCGGACCGCCGTCGCCGGCAGCGGCGGATCCGACGCTTCGGTCCGCGGCTCCTGCGGCTGACAGGCGGCCAGGACGAGTCCCACCCCCAGGGCGAGGCAAGCCAGGGACACGGCGCGAGCTCCGCGCCGGAGTGCTGTCGGTGCTGCGGCATCCTTCTGGGATCCAGCCATGTCGCTCTCCTTCCCGCAGATTGCACAAACGACCACGCGCGATCACGGGGCCGGCGGACCTGCGCTCTGACGAACCCGCCGGCCGTGCCGCGCCGGTTCGATCATCTTGGAGGGATCCGGGCGCGCGCCCCAGCGTAGTTCCTACGCAGATAGAGCACCCTGCGCCTCGGTAGTTACTGCCCTTCCCCGGCACGGGCCACGGGACCAGGATGCAGATGCCGTACCGCCTCGGTCGGGCCCGGCGAGCGCTTTCGCTCCCTTCCGGCCGGGCGGGCCGCACTGGAAAGGGAGGCAGTCCATGACCACTACGTCGATGGTCGCAATCATCGCTCTCATCGCGGCCCTGGTCGCCGTCATCGCGGCGTCGGTGTACCTGAGCACCCGACGGACACGACGCTTGCGCGAGAAGTTCGGCGGCGCCGAGTACGACCGTTCGCTGAAAGACGCCGGCAGTCGCCGACGCACGGAATCCGGGCTCGACCAGCGGTCCGCCCGGGTCGGCCGATTCAACGTCCAACCGCTCTCGCCGGCGGATCGCACGCGTTTCGAGGAGTCCTGGCGGCGCCTCCAGCCCCGCTTCGTGGACGGCCCGATCGGCGCCGTGGCGGAGGCCGACCAGCTGATGCGCGACGTGATGTCCGCCCGCGGCTATCCGGTGACCGAGTTCGAGCAGCGAGCGGACGACATCTCGGTGGATCATCCGCTGGTCGTCGAGCACTACCGGACCGCCCACGAGATCGCGCTTCGCCAGCAGAAGGGCGAGGCGACCACGGAGGACCTGCGCCAGGCGATGATCCACTATCGGACCCTGTTCGAGGATCTCGTCGGCCTGCCGGAGCCGCAGCACGCGGCGGCGGCTTCCTAGAATCGCCGACCGGTTTCCGCACGGAGGATGCGCCGGACGGGCCCGGTGGTCCGGCACCGTGCGACGGCGCGCACGATGTCGATCTTCGTCTTCCTGTGCCTGCACCAGGTGGGCGCGCACTTCACCTGTTCCGAGGTGCCCTACGACGCCTGGTTCCGGGGCTCCACGGGGCGGACCTTCAACGACCTCGTCGGGTGGGAACGCAACAACTTCGATCGCTTCGTCCAAATCAGCTACGGATTGCTGCTCGCCGATCCGGTGCGCGAGATCTTCCTGCGCGTGGTCAACGTCCGCGGTTCTGGGGCTACTTCCTGCCGCTCGACCTGACGATGTCCACGTCCATGCTCTTCGAGCTGTTGGAGTGGGCGACGTTCCGGGTCTTCGGCGGCGACCTCGGACAGGCCTGCCTCGGAACCCAGGGCGACGAGTGGGACGCCCACCAGGACATGGCGCTGGCGAGCCTGGGCGCGCTGCTCGCGATGGCGCTCACCGCCGCGCTCAACCGGTGCTTCCAGCGCGACTTCGCCCGGGAGTGGGCCGAGAGCCTGCGCGTCAAGCAGAAGGCGCCGCTGGGCGAGGCCGAGATGATCCGCATGGCCGACGAACGCGGCTGAGGCGCGCGCTCCGGCTGCCGAAGGCAGGGCGTTCGCGGCGGATCAGCGGCGAGGCTCGCAGGCCTCGTCGTCCGAGCCTTCGCAGGGGCGGCAACCGGCCCGCTGCCGGAAGTCGACGATGCCGCCGCGGCGGTCGACCTCGACCCGGCAGCAGTCGAGCACGGCCTCGCGCAGCTTGCGGCGGCCACGCTGGACGCGCGACTTGACGCCGGAGAGGGTGAGGCCGGTGCGCCGCGCGATCTCCTTCTGGGCCAGCCCGTCGACCTCGGCCAGCGCGAGCGCCTCGCGGTAGTCCGGCGGCAGGGTCGCGAGCAGTGGCGCCAGGCAATGCGCCAGCTCCCGCTCGGCCGAGGACTCCTCCTCCGGCTCGGGGGTCGCGCCGATCTCCTCCGGCAGCTCCTCGGTCGGACGGCGGGCGCGGAAGTGATCGACGATCGCGTTGCGGGTCACGCGGTAGAGCCAGCCGCGCAGGTGGACGGGCGGCTCCGGACCATCGAGCTCCGCGAGGGCCCGGAGCAGCACGTCGTGGACGATGTCGTCGGCCGCCGCCGCGTCGGCTACCCGCCCGCGAACGAAGCGCACGAGCTCGCCGCGGAGACTCTCCCAGGCGGGCGACGCGGAGGCGGAGGCCGACGGAGGCATCGGCTTCAGACGCAGGTGCAGGAAGTCGCGGCCGCCGCGCAGCAGGAGGCCTTGTCCTCGGCGGCGCAACAGCTCGCGAGCTCGGACGGCGGGCAACAGGCGCCCGCCGGCTCGGCCGCGTTCGCGGAGCGACTCCGGTTCTCGGCGGTCTCGGAAACGGCCTGGTTCGGAGTCCGGTCGTGGGTTCGGGGGGTGGTCATGACGTTCGTGCCTCCTCGGCGTTCGGCGGCCCCGCGTCGTGCGGGGGTCCATCCGTGGAGACGGAGGGGCCGCGAAAAGGACGCAACTCCCGCGGCGGAGGATGCCAGACTCCGGGGCTCCGGTGAGCGACCGCCTGTCGAGCGGGGCCGACCCCCGTCGCGATCGCACCCTCCTGCAGGCCGCGGGCGCGCTGCGGGCGGTGGGGACCTCGCTCGTGGGGGTGCTGCTCGGTCTCTACCTCGCCGAGCTCGGGCAAGATGCGACGGCGATCGGCCTCGTCTCCTCGGCCGGCCTCGCCGGCGCCGCCGTCGCGGCGGTCCTCGTCGCCCGGCGCGGCGACCTCTGGGGGCGGCGCCGGACTCTCCTCGCCGTCGCCACCGCGGCCGCGGTCGCCTGCGCGGCTTTCCTCGCCACGAGCTCGCTCGCCGCGCTCGCGCTGCTCGCCTTCGTCGGCATGCTCAACGCCATGGGCCGCGACCGCGGCGCGGCGGCGACGCTCGAGCAGGCGGCGCTCCCCTCGACCGTCGCCCCCGAGCGGCGCACCTTCGCCTTCGCCGGCTATACCGCGCTCCAGGACGCCGGGCACGCCCTGGGCAGCCTCGCCGCCGGGCTGGCCGGAGCGCTGGCATCGCTCGCCGGCCTCTCGACGCTGGCGGCGATGCGCGCGACGATGGCGCTCCATCCGGCGCTGCTGATCGCGACGCTGCCGCTCTATCTGCGCCTGTCGCCCGCGATCGAGCCGGCCGCGCGCGCGGCGCCGGTCCGCCTGTCGGCGGCGTCGCGGCGGATCGTCCTGCGCATCTGCGCGCTGTTCGCGGTCGACGGGCTCGGCGGCGGCTTCCTGGTCGGGAGCCTGATCTCCTACTTCTTCTTCGAGCGCTTCGGCGCCTCGGCGTCGACCGTCGCCGTCCTCTTCTTCGCGGCGCGGCTCGCCAACCTCGTCTCGCACTTCGCCGCGGCGTGGCTCGCGACGCGCATCGGCCTGGTCAACACCATGGTCTTCACTCACCTGCCGTCGAGCCTGTTGCTGGTCGCGGTCGCCTTCGCCGACGACTTCGCGACCGCCGCCGCGCTCTTCCTGCTGCGCGAGGCGCTGGTCGAGATGGACGTGCCGACCCGGCAGTCCTACGTCGTCGCGATCGTCGCTCCCGAGGAGCGCACCGCCGCCGCCGGCGCCGCCAACGTCGTCCGGCTCGCCAGCTGGGCGGTCGCGCCGCTGATCGCGGGCTTGGCCATGGCGCGGTACTCGCTCGCGGCGCCGCTGGTGATCGGCGCCGCGATCAAGGTCGTCTACGACATCCTGCTCTACTTCGCCTTCCGCCGCGTCCGCCCGCCGGAAGAGCGGGGGAGAGCGGGCGGGCGGGGCGGGCTGGAGTAGACTGCCCGGCAGCGATCCGCACAGAGCAGCAGGGAGGCGCAGCCGCCATGGCCGCCATGCCTGATCTCAGCCCCGTCGAGGGCAAGTACGAGATTCTTCGCAAGCTCGGCGAAGGGGGCATGGGCATCGTCTATCTGGTGCGCCACCGGATCCTGCACGAGCTGCGGGTGGTCAAGGTCCAGCGCGGCCAGTTGCGCGGTCTCGACGACATCCGTGAGCGCTTCCTGCGCGAGGCGCGCACCGCGATCCACCTGCGCCACCCCAACATCGCCCAGCTCTACGAGTTCGACGTCGACGAGACCGGCACGGCTTACATGGTCCTCGAGTTCATCGACGGCCGCACGGTCGAGGAGCTCGTCGCCTCCGGCGAGGCGGGACCGCTCCGGCTGCGGCTCGAGATCGCCGTGCAGGCGCTCAAGGCGCTCGCCTTCCTGCACCGCAAGGGGTTCGTCCACCGCGACATCTCGCCGGACAACATCATGCTCACCGCCGGGCCCGACGGCGACCCCCTGGCCAAGCTCCTCGACCTCGGCATCGTCAAGTCGCTCCACGCCGACGGCGGGATGACCGGCACCCAGGTCTTCCTCGGCAAGGTGCGCTACGCCTCGCCGGAGCAGCTCCAGAGCAGCCAGGTCGACCATCGCAGCGACATCTACTCGTTCGGGGTGCTGCTCTACGAGCTGCTGACCGGGGTGCACCCGATCGGCGGCGACGACGCCCGCTCGCTGATGTCCGGACACCTCTTCCGCGAACCGATCCCGTTCGAGCAGAGCGACCCGAACGGAGCGATCCCGGAGGAACTGCGCGAGATCCTGCTCGCCACCCTGGACAAGGACCGCGACCGCCGGATCGAGTCGGCGCCCGAGTTGCGGCGCCGCATCGAGGCGCTCGCCTGCTTCCGCGAACCGCTCGGCCACTGGACACCGCCGCCGTCGTCGGTAGCGCAGCCGACGATCGAACCGGTTCGCGCCGACCTCGCGACCTCGGCGCAGCGCCACCTCGACGAGCACTTCGACGTCGACCGGCGCACGCCCGCTGCCCCGGTGCCGACGGTGGGCTCGGCGGTGGAGCCCGCCCCGCCCCCGGGCGACGACGGCGAGCGGCGCGCGGCGAAAGAGGCGGCGGAGCGGGAGGCGGGCGAGCGGGCGGCGGCCGAGCTGCGGCGCCGCGTGGGAGCGCTGCTCGGCGAGCGCCGCTTCGACGAGGCCCGCTGGCTGGTGCTGGGCGAGGCCTACCAGACCCTCTCCGCGAGCGATGCCGAGCAGCTCTCGCGCGAGATCGAGTGGCGCGAGGGGGCGCAGCGCCAGCTCCGCTTCGAGGTCGCGATCTCCTGCGTCGAGAGCTCGCTGGCCGGAGGCGACCTCGAGGAGGCGCGCCGCTTCTACCTGGAGGCCCGGGTCCTGCTCCCGCACGACGGACGCCTGCGCGAGCTCGAGCGCAAGATCGCGGCCGCCTCCTCCGACTGAGCCGCCCGTACACGCCGCCGGCGGCCGGGACCGCGAGCGCGGAGCCGGACCGGCGACCTTTCGGTTCCGCACCGCCTTTCGCTTCGAGTTCTCGCCCGGGAATCCCCGCCCCGGCACCGACCCCCCGGGGGGGTGGGACGAGCGGACGCCTCCCGGGTCATGATCGGACCCAGTGCCGGTCCGGGTCGCGAACCCCGGAGCGGTCGCGAGGTCGCGGACGGGATCGCGGACGGCTCCCGACCTGGAGGTGGAGATGAATCCGACCGAGTCCCCGACGCGCGACGCGAATCCCGAAGAGCGGGCCGCGAGCGACGAAGGTCTCGAGCTGCGAACCCGCCTCGAGCGGCTGGCGGCCGCGGTTCCGGGAGTTCTCTACTCCTTCCGGCTCCGCCCCGACGGCACGATTTGCATTCCGTACGCCAGCCCGACCATCGAGTCGCTCTTCGGGCTCCGCCCGCAGGACCTGGTCCTCGACGCATCGCCGATCTGGGCGCTGGTCCACCCCGACGACCTCCCGACGCTCCTGACCGGAATCGCGGACTCGGCGCGCGAGCTCTCGAGCTGGAACGCGGAGTTCCGGGTCACGCCGCCCGGGCGCGACGAGATCTGGGTCGGCGGATGCTCCGAGCCGACCCGGGAGCCCGACGGCGGGACGCTCTGGCACGGCTTCCTGAGCGACACGACCGAACGCAAACGCTCCGAGCTGCGCCTGCGCGAGAGCGAGAGACGACTCGCCGACACCCAACGGATCGCCCGGCTCGGCAGTTGGGAGCTCGATCACGGCACCGGCGCGGCGGCCTGGTCGGAGGAGCTCGCCCGGATCTTCGAGCTCGAGGAGCCGCTCGACGGCGATCCGTACGACGCGTTCCTCACCCGGGTCCATCCCGAGGATCGCGATCGCGTCGAGCGCGAGCTCCGGGCCTCGATCGAGAATCGGGCCACCTTCGAGACGACCTATCGGCTCCTGCTGAGCGAAGGGCGGATCCGGTGGATCCACTCCACGGCGGAGACTCGCTACGACGGCGAAGGGCGCGCCCTGCTCACGATCGGCGCCGCGCAGGACGTCACCTGGCAGCGCTTCGCGGAAGCTCAGCTGCGCAAGCTCTCGGTGGTGTTGGCGCGCACTCCCCTGTCGGTCGTCATCACCGATCTCGACGGCAACATCGAATACGTCAATCCGGCCTTCAGCCAGGTCAGCGGCTACTCCGCCGAAGAGGTCCTCGGCCGCAATCCCCGCATCCTCGGCTCCGGCGAGACGCCGCGCGAGACCTTCGCCGAGCTGTGGCGGACGATCCGGGCGGGCGGAGTCTGGAACGGCGAGCTGCGCAATCGCCGCAAGAGCGGCGAGCCGTTCCGCGAGGAGGCGTGGATCTCGCCGGTGGTCGACGACGACGGCCGGACCACCAGCTACGTCGCGATCAAACAGGACGTCACCGAGCACCTGCTGCTCGAGGACCAGCTCCGTCAGGCCCAGAAGCTCGAGGCGCTCGGCCGGCTGGCCGGCGGCATCGCCCACGACTTCAACAACCTGCTCACCATCATCTCGGGCAACGGCGAGTTGCTGGCGGCGCGACTGTCGGGAAACGACGACGCCCTCCCGCTGCTCGCCGACGTCCGCGACGCCGCCGACCGCGCCTCGACGCTCACCCGCCAACTGCTCGCCTTCAGCCGCAAGCAGGTGCTCGAGCCGCGCGTGCTCGACGTCAACGAGGTCGTGCGCCGGACCGAGGCGATCCTGCGCCGCCTGATCGGGGAGGACATCGTCTTCTCGACCGTGCTCTCCCCCGCGATCGGCGCGGTGCGGGTCGACCCCGGCCAGCTCGAGCAGGTGATCCTCAATCTCGCGGTCAACGCCCGCGACGCCATGCCCCGGGGCGGCCGCCTGACGATCGAGACGCAGGACGTCTCGCTCGGGCCCGACTACGTCCGGCGTCACCCCTATGCCCGCGCGGGACGACACGTGCTGCTCTCGGTGGCCGACTCCGGAGGCGGCATGTCCGACGAGGTCAAGGCCCGGATCTTCGAGCCGTTCTTCACCACCAAGGAGCAGGGCAAGGGGACGGGGCTCGGCCTGGCCATGGTCTTCGGCAGCGTCAAACAGAGCGACGGTCACATCGAGGTCGACAGCGAGGTCGGCTCGGGGAGCCGCTTCCGCATCTACCTGCCGGTGGTGCCGGCGTCCGCGTCCACGGCGCCGGAGCTCGCGGGCTCGACGCCCCGCCAAGGAACCGAGACGATCCTGCTCGCGGAGGACGAGCGCGGGGTGCGGCGGATCGCGCGGATCGCCCTCGAGCGGCACGGCTATCGGGTGATCGAGGCGGGCAACGGGTGCAGCGCGCTCGAGGCGGTGGAGCTGCTGGACGCACCGATCGACCTGCTGGTGACCGACGTCGTCATGCCGGAGATGGGCGGCCGCGAGCTCGCCGCGTCCCTGCGCGAACGCTTCGCCGACCTCAAGGTCCTCTACCTCAGCGGCTACATCGAGGACGAGGTCGTGCGCAACGGCATCAGCGACTCGGCTGGCACCTTCCTCCAGAAGCCCTTCACCACGCTCGACCTCGCCCGCAAGGTCCGGGCCGTCCTCGACGGCGAGAGTTGAGTCGCGTCCAGGCGTCGGAGCCCACGGGGGACGCCGGAAGAATCGCGCCGCCACGCGGGCCGTCCGCGGTCAGAAACAGACCCGGAGACCGATCGCCGTCGACAGGTCGGTATTCTCGACGACGAAGTCGTTGACGAAGACGTCGCCGCCGCCAGCGCGGTAGACGACTTCGAAATCGAGCGCGACGTTGTCGGCGACGAACAGCTTGAGGCCCGCGCGGGGACCGTAGGTCAGCCCTCTCCTCGTCACGTCGGCGAACTCGGTCGAACGCCAGCCGGCGCCGAGACCGAGGTAGGGGACGAAGCGGCGCTCGCGCAGGAAGTGGTACTCCGCGGCGACGCCGAGCTCGGTGGTCCGGTAGTCCGAGTCCTCGGCGGCGACGTCCTCGAGGATCGCGTAGCTCGCCGTCGCGCGCAGCAGCAGGCCGTCTCGCACGAACCAGCCGAAGCCGGCGTCGGCGGCGATCGTGTCGCCGACCGGGCCCTCGAAATCGAAGTCGACGTGGACCGAGAGCTCGCGGGTTCCCTTGCCGAGGAGCGGCTCCGCGACCGCGGCGGCGGCGCCGAAAAGGGCCGCGACGGCGGTGATGGCCAGGATCGCCGGCTTCGACATTCGATCTCCCCGGGGCGGTGCCTGCGCAGGCCCGCCTCACCCGGGACCGCGGTCCACCCCTCGTCGCAGTTGGACGCCAGCGCGCACGGAATCCTTCGCCGTCACCGCCGGCGGCGGCGCCGCGGCTTCGGGCGGGGCGGCGCGTCGACGGCCAGGAACGGCGGCCCTCCCTCGGCGCCCGCGGCCGAGCGGAAGTTTCCAAATTGCCGCTCGGACCGAGGAAAGTCTTTCCCGTGCGCCGAGAGCCGGCTCCGCGCCTCGCCCGATCGTCGCTCGCAAACATTGTGTACATTGGAGTTGTTCCATTCGAATCGAGCCCGTTCGAAGCGCCGCATGTGGCATGGGTCTCGCTTGCACTGCACCGGACTTCACAGGAAGCACCTTGGGCCATCGCGCCACGGCGCGAAAACGAGGAGATCGAATGTCGCCCAACCGCGCCCCCAGGAGCGCAGCGGCCGAGAGCGCCGGCCCCTCCGCAGTCGACGCCGCGGAGCTGCTCCGCGCCCTCCAGGCCGTCCGCGACGGCGACTTCTCCGTGCGCCTGCCGGGCGACCGGCACGGGATCGCCGGCAAGCTCGCCGACACCTTCAACCAGATCGTCGCCGCCAACGAGCGCGCCGCCTCCGAGCTGAAGCGGGTCGGCCACGTCGTCGGCAAGGCCGGAAAGACCCGCAACCGGGTGCGCTTCGCGAGTCGCAAGGGCGCCTGGGGAGAGATGGAGTCGACCGTCAACGAGCTGATCGACGACCTGCTGCGGCCCAACCGCGAGGTCACCCGGGCGATCGCCGCGGTCGCGCAGGGCGACCTGCTCCAGACGGTCGGACTCGACGTCGACGGGCGTCCGCTCGAGGGCGAGTTCCTGCGCTCCGCCTCGATCGTCAACCGCATGATCGAGCAACTCCGGGTCTTCACCTCGGAGGTCACCCGCGTCGCCCGCGAGGTCGGTTCGGAGGGAAAGCTCGGCGGCCAGGCCAAGGTCCCCGAGGTTGCCGGCGTCTGGCGCGATCTGACCGACCGGGTCAACTCGATGGCGAGCAACCTGACCGCTCAGGTCCGCAACATCTCCGAGGTGACCATCGCGGTGGCCAACGGCGATCTGTCGAAGAAGATCACGGTCGACGTCCGCGGCGAGATCCTCCAGCTCAAGGAGGCGTTCAACACCATGGTCGACCAGCTGCGCTCGTTCGCCTCCGAGGTGACGCGCGTGGCGAGGGAGGTCGGCACCGAAGGACGGCTGGGCGGACAGGCGCTGGTCCCCGGCGTCGCCGGTACCTGGAAGGACCTCACCGTCAACGTCAACCTGCTCGCGGCCAACCTGACCACCCAGGTGCGCAACATCGCGGAGGTCACCACGGCGGTCGCACGCGGCGACCTCTCGCGCAAGATCACGGTCGACGTCCAGGGCGAGGTGCTCGAGCTCAAGAACACCATCAACACGATGGTCGACCAGCTCAACGCGTTCGCCTCCGAGGTCACCCGCGTCGCGCGCGAGGTCGGCACCGACGGCAAGCTGGGCGGACAGGCCCAGGTGCCCGGCGTCGCCGGCACGTGGAAAGACCTCACCGACAACGTCAACTTCATGGCGCTCAACCTCACGGCTCAGGTGCGCAACATCGCCGAGGTCGCGACCGCGATCGCCTCCGGCGATCTCTCGAAGAAGATCACCGCCGACGCCCGCGGCGAGATCCTGCTGCTGAAGGAGACCCTCAACACGATGGTCGAGCAGCTGCGCTCCTTCGCCGCGGAAGTCACACGCGTCGCGCGCGAGGTCGGCACGGAGGGCCGCCTCGGCGGTCAGGCCGTCGTCACCGGGGTCGCGGGCACCTGGAAGGACCTCACCGACAGCGTCAACTCGATGGCCGCGAACCTGACCTCCCAGGTCCGCAACATCGCGGAGGTCACCACCGCCGTCGCGCGCGGCGACCTGTCACGCAAGATCACGGTGGACGTCAAGGGCGAGATCCTCGAGCTCAAGGTGACGATCAACACCCTCGTCGACCAGCTCAACGCGTTCGCTTCCGAGGTCACCCGCGTCGCGCGCGAGGTCGGTACCGAGGGCAAGCTCGGTGGCCAGGCGCAGGTCCCCGACGTCGCCGGAATCTGGAAGGACCTCACCGACAACGTCAACTCGATGGCGGGCAACCTCACCGCCCAGGTCCGCAACATCGCGGAAGTCGCGACCGCGGTCGCCAACGGCGACCTTTCGAAGAAGATCACGGCGGACGTCCGCGGCGAGATCCTGCTGCTCAAGGAGACGCTCAACACCATGGTGGAGCAGCTGCGCTCGTTCGCCGCCGAGGTCACGCGCGTCGCGCGAGAGGTCGGCACCGAGGGCCGGCTCGGCGGCCAGGCGGTGGTGCCCGGCGTCGGCGGCACCTGGAAGGACCTGACCGAGAACGTCAACCTGCTCGCCGCCAACCTCACCACGCAGGTGCGCAACATCGCCGAGGTGACCACCGCCGTCGCGCGCGGCGACCTCTCGCGCAAGATCACGGTCGACGTCAAGGGTGAGATCCGCGAGCTGAAGGACACCATCAACACGATGGTCGACCAGCTCAACGCCTTCGCCGCGGAGGTCACGCGCGTCGCCCGCGAGGTCGGCACCGAAGGCAAGCTCGGCGGCCAGGCCCGGGTCCCCGGCGTCGCGGGCATCTGGAAGGACCTCACCGACAACGTCAACGTCATGGCCGCGAACCTGACCGAGCAGGTCCGCGGCATCGTACGGGTCGTGACCGCCGTCGCCGAGGGCAACCTGAAGCGCAACCTCACCGTCCGTGCCGCGGGCGAGATGGCGGCACTGGGCGAGACGATCAACGCGATGATCGACACGCTGGCGACCTTTGCCGAGCAAGTCACGACCGTCGCGCGCGAGGTCGGAGTCGAGGGCCGCCTCGGCGGTCAGGCCAACGTCCCCGGCGCCGCCGGCACCTGGAAGGACCTGACCGGCAACGTCAACCTGCTCGCGGCGAACCTCACCACGCAGGTGCGCGCGATCGCCGAGGTCGCGACCGCCGTGACCAAGGGCGACCTCACCCGATCGATCCAGGTCGACGCGCGAGGCGAGGTCGCCGAGCTCAAGGACAACATCAACACGATGATCGGCAACCTCCGGCTCACCACCGAGCGCAACCGCGAGGAGGACTGGCTCAAGTCGAACCTCGCCCGCTTCACGGCGCTGCTCCAGGGTCAGCGCGACCTCGACTCCGTGGGCCGCATCCTCCTCACCGAGCTCGTGCCGCTGGTCGGGGCCCACCAGGGGATGATCTATCGCCTCGCCAGCGACGGCGCCGAGCCACGGCTCGAGCTGCTCGCCAGCTACGGCAACGCGCCGCAGGACGGCTATCCGACCCGACTCGAGCTCGGAGCGGGCTTCATCGGCCAGTGCGCGGTCGACATGCGCAGGATCCTGATCACCGAGGTGCCGCCGGAGACCGTGCCGATCAGCTCGGTGCTCCTCCACGCGTTGCCGCGCAGCATCCTGGCCTATCCGGTCGTGTTCGAGGGCCGCGTCCTCGCGGTCCTCGGACTGGCCTCGCTCGGAACGTTCGCGCCGTCCCAGCTCGCCTTCCTCGATCACCTGACCAGCAATCTCGCGATCGTGGTCAACAGCGTCGAGGCGACCATGCGGACCGAGTCGCTGCTGCAGCAGTCGCAGCAGCTGGCCACCGAGCTGCAGACGCGGCAGATCGAGCTCCAGCAGACCAACGAGCAGCTCGCGCTGAAGGCGCAGCAGCTCGCCACGCAGAACTTCGAGGTCGAGCGGCAGAACGCCGAGATCGAGCACGCGCGGCGCGCGCTCGAGGAGAAGGCCGCGGAGCTCGCCCTGACCTCGAAGTACAAGTCGGAGTTCCTCGCCAACATGTCGCACGAGCTGCGCACCCCCTTGAACAGCATCCTGATCCTCGGCCAGCAACTCGCCGAGAATCCCGAAGGCAACCTGCACTCGAAGCAGGTCGAGTTCGCCCGCACGATCCACAGCGCGGGCAGCGACCTGCTGAACCTGATCAGCGACATCCTGGACCTGTCGAAGATCGAGAGCGGCACCGTGACCGTCGAAGCGGAGGAGACCTCGTTCGACGGGCTCGCCGAGACGCTCGAGCGGATGTTCCGGCACGAGGCGGAGACTCGCGACCTCTTCTTCGAGGTCGGCGTCGCGCCCGATCTCGGCCGCACCCTGGAGACCGATCCCAAGCGCCTGCTCCAGGTGCTCAAGAACCTGCTGTCGAACGCGTTCAAGTTCACCGAACGCGGCGGCGTGCGGCTCTCCGTCGCGCGCGCCAACGACGGCTGGAGCCGCGGGCACGCCGTGCTCGACGACGCTCCGGAGGTCGTCCGCTTCGAGGTCGCCGATTCGGGCATCGGCATCCCGGCCGAGAAGCAGCGCCTCATCTTCGAGGCCTTCCAGCAGGCGGACTCCTCGACCAGCCGTCGATTCGGCGGCACCGGCCTGGGTCTCGCGATCAGCCGCGAGCTCGCCGAGCTGCTCGGCGGCGAGATCCGCCTCGAGAGCGAGCCGGGCAAGGGCAGCACGTTCACGCTCTTCCTGCCGGCCCGCTACGTCGGCCCGACCGCGGGCGACGTCGCGCCGGAAACGACGGAACGGCGCCCGCGGCGGGCCGCGGCACCGACCCGCCTGGCGGTGGTGCGCGCCATCGAGCCGGTTCCCGACGATCGCGCGAACCTCCAGCCGGAGGAGGACTCCCTGCTGATCGTCGAGGACGACCCGGCGTACGCCCGGATCCTGGCCGACCTCGCGCGGGAACGGGGCTTCAAGACGCTGGTCGCGGCCCGCGGCGGGGAGGCGCTCGAGCTCGCGCGCCGATTCCAGCCGAAGGCGGTGTCGCTCGACATCTTCCTGCCCGACCAGCTCGGCTGGTCCGTGCTGTCGCTGCTCAAGCAGGATCCCGGCACCCGACACATTCCGGTCCAGGTCCTATCGGTCGACGAGGACCGCCGAAGCGCGCTCGCGCGGGGCGCCTTCTCCTATCTCGGCAAGCCATCGAATCCGATCGAGATCGGCGCCGCGT
The DNA here is from genome assembly GCA_045862895.1 of Acidobacteriota bacterium. Taxonomy (GTDB): domain Bacteria; phylum Acidobacteriota; class Thermoanaerobaculia; order Multivoradales; family JAGPDF01; genus JACTMI01. The sequence continues at coordinate 29,761 of BTUO01000009.1, forward strand.
TCGAGCGGTTGCGCGGCTATGCCGCCACCGCGCGCAAGCGCGTTCTCGTCGTCGAGAACGACCAGAGCGCGGGAGACGGCATCGCCGGGCTGGTGACTCACGACGACGTCGAGATCCGCGCGGTCTCGAGCGCGGAGGGCGCAATCGAGCTGCTCGACGCCGGCGAGTACCACTGCCTGATCGTCGACCTGCGCTCCGCCGACGGCGCGCGCCTCGAGCTGCTGCGATCGCTCGCCGAGGGCGGCGTCCCGCCGGAAACTCCGGTCGTCGTCTACACCGGACACGAGCTGGATCCCGAGGGTGAGGCCCGCCTGCGCAAGGTCTCGCGGAGCCTGCTGCTCAAGGCCGTCGACTCTCCGGAGCGACTCGTCGACGAAACCTCGCTCCACCTGCACCGGGTCGTCTCCGACCTGCCGGATCGGATGCAGGAGATGCTCTGGAACCTGCACCGATCCGACGAGCATCTCGCGGGCAAGCCGGTCCTGGTGGTCGACGACGACGTCCGCAACATCTTCGCGCTGTCGAGCCTGCTCGCGCGCCGCGGCATGTCGGTGCTCACGGCGACGACCGGCCGCGAGGCGATCGAGTGCCTCGACCGGGCCGACGACGTCGCGCTCGTACTGATGGACATCATGATGCCGGAGATGGACGGCTTCGAGACCATGCGCGCGATCCGCTCCCGGCCGCGGTACCGCCGCCTGCCGATCATCGCGCTCACCGCGAAGGCGATGAAGGGGGATCGCGAGCGCTGCCTGGACGCGGGCGCTTCGGACTACCTCGCCAAACCGGTCGATACCGAGCAGCTCCTCGCCACGCTTCGCACCTGGCTCTATCGTTGAGGCGACGACCGTGACCACCCGCGACCGCGTCAACATCCTGCTCGTCGACGACCAACCCGGCAAGCTCCTGACCTACGAGGCGATCCTCGGCGAGCTCGACGAGAACCTGCTCAAGGCCGCCTCGGCCCGCGACGCCTTCGAGACCCTGCTGCGGACCGAGGTGGCCGTCGTGCTGATCGACGTCTGCATGCCGGACCTCGACGGTTTCGAGCTCGCCGCGATGATCCGCGAGCACCCGCACTTCCACGCCACCGCGATCATCCTGATCTCGGCGGTCCTGGTCGACGACGCCGACCGCATGAAGGGCTATTCGAGCGGCGCGATGGATTACCTTCCCGTGCCGGTGGTGCCGGAGATCCTGCGCGCCAAGGTGCGCGTGTTCGTCGAGCTGTTCCGCAAGACCCGCGAGCTCGAGGCGCTCAATCGCGACCTCGAGGCGCGCGTCGCCGCGCGCACCGCGGAGCTCGAGGCGATCGCCGACCGCCTGCGTTCCTCGGAGGAGGCGCTCCTGGCCGAATCCCGCCGCAAGGACGAGTTCCTGGCGATCCTCGCCCACGAACTGCGCAATCCCATGGCGCCGATCCGCAACGCGACGCGGGCCCTCATGCTGCGTGGCGATCTCGACGCGGACGTGGCGTCGAGCCTCGAGATCGTCGACCGGCAGGCGGGCCACCTGGCGCGCCTGGTCGACGACCTGCTCGACGTCTCGCGCATCAGCTCGGGGCGGCTCGAGCTGCGCCGGTCGCGGGTGACGCTCGCGGCGGTGCTCGAGAGCGCGCTCGAGACCAGCCGGCCGACCATCGAACAGTACGATCACGTGCTCTCGCTCGAGCTGCCGACCCAGGCGATCCACCTCGACGCCGACCTCGTGCGCCTGGCGCAGGTCTTCATGAACCTGCTCAACAACGCCGCCAAGTACACCCCGAAGGGCGGGCGAATCCACCTTTCGGCGAGCCTGGACTGGAGCAACGGCGATCGGCCGGCCGCCGTCGTCAAGGTCCGCGACTCGGGGATCGGAATACCCGCCGAAAAGCTGCCGTTCGTGTTCGAGATGTTCGTGCAGCTGGACGGTTCGGTCGGCCGCAAGAACTCGGGCCTCGGCATCGGGCTCGCACTGGCTCGTCGCCTGGTCGAGCTCCACGGCGGGGAGATCTCGGCCTCGAGCGACGGACCGGGAAAGGGCTGCGAGTTCTCGGTACGCCTCCCCGCCCTGCCCGCTTCCGCGGCGGAAGCGGACGCCAACACTCCCGCGCGGAATCGGCACGAGCGCGCCGCCCTGCGCGTCCTGGTGGTCGACGACCTGCCGGACAACTCGGCTTCGCTCGGCGTGCTGTTGCGCCGCCTCGGGCACGAGGTCGAGATCGCCAACGCCGGCATGGAGGCGCTTCTCCTCGCCGAGCGCTTCGCCCCGCAGGTCGTGCTGCTCGACATCGGCATGCCCGAGCTCGACGGTTACGAGGTCTGCCGCCGGATGCGTCGCCGTCCCTGGGCCGCCTCGGCCACCCTCGTCGCTCTGACCGGCTGGGGACAGACTCAGGATCGCGAGGCCGCGATCGAAGCCGGGTTCGACGCCCACCTGGTCAAGCCCCTCGACCACCATCGCCTGGAGGAGCTGCTCGCCAAGGTCGTGCCGAGCTGAGCGGGTCGCGCACCCGCTCTGCACGTGGCCGGCGCCTCCAGCGTCAGTCGCGGAAGATCAGGTAGTCGAGCCGTCGCACGGCTTCGACCGAAAGACCGTGGATCTCGAGGCGGGCGCAGTAGCCGTCGCCGCGCTCGGCCATCGCCGGGATCGCCAGGCCGAGCTCGCGCAGGCGGCGGTCGAGCTCGGCGCTGGCGTCCAGGTCGGCCGAGTCGAACGTCGCGACGCGCACGCCGTTGCGGTCGACATGGACCCCGCAGGCGACCGCGGCGTCCGAGCCGTAGAAGCCGACCACCGTCGTCGCCAGCTCGCGGGAGAGCTCGGCGGCCGTCCGGTCGAGCTCGCGGACCGGCGTCGAGCGGTCGGCCCAGCCCATGGCGAGGAGCTCGAGCGTCCACGGGTGGTCCTCGAACTGCACCACGAAGACGCCGTGGGTGGCCGCGTCGACGCCGGCCTTCGCGACGTCGAAACCGATCGCGCGGGCTCCCTGCAGGGCCGCGAGCGCCGGCGTCACCCGCTCGATCGGGGCGGCGGCCGCGAGCAGCGTCCACTCGGGATGGCCCTCCTCCATCCTCCGGACGAAGTCGCTCGCCCCGGCGTCGGCGGCCAACCGCTCGCGGCGCGGCCTTCCGCGCGCCACCAGCGCCGGCGGACGGACGACGCCCTGGCGCGCCGCGGCGCGCCGCAACATCGTCCGGACCTCGTCGAGGTACGGACCGCACGCCACGGTCATCGCCGTCTCGCCACTCTCCGTCACCGCGCGCGGGTCGGCGCCCGCCGCCAGCAGCGCCGCCACCGGCTCGGGCAGCCCGTGGCGGGCGGCGGCGACCAACACCAGTTCGGTGTCGTCGTCGGCTCCCCAGTCCGGCCGCTCACCACGTTCGAGCAGCGCGCGCAGCACGCCCGTCTGGCCGTGCGCGGCCGCGGCCAGCAGCGGCCGCGACCCTTCGGGTCCACCGTCGGCCGGATCGGCGCCGCGGGCGAGCAACGCCTCGGCGAGATTCGGCAGACCCTCCTCGATCGCGGCGGTGAGCAGCGATCGACCGAGCCGGTCGCGGGCCCGCAGGTCGTCGTCGAGGGCGCCGGCCTCGAGCGCGGCCAGCGCCGCGCGCTCCAGCTCCTCGCGGGCCGCGGCCTGCGCGACCGGGTCGACCGGGATGCCGAGCTCGAAGCGGTGCGGTGGCGCCGAAGGCACGGAGGCGAGATCGACCGGGGCGCCGCGCAGGAAGGCGGCGATCTCCGGATGTCCGCCGCGCTCCGCGAGCAGCGCGGCGAAGGAGGTTTCGGCCGGCGGCACTTCGACGCCGTGCTCGACCAGCCAGTGCAGGGTCGCCGCGCGGCCGCCGATCGCGGCGTTGACCGCCGCGTCGCCCGCTTCGCGATGGTCGCGGGCGAGCCCGGCGGCGAACAGTCTCTCGAGCAGATCGATGCGGCCGTGGCGAGCCGCGCAACCCGCGGCGCCCGCGGACTCCGGCGCCGCCCCGGCGGCGAGCAGCCGTTCGACCACGGCCGGATCGCCACCGCTCACCGCGGCCTCGAGCACGGACCGGCTGCCGAGGGTCGGCTCGTCGAGCGCGGCGCCGCGGGCGAGGAAGAGCTCGACCGCGGCCAGATCGCCCGCTCGCGCGGCGGCGCTCAGGGTCGGCGGCAGGCCCGGCACTCCCGCCCGCCCGCGCTCGAGCTCTTCGAGCCCCCGCAGGATGTCGTCGATCGGTCTCGAGGTCATCACGGCCCCCCGGGGGCCCCAGCTCGCTGACGTTCTCATCACCGTACCACGCGACATCGGGACCGCCCGCGGGACATCGGAACGCGGATTCACCGGAACGAGGCTCCGCCGCTACGCCGAAGTCGGCGGTTCCTCGAGCGCGGCCATCATCGCGCGCACGTCGGCACGCAACGACGGAACACGGCGGGCGAACACGAAAGCGGCCATCACGGCGGCGAGGCCGCCCGCCGCCACCGCGAACGGCGCGCCCCAGCGCTCGGCCGCGGCGCCGGCGGCGAGCGCGCCGAAGGGCGCCATGCCCATGAACATCATGGTGTAGAGCGCCATCACCCGCCCGCGGTAGCGGTCGGGCACCAGGCTCTGGATCAGCGTGTTCGACGAGGCCATCTGGTTGATCATGAAGAACCCGACCGGAACCAGGAGCGCGGCCGAGAGCCAGAGCGCGCGCGACAGCGAGAAGAGCAGGAGCGCGATGCCGAATCCGGCCGCCGAGACCGCCACCCAGCGGCCGAGGCCGGCGATACCGCGGCGCGAGGCGAGGGTCAGCGCGCCGGCGAGCGCGCCCGCCCCGGAGGCGCCCATCAGAATTCCGAGCGCCGCCGCGCCGCCGCCCAGCACGCGGTCGGCGAAGATCGGCATCAGCACCGCGTAGGGGACGCCGGTCAAGCTGACGACGCCGAGCAGCAGGAGCAGCGCGCGCACCGGCCGCGCGCCGGCCGCGTAGCGGAACCCGTCGGCGATCCGGGCCAGGGTCGATCCCTCCGGACGGGGCGAAGCGGCCGGCCGGGCGCGGATGGCGGCGAGCCCGGCGAGCACCGCGACATAGCTCACGCCGTTGATCAGGAAGCACCACCCCTCGCCGACCCGGGCCACCAGCACGCCGGCGATCGCCGGCCCGATCACGCGCGTGCCGTTGAACAGCGAGGAGTTCAGCGCGATGGCGTTGACCAGGTCCTCGCGACCGACGAGCTCGACCACGAAGGCCTGTCGCGCCGGGATGTCGAAGGCGTTGACCATCCCCAGCAGCGCCGCCAGCGCCAGGATGTGCGGCACCGCGACCGACCCGGAGAGCGTCAGGGCCGCCAGCGTCAGGGCGAGCGCCATCGACGCGGTCTGCGTCGCCAGCAGGATCGACCGGCGCGGGAAGCGATCCGCGGCGGCGCCTCCCCACGAAGCGAGCAGGAAAGTCGGGATCTGCCCCGAGAAGGCGACGACGCCGAGCACCGCGGCCGAGCCGCTCAGCCGGTAGGCGAGCCACGCCTGCGCCACCGACTGCGTCCAGGTGCCGACCAGCGACACCAGCTGGCCGGCGAAGAACAGCCGGTAGTCGCGATGGCGCAGCGCCCGGAAGGTGTCGCGGGCGCGGGTTGGCACGGTCATCGATCCGCTCGCGGCGCGCCGCCCGGGACTGCGACGGGGCGCAAGCGCGGCTCCGAGCGCATCCCGTCATGCTATCGGCAAGCGCGGCTCCGTCAGCCGCGATCCGCCGCCCGGGGACCCGGAGCCACGTCGCCCCGCGCCCGTCCGGCGGATCGTAGAGTGCGCTCGCGACGCCGCGGAGCGAGCGGCACGGAGGAGGCCGATGGCGACGACATCCACGACGGCACCGCTCCGGCTCCGGCCGATCGGTTGGATCCGGTCCGAGCTCGCGACGCGCGACGAGGCGCCGAAGCAGGGCCACGAGGGGGCGCCCGACGCCTGGCTCGAAATCGAGCCCTGGGCCGGCGCGGCGCTCGAGGGCCTCGCCGCCGGCGACGAGCTCGTCGTCCTCACCTGGTTCCACCGGGCCGACCGCGAAACCTTCAGGGTCCACCCGCGGTCCGATCCGCGCCATCCCCTGACCGGCGTCTTCGCGACCCGCTCGCCGGACCGGCCGAACCCGATTGGCCTGCACCCGGTCACCGTGCGCGCGATCGAAGGGCTGCGCCTGCGCATCGGCCCGATCGAAGCGATCGACGGCACGCCGGTGATCGACCTCAAGCCGGTGGTCTGAACAGCCCGAGCAGCCCGCGAAACCGACGTACGTCGTCGCGGCCGTCGGGAAGGTCGGGGAGCTCGGATCCGTCGTAGCAGCGAGCGATTCGCCACGGCTCCGATTCGCATCGCCCGGCCGGGCGGTGAGGAGGTCGCTCCAGCAAGAAGGGTTCGCGGAGGAACCATCGACGGAGGCGCCACACGAGCGCCGCTCGTTCAATTCAGCGACGGCGCCGCAGTGCCTCCCGGGGCACCCAACACGCCCTTCGACGACGGCCGCAGCCGCGCCAGCCGTTCGGCCGCCTCCTCTCGGGTCGCGGCGAGCAGGGCCGCGTCGAGTCGCAGGCGTTCGGCGAGGGCGCGCTTTTCGGCGATCTGATCGCCGCTCACCCACGCGCCGAAGGAGCGCAACCCCGCCATCCGCAGGCCGTGAAGCTTGCCCAGGCGGTAGATCTCCTTGACCTTCCCGGGGTCGAGGTCGCGGCCGAGGGTGTAGCTCTCGAAGCGGCCGGCGAGGGCGAGCAGCGCGGTCTCCGCGAGGCAGGCGTACGCGACGCCGGGAGGCAGCCCGATGTCGAAGCCGAAGCGCGGCTCGCCCGGCAGCAGCACCTCGCCGGCCTCGATCACCAGCACGTCCGGGCGCGCGGCGGCCTCCTCCGGCGTCACGTCGAAGGGCCGGGCGACGTCGCACAGCACGGCCCCGGGAGCGCAGCGCGCGAGGTCGACCACGCGCTCGCCGAAGGCGGAAGTGGCGGTGACCACCAGCGCGCACTCGCCGAGCGCGTCGCCGGTCGTCAAGGCGGTGGTCACCCGGGCTCCCGGTGTCTCGCTCTCGATCAGGCTCTTCAGGCGGGCGAGCCGCTCGGGCTCGATCGAGACCAGCACCACCTCGCCGGTGGCCCGCGCCAGCAGCCGCGCGCAGACCGCGCCGATCGATCCGGTGGCGCCGACGACCATGGCCCGCCCGCGCGCGAGATCGGCGTGACCCATGCGACGCACCGCCACCTTCGCCGACTCCAGCGTCATCGCCACGGTGAGACTGTTGCCGCTGGTGACCGCGATGGGCGCCTCGCGCGCCACCGTCACGCCGGCGTCGCCCACGATGCTGGTGAACGCCCCGAGGCCGAGGATGCGGACGCCCCGCCGCGCCGCCCGGCGGCAGACGGTGAGCAGCCGGTCGTAGGTGTCGCGCGCCGGCAGGGCGAGCATCTGGCGCGGAGTGGCGCCGAGGCTGTAGAGCTCGCCCTCGGCCACCTGTCCGGTCGAGACCGAGCGCAGGCCGGTGATGCGCGACAGGTGCAGCGGTGGCATGCGTGCGCTCGCCCACTCCACCGCCCGCTCGGGCAGGTGCCGGGCGAGGCGCAAGGTCGGATGGCGCCAGATGTCGGCGACGGTCAGCGGGTGGATGACGAAGGCGAAACGGGCGGCGGCTGACTCGGCCATGCGGTGCGATTCCCCCACTCGAGCGCACCACGTCGCGGGTGGCCGGACCATCCCTCGGCGGGCGGTGGCCGCTTCGCGGGCGCGCCTACCCGGCGGGGCGGTCGCTCGGCGCGGTCGGCGGTGCGGGGCGCCGAAAACAAGAAGAGCCGGCTCGCCCTGCGGCGAACCGGCTCTCGAAGACTTCGCGGCGTTCGGCTTAGATCGCGACGACCTTGCTCGCCGCCGGGCCCTTCGGACCCTGGACGACTTCGAACTCGACGCGCTGGCCGTCGGTCAGGCTCTTGTAGCCCGAACCCTCGATCGCGGTGTGATGGACGAAACAGTCCTTCTCACCGTCCTCGCGAGTGATGAAGCCGAAGCCCTTTTCGTTGTTGAACCACTTGACGGTACCCTGGATACGCATGTTCGACCTGCTCCTTGTAGTGTGAGCCGGCGAACCGTACCCAACTACATGTACTCGTGAGACTCCCCTCACGCGGGACCTGCATGCCGCCGCGAACCCTCGCGACGACGGGGCTCACCATAGCATCTTTCGGCCGACTCCGCTCCCGGCAGCCCGAAACGGCCCCCGCGGGCCGCTCGGCCCCGATTCCGCCCCCGGCCGCTCCCCCCGCCGCTCCCCCCGCCGGGCTCCGCGGTTCGACCGGTCGCCTCCCGCGCCGCCCTACGCCCGACGCCCGACGGGAGCTCACCGAGCCGGCGTGGTTACTACCTAGGACTGGGCCGCGCTCGCGGGTAGTAACTCCGCTTCCCGGGAAGCACGCGAAGCTCTAGCTTGGACACATGCTCCATCGCCCGACTCCGCTCCGCGCTCCGTGCTGCATCCCCGCCGATGGCGGGGCCGACCGCCGGCGCCGGTACGCGCATCGCCTCGTGATCGGACTGGGGTTGCTGATGACGGCGACCTCGGCCCTGGGCGTCGAAACGCGACAGGCGTTCGTCTCCTCCGTCTACGGGCCCGGCAACCTCGCGTCGTGGCCGGAGGCGGAGCTCGGGACGTCCGGACCGGAAGCCGCCGACTCGGTTTGCCGTACCCTGGCAGCGAACGCCGGCCTCGCTCGCCCGCTGGCCTATCGGGCCTGGCTCTCGAGCTCGCTCGACGATGCCTGGTGCCGGGTCCAGGGGCTGTTCGGGACCCGCGACTCCGGCTGCAGCGGCGAGCCCGCGCCGGAAGGAGCGGGACCCTGGGCGCGCACCAGCGACGGCGCGCGCTGGGCGGGTACTCTCGCCGAGCTCAGCGAGGATCGGGGACCGATGGTCCCCCTCGACCGCGACGAACGGGGCGCCGCGGTACCCGGCCTCGAGCTCTACTGGACCGGAACCGACCCGTCCGGGCGCGCTTTCGACCTGCTCGCGGCCGAGCTCTGCGACGACTGGACCTCGAGCGCGGGCACGTCCGGCACGGTGCTCGGCTCGACCTTCGAGACCCGCGGGGCCTGGACGCTCTCCTTCGGCGGCGCCTGCTCCGACCCGCGCCGACTGGTCTGCCTCGAGACCGGCGCCGGCGGCAGTCGGCCGCCCGTCGCCTCGCTCGGACCCGCCGCGCTGGCCTTCGTGACCACCAGTGTCGGCACCGGCGACTTCTCGAGCTGGCCCGAAGCGCTGGGCCTGGACGGCCTCGCCGCGGCCGACTCGATCTGCCGGGTCGAGGCCGTCGCCGGCCACCTGCCCAACCCCCTGAGCTTCGGCGCCTGGCTGTCGACTTCGGCGCGCAACGCACGCAGCCGCCTGCCCCTCGGCCTCGGTTGGCGGCGCCTCGACGGCGTCGGCATCGTGATCGACCGCACCGACCTGATCGACGGCTGGCTCGCCGCGCCGCTCAACGAGACCGTGGCGTCGCGCTACCTGCCGGAGCCGCCGGACGGAGACGCGCCGATCTGGACCGGAACGGCGTTCGACGGCACGGCGCTGCCGGGCGAGACCTGCGTCGACTGGAGCTCCGCCGCCGACACCGACTCGGGGCTCGCCGGCTTCGCCAACTCCGCCGCGGCGGACTGGACCGACGGCCGTCCCTTCTCCTGCGACACCTACCTGCCGCTCTACTGCTTCTCCAAAGTCGAGATCCTGTTCTGGGGGAGCTTCGAGACCGGCGACGCCCTGGAGTGGTCCAGCCTGCCCTGATTCCGCCCGCAGGCTAGGCGAGACCGCCCGGCCCGCACTCCCAACCCGTCGCCGTCTTTCGCCTGCCAGGTCTCGACGTCGACGTGAAGCACATAGGGCCCGCCCGGGTCGCTCCGGGCGGGCCGTCTCGCTTCCGGCGAGGACGCGCGCGGGGACCGCGGCGGCGATCGCCGGATCCGTGGTTTCTACTGAAATCGCGCCACGGAGCCCGGGTAGAAAGTGCGCTTCCCGGCAACCCGTCCGGGGGCTAGGTTCGAGACGAGCCGGGCAGGACCGGAGACTCGCGTTTCCCGGTTCCTGGCCGGCAGGTTCGGCTCTCGACTCGGCGCCCTCGGGGCGGAGGCAGACGATGTTCTGGTTCATCCTGGCAGCACTTCTCGCGGTCTGGTGGGTCGCCCTGATGGCCCCCTTCCACGTCGGCCGCTCGATTCACCTCCTGCCGGTGCTGGCCGTGCTCCTCGTGATCGTCCGCCTCGTCACCGAACGGGTCGTCCTGTAGCGCAGCCAAGGAGTCTCCATGGTCCGGTCACCGCGCGTGCTGCTCGTCTATCCCGAGTTTCCGCCGTCGTACTGGGGCTTCCAGTACGCGCTCGAGCTGGTCGGCAAGCGCGCCGCGATGCCGCCGCTCGGACTGGTGACGGTGGCGGCGATGTGCCCCGAGCGCTACGAGCTGCGCCTGGTGGACATGAACGTCGCTCCGCTCACCGACCGCGACCTCGAGTGGGCCGACCTGGTGCTGACCTCGACCATGGTCGTCCAGCAACGCTCGCTGCGCGAGGTCATCGCGCGCGCGAACCGCGCCGGCCGGCCGGTCGCGGTGGGCGGTCCGCACCCGACCTCGTTCTCCGACGAGATCCTCGGCGCCGATCACTTCGTGCTCGACGAGGTCGAGGAGAGCTTCCCTCGGTTCCTCGCCGACTGGGAGGCGGGCCGCGCCGAGCGCGTCTACCGGCCGGCGGCCAAGCCGGCCATCACCTCGACGCCGATCCCCCGCTTCGAGCTGCTCGACCTCTCGGCCTACTCCTCGATGGCGCTCCAGTTCTCGCGCGGCTGCCCGTTCGACTGCGAGTTCTGCGACATCACCAAGCTGTTCGGGCGGGTGCCGCGGACGAAGTCCAACGAGCAGATGCTCGCCGAGCTCGACCGCCTCCACGAGCTCGGCTGGCGCGGCCCGGTCTTCCTGGTCGACGACAACTTCATCGGCAACAAGAAGGAGGCGCTGCGCCTGCTGCCCGCCATCGCCGACTGGCAGCGCTCGCACGGCCACCCCTTCGACCTCTACACCGAGGCGAGCGTCAACCTGGCCAAGCACGAGCCGCTGCTCGACGCCATGGTCGAGGCCGGCTTCACCATGGCCTTCCTCGGCATCGAGAGCCCCAACCCGGCGGCCCTCAAGCAGACCAAGAAGACCCAGAACACCGCCCGCGGCGACGACGACTACCTGCTGAACGCGGTCCGCAAGATCCAGGAGAAGGGGATCGAGGTCACCGGCGGCTTCATCCTCGGCCTCGACGGCGACGGTCCCGAGGTCTTCGACGCCCAGGTCGCCTTCATCCAGGAGGCGGGCATCCCCACCGCCATGGTCGGACTGCTCACCGCGCTGCGCGGGACCGACCTCTACGCCCGGCTCGAGCGCGAGGGGCGCCTGCTGGCCGAATCGACCGGCAACAACGTCGAGGTCACGCTCAACTTCCGCTCGGAGCTCGACCGCGAGCTGCTGATCTCCGGCTACCGCCGCGTGCTGTCGACGCTCTACGACGAGGGCCTCAAGAACTACTTCGAGCGCTGCTGGACGCTGGTCGAGCGCCTGGGCGAGCGCCCGCGGCCGCGCCGCGCGGTGGGTTTCCCGGAGTTGCTCGCGGTCGCGCGCTCGCTGCGCCGTCAGCTTCTCTCGCGCCAGGGGCCGGCGTACCTCGAGTTCCTGTTGCGCACCCTGATCCACCGCCCCGACCGGCTCGAGCTCGCCGTCCGCCTGGCGATCAAGGGGCTCCACTGTCGCAAGTTCACGGTCCAGATGCTGGCCGCGCACGAGTATCGCGACGCCGCTCTCGCCGGCGTCCGGGACGTCGAGGAGCAGGCCGACCGGGTGGCGGCGGGGGGCCTCGGCGAGGCGCTGGCGCGGACGGCATCGCGGGCGCGGCGCCGCATCCGGCGCCTGCACCGCAGGCTGCGCCCGGAGTTCCGCGCCGGCCTGCTGCCGGACCGCGGCTGCATCGAGATGGAGATCGAGGACTGCGTCCGCGAAGTCCACGGCCTCGGGCTGCTCCAGCGCTGGACTCCGCGCGTGCGGCAGTGGTTCGCCGAGGCTCCCTGGCTCGGGACGCTGCTCGCGCACGGCTACGAGCCGGCGGCGCGCAGTTTCGACCCGTCGACGTCGCCGACCGTCACCCTCGCGCCGGTGGTCGAGGTCGGCAGGACACGCCGGGCGCTCGAGTCCTACTTCCGCGAGCTCGGGGTCCGGGTCGTGTCCACGACCGAACAGCTCGCCGCCTTCGGCCACGAGCGGCTGGAGCGGCTCGCCCACGCCGGCGACCCGGCGACGGCTCTGATCGCCTACCTCGGCGTGCTGGGGCGCAGGATCGACGCCGTCCTGGTGCCGCTCACCTCGGAGCTCGAGTCGTCGGGAGGGCGCGTTCAGTGGCTCTCACCCGGGGCGTCCGCGCTGCCGCCGATCATCGCGTTTCCGATCGACGCCGGCCGCCGCCGTTTGCGCGCCAGCCTGGTCGAGCTCGGGGAGCGATTGACCGGCGACACCGCCCGCGCCGAGCTCGCTTTCGAGCGCGCGTTCGCGCTCGCCTGAGCCCGCCGCCGCGGCCCGGGCGGATCGCGCGGGAGGGAGGTGGTTTTCTACCTGTGTCGCGACGGACCCCGCGTAGAAACTGCTCTTCCCGCGGGCGGTCCCGGCAGCTAGGTTCCAGACGCACTGCCGAGAAAGGGCGGTACCCGATGAAACCCTACCGATTGTTTACCGTCGCCCTCCTGCTGGGCGCCGTCGTCTCCCCCGCGATCCACGCTCAGGCGTCCGGCTATCCCTCCCCGCCGCCTCAGCGGCAGGACGATCGCTACGACGATTACGGGCGGGATCGCGACGATCGTCGCCACGACGACCGCCGCTACGACGACGATCGCTACTACGACGACCGCTACTCGCCGCGCGGCGACGTCGGCTTCTTCTACGAGGAGCTGTCGCCCTACGGCGACTGGGTGCGGACCCGCGACTACGGCTGGGCCTGGTTCCCCCGTGACGTGCACCCCCACTGGCGTCCGTACAGCGACGGCCGCTGGGTGGTCACCGAGTACGGCTGGACCTGGGTGTCGTACGAGCCGTTCGGCTGGGCGACCTATCACTACGGCCGCTGGGCGTGGGATCCCCGCTTCGGTTGGCTGTGGGTTCCCGGCACCCTCTGGGGTCCGGCCTGGGTCTCCTGGCAGCACGGCGGGGGCTACGTCGGCTGGGCGCCGCTGCCACCCTCGGTCGGCTTCGAGATCGGCTTCGGGATTCGGCTCGGCGGCATCGACCTGAGCATCGGCATCCGGCCCGACTCCTACAGCTTCGTGCAGGAGCGCTCCTTCCTGGAACCGCGCCTGTCGGGGCACCTGATCCCGAGGGCGCGCAACGTCACGATCATCCACGAGACCACCAACATCACCAACTACACCTACATCGACAACCGGGTGATGAATCGCGGCGTCGACGTCCGCCGCATCGAGCAGGCGACCGGCCGCCGGACGCAGCGCCTCAAGGTCGTCGAGGCGCGCGAGCGGCACCGGTCGGAAGTGGCGTCGAACGAGGTCCGGATCTACCGGCCCGAGCGCAAGAAGCTCGACTCGGTCCGGGTCGGGCCGAAGGTCGATGCCGGCGTCCGCGTCGGAGGTCCTCCCGACTCGCGCGTCCAGGGCCAACCCCCGAAGCGGGATCGCGACGCCTCCGATTTCGAGGTCGCGCCGCGAATCGTGCGGGTCCCCCGCGTCGACCCGCGTCAGGTCGAGCAGCAGGAGCGGCGCGAGCGACAGGAGCTCGAGCGCTACCAGGCCGCGGCGAAGCGCGAGATCGACAAGGTCCACCAGCGCGAGCTCACCCGAGCGGGCGAGAACGCCGAGCGCAGGGAGGTCGAGAAGCGCCACAGGGCCGAGATCGCGGAGTTGAAACTGGAGGAGAGGCTCGCCGCCGAGCAGCTCACGGAGCGGCAGAAGGCCAAGCGCCTGGCCGCGAACGCCGTCCCGCCCGCCCGCCCGAATCCGCGCGGCGACCGCAAGCCCGACGACGACCGCAAGCCAGGCAACGATCGCAAGCCCGACGACGACCGCAAGTCAGGCAACGATCGCAGGCCCGACGATGACCGCAAGCCCGACGACGACCGCAAGGAGAAGGAGCCCCGGTAGTCGAAGGGCGGGCCGCAGGTCCGAACGATGGCGGTGGTCCGGGCGCCGAGCCCGGGCCGCCGTCGAACCCGGGAGCCCCGCCGAGGCGACAGGAGATCCACATGAGACCCAAGAATCTGGTGCGCGTGGCGTTGGTCTGCGGGCTATGGCTGAGTGCGGGCGCGGCTCTGGCCGCCGACCCGCCGGCCGACGGGATCACCAAGTTGAACGTCAAGCTCACGTTGCTCACCAAGCTCGGCGCCGACAGCCTGCACGTCGACGTCGAAGCCGTGGCCGGCGCCGTGACGCTCGCCGGGACGGTCGAGAAGCGCGAGACCCGCGAGCTGGCCGCGACGGTCGCCAAGTCGGTCGCTGGCGTGACGAGCGTCGAGAACGACATTCTGCTCTCGTCCAGCGAGGCGGATCCTCACAAGACGGGCGTCGCGGTGGGCGAGGTCGAGGCCGAAGTGAAGGACGCCATCCTCGCGACGAAGGTGCGGCTCGCGTTGGTCGACAAGCTGGGCTCGGACGGATTCCGGATCGGCACCGAGGTCGCCGACGGCGTCGTGACCCTCGTCTTCGACCACGACTTCCCCACCGAGCGGCGACTCGAGGCCAACAGCCTGGCGCGCGGCGTCACCGGCGTGGTCAAGGTCGTCGCCATCACCAAGTCCTGACCTCGCCTTTCCGCTCCGTGCGGTGGTAACTACCTACCCGCGCGGGCCCCGATCGCGTAGTTAGTGCGCTACTCCCGCAGCGTACCGCACGCTAGGCTGATCCTGCGCTCGAAATCAGTCAGGGGCCAGCAACAGGAGCGGAGGCGGGTTCGGAGCCACGAGCCCGGAGCGCCTCCGCCGGTTCGGAGTCGGGCGTCAACCAGCAAAGGAGTCACAGAATGAGTCACAAGACGATCGCAAACATGATCCTGGTCGGCGCGGTGCTGATCGGTGGCGGTGCGGCGTACGCCGGAGAGAATCAGGCCGACTGGACCACGACGCTGCAGGTCAAGCTCGCGCTGCTCGAGAAGCTCGGTACCGACAGCCTGCACGTGGACGTCGACACCGACGCCGGAGCCCTGACGCTCAAGGGCACGGTCGACAAGCGCGAAACCCGCGAGCTCGCCGAGACGGTGGCGGCGACGGTCACGGGCGTCGACAGCGTCAAGAACGACATCCTGCTCGAGGCCAGCGTGGCGAACCCCAACAAGACCGCCGTCGTCGCGGGCGAGGCCGAGGCCGAGCTCAAGGACGCGATGCTCTCGACCCGCATCCGGATCGTGCTGCTCGACAAGATGGGCACGGACGGCTTCAAGATCGGCACCGAGACCGCCGACGGCGTCGTCACCCTCGCCTTCGATCACGACTTCGGCTCCGCGAAGCGCCTCCAGGCCAACGACCTCGTCGAGGCCATGGACGGAGTGACCAAGGTGGTTTCCATCACCAAGGTGTAAGTCCCCCCCACCGCGGTGCAACTCATGGACCCGCTCGGCGCAAGCCGCGCGGGTCGTTCTTTTCGAGCGGCCGCACACCGGCCTCTCCTCGCGCTCTTCGCAGCGAGCTTCGAACACTCACCGGGCACCCGGCCCGATCGACTCTGGAGGACACTCATGAAACTGCGCGACCTGCTCGCGGCGGCGACCGTCGCCGCGTTCTTCACCACCTCGCCGACTTTCGCGGCGGACTTTTCGCTGTTGGGCGCCTACTGGGACACCGACGCTGCGGGCGACACCGCCGGGGGCGGCATCGGGCTCGGGCTGCCGCTCAACGACCGGTTCGGCTTCGAGCTGCGCGCGACCTACTTCGAGGAGCTCAGCGACGATCCGATCGCCAACGCCTTCGACAGCGATGATCCGGTCTTCCAGGACCAGGGGATCCAGGTGCTCCCCCTCGACGCCGGCATGAGGCTGACCTTCGGCTCGGGCGGCGGGATGCGTCCCTACCTCGCGGGCGGCGCGAGCTACTTCCTGCTCGACAGCGATTTCGGCGAGGTCTCCGACGAGCTCGGCTACTACGCGGCCGTCGGAGCGACCTTCGGCGACGCCCGGGGCACGGACTTCTTCGTCGAAGGGCTCTGGCGCAAGGCGACCGCCCAGGTCGAGATCGATCCCGAGCGGCTCGACGACATCGACGACCTCGACGTCGAGGGCCGCGCCGACGTGGATCTCGAAGGCTTCGGGATCAACCTCGGGCTGCGCTGGAACTTCTGAGACCGGACGCGGAGGCGGCGACGAGACGCGTGCTCCCGTCGTCGCGCCGTGGTTTCTACGCAGGAGTCTCCGCGCGATGCAGGTACTTACTGCGCTTCCTGACGGCGGGCCCGGCTTCTACGCTCGGCCCCTGGTGGCGATCCGACCGGTTCCGCATTGTCGCGCGAACCGGACGATCTCGCCGAGGAGGCATCAAGTGATCGAGACCAAGAAGCAGCCCAAGGACGCCAACGCCGACCCGCTCACGGGCGCGCCCGGCTCGCATCCGGTCGGTACCGGCATCGGCGCTGCCGGTGGAGCGGTCGCCGGCGCGGCCGCGGGCGCGGTCGTCGGCGGCCCCGTGGGAGCCGTGATCGGCGCCGCGATCGGCGGCGCTGCCGGCGGAGCCGCGGGGCACGGCATCGGCGAGTCGGTCAATCCGACCCTGGAGAACACTTACTGGCAGGGCACCTATCGCTCCCGCCCCTACATCGACCGTACGCGTCCCTACTCGCACTACCAGGACGCCTATCGGTTCGGCTGGGAGTCGAAGCTGGCGAATCCGAAGCGCAAGTGGGCCGAAGCCGAAGCCGACCTCGCCGAAGGCTGGAAGACGACCCAGAGCAAGTCGACGCTCGCCTGGGAACAGGCCAAGCAGGCGGCGCAGGACGCCTGGAACCGAGTCGAGAACGTCCTGCCCGGCGATTCCGATCACGACGGCCACTGAACCTCGGGTGACCGGCCGCCCCCGCGCGAACGGTCCTCGTCCGCGCGGGTGGCGGCAGTGCGCACGGCGCCGTCGCCTCGTCACGACCGAACCGAAATCAACGCATCGAAACTGACGCGCCGGCGCGCCAGCCGTGAAACCCGGGCGCGGCGACGGACTCCTCGTCCAGCGTCCATTGGAGGACGCCGCTGCCGCGCGCGCTCCCAGCGTCTCCGCGCACGTACTTGCGATGTCGTAATAGCTCGCGATCTCGTCGCGCTCGATGCCACGGCTGTCACGAGGAAGAGGGTCGCGGCGACTCGCACCCGCGGCGCACAGGTTCTCGCGCGTATCCGGAGAGCCCACGGCGAGAGATTCGAGCCCGCGCTCGATGCCTCCGCGCCGTGCCCGACCACGGCGCGGAAGAACGGGAGGTCAGGCGCTCTGGACGAGCCTCAAGGAGCGCGCGACGACACCCGCCGCCGGCTGCTCGGGCTCGCCGGTCTCGTGAGCCTTGGAACGGGCGAAGCGCTCGATCGGCGCGCAGGGCCGGTTGAGCGCTCGACTCAGCGGATAGCAGACATGGCTCCCGCATTGCGGGCATTGGCTCGCGGACGAGTAGAGCGTCTCGCAGTCGATGCAGAGCAGGGCCTCCTCGAGTTTCATGATGCCGACCTCCTTCGTCTCAGAACTTGTAGGCGAGCCCCAGCTCGACCAGCAACGGATCGACCTTGAGGGAGCCCGCGTCGGTGTCCTGGGAAAAGTCCACGTAGCGCAATCCCCCGTGGAATCCCCACGGGCCGCCCGCGCGGAAGGGCACGTCGAGACCGATCTGGGCACCCCACAGGAATCGACGATCGAAGCTGGCGATGAAGCGATGGTCGCCCACCCAGTAGTTGGGATCCGCGAAGCCGCCGTAACCGACGAACGGCCCGACGTAGAGGTCCGCGCCTCCGCAACCCAGCAGATGGAAGTTCGGTCCCAGCGTGAGGGCCTGGAACGTCACCGTGTGCGAGGCGCTGCCCGTGGTGCCGCGGTCGTTCAGCGTGTACACGGAATCACCGCGGCCGACCATCACCGCCCCCTCGAGCCCGAACACCGGTCCCATGCGCCGCTCGAGGGACAGGCCGACGCCGTAACCGTCGTCGACCTCGAAGCTCTCGCGGGCCGGTCCGGTCCAGATCAGATCGATGTCGCGCCGCTGCTGCCCGCCGGTCGGGAAGTACCCGAAGAGGTAAGGCCGCAGGGTCCATTCGTCCTCGCAGCGGTCGACGGCCGCGACCACCGGTGCCACCGGCGGCGGTGCCGCGCAGCCCTCGACGACCACGCTCTCCTCGCACGAAGCGAGAGTCTCCGTGGCCGGGATGGTCCGGCTCGGCGCTTCGCCCAGGTACGCCAGGTTGCCGCAGATCCGGGGCATCAGGAATCGGAGAACGCGCGCCGTGCGCGCGGGCGCGGGTCCGCCGTCGACGCGCACGGTGAAGGTGGTGTCGAGATCGTAGGGTCCCGGATCCCGCACGTTCCAGGTCTGCCCCGGCCCCTCGACCACGGCCGCGGGCTGGCCGCCGACGGCCATGGTCACGCGCGCGCCGGGGCTCGATCCGCGGAGATCGACCGTGAAGGAACGATCGTCGTCCGCGCAGGTCCGGGTCGCGGAGATGGCACACTCGGGAGCCTGCGCCAGCGGCGCCGGGTTCGGGATCTCGACGTCGATCTCGAACGCCTCGTAGTTGCGCTCCAGCCGCAGGCAGGCCGGAGAGATCACGTCGATGCGGCCCGGCGCGGGCTGGTAGGCCATCCAGCGTACCGGCTCGTCGCGCAACATCTGGCGCTCGCGAATCCCGGAGCCGTCGCGAATCGCGGCGATCACCGCGTCGGCCACGGCGGGACCGAGGCTCGCGTCCTGGCCGATGACCGTGCGGATACTCGCTTCGAGCTCGGGCAACCGCCTCTGCAGGCTCGCCACGTCGGTCATCGCCTGGCGCGTGACGGCATGGGGGCCGGCGAGATTCCGCACTCAGTGTCCCCGACAGAGGTCGGCGTCGGCAGCCGCCGCCGGCGCCGCCGCGAAGGCGAGGCCCGCCGCGAGGAGCAGTACGCAACCGCCAGCTGTTTGCAACCGATTCTTCGACCGGATCCCTCGATTCATATTCATCTGACTCCGTCCTTTCCCGAACGCTTCGGCAATGTAGCCGCGCCGGCGGCGGCCGGGAAGCGCGGTTTCTACGCGCCGCGAGCTCCGCGAGGTAGGTAGAAAACCCCTCTCGTCGGCGTAGGTAGTAAGTGCGCTTTCCGACGGCGCCCCGAGGCGCTACCTTGGCCTCGCAGTCATGAGAGGACAGCGCACATGAAGAACGGAACAGTCGTAGCGGCGGCCATCGCCGGAGCCAGCTTGCTGGCGCTCGCGGGATGCAGCTCGTCGATGGTGTCGAAACGCACGCAGCACGTCGATTCGGGAACCACAGCGGTAATCCAGCAGACGCTCGAGGCCAACGAGAAGGTCAAGGCGCGCCAGGTCGACGTCGAGACCCGCGAGGGCGTCGTCTACCTGACGGGAGTGGTCGACACCGAGGAGGCTCGCCGTGAGGCCGGGCGAATCGCGTGGCGCACGGAGGGCGTTCGTGGCGTCGAGAACAACCTCACGGTCGGGGAGCGGACGGTCGGCAGCTGGATCGACGACGTCACGATCAGCTCCAAGATCAAGTCGAAGCTGATCGCGACCTCCGACATCCGGGCCGGGGACATCGACGTCAGCTCGTCGCAGGGGGTCGTGACGCTGATCGGACGCGTCAGCTCCCAGTCGATCAAGAGCGAAGCCGCGCGACTGGCGCGCGACACCCGCGGCGTCAAGGACGTCAACAACGAGTTGCTCGTCGGCAGAACCCGACGTTGAGCCCTGCGGGGCGGGAGGACTTCGATGCTCTGGACAATCCTGGTCGTACTGGTCGTGCTCTGGCTGCTCGGAATGGTCACCGGGACCACGATGGGCGGCCTGGTCCACATCCTGCTGGTGATCGCGGCGATCGTGCTGATCGTTCGTCTCGTCACCGGCCGGCGACTCGCGTAGCGGTCGAGGAAGCCGGACGACTCTCGGGCGCGGCGTCCGGCGCCGCGCCGATGAAGGAGGTACCGTGAACGCGATGAAGATCGTGGCGATCGTGCTGATCGTCGCCGGCATCCTGGGCCTGGTCTACGGTGGATTCAGCTACACCCAGGAGACCCACCAGGCGAAGCTCGGACCGTTCGAGATGTCGGTCAAGGACAAGGAGAGAGTCAACGTACCGGTCTGGGCCGGCGTCGCGGCGATCGTGGTCGGTGGGGCCCTGCTCGTGATGGGCCGCCGGACCTAGGACCGGATCGAGGCGCGTCGGGCCCCTCCCCGGGTCCCGGAGGGATCTCGCTCCGGGCCGGGAGAGGGTGCCGCCGCGCTCTCGCATCGGCGCCATGACAGTCGTCAATCGACGGATCACCCTGGCCGCGCGGCCGATCGGCTATCCGAAGGTCTCGGATTTCCAGATCGACTACGCGCCGCTGCCCGCCCCGAAGGCGGGCGAAGTGGTGGTCCGTACCGTCTACCTCTCTATCGACCCCTGCCTGCGCGGGCGGATGAGCCACGCCGACGCGGAGGCGCCTCCGATTCCGATCGGCGACGTCCTGCCGGGCCGCGCGGCCGGCCTGGTGACCGAATCCCGGGATCCTTCGCTGCGCATCGGTGACGCGGTGGAGGGGATCCTCGGCTGGCAGGAGTACGCATGCGTCGAGGCCTCCGCGCTGCGCAAGGTCGACCACGCTCCGGCGCCGCTCTCGACGGCGCTCGGCGTGCTCGGCATGCCGGGACTCACGGCCTACTTCGGCCTGCTCGAGATCTGCGATCCGCGACCCGGCGAGACCGTCGTCGTCTCCGGAGCCGCCGGCGGGATCGGGATGATCGCCGGCCAGATCGCGAAGTTTCGTGGCTGCCGCGTGATCGGCATCGCGGGCTCCGAGTCCAAGACCGCCTGGCTGCTCGACGAGCTCGGCTTCGCGGCGGCGATCAACTACAAGCCGGCCTGGAGTTTCCCCGACCGGCTCGGTCAACAGTGTCCGGACGGCGTCGACGTCTACTTCGACAACGTCGGCGGCGCCGTCACCGACGCGGTCGTCGCCCGCATCAACCCGGGCGCGCGCATCGCGCTGTGTGGGCAGATCTCGCAGGAGAACCTGGTCGAGCCCGAGCTCGGGCCGCGCTGGCTGGGTCGACTCGTCAGCCGCGAGGCCCGCCTCCAGGGTTTCCTGACCTCCACCTGGGTCGGGCGCTTCCCCGAGGGCATCGATCAGCTGGCGGTCTGGTTCGAGCGGGGCGAGCTGCACTACCGCGAGGACGTGGCGCAGGGCATCGAGGCGACGCCGCAGGCCTTCATCGGCGTGATGCGCGGCGAGAACCAGGGCAAGCAGCTCGTCCAGCTGTCGCCGTCATGAGCCCCCGGACCGAGGAGAGACCGCGATGAAGGAAGTCACCCGAGCCGGCGCCGTCGAAGCGCTCACCGGAACGGCCGATCGCTCGACCTGGGAGCGCCTGCCCGTCGCCGCCTACCGGGCGGGGCGCAGCGGCTGGATCCGCGACGTCAACGCCGCCTTCGTCGAGTGTTTCCGCAGCCCGACGCGCGAGGCGCTCCTCGGCAGCCGGATCGACGCGCTCTACGTCGACGCGCGCGACCGCGCACGCCGGGCCGCGCTCGCCGGCTCCCGGGGAGGGATCGTGCGCGGGTTCGAAGCGAAGATGCGCCGGCTGGACGGCACGACCTTCTGGGGTCGCGAGATCCGCCGCGCCGAGCCGCGCGCCGAGGGCGGGGCGGTGCTTCACGAGGGGCTGATCGACGACGTCAGCGAGGAGCGCCTCGCGCGGGAGGAGCTGCGCCTCTCGGAGCTGCGCTATCGCCGGCTGTTCGAGTCGGCGACGGAGGGGATCCTGATCCTCGACGCGGAATCCGCCGAGGTCCAGGACGTCAATCCGTACCTGTGCGACCTGCTCGGCGCTTCCCCCCGCGAGCTGGTCGGCAGGAAGCTCTGGGAGATCGCCCCCTTCGAGGACGTCGCGGCCTCCCGAGTCGACTTCCGCGAGCTGCAGCAGGCCGACTACGTCCGCTACGAGGACCTCCACCTCGAGACCGCGCGCGGGGTCGCCCTCGACGTCGAGTTCGTGGGAAGCGCTTACGTGGTGAACGACCGTCGGGTCATCCAGTGCAACGTGCGCGACATCTCCGAGCGCAAACGCCTCTCCGAGCGACACGCGGGCCTGGTCCGGGTGGTCGAGCAGTCCGCGGACGCGATCGTCCTGGCCGAACCGAACGGCAAGATCGTCTATGTCAATCCCGCCTTCGAGCGCCATTCGGGGTGGTCCCGGGACGATGTCGTCGGGCGCAAGCCGCGGTTCCTCGGAGTCGGGCACGGCCTCGCGAGCTCCTACCGGCAGATGCGGGAGAGCCTGGCGCACGGCGACGCGTGGTCCGGCCGTCTCGCGAGCCGGCGCCCGGACGCGTCGGTGGTCGAAGAGGAGGTCACCGTCTCGCCGGTCCGCGACGACTCCGGCCGGGTCGTCCACTTCGTCGCCGCGCACCGCGACGTCGTCGACGGGCCGAGTCCCGAGGGTCGACAGCAGCGCGCCCGCCAGGTCGAATCGATCGGTCGCCTCGCCGGCGGCCTGGCCCATGATTTCAACAACCTGCTCGGCATCATCTCCGGCTACTCCGAGATGGCCCGCGCACGGCTCGCCGAGGAGGATCCGATCCACGGCATGATGAGCCGGATCCTCGAGGCCGGCGAGCGGGCGGCTGAGCTCACCCGGCAGCTGCTCGCGTCGGGACGCCGGCAGCCGCTCCAGCCGACCGTCCTGGATGTCGACGCGCTGGTCGCCGGTCAGGAAGGGCTGCTCCGGCGGCGGATCGGCGAGAGCTTCGAGCTGTCGACTCGGCTCCTCCACCGCCCGGTGAACGTGAGAGCCGACCCTGGTCAGCTCGAGCAGGTCCTGAGCACGCTCGTGTTCCACGCTCGGGATGCCATGCCCGAGGGAGGACGGATCACCGTCGCCCTCCGGGAGGTCGAGCTCGGCGCCGACGACAGCTCGACCGGTGCTCCGGCGCCACCCGGAACCTACGTCGTACTGTCCGTCAACGACACCGGACCAGGGCTGGCCGCGGAAGACCGGAACCGGATCTTCGAGCCCTTCTTCACCACCCGCGAGCTCGGCCGGGGGACCGGCCTCGGACTCTCGACGGTCGACGGGATCGTCGGACAGAGCGGCGGATTCGTGGGGATCCGCGGCGATCCGGGCGCGGGGACGACGCTCGAGGTCTGGCTTCCGCGGGTGGCGGAGGCCGTCCAGCCGGCCTCCGGCGCGGCGCCGGCGGTCGGGCCGGGGACCGCCGGAACGATCCTGCTGGTGGAGGACGAACCGGCGCTGCGGGAGCTCGTCCGTCAGGTCCTCTCGGAAGAGGGCTACTCGGTGCTCGTCGCCGGCGACGGGGCGGAGGCGCTGCGGATCGCCGCGGGCCACGCCGGGCCGATCGAGCTGCTGATCACCGACATCGCGATGCCGGGAATGACCGGGCCCCGGGTCGCGGAAGCCGTCGTTCGAGTCCGGCCGGCGATCCGGGTGCTCTTCGTGTCGGGCTACAGCGACGAGGCGATCCAGCGCGATCAGCTGACCGGACCCGCGCGCGCCTTCCTGTCCAAGCCGTTCGGCCTGGTCCAACTGACGCGTGCGATCCGAGAGCTCGTGGAGGACGACGGATGACGCCTCGGCTCGCGACAGTGGTGGAGACGTTCGAGAAGGAGACGACGATGATCGGGTTCGTGGGAGCGATCGAGCAGTTGACCCTGAGCAACACGTACTTCCGCCAGGTGCTGTTCACCGCCGAGCACACCCAGCTCGTGGTCATGCGCCTCGACCCGGGCGAGGAGATCGGCACCGAGGTTCACGCCGGCGTCGACCAGTTCTTCCGCATCGAGGACGGCGAAGCGGACTTCGTGTTCGACGACGGCGAGCGGCGACGGGTCCGCGCCGGCGACGGAGTCGTGATCCCGGCGCGCACCCGCCACAACGTGATCAACGCGTCGAGGTCGGAGCCGCTGCGGCTCTACACCATCTATTCACCACCCAATCACCCGCCGGGAACCGTGCACGCGACCAGGGCCGACGCGGCCGCGGCCGAGACCGCGCACGGCGAAACGGCGACCACCCCGGGAGGAATCTCGTGATCAAGAACATCGAACGGACCAAAGAAGGCGTCGACTCCATGATCGACCGCACCCGCGACGCCGTCGTCGGCGCCGCCGACCGCGCCGAACGCGGCGTCGAAGCGGCGGCCGAGCGCGCCGTGGAGAAGGCCCACGTCGCCGGGGAGAGCGTCCGGGAACGGGCCCGGAGCGCCTCGACGCGCGCACATCAGCGCCTGGCGGGCGCCGCGGAGGCGATCGATCGTGGCTATACGCGGGCACGCACCGACGTCTCGCGGGCGGCCACCGCGGCCACCGACTACGTCATCGAGAATCCGGCCAAGGCCGTCTTGATCGCCGCCTCGGCCGGCTTCGTGATCGGGATGCTGGCGCGCCGCCGCCGACTGCCGGCCTGACCTCCGTGGTTCGACCGGCGCGAGCGTGGCCGCGCGAGAAGCGGAAACGACTGCCGGCCGGTGGCATGATGCACCGGCCGGCAGGGTCGTCAGTGCCGCCGGCTCCAGAAATAGCCGCCACCGCCACCGAACACCAGAAGCAGGACGACGATCAGGATGATCAGGTTGGTATTGCTCATGGCTTCCTCCTCCTCGTCTCCGAGGTCATCTCGAGGCTAGCCCTCTCGACCCCCCGCGAGAAGCGCACGAACTACGCAACAGCACGAGCGCGAACTAGGTAGGAACTACCCGCGCCGCACCGGCGGCGCCTCCGAAAGGAACCCCTCATGACCATGTCCCTGACGACCCTGCTGCTCCTGCTGGTGATCGCGGCGGTCTGCGGCGCGATCGGCAAGGCCCTCGCCGGCGGCACCCGCGGCGGCCTGCTCGTCTCGATCGTCCTCGGCTTCGTCGGCGCCCTGCTCGGCCCGTGGGTGGCCGGGCTGCTGAAGCTCCCGGAACCGTTCATGGTGTCGATCGGCGGGCATCCGTTCCCCGTCCTCTGGTCGATCATCGGCGCCGCGCTGTTCGTGGCGATCCTCCACCTGGTCTCGCGGCGCAGGTAGCGGCGGCGCGCGGGCCTCGGTCCGGGTCGGGGCTCGGCGCTTCGCCGGTCAGAGCAGGTCGTGCTCTTCGGCGTAGTTGACCAGCTCGACCCGGCTGACCAGCCCGAGCTTGCTCATCAGGTTGGAGCGGTGGTTCTCGACCGTGCGGATCGAAAGGCCGAGCAACCCCGCGATCTGCCGGTTGGTGTTGCCCTTGGCGAGCAGGCGCAGGACGTCGAGCTCGCGCGGGGTCAGCGCGTCGACCACCGCGCCGCGACGGTGCTCGGTGGTGACCGGTTGCTGGAGCAGCGCCCGGGTCATCGCGGGGTGGACGTAGATGTCGCCGCGGCTGGCGGCGTGGATCGCCTGGCGAATCTCGGACTCCTCGGCCCGCTTGATCACGTAGCCGGCGGCGCCGGCGCGCAGCGCCTCGTGCAGCAGGCTCTCGTCCTCGTGCATGGTCAGGAACAGCACGATGAGCTCCGGTCGCTGCTCCTTGAGCTTCCGGGCGGTGCGGATGCCGTCGTCCGGGGGCATGGTGATGTCGAGCAGCACCAGATCCGGACGGAGCGACTCGGCAAGACGGAGTGTCTCGTCGCCGTTCTCCGCCTCGCCGACCACCTCGAGCTCGGGGTCAGCGCCGAGCAGGGCCCGCAGGCCGGAGCGGACCACCGCGTGGTCGTCAGCGATCAGGATTCGGATCGGCACTCGGTACCTCCGCCACCACCGTGGTCCCCCCTCCCGGCCGGCTCTCGATCGTCAGGGTCCCGCCCAGCGCTTCGGCCCGCTCCCTCATTCCGAGCAGTCCGAGGTGCTCCCCGGGCCGGACCAGGAGCGAGTCGAACCCGACCCCGTCGTCCTCGACCATCACCTGGACCCGGTCGCCGCGCTGCTCGACCAGCACGTCGACCCGCTTCGCCCCGGCGTGGCGCACGACGTTGGTCATCGCTTCCTGAACCACGCGGTAGAGGGCCGTCTCCACCATCGGCGGCAGCCGTTCGTCGGTGAAGCCGCGCGCCTTGAAGTGTACGTCGAGGCCGAACTTGGCGGCGGCCGACCGCGCGTACTGGCGCAGCGCCGCTTCCAGCCCGACGTGGTCGAGGCTCGCCGGCCGCAGGTCGACGGCGAGCCGGTGCAGGCCCTCGATGACGGCGTCGGTGCGCTGCACGAGCTCGGCCACGCGCGCGGTCACGCTGCCGCCGCCGCCGATCTCGCGCTCGAGCAGTCGCAGGCCGAGGCGCAGCGAGGTCAGCGCCTGGCCCGCCTCGTCGTGGAGCTCGCGGGCGATGTTGCGGCGCTCGCTCTCCTGCACCTCGACCAACCGGCGCGACAGCGAGCGCATCCGCACGGACGAAGCCTGCATCTGCTCGAACAGGATCGCGTTCTCGACCGCGACCGAGGCCTGGGACGACATCGCCTCGGCCAGCTTGACGTGCTCCTCGTTGAAGAAGCTGGGCTCGCGCTTGGAGAGCGAGAACAGGCCCGCGACGTTGCCGCGCGCGAACAGCGGCACCCCCATCCAGCACGCCTCGAAGGCACCGTCGGTCGGCAGGCTCCAGTCGGGGCGGGCGCGCACGTCCGGGACCAGGACCACGGCGCCGCTGGTCAGGATGCCGTGGACGATGGGGTGCTCGGCCGGGTCGAGCTCGGGCCGGGTGTCGGCCGGCAGCGGCACCACGCGGTCGCCGTCGAAGACGGCACGCACCGACAGCCGCGATTCGTTCTCGAGCAGCATCACGCGGGCGCGGTCGAACGGCACCATCAGGCGCAGCCGGTCGAGCAGGGTCGCCAGCACGGTCTCGCGGTCGAGGATGCGGGTCAGCGCCACGGTCGCCTCGCGCAGCGCCTCGGCGACGGTGCGGGCGCGCCGCTCCGCCTCGTAGGCGAGCCAGCGGTCGGTCTCGTCGCGGGCGACGCTCAGCACCGAGGTCACGCCGTCCGTCCGCCCGGCCTCCGGCACCAGCCGGCAGTCATAGTGCCGCGTCCCGCCGTCGACCTGGAACGTCAGCTCGACCTTTTCCGGGCGCCCGCTGGCGAAGACCCTGCGCAGCGCCGCGTCCCAGACCTCGACCAGCTCCGGCGGCAGCCCCGCCTCGCCGTTCGTCCGGCCGAGGTAGTCGCGGGCGGGTCGCCCGGTGACGCTCACGACCGCGGGACTGACGTACAGGTAGCGCAGCTCGGCGTCGAAGCGGGCGATCATGTCGGGCAGGTTCTCGACCAGCGTCCGGAACTGCTCTTCCGCCGCGTGCAGGTGCGTGGCGCTCTCGCGCACCTCGCGCTCCAGGGCGTCCTGGTTCTTCTCGAGACCGTTGAGGGTCCGGCTCTCGAGCATCGCCACGGCGGCCATCTCGGCGAAGACCTCGGCGAGCCGGGCGTCGGCCGCGGTGAAGCCCCCCCGCTTGTCGAGCAGTCCGATGAACCCCGCCACCTCGCCGCCGAGCAGGATCGGCGCGAGCAGGGCGTTGCGCGGCGCCGTGCGGCGGTCGGCGCGCGGCACTTTCGTGCCGGTCGTCGGAAGGCGGTTGGAGAATACCGGTCGGCCGCTCCTGGCCGTACGCTCGCCGAGGCGCTTGAGCGGCGCCGAAAGGCCGTCGGACGCGTCGAGCTCCAGGTCACCGGCATCGAGGTAGATCAGCTCGAAATCGCCCCCGCCCGCGGCACGGGCCGAGACCAGCCCGCCGTCGGCGCCGAGGATCGACTTGCAGGCCTCGAGCACCGCGCGCGCCGAGTCGCCGAAGGCGCGGTAGTCGACCACCGCGCGCGCCGCTGCCAGGAGCGCGGCGACCTCGTCGCTGCGACCGACCTTGGAAATCCCGGTGTACGTCGGCTGGTTCATCGGACCCTCCACACGCCGTGGCAGGCGGCGCGGAGGCCCCCGAACGACTCCGCGAAGGCGCCCGGAGTCGAGGAGCTCGGAGATGCGATACCCGACAGGAGATTACCACCGGAGCCCGCGTTCCCCGCCGGTTCCGTCCTGCCCGGTCCTCCGGGCGGCGTCCGACCGGAGGGCCGGTGGCGACGGCCGTCGCCGGCTGTCAGCCTCGGACTTCCCGCAGCCGGCGCGACCCGGGCCCCTTCGACGGTGCCGGTTCGGCGTCCCCCAGCACCACCCGGACCTCGTGGGTCGCGCCGTCGTCCACCAGCGGGATCGCGGCCGGATCGACCCGCGCGCCATCGAGCTCGGCCCGGGCGACGCCGCCGCAGCGCCCCAGCGGGTTGGCGACCGCGATCTCGTAGCTCGAGCGGCCGAACCGCCAGCGGATCGAGTACTCCGGCCAGGTGGCTGGGATGCACGGCTCGACGGAGAAGGTCGCGCCGCGCCGGCGCAGGCCGAGGATGCTCTCGAGCCCGGCCCGGTAGAGCCAGCCGGCGGCGCCGGTGTACCAGCTCCAGCCGCCGCGCCCGGCGTGCTGCGGGTGGGAGTAGACGTCGCCCGCCACCACATAGGGCTCGGCCCGGTAGCGCGCGACGCCGGTCGCGGTCCGGGCGTGGTTGACCGGGTTGAGCAGGTGGAACAGCTCCACCGCCTCGTCGCCGCGGCCCTGGGCGGCGATCGCCATCACCACCCACGCCGCGGCGTGGGTGTACTGGCCGCCGTTCTCGCGCACACCCGGCGGATAGCCGCGGATGTAGCCGGGATCCTGCGCCGACTGGTCGAACGCCGGCGCGAGCAGCAGGATGACGCCGGCGTCGCGGCGCACCAGGTGGGCACGCACCGCGTCGAGCGCGCGCTCGGCGAAGCGGGCGGGGACGGCTCCCGAGAGCACCGCCCAGCTCTGCGGCAGCGAGTCGATCCGGCACTCGTCGCGATAGGCCGAGCCGAGCGGCGAGCCGTCGTCGTAGTAGCCGCGGCGATACCACTCGCCGTCCCAGCTCTGCCCGAGGGCGTCGGCGAGACGGGCCCGATGCGCGCGATAGCGACCGGCGCGGGCCACGTCGCCCCGGGCCGCGCACAGCGGAGCGAACTCGCCGAGCACGACGTGCAGGAAGAACCCGAGCCAGACGCTCTCGCCGCGCCCCTCGCGACCCACCCGGTTCATGCCGTCGTTCCAGTCGCCGCTGCCGAACAGCGGCAGGCCGTGAGCGCCGGCGGTGCTCGCCAGGTCGATGGCGCGCAGGCAGTGCTCGTAGAGCGATCCCCGCTCGGCGGCGATCTCGGGCAGCAGGTAGGCCTCGTCGGTGCCCTCCGCGAGTTGCGGCGCGGCGAGGAACGGGATCGATTCCTCGAGCACGGCCGCGTCGCCGGTCGTCTCGACGTAGCGATGAACGGCATGCGGCAACCAGAGCAGGTCGTCGGAGCAGCGGGTGCGCGTCCCCTGCCCCGCCGGCGGATGCCACCAGTGCTGGACGTCCCCTTCGACGAACTGGCGCGCCGCCGCGCGCAGCAGCTGCTCGCGCGCGAGGTCGGGGCGCGCGAAAACGAGCGCCATCGAGTCCTGGAGCTGATCGCGGAATCCGAAGGCGCCCCCCGGTTGCGAGTAGCCCGACCGCGCCCAGAGCCGGCTCGCGATCGTCTGGTAGAGCAGCCACTGGTTGAGCATCAGGTCGAACGAGTCGTCCGGAGTCTCGACCCGGACGGCGTCGAGCGTGCCTCGCCAGTCGTCGCGCACCCGGTCGCGCGCCGCCTCGGCCGCGGCGACCCCGGCATGCCGGGCGAGCAGCGCGCGCGTCTCGGCGACGTCCGCGCCCTGGCCGAGGACGAACACCACCCGGCGCGACTCGCCGGGGGCGAGCTCGAGCTCGACCTGGAGCGCGGCGCAGGGGTCGAGACCCGCGCCGAAGGTCCCCGGCAGCCGTCGCTCGGCGAGCGCCGCCGGCGAGCGCAGCGAACCGTTGCGGCCGAGGAACGCCGTCCGGTCGCCGCTCGCCGAGGCCAGCGGCTCGCTCGCGCCGGCGAAGGCGACCCGGCCCGCGAAGTCGCGGTTGTAGGGGTTGCGGGCGAAGATCGCGCCGCTCGCCTCGTCGCGTTCGGTCACCACGTGGAGGCGGTGTCCGTCGCGCGGCGGTCCCAGCGCCCACTCGCAGTAGCCGAAGACGCTCAGCCGTCGCGGACGCGTGCTCTCGTTGGTCAGCGTCAGCAACGACAGCTTCACCGGATCGCTGGCATCGACCACGATCTCGAGCTGGTTGCGCACGCCGCGCTCGAGGCGCTCGAAGCGCGTGCCGCCGGCGCCGTGGCGGACCACGCAGCGAGCGCCGCCGCGCCGCCGCGGCAGCGGGCCGGGGGTCGGCGTCCAGACCTCGCCGCTGTCGTCGTCGCGCACGAAGATCGCCTCGCCGGTCGGATCGCTCACCGGATCGCCGGCGTGCGGAGTGAGCCGGTTCTCGCGGCTGTTGAGGCTCCAGGTGAAGGCGGCGCCACCGGCGGTGACGATGGTTCCGAACCCGGGGTTGGCGAGGACGTTGGCCCAGGGCAGCGGCGTCTCCTGGTCGCCGTGGAGCCGGATCACGTACTCGCGGCCGTCACGCGTGAAGCCGCCGAGCCGGTTGTCGTGCGCGAGCTCCGGCACGGCCGGCGGCGCGCCCGTCGGCGGCTCGGCGGCGAAGGAGGCCGGCGCTGGCGTGGCCGGGAGCGGCTCGATCGGCGCCTCGGACCGCTCCGCGGAAGCGACGTCGAGCTGGTGGGCGAGGCCGCCGCGGTCGCCGCTCAGAACGGCGCTGGCGGCGCTCGCGAGCAACACGCGCTCGGCCTCCGACAGGCGCTCGCCGCGCAGCAGGTAGGCGCCGCCCGGGCGGTGGCGCCACGAGCGCCAGGGCCCGTCGTCGAGCAGGGTTTCGAGCGCCGCGTGCATGGCATCGAGGTAACCGATCGGATTCTCGTTGACCAGCACGACGTCGGCCGACAGCCCCTTCAACCGCCAGTACTCCTGCGCCTGCAGCACCTGGCGGACGAGCGGCAGGTCGTCCTCCTCGACCACGCGCACGAGCAGGATCGGCAGGTCGCCCGAGATCGCCTGCGGCCAGAGCCCCTCCTGGCCCAGCGTGTTGCGCGCCAGCAGCTCGCGCGGCGCGCGCAGCGAGCCGTCGGCGTAGAGCACCCGCGAGGCGAGCCGCTCGAACAGCACCGCCTCGTCGCCGCTGATGCCGAGGTGGCGCCGGCCGCTCTGCCCGGACGCGAAAGCGAGTGCGAGCGTCCGCTTGACGGCGGCAGCGTCGCGGTACTTGTGCGCGAGCGCCACGGCCGAGTCGCGGCTGCCGGCCACGCCGGTGGTGAAGGTCAGGCGCGCGCGACCGCCGGGCGCGATGCGCAAGCGTTGGCGCAGGCTCGCGACCGGATCGAGCACGGCGCCGGTGGTGCCCGAGAGCGGCCGACCGTCGAGCGCCTGCGGATCGTCGGCCTCGCGGCCGCGCCCGAGGAATCGAGCCCGGTCGGTCTCCCACTCCAGCGGCCCCTGCGGGCTGCCCTCGAGGCCGACCACGTGGACCGCCCAGATTTCCTCTTCGCCGGCGGCCCGCGGCCGACGCCGGAAGATCAGGGCAGCGGCCTCGGACAGCACTTCGCTCTCGACGAAGAGCTTGGCGAAACCCGGATGCGCCAGGTCGTCGGCCGCCGCGGCGAGCACCATCTCGACGTAGCTGGTCGCCTCGATCTCGCGCGGACGGTCACCCTGGTTGGAGAGCGACAGTCGGCGCACCTCGACGTCGTCCTCGGTCGAGACCGCGATCTCGAGCTGGGTCGCGATGCCGTCGTCGCGGCGGCGGAAGACGGCCTTCTCGGGCTGGAAGGTGACGCGGTAGTCCTCCGGTTCCCGGCAGGTCGGCTGGTAGGCGGCGCTCCAGACCGCGCCGCTGCGGACGTCGCGCAGGTAGAGATGCTGTCCGCCGGGATCGCGGGTCGCGTCCCGTCGGAAGCGGGTCACCGCGCGCCCGCGGCAGGAACTGGCGCCGCCGCCGGCGTTGGTGACGACCACGGTGTAGTTGCCGTTGCCGAGGAACTGCGCGTGCGGGAAGGAGGTGTGCGGCGACCGGAAGCGGCGCACGGCGACCGCGGGGGCGGGCGGCGACACCCGGGTCTCCTCGGCCGGCCGCGGCCGCGTGATCGGCACCCGCCGCGGTACGCGCTCCTGGAGCAGCAGCTCGGTGGCACGCACGCGCGGATCGGCGTGGAAGCGCTCGACCATGCGCTGGCCGCGCAGCGCGTTGGCGAGGGCCACCAGGGTCATCCCCTGGTGGTGCGCCATGTAGCTGCGCACCACCGTGCCGTACCCCGCCGGCGCGCTCTCGTCGTCGGCCGCGGCGCGGTGGGTGTAGTCGATCGCCTCGTAGAAACCGTACTCCCCCTTGAGCCCCAGCCCTTCCAACCGCCGCAGGTTGCGCGCGGCGAGGGCGGGCTCGACCATCGCGGCGAGCGCGCTGGCGTAGGGCGCGACCACCAGCTCGTCGCCGAGCCCGCGCTTGAGCCCCAGGCCGGGGACGCCGAACGCCTTGTACTGGTAGGTCTCGTGCCGGTCGACGACGTTGCAGCCCGACTCCGAGATCCCCCACGGCACGCCGCGCTCGCTCGCGTACCGGCGCTGTGCCCGAACCGCCATGCGGCAGCTATGGTCGAGCAGCGTCTCCGGGTAGCTGCGCATCAGCAGCATCGGCATCAGGTACTCGAACAGGGTGGCGCTCCACGACAGCAGCGTGGGCGAGCCTTCGACGCTGGTCACCAACCGGCCGAGGTGGAACCAGTGGGACTGCGGAACTTCGCCGCGCGCGATGGCGAGGAAGCTCGCGAGCCGTGCCTCGGAGGCCAGCAGGTCGTAGAAGGAAGGGTCGACCCGCCCCGGTCCGTCGGCGTCGGCGAGCCGGTAGCCGATGGCGAACAGGCGCCGCTGCGGATCGAACAGGAACGCGAAACGCATGCCGTCGGCGAACGCCGCGGCGCGGTCGGCCAGGTCGTCGAGCCTCCGGCGTCTCTCGACCGAGGAGCCTTCGCCGCCTGCCTCGGTCTCCGCGAGCCGTCTCAGCCCCTCCGCCACCACCAGCAGCGAGCCCGCGAGGTTGCCGCTGTCGACCGTCGAGACGTAGCGCGGCGGCAGCGGCTGGAGCGTCCGCGAGTCGTACCAGTTGAGCAGGTGGCCCTCGTGGCGCTCGAGGCGTTCGACGGTCGAGAGCGTGGCCTCGGTGCGCTCGGCCAGCTCGTCGACCTCGATCAGGCCGAGGTCGTGCGCCGCCAGGGTGGCGAGCAGCCCCATGCCGATGTTGGTGGGCGAGGTACGGTGGGCGATCCGCGGCTCGGGGATCTCCTGGAAGTTGTCGGGAGGGAGCCCGTGGTCGTCGGCCCCCGCGAAGGTGGCGAAATATCGCCAGGTCGCGCGCGCCACGCCTTCGAGGTAGCGGCGATCCTCTTCGTCGAGCTCGCGACGACGCGGCGCCACCGGGCGGCTCAACAACCAGGCGACGAGCGGCGCGACCAGCCAGAGCAGCAGCACCGGCAGCGCGATCGCCAGCGACCGCGGGCGCACCGCCGCCACCAGCGCGCCGCTCGCCACGGCGAACAGCGGGCTGGCCGCCATCGCGCGCAGGAAGGGGCGCAGGCCCCGCCCGCTCCGGCGCGAGACGCGAGCGGCGCTCGCCGCGGCGGTCTCCCACTCGAGCAGACGGCGACGGGTGACCAGGCGGACCAGCGTGACGGTGATCGCATGCAGCATCTGCCAGGCCTGGCTGGCGAGGAAGACGAGCTGGAGGCCGACGCGCGCCAGCACCGTCGCGAGCTCGTCTCCCGTCAGGCTCAGGAACGAGCGCCACGGCAGCTGCCGCTCGGGTCCGAACAGGGTCGTCACCAGCAGCGGATAGAGCGGGAAGGCCAGCGCCGCGACCACGGCCGCCGTCCACACCGCGGCGCTGCCGGGCAGCAGCGTCCAGGCACAGAGCAGCAGCGCCGCGGTGGCCGGCGGCACCAGGCTGCGCCGCAGGTTGTCGAGGATCTTCCAGCGCGAGACCAGCGGCAGCCGGTTGCGCTCGAGCTCGCCCGCGCGGTTGCGCACCCAGGGGAAGAGCCAGCGCAGGATCTGCCAGTCGCCGCGCACCCAGCGGTGCTGGCGACGGGCGTGCGCCAGCACGCTCGCCGGATAGTCGTCGACCAGCTCGACGTCGCTGACCAGGGCGGTGCGCGCGTAAATGCCCTCGAACAGGTCGTGCGAGAGCAGGGTGTACTCGGGCACCCGGCCCGCGAGCGCGGCGGTGAAGGCGTCGACGTCGTAGAGACCCTTGCCGGTGAAGATCCCCTCGCCGAACAGGTCCTGGTAGGTATCGGAGACCGCGGTGGTGTACGGGTCGACGCCGGTATGGCCGGAGTAGAGGCGAGCGAACAGCGAGCCCGCGGCGCTCGCCATGTTGACGCTGACCCGCGGCTGCAGGATGCCGTAGCCCTCGGTGACGCGGCCCAGACGGGGATCGACGTGCGGGCGATTCGAGGGGTGCACGATGATGCCGATCAGCGCCTTGGCGGCGTCGCGCGGCAGACGGGTGTCGGAGTCCAGGGTGATGACGTAGCGCACGTCGGGCAACAGGGCGGTGTCGCCCACCTCGACTTCGAAGCTGGTGTCGGTCGCCCCCCGCAACAGTCGATTGAGCTCCTCAAGCTTGCCGCGCTTGCGCTCCCAGCCCATCCAGACGCCCTCGCCGGGGTTCCATTGCCGTTCGCGATGGAACAGGAAGAAGCGGTCGCCCGCCTCCTCGGGCGACGGCGCAGCACGGGCGTTGAGGGCGGCGATCCCCGCGCGGGCGGCGTCGAGGATCGCCGCGTCGTCCGGCATCTCGCGAGCGCGCGCGTCGCGGAAGTCGGTCAGCAGGGCGAAGTGGATGCGCGGATCGAGGTTGCCGAGCGCCAGCACCTCGAGGTGCGCCACCAGCTCCTCGGTCTCCTCGACGCTGGTGAGCAGGGTCGGCACCACGACCAGGGTGCGCGCCCCGGGCGGGACGCCGGCGGCGAGATCGAGGCGCGGCAGCCGGCGCGGCGGCGCCAGGCGCGCGACCAGCCGCTGCACCAGGGCGATGGCGAGCTCGCTCGCCGGCACCAGCAGCAGGAGCACCACCGCGACTCCGAGCGCCCGCGAGGCCCCCTCCACCCGCGCGTAGGCGAACCCCGCGCCGCACAGCAGCGCGGTCGCGACGGCGATCGCGCCGAAATAGAGCGCGCTGGCGTGGGCGTAGGCGAATCGGCGCACCCGCAGGCGCAGGCGCGGGCGATAGGCGACGTCCGTCTCCAGGCCGCGCCGGCCCGGGCCGATCAGGTGGTGGCCGACGTGCGCGGCGCGATCGTCCGAGCCGAGCTCCTCGGCCGCCTGCCGCGCGCTCTCCACCGCGCGCAGCGCCACCCCCATCTCGGCGTGACCGCCGATGCCGCTGCGACCCGCAAGCTCCTCCACCGACTGGCGGTAGCGGTCGCGGCTGAGGAAGTCCATGCGGCGATAGACCCCGGCCGGGTCCTGTTGCAGCACGCGCTCGACCAGGCTGACCGCCTCGAAGAACCCGCTCCAGTCGAGCGTCGAGCACAGGCGCAGGCTGCCGACGATGTTGGCCACCGAGACCTGCGTGGCGGCCTGCTCCTGGTGCTCGGCCCGGATCGCGTCCTCGGCGCTCATGCCGAGACCCGCCAGGTGGCCGTCCACGGCCGAACGGATCGCCGAGAGCCGGGGGCCGTATTCGCGGATGCGTTGGAGGAGCTGCACGACGAAGGCGATGTGGAGCTCCGCCGGCAGCGACGGCAGCTCGCCGCGCCCGCCTTCGTCGATGCGCGCCACGTAGTCGTCGGCGGCGCGCCGCGCGGCGCGGCTCGCCAGCGTGAAGTCGGCGAGCCGCCGCAGGTTCTCGACCAGCGCGAGGCGCAGCATGCTCGGCCACGCCCACAGCTCGCCGATGGTCAGCGGCGCGACCGACTGGAAGCTGTTCAGGAAGCGGAC
The DNA here is from genome assembly GCA_045862895.1 of Acidobacteriota bacterium. Taxonomy (GTDB): domain Bacteria; phylum Acidobacteriota; class Thermoanaerobaculia; order Multivoradales; family JAGPDF01; genus JACTMI01. The sequence goes on from BTUO01000009.1 coordinate 65,839, forward strand.
GAGCTGCGCGCGGTCGAGCCGGCTGTCGCTGTGGCGGACGATCTCGACCGCCAGGGCGTAGACGCGCGCGCTGCCGGCGAGCTCGCGCAGCGCCAGCTTCGGCAGCTCGCGGTAGTAGCCGCGCGGCAGGTCCTGGCGCACGCCGCGGATCTCGGAGGCGACGAGGTGGAAGTTGTCGAGGATCCACTCCGCCGAGGGCGTCACGAACTCGCCGCGGTGGACGTCGTCGGCGAGCGTGCGGTACGCCTCGTCGAGGCGGCGGGCGTTGGCGTCGAGGCGCCGGACGATGCGGTCGCCGCCGCGCCGGCGATCCGGATCGAGAGTGAATCGCGCCGCCAGGGAACGCGCCCGCTCCTCGAGCTCCTCGACGCTGGCGAGCTCGTCGCGCAGGGGCTTCTCGGTCGCCGCCGACGGGCGGCGCAGCGAGAGTCGGCCCATCAGCGTCTCGAATCGACTCGACAGGGGCACACCTCCGAATCCGGCCGCGGATCGAGGGACCCGCAGGTCAGGATCGCACATCTCGCGAGGCGTCCGGCCGGAATCCCGACAGGGCGGAACCGGCGCTCGGACGAGCTCCAGCTCTCCGGGCCGCGGGCCGACACTTCGCTGTCCGGAAGACCCCTATGCGACCCGCGTGCCCGGATCGGGCGCGGGATGCCTCGGAACGCCGTGGCGGCCCGCGGATCGCCGGCGGCCCGGCCCAGCCGGCCGGGTTCAGCCCCTGGCGGCCCGCGGCCCGCGCCGGCTTGCTTCGTAGCGGGCGATGTAGGCGTCCGGCGGCGTCGACGCGACGGCCCGGGCGATCGCCGGGAGCTCGAGGTCGGCGAGCTTCCGGAAGCGCACGCAGCTCTTGCCGATGTCGAGCTTCTTGCCGGCGGCGGCGAAGGCGTCGCGCAGGGCGCGCTCCTCGCTCGAATCGGCGTACACGCCGTTCAGGTAGACCGAGTAGTGGTTCTTCTGCGCGGCGAGGGCGACGTAGGCGAGCGGCTGCCCGTTGTACGTCTCCGGGTAGCGCTCGAGCGGGATCTCGTAACAGATCATTCCCCATCTCATCGCCTCGACGTAGCCCGCCGGCAGGTGGTCGAGCACCAGCGCGCGCACCGCCGCGACGGCTTCGCGCCGCTCGGGCGGCAGCTCCTTCAGGTACGCCTCGACGGACTTCGCGCCGCTCTGGACCATGGCCGGCCTCCCGGTCGCGGATCGTACCGCCGGAACAAGGCACCGGCCTCCCGGAAAGCCGAGCGAGCCCGCTCCGGAGTCGCACCGCGCTCCGGCGGGCGGCAGCGGCCTCTGGCGACCGAAACCAAAACCGTCTAAAGTGGTCAGCATAGACTGTCCTGCCAGAATGGGACCGCTGGACCGAAGAAGGAGGATCGCATGACCTCGCGCTACGTCCTCGAGCTTTCGGGAACCCCGCACATCCGTCGGCTTCGCGGCGTGGCCGGTCTGTCTCTGGCTCTGCTGCTCGCCGGACCTTCCGTCGCCCAGGTCCTCCCGATCGGCGACGACTTCCAGGTCAACACCGGCACGACCGGCTATCAGTTCTATCCGCAGATCGCGGCGCAGCCGGACGGCGCTTTCGTCGTCGCCTGGTGCTGCGGCTCGACGGCGAACGGTGGCACGGTCGCGGGCCAGCGATTCGGCTCCGACGGCGCGACGATCGGTCCCGAGATGGTCCTGAGCACGCTCGACCCGCGCAGGACCGGGGGCCTGGCCAGCGACGCCGAGGGCAATTTCGTCGTGGTCTGGGGCCAGGGTTATTCGGGACCCGGCAGCGGCGAGCCATCCGAGATCTACGCACGGAGATTCGAGGCCGACGGTTCGCCGCTCGGAGGCGAGTTCGTCGTCAACACCGATCCCGGCGGCGAGTACACCGGCACGGGCGACGTCGCGGTCCGACCGGACGGTTCCTTCGTCGTCGTGTTCGAGAACTACGGCGGGTTCGGCCAGCGCTACGACACCTCGGGTTCGCCCCTCGGCGGCAACTTCGCGGTGGCGCCGGCGCCGGAGCTCGGAGAGGACCCGGTGGTCGCGGCGCGCGCGAGCGGCGGCACGATCGTCGTCTGGGAAGAGCTGGGGCCCGACCCGCGCTTGCGCGGGCAACGCTTCGCGGCGGACGGCTCGCGCACCGGCAGCCCGTTCACGGTCGCCGGCCCGACGGCTCCCGGCGGGAACGCGAGCGTCGCGGCGCAGCCCGACGGGAGTTTCGTGGTCGCCTGGACTTCGGGGAACTTCCAGACGGGTGGGTTCGACGTACGTGCACGTCGGTTCTCCGCCAACGGCGAGCCGCTGGCGCCCTCGTTCGTGGTCCATCAGCAACAGACCGGATCGCAGTACGATCCCGACCTCGCCGTCGACGAGTCCGGAGGATTCGTCGTCGCGTGGACGGACACGGGCCTCGATGCCACCACGTTCTGGGAGGTCTTCGCCCGTCGATTCGACGCCGACGGCCGGCCGCTCGGCGGGGAGTTCCAGGTCAACTCCTATACGAGCGGCGCACAACGGCACGCCTCGCTCCGACCGATCGTGGGCGACGAGCTGGTCGTCGTCTGGGACAGCAGCGAATCGGCGGGCCCGGACACATCGGGGGCGAGCGTGCAGGGGCGCCGGTTCCTCCTGCCCTTCTTCATCGATGGCTTCGAGTCGGGAGACACCTCGGCATGGTCGTCGGCGAGCCCGTGACGCGGCTCCCGGGGACGGACTGATCCGTTCCCTCCGGCCGGGTCGCGGGAGCTCCCGGTCTCGCCTCGAGACGGCCGTCTAGCGCCCGCCGCCGAGTTGCTCGTCCCAGGTCGGGACGCTGGTCCGGCCGTCGAGGAACGGCAGAACGGTCGTTACCAGATCGGGCGCGAAGAAGACGTCGTAGTGGGTCCGGTTGGGCAGGATCGCGAGCCGGTTCTTCGACAGGTTCTCGCGCATCCAGCCGGCGTCGCGCAGGCCGCCGCCGAGCAGCTGGTAGAAGCGGACGACGTGCTCGAGCCGGTACATGTCGGCGTCGCCGTAGACCAGCATCACCGCGACGTCGAGCGTCGCCAGCTTCGCGACGTCGGCCGACCAGTCGTAGGGTTCGCGCATCAGCTCGCCCATCCGGTCGAGCAGCCGCGGGAAATCCTCCGGCTTCGGCGCCACCGCGACGTAGCTCTTGTACATCGGCGTCTCCTTCATCTGTTCGGCCATCGCGGCGCCGACCTGGGCCTGCATCGCCAGCAGATCCGGGAAGAAGCCATCCCGGGAAAAGCCGGCCGAGACCAGCGCCGCGCGCCGGACGCGTTCCGGATGCTGCAGCGCGAGGCGGAAGGCGACGCCACCGCCGAAGGAGTAGCCGAGCACGTCGACGCGTTCCACCCCGAGCTCCTCGAGCACCGCGGCGATGTCGTCGGCGATCTCCGGCATCCGGATCGGCCGCTCGCCGAGCTCGGTGCGCCCGTGCCCCTGGAGATCGACGGCGACGACCCGGCGGCTCCGCGCGAGCGCCGGCAGCACCGGACCGAACATGGAGATCGATCCGAGCCCGCCGTGGAGCAGGAGCAGCGGCTCGCCTTCGCCGTGGATCTCGTAGTAGTAGCGCAGGCCGTTGACCGGGACGTAACCCGACTTCGCCGGCGCGGCCGGGGCGGCGTTCGGCCGCGCTCCGGTCTCGCCGACGGCGGCGAGAGTCGGCGTCGGCGACGGGGAGATCATCGCGGCCGCGAGCAGGACGAGTACGCTCGTTCTGGACATCGGAAGCTCCTCTTCAGAAAGTGGCGGAGCGGATTCCGCCCGCTCCGGCACCGGGACGACGAACCGGGAGGCGCGATTTCGACGCCCACCACGGTGGGCGTCAGGGGCGATCGACGTTCAACCCGGCGAGATCCTTGTCGCCTGCGGCCTGCGCCGCGAGCTTCGGATTGAGCGCCAGGGCACGGTCGAGGGCGGCGCGGGCGCCGGCGGCGTCGCCGTTGGCCAAGCGGATCACCGCGACGTCGTAGAGCACCTCCGGCAGGACCGAGGCGCCGATCGCCTCGGCCTTCGCGAGCGTCGCCTCCTGCCACTTCAGGTCCTCGCCGCGCTCTCCCTTCAGGAACGCCGCCCAGCCGCGGTTCCAGAGGTCGTTGACCAGCGCGAGGTCGACCAGCCGGCCGAGCTCGACGATCGGCTCGGGGTGGTCGTCGACGCGGACGTCGATGGCGCGATCGTCGAAGCCGCCGTAGCCGCCGCCGGCGCGCGCCACCAGCAGCACCGCCGACTGCTTGCCGCGGCTGTCGCCGCCCGCGGCGTCGCCGGCGGCGAGCGCGGCGAAGAGTCTCTCCGCGAGGGGCGCGCCGGCGCTCGCGAGGAAGGCCTTCTCCATCGCCGCGACCACCGGCTCGCCAGTGAGGATGTTGCCCTGGACCGCGTAGCCCGGGCCGCTGCGCCCGCCCGCCCAGGCATTGCATTCGGGCCCGCTGAAGGTCGCGGAGTCGCCGGTGGCCGAGACCGCGCCCAGCTGCCGGCGGCTCCGCCCTTCGTCGTTGCGGGTGACCACGCCGATCGCTTCCCGCGCGGTGACACCGTGCGCCAGCAGATCGAGGACCGCGGGTCCGTAGGAGGTGTTGGCCGAGGCCTGGGTCGCGACGGCGCCGACCCCCGCCCTCGCGAACGGCACCACCGCCCCGACCGCGAAGAAGCGGCTCGCCACCGCCACGCCGACCTCGCCGGTCGCGGGATCGGCGGCGACGATCGAGAAGGTCGACGGGCGCGGCGGATCCGCCGCCGCAATGCCCGCCGCCAGCAGGACCACCGCGGCCATCCGCCCGATCCGCTCTCGCCACTGCCATCGACTGCTCATCGGGACTCCTCCTCGCCGCGGCGCGGGCCGGCTCACTCCCGGCGCACCGCGATCAGGCCGCAGGGGCTCAGCGGGTGCGACGACTCTAGCCGAAGCGGGACGCCCGCCGACCTCCCCGGCGCCGGCGGGCCGGATTGCAGAAAACGCTACACGCTCTTTCGCGCGCCGGTCTCCGCAAGGAACCGAGCCCGAGAAACCAGCTTCCGGAGTGGACGCGGCGTCCGCCAGACACCGCCGTCCGCTGGCACCGGCGTTGCGTTGTCGGGTGACGAACCGGGTCGGCCGGAGTCGACCCGAAGGCCGTCACGAGGTGCCGCCATGGATCTTCAGGTCGCGGTTCTCTGCGTCGAATGCGAATGGATCTTCGACCATGCCAGTCACTGTCCGCGCTGCGGCTGCCAGGTCATCTTTCCGATCGCGCGGGCGATGGATCGCCGCCTCGCCGCCGTCGGCCGGCTTTCGCAACCCGCGCCGCCGCCGCCGCGACTCGTCTCCGGCGCGGCGACGAAAGTCGCGGCGCCGCGCGAATCGCCGGCACCGCGTCGAATCGCGGCGCGGCCGGCGGTCTCGCGGGCACGGACCGCCTGAACGTGGAGCTCGCGCCGCTCCGTGAAGGCCCACTGTTTCTACAAACCGCCGGCCCACGAACCGGCCGGGGCGCACTGCGTGCCCGGCCGGGCTGCTCTCGTTCGTGGCACCCGGATTGCTCTCCCTTCCACGAGAAAGGAGCACGACGATGAAACTCGACGACTTGACCAAGCTCTACGTTTCCAATCTCAAGGACATGAGGGACGCCGAACACCAGATGACCGAAGCACTGCCCAAGCTGATCGAGAAGGCTTCCGGAGCGGAGCTGAAGTCGGCGCTGGAGGAGCATCTCGCGATCACCGAGTCGCACCTCGAGACGGTCGAAGAGCTGCTCGAGGCCGCCACCGGCTCGAAGCGCGGGAAGAAGTGCAAGGGGATGGAGGGACTCGTCGAGGAGGGCAAGGAGATCCTCGAGAGCGAGGGCGACCCGAGCGTGATCGACGCCGGGCTGATCATGGCGGCCCAGAAGGCCGAGCACTACGAGATGGCCTCCTACGGCTCGCTCCAGGCCCTCGCCAGGATCCTCGGAAATCACGAGGCGGTCGAGACCCTCGGCGAGATCCTCGACGAGGAACGCCGGGCCGACCGGCGCCTGAGCGAGATCGCCGAGTCGCTGGTCAACGTCGAAGCGGCGCACGCCGGCGCCGGCTGAGCGGCCGGTCGCCGACCCCGGCGCGGAGAGGGGGTGCACGATGCAGATCACGAAATGGCTGATCGCCGGGGGGATCGCCGGCCTGCTGGCCGGTATCGCCCTCGAGGCCATCGTCGGGCCCGACCTGCCGGCGACGCGCTGGGTGCAACTGGTGTTCGTCCTGTTCGGCGCCGCGGTCGCGGCCTGGGTCTACGAGAGCGCGAAGGCGGTCACCCAGGGTCGCGAGCCGACGCGCTCGACCGACCGACCGCGACGCTTCGCGCGTCGCTCTCGCTGATCACGGCTGCCGATCGCCGACGACGCCGACTCGCGGCCACGCGCCGGGAAGCGCTCCCGACGCGTGGCCGTCGAGCTCATCCTTCGCGCTCGACGATCTCGAACTGCTCGCTCGCGGCGAGCTCGTCGCCGAGGTAGATCTCCACCTCGTACTCGCCGATGGTCCAGCCGGCAGTGTCGGGTCCTGGAAAAGCGAGGTGCGCCATGCCGGCCTCGACCGTCGCTGTCGCTTCGGAGAGCTTGCGGTCGTCCTCGGCCAGCCAGACCGCCTTCAGAATCGAGCCGGCGCCGACGTCGCCCACCGCCACCGAGGCGAACAGGCTCCCCCCGCGCGGGATCTCGTCGACGTTCTCGACGACGGCACCGTCGACGCCGAGGACCGATCCGACCCGCAGGTCCGAGACGCGAGCCCGCGCCGTCACCGCGGCGACGTCGCTCGGGCTCTCGTCGCCCGGCAGTTCCTGTTGAGTCACCGCCGGAGTCGTCCGTTCGGGATCGACGCGCGAGCGCTCCGGCTGCCCGTCGCATCCGGCGAGCGCGATCGCCGCTCCGGCCCAGGCCAGCGTGCGGAACTTGCTGTGGAGATCGAACATGGAAAGTGCTCCTGGATCATCCGAGTCGCCGCTCCATGCGGCGAGTCGCCCGAATTGCAGGGCACGCAGCGTGCCAATCGCCTCCGCCCGTGACGCCGGCTCAGTCGAGCCGCGACTCGCGGGCGCGACGCAGGGTGGCCAGGGTGCGGATCAGCGCGTCGGCGTCGACCGGCTTGCCGAGGTGGGCCTGGAAGCCCGCGAGCAGGATGCGCTCGCGCTCCTCGTCGCGGACGTAGGCGGTCAAGGCCACGGCCGGCACCGCGCCGCCCTCCTCTTCGGCGAGCGCCCGCACCCGGCGCAGGAAGGCGAAGCCGTCGGTGCCGGGCATCTCGATGTCGCTGACCAGGACGTCGGGGCGCAGCGCGAGAATCGAAGCGAGGCCGTCGGCCGCGGAGCCGGCCGTATTCACCCGCGCGCCGGTCGGCTCGAGGATCCGGGTCAGCAGCTCGCGAGCGCCCTCGTCGTCGTCGACGAGCAGGATGCGCGCGCCGCGCAGGGGGCGCGGTGCGACGCCGGCCGTCTCGTCGAGGCGGTCCTCCGCGCCGGCCTCGACCTCCTGCCGCCAGGCCGTGACCGGCAGCGTCACCTCGAAGACGGAGCCGCGATCGACCCCGTCGCTGTGCACCGAGATGGTGCCGCCGTGCAGCTCGACCAGGTTGCGCGCGATCGACAGGCCGAGCCCGAGCCCCCGGAATCGCCGCGTGCTGGTCGCCTCCTGCTGCGAGAACGGAGCGAACACCTGCGGCAGGAACGCCGGATCGATGCCGATGCCGGTGTCGCGCACCGAGAGCACCGCCCGGTCCGCCCCGTCGCGGCGGAGCCCGACCTCGATCCGCCCGCCGCGCGGGGTGAACTTCACGGCGTTGGCCAGCAGGTTCCAGACCACCTGCTGCAGCCGGCGGGCGTCGCCCATCACCACGACGTCCTCGTCGAGGGTGCAGTCCATCTCGATCGCGCGGGCGGTCGCCGACGGGGTCACCGTCTGGCAGGCCGCCTCGACCACGCGCTTGAGCTCGGTCGGCGCCAGCGACAGGCGCATCTTGCCGGCGGCGATGCGGGACACGTCGAGCAGGTCGTCGACGAGCTGAACCAGCGCGCGCGCCGCCAGGTCGATCTGCTCGTGGCCTCGCTCGAGGTCCTCCGGCGAAGGCTCGCCGCGGCGCAGGATCTGGCTCCAGCCCAGGATGCCGTTGAGCGGGTTGCGCAGCTCGTGCGAGACCTTGGCCAGGAACTCGTCGCGGCTGCGCATCGCCAGCTCGGCCTCGTCCCGCGCCCGCTCGGTCGCGGCCAGCAGCTCGTCGCGGTCCATCTCGAGCTGACGGCGCTCCGACAGGTCGATCGAGAAGCCGAGGAAGTCTTGGAAGCGCCCCTCGAGGTCCAGCCGCGGAACCCCGACCGAGTGCAGCCAGCGCCAGGCGCCGTCGGAGCGCAGCATGCGGAACTCGAAGTGGAGCTCGCGGCGCCCCTCGAACGCGGCGCGCGCCACCCGGTCGACCCGCTCCGCGTCCTCGGGGTGCACGCCATCGAGCCAGCCGAAGCCGCGCTCGGCGTCTTCCGTCCGGCCGCGGAAGGCCTGCCACGACCGGTTGGTCCAGACGATCCCCTCGGACGGCCGGGCGATCCATACCAGCACCGGCACCTGGTCCATCGCTTCGCGGAAGCGGCGCTCGGTGCGCGCCACCACCCGCTCGAGCGTCTCCGCGTCGGTGACGTCGATCGACACGCAGCGCACCTCGCGCAGCTCCGGGTCGCGCCCGCTCGCCAGGTGGCTTTCGAACCAGCGCACCCCGCCGTCGGGCAGGATCCAGCGATGCCGGACCATCCGAGGCGCGCCGCCCTCGGCGACGTCGCGGAGGGCGTCGAGCAGCGCCGGTCCCTCGTCCCCGAACTGCTCGATCTCGAGCGTCGTCCCGAGCATCTCCTCGGCCGAGCGGCCGAGCAGCCGACCGCTGCTCGCGGAGACGCGGATGAAGCGGACGAAGCCGCTGGCGCGCTCGACTCGGGCTTCCCAGGCGAGCCCCGGCAGGTTGGCGAGCAGCGCCTCGCGCCGCTGCCGCTCGCCGAGCAGCGAGCCCGCGAGCTGCTCGAGCTCGCCGGCGAGCGCCTTGCCCCGCATGCGCCCGCTCTGCAGGCCGTCGACGACCGCCGCGACGAGCAGTCCCACGACGAAGAACAGGACGACGAGACGGACCTCCGCCAATCCCTCGAGCGAGAGCTCGCGCACCGGCGGCAGGTAGTACATGAGCAGTCCGCTGCAGATCAGCAGCGTGATCAGGCCCGCGAAGAAGCGCCCGGACCAGGCCGCGATCACGGTGGCGAGGATCGAGAGCAGGACCAGGGCGGAGGGGTAGACGAGGTGCGGCTCGAGCGCACGGTAGCCGAGGTTCGCCGCGACGCCCAGCGCGACCGCGATGGCGAGGCGCAGCCACCACCAGGGAACCAGTGGCGGGACCAGCTTCGCGAGTGAGGCCTCGCGAAACCGCAGTCCCACGACGTCGCCCCGCGGGCCGGTGGAGACGGCCAGTCGCTCCGCGGCAGTGGGGCGATCGGGAGGCATGGCGCTCCGGCCACTCCTGCAAGAGCGGGGCCCCTCGCCGGCCCTCCCGCCGCGCGCGGCGGGGCCGGCGCGCTACCCGCGAGGTGAGGAAGTTTCTACAAATGGCGCGGAGCGCGGGCCGACGATGCGCTGTCAACCGCCCCGCTCGCTGGCAGGATTGTTGCCATTTCCCGATCCTGCGACGCAATGCATCCCTCGCAGGACGCGAAGGACCCTCACGATGAGACGTGACGTTCGAAGAGCCGATGGAGCGAGATGCCCGCGGGGCGGGCCACGGATGCCGGCGTCGCGCCGGCATCCGCGGCCGACCGGAGCTGTCTCAGACCCGGTCCTCGAGGCCGTGCACGCCGACCCGGCTGGCGCAGTGGGCGCAGCAGAAGATCACCCCGTCCGCCTCGACGCCGTGTCCGATCACCCGGCAGCCGCAGTGGTCGCAGACCGGAGCCAGCAGGTGAATCGCGCACTCGAAGGAGTCGAAGACGAACCGCTTCCCCGCCATGGTCACTTCGAAGGCCTTGTCGTAGACGTTGCCGCAGACGGCGCAGGGTTCCATGTCGCCTCTCTTTCAGAACGACCAGCGGATGCCGAGATTGGCGCCGAAGCCGTCGATGTCGAACTCGGCCTCGTCCTCGATGTCGATGTCGTCGACGTCCTCGAGGTCCTCGGGGTCGAGCCGGACCTGGGCGGTCGCCTTGCGCCAGATCCCCTCGAAGAAGAACTGCGCGCCCTCGCCGTCGCCGACCGTACCACCGAACGCGGCGAAGTAGCCGAGCTCGTCGTCGATCTCGCCGAAGTCGCTGTCGAGGAGGAAGTAGCTCGCCCCGCCCGCCAGGTGCGGACGGAAGCGCGAGTCCGGGCTGAAGGTGAAGCGCAGCCCCGCCTCGAGCGGCAATGCCTGGATACCGCGCTCCTGGAAGACCGGATCGTCGCTGTCGAAGGCGTTCTCGAGCGGATCGTCGGTCAGTTCCTCGAAGTAGGAGGCGCGGAGCTCGAAGGCCAGCGTGTCGTTGAACGGCATGCCCAGGATCAGGCCGCCGCCCGCGGCGTCGCCGGCGACGTCGGTGTCCCAGTAGCTGCCCGTGACCGTGAAGTCCGCGGCCGCGACCGGCATCGCCGCGATGCACGTCAACGCGGCGAGAAGGGCGATTCGATGTCTGCTGCGCATGGGTCATCTCCTCGAAATTGTCTCGCGTCGATTCCGGACGTACGACGTCCGGGCACGCGGCGAGCACCGACCAGAGACTGCACGCCGAACTGCGGCGTCGCGACCTCCTTCCGGCAAAGACGGTGCCAGATCGTGCGCTCAGGATCGGACATTCCCGAGACCCGCGTTCCGCAGCGAGGCTTCGGATGACTCGAGAGCTTCCGCTCGCGCTGATCGTCGACGACGATCCGTACTCGCTTTCCGCGCTGGAGGCGATGGTCCGGGCCGAGGGATTCGAATCGACGACGGCGGAGACCGTCGCCGCCGCGCGCGACGCGCTCGGCGCGCGCATCCCCGACGTGCTGCTCGTCGACTACCGGCTCCCGGACGGCGCCGGAACCGAGCTCGCTCCCCAGGCGGCGCTCGCCCAGGTCGAGTTCATCCTGGTGACCGGCGAGGCGACGGTCGAAACCGTGGTCGAGGCGCTGCGCGCCGGGGCCTCGGACGTCCTGACCAAGCCGGTCGACCCGGCGCGGCTCAAGGCGCTGCTCGACGGTCTCGCGCGCTCCGGCTCCTACCGTCGCGAGATCCACGGCCTGCGCGAGGAGCTGCGCAGCTACGGCCGCTTCGGCTCGATGATCGGGGCGTCTCCGCCGATGCAGGCGGTCTACGACCGGATCGCGCGCGGCGCCCCCACCGAGGCCACGATCCTGGTCACCGGCGAGAGCGGCACCGGCAAGGAGCTGGTCGCGGAGACCGTCCACCGCCTGTCGCGGCGGGCCCACCGTCCGTTCGTCGCCGTCAACTGCGGCGCGATCGCCGCCAACCTGATCGAGAGCGAGCTGTTCGGCCACGAGCGCGGCGCCTTCACCGGCGCCGATCGCCTGCGCAAGGGCGTGTTCGAGCGCGCCGACCACGGCACCCTCTTCCTCGACGAAATCAGCGAGATGCCGATCGAGCTCCAGGTCAAGCTGCTGCGCGTGCTCGAGAGCGGCGTCTTCTCGAGGGTCGGCGGCGAAAGGGCGTCGCGCACCGACGTTCGCGTGGTGGCGGCCTCGAACCGCGACCTCGAGGCGGCGGTCGCCGAGGGGCGCTTCCGCGCCGACCTGCTCTATCGCCTCCGGGTGATCGAGATCGCCCTTCCGCCCCTGCGCGAGCGAGGAAGCGATCTCGAAACGCTCGCGCTCCACTTCCTCGCCGAACAGAACCTCGCCGCAGGACAGGAACGGCGCTTCCGGCCCGAGGTGCTCGAGACCCTCGCCGCCCATCCCTTCCCGGGCAACGTCCGCGAGCTCCGCAACCTGATCCACCAGGCCTGGATCCTGGCCGACCGTGAGATCGGACTCGAGCACCTGCCCGCCGAGCTGGTCGCCGGGCGGCGCGGCGCTCCGGCGTCGCGAGGCGAGGCGTCGGGCGACGCCGCCGATCCGAGGCGGATCGTGATCGACATCCCGAGCTCGCTCGCGGAGATCGAGCGCGCCGCGATCGAGGCCACGCTCGAGCACGTCGGCGGCGACAAGCGTCGCGCGGCGACGCTGCTCGGAGTCAGCCTGAAGACCATCTACTCCCGCCTGCGCGAGTACGCCGTCCGTCGCTCCGCGTGAGCGATTCTTCCGCCCGATTCTGCATTCGGGACCGACTCGACGGCGTCTCCGCCCGGGATCGGCGTTCGGGATCGCGCCAGCACCTGGCATCGCAGTTGCTCTCGCTCTGGAGCAGGCCGAGCGCGGCGCCTCGAATCCGAGTCGAACGGCGGGCACGGCCGCGAAAGGAGTCCGAAATGCTCTCGTGGTCGATCCTCTTCCTGATCGTCGCCGTCGTCGCGGCGGTGCTCGGCTTCGGCGTCATCGCCGGAACCGCCGCCACCCTCGCCAAGATCCTCTTCTTCGTCTTCCTGGTCCTGTTCGTCGTCTCGCTCGTCACCGGCCGACGACGAACTCTCGTCTGACACCCTCGTCGGCCGCTCCGCGGCCGGCGTTCGCCGGTCAGGGCCACTGGCGGAGCGCTCCGCCGGTGGTCCTTTCTTTGCGGGCGATCATGGTGCCACTTTATGTCTCCTCATGCTGGTGGCGTCGAATCTACAAATCTCCGCCTCGCGGAGCTGCGCCGTGGCCGTTGACGCGGCACTCGCGGCCGCGACCGGAGTGGCACATCGGTTGCACTTCATGACCGCAGCCGGGCACCGGGCCCGACGCAACGTGACCGAACGGAGGTAGCGATGAATCGAGACGTCCTCGCAGGGAAGTGGAAGCAGCTCAAGGGTGAAGTCCGCAATCGGTGGGGTCGTCTCACCGACGACGAGCTCGACCAGGTCGCCGGCAACGCCGAGAAGCTGGTCGGACTGATTCAGGAGCGCTACGGAATCGCTCGCGACGAGGCTGAGCGCGAGTTGGGTCAGATCGTCGACACTTACGACGCGCACGAGCCCGAGCACGCCGGTCGCGTCCGCGGCTGATCCCGCCGCGACCCGACGCCGGACCCGCCCGGGCGAGCCCCGGCCGCGTCCGAGTTTCCCATCCACACGCGAAGGAGCAGGAGATGAAGAAGCTGCTCGCCCCCCTGACTCTTGCGGCGGCGATCCTGGTGACTCCGGTCGCCGCGCAGACCGACCCGAGCGATCCGGCCGAGACGCCGGCCGCCCAGGGCTCGACGTCGACGACCGAGGCCGACGGCTCGAAGAACCTGGCGGGTACGGTCGTGTCCAGCAACGCGACCGAGCTCGTCCTGCGCACCGCGCATGGCCAGCAGCTGATCGGCGTCCTGGCGCTCGTGGCCGCAGCGGTCCTGCGCCGGCTCCACTGATCCGGCGCCGGACCGACCGGACCGGTACCGTGCCCGCGAGCCCGGTACCGGTCCGGTTCCTTCCCTCTCCGCACCCCGCCGCATGACCGATCGATTCTTCGACCCTTTCCAGCTCGAAGCCCTCCGCGACCTCGTCTTCGCGCTCGTCGCGGGAGCGCTGCTCGGTGCCGAGCGCGAGGCGGCCCGAAAGCCTGCGGGCCTGCGGACGCACATGTTGGTCGCGGCAGGTGCGGCCCTGTTCGTCGCGGTCGGGGAGGCGCTCCTTCGCGGCCTCGACCCCGCGTCGGCGACGGTCCGGAGCGATCCCATCCGCGTGCTCGAGGCGCTGGTCACCGGCGTGAGCTTCCTCGGCGCCGGCACGATCCTCCGCCGCAGGGGCCGCGACCACGTGGAGGGGCTGACCACCGCGGCGTCGCTGCTGGTCACCGCCGCGATCGGGGCCGCCATCGCGCTCGATCAGTTTCTTCTCGCGGCAGGCGCGACGGCGATCACTTTCGTCGTGTTGCGTCTGCTGATCCGGCCGTCGCTCACGGCCGGATCGTGACAGCTCCGGGATCCCCACGCTCCGGAGAAGACGAAAACGGGGAGGGCGACCTCCCGGCCGCCCTCCCCGTCATCCTTCGATGTCGCTGATCGCAGATCAGAGCTTCTGCTCGCGCCCGCGGTCGACGCGGGCGGGATCGTGATCCTCGTTCTCCGGGCGCGGCTTCACGCCTTCGCCCTCGGACGTGCTCCGACCGGGGCTCCAGTTCGACTGTCTCCCCTTCGAGTCGCCGCCTTCGCGCGGGCCCTGGTTCGGGTCCTTCTGCCGCTGCTGACCGACGTCGCCGCGCCCCTCGCCGGGTTGCTGCGCGCCGGACCGGTCCTTCTCGCGGATCTTCTCGGCGTCGCGCTCGCGCTGCGGCGCCGACGGGTTTCGGTTGGCGGCGACGTCGCCGCGGGGGTTCTCGTTGCGATTGCGCATTCTGACCTCCTGGTCGTGGATTCACGGATCAGGTCGGCGAGCGACGTCCGCTCGCCGACGGATTTCAGTGCAGCGCGCATGCCACATTCGCGGCGCCGTCGAGCCGCTGTCCGCGCGGTTCGTCGCTTCCTATCGGTTGGCCCGCGCGGCGGATTGTGCAATCGCGTCGTGCCATCGACCTCGGAGCGCAGGAGCGGCGGAGAGCTTGCATGAACCGACGGCGAGCGCGCGCACGGGCGCGCGTCGACATTCCACGGTCGAGAGGAGGTTCGCCATGACCGTCGCGGTCGCCGTGCGCAAGAAGAATCGAACGGTGCTGGTCGCCGACTCGCTGGTGCACTTCGGCGGGCAGCGCTTCCCGGCGCGGGACACCCGTCTCAACAAGATCCACCGCGTCGGCGATTCGCTGGTCGCCTGGGCCGGGTGGTCGCTCTACGCCGAGATGCTCACCGCCTACCTCGCGGCCTCGGAGCAGCCGCCGCGCCTGCGCAGCGAAGCCGACGTCTTCGCGTTCTTCGTCAGCTTCTGGCGCGCGATGCGGACCAACTACACCTTCCTGCAGGCCAACGTCGGCGCGGACGGCCACCCCTTCGCCAACCTCGACTCGACCTTCCTGATCGTCAACCCCTCCGGCATCTTCCGCGTCGCGGGAGACATGGACGTCACCCAGTTCCAGCAGTACTCGGCGATCGGCTCGGGCTCGCACTACGCGCTGGGCGCGCTTCGCGTCCTCTATTCGCAGTCGCTCGACGCCGAGCAGATCGGTCGCCGCGCGGTGCAGGTCGGCATCGATTTCGACGTCTACTGCGGTGGTCGCATCGACTGCGAAGAGGTCGAGTGAGGCCGCGCGTCGCGACGTGGCGGCGGCTCGCGACGCGGCGGAGGCGGCTCCTCGAGCGGCGGCAGCGGCGGGTCGCCGATCGGCGGCATCGGCGGATTCGCGGGCGGCGCGGACGGCGGCGGCGAGTAAGGCTCCGGTGGCTCGTCGATCGGAGCGACCGGGGACGGCGGGTCGGGAGCTCGGCGGGGTTCGGTCACGACCCCCTTCGAGGCAATCGCCGTGCCACCGAGCGCGCCGCGAGCCGGCGCTCGCGGCTCGCTCGGCTCAGGGCTCGACGATCGCGCGCACGGGCAGACCGGCGCGCAGAGCGTCGAGGCCGCGCTCGATCTCGGCGAGCGGGAAGCGGTGGGTGACCAGCTCGGCGACGCGGATCTTGCCCTGACGGGCGAGCTCGACGACCCGCGGGTAGTCGACCGGCCGGCAGCCGAGCGAGCCGAGGATCTCGATCTCGCGGAACATCACCCGCCCCGAGGGCAGCGACATCGACTCCGGGCTGAAGCCGACCAGCACCAGCCGGCCGCCGCTGCGCAGGCAGTGGAACGCCTGCTCCTGCGTCGCGCCCTTGCCGATCGCCTCGAAGGCGACGTCGACGCCGGCGACGCCGGTCGCCTTGCGCACCGCCTTGTCGAGCCGTTCCTGGGCGCCGGCGTCGATCACGATCTCGGCGCCCAAGCGCTTCGCCCACTCGAGCTTCGCGGCCGAGACGTCGACCGCGACGACACGCGCGCCGATCGCCGCGGCGATCTGCACGACGTTCAGGCCGACACCGCCGCAGCCGAGCACCAGCACCCAGTCGCCCGGCGCCACCGCGCCGCGCCGGACCACGGCGTGGAACGGCGTGGTCAGCGCGTCGGCGATGATCGCGCTCTCGGCGAGCGGCAGCTCGTGCGGCAGGCGCACCAGGTCGCGCGCCGGTGCCAGCACGTACTCGGCGAAGCCGCCGTCGACATGATTTCCGAACATCCGGCTCGCCTCGCAGATGTTCTCGCGCCCGGTGCGGCAGAGCGCGCAGGTGCCGCAGGCGAGCACCGCGGGCAGCAGGACCGCGTCGCCTTCGTTCCACCCCGCGACCCCCGCGCCCAGCCGCTCGACCCGGCCGCTGATCTCGTGGCCGAGGACGAGCGGCGGCGTCTTGAAGGTCGGCGTGCCGTGGTCGAGATAGTGAAGGTCCGTGTGGCAGAGGCCGCAGGCGGCGACCTTCACCCGCACCTCGCCCGCGCCGGGCTCGGGTGTCGGGACTTCGGCGACCTCGAGGGGCCGGCCCGCTCCGTGGAAGATCGCCGCTCTCATGCCGGGCTCCCCTTTCGCTCGCGCGTGTAGACCGTCTTCATCGCCAGCAGCTCGGCGATCTCGCAGTCGTCGCAACCGTCCGGCAGGTCGCGCCGGACGACGGGGTCGGCGACCGCCTCGAAGCCGAGCTCGGCGTAGAGCGCCACCGCCTCGTCGGCGCGCGCGCGCTCGGCGGTGAAGCGGCGGGTCCAGCCCGCGGCCAGCCGCTGCGGGTCGCCGGCCGGCTCGAGCGCCGCGCGCGCGCGCCGGCGCTCGGTCTCGAGCAGCCGCGCCAGCGTCGCGGCGGTCGGACCGGAACCGGCGCTCGCCATCAAGCCGTCGCTCCCGCGTCCGCCGTGAGCTCCCCCGATTCGACGAGCCTCTGGTAGCGCACCCGTCCGGCGATCGCGGCGCCGAGCGCCGAGGTGTACTGGACCAGGTCCCCCTCGGGGACGTTGACCGGCCGGCCGAGCTCGGCGCGCACCACCTCGACCATCTTGCCGATGCGCAGGATGCCGCCGATCATCGTGAACTCCGGCTCCATCTGCACCCGCTTCATGAGCTGGAGCGAGCGGCCCACCAGCGAGACCAGCGCGCCGTGCATGATGTCGGCCGGCGGCGTCCCCTCGGAGAGATGGTTGATCACCTCCGACTCGGCGAACACGGCGCAGACGCCGGAGATCGGCACCGCGTTGCGCGAGGTCGCGACCAGCGGGGCGATCTCCTCGGTGGTGTAGCCCATGTAGCGCGCGGTCTTCTCGAGGAAGGCGCCGGTGCCGGCGGCGCACTTGTCGTTGAGCCGGAAGCTGCGCACCGCGGCGGTGTCGTCGAGTCGGCTCGCCTTCATGGTCTGGCCGCCGACGTCGAGCACCGTGCGGGTTTCCGGGAAGAGGAAAGTGGCGCCGCGCGCGCCGGCCGTCAGATCGGTGACCTTGGCGTCGGCGGTCGCCATCTGGTGGCGGCCGAACCCGGTCGAAACCGTGTAGGCGAGATCGGCGCGTCCGATCCCGGCCGCTTCGAGCGCCCGGTCGAGCGCGCGCTCCGCGGACTCGGCGAGCTTGAAGCCGGTCGGCTCCATCGCGCGTCCGGCGATGCGACGGCCGTCGTCCAGGACGACCGCCTTGATGTAGGTCGATCCGATGTCGACGCCCGCGGTCCAGGTCATGCGCTGGCCCTCCGTTCGGCTTCGGCCGCCGGCACGCGGCTGGCGAGGATCCGGTCGAGCGCGAAGAGGGCGGCGCCGAGAGCACCCATGTAGTGCGACTCCTCGCTCAGGTTGAGCGCGAAGCCGAGCCGCTCCTCGAGCGCCTGGCGCATCGCCACGTTGCGCGCCACGCCGCCGGTGAAGGTCACCTGGTCCTCGATGCCGACCCGGCGCAGCAGTCCGATCGAGCGGCCGGCGATCGACTGGTGGACGCCGAGCAGGATGTCCTCGATCTTCTTGCCCTTGCCGAGCCAGGACAGCACCTCCGACTCGGCGAACACCGTGCAGGTCGTGCTGATCTTGACCGGGCGCTCGCCGGCGAGCGCGGTCGGGCCGATCTGGTCGAGCGGGATCTCGAGAGCGCTGGCGGCGGCGCCGAGGAAGCGCCCGGTGCCGGCGGCGCACTTGTCGTTCATGCAGAAGTCGAGGATCTCGCCGTTGCCCGAGACGCGGATCGCCTTGGTGTCCTGGCCGCCCATGTCGATCACGGTGCGCGTGCCCGGGAACATGTGGACGGCGCCGCGGCCGTGGCAGCTGATCTCGGTGACCTGGGTGTTGCCGAAGGTCACCTTGTAGCGGCCGTAGCCGGTGCCGACCACGAACTCGACCTCCTCTTCGCGCAGGTCGCCGTCGGCGAGGGCGAGCCGGAAGGCCTCCCCCGCCGCGTTCACCACGTTCGAGCCGGTCATGATCAGCGAGCGGCCGACGATTGCGCCCGCCTCGTCGACGATCACCGCCTTGGTCTGGGTGGAGCCGACGTCGACTCCCGCCGCGTGCGCCATCGAGCCTCCCCGCCGCGCGCCCGGGCGCGGCTCAGGCCCCGGCCGCCGAGGTACCGGCGATCCGGGCCTGCCGTTGACGCGTCGCCAGCCCCTCGAAGAAGGCGTCGACGCGGTTCTTCAACTGCGCTTCGGAAACCACGCGGCGATCCATCATGTCGGACTCGATGAACAGCGTCGCGACGTCGCGCGACTCCATCAGCTCGCGCCGGCTGTCGGCGAGCCCGGTCGACACCGTGCGGCAGCTCTTGATCGGATGGAAGACGATGCCGTCGATCGCGTAATCGTCGATCATCGAGTCGAGCAGCCGAGGCGAATAGAACATGCTGTCCATGGCGTCGCGCACCGACAGCAGCAGCCCCTCGGCCAGGCTCTCGAGCGGCCGCGCCAGGTCGAACTGGAAGCCGACGTTCGAGCCGCCGGAGGCGAACCAGAGGTAGGTCGAGTGGACGAAGGTGCCGCCCCACTCGGTGAACAGCTCGTTGAAGCGACGGAACAGCGGATAGCAGGGCACACCGACGAAGATCAGCCGGTGGCGCTCCTCGGTCGGGGTGCCGAGACCGTGCGCCGCCTTGTGCTCCATCTCCTCGACCAGCTCGTCGAAGAAGCGGGCGCCGGACTCGGCGCCGCGCAGCGCGTTGGCGACGCCGAGGTAGATCGTCCCGTCGGTCAGCGCGTTGAACGGCGCCGGCCGGCTGCGGTTGAGCTCGAGCACGCGCTGCCAGCCCCGGCTCATCCGGTTGGCGTAGCCGAGCGCCTCGCGCAGCCGGTCGAGGTCGAGACGGCGGCCGGAGATCCGCTCGCACAGCGCGACCAGCTCGTGGAGCTGCGCCAGCACGTAGGCGCGGTCGTTCTCGAAGTCGGTCTCTCCGGGCCGGCTCTGTCGGAGCGCGGTCCGGTTGCCCGGCACGTCGAGCGTGAACAGCGGCGTGCCGTGCATCCGCTCCCAGATCTCCGCCCACTTGATGTAGGTGTTGCAGGCGTTGGTGTGGACCGCGA
This sequence comes from Acidobacteriota bacterium, assembly GCA_045862895.1. Classification (GTDB taxonomy): domain Bacteria; phylum Acidobacteriota; class Thermoanaerobaculia; order Multivoradales; family JAGPDF01; genus JACTMI01. The sequence continues at coordinate 85,314 of BTUO01000009.1, forward strand.
GAGCCGGCTTCGGGATCCGGCCCATCGGCAGCACGCCGCCGCGCAGCTGGGTGGCGACGTCGGCCTTGACGTAGCCGCAGATGTCCGGCGAGTAGCCGAAGTCCTCGGCCTCGTCGAGGTAGTCGTGGGCGGCGTGGCGCACCGCGGTCTGGAGCGAGTTGATCTCCGGGAAGACCACCGGGAAGTCGAAGCAGCGCAGCAGCTCGGCCAGGCTCCCCATCACGAAGACGTAGGCGCCGCCGCGACCCTCCGCGGCGGCCTTGCCGAGCTCGTCGAACCAGTCGCGGAACAGCGCCGTGCCGTCGCGATTGGCGCGACCGACGAGCGGGCTCGTCACGGGGGTCTCGTCGCGTGCCGGAGTGGTCATCGGGGTCTCCATCTACCGGAACATCAGGTTCTCGACGAAGGTCTCGAGCTGGATCTCGAGACTGTCGAAGCTGGTCATGTTCTCCTCGAACTCGCTCACGAAGTACGGCACCCCTTCGCGATCGAGCGCCTTGGCGTAGGCGACCTGCTCTTCGAGCCCCGGCTCGCACATCTTGGCGGCGAGCAGGATGGCGGCATCGGCGCCGGCGGCGCGGATGCGCTCGAGCAGCATCTTCTCCTTGGGCTTCCGGAGGTCGTGCTGGACCGGGCTGTAGCTCGAGCGCTCGAGGTAGGCGTGGGCGAGCGCGCCGAGCGGATCGGCGCCGGGATCGACCGGTCCGGTGAGCCAGCGCAGGCCGATCAGCAGGTCGTCGTCGACCACGTAGCACGAGCGGCCGATCGAGCGGATCAGGTCGAGCGGCGGCTGCTCGCAGAAGCCGCCTTCGACGACCACCCGGATCTTGTCCTGGCGCCGGCCGCCGCGCTCCTCGAGCCGCGGCAGCACCCAGCGCAGCAACTCGTTGTGCTCCTCGCGCGGCAGCAGACCGGCCAGCGAGACCAGCACGTAGGCCTCGTCGGCCGCCACCCGCCACGGCGAGGTGCGCTTCAGGCGGTAGAGCTCGGCGAGCAGCGCGCGGTTCTCGTCGAAGAGCCGGATCGAATCGGCGAGCGCGGCGTCGGTGACCTTCCGTCCGGCCGCGGCCTCGACGCTGCCGCGCAACCGGTCGTACTCGCCGCGCAGGTAGGCCGGCGCGTGCGCCGAGTTGGCGTTCTGCGGCAGGTAGAGGATCTCGGCGGGGTACGGCAGGTTGCGCCCCCAGATCGCCGCCAGGTTGCGCGCCGCGTCGCAGATCGGGTGGGTGACGAACAGATCGAGCTCGAGCTTGCGGGTGAGCGCGAGATCGAGCGAGGTCTTCAGGATCGAGCACAGGTAGGAGCCGAAGCGCGAGGCGGCCTGGGAGGGCTCGACCGGCGCGCCGCGCACCTTGAACGGCAGCGCGCCGGCGGCGTGCGCGATCTCCTCGGGGAAGTAGACCTGGAAGTGGCCGACGACCTTGCCCCCCGCCGCGCGCCAGCGCGCCAGCGTCGGCAGCGTGTTGTCCTCGACCAGCTCGCGGCACTCGGTGAGCGCGTCGTCGAGCGACTTGCCGCGCCACTCGGGGAAGACCTCGGCCCTGGCGTTCACTTCGCGACCTCCGCCACGAGCGGTGCCCCGCAGGCGCCGCAGAAGGCGTGCTCGGCCGGCAGGTCGCCGGCGCCGCAGGCCGGACAGCTCGCGTTCCACGCCCCCCACGGCGTCTCCGAGGCGCGTCCCTCGGCCGCGCGCTCGCGCAGCAGCGCGTAGCGGGGCTTCCTCTTCTCGACGAAGGCGCGCATCCCCTCGATCGGCTCCCACGAGGTGTAGTGCAGTGCCAGCCAGTCCTGGGCGTGGCGCACCGTCTGGTGCCAGGCGAGGTCCTTCCAGAAATTGACCTGCTGCTTGGTGTAGCGCGTGCACTCCGGGAAGCTCGCGAGCAGCTTCGCCGCGACCTCCGCGACCTTGGCGTCGAGCCGGGAGAGGTCGATGCGGTAGCCCTCGGCCCCCTTCTGCGCCAGCCGGATCTGCTCGGGCGTCGCGCCCTCGATCCACTCCTCGCCGCGGCGCACCGAGGGGACGACCCAGTTGACCAGCCCCCACTCGAGCGCCTTCGCCGCCGGCACCGGCTCGTTGAGCATCAGGATCTCGCGCGCCCGCTTGTCGCCGACCACGAGCGGCAGCCACTGGGTCGAGCCGCCGCAGGCGACCGAGCCGACGTGGGTGCCGACCTGCTTGACGTAGGCGTGCTCGGCCATCACCGTCAGGTCGCAGGCGAGCTGGGTCTCGTTGCCGCCGCCGACCGCCATGCCGTTGAGCCGCGCGACGACCGGCTTGCCCGTGTTCAGGATGCTCTCGATATAGGCGCGGAACAGCGCCATGTACTTCCAGTAGTCGCGCGGCCGCGAGACGTAGTCCTCGGCGTACTCCTTGACGTCGCCGCCGGTGCAGAACGCCTGGTGGCCCGAGCCGGTCATCACCACCACGCCGACCGCGTCGTCGAAGGCGGCGTCGCGGAAGGCGGTCGCGAGCTCGGCGAGGGCGGAGGTCGAGTAGGCGTTGAAGGCGTGCGGGCGATCGATCGTGATCGTCGCGACGCCGCCGGCCTTGGCGTAGATCACCTCGCGGAATCCGAGGCTGTCGGGGGCGCGGGAGGGGAAGGGGGTGGCCGCCATGGCGATATGTTACATCAGTTCTACGATCGTGTGTATACTGTCACAACAATGGGCCTCTGGTTCGAGGAGCTGACGGAGGGCGTGCGGCTCGAGACCGGCGAACGGACGATCGGCGACGCCGAGATCGACGCCTTCGCGGAGCTTTCCGGCGACCGCAACCCGTTGCATCTCGACGAGATCCGGGCCCGGGCGGGCCCATTCGGCGGGCGCGTCGCCCACGGCGTCCTGGGCCTCGCCGTGGCCACCGGCCTGCTCGCCGCGAGCGGCCACACCCGCGACACGCTGGTCGCGCTCACCGGCATCGAGTGGCGCTTCGTGGCGCCGATCCGACCGGGCGAGCGGGTCCGGCTCGCCCTCACGGTCGAGTCGCGGCGCGAGCTGCCGGGGCGCGGCCACGGGCTGGTGACCTTCGCGGCCGAGCTGACCACCGCCGACGGACGGGTGGTTCAGCGCGGCAAGCTGGTGGAGCTGATCCGGCGCCGCGACGGCGCTGGCGATCCGGCGCGGGTCTGAGGGCCGCGATCGCCCGCCGCGCAGACCTCGGCGACGAAGCGCTCGGCCGGCTCGGCGAGCACCGCGCGGTAGGTCTCGAACAGCTTCGCCGCCTCTTCGCCCAGCCATCCCTGCGGCAGCAGCGGCTCGGGCAGGAAGGGATCGATCGAGGGGAAGACCCGGTATTCGTGGACCAGCTCGAAGCGGCGGCGGAAGCAGTCGGCCGGGCTGGTGCACGGCGGCAGCGGCCGGCCGGAGGCCGCGCCCGCGGTCGCCCGCCGGCAGACGGCGCAGTGGTCGAGCTCGGGGCGCCAGCGTTCCAGGAACGCGCGGTAGCGCCGGTCGACGGCGGCGAGGTCCCACGACTGCTCGACCAGCCGCGCGGCGCTCGAGAAGCCGAGGTGCTCGGCGCGGAAGACCTCGACGTGGCGCTCGATGCGCAGCCGCCGCGCGATCTCGCCGACCTCGGCGGTGGGGTCGCGCGCGGCGATCCAGAGGCCGTTGGTCAGCGCCCCGCAGCCGAGCCAGGCGAGCTGGGCGCGCAGCCGGTCGCGCAGGCCGCGACGGCTCTCCGGGATCGAGTAGGCGACCAGGTACCAGGCGCCGTCCCAGCTCTTCGGCCGTGGCGGGTGGTAGATGCGCTCGCGCCCCTCCTCGAGCAGCCGCCGGCCGCGCGCGGAGAGATCGTAGAGGCTGCGGCCCTTGCCGCGCGTCACGGTCAGCCACCCCTTGGCGGTCATGCGCGACAGCGCCGTGCGGGTGGCGGGCGCCGCGACGCCGAGCTCGCCGAGCAGCTCGATCAGGCTGCCCACCCAGACCGGGCGACCGAGGTCGAGCAGGTAGTCGCCGTAGAGCGTGAAGACGAGCTCCTGCGCACGCGGGGCGGCCACGGGCAACGAGCGTAGTGCGACGCCCGCCGGCGGTCAAACCGGCCGATCGCACGAGCTGGCATGACGGCGGTCATGTCGGCCCCGAAACTCGACGTGGTCTGATCCGCCCCGAGGGCCCGTCGCCGCATCGGGCGCGCGCCGTCACTCCCTCACCCTCGGGACTTCCGCCGCGCGGGCGGACGGGCGCCGCCGCGGGGTGGAGATCCTCGTTCGGACGGATCTCCGCGTTCCACGAGCTCCGTCCGCATCGAGGCGCCGCTCCATGGCCACGGCCGTCGCGCTGCCGCAACTGATCCAGGGGGGCATGGGGGTCGGCATCTCCGGCTGGCGGCTGGCCCGCGCGGTGTCGTCGCTCGGGCAGCTCGGCGTCGTCTCCGGCACCGGGCTCGACATGCTCTTCGTGCGCCGCCTCGAGGACGGCGACGCCGACGGCAGCCTGCGCCGCGCCATGGCCGACTTCCCCGTCCCCGAGGTCTGCGCCCACGTCCTCGATCGCTACTTTCGACCCGGCGGTCGGCCGCCCGGCCGCCCCTACCGGGCGCTCTCGAAGTTCCAGCTCGGGGTCGACCGCCTCCGCCAGCAGGTCACCGTGCTCGCCAGCTACGTCGAGGTCCGGTTGGCCAAGGACGGGCACGCCGGCGAAGTCGGGATCAACCTGTTGACCAAGATCCAGCTGCCCAATCTGGCGGTACTCTTCGGCGCGATGCTGGCGGGAGTCGACGTCGTGCTGATGGGCGCGGGGATTCCGCGCGAGATCCCGAGGGTGCTCGACCAGCTCGCGGCGGGGCGGCCGGCGGCGCTGCGGCTCGAGATCGACGACGACGCGGCGGGTCGCGCCGAGGCCGTGACGCTCGATCCGCGCGATCTCGCCGCCGGAATCTCGTGGCCGTTGCGGCGGCCGCGCTTCGTGCCGATCATCTCGTCGAGCTCGCTCGCGACGCTGCTCGCGCGCAAGGCCGACGGCAAGGTCGACGGCTTCGTGGTCGAGGGCGCGCGGGCCGGCGGCCACAACGCGCCGCCGCGCGGCGAGGGGCGCCGCAACGAGCGCGGCGAGCCACTCTACGGCGAGCGCGACGAGACCGACCTCGAGCGCATCCGCGATCTCGGCCTGCCGTTCTGGATCGCGGGAGGCACCGCTTCGCCCGAGAAGCTCGCCGCCGCGCGCGCCGCGGGCGCCGCCGGCGTCCAGGTCGGCACGCTGTTCGCTTTCTGCCGCGAGAGCGGCCTCGCTCCCGAGCTGCGCCGGCGCGCGCTCGACGCCGCGGCCGCGGGCCCGCTCGACGTCTTCACCGATCCGGCCGCCTCGCCGACCGGCTTCCCGTTCAAGGTCCTGGGGCTCGAGGGGACGCTCGCCGAGGACGCCCGGTACGCCGCGCGTCGCAGAGTCTGCGACCTCGGCGCCCTGGCCACGCTCTACCGCACTCCCAGCGGCGAGATCGGTTCCCGCTGCGCCGCCGAGCCGGTCGACGCCTTCGTCGCCAAGGGCGGCGATCGCGAAGCCGCGCGCGGGCGCAAGTGCCTGTGCAACGCGCTGCTGGCGACGGCCGGGCACCCGCAGCTGCGCCCCGGCGGCGGAGTCGAGCCGCCGATCGTCACCGCCGGCGCCGACCCCGACGGGCTCCGGGTTCTCGGCGAGCTCGGCGCCGACTACTCCGCCGCCGACGTGGTCGACTTCCTGCTCGGCTCACGGCGATCGTCGACCGCCGGCGAGCCGAGAACGGTCGAGCCCGCGTGAGCGACCTTCCCGACCTGCGACGGACGGTGCGCGACCCCGCAGCGGACGCGCCGGCGGCTCGCGCGCTGCTCCGCTGCGAGATCGCCGCGCCGGGCGCGACGTCGTCGTCGAGCGACGGCGACGCGCTGCTGACCGTGAGCTACGGCGAGCGAACCGCGGCGACGCCCGGACCGCGCCTCGACGTCGCCAATCGCGTCCTCGGCGGCGGCCCCGTCGGCGAGAGCTGGCGCTCGCCGGGGCGGGCGCAGCGCCATCAGCGCGGCTCGCTCGCCTGGTCCGAGGACGGCGAACGGCTCGCCGGCGTCCTCGCCAGCCCGTCCGGAGGGGATCTCGAGGAGATCAGTCGCGTCCACTTCGCGGCGCTGCTCGGCCTCGTCGCGGAGCGCGGCTTCCCGCACCTGGTCCGGGTCTGGAACTACCTGCCGCGGATCAACGAGGGCGAGGGGGACTTCGAGCGGTACCGACGCTTCAATGCCGGCCGGGCCCGCGCGTTCGTGGAGCGGTTCGGCGCTTCCGGGGTCGAGTCGCTGTTCTCCGCCTCCTCGGCGGTCGGCACTCCCGGCGAGAGCCTCGCCACCGCCTTCCTCGCCACTCGCGGCCCGGCGCTCCACCTCGAGAACCGACGCCAGCTGCCGGCCAGCCGCTATCCGCGACGCTACGGCCCGAGCGCTCCGTCGTTCAGCCGGGCGACGCTCGCGGCGGGCTCCGCCGGCGGCGCGCTCTTCGTCTCGGGGACCGCGAGCATCGTCGGCCACGAGACCGTGCATCCGGGCTCGCTCGAGCACCAGATCGACGAGACCCTGCGCAACCTCGACGCCGTGATCGACGAGGCGCGTCGACTCGCCGACTGGCAGGTTCCGGCACTCGACGGCTTCGCTCAGGTCAAGGTCTACCTGCGCTACGCCGGGCAGGCGGACGCGGCGCGCGCCCGGCTGGCCGGGCGACTCCCCGGCGACGCGGCGACGCTCTTCCTCGAGGCCGACATCTGCCGCGCCGATCTGCTGGTCGAGATCGAAGGGGTCGCCTTCCCCTGAGTCGGGGCGTCAGGCCGGGGACGGGCCGCGCGCGCTCTCGAGGGCGCCGCGGTCGACGAGCAGGAAGCCGTCGTCCCCGGTCTCGAGCACGCCGGACTTGTGCCAGCGGCTGAAGATCCGGATCGCGGTCTCGAGCGTGGTGCCGACGAGGTCGGCGAGCTCCTGCCGGCTCAGGCGGATCGGCACCAGGACGCCGCGCGCGGCGGCGACGCCGCAGTCGTCGGCGAGGCGCAGGAAGAGCGCCGCCAGGCGCGACTCGACCCGCTCGCCGGTCAGCTCGACCAGGCAGTTGGTGCACTCGGTGAGCCGGCCGGCGAGCGCCGGCAGCAGCACGCCCAGCAGCTCCGGCCGACCCGCAATCAGTTCGAGGAAGGCGTCGCGCTCGATCTCGAGCACCGAGAGCGGTCCGAGCGCGACGATCGACGCGTCGCTCGGCAGCCCCGAGAGCGCCGGGATCGCGCCGCAGAACTCCCCCGGGCCGAACAGGGCGAGCACGACGGTGCGCCCGCCGACCAGGTCGCGGGTCAGCTTGGCGCGACCGGAGAGCACCACGCGGACCGTGCGGCTCTCGCCGCCCTGGGCGAGGACGACGTCGCCGCGGACGTAGTCGCGCGACGCGCCGATCTCGCGCAGCGCCGCGCGCACCTGCTCCGGCAGGGCGTCGAACGGCGGGCGCGGCGGAACGGGTCGGAGGTCGGCGGCGACGGACACGGTGGCGGCGGCCGCTGCGCTCCGGCGAGCCGGTCGCAGCGAGTCGCGCCGGCAGTCTACCGCCGAGCGACGGAGCCTCCGGACGCCCCCGGCGCGCCGGGACAGCTCGCCGCCACGAGCTCGGCCTCGGCGCCGCGGCCGCCGCGATCGAGCAGCGCCGCGAGATTGAAGCAGGGCAGCGGCCACGCCGGCGCGCGCCGTCGGGCCTCCCCGAGCAGCGCCTCGGCCTCGACGACGTCGCCCGCCTCGCCGACGAGGTAGCCGAGGTTGTTGAGGACTTCGGCGTCGTCCGGCGCCAGCTCGCGCGCCCGGCGCAGCGCGACGACCGCCTCGTAGGACCGGCCGCCGGCCGCGAGGACGACGCCGAGCCCGTAGTGCGCCGCCGCGAGCTCCGGCTCGACGGCGAGGGCCGCGCGCAGCTCGCTCTCGGCCTCCGCCAGCCGACCCTGCGAGGCGAGTCGCTCGGCGAGATCGAGTCGCGCGGCGGCGCTCGACACCGCCAGCTCGCGCAGAGATTCCTCGAGCAGATCGGTCCGACCCAGCACCTCGGCCAGCGCGGCCCGCCGCACGACGAGGTCGTCCGGGCGCACCCACCCCCAGCGCTCGCGCGCCTCGAGGTGGCCGAGCACGCGACGCGCGGCGGCTTCGCCCCCGCTCCCGCTCGCGCTCCGCCACCGCTCCCAGGCGCGATCGCCGCGCCACTCGTGCCAGCGCACGACGCCGGCGTGTGCCGTCGCGGCGAATGCGGCGACGGCGGCACCGGCGAACAGCCAGCCGCGCGCGGTGACCCGGGCGGTGCCGCGCAAACGCCAGCGCTGGAAGCGCACCTCCCGACGCCGCAGCAGCCGCGCCGCGAGCACCGTCGTGAAGGCGAGGCAGGCCGCCAGCGTGAGCGCGAGCAGGAACGGTACGAGCCGGTAGACGCCGCGCCATGCCGCGAGCGCCAGGAGAAACAGCGCCAGCGCCGACAACTCCTCCGGCCACGACAGGTGCCACGCGCGCGCGACGCCGCGGCGGCCGAGCCATGGCGGGCGATGGACGGCGACCTCGAGGCCGCGGGTCGGGCAGACCGCGACGCAGTCGAGGTCCTTCAGGCACTCGCCGCTGGTGACCGCGCCGTGGCGGGAGACCTCCTCGAACACCGAGATCCCGGAGTCGCAGGCCGCCGTGCATCTGCCGCAGGAGGTGCAGTCGCCGGTGAGCACGACGCGCCGGCGCGCGAAGCGATCGGCGAAGGAGAAGACCGCACCGTAGGGGCAGACCTCGCGGCAGAAGGCGCGAGTGCCGAGCAGCCAGACCGCGACGAAGCCGCAGACGACGAAGGTGAGGACCGCCATTCCCGGACCGGGCAGGTTGCGCGCGAAGTCGTCGGTCAGGAACGACGCCCACCCCTCGCCCTCCGCGAGCACGCGCAGCCGGAACTCCGGGCGTCGGCCGACCGCGGCCTCCGCCGCCGGCCAGCGCCGCGCCACGAAGCGCGCCAGCTGCGGCCAGACGAACATGTAGAACGCGGCCCCGCCCGCGATCCAGCCGAGCGCCCGCGACCGAAACGGCGCCGGGCGGATGCCGATCCGCGCGAGCAGCCAGGCCGCGCCGTCCTGGAGCGCGAGCAGGTGGCACCCCCACGAGCAGAAGAAGCGGCCGAAGAGGAGGACCGAGACCACCGCGGTCGCCATCAGCAGGAAGCCGGCGGTCACCACGCCCAGCTCGAGGGTGTGCATCACCTCGTTGAGCTCGAGCGGCGCCAGCGTGCGACCGGCGAGCTTCCAGTGCGCGACGTGGAGACCGATCAGCAGGTGGACGCCGACCAGCACGGCGGCGCGGCGGCGCGCGAACCGGTGCGGGTCGTCGGCGGAGGAGAGCGTCTTGCGGGCCAGAGCGCGGATCTTCGGCCCGTCGCTGCCCTCCGCCCCATGACGGCCGTCATACGCCGGCGCGGCGCGCGCTGCTACGTTGCCGCACTCGTCCCAAAGGGGGGCACATGGCCTCGAAGTCGCGCCGTCTCCGCCGCGCCGCCGGCGCCGTCCTCGCGCTCGTCGCGACCGCCGCGCTCGCGGCGCTGATCCCGCTCACCCAGGAGGACTTCCGGCTCTCCGGCACGCAGATCGGCGACGTGCCGACCGGAGTGCTCGAAACCTCCGACAACTGCCGAGCCTGCCACGGCGACTACGACCCCGAGGACGAGCCCTACTCGACCTGGGCCGGCAGCCTCATGGGGCTCGCCGGGCGCGATCCGCTGTTCTACGCCCAGATGACCAACGCCAACCAGGACGTCGCCAACGTCGGGACGTTCTGCCTGCGCTGCCACGTGCCGATGTCGTTCGTCACCGGCCATGCCGCCGACCCGAGCGGCGCGACGCTCGACGACACCGACCGCGACGGCGTGACCTGCCACTTCTGCCACAGCCTGGTCGACCCGGTCTACGTGCCGGGGCAGAGCCCGCCCGAGGACGAGCAGATCCTCGCCGGTCTCGACGCCGTGCCCGAGCACTACGGCAATGCGATGTTCGTGCTCGACCCGCAGGGGCGGCGGCGCGGTCCCTACGAAGAGAACGACGCGCCCCACCTCACCATCGCCTCGCCGTTCGTCGAGAGCAGCGCCATGTGCGGCACCTGCCACGACGTCGGCAACGTCGCGACCTGGCGCCGGCCCGACGGCTCCTGGCGCTACAACGCGGTCGACCAGGCGGTCACCGACGAGAATCTGTGGACCCAGTTCCCGCTCGAGCGCACCTACACGGAGTGGAAGCTCTCGGCGTTCGCCGCAGGCGGCGTCGACCTCGGCGGACGCTTCGGCGGCGCGCGCGGACCGGTGGTCTCGACCTGCCAGGACTGCCACATGCCGACCACCACCGCACGCGGCTGCTACTACGGCCGCGTCCGCGACGACCTCGCCCGCCACGAATTCGCCGGCGCCGCCGCGCAGTCGCTCGACCTGATCCTGGCGCACTACCCCGACGACCCGCGGGTCGACCCCGCCCAGGTCGCGGCGGCGCGCGAGCGCGCCCTATCGATGCTGCGGCGCACCGCGACGCTCGAGCTATCGCGCGACGACACCGACCTGATCGCACGCGTCGTCAATCAGACCGGGCACAAGATCCCGACCGGCCACATCGAGGGACGCCGCATCTGGTTGAACGTCCGCTTCTTCGACGCCGCCGGCGCGCTGGTCGGCGAGCACGGTCACTACGACGCGGCAGCGGCCGAGCTCGACGAGGCCTCGACCACGGTCTACGAGATGCGGGTCGCGCTCTCCGACGACGCCGCCGTGGCGACCGGCCTGCCCGCCGGCCCCACCGGCCACATGGCGCTCGCCGACACCATCGCGAAGGACAACCGGATCCCGCCGCGCGGCTTCACCAACGCCGCCTTCGAGCAGGGCGGCGCGCCCGCGGTCGGCGCCAGCTACGCCGACGGCCAGTTCTGGAGCGACGTCCGCTTCCCGATCCCGGCCAACGCCCTGCGCGCCGAGGTCGCCCTCTACTACCAGAGCCTGCCGCGCTACTACATCGAAGAGCTGCGCGACGGCAACGTCACCGACGACTGGGGAGAGATCCTCCACGACCTCTGGGTCGAGACCGGCCGCGGCGAGCCGATCGCGATGGCCGCTCGCTCGCTGCCGCTCGACGTCACCACGATCTTCGCCGACGGCTTCGAGTCGGGCTACTTGACCGCCTGGTCGGCCGTCTCGCCGTAGCGACCGGCGCACGCCTCGCTCGAGCGGTCGAGCGCCGGTTCGACGCGCGCCGCCCGGTGCCGCGCGACGATCGCCGCACCGAGCAGCGCCACGGCGAGCAACTGGTGGACGACCGCCGGGACGATGGCGACGCCGGAGAGTACCGTGACGACACCCAGCGCCGCCGTCGTTACGGCGAGCACCGCGACCGCCAAAACCGTACGCCGCATCCCGCGCGTCGCCGGCCGAGCGAGGGCCGCCGCTACGCCGGCGAGTGCGAGCGCGGCGATGGCGATGCCCGACCAGCGGTGGACGAAGTGGATCGTCACCAGGTCGCGCCAGAGGCTCGCCGGCCACGGCTCGACCGCGAAGAGCCGCGACGGAACCAGCTCGCCCGCCATCTCCGGGAAGTTCGGAAAGAGGTACCCGGCGCGCGACCCCGCCATCAGTGCCCCGGCGAGCGCCTGCAGGAAGACAACGACGACGAGCGCATTGGCGAGAGCCGTCGCCCCACCGCGACGGGCCATCGTCGGGCGGGGCCGCGCGATCTCGAGCGCGGCGGCGAGCATCGCGACGAATAGCAGGAGCGCGAGCCCGAGGTGGACGGTCAGACGCAGGTGGCTGACCCGCGGCTCGTCGACCAGCCCGCTCGCGACCATCCACCAACCGGCCACTCCCTGGAGCAGCCCGAGCGCGAGGATGGCGACCAGCCGCCGGCCGAACCCGCGCGGCAGCCGGCGCCGCCAGGCGAAGAACGCGAGCGGCACGGCGAAGGCGACGCCGAGGATCCGCGCCAGCAGCCGGTGGAGGTACTCCCAGAGGAAGATCCGCCGGTAGCCGTCGAGCGTCATGCCGTGGTGGACGATCCTGTACTCCGGCGTCTCGCGATACGCGGCGAACGCCTCTTCCCACGCGCGCTCGCCGATCGGCGGCAGGATCCCGGTCACCGGCCGCCACTCGGGGATCGACAGCCCCGACCGCGTCAGCCGCGTGATCCCGCCGACCCCGACCAGCAGCGCGAGCAACGCGCAGCAGACCAGCAGGCAGCGCGCGACGGCGCGGCGATCGCGATCGACTTCGAGGAGCTCCACGAGTGCGCACTCTCTCCGATCGGGCAGCACACGGCCATGATGGGCATCAGGTCCGGAGACGCTCGACGGGCGCTGCCTCACGCGATAATCGAACCGCCGCACTCAGTCCCGACCTGCACCGTCGCGCCGGAGTCGAACAGCGAAATCTTGGACTCTTCGATCGATCCAAAGTTCGAGGAATGAGCGCCGAGGAGAACATCTTGCTCAATGCCCAAGCAATGCGGAACGCTGGTGTGCCCGAGCCGGTGATCCAGATGTTGCAGAGGGAGGCCCAGAATCATGCGGCCGGCCTCTCCAAGTAGCGACCAATACTGCTTGCCGCTCAGGATCGTCGACGGGCCGGGGTTGCCCGGAGCCTTCCTCGGCGGACGACCGCCCAGAGGTGTCGCCCCGAAACCAGAAAGCGGGCCTCTTCGATTCTTCGGCAGCGTCCCGCTCACCGTGGAGCCTGAACTGTGTGCCTCTTTGTTCGTGGCGGATCTCGAGCAGCTCCTGCAGGCCCGGGGACGCCTCAACGCGCTTGGGCTCCTCGAGGTGGTGATTCATCCGGCAGCAGAGGAACGCGAAGTTGATCCGTCGCCTCTGAGCTCTCCTCTCTCCGAACACGGGCTCAGGCTGCTCGAGCCGGCGAGCGATCGGATCCTGGGGGACGAAGGAGAGGAGGTGATTCGACCGGGTCACAAGATCGGGGGCCGACCGCACCTCATTCGAGTTTCAGCACAGCTCGTCGATTCGATCGAAGCTTGTCGGGCCGGTGGTTTCTCTCTCGCGGCTCAGTTCGACTTCCCGAGCGGAGACGACGCCGCAGTGACGGGCGACTGGCCTTTCGCAGACGGGATGTTTGCTCTCTTCGGCCGGCCCCCATTCGACCGGGAAAATTGGCGCTGGTACTGGGACTTCTGATCATCCAGTAGCAGTCTTTTCTAGTGCAGGCTTCCAGCTCGTGGCGAGGTCGCAGCCCTTTCGCGCCATCGCGGGCGTTCGTTTCGGCGGCGTGCCCGGGCGCAGGCTCAGGGCTCGACGGACCGGCGCCGTCCGGCCAGGTGGTCGGAACCTGGAATTGAAGCTTTCGCCTATTTTGTCCAATTCGTCTAGACTCTCCTACGAGAGGTGTGCCCTGTGTCCACCAGAAGTCAGTTCCGAAACCGCCGCGGCGAGCTGGTCGAGATGGACGAGATCCCGGCGTCCGAGGTCAAGAGTTCCTTTGGCGAGGTCCTCGAGCGGGTGACGGCGACGGGGGGCGTGGTGATCACGCGCCACCAGGTTCCGAAGGCCGCCGTGCTCTCCTGGGAGGAGTTCGAGGCGCTCAACCGTGCGCGAACCGAGTCGCTCGAAGCGCTCGCCGGCGAGTTCGACGAGCTGCTCGCCCGCATGCAGCGCCCGGCGGTGAAGGCCGCCCTGGCGAGCGCCTTCGAAGCCACGCCGAAAGAGCTCGGCCGCTCCGCGGTCGCGACCGCGCGCCGCAAGCGACGCTGAGTGACCTCGCCATCACGGATCTACGTGCTGGCCGGCGTCAACGGCGCCGGCAAGAGCAGCATCGTGGGCGCGGCGCTGCGCGGAGCCGGCGCGGACTACTACAACCCGGACGAGTTCGCGCGCGAGCTGGTCGCGCGCGGCAGGTCTCAGGCAGAAGCCAATGCCGAGGCCTGGGCCACTGGCCGGAGACTCCTCGAGCGCGCCATCGACGAGCGCCTGACCTTCGCCTTCGAGACCACGCTCGGCGGCAACACGATCCCCCGCCTGCTCGCCGACGCCGCCCGTGACGGCCTCGAGCTCTTCGTCTGGTACGTCGGCCTCGAGAGCGCGGACCTCCACGTCGCCCGCGTCGCGCAGCGGGTCGGCCGCGGCGGCCACGACATCCCGGAGGAGCGGATCCGCGAACGCTACGAGCGCAGCCTCATGAACCTCGTCGCGCTCCTGCCGGCGATCACGGAGCTGCGCCTCTTCGACAACAGCGTCGAAGCCGACGCCGCGGCGGGCATCGCCCCGGAGCCGGTCCTGATCCTCCACCTGCGCCGCGGCACCGTGGTGGCCCCGCCGGACCTCTCCACCACACCCCTCTGGGCCCGCCCCGTCGTGGCCACCGCGCTCAAGGCGGGGCGGTAGCATTCTCGAGCCATCCCCAGTGAACCGGTAGACTCTGCACCTCCGACAGTTCTCGGCGGTTCGCGAGTTGCGCACGGATTCCTGGCCGAAGCGAAGGGAGACGGGTGAGCCTGTCCATGAACCTCAGCGAGCGCGACGTCTGCACCAAGCGCATCACGCCCGCGCTCGTCGCTGCCGGATGGGACGTCCAGACCCAGATCCGTGAGGAGGTCGGCTTCACCAGGGGCCGCATCATCGTTCGTGGCCGTCTCGTCACCCGCGGCAAGGCCAAGCGCGCCGACTACGTCCTTTTCTACCGGCAGATTCCGCTGGCGCTGATCGAGGCGAAGGCCCCGAGCCACGCCATCGGCGACGGCATGCAGCAGGCGCTGGCCTATGCCGAGGCGCTCCAGGTTCCATACGCCTTCAGCTCGAACGGTAACGGCTTTCAGTTCCACGACCGGACCGGCACCAGCGCGACGCTCGAGCGGACGCTGGCCATGAACGCGTTTCCCGGGCCGGAAGTGCTGTGGAGCCGCTACCGGGCCTGGAAGAACCTCGCCCCGGATCAGGCCGCGCTCGTGCTCCAGGACTTCCACGACGATGGCACCGGTAAAGAGCCCCGCTACTACCAGCGCAACGCGATCCACGCCGCGGTCGAAGCGATCGCGAAGGGGCGGAACCGGATCCTGCTCGTGATGGCCACCGGCACCGGCAAGACCTACACCGCGTTCCAGATTCTCTGGCGGTTGTGGAAGTCAGGCAGGAAGAAGCGGATCCTGTTCCTGGCCGACCGCAACGTGCTCATCGACCAGACCATGGTCAACGATTTTCGCCCGTTCGGCGACGCCATGGCCAAGCTCAGCACCTCCAGCAAGACCATCGAGCGCCCCGACGGCTCCAAGATCGAGCTGACGCTCGCCCTCGACAAGAAGCGACGGATCGACCCCTCCTACGAGATCTATCTGGGGCTCTACCAGGCGATCACCGGCCCGGAGGACCGCCAGAAGCTCTACCGCGAGCTCTCGCCCGAGTTCTTCGATCTCATCGTCGTCGACGAGTGCCACCGCGGCAGCGCCGCCGAGGACTCTGCCTGGCGCGAAATCCTCGAGCACTTCTCGAGCGCCACCCAGATCGGCCTCACCGCCACGCCCCGGGAGACCGAGTACATCTCCAACATCGCCTACTTCGGCGAGCCCGTGTACACCTATTCGCTCCGGCAGGGGATCAGCGACGGCTTTCTCGCCCCCTACAAGGTCATCAAGGTCCACCTGGACGTCGACATCCAGGGCTACCGGCCCCGGCAGGGTGAGACCGATCGCCACGGTTACGTCATCGAGGACCGCCTCTACAACGAGAAGGACTTCGACCGCACGATCGTCATCGACGAACGGACCCGACGTGTCGCGAAGTGGGTTTCGGACTACTTGAAGCAAAGCGGCGACCGGTTCCAGAAGACGATCGTGTTCTGCGTCGACACCGAGCACGCGGCGCGAATGCGCCAGGCGCTGATCAACGAAAACGCCGATCTCGTGCAGGAGAACTCGCGCTACGTGATGCGCATCACCGGTGACGACGCCGAGGGTGCGGCCGAGGTCGGTAACTTCATCGACCCCGAGTCGCGCTGGCCCGTGATCGTGACGACCTCGCGCCTGCTCTCGACCGGGGTCGACGCCCAGACCTGCCGTCTCATCGTGCTCGACCGCGAGGTCGGCTCGATGACCGAGTTCAAGCAGATCGTCGGACGGGGTACTCGCGTCCACGAGGAGACCCGGAAGTTCTACTTCACCCTGGTGGACTTCCGTCGGGCCACGAACCACTTCGCCGATCCCGACTTCGACGGCGAGCCGGTGCAGATCTACCAGCCGGCCGAGCACGATTCGCCGCTCCCCCCCGACGACGCCGCGACCGGCGAGGACGACGAAGGGCTCCCCCTGCCGCCGACGCCGGGGGACGATGAGATCGTTCTCGAGAATCCGACGCTCCTCTACCCGCCCGAGATCGGAGAGGGCCCGGGGGCGCCACGCAAGTACTACGTGCGGGAGCGCCCGGTCACCGTCGTGCTGGAACGGGTTGAGTACCTGGACGACGGCGGCCGGCTGGTCACCGAGTCGCTCCGCGACTACAGCCGCAAGGCGATCCGGGGCCGGTACGCCAGCCTCGACGCTTTCCTGCGTCGCTGGCGTGAAGCCGAGCGAAAACAGCAGGTGATCGACGAACTGGCCGAGGAGGGGCTGATCCTGGAGCCTCTGCAGGAGGAGGTGGGCAAGGACCTCGACCCGTTTGACCTCGTCTGCCACGTCGCCTTCGACCGGCCGCCGCTCGCCCGCCGGGATCGCGCCGACCGGGTGCGCAAGCGCGACGTCTTCACGAAGTACGGGCCCTCGGCGCGCGCCGTGCTCGAGGCGCTGCTCGAAAAGTACCAGGACGGCGCCGTGGTGACCGACCTCGACAACGTGCGGGTTCTGGAGATCCCGCCCTTCAACGCCATGGGGACACCCTTGCAGCTGATCCAGCCGTTCGGCGGCAAAGCAGGATTCGAGCAGGCGGTTCACGAGCTTCAGGACGCCCTCTACGCACCCGACCCGCAACAGGACTCGGCCTGAACCATGTCCGCACGCACCACCGTCAAGTCGATCCAGGACATCATGCGGCAGGACGCCGGCGTCGACGGCGACGCGCAGCGTCTGTCGCAGCTCTGCTGGATGTTCTTTCTTAAGATCATCGACGATCAGGACCGGCAGCTCGAAACGCTACGCGACGGCTACCGCTCGCCGATCCCGAAACGGCTGCAGTGGCGCCAGTGGGCCGCCGACCCCGAAGGCATCACCGGCGAGACGCTGCTCGAGTTCGTCAACGGCGACCTCTTCCCCACGCTCAAGGAGCTGCCCGTCCGCGGGCCGAGCGCCAACCGGGCGCGGGTGGTGCGCAGCATCTTCGAGGACGCGTACAACTACATGAAGAAGGGTCACCTGATGCGTCAGGTGATCAACAAGATCCAGACGGTCGATTTCAACGACCTCGCCGAGCGCAAGCACTTCGGCGAGGTCTACGAGCAGCTGCTCAACGACCTGCAGAGCGCCGGCAACGCGGGCGAGTTCTACACGCCCCGCGCGGTCACCGCCTTCATGGTCGACCGGATCGATCCCCATCCCGGCGAAGTCTTGTTCGACCCGGCGTGCGGCACGGGCGGCTTCCTGACCTGCGCGATCCGGCACATGAGGGACCGCTACGTCAAGAACGTCGCCGACGAGGAGGCGATGCAGGCGAGCCTGCGCGCCGTGGAGAAGAAGCCGCTGCCGCACATGCTCTGCGTGACGAACATGTTGCTTCACGGCATCGAGGACCCGAGCTTCGTCCGCCACGACAACACCCTGGCGCGGCCGTACATCAGCTGGGGGCAGCAGGACCGAGTGGACATCGTGCTCGCCAATCCGCCATTCGGAGGCAAGGAGGAGGAGGGGATCGAGTCGAATTTCCCCTCCCACTTCCGCACCAAGGAGACGGCGGACCTGTTCCTCGCCCTGTTCATCCGGCTGTTGAAGCCAGGCGGCCGGGCCGGCATCGTGCTGCCGGACGGCTCGCTCTTCGGCGAGGGGGTGAAGACTCGGCTGAAGGAGCACCTGCTCCGGGAGTGCAACCTGCACACGATCGTCCGGCTGCCCAATAGCGTGTTCAAGCCCTACGCGAGCATCGGCACGAACCTGCTGTTCTTCGAGAAGGGCGAGCCGACGCGGGAGATCTGGTTTTACGAGCACCGCGTACCGGAGGGCCAGAAGGCCTACTCGATGACGAAGCCGATCCGCGTCGAGCACCTCCAGGGCTGCGTCGACTGGTGGGGCGGCACGAAGCGGACCAAGCGTAAGGAAACGCCGCTGGCCTGGAAGGTCACCACCGAGGAGATCAAGGCGCGCGGCTACAACCTCGACGTCAAGAACCCCCACACCGTCGCGCCGGACCACGGCGACCCCGAGCAACTCCTCCGCGACCTCGACGCCGCCGAATCCGAAACCGCCCGCCTCCGCGCCCAGCTCAAGTCCATCCTCGCCGAGGCCCTCCTCAGATGACCCCCGAGCGCCTGCTCGCCCACTACGACCGAATCGCCGACTCGCCGGATGCCGTGCTGCGGCTGAGAAGCCTCGTTTTGGATCTTGCGGTGCGAGGAAAGTTGGTCCCGCAGGACTCGCGAGAGGAGTCTGCACCTAGTCTGCTCGGGCGGATCCGCTCGGAGAAGCGGAGGAAGGGCTCTCTGCGCGGCGGCGGCAGGAATCAGCAGGAAGCCTCGACACCAGAGTCCCCGTTTCCCCTTCCCAGTGGCTGGACATGGTCCTGTATCGCGGATCTCGGGTTCATAAGTCCTCGAAACGACGCGCCGGATTCTCTCCCAGCATCATTCGTCGCGATGTCGATGATCTCGTCGGAGTATGGCCTTCCGAATCGTCATGAGATCAGGCGATGGGGAGAAATCAAGAGGGGCTATACGCACTTCGCGGACGGCGATGTTGCGCTGGCCAAGATTACTCCCTGTTTCGAGAACGGTAAGTCCACGGTCCTTCGTGGCCTCGCGGGAGGTATCGGCAGCGGAACGACGGAACTTCACGTAGTTCGTCCGGTCTTCGTCAACGCGTACTACATACTGATCTTCCTGAAGTGCCGCCATTTCATAGATATGGGCATCCCACGAATGACTGGAACCGCAGGTCAGAAGCGCGTCCCAGCGGATTACTTCGCGACATCGCCGTTCCCACTCCCCCCCCTGGCCGAGCAGCAACGCATCGTCGCCAAGGTCAATGAGTTGATGGTGCTGTGCGATCAGCTGGAGGCGGCTCGAGGAGAGCGGGAGGCGGCACGCGACCGGCTGACGACGGCCACCCTCGCCCGTCTCAACGACCCCGACCCCGTCACCTTCCCCTCCGACGCCCGTTTCGCGCTGGACGCCATTCCGGCCCTCACCACTAGGTCCAATCAGATCCACGGGTTCCGCCAGTCCATCCTCGATCTTGCCGTCCGCGGCAGGCTCGTTCCCCCGCTCAAATCGGAGCTACCCGCGCAGGACTTTCTCCGTCGGATTGAAGCCGCCAAGATCAGAAGGGCCACTGAAACTCGGGATCGGCGAATCAGAGCCTCGACGAATCCCTCAGCAGGAGAGCTGTCTATCGATCTTCCCTCGCATTGGTCGGTTCAGTCCTTTGAGAATCTCTTTCTTTTCATCGACTACCGAGGAAGGACCCCTACCAAGGTCACAAGAGGTGTGCCTCTCATCACAGCCAAGAACATTCGCATGGGCCACCTGAATCGCGAGCCTCGCGAGTTCATCGCAGAGTCGACCTACAAGTCCTGGATGACGCGTGGGGTTCCCAAGATCGGCGACCTTTTCTTCACCACCGAGGCACCGCTCGCCAACGTTTGTGCCAACGGCATCTCCGAGCCGTTCGCGCTAGCGCAACGCGTGATCTGCCTGCAGCCGTTTGATCGAATCAACAGCCGCTACTTCATGCTCGCCATGATGAGCGAAGTAGTTCAATCCATGATCTCGCGACATGCGACGGGAATGACCGCGAAGGGGATCAAGGCGGCAAAGCTGAAACCTCTTCCGCTGCCGATACCACCCGAAGAAGAGCAGGACCGAATCGTCGCGAAGGTCGATGAGTTGATGGCGCTCTGCGATCAGTTGGAGGCCAGCCTGGCCAAGGGCGACGAGGCGCGGCGGAGGCTGCTCGATGCCTTGTTGCACGAGGCGCTGGAGGCCGGCCGGAGCGAGGCTGCGTGACGGCGGCGCCGGGGGCGCGGTTCGGGCGGTTCGTCGGGGTCGATTACTCGGGGGCCCAGACGGCGGAGAGCAGTCTCAAGGGGCTTCGGGTCTACCTCGCGAGCGGAGAGTCCGAGCCGGTCGAGGTGCCGCCGCCGCCGAGTCCGCGGTGGTATTGGACGCGGCGGGGGTTGGCTCATTGGCTGGCCGAGCGGCTCGCCGAGGACGAGCCCACCCTCGTCGGAATCGATCACGCGTTCTCCTTCCCGATCCGCTACTTCGAACTGCACCACATCCCGCCCGACTGGGATGCTTTTCTCGACGACTTCTGCGCCCACTGGCCGACCGACGAGCCGTACACCTACGTCGAGTCGGTTCGCGATGGCACGGCCGGCAATGGCGCGGCGCGCGGGGGCGAGACCCGCTGGCGGCGGCTCTGCGAGGAGCGGACCCGCGCCAAGTCCGTCTTCCAGTTCGACGTCCAGGGGCAGGTCGCCAGGTCCACCCACGCCGGCATCCCCTGGCTGCGCTTCCTGCGCCGGGAGCTCGGGCCGAAGGCGCACTTCTGGCCCTTCGACGGCTGGCAGCCCGCGCCCGGAGTCTCCGTCGTCGCCGAGGTCTATCCCGCCCTCTGGAAACACTCATTCCCGGTCTTGGATCGGACCCCCGACCAGCACGACGCCTACAGCGTCGCGGCGTGGCTGCAACAGGCCGACCGCGATGGCCGCCTCGTCCGCGGCTTCGAACCCCTCCTGAAGGAACCCGACCGGGCGTTCGCCGGTGTCGAAGGCTGGATCCTCGGTGTGGGCTGAGAGGCGTCTAGTCGTCCGAGCTGCCGCTGCATGGGGGTCGCTTCGCCGGAAGTACTCAGTGCATTGGGTAAACCCGCTCAGGGCGACGACTAGCTCCGCCCGCCGGACATCGTCGACCGACGGCCAGGAATTGCCGTAGATCAGGAGTGCGGTACAGATTCCGGAGCCAACTGATTGCGCCGGAGCGGGCCGTGCGTCCAGTGTTCGTCGATTGCCTGGGTGAACTCTCGGCGAACGAGCTTGGCGCGCGCCGTCATGAAGCCCTCCGTTTCACGGCGGATCACGAGGCCTTCCACTACGCCGCCTCCCACACGGGACGGGGTCGACAAGAGCTTCTCGAGTTCGTGGATCGTGAAGTGCCCTGCCGCAATCCGGGGTACCGCGTGCAGGCGCATCGTCTCGAGGAGAGCGTTGCGCCGTGCGCTGTCCCAGAACTTTTCTACGGTGCGATCGTAGACGTCGAACCCGAGAAACCAGTCGGGGAGCCGGTGGTAGGCGACGCTGTGTACTGCATGGCACCACTCGCCGAAGAGAATGTGATCGGACCCCAGCGCATTCACGATCGCCGACTCGCGGGCCTTCAGCCACGGCCAGAGCGGTCGAAACTGAGGATGAGAGAACTCCGGGTCGAGATAGCTGCCCCGGCTCTGCACCCTCAGCGTAGCCCCCTCGCCGAGCGAGAATCCGATGTTCGCGCCGTCGATCTTTTCCTCGACGACGACCGAACCGGCGAGCAGCGCCTCCGCATCGGACGGGAGGAGCACCTTGTCGTCCCGCGGCTGGCCTTCGCCCAACCAGACGAGGTGAGCGGTGCGAGGAAAGCGGAAGAAGGGGGTCATTTCCCCAGTTTCTCGTGGTACTTCGCCTCGATCGCCTTAGGGCAGAGGAAGTGGACTCGCACTCCGATCGCGCTCAGCGCCGCCCGCCAACCCCACCACTTGCTGTCGAAGGACTGGAGGATAGGAGGATGTTCCGGATGCGCAGCCGCTACTGCCAGGAACTTCCGGTCCGAAGGATCGTAGAACGTGCCCTTCGGTGGCGGAGGGAGCTCCTCGAACTCCTGCGCATCGCCCTCTCGGGCCGTGATCCGAACCCGCGTCACCCGTTCGCCGCCCCACTCGTGTGTCAGCAACCACTTTAGGAAGGCATCCCCCGGGCCCGGCTGGCCCGTGGCTCTCAGGTTCGCTCGGTACTCCATCATGATCTGGCCTTGCGCGTCGACGAACACGTGACCGCGCTTCATCACCGCCTCGAGCGCCTTCGCACTAGCCGCGACACATTCCGCGGGTGCGCCCGGATTCGCTGCATTGGCCGTGGCGGGGACGTTGGTGTCTACAACACAACGCAGCGGTGTCGCCGTCACTTGGCCTCGTCGAGCTTCATCCGTTTCACCTGCGCGTCGGTGCGCGCTACGAGATCGGCCATTTCGTCCCCGAAAAAATTCTCGGGCCAGTTTCGAATGTTGCCGAAAATGTCGACATCGAGCGCTTCGATGCGCGCCTCCGCAGCATCCGTATGGACGAAGTAGAGAGCGGATTCTTCGGGCGTCAACGCCTCTTCCGCGATTCGACGCTGGAGCCGGCGCAGGAAGTGCTCCGAATGGCTTTCGATGATGAACTGGACGTTTCGGTCTTCGCCGTCCTCGCGCGCGTGGATCGCGTCGATGAACAGATCCGCCAGGTCCGCCTGAACCTTGGGGTGAAGGTGGATCTCCGGCTGCTCGAAGATCACGATCGAACGCGGAGGCGTCGAGAAGCACTCGACGATGACCGGCAGCACCTGGCTCACTCCGAAGCCCACGTCGGTCAGCTTCACCTGCGGGAGGCTCGGTCGGGTTCGAAGCAGAACTTCATACTCTTTCCGACCCTCAGCGATAGGCCGCACCTCGAAGGCGTGGATGAGGCCCATGTGTTTCATCCGCTCGGCAACAAGCCGGTCGAGGGCCTTCAGCGGCTGCTTCGCCTTGAAGTTGAACCTCCGATCCTTGGCCGCGAGGATCGCCTCCACGGCCCGTTCGCCCCGTTGCCCTACGTGATGGTGCTGTTCCCCGGACCATAGGTACGTGCGATTGGGATACTCGCGCAGTGGACCGACGTGATAGACCGACTTCATCAACTCCTGGAGGCGAAGTGCGAGGTCGGCGACAAACGCCGTATTCTGGAAATAGGCGATTGCCTCGTCGGGAAAACCATGAAAATGGTAGGGCGGCGGCAGGGGCCATGCGCGCCCGGGCTGCCGGACTTCCTTGTATCCATCGACGACGAGCTCGTACTTTCCGCCTGCCGGCCCACGCCGCATCCCTACGATCAGTTTTCTTGCCTTAGTCGAAACGGCGTACGAGAACCGCTCGATCTGCGGCTGCCGGTTCCTGTCCGCCTTGATCTCGACGGAAAACCGAAGGTCCGACGAGCAGAGCGAGAAGCTGGAAAGCGGATCCTCCACCACCACGGGTGATGCGCTATCCCAGCCAATCTCGAACTCCAGCGTGCGATCCACTTCGTGCTGAAAGACAATGTCCTCGTAGGTCCCGAGGTCGACCAGCGTGGACTTGTCCCCCAGATGCAGAACGCGCTTGCGGTCCGTCGACTCGAGGGTCTGCCGGAGCATCAGCAGCAAGTGCGGGATGCTCGTCTTCCCGGCGCTGTTGGTTCCGAAGAGCAGCGTCAGCGGAGCCAACCGGATGTCGCCCGAGTCCTGCCAACCCTTGAAGTTCTTGATGCGCAGGTGGTGGATCACCGGTGTCTCCTAGGGTCACGAGCCGGACGACGACGACAGGGCCCTTCGCGACGATGCGCCGGGAACTGGGATCGTGGTCCACTCCTCGGCGCCGACGCCAACTCGGACTCCACGCGCGAAGAATACAGGCAGTCGACAACGAGCGCGCCGGGCGCTTCAGGATGGCGGTGCTGTGCGGCTCACGCCGCCCGAATCCGGAGTCCCGACCGCGATGCCACGAGCGACTCTCCCTGCCCCCGACCGGACCGCGTCCGGCGCCCCCGCTTCAGCGCCCCGCGCGCGCCGGAAGAGCCCCTTGTGGTGTGCGGGAATGCCGATGTCGTGCGCGTGGCGACCGACCCGGCGACCTTCTCGAACGCGGTCTCGCGCTTCCGGCAGATTCCCAACAGCCTCGACGGGGAGGAGCACGCCCGCTTCCGGGCGCTCGTCGAGCGCTACTTCGTGCCCGGGGAGATGGCGCGGTTCGCGCCGGAGTGCCGGCGGGTGGCGCGCGCGCTCGGCGGCTTTCGCTCCGTTCCGGTTCGCCTCGGCGGCGTCTGACGCCGTCGGCCCTCGGCCCATTCAGCGCTCGCCGCCCTCGCGACTCCGGGCCGATGGTCCGAACCGGACCCGGAGCCGCGCGACCGTGCCCGAATCACTCGGTCGTCTTGCCCGAGAAGTGCTCCTTCGAGGCCAGGGCGGCGGCCTTCGTGGCCTGCACGGTGCCGTCGGCGTGCTCCGGCGGGCCGTAGAGCGTGTAGAGCTTGAGCGCCTTGTGCCCGGTGTTGCGGATGTTGTGCCGCGCGCCGGCGGGGACCAGCATGGCGAAATCGCACTTGATCTCGCTCTTCCGGCCGTCGATCCAGATCTCCCCCTTGCCCTCCTCGATGCGGAAGAACTGGTCGCGGTCGGCGTGCATCTCGTCGCCGATCTCCTCGCCCGGGGCGAGCGACATCAGAACGAGCTGGAGGTTCTTGCCGGTGTAGAGCACGCGGCGGAAGTCCGAATTGTGCTCGGTGATCTCCTCGATGTCGTCGACGAATCCCTTCATGACGGCCTCCTTCGGAGGGCGTGGCTCTTCACCTGCGCCACGCGTCGTACGAGTCCAGCGTGGGCGGCGGCGAGCGACCCGACGCCACGCTTCCGGGTAGGGGCCGCCGCGCCACCGGGTGGGCCGTCGCGGGACCCCCTTCTTCTCACTGCGCGCCCGGCGCGCCGAGGGCCTTCTCGACCTCCTCCCGGGTCATCGACCGGTCGATCAGCGGCAGAAAGACCTCCTCCTCCTTCTCGAAGTGCGCGCCGATGATGCCGAGCAGGCGGTCGGCGGAGCGCGCGAACGCCTTCGGATCGGGCGTCGCCGCGGTGGACAGCGCCGACAGCTCCTCGATCCCGCGGCCGATGATGCCGTGCTCGTAACGCATCGAGGCCGTGAACGGCTCCCCCGCCCGACCCGCCCGCTCGTCGACCAGCGGGTAGAGGTGGGCCTCCTCCCAGGCGGCGTGGTTGAGGATGTGCTCGCGGAGGAACTTCACCACGAACGACATCGTCTTCGCTTGCTCCGCGGCCAGTGCCCCGTCGAGCGACCGCACCATGCCGTCGAGGTGACGCAGGTGCTCCTTCGTCTCGGCGTGCTCGTCGCGGAACTCGGCGGTCGGCAACTCACCGGAAGCGATCGCCGGCACCGCCAGACTCGCCACCAGGGCCGCAGCCCCCAGAACCATTGAACTCCGTTTGCTCATGTCGGTCTCTCCTCGCATTTCGTGGCCATCTCGCCGAACCGTTCCGATCTGGCTCCGAGCTCAGTCGTCTCCGTCTTCGTCCTCGCCGTCCTCGTCGCGCTCGTCGCCCGAAGCTTCCGCGCCGGCGCCGTCCGTGGTCTCCCTCCCGCCCTCGGCTTCCGCCTCGCCGAGCGCCACCACGGTGCCGACCAGGGGCAGCTTCAGCCGGCGCGACGGCGCGTCGAAGCCGGACACGAGGGCCGCGGCGAAGGCGATCACGAGAGCGGCCGACACGACGGCGGTGGCGGCGCGCGGGCCCGGGATGGCGTCCGCCTCCGACCCGACCTTCCGCCCGTCGATCATGCCAGCGAGGAGGTTCTCGCGCTTTCGCGCGACGTGCAGCAGCACGCCGGCGACGTGCACCGCGACCAGCCCGATCACTGACCAGGCGAGGACCTCGTGAACCTCCTCGGCACCCTCGCTGCCACGCCCCGCCAGAAAGCCGGTGACGCCGAGGCCGACGATCCCGGCGAAGGTCGCCAGCGCGAACCAGCTCGTGGCCGCGTTGTGGCCGACTCCGGACCCGTCCGGTCGCCCCGAGACGACGCCCCGCAGGTAGCCGACGAGCGCCGACGGGCGGAGCGGAAAGTCGCCGAACCGCGCGTACCGCGTGCCGAAGAACCCCCAGAGGATCCGCAGCAGCACGACGACCACGGCCACCAGCCCGGCGATGGCGTGCCAGGAGAAGGTCACCGATTCGTCCGAGGTCAGGGTGGCGAGCGCGAAGGCCCCAAGGACGAGCACCGCGAGCACACCGTGCGCCAGCCGAACCGGAGCGTCCCAGACCAGGATTCTCTTCATCTCCGTACCCCTTCTCAGCCTGCGCCGCCAGCGTAGCGGTCCGATCCTTAAGAGCGCCTTAACGACCGGCGGCGGGCATATCCTCTACGCCGGGGAGGACGTCGCGGGGTGCGGATCCTGTTGGTCGAGGACGACGAGCTGCTCGGCGACGGTGTCCGTGTCGGCATCGCGCAGGCGGGTTTCGCGGTCGACTGGGTCCGCGACGGCAGCCAGGCCGAGTCGGCACTCGAGCTCGCCGACTACGACGCCGTGGTGCTCGACCTCGGCTTGCCGGGGCCCCCGCGGATGGGCGGCCTCGAGCTGCTCGGGAGGTGGCGAGCGGCAGGGAGCGCGACCCCGGTGCTGATCCTCACCGCGCGCGACACCGTCGCCGACCGCATCGCCGGGCTCGATCGCGGCGCCGACGACTACCTGGTCAAACCGTTCGACCTCGGCGAGTTGCTGGCGCGGCTGCGGGCGCTGGTCCGGCGCGGCACCGGCCACGCGGAACCGGAGTTGCGCTCGGACGACCTCGTGCTCGATCCGGCCGCGCGCACGGTCACCTCGGCGGGATCGCCGGTGGAGCTCTCGCCGCGCGAGTTCGCGCTGCTCCACGAGCTGATGGCCCACCCCGGCGAGGTGCTGTCGCGCGAACGGCTCGAGGATCACCTCTACGGCTGGGGCGAGGAGGTCGCCAGCAACGCCGTCGAGGTCCACGTTCACAACCTGCGTCGCAAGCTCGGGCCGCGGCGCATCCGTACCGTGCGCGGCGCCGGCTACACGCTCGGACGGCGGGAGACGAGCGCGTGACCGCGAGCGCGCGGCGCGTCGTCTCGATCCGCGCCCGGTTGCTCCTGCTGCTCGTCGGCGCGACGGTCGCCTGCTGGCTGGCGGCGATCGGCCGGAGCTACGTCGACGCGCGTCGCGAGCTCACCGAGCTCTTCGACGCCCAGCTCGTTCAGGCGGGTCGGATCGTGCTGGAACGGGCCGGGCACGAGGTCGAAGAGGCGCGCGAGCACGACCGCGAGATCCGGATCGACGCCGCGCCCGACCCCCCCCACCGCTACGAGCAGGTCCTCCACTTCCAGGTCTGGTCGACCCGCGGCCACCTGCTCTACCGTTCTTCGCCCGACCTGCCGCGCGGTCCGATCGTGCCGCTCGGATCGCGCGGCTTCTTCGACCGCGCCCTCGACGGCGTTCGCTGGCGCGTTCTCGCCCTGGCCGATCGTGACGAGGAGTTCGAGATCCAGCTCTGCCAGCGCGCGGACCTGCGCGCCCGGCTCGCGGCGGCCGTGGCGCGCAACATGCTCGTCCCGGTCGCGGCCATGCTGCCGCTGCTCGCCGGGCTGATCTGGCTGGCGACGAGCGCGGGGATCCGCCCGCTGCGCCACCTCGCCGCCGAGATCTCCGGCCGCCGGCCCGAGGACGTCGCGTCGCTTTCCGCCGAGCCGCGACCGCCGGAGCTGGTTCCCCTGGCGCTCGCCCTCGACGGTCTGCTCGATCGGCTGCGCCGGCGCCTCGAGCTCGAGCGCCGATTCACCGCCGACGCCGCCCACGAGCTGCGAACGCCGCTCGCCGCGCTCAAGACGCAGGCTCAGGTGGCGCTGGGAGCGCGCTCGCCGGAAGAGCGCGGGCACGCCCTCGACCAGGTCGTGCGCGGCACGGATCGCATGACCCGCCTCGTCGCCCAGCTCCTGACGCTGGCTCGGATCGAGCCCGACGCCGCCGAGGAGCTCACGACGGTCGATCTCGCCGCGGTGACCGACGAGGTGCTGACGGAGCTCGCCCCGGAAGCGGGAAAGCGCGGAATCCTCGTGGGCCGCGACGGCGCAACCGCGGGGGCCAGGGTGACGGGGAGCCGGACCTTGCTCGCGACGCTGGTCGCCAATCTGGTCGAGAACGCCGTCCGTCACGGCGAGGCAGGCGGTGAGGTCCGCGTCGTCCTCGGCCGCACCGACGACGGCGTGGTGCTCGAGGTCCTAGACGACGGACCGGGAATCCCCGAAGGCGAGCGGGAGCGCGTCTTCGATCGCTTCCATCGCCTTCCGGGCAGCCGCGCCGGCAGCGGACTCGGCCTGTCGATCGTCGCCCGCATCGCCGAGCTGCACGGCGCCGCGATCTCTCTCGACAGCGGCCTGCGCGGATGCGGCCTCGCCGTCCGGCTCCGCTTTCCGGCGGCCTGAACCCGCCACCTCCCGGTGGCGAAACCGGTTCACTTTCCGGCTTCGCCGTAGCGCTTCAGCCTGCGGTAGAGCGTCGCGGCGCCGATGCCGAGCTTCTCGGCGGCTTGGGCGCGGTTGCCGTCGGTCGAGCGCAGGACGGCGAGGATGTAGTCGCGCTCGACCTCGTCGAGCGGGCGGACGTCGCCGGCGGCGAAGGTCGTCGGGACCGCGAGCCCGATCTCGGCGGGGAGATCCTCCACGTCGATCCGGCTGCCGCGCGCGAGCACCACCGCGTGCTCGATCGCGTTCTCGAGCTCGCGCACGTTGCCCGGCCAGGAGTGGCGCAGGAGCTGGTTCGCTGCCGCCGCGGTGAAGCCGGTGATCCTGCGCCCGGCCTTCTCGGCCGCGTCGGCGAGGAAAGTCCGCGCCATCGGCAGGATCGCCTCCCGCCGCTCGCGCAGCGGCGGCACCCGGATCTCGACCACGCGCAGCCGGTAGTACAGGTCCTGCCGGAAACGGGCGGCGTGGACCTCCGCCGGCAGGTCCTTGTGGGTCGCCGCGATCACCCGCGCGTCGATCGGGCGGCTGCGGTTCTCGCCGACCCGGCGCACCTCGCGCTCCTGGAGCGCGCGCAGCAGCTTGACCTGCATTGCCGGCGGCACGTCGCCGATCTCGTCGAGCAGCAGCGTGCCGCCCTGCGCCGCCTCGAACAGCCCGGCGCGGTCCTGGGCCGCGCCGGTGAAGGCGCCGCGCGCGTGGCCGAACAGCTCGGATTCGAGCAGCCCCTCCGGCACCGCGCCGCAGTTGATCGCGACGAACGGACCGCCGGTGCGGGCCGACTCCGAGTGGACGAAGCGCGCGACCCGCTCTTTGCCGACGCCGCTCTCGCCGGTCAGCAGCACCGTCGAGTCGACCTGCGCGACCCGCCGGGCGAGGTCGAGCACCCGCTCCATCGCCGGGCTCGCGACCACCATCCCGGAGGCGTCGAGCGCTTGCTTCGCGGCCGGGGGGAGCGCCCGCCGGCGGGCACGCAGGCGCGACTCCGCGCGCTTGAGCTCGGCGGAGAGCGCGCCGAGCGCCGCCTCCAGGCCGCGCGGCTCGTAGTAGGCGAGCTCGGCGGCCACCTCCTCCCCCCACTCCTCCCGGGCGCGAGCGACCGGATGACAGACAGCGTCTCCCCGACCCCGGCAGCGGATCTCGCGGCAGAGCACTTGACGGTCGTGGACGCGCGACAGGTAGCCGCTGGCGAACCCGGTCAGCGACCAGCAGACGGCCTCCTCGGAGCGTCCGAAGTGAAGGAGGTGCTGCTCGGCCTCGTAGGAGTCCAGCCAGATCGACTCGCCGATCGGCGGCGGCGAGCTGCGCGCCTCCGGCGCCGGCGCCCGGACGACGACCAGCCCCTGGAGCGTGTGCAGCCGCCCCCCGGCCTGGCGCCATTCGTCCTCGCTGTCCCAGGGCAGCGCCGTGCGCAGCGTCTCGGCCGTGCGCCAGCCGTGGGCGAAGCCGAAGCGGGTCAGCACGCTGCGCGCGCCGGCGACGCCCAGGGTGTCGATGAGTTCCTTTCTCAGCAGGCCGAGCGCCACGGCGTCGAGCAGCAGCGCCCGCTCGCCGGCGAAGCGCAGCAGTCCGCCGTCGGCTTCGTAGCTCAACAGCTCGCGCAGGTCGAGGTCACGGGCGCGCATCGGCCATTCCTCTCAAAGTGAGAGGCCACCCTATCAGAGTGATTCCGCTCGCGGAGGTCGGTGGGCCGTAAACGACTGAATTACTTGACTAGTCAACTTTGGCACGTTCCCTGCTCTCGACTCCCTCGAGCCCGAGGACGGGCGCAACCGAAACGCAACGAGGAGAGACGACCATGACGACCCAGACCTGGCAGATCGACAGCGCCCACTCGGGCATCCACTTCTCCGTGCGCCACCTGGTGATCGCGAAGGTGCGCGGCCAGTTCGGCCGCTGGAACGGCACGCTCACGGTGCCCGACGGGGACTTCACGAAGGCGACCGCCGAGGTGACGATCGACGCGACGTCGATCGACACCGGTGTCGCCGACCGCGACGCGCACCTGAGGTCCGCCGATTTCTTCGACGTCGAGAATCACCCCGAGATCACCTTCCGGAGCCGGCGCCTCGAGAAGCGGACCGGCGACCGCTTCGCGCTGGTCGGCGACCTGACGATCCGCGGCACCACGCGCGAGGTGACCCTCGACGTCGAGAGCGCCGGCCAGACCCAGGACCCCTGGGGCAACCAGCGCGCCGCCTTCAGCGCGAAGACCTCGGTCGACCGCAAGTCGTTCGGCTTGACCTGGAACCAGGCGCTCGAGACCGGCGGCGTGATGGTCGGCGACCGGGTCGAGATCGAAATCGAGGTCGAGGCGGTGCGGCAGGAGGCGTCCGCGGTCGCCTGAGCTCGGACTCGAGGAAGCGGCAATGCTGGAAGCGAGAGGAGTCGACCCTGGGCGTCACGCCCCGCGACATCCTCGCTGAGACCCCGGCGAGCGCGCCGGCGACCACGGGACCCGCAGGCCGAGTGGCCTTCCACCCATCGAACGTCATCTCCACCCACGAAAGGAGAGGCACATGAAAGAGTTCACGGGCAAGACCGCCATCGTCACCGGAGCCGCGTCGGGAATCGGCAGAGCCGTCGCCCTCGCTCTCGGAGCCGAGGGCGCCAATGTCGTCGCCAGCGACCTGAAGCTCGACGCCGCCCAGACCGTCGTCGACGCGATCCTCGCCGCCGGTGGCAGCGCCATCGCGGTCGCCGGCGATGTCGCGAAGCCGGAAAACGTCCAGGCCACCGTCGACGCCGCCGTCGACCGCTTCGGCGCGCTGCACCTCGCCTTCAACAACGCCGGCATCAGCGGTCCGCTCGGCCCGCTCGTCGACGTCGAGATCGCGGCCTACTTGAAGCTGATGGACGTCAACCTGCATTCGGTCTTCTACGGCATGCGCGCCCAGATCCCCGCGATGCTCCGGGCCGGCGGCGGAGCGATCGTCAACACGTCGTCCATCCTCGGGGTCGTCGGCGATGCCAACGCCGTGCCCTACGTCGGGGCGAAGCACGGCGTGGCGGGCCTGACCAAGGCGGCGGCCCTGGGCTACGCGGACAAGGGAGTGCGCATCAACTCCGTGCACCCGGGCTACATCGACACGCCACTGCTCGAGAACCTGCCGCGGCCGACCTACGACGCCCTGGTCGGGCTGCACCCGATCGGCCGCCTGGGCAGCGCCGAGGAGGTCGCCGCGGTGGTGCTGTTCCTGCTGTCGGACAAGGCCAGCTTCGTCACCGGCGCGCAGTACCTGGTCGACGGGGCCTACACGACGCGCTGACCGCGACCGAAGGGAACGCGCCGGCCTCGCCCCGGCGGCCGGGTCGTGGAGCCGCCGCTCGGCCGGCCGGCGCAGCCCGAGGAGAGGGCCTGCCGGGTCCTCTCCCTCGCCTCGCCGCTCGTCTCGTTCGCGACCGGTCAGACCCCTGTCGTCGACGGCGACCCGACAGCGCACTGGAGGCGGCGCCTCTCTTGGCGATCGCGAGATCGCGAGCTGGACACGTCGCGAGCTACGCCGAGTGGGATTTCGAGCGCCGGGATCCGCGCGTCAGCGACCCGGTCAGGCGCTCCTTCGGGCTCGCTCCGCTTCGGGCCAGGGCTTGATACGGGCGAGGGTCTTGGCGAGCGCCGCGCGCGTCTTCTCGCGGTCGTAGTCGGCCTGGAGGCCGATCCAGAACCCGTCGGACATCGCGAAGAAGCGCGAGAGGCGAAGTCCGGTGTCCGGGGTGATCGCCCGGGTCCCGGCGACGATCTCCCCGATCCGGCGCTGCGAGACGCCGATCTCCTTGGCGAGCCGGTACTGCGTGATGCCCATCGGCTTCAGGAACTCCTCGAGGAGGATCTCACCGGGAGCCGGATAGGGGACTTTTCGCATCGTTCGCTCCTTCAGTGGTAGTCCACGATCTCGACGTCTTCGGGGCCCGCGTCGGTCCATCGAAAACAGACGCGATACTGGTCGTTCACGCGGATGCTGTGCTGCCCCGCGCGATCGCCATGCAGCGCCTCGAGCCGGTTCCCCGGCGGCACCCGAAGATCGCCGAGCCGGCCGGCCTGGTTCAACATCGCCAGCTTGCGCATGGCCACCGCCTCGATTGCGACGAACCTCGCGATCCGGGTACCGCCGAACATCGCCTCGGTGTCGCGGCAGCGAAACGACCGGATCACGCCACGATAGTAACGCGCTACGTTAGTATCGTCAAGGCGCAGGTCACGCGATGGTCCATGGCGCCGGCTGGCCGCGTTTCAGTAGAACCACCCCGTCCGGAACGCGACGCCGACGACGACGAAGAGGACCGAGACGATCGTCACCGGCACGATGTGCCAGGCGAGCGCGCCCAGGGTCCGCTCCGACAGGCGCGGAATCAGGCGCAGCCGCGCGTCGAGGGCGAAGGCGACCGTGGTGGCGAGCAGCAGGAGCTTGACGCCGACCAGGCTCGCCACCGGATCGTCGAAGGCCAGCCAGCGGCCGAGCTCGGGCACCATCCGGTGCGCCAGCCAGAGGCCGGTCGCGACCTGGAGGGCGAGCGCCGGAATGCCGACGCGCTCGTAAGCCGACTCGAACTCGAGCAGCTTCGCCGGCGAGCGCTCGCGCAGGACGCGCGGCAGGATCGCGATCGCCAGGACCAAGTGGCCGCCGGTCCAGACCGTCGCGGCCAGGATATGCAGCAAGAGCATCGCTCCGTACATGTCGCCGCCCTCCTTCGTCCGCCCGCCGGTTGCATGCCGGACCGGCTCCGGGCCGGTCCCCGATGTTGTCCGTATTGTCATGAGTTTAATCTTGACAATTGTCCGCGTCAACGCCAGAATGCCCACTATGGCCGCGAGCGACCGGATCCGACCGCGATGAGCCCCGCGACGACCATCGCCTCGCCGGGGATCGGCGCCAGCCAGCGCGCGCTGCTCGAGGCGCTCAAGCGGCGCGGCGAGTCGACGCTCGCCGAGCTCGAGGGGTCGGTCGAGGTCGCCGCCGAGACCGTGCGCAGCCATCTACAGGCGCTGGTCGCGCAGGGGCTGGTCGAACGTTCGGGCCTGTTGCGCGCCGGGCCGGGACGGCCGCGGATCCGCTACCAGCTGTCGGAAGCCGGCGACGCGCTCTTCCCGCGGCGCGACCGCGAGCTGCTGCGCGAGCTCGCCTCCTTCCTGCTCGACTCGGGCCACGGCGCGCTGCTCGAGGAGTTCTTCACCGAGCGCCTGCGGCGCAAGCGCGCCGAAGCCGACGCGCGTCTCGCCGGCGTCCCCGAAAGCGAGCGCCTCGACGCCGTGGCGAAGCTGCTCTCGGAAGAGGGGTTCCTCGCCGAGGTGGTCACCGACGCCGCGGGCCGCCACCTGCGCCTCGGCCACTGTCCGCTGCGCGAGCTGGTCGAGGTCTCGCGCCTCCCCTGCCGCGCCGAGATGGCGCTGGTCGGCGAGCTCCTCGGCCAGCCGCTCCACCGCGAGAGCTTCATTCCGGACGGCGCGCCGTCCTGCACCT
The DNA here is from genome assembly GCA_045862895.1 of Acidobacteriota bacterium. GTDB lineage: Bacteria > Acidobacteriota > Thermoanaerobaculia > Multivoradales > JAGPDF01 > JACTMI01. The sequence goes on from BTUO01000009.1 coordinate 119,156, forward strand.
ACGCCGTCGGGCCGGCGCAGCCGCCGCGCCCGCGTTCCACCCCAGCACCCCGTCGAAGGAGAGCCGCCTCATGAACGTCACTTCCGAAGTCACCGCTTCCTCGCGGGTCGGCGAGATCGCCACCCACTTCCCGCTCGCGACCCGTGTTTTCGCCCGCCACGGCATCGACTTCTGCTGCGGCGGCGGCGTGCCGCTCGCCGACGCCTGCGCGAAGCGCAAGCTCGACACCGCCGCCGTGCTCGAGGAGATCGAGCGCACGATCGCCGCGCCCGGCGCCGCCGACGCGACGCGCTGGGACGAGGCGCCGGTCGCCGAGCTCGTGCGCCACATCGTCGACCACTTCCACGCGCCGCTGCGCGAGGAGCTGCCGCGCCTCGAAGCGATGGCGCGCAAGGTCGCGCGCGTGCACGGCGACAAGGAGCCGGTGCGGCTCCCCGCCCTGCTCGAGACCTTCCTGGCGCTCAAGGCCGAGGTCGACGAGCACCTGCGCGAAGAGGAGGAGGCTCTGTTCCCCGCGATCCTCGCCGGCGCGGCGGATCCGGAGGCGCCGCTCGCGGCGTTCGTCGACGACCACACCCGCGTCGGCCGCGAGCTCGCGCGCATCCGCGAGCTGACCGACGGCTTCCGCGTGCCCGACGGCGCCTGCAACACGTGGAACGCGCTCTGGCACGGCCTGGCGGCGCTCGAGACCGACCTGCACGAGCACATCCACCTCGAGAACAACGTCCTGTTCCCCCGCGCCGCGGCCGCCTGACCGCCGCTTCGAGGCCGTTCTCGCCGGGCCGTACGCGCGTCCCGGGGTGCCGGTCGACGGCTCCGCGGAAATCGCCGAGGAACGCACCTCCACCTCTCGAGCTCGGGAATCGGCTCGCTCCGCCACCGGCAACCCGCGCCCCGAGCGCTGGGCTGCCGCGGGTCCATCAATGTGCCGGCGGCTTCGCGAGCACCGCCTCGACCTCGGCGCGCGTCATCGAGCGATCGAGCACCGGTAGAAACACCTCCTCCTCCTTTTCGAAATGAGCGGCGATGACGCCGAGTGTGCGGTCGGCTGCCCGGGCGAACGCCTTCGCGTCAGGGCTCGCCGCAGCCGCCAGCGCGGCCAGGCCGTCGATCGCGCGCCCGATGATGCCGTGCTCGTAGCGCATCGAGGCCGTGAACGGCTCTCCCTTCCGGCCGGCGCGATCGTCCACGACCGGATAGAGGTGCGCCTCCTCCCAGGCGGCGTGACTGCGGATGTGCTCGTTGAGGAACTTGACCACGAACTCCATCGTCCGCCGTCGCTCCTCCCGCGGCGCGCCATCGAGCCCACCGACCATGGCGTCGAGGTGGCGCAAGTGCTCCTTGATCTCGGCGTGCTCGGCTCGAAAGCTCGCTGTCGGCCGGTTGTCTCCGGCGACGGGAGGCGAAGCGACCCCGGCCACCATCGCCGCCACCGCCGGGACCTTCGTCTTGTGTGGCCTCATCTCGAATCCTCCTTTCGTTCCTTCCCGGAGCTCGTCCGGGTCGATCTTGCTCTGGTGCTCGCCCGCTCGACGTCTCGCTCCGCCGACGGAGGAGGAGACCAGTGCCCGGCTCGCCTAGGTGCAACGCGCGAGGGTGACGCGTTCAAGCCGAGTGGGCGACTGGCAACGTAAAGTAGAACGAAGTGCCCACACCGGGCGTGCTCTCGCACCAGATCCGGCCGCCGTGGGCCTCCACGACGCCCTTCGCAATCGGCAGGCCCAGCCCCGTCCCCAGCCGAACCGCTCGAATCGCCTGCCAGTCGCGATCGAAGACATGACCAGCGTACTTCTCATCGATCCCCAGGCCAGTGTCCGAAACGACGAATCGGATGTCGGGGCCAGCGGCCTCGACCCGGACGATCACTTCGCCACCTTCGGGTGTGAAAGTGATCGCGTTGCTGATCAGGTCGGCGAGGACGCGCACGATCCGCGGGCGATCGAGGCGCGCCGGCGGCAGGTCGTCGGCCACGTCGCACGAGAACCGGACCAGCTTGGCCTCCGCCTGCGGTCGAAAGGCCTCGCTCATCTCGACCACGATATCGACGATCTCGTGGGCGTCGCGGTCGAGGCGGAGCTCCTGGCCGGCGTCGAGCCGCGCCATGTCGAGGAGATCGCCGATCAGTCGGTTCATCCGCTCCGCGGCGCGAAGGATCACGCCCAGGCGCTTGGCCCGTCGATCCTCGGACAGAGACGGGGAATCGAGCAAGGTCTGCGCGCTCATGTGGATCGTGCCGAGCGGATTGCGCAGGTCCTGCGAAACGATCGAGAGGACCCCCTCGCGGGCACGCTCGGCCTGCTCCGACGCGCGGCGGAAAGTGGCGTTCTCGACCACGAGCGCGGCGAGCCGGGCGAATCCGGCGGCGGAGGGCACCTCCGTCGGGTCGAAGTTGCGGCCCGACTCCCCCATCATCAGCGTCAGCACCCCGAGCCTCTTGCCATGGGCGAGGAGCGGCAGGCTCAAGAGCGACCGCACACCGAGTTCAACGAGGAGTTGCTTGAACTCAGCGGCAGGGGCGATCTCGTCCAGGTCCGACTCCGTGAGTGCGGGCAGAAGCCAAGGCTCGCCCGTGCGCAGAGGACGCGCGAGAGGACTGCGTCCCGCGTCCGGCGGGTAAGCGAGAGCCCGCGCGAGCACGATTGCCTTCTGCGGGTCACGATGCGCCGTGACGACCCGCCTCGAACCCGCGTCGGCTTCGACGACGTCCACCAGGCAGAAGTCGGCGATCGAGCTGACCGCCAGCCGGGCCACGTTGTCGAGAGTCACCTCCTCCTCCAGGAAGGTGGCGAGGGCTCCGCCGATTCCGGCCGGAAACGCCGCACGTCCCTCCGCCCCCTCGATCCGCGGGCGGGCGACCGCGACCTGCTGGGTTTCGCCGGACATTCAGCCGTCTTCCTCAGGCCGGGAGCCGGCCGACGAGCTCCGTTTCGCCGAACGGCCCGGCCTCGGCGATCAGCGATCGGGCGGCGTCGACTTGGCCCCAGGTGTTCCACAGCAGGACCCCGCGCACCCTGCGGTCTCGAAGGTAATAGACCACCCCCTGGTGGAACGGCTCCTTCCAGTCCGCCACCATCTCTCCGCGCGGATCCAACTGCCCGACCGCCTCGTAGCCGAGCTCGAACAGGTCGGAGTAGAAAAACGGCAAGTGCGAGTAGGCCGCGGGATCCCCCGCCATGGAACGCCCCGCCGCGTGACCCATCGTGACCGCGTTGTCCTCGTGCTCGACGCGCATACGGCCGAGTGACGGCGCGTCGAAGCGCGCGACGTCGCCGGCGGCGAAGACGTCGGGATGGGTCGTGCGCAGGCTCGCGTCGACCACGATGCCGTCCCCGACCTCGAGGCCGGCTTCCTCGGCGAGCTTCGTATTCGGCACGATGCCGATGCCGGCCACGACGACGTCCGCGGTGACCTTCCTGCCGCTCCTGGTCTCGAGCACCTGGAGCGAGCCGCTCTGGCTCATTCCCGTCACGGCCTCGCCGGGCAAGGTCTCCACGCCGCGCTCGGCGTAGTAACCGACCAGGAAACGAGCCAGGTCGGCAGGGAAGAGCCGGGCACCGATTCCATCTTCGGGGAAGAGAAGTGTGACCTTGCTCCCCTGCATGGCGAGAGCGGCCGCGACCTCGGAGCCGATGAAGCCGCCGCCGATCACGGCGAAACTCTTGCCCTGCTCGGCCATCGCGTGGAGGCGCCGGAAGTCGGCGAGGGTGCGGAAGTAGATCGTCTCCTCGCCGCCGAACGGCAGGTGTCGCGGCGTACCGCCGGTCGCGATGAGGAGCTTCTCGAAGGTGTACTCCGTGCCGGCATCGTCGACGACCTTCTTGGCCCGCAGGTCGAGGGCCGTCGCGCGCCGCCCGAGGAGGAGGTCCACCCCGTGCTCGGCGGTGTTCCTCCACACGCTCGCCAGGGGCTCGCCCTTCCACAGCCCTTTGGAGAGCGGTGGCCGGGCGTAGGGGGGGTCGGTCTCGTCGCCGATCAGGCCGATCGGGCGATCGGTGTCGAGCTCGCGAATGCCGCGCACCGCGGCGTCCGCCGCCAGGCCGCCGCCGAGGATGAGATACGGGTAGTGCACCATGCTCACGCTCCTGTCGTCGCTTGCCGCCCCCGGCGCCGAACACGCACGCTGGAGATTGTTGTTGCGGTCGCCCACGTCGATGCCGGCGTTGCCCACTCCTCCACGCCGGTCCCGCGCGTGGCGAGGAAGGTGACCCTCAAGGTTCCCCTTGCCGGTGGCGGCGTTTGACGGGCTCGCTCCATGGCTGCATGATGCGAGCTGGTGGAGCACGCGGCAATGGCCGGTTCGTACCGCGCAGACACCCAATTGACTCATGCGCGCTGGTTCGCACGGCCCCCGAGGGAAGGAGGCCAGGCCCCGGCTGCGGGCGAGGAGCCACGATGCTAGAAGCGGAGCTGTTCGCGCTGCTCGAGCAAACCGCCGATGCCGCCTACACGGTCACCGACGAAGGCGAGATCTGCTCCTGGAACAAGGCCGCGGAGGAGCTCTTTGGTTATCCCGCAGAAGAGGTGCTTGGCCGCAGCGTCCAGGAGGTGCTCGAGGCCCGCGATGCCCTGGGAACCCAGGTGCTCGCGGGCGACGGCGAATCTGCGGTCCGCCGCTGGGACGGGACACCCCCCGGGATCCCGAACTTCGATCTCGAGGTCAGCACGCGATCCGGTAGCCGAATCTGGGTGAACGTCTCGACACTGGTGCTCGATCCTCCGCGCTCGGGACGCCGTCTCTTCGTGCGGTTGGCGCGCGACATCTCCCAGCGCCGTCGCGACGCGGAGCTTCTCCAGCAGATGCTCGAAGCCGCCCGCCAGCTCGTGGCGCTCGCCGGCGACTCGTCCAACCATGCGCAGGTCGAACCTCTCTCCGACCAGGAGCGCCGGATCCTGGTGCTCTTCGCCGAAGGCCGCGATTCCGCCGCCATCGCTCGCCTGCTCGGTATTTCCGTCCATACGCTTCGCAACCACCTCCATCACATCAACCGCAAGCTCCGCACCCACAGCCGACTCGAAGCGGTCACCCACGCCCAGCGCCGCGGCCTGATCGACTAGGGGCAGCGCGCGCGGAAGCGGCTTCAACATCTCTCTGAGAAGCATCCTCTTCGGCGACTGAGGGCGGCCGCGACCGAGGCAGCTAGGCCGGGGGCGGCGTGATCGCCGGCCGGCTCGACCTCGCGGAGCGGCGGGCGCTCCCGACCGAGCTCACGGGCGCACGGCGCTCGCCACCGACCGGTTGGCCCGGCGCCGCCTCGAGGGCGGAGCCGTCGGGTATCGGAAGCCAGTCATGGGCGGCAAAGGCGGGGCTCTTGCCGAGCCGTCGCAGGCTCTCCGCGACGCGCTCCGGGCGTCCCCAGTCGCTCCACTCGACGTCGCCGAGTGGCAGGACCAGCGCTGCCTCCGGGCAGCGCTGCACCAGGTCCCGCGAGAAGTCGGCATGCGGCATCCGGTCATAGGCCCGGCTCATGGCGCGAGCCACGCTCGAGGACCACTCTCCGGGCGACCGGCGCAGCTCGGGCAGGAGGGCGTCAAACGGGCGCATCATCTCCGGCAGCAGCTGCTGGCCGAGCCGCCACAGAGTATCGGCACGGGCGGCGACGATCATGGTGTTCCACAGCCTCCCGCGAGAAAAGAACCGCTCGGCCCGCGCGCGGTCGGGCTTCTCCTCGAAGCCATTCACCGGCAGAAGCGGGAGCGCGTGCTGCCTTTGGGCGGGCAGGATCCAGCCGAAGTCCGTTTCAGCCCATTGCGGCGCGGCGCCCAGCATCACCAGTCGGCCCGGCTCCTCGGCCGCGCGGCGGCAGGCGGTTTCGACGAGCGCGATGAAGTTCGACGCGGGGTGAACGAAGTGATCCGACGGCATGACGACGACTGTCGCCGAGGGGTCGCGGGCGCCGACGAACGCGGTCGGCAGGAAGATGCCGGGCGCCGTACCGCGATCGACCGGCTGTTCGATCACGAGCCCAGGCGAGGGCTCCCCCACTTCGGCGAGAAATCGTCGGTGCCCTCGGCCCACGACGGTGACCACGTGGCCCGGCCGGGCAAGGGCACGGGCGCGGTCCCACGTATGGCTGAGCATGGAACGGCGGCCGACGAAGGTGCAGTACTGCTTGGGTCGCTCCTCACCCAGCCAGCTCCTGATGAAGGCCTGCATTCGCCGCCCTTCGCCTCCTGCCAGCACGACGGGCCAAATGCCGGAGCTACTTCGCATGCTCGTTCTCCTTGTTTGTGCCGCGGTCAACGGGTCGACTCCCGAGGCGATCGTTTCCGGCTCTCGTCGCCGTCACAATGGTCTGTTCGTCCCGAAAGGACGGACGAGCGTCACCCACGGCGCCGGCTCGCCGCCGGTCGGCATGCCGCGAGTGACAGCCGGGCCCCTTCAAAGTACGAACGGGCCATTGCGGCTCGAGAGCGCCGCGTTCACCATGCCTTCGGATGGTCCGCGACGCAGCGGAAAGGAGCCCTTCATGAAGCTTTCGACGGTTGCACTCCTGGGGAGCCTGCTCGCCTTCGCAGCGGTTGGTTTCTCCACTTCGGCGGTTGACGACTCACGGGCCGCGCCGATCATCGCGACCGAGGTCGTTCTCGCCGCCGTCAGCCTCGCGGTGATTGCCGGCACAAGTGCCGCGGTCGGGGACAAAGCCGGGAGGATGGCCGTGGTCACTCAGCGCGAGGACGAACGGCGGGCTCCTCCGGGACCTGCGGATCGACACCCCGATCGAAGCGTTCCGGCGATCCAGGTATCCGTCGACGACCTGTTTGACCGGAGCCAGAGAGCCCTGCGAGAGAGGAGGTACTCTTGATCGCACTCAAGCGTGCTTACGACGCGGTCTCGCCCGACGACGGGGTCCGCTTCCTGGTCGAACGTCTGTGGCCTCGCGGACTCGCGAAGGAGAAGCTGAGGGTGGACGCCTGGCTCAAGGAAGTCGCGCCCACGACAGAGCTCCGGAAATGGTTCAGCCACGATCCGGACAAGTGGTCCCGATTTCGCGCCCGCTACTTTCGCGAGCTCGACGCGGCGCCCGGGGCGTGGCGACCGATCCTGTCTGCGGCAAGGCGCGGGACGGTGACACTCGTCTACAGCTCGCATGACGAACGGCACAACAACGCCGTGGCGCTCCGCGAGTACTTGAGGAGGAAGCGCCGCGGGTCGGCGGCGAAGGCGGTGCCGATTGCCGCCGATCGCGCCCGGCGGAGCTCGGGATGACGATGCCATCCGGTGCGGGGGAATGGCGGTCGGAGAGCGGAGCGGCTCCGGCCGGCGCGCCTGCTCACGACGTCGTCTTCCTCCTCGACTGCGACAACACGCTGCTCGACAACGACTTCGTCGAGGACGATCTCAGCCGCCACCTTGCGCTCGAGTTCGGAACGGAGAGCCGGGACCGTTACTGGGCGATCCTCGAGCAGCTGCGCGTCGAGCTGGGCTACGCGGACTACCTGGGCGCTTTGCAGCGCTACCGGCTCGACGAGGCGAGCGACCCGGCATTGCTGCCGATGTCGTCGTTCCTGCTCGACTACCCGTTCGCCAGCCGGTTGTTTCCCGGAGCGCTCGACGCCGTCCGACATCTTCGAACCCGGGGGTTGACGGTGATCCTTTCCGACGGCGACGCGGTGCTTCAGCCGCGCAAGATCCAGCGCTCGGGGTTGTGGGCGGCGGTCGAGGGTCGAGTGCTGATCTACGTCCACAAGGAACGGATGCTGGCGGCCGTCGCCGAGCGCTACCCGGCCCGGCACTATGTGATGGTGGACGACAAGCTACGCATCCTGGCCGCGATGAAGAAGTCCTGGGGAAAACGCCTGACGACGATCTTCCCGCGACAGGGACGCTACGCGTTCGACCGCCGGAACATCCTCGCGTATCCCGCGGCCGACCTGACGGTCGAGCGCATCGCGGACCTGGTCGATCATGATCTGACCGCCCTCCTCGGCACGGCAGGCGCCGGGCGGGCCGGAGAGGAGCTACACGTGAAGCCGACACATCGACTGCACGAGCTCGGGCAAAGCCTGTGGCTCGACAACATCACTCGCGGGCTGCTGGCCGACGGCACGCTGCGCCGCTACATCGCGGAGCTCTCGGTGACCGGCCTCACGTCGAATCCGACGATCTTCGATCACGCCATCGGAGACGGCGGAGCGTACGACGACGCCATCCGCCGGAAGACGGCCGAAGGCAGGTCCGGCGAAGAGTTGTTCTTCGACCTCGCGCTCGAAGATTTGACCCAGGCCGCCGATCTCTTCCGGCCCGCCCACGACCGCACCGGTGGCGTCGACGGGTGGGTGTCGTTGGAGGTGTCTCCCCTGCTGGCGAACGATACGGCGGGCTCGATCGCCGCGGCCGCGCAACTGCACGCGCGGGCCAGTCGCACCAATCTCTTCATCAAGATCCCGGGGACGCCGGCGGGCATTCCCGCGATCGAGGCGTCGATCTTCGCCGGCGTGCCGATCAACGTGACGCTCCTGTTTTCCGCCGACCAATACCTCGCGGCGGCCGAGGCCTACCTGCGGGGGATCGAGCGCCGGCTCGCGGCCGGCCTCGATCCGCGCGTCGATTCCGTCGCGTCGCTGTTCGTCAGCCGCTGGGACGTGGCCGTCAAGCACGCGGTGCCCCGGGTGCTGCACGATCGTCTGGGGATCGCCATGGCCCGGCGCACGTACAAGGCCTACCGCGATCTGCTGGCGTCGCCCCGGTGGCGGCGATTGGCAGCCGCGGGCGCGCGAACGCAACGCCTGCTCTGGGCCAGTACCGGCACCAAGGATCCCGGCGCCCCGGACACGCTGTACGTCGAGGCGCTGGCCGCGCCGGACACCATCAACACCCTCCCCGACCGCACTCTGCTCGCCTTCGCCGACCACGGGCAACTGAGCGGCGTCATGCCGGTCGATGGCGGCGATGCGGAAGACACGCTCGCCACCCTGCGGCGGGTCGGAGTGGACGTCGCGGCGCTCGCGATCCGGCTCCAGCGCGAGGGAACCGAGGCCTTCGAGAGGTCGTGGCGGGACCTGCTGGCCCGCCTTGCGTCGAAAAGCGCCAGGCTCGAGCCGGCCGCGCACGCCGAAGCGGGGCGACGATGACCGCGACCGCAACAGCACGGCCGCCACCCCCGAGCGCGAGATCTCGGCGCCGAGGCCCGAGGTCATGGCAAGGTACGGGTTCACCGTGGAGCACGTCGCCGCGACCGCGAAGGCGGTGCTCGAGCGACAACATCCATGAAAGGCCGGCCCGCGATACGGCGAACGGCCAGCGGAGGACAGCATGCAGGTGGGGATGATTGGGCTCGGGCGCATGGGCGCCAACATGGTGCGCCGCCTCCTGCGCGGCGGTCACGAATGCGTCGTTCACGACCGGGCGGCCGAGGCCGTGCGAGGGCTGGCCGGCGAGGGCGCGATCGGGGCGACGGTGCTGGATGATCTGGCGGCGCGTCTCGCGAGACCGCGCGCCGTCTGGCTGATGGTGCCCGCCGCGGCCGTCGATGCGGCGCTCGATGCGCTCCTCCCCACGCTCGACCCCGGAGACGTGGTGATCGACGGCGGCAACTCGTACTACAAGGACGACATCGTTCGCGCCGAGCGGCTCGCCGGCAGGGGGCTCCACTTCGTCGACTGCGGCACGAGCGGCGGGGTCGCCGGTCTCGATCGAGGATACTGCCTGATGATCGGCGGAGAGACCGACGTCGTGCGCGGCCTCGACCCGATTTTCGCCACCCTTGCCCCGGGTCCAGGGCCAGTCGACAAGACCCCGGGGCGCGAGCCGCGCGGCGGGACCGCGGAACGGGGGTATCTCCACTGCGGCCCGAACGGCGCGGGCCACTTCGTGAAGATGGTGCACAACGGCATCGAGTACGGATTGATGGCGGCGTATGCGGAGGGATTCAACATCCTCCGGCACGCGGGTGTGGGGCGCGGCGCGACCACGCCGGACGCCGAGACGACCCCGCTGCGCGATCCCGCCGCCTACCGATACGATCTCGACCTGGCCGACATCGCCGAGGTCTGGCGGCGCGGCAGCGTCATCGCCTCCTGGCTGCTCGACCTGACCGCCGCCGCGCTCGCCGAGGATCCGACGCTCGACGGCTTCGCGGGGCGCGTGTCGGACTCGGGGGAAGGGCGGTGGACGCTCGAAGCAGCGATCGCCGAAGGCGTTCCGGCCAACGTTCTCGCGGCGGCCCTGTTCGGGCGTTTCAGCTCGCGCGGCGAGGCCGACTTCCAGAACCGGATGCTCTCCGCCATGCGCCTCGGATTCGGAGGGCACGTGGAGAAAGCGGACGCATGACGGCTGAAAGGTCGGACGCGCTGGTCTTCTTCGGGGCGACCGGGGACCTCGCGTTCAAGAAGATCTTCCCGGCGCTCTACGCGATGGCGGTCCGGGATCAGTTGCTCATGCCCGTGTTCGGCGTGGCGCGCTCCGGATGGACGCTGGATCAGTTTCTGGCCCACGCCCGTCAGAGCGTGGAGCAGGCCGGCGCGGTCGACGAGACGACGTTCCTCAAGCTGGCATCGCGCCTCCGGTACGTCGACGGCGACTACAACGACCCCAGGACCTTCGTCGCCCTGCGAGCGGCCCTCGGCGAGGCGAACCAACCGCTGCACTATCTCGCCATCCCTCCCGCCATGTTCCAGCCGGTCGCCCAGGGCCTCGGGGCCTCAGGGTGCGCGCGCCAAGCCCGAATCGTGGTGGAAAAGCCGTTCGGGCGCGACCTCGCGAGCGCGCGGGCGCTCAACGCGACGCTGCACCAGGTGTTCGACGAGAAGAGCATCTTCCGCATCGACCACTATCTCGGCAAGGAGTCGGTGCAGAACCTCCTCCTCTTCCGCTTCGCGAACACCTTCCTCGAGCCGGTGTGGAACAGCCACTACGTCGAGAGCGTGCAGATCACGATGGCCGAGAGTTTCGGCCTCCAGGGACGCGGACGGTTCTATGAGGAGGCCGGCGCCGTTCGTGATGTCGTGCAGAACCACATGCTGCAGGTGGTGGGATTCCTCGCCATGGAGCCGCCCGACCTGGACCATGAGGAAGGGATCCGCGACGAGCAGGTGCGGGTCTTCCGCCGGATCCGGCCCCTGTCGCCCGGTTGTCTGGTCCGCGGACAGTTCCGCGGGTATCGCGCCGAGGAGAACGTCGCGCCGGGCTCCACGGTGGAGACGTTCGCGGCGCTCCGGCTTCACATCGACTCGTGGCGCTGGGAGGGCGTGCCGTTCCTCATTCGCGCCGGCAAGGCGCTCGCCACGACGGCGACCGAGGTGATGGTCTCGTTCAAGCGGCCGCCGCTGATGACGCTCGCCCACGGCGAAACGAATCACGTGCGTTTCCGCCTGAGTCCCGAGGTGGAGATCGCCATCGGCGCGCGGGTGAAGCTGCCCGGGGAGAAGATGGTCTCCGAACCGACCGAGCTCCGGGTCACGCATCGCCCCTCCGGCGACGAGATGGCGCCGTACGAGCGGCTGCTCGGCGACGCGATGGATGGGGATGCGACGCTCTTTGCGCGCGAGGACAGCGTCGAGGCGGCGTGGGCCGTCGTCGAGGGAATTCTCGGCGACGTGGTGCCGGCGCTCGAGTACGAACCGGGCAGTTGGGGGCCGGCGGCTGCGATGAAGCTCGCCGAGGACATCGGCGGCTGGCGCGACCCGGCGTCGTGAAGGACCCATGAACGACGGAGCCCGTCTCGCGCAGTCGGAGTCGCAGACTCTCGATGCGATCCAGCGGGGCGCGTTCGACTACTTCCTGCACGAGACCAACCCTGCTAACGGACTGGTGCGGGACAAGACCAGCCCGGACTGGCCCGCGAGCATCGCGGCGGTCGGACTGGGCCTCACCGCGTATCCGGTCGGAGTGGAACGCGGGTTCGTGACGCGTGTCGAGGCTGCGGAGCGGACGCTCGCCACGATGCGGTTCTTCTGGCGGAGCCGGCAAGGGCCCGATCCCGACGCGACCGGTCACATGGGCTTCTACTATCACTTCCTCGACATGGAGACCGGCGCGCGCGCCGGGCGGTGCGAGCTGTCGACGGTCGACACCGCCTTGCTGCTGGGCGGCATGCTGACCGCCGCGGCGTACTTCGACGGCGACGGGCCGGCCGGGCGTGAGATCCGCGACCTGGCCGAACGCCTGTACGCCCGCGTCGATTGGCGATGGGCGCAGAACGGCGGAGCCACCGTGACCCATGGCTGGAAGCCGGAGAGCGGCTTCCTCCCGTACCGGTGGGAGGGTTACGACGAGGCCCTGCTGCTCTACCTGCTCGGCCTCGGGTCACCGACTCACCCGCTGCCTGCTGATAGCTTCCAGGCGTGGGCGTCCACCTATGAGTGGAAGACCATCTATGACATCCCATATCTGTACGCAGGGCCGCTCTTCACCCACCAACTCTCCCATGCGTGGGTCGATTTTCGTGGACTCCAGGACGCATTCATGCGCGAGCACGGGATCGATTATTTCGAGAACAGTCGCCGCGCCACCTTCGTGCAGCAGCAGTACGCCATCCGCAATCCCGGCGGCTTCGCGCACTACGGCGAGCTCTGCTGGGGGATCACGGCGAGCGAGGGACCGGGCGACGTGACCCGCAAGATCGCCGGCATCGAAAGGAGATTCTTCGGCTACCGTGCGCGGGGCGTTCCCTACGGCCCGGACGACGGCACGATCGCTCCCTGGGCCGTGGTCGCTTCGCTGCCGTTCGCGCCGGAGATCGTCCTGCCGACGGTCGCCGACTTCCGGCGGTGGCAGCGCGCGGGCGACCCTCGACAAGGATTCAAGGCGGCTTTCAATCCGACGTTTCTCGTGCGGGGCGGCCCGGCGAATGGTTGGGTGTCGCCCTGGTACTTCGGCATCAACGAGGGACCCAGTGTCGTGATGATCGAGAACTTCAGAACGGGGCTGATCTGGCAGCTGATGCGCGGATGCCGGCATCTCGTCGCCGGACTGCAGGCGGCGGGCTTCACCGGCGGGTGGCTGCCCAACGAGGGCTCCCAGCCAACATCCAGGAAGAGGCGCAAGCGATGATTCGGCGCGCCCTGGGCACCGCGCCATGACCCTCGACCCCGCCGTCGCGGGCGGCCCCGAGAATCCGGGGGTTCAGGCGGTGGCCACAAAGGCGCTGGAGTGGATCGCCGACGGGGCCCGCGTCGGCCTCGGCTCCGGTCGCGCCGCCTCCCTGTTCATCGCGAAGCTCGGGCTGCGCCGGCAGGAAGGATTGCGGATCCTCGGCGTCCCGACGTCACAGGCCTCGGCATCCACGGCGAGGGCGGCCGGCATCCCGCTCATCGAGCTGGACGAAGACGTGCAGCTCGACATCACGGTCGACGGCGCCGACGAAGTGGCGCCCAACCTCGACCTCGTGAAGGGGCGGGGCGGCGCCCTGGTGCGCGAGCGCATCGTCGCCGCGGCCTCCAGGCGCCTGGTGCTTCTCGTCGGCGAGGAAAAGCTCGTCCGTGGATTGGGCCAGCGCGGGCCGGTGCCGGTCGAGGTCATTCCGTTCGCGCGCGGAGTCGCGACGAAACAGATCCGGGCGCTCGGATTGTCCCCGATCCTTCGCGTGAACGGCGCCGGCTCGCGGCCGTTCGTGTCGGACAACGGAAACCTCACCCTGGACTGCACCCTTCCGGAGCCGATACGGGACCGACAGGACGCCCGCGAGCTCGAGCGCGCGCTGCGCGCGATCGCCGGCGTCGTCGACACCGGGCTCTTTCTGGAAGCGGCGCACCAGGTCCTCGTCGGTCACCCGGACGGGAGCGTGGACACGCTGCTGCGGGACGGGGACTGAGGCCGCCGGCATGGCTTTCGACCTCGAGGTGCTGCCGACCGCCGCGCTCGTCGCCGAGGCCGCGGCCCGCCGATTCGTCGCGGCCGCCAGCGACGCGATTCGCGCGCGCGGAGAGTTCGTGGTGGCGCTGTCGGGCGGATCGACTCCGAGGAGCCTCTACCTGCGGCTCGCGGCGGAGTCCGGCAGCTCGAACCTGGACTGGTCGCGAATCCAGGTCCTGTGGAGTGACGAGCGGTGCGTGCCGCCGGACGACGCGGCCAGCAACTACCGGATGGCGCGCCAGACTCTGCTCGACCATGTGCCGATCCCCGCGGCGAACGTCCACCGCATCCACGGCGAAGACGACCCTGCCGTGGCGGCCGCCGCCTACGAGCGAGTGATCCGGGGCGTCCTGCGACGGCCGACAGGGCCGCCTCGCGGCACCTCCGGGACGCGCATCGACCTCGTCCTCCTGGGCTTGGGCGTGGACGGGCACACCGCGTCGCTCTTCCCGGGTACGGCGGCGGTTCGGGACCGCCGGTCGTGGGTGAGGGCTGAATACGTGCAAGCGGTGGCGGCGTGGCGGGTCACGCTCACTCCGGTCATCATCAATGCGGCGGCCTGCGTCGCCTTCCTCGTCTCGGGCGAAGCGAAGGCTGACGTGTTACGGAAGGTGCTGGAGGGACCCCGTCGTCCCCACGAGCTGCCCGCGCAATGGATCGCGCCCGCCGATGGGCGAGTGGTCTGGTTCGTCGATGCTCCTGCGGCCGCCTCGCTGCGGAGGCTTCGCGCGCGATGACTGCGCTGTCCAGCGCGCGGGGAGACCGCCTCCAGTTCGCCCATGATGGACGGTGATCCGGACGGTACGAATGAGCTATTGGCCGACGCCACGGGGCCTGCGATGTTCCATGTATGACACACGACAGGCGGACGACGATCGTCGCGGCGAGGATCTCCTTGCCGAAGCGTGAGCCGCGCCCCCGCGGCTACGACCAACCGCTCTACCTGCTGCCGTTCGACCACCGGCATTCCTACGTGACCGGGATGTTCCATGCCACGAACCCGCTGACGGCGGAACAACGCGCGGCGGTGGCCGACAGCAAGCGTGTGATCTACGACGGATTCCAGCAGGCGCTCCGCGGAGATCTGCCGGCTGCCTTCGCCGGCATCCTGCTCGAGAACGCTGTCCGGCACGGAAGACAGGGCGGCGAAGTGCGAATTGAGCTCGGGCGGGAGGGCGATCGGGTCGCGCTTCGCGTCGTCGACGACGGGCCGGGGATCCCCGAGGCGGAGCGCGAGCGCGTCTTCGACCGCTTCCATCGCCTGCCCGGACGCGGGGGCGGCAGCGGGCTCGGCCTGTCGATCGTCGCTCGCATTGTCGAGATTCACGGCGGCTCGATCACGCTCGGCAACGGTCCGCAGGGTCGGGGCCTCGAAGTCGCTATCCGGTTTCCGGGAACGGTGGCGAGCCCGGGACCGGTCGATCCCGGCTCGCTGCCCTCCCGCGGCCTCGACCCATCGCCCCGAGGCTCGGGCCGACGCGGAGCCGGGGAAGGTCCGGTCCGACCGCGGCCGGACGCTCCGCCTTGATTCGGAACCGACTTCATGGCCCGCGAGCACTTCGCCCGAGAGTCGCAGGTACTTCACGTCGTCGTCGGTGAGGAGGACCGTCTCCTGGAGCAGACGGCATGACGACTCCTCGGGGGGCTGGATTCCGGCCGTAAAGTGGCATTGAGCGCCCGCTCGGTGCTTCTTCCGACTTCCGCGGGAGTAGGCTCAAGCGCGTCGGCGACCGCCCACCAAGGAGGGACTCGAATTGAGCGATCGCAGCACCTTCCTGACCGCCGAGGGCCGCAAGCGCCTGGTGGCGCTCCTCGAGCGATCGACCGCGGCCTGGGATCGCGACGACGTGCGCGAGCTGTTCGTCGAGATCCAGCGTGCGAGCGTGGTACCGGCCGCCGAGATCCCGGCGGATGTCATCACGATGAGTTCCAGGGCCCGGCTCCTCGATCTCGATCAGGGTGCAACCCTCGAGTACACGCTGGTCTACCCCCAGGACGCGGACTTCGCCGACGGGAGGATCTCGGTCTTCGCGCCGATCGGATCCGCGATGCCCGGCTATCGCGTCGGGGACGAGATCGAATGGATCGTGCCGGGTGGCCCGCGGCGCCTGCGGGTCGAGGCTGTGCTCTACCAGCCCGAGGCGGCGGGGGACTTCTCGCGCTGAGCGACCGCTGGAGGCGCCTTCCGGATCACTCGAGGCGCGACGGCGAGGCGATCTCCCCGCTGGCGGTGGCGTCCTGCGGTCCAGGCCGTCCGTCGCGGTCGAGCAGGACGCACACGCAGCAGAGGCCGGGGCGGGGGGCGAGTACCGGCTTCGCCCCGCGGACCGATAGGCCGTCGACCACGCCTTCGAGCAGGTCGAGGTTCATGCCGCAGACGAGCTGCGTGTGCTCGCCCACGAGCGCGTGGAACGGGCAGTTGCGCAGCCGCAGCTCGGCGCCGACGAGCTCCGGCTCGTAGCCCTGAGCCACCAGCACCGCCGCCAGCTCGGCCAGGAGGCGACGCCGGCCGGCGCGCGCGCCGGCACGCGCCCGCGCTTCGGCTCCGAGACGATGCCCTTTCGCCCGGGCGCTTGCGGCCAGCGCGTCGCGCGCCTGCGAGGCAGGGCTGTGGTCCACCGCTTCGGCCAGCAGGTGCGCCGCGAGCTCGTAGCGGCGCGGTGGCAGCGAGACTTCGAGCTGCCGACCCGACCGACGGTAGAGCTTGGAAGGCCGGCCCGCTCCCGGGCCGGTCCGCGCGGAGAGGCGACGGAAGCTGACCTCGAGGAGTCCTTCCTCCGCCAGGCGATCGAGATGGAAGCTCGCGACGCTCCTCGACACACCGGCGGCACGCGCCGCCTCTTCACGGCTGAGTTCCCGACCGGACGACACGACGTGGCGGTAGATCGCCCGCCGCACCGGGTCGCCGAGGAGCGCCAATCCGCCGAGCTGCTCCTCGAGCTCGTCGGGCGTGACGCCGGGCGGGGACTTCGGACGATCGGGCACGGTCTCATGGCCGCGGCTCGCAATGCCGCGGCGGGCTTCTCTAAAATAGCTCTTGTCGACCCTACAAGGCAATTCCAGGGCCTGAGTGGCAGCGTCGGAGACCCCGCTGGAGCACCGGCGAGGGAGCGTGCGGTGCTCATCCGACCTGCTGAACCCCCTATTCGAGTGAGGTGGACCCGCGCGACGTGCATCGAGCGCCGAAGCCCACTTGACGAATCGAAGCGAGTTCTCTAAAGTGGCTTTTGTGGGTTTTAGAAACTCATCGACGCACGCTTCCGGGCGCCGAACCAAACCTCAGGAGGATCCATGAAGATCCCGCTCCTCACCGTCGCCTCGACCGCCCTGCTCCTCGCCGTGGCCCCCGCCTCCGCCCAGATCGACGATGCCCAGATCGCGGCGATCGTCGTCACCGCCAATCAGGTCGACGTCGACGCCGGCAAGCTCGCCGTCGAGCGCTCCCGGACCCCAGCGGTGGTCGACTTCGCGCGGCTGATGATCACCGACCACACGGGAGTCAACGAGGCCGCGACCGCGCTGGTCACGCGCCTCGGAGTGACGCCCAAGGAGAGCCCGACCAGCGCGAGTCTGAAGCAGGCCGGTGACGAGAACCTCGCTCGCCTCCGGACGCTCGATGGCGCCGCGTTCGACACGGCCTACGTCGAGCACGAGGTCGCCTACCACGAGCAGGTGATCGCGGCGATCGACGGCACGCTGATCCCGGCCGCGACCAACGGCGAGCTGAAGGCGCTCCTGGTCAAGGTTCGGCCGGCCTTCGATGCCCACCTCGCGCACGCACGTCAGCTCCTCGGGTCGCTGACCAAGAGGTGACGCGGATGAGCGCGCTCGCTGCCCGGCGTCTCGCGCTCGCCTTCGCGGCGGCGGGGCTTCTCCTCGTCGGAGTGGGCCTCGCCACCGCCGAGGAACGCGTCGAACCCCGACGTCACACGATCACGATCGAGGGCAACGCCTTCCGCCCGGATGATCTCACCGTCGATCGCGGGGACACCGTCGTCTGGATCAATCGCGACTTCTACCCGCACACCGCAACCGATACCGAGGGACGTTTCGACTCCGGGACGATTCCCGCCAACGATTCCTGGGCGCTCACGGTCGAGGCCTCCGGCGAGCTCCGCTACATCTGCACCCTTCACCCCACGATGAAGGCGACGCTTCGTGTCCGTTGAGCACCACGCCGCGGCCGCGGCTCCCGACCCGCCATGGCCGCGGCCGGGTCCGGGGCGCGGCGGCATCGCGCAAGAGCTGGCTCTGGTCTAGTTTTTGTGTTTATTGTTAGTTCAATATTGACAACACCGAGCCTCGAGCGTAGCGTCTGGAGGGTCCGGTGGACTCTCGAGTCCACGCCCCGGAGTCTGGAGGCGGTTCGTGCCCCACATCATCACCGAGCCCTGCATCGGCGTGAAAGACACGGCCTGCGTCGACGTCTGCCCCGTCGACTGCATCTACGGCAAGACCGAGGACTGGGAGATGGTCTACATCCACCCCGAGGAGTGCATCGACTGCGGCCTCTGCGTGGACGCTTGCCCGGTCCAGGCGATCTATCCGCAGGAGGAGGTCCCGGAGAAGTGGCGGAGCTTCATCGCGAGGAACTATGAACACTTCTCGCTCACCGCGCCCTGAAGCGGCCATCGGCCGAGCGAACCGAAGCGAACAGCCGGTCTCGAGGGCAGCGCTTCCGGAGGACCTCTCGGACCGTATCCTCGCCGGGGCACCCGAAGCGGTTCTGGTCTGCGATCGAAACGGCACGATCCGCTTCTGGAACGCCGGCGCGGAGCGGATCTTCGGCCACCTCGCAGAGGAGGCGCTCGGCGCCTCGCTCGACCTCGTGATTCCGGAGCGGTTGCGAAGCCGGCATTGGGCCGGTTGGGAGACCGCGATGCGATCCGGCCGCACCCGCTACGGCGACGGCCAACTGCTCGCGGTCCCGGCGCTCCACAAGGACGGGCGGCAGCTGTCGATCGAGTTTTCGATCCAACTGCTGCCCGAAGCGGGCCGCCCGGTCGACTGGGTCGTCGCGATCGTCCGCGACGTGTCCGAGCGGTTCGCTCGCGAGAAGGCGCTCCGCCTCCGCTTGCAGGCGCTGGAATCGGCCGGCGCTCTAGCGCGCCCGGCATGAGACTTCCCGTGACGCCCTTGGCGGCCTCGAGATCGGAGATCCGAACATGAATTCGTACCCGTACCTCATCGTCGGCGGCGGCATGACGGCCGACGCCGCCGTGCGCGGCATCTGCGAACTCGACGACACGGGGCCGATCGGCCTGATCAGCGCCGAGCCGGACCCCCCGTACGCGCGCCCGCCGCTCTCGAAGGGACTCTGGAAGGACGAGCCGCTCGAAGGCATCTGGCGCGGCACCGGGCAAGCCGGCGCCCTGCTCCATCTCGGCCGCCGGGTCACGGCGATCGATCTCGCCGCGCGGACCGTGCTCGACGATCATGGCCACCGCTACGGCTTCGAGAAGCTCCTGCTCGCGACTGGCGGACGTCCCCGCCGCCTGCCGTTCGGCGGTGACGACGTCCTCTACTTCCGTAATCTCGAGGACTACCGGCGTCTCCGATCCCTCGCCGATCGGGGCGCGCGCTTCGCCGTCCTCGGCGGCGGCTTCATCGGCTCCGAGATCGCCGCCGCCCTGGCTTCGCAGAACCGTTCGGTGACGATGTATTTCCCCGAGGCGGGCATCGGCTCGCGCGTCTTTCCCGCGGACCTGGCCCGTTTCCTGGCCGGCTACTTCGAGGAGAAGGGCGTCGAAGTGCTCGCCGGACGGAAGGTGACGAACCTGGTCGCGAAGGGCCTGGATTACGAGGTCCACGCGGAGGGGGAGCCCCCTCGCGAAGTGGACGCGGTGGTCGCGGGCCTCGGAATCGTCCCCGAGACCGAGCTTGCGGCCGCCGCCGGGCTCGAGGTCGACGACGGCATCGTGGTCGACGAGCGGCTGAGGACGAGCCATCCCCGGGTCTACGCCGCGGGCGACGTGGCGCGGTTCCCGGCGCCGGCGCTCGGCGGCCGCATCCGTGTCGAGCACGAAGACAATGCGGTGTCCATGGGACGGGCGGCCGGGCGGGCCATGGCGGGCGAAGACTCGCCCTACCTCCACCTTCCGTTCTTCTACTCCGACCTGTTCGATCTCGGCTACGAGGCCGTGGGCGAGCTCGATCCTCGCGGCGAGATCGTGGCGGACTGGAAAGTGCCTCTCCGCGAGGGCGTCGTCTACTACCTGAAAGCCGGGCGGGTACGCGGCGTGTTGCTTTGGAACACCTGGGGGCAGGTCGACGCGGCGAGAGCGCTGATCGCGGAACCTGGTCCCGTCCGCGCGGGCGATCTCGTCGGCCGGCTGCCGGCTTGACCTCTCCGGCACCGGCGAGGCCGAGCCCGCCCGCGGCCACGCTCGCCGCGGACGGCGGCGGCGGGCGCCATGCTCCCGGCCAGAGGAGTCCGATGCGCATCGTCTCCGGCATCCAGCCCACGGGGAAGCTTCACCTGGGAAACTACCTGGGCGCCATCCGCCAGTTTCTCGACCTGCAGAGTGAGCCCGCCCACGATTGCTTCTTCTTCGTCGCGGACCTCCACGCGCTGACCACGGTCCGCGACGGGGCGACGCTGCGCTCGCTCACTCTCGAGATTGCCACCGACTACCTCGCGCTCGGCCTCGACCCGGACCGCGTGGTCATCTATCGGCAGTCGAGCCTGCCGCAGGTCACTGAGCTCGCCTGGATGCTGTCGTCCGTGACGCCCATGGGGCTGCTGCGCCGCGGCCACTCCTACAAGGACAAGATCGCGCGGGGCCTGGCGCCGACTCACGGCCTGTTCGCCTATCCCGTGCTCATGGCCGCGGACATCCTGATCGTCGGCGCGGAGCGGGTTCCCGTGGGGCGGGACCAGGCGCAGCACCTCGAGATGACCCGCGACCTCGCGACGGCCTTCAACCAGGCGCACGGCGAACCGCTGCTACGCCTGCCCGAGCCGATGATCCTGTCCGACGCGGCGCTGGTGCCGGGAATCGACGGGCGCAAGATGTCGAAGTCCCACGGCAACGTCATCGAGCTCTTCGCGCCCGAGGCCGACCTGCGCCGCTCCGTGATGTCGATCGTCACCGACTCGACGCCCCTCGGGGATCCCAAGCCGACCCGAGGCCCGCTCTATTCACTCCTGAAGCTGCTGACTCCGCCCGAGCAGTGGGCGGACACCCGCCGGCTCTTCACTGCCGGCGGCCAGGGCTACGGCGCGCTCAAGGCGCGGCTGCTCGGGCTCGTTCTGGATACGTTCCGTGCGGCCCGGCAGCGCCGCCAGGAGCTGCTGTGCGACGCCGGCTTCGTCGAGTCCGTCTTGCGCGCGGGCAGCGCGCGCGCGGCGACTGCGGCGGCCCCCCTGATGGCCGAGTGCCGCCGGGCCTGCGGCCTCGGAGGTTGAGCCGCATTTCCGTGCTCGCTGCCGTCGCGAGGTTCGGGTCCTGGAGCGCCGAAGCCAAGAACAGCCCCAAAGAAGATCAGCGAGCGGCTCAGGCGGGTTGCTTCCCAGCGGAATCTCGCCGACTCCCGCCCTGCCGCCTCGCGCGTGCGCTCGAGATCGAGTAGATACAGGCGTGGCTTCCTTCCGGCATGAAGGCCTCGCGATCGAGACGGCCGCCCAGCAGCCCCTCGATCAGCGCCAGCTCGAACCGGCAGGGTAGATCGGAAACGGCGACGAGATCCTGGATCGGGCAATGACTAAGGCGCAGCCGCGGCCCGACCTTCGAGTCCGTGACCTCGGCGACGAACCCATCCTCGGAGAGGATCTCGGCGATTCGCTCCAGCCGCTCACGGCCTTCGAGACCGGATACGCTCCCCTCGACCTCGCGACGCTTGCGAGCGAGCCGGGCCTCGAAGAACTCCTCGAGCAGGTCGCGCCGCCCCCTCTCGAGGAGGAACGTCGCGAGCTCTCGCAGCATCGCTCCCTCGCGGCGGGGAAAGAGCGCCTCTCCCGCCGCGGTCAGTCGGTAGAGCACGTGGGGCCGGCCGGGCCCCGTCCGCTGGACGCCGGACCGTTCGACCAGTCCCTGCGCGGCGAGCGACTTCAGGTGAATGCGAAGCGTCTCCCGACTGAGCTCGAAGCCGGCCTCGAGCTCGGCGAGCGTGCACTCCCCGGCGCGCTTGACGAGCTCGAGGAGCCGGCGCTGACTCTCCCCGATTCCGGGACCGATGATGGGAAGTGAAGTCTTCATGATCTCCTTCTCTCTCAATACGACAACACCTTCCGCGCCGCGTCGAGAACTCGCTTCACGTCCGGGAGGATCGCACGCTCGAGGGCGCGGTGAAAGCCCACGGGCGTGAACGTCGAGCCGACGCGCTCGATCGGGGCGTCGAGATAGGCGAACAGCTCGGAGGCGATCCGAGCCGCGATCTCACCGCCGAAACCGCCGTGGACCTTGTCCTCGTGCGCGACCAGCACCCGCGAGGTCTTCCGCACGGACTTCGCGATGGCATCCCAGTCGAGCGGGACGAGCGAGCGCAGGTCGAGAACCTCGACGTTGCGACCCTCCTCCGCCAGCTTTCCGGCCGCCTCGAGCGCCAGGTGCACGGCACTGCCGTAGGCGACGATCGTGAGGTCGTCGCCCGTGCGGCGCCGGCGCGCCCGGCCGAACGGCACGGCGAAGCCGGGTGGCACGTAGGCTCGCGCCGAGCGCGCGTTGTAGAGGAACTTGGGCTCCAGGTAGACCGTGATCCCGCGCGAGCGGACGGCCGTTCGCAGCAGCCCGGCGGCGTCGTCGGCGAAGGCGGGCACCACGATCCGAATCCCGGGCAGAGTGGCGAGCCACCCCTCGATGTTCTGCGAGTGGTAGAGGCCGCCGCCGATGTAGCCGCCCGAGGCGAGCCGGATGGTGACGTTGGGCACGAACTTCCCGCGCGTGCGCCAGAACTCGTGCGACATCTCCACCATCTGCTCGGCCGCGGGCCAGAAGTAGTCGGCGAACTCCGCGCCTTCGACCACGATGCGAATCCGGTCGTCGAAGCGCGAGAAGCCGTCCGCGGTGCCGAGGATGTAGTCCTCGGCGATCGGGCCGTTGAAGACTCGGCGCGCCCCGAACTCCCGCTGCAGCCCCTTGCTGACGTTGAAGATGCCCCCTTTGTCCCGGTTCGCGACGTCCTGGCCCCAGAGGTAGGTGTCGGGGTTCTCGCGGAAGAGCTCCTTGAGGGTGAGGTTGAGCGCCTCGAGCAGCGAGCGCTCCTCGAGCGCCGCGCCGGCGAGGTTCGCCGGCGTCGCCGCGAGCTCGGCGAGACCGTCCCCCTCCGGCCGCCAGGGCTCCGGTACGACGAAATCGTGAATCGTCCCCGGGTCCGGATCGGGAGCGCGGCGGACCCGCTCGGCGCTCTCCTCGTAGGTGCGCAGGTTCTCGTGCTCGAGCTCCGCGAGCTCCTCGTCCGTGACCACGCCCTCGGCGAGCACGCGGGCGCGGAGCCGCGGCAGGGGATCCCGCGCGCGGGCCGCCGCGAGCTCCTCGGGCGAGCGGTAGAGCTCGTGCCGATCGGAGTTCGAGTGCGAGTGGATGCGCACGCACTCGGCGTGGACCAGGGCGCAACCGGCACCGGAGGCGACGTAGCCGACGGCGGCGCGCAGGGCCCGCAGCGAATCGACGAAATCGGTTCCGTCGCAGTGGAGGATCCGCAGGTTGCGGAAGCCGGCGAAGTTGTCCGAGGCGCGGGGGTTAGCGGTCTGGTCACTCTTCGGCACAGAGATGCCGTAACCGTTGTCCTGGACGACGAAGACCACCGGGAGCCTCTCCCGCGAGGCGCCGTTGACTGCCTCGTAGAAGTAGCCCTCGGAGGTCGAGGACTCGCCCACGGAGCAGAAGACGATCGCGTCCGAGCCGTAGGTCGCGACGGCACGGCCCAGGCCCGCCGCGTGCTGCGCGTGGTTGGCGACGGACGAGGAGACGTTCTGGATGCCGATCGCGGGCTTGGCGAAGTGGTTGGACATGTGCCGGCCGCCCGAGGCGACGTCGTCGCGCTTCGAGAGTCCGTTGAGCAGGATCTCCTCGGCCGAGATGCCGGCCGCGAGACAGGTCGCGAGATCCCGGTAGTAGGGAAAGAGGTAGTCGTGGCCCGGTCGGAAGGTGAGCCCCAAGACGATCTGGATGCCGTCGTGACCGGCGCAGGGCGCGTGATACGACCAGCCGAGCCCCTGCTTTAGGTAGTTGGGGGCCTTGTCGTCGAGGATCCTCGCCAAGTGCATCAGCGAGTACGCTCGCCGCAACTCCGACGGGTCGAGGACGGGAGATTCCGCCGCCGGAGTCCTTCGCTCGTCCGAAAGCGCAGCCGCCCCGGACCGTGCCGATTCGCGGGAAAAGGAGACGACCGTCACCCGGCTTCACCTCCCAGGGCGGCCCACGGCCGTACCCCAGCGGATCCCAACGCGCCTCCCTCGTTCTCCCAGCGCTCTAGCTGCCTCGGATCGGCGCGGACGGCCTCGCCCAGAATTGTCCGAGGCACCGCCTCCGGCGCATCGCGGCGCACGAGGAGAGCCACCGTCGATCGGCGGCGGAGAGGGGTTCCGGGCGAGCTCTGGCTCTGGGGCGTCATGCGAATCCTCGACCTCGAGGACGAGCCTAGGCTTGACGGAGGTAGTTGTCAAGTTTATAGTCATGACAATCATGGTAAATGATTGTCCGCTTCCGAAGCCCGCGATCACTTTCGAGCGCTTCTACGGCCGCATGCCGCGGACGGTCTCTCCCACCTTCCTCGTCGACGGGCTCTGGCCACGGGGCCGGCGACGGTCCGAGATCGCTGCCGCGGCCCCGGCGCCTCGTGCCGGCTCGCACCGCACAGCGGGCGAGCGGTGCGTCCGATGATCCAGTCCATCGTCGCCCTGGTTTCGCTCGTCCTGTCCCTGGTCGTGATCGCCGTCGCGCTCCTCGTCGCGCGCCGCGCGACGACGCGCGACGCCGGCGGCTACGCCGCGGTCTACCGGGTTCGCCGCTACTACGCCACGGCACTGATCGCCGGGCTCGCGGTCGTGCTCTTCCTCACGCTCTCGCGGACTCCCTACGCGAGCGTCGCCGATGAGACGCCGGCCCGGAAGATCGACGCCGTCGGCTGGATGTGGGCGTGGGACTTCCAGGTCGATGGCGCGAGCGCGAGTCTTCCGCTCGTGGTGCCAGCGCGTGAGCTCGTCGAGTTCGCCGTCACGTCGAAGGACGTCAATCACGGCTTCGGCATCTACGACCTCGAGGGCCGGCTGATCGCCCAGACCCAGGCGATGCCCGGGTACGTCAACCACCTCCGGGTCCGCTTCGAGAAGCCCGGGACCTACCACGTCCTCTGTCTCGAATACTGCGGCGTCGGGCATACGGTGATGATGGCGGAGATCTCTGTCCAATGAGCACGGGAACCGGAGCTGGAAGCCCCCCCGATCGCGACCGCCGCCTGATCGCCACCTGGCTCGTCACGACGCTGGCGATCTTCCTCATCCTGGTCACGCTCGGCATCACCATGCGCCTCGCCCAGGGCGCGGTGGTTCCGCTGTCGACACCGGACTTCTACGCGCTGATGACGATGCACGGCCTCGGCATGGCCGGTACCCTATTCTCGGCCGGCATCGCGATGGTCTGGTTCGTCGCGGCGCGCCACGCCCGGCCGAGCCGCGCCGCCATGTGGGTCGCCTACGGCCTGTTCGTGGCCGGCGCCGTCGCGCTGCTGGTCGCCACCCTGATCGGCAAGTTCGCGGCCGGGTGGTATGCCCTCTACCCGCTGCCCTTCCTCAAGGCGACCTGGCCCGGCTGGGCGACGGGCACCACGATCGTCGCGCTCATGGCGATGGGCCTCGCCTGGCTGGTGGCGCAGCTCGACATCCTGCGCGCACTCGCGGCCGAGCACGGCATCGGCCGGATGTTCGCCTGGGATCGCTTCCGGGCCGGCGCGGGCGATCCGGCGCCCGCGGGAGTCCTGATCGCGTCGATCTGCGCCGTCGCCGGGGTGCTGGGAACGATCGTCGGGGCCGCCACGCTGATGACCTACCTCTTCAAGTGGCTCGCGCCCGCGACCGAGTTCGATGCCCTGCTGCTCAAGAACGGCATGTTCATGTTCGGCCACACGATCGTGAACGTCGCCATGTACTGCGGCATCTGCGTGATCTACGAGCTGATGCCCCGCTTCACGGGCCGCGCTTGGAAGGTCACGCGCACCGTCGCGGTGGCCTGGAACGCCACGCTCCTGTTCATCCTCTTCGCCTACTTCCACCATCTCTACATGGACTTCGTCCAGCCGGTCGCGCTCCAGGTCTTCGGTCAGGTCGCCTCCTACGGCTCGGCAGTGCCCGCGACCGCTGTGACGGTCTTCGGCCTGGGCGCCCAGCTCCACCGCTCCGGCCTGCGTTGGAGCTTCGCGCCCGCGGCGTTCACGCTCGGCATCCTCGGCTGGGTCCTCGGCGGCATCACCGCGGTCGTCGACTCGACGATCGCGGTCAATCTCGTCTTTCACAACACGCTCTGGGTGCCCGCGCACTTCCATACCTATTTCCTGGTCGGCTACGTTCTGATCCTGCTCGGCTTCTTGCACCTGTTCCTGCGCTCGCGCGCCGAGCGGCTCGCCGGCACCGGCCTGGCGGCAATGCTCGCGGGCGGCTACACCTTCGTCCTGATGTTCTTTCTCGGCGGGCTCGATTCCGTGCCGCGCCGCTTCGCCAGCTACGTGACGATCCCCTATCCCGACCTCGCCGAGCGGGCGGCGGAGCTCGCGCGCTGGGGCGCCGTCGGCGGCTCCGTCTTCCTGCTGGGCGCGCTGCTCTTCTGCGTCTCCCTGGTCGCCGGACGGCGGCGCTCCGCGGGCACGGACGCATGACGCACGAGCCGCGAGCTTCGAGGCCGCGCCGCGTGCTGGCCTGGTTGCCCGCGGCCATGGTGGCCGGCGCGTGGATCGTCCTCGGCGCCTGGTGGACCCACGGCTACGCGGCGTTCACGGCGTTCTCGGCCGCCGTGGCGGCCGCCGGTCCGCTGCCCCGACCGGCGCCCCGCTTCGACGTCGTCGACCAGGGCGGCCGCACGCTCGATCTCGGCGCCCGGGACGGGGGCTATCGGCTCGTCCAGGCCATGTACCTGAGATGCCCCGACATCTGCCCGCTCGCGATGTCGCGGCTCCAGCGGCTGGCCGCGGCGCTCTCCGACGTCCCGCCGGGCCGCCTCCGGGCGGTGAGCGTCAGCGTGGACCGGGATCCCCCCGACCGACTCCGCGCGGTCTGGGAGGCCTACGGCTCGCCTCCGAACTGGTCCTTCGTGACGCCCGCCGGCGGCGCCGGCGACGAGCCCTTGCTGCAGCTCGGAATCTGGCTCTACCGACGCCCCGACGGCCTGATCAACCACGGCGTCGACATCTTCGTGATCGATCCCGAGGGCCGTGTCGTGCGCATACTGCCGGCCAACGAGGATCTCGACCGGCTCGCGACCGCCGTGCGTGAGGTCGTCGGTTGAGGCGCGCGCTCTGGATCGCCGCCGCCGCGCTCGCACTGTCCAACTCCCCGGCGGACGAATGGCTCGACGCGACCATGCCGCGGCTCGTCCTGCTCGCGCTGCCGGCGTGGGCCGCCCTCGGCATTCTCGCCGTCGGCCGCTCCGGTCGGACCTGGACGCGGAGCAACAGGTACGGCCTGACCGGTCTCGCCTGCGCTCTCGGCGCGCTCGCCTTCTGGATGATCCCGCGCTCGGTCGACGCGATCCGCACGAGCGAGGTCGCCGATCAGCTGATGCACGCCTCGATGCTCGGCGCCGGGGCCGCGCTCGCGGCGAGCTGGCGGATCATGCCGTTTGTCGTCCGGGGCGTCCTCGGCATCTACGCGGCGGCGATGACGCTCTCCCTCGGGCTCATCTACTCGAGCTACTCCGCGCTGCTCTGCGGCACCTTCGATCTCGCGCAACAGCGGCTGACGGGCACATGGCTCCTTCGGCTCTCGCCCCTCGTCGTTCTGCTCGTCATGATCGCCGGCGTGACTTCACTGCGCACGGCCGCGCGAAACCAGGGGCGGCATGGAATCGAGGACCCGACCTCCGGGCTCGATCCCCACACCACAAACCCCACTCCCCTCGAACAGGAGGCTCCATCGTGACCGAGACCTGGCTCCCTTCGCTAATCACCGCGACGCCACAGGAAGGTTTCGAGCTCGCCATCACGCTCAGCCGGAGGGGCGTCAAGTACACGCAGCCCGACGTCGAGGTCCTCAGAAAACTGCGACCGGACTACGCGAACTCGGCCGAAGCGCTGACCGCCGCCTCCCAGGTCGTCGCGATCAACTTCCAGACCGTCGCCGCGGCCAACGGCTACTGGCGGAAGTAGGTCCGGACTCGGCTCCCTGACTTTCAGCACCGTCGCCCCGGTGGGTTCGGGCGGCGGTCGACCGGAGAGCCCGCCGGCGGCATCCGGCGGTCAGTACAACCACCCGGTCCGGAACGAGACGCCGACGACGACGAAGAGGACCGAGACGATCGTTACCGGAACGATGTGCCAGGCGAGAGCGCCGAGGTTCTGCTCAGACAGGCGCGGGATCAGGCGCAGCCGCGCGTCGAGGGCGAAGGCGACGGTGGTGGCGAGCAGCAGGAGCTTCACACCGACCAGGGTCGCGACCGGATCGTCGAAGGCGAGCCAGCGGCCGAGCTCCGGCACCATCCGGTGCGCCAGCCAGAGGCCGGTCGCGACCTGGACGACGAGCGCCGGGACGCCGACGCGCTCGTAAGCCGACTCGAACTCGAGCAGGAGGGCCGGCGAGCGCTCCCGCAGGACGCGCGGCAGGATCGCGATCGCCAGGACCAGATGGCCGCCGGTCCAGATCGTCGCCGCCAGGATGTGTAGCAGGAGAATCGCTCCGTACATGGTCGTGGCCCTCCGGGAGTGCGGGCGCGTCAGGTCCTCTCGACGACCGGCTCCGACACCTCGGTGAGCGCCGCGCGCGCCGCCGCGAGCGGGCGGCCGGCGCGGACGAGCCGTGGCACGATCCAGGTCGCCCACCAGGCGAGACCGGTGAGCTCGAGCAGCCCCGAAACACCGGCCGGCAGGAAGGCGACCGGCGTCAGGTCGGTCAGCACCTGCTGGCTGACGCGCAGCGTACAGCCGAGATTCAGCAGCGCGAACGGCGCGAGCGGCAGCGCGGCTCCGGCCGCGCCGCTCCCGGCCGGGCGCGGCGCGATCCGCGACGCGACGCCGATCATCATGAGGCTGACGAAGCCGACCGTGATCGCGTGCCGCGTCGCGCCGTGCCAGGCGTGCGAGAACGGCAGGTCGAGCAGGCGCGACCAGAACGGCCCCACTACAAGCATCGCGAGCGAGACGGCGAGCCAGACGTGCGCCGCGCGCACGAAGGCGAGTGGCGACACCCTCGGCAGCTCGACGCGCGGTCGCGCGAAGGCCCGCAGGTTGGCGGCGGCGAGCGCCGCCGCGACGGCGAAGACGACCGTGGCGACCCAGAAGGCGACGAAGAGGAGAGGTCGCCTGGTGGCCATGGCGAGCGGAAAGAGCGCCGCCTCGGCGAGGATCGCGAGCTGGAGCGGCCAGAACAGGCGGCGCGCGCGCCGCTCGTCGGCGATCGGGGTGCCGAACAGGCCGGGCAGCACGCGCAGCGAGACGCCCAAGATCATCGACAGCGCCAAGCCGTGGATCTGCAGGTCGCGCAGCGGCAGCTGCCAGCTCGCGATCTCGGCGAGCAGCGCGTCGCGATCGACGGCGCCGACCATCCGCGCGAGGTGGCGCAGGTCGAGCGCGGCGCCGAGCAGGAACCAGACGAGGCCGGCGCCGAGATAGCGATCGGCGACCCGCGCGGGCGCCGTGCCGCGGCGCGCCGTCACCGCGAGCAGGGCGACGAAGGTCGCGACCACGACGAGCTGGACGCCTCCCGCCACCACCGCAAGGTCGGCGAGGCGCCCGGCCGGACGGGCCTCGGCGACGGCGCGCACGGCGATCGCCGCCACCATCAGCGGCAGCAGCACGCGCGCCAGTCGCGGCGCCGCCAGCCGCGCCCCCCAGAACGCCGGGAACATCTGGAGCGCGAAGCCCAGGATGAACAGGCCCATCCAGCCGTAGATCTGCGCCTGGCCGTGGGCGTTGACCTCGAAGATGGACGGCGCGGCGAAGTCGCGCGCGCGGGCGATGCGCAGGAGCAGCCACGCCCCCCAGGTCGCCCCCGCGGTCAGGGTGACCGCAATGCCGGCGAGGAAGAACCGTGGATAGAGCATGGCGCGGCCGGCGATTCCGGAAGGGCTCGGAAGGACCGGCGATGTTTTCATGATTGTTGTGACTTTATGCTTGACAACAGCCCGACGTCAATCCGAGAATGGCCGCGTGAGCGACCGCCCTTCCGCCTTCATCCCGCATCCCAGGAGAACTGCGTCATGAGCCTGAGCCTCGAATCCCGCGTCGGCGAGATCGCCGCACGCCACCCGCTCGCCACCCGCGTCTTCGCCCGTCACGGCATCGACTTCTGTTGCGGCGGCGGGGTGGCGCTCGCCGAAGCTTGCGCGAAGCGAGCGATCGACCCTGCCGGCGTCCTCGAGGAGATCGAGCGCGAGATCAACTCGCCCGGCGCCGACGGTGCCACCCGGCGCTGGCACGAAGCGCCGCTCGCCGAGCTGGTGGTCCACATCGTCGAGCGCTACCACGACCCGCTGCGAGAGGAGCTGCCGCGGCTCGAGGCGATGGCACGCAGAGTCTTCCGCGTCCACGGCGACAAGGACCCGGAGCGACTCGGCGCCCTGCTCGAGAGCTTCCTCCGGCTGAAGAGCGAGCTCGACCAGCATCTGCACGAGGAGGAGGAATCCCTCTTTCCGTCCCTCCTCAACGCCGCCGCGGGCCAGCCTTCGCAGGTCGGGTCGTTCGTCGACGACCACACCCGTGTCGGTCAGGAGCTCCACCAGATCCGGGAGCTGACGGACGGCTTCCGCGTCCCCGAGGGCGCCTGCAACACCTGGAACGCTCTCTGGCACGGCTTGGCCGCACTCGAGGCCGATCTGCACGAGCACATCCACCTCGAGAACAACGTCCTGTTCCCCCGCGCCGCGGCCGCCTGACCGCCGGTTCTTCGGAGCCGGTGGGCGGCCCGGAGGGAGGACAGGCTGCTTCTCGGCGTATGGTCCTCCCATCGTGGAACTCCTGATCCGAGAACGGCGGGCGCTGGCCCGGCGCTGGATGCTCCTGGCGGCCTTTGCGCTCGCCGCGAGCGGGTTGCTCGCATTCGGCGTCGTCGCCGCCAGGGTGCCCGTGCTCGCCCGGCTCCTGACCGACACCGAGCTCGCGCGCCGCGTGCTCGTCGTCCACGTCGAGCTCGGCGTCGTCGTCTGGTTCGCGGCGCTCCCGGTCGCGCTCTTCCACCTCGCCGCGGCCGGCGGCCGGCGCGCCGGAAGGCTCGCGGCGGTCGCGCCCTGGCTCGCCGCCGCCGGCGCCGGCGCGCTCGGCAGCGGGCTGATCCCGGAGTGGGGACGGCCGCACACCGTCAACTACGTCCCGCTCGTCGACCAGCCGCTCTTCGTCGCCGGGCTGCTGCTGTTCGCCGCCGCCGTCGTTCTGAGCTATCTCGGCCGGGAGCTGCTGCCGCTCGCCGTCGGTTCCGGCGCGCCCGGAGCCGACGACGACGGTCCGGTCACTTCGACTCTGCGCGCGCATCGCGGCTTCCTGCGCCTCGGCGCTGCGTCGACCCTGCTCGCGCTCGCCGTCCTCGCCGTCGCCTATCTCCGGCTGCGCGCCGCCGGCGACGTGGCGGCCGCCTACGAGCAGCTGTTCTGGGGGTGCGGCCACGTCCTCCAGCTCGCGACCGTCTCCTTCGTGCTCGTCGCCTGGGCGCTGCTCGCCGCCGTCGGCACCGGGCGGTCGGTCGCCGCCGGAGCGGCCGCGCGCGTCGCACTCGGGCTGCTCGTCGTCGCGGCGCTGTCGGTGCTGCCACTCCTCGCCGCGCACCCGGCGGGCTGGCGGTACCACGCTGGTTACGCGCAGCTGATGCGCTGGGGGCTCTTTCCGAGCCTGCTGGTCTTCCTCGGATTCGTGGTGATGCCGCACCTGCGCGCCCACCGCGACCGGCCGGAGGGGGCCGTCGCTCGCGCGCTCCGGCCGCTCGCCGCGAGCTCGATCCTGATGCTGGCCGGACTCCTCTACGGCGCCCTGATCCGCGGTTCCGACCTGCGCATCCCCGGCCACTACCACGCGACGATCGGATCGGGCACGCTCGCCTACATGGCGCTCACACTCCTGCTGCTGCCACGCGACGGCGGCCGGGACCGGGATCCGCGTCGAGCGGCCTTCCGCGATCGGTCGCTCACCCGCGTGGCGATCCTCTACGGCACGGGCCAGCTCTGCTTTTCGACCGGCCTGATGGTCGCCGGCGCCTTCGGCCTCGGCCGCAAGACGTACGGAGTCGACCAGCTGGTCCTGGGCACCGGTCAGAAGGCCGGCATCGCGCTGATGGCGATCGGCGGCGCGCTGGCGCTCGCGGGCGGCGTCACCTGGGCCGCGTCGCTCGTCGCCCGGATGCGCATCGCGAGCGATTCGACCGCCGCTGCGAAGCACCTGGAGAAGTCGAGTTGAGATCCCGATCCGGACAGTGCTGCTACCATCGCCCGCGACCGCACGAGGAGGTGGAGTCGTTGCCGTGACCGCGCCCCGCTCTGCACCGGAATCCGCCGGCCCGATCGCCTGGGGCCTCGTCGCGACCGCCGCCCTCGGCGCGCTGATCGTCGCCGGGTCGCGCAACCTCGCGCACTTCGACGCGGCGCTCGTGGCCTACACCTTCTCGGTGTTGTTCGCGACCTTCGGACTCACCTACCGTTACGCGATGTGGCTGAAGCGGCCACCCACCGACTTCTACTGGCGGCGCGGCTGGCAGGTCTTCTTCCGCCGCGGCGGGCGCGGCGGCCGCTTCGGCAGGCTCGCCGGTCTCGCGCGCCATGCGGTCTCGGACATCGCGCTCAACCGATTCATCTTCGCGCGCGGCCGGCTGCGCGGACTGACCCACGTCCTGATTCTGTGGGGGTGCGTGCTCGCGGTCGCGATCACCTTCCCGCTGGTCTTCGGCTGGCTCGCGTTCGAATCCGAGCCGGGCGAACCGGCGCTCTACCGGGTGATCGTCTTCGGCTTCCCGGCCTTCGCCTTCCCGAGCGACTCGCTGCTCGCCTTCTTCCTCTTCCACGGCCTGGTCTGGGCCTCGTTCCTGGTGATCGCCGGCGTCATGCTGGCGATGCGCCGGCGCATGCGCGAGGAGGGGGCGGCGGCGCTCCAGAGCTTCGTCGAGGACTTCCTCCCCCTGATCCTGCTGTTCGCGGTCAGCCTGACCGGCCTGATGCTGACCGCCAGCTACACCTGGATGCACGGCTACGCCTACGACTTCCTGGCGATCCTCCATGCCGTGACGGTGATCTTCACCTTCCTCTGGCTCCCCTTCGGCAAGTTCTTCCACGTCTTCCAGCGACCGGCGCAGATCGCGGTGCGGTTCTACAAGGAGGCCGGACGCGAGGCCGAACCCGAGCGCTGCGCCCGTTGCGGCCATGGCTTCACCTCGAAGATGCACGCCGAGGACCTGATCGAGGTCGAGCGCCGGCTCGGCTTCGACTACCGGATCGCCGCCGGCGCTGCCGCCGGTCGCGGCGCCACCGACCACTACCAGCGCGTCTGCCCGCCCTGTCGGCGCGCGCTCCTCGCCGCGGCGCAGGGCGCCGCCTGGCGCGGCGTGCGCGGCGGCGTGCTGGTGGCGCCGGGAGCGGCGCCGGCGCACGTCAACCCGGGGCTCGGCGAGGGACCGCTGGGCCGCGCCGACGCGGAGAACTTCCATGGCTGACCCGATTCCGGCCTCGCGACGCGAGCGCCGCACGCCGCTCGATCCGCTCCCGGACGACCCGTTCGGTCCGCACCCCGCCTGGTCGGCGGGCGTGCGGCTCGACACCGGCGTCGAGCCCGACCGCATCGTCGACACCCACTGCTGCTTCTGCGGCCAGCAGTGCGGCATCCGCCTGAAGGTCAAGGACGAGCAGGTGGTCGGCTTCGAGCCGCGCTACGACTTCCCGTTCAATCGCGGCATGCTCTGCCCGAAGGGGATCAAGCGCTACCTCCAGGGGGCGCACCCCGACCGGCTGCTCTCCGCGCTCGAGCGCGACGAAGCGGCGCCCGGCGGCTTCCGCCCGGTTCCGTACGAGCGCGCGATCGAGCTCGCCGCGGCCGAGATCCGCCGGATCCAGGAGACCTACGGACGCGACGCCATGTCGGTCCTCTCGGGCGCCAGCCTGACCACCGAGAAGGCCTACCTGATGGGCAAGTTCGCCCACATGGCGCTGGCGACCTCGAACATCGACTACAACGGTCGGCTCTGCATGGTTTCGGCCGGCGCCGGCAACACCAAGGCGTTCGGCATCGACCGCGCCGCCAACCCCTGGAGCGACATCCTCGGCGCCGAGCTGATCTGGATCTCCGGCGCCAACGTCGCCGAGTGCGCACCGATCACCACCGACTACGTCTGGCAGGCGCGCGAACACGGCGCGAGGGTGATCGTGGTCGACCCGCGCCTGACGCCGATCGCCCGCACCTGCGACCTGTTCCTGCCGATCCGTCCGGGCACCGACGTCGCGCTGTTCAACGGCGTCCTCCACCTGATGATCGAGAACGGCTGGATCGACCGCCAGTTCGTCGAGCGTTCGACGGTCGGCTTCGACGACGTGGCCCGTCACGTCGCCGAGTGGACGCCGGCGCGCACCGCGCGCACCACCGGCATCGCCGAGCCGGCGATCCGCCAGGCCGCCGAATGGTGGGGGACGGCGAAGACCAGCTTCCTGATGCACGCGCGTGGCATCGAGCATTCGAGCCACGGCGTCCAGAACGTGCTCGGCGCGATCAACCTGGTGCTCGCCTCGGGCCGGATCGGACGCGAGTTCTGCGGCTACGCCACGATCACCGGCCAGGGCAACGGCCAGGGCGGCCGCGAGCACGGCCAGAAGTGCGACCAGCTGCCGGGCGGCCGGAAGCTCGCCGACCCGGAGGCGCGCGCCTACGTCGCCGGGGTCTGGGGGATGGCCCCGGAAGACCTGCCGCAGCCGGGCGTCGACGCCTACGAGATCTTCCGACGGATCGAGCGCGGCGAGATCAAGGGGCTGCTGTCGATCTGCTTCAATCCGGTCGTCTCGCTGCCCGACAGCGACTTCGTGCGCGCCATGCTCGGTCGCCTCGACTTCTACATCGCCATCGACTTCTTCCTCAACGAGACCGCGCGTCACGCCGATCTCGTGCTGCCCGGCTCGCTCCACGAGGAGGACGAAGGGACGGTCACCACCGCCGAGGGCCGGGTGATCAAGATCAACAAGGCGATCGAATGCCCCGGCGAGGCGCGCCCGGACTGGCGCATCGTCCAGGACCTCGCCCGCGCCCTGGGCCGCGAGCGCGGCTTCACCTTCGCCGGCCCGCGCGAGATCTTCGAGGAGCTGCGCGTCGCCTCGAAGGGGGGCGTGGCCGACTACTCCGGGATCAGCTGGGAGAAGGTCGAGCGCCAGCAGGGCGTGTTCTGGCCCTGCCCGTCGGAGGACCACCCCGGAACGCCGCGCCTGTTCGAGCCCGGATCGTGGAACGTCGCGGCGAAGGGGGCCGGGCCGTTCTACTTCCCCGACGGCAAAGCGCGTTTCAACGTCGCGGCCTACGCGCCGCCGACCGAGGTCCCCGACGCGGAGTACCCGCTGATCCTGACCTCCGGCCGCCTGATCAGCCAGTTCCTCTCCGGCACCCAGACGCGCCGGATCGGACCGCTGCTCGACATGGACCCCGAGCCGTTCATCGAGCTCCACCCGCACCTGGCGGAGCGCCTGGGGATCGCCGACGGCGCCTGGGCGACCGCCGAGACCCGGCGCGGCAGCCTGACGCTGCGCGCCCGCGTCGTCGCGACCATCCGGCCCGACACCATCTTCGTGCCCTACCACTGGCCGGGCCGGCGCAGCGTCAACCGGTTGACGATCGCGGCCCAGGATCCGATCTCGAAGATCCCCGAGTACAAGGCCTGCGCCGTCCGGCTGCGAGTGGCGACCGCGGAAGAAGCACGCGGCGCCGCCGAAGTCTCCACGCCGTCGCACCGGCCCGCGCTCGCCACGCTCGGCGCCTGAGGAGCGGACCGCGATGCCCGTCCCCTCCGACCGTCACTTCTACATCGACCCGGCGCGCTGCATCGGCTGCAACGCCTGCGTCCAGGCCTGCTCGGAGTGCGACACCCACAAGGGGGTGTCGATGATCCAGCTCGACTTCGTCGACCGCTCGCGTTCGACCCAGACGGTACCGGTGGTCTGCATGCATTGCGACCAGCCGACCTGCGCCGAGGTCTGCCCCGCCGACGCCATCAAGCGCACCGAGGACGGCGTCGTCCAGACCGCGCGCAAGGCGCGCTGCATCGCCTGCAACAACTGCGTGCTGGCCTGCCCGTTCGGCGTGCCCAAGATGCACGACGAAGCCAACCTGATGATGAAGTGCGACATGTGCTACGACCGCACGTCGCAGGGGCTCAAGCCGATGTGCGCGTCGGTCTGCCCCAGCCAGGCGCTCTTCTTCGGCACGCGCGAGGAGATCGAGGCGCTGCGGCCCGCGTCGCGCCCGGTCGACACGTTCCGCTTCGGCGCGCAGATCGTCTCGACGCGGGTGCGCGTGCTCGTGCCGCGGACCTTCGCGGAGCCGCTGCTCGCGGTCACCGCGCCGCTCGAGTCCGGCGCCCTCGCCGACTCGAGCGGAAGGGGCGCGACCGCCGCGCCCGTCGACCCCCTGATGGCCAATCTCTACCAGGAGAGCGAAACGTGACCGTGCGCGACCCGGAAGAGCTGACGATCCCGCCCGACGGACGGCCGGCGGCCGAACAGCCGAAGTGGCGACGCGATTTCCCGATCGACGTGCCGCAGGACCAGTACGTCGCCCGCCGCGAGTTCACCAAGTTCCTGGTGCTGACCAGCTTCGCCTTCGTCGCCGGGCAGGCGTGGATTCTGGCGAAGAGCCTGCTCGGTTCGCGCTCCGGCCCACCCGCGACGCCGGTCGCCCGCCTCGACGAGCTGCCGGTCGGAGGCTTCCTGCAGTTCGACTACCCGGGGCCGGGCCAGCCGAAGCTGCTGGTACGGATCGGCGAGGACGAAGTCGTCGCCTTCGACCAGCGCTGCACGCATCTGTCCTGCCCGGTCCTGCCGCAGGTCGAGCGGGGCCGCTTCCACTGCCCGTGCCACGAGGGGAACTTCGACCTCGTCTCGGGGCGACCGCTCTCGGGCCCGCCGCGCCGGCCGCTGCCGAAGGTCGATCTCGAGCTGCGCGACGGCGTGGTCTGGGCGGTCGGCGTCACGGAGCGGACATCGTGAACGGCCGCCGCCGCTTCTCGCGCGCGCAGCGCCTGATGATCCTCTCCGGCATGATCCCGATCGTCGTCCTGATTGTGACCCTCCAGCTCTGGCTGCTGACCGCGACGATGAACGCCTACCTGGGCGGCGACCACGGCGTCGCGCTGCCGGCCGCCGGCGCGAGCCTCGTCTGCTTCCTGCTCAACCTCGGCCTGCTGCGTTACGTCTACCGGATCGAGACCTGAGCGTCCCGGCCGAATCGATGTCCTCCGCCGCCCCCGCGCCACCGCCAGGCCGGTTGGCCGCCGCCGTCGCCGGGCTCTTCCCCGGCTACTTCGCCCTGGTGATGGCGACCGGCATCGTCTCGATCGCCGGCCACCTGCTCGGCTGGCCGCGGCTCGCCGGCGCGCTGCTGGCGGTCAACCTGCCGGCCTACGCGGCGCTCGTCGCCCTGACGGCGGCGAGGATCGTCCTCTACCCGCGCCGCCTCGCCGCCGATCTCGCCGACCACGCCCGCGGCTCCGGCTACTTCACGGTCGTCGCCGGCACCTGCGTGCTGGGCAGCCAGTGCCTGCTGATCGCGGGCTGGCGCCTCGCGGCCGAAGTCCTCTTCGCCGCCGGCCTCGGCCTCTGGTTCCTCGTGATGTACGCGTTCTTCACCGCGGTCATCGTGCGCGGCGCCAAGCCGACGCTCGAGCAGGGGATCAACGGCGCCTGGCTGATCGCCACCGTCGCCACGCAGTCGGTCGCGGTGCTCGCGCTCGCGCTCGGCGACCCGTTCGGCTGGCCGGCCGAAGCGGTCGCCTTCGGCGCGCTCGTCTTCTTCCTGGTCGGCTGCATGCTCTATCTCGCCATCATCACGCTGATCTTCTACCGCTTCACCTTTCTCCCGCTCGAAGTGGCCACCCTGACTCCCCCCTACTGGATCAGCATGGGGGCGGTGGCGATCACCACGCTCGCGGGCTCGTCGCTGGTGCTCGCGCGCGGCCGCTCGTCGCTGCTGGCCGAGCTCGCGCCCTTCCTCAAGGGCTTCACGCTCTTCTTCTGGGCCGCGGGCAGCTGGTGGATCCCGCTGCTCGTCCTGCTCGGCGTCTGGCGCCACCTCGTGCGCCGCCACCCGCTCTCCTACGATCCGCAGTACTGGGGGATGGTCTTCCCGCTCGGCATGTACGCGGCCGCGACTTACCGGCTCTCGGAGGCACTGCCGCTCGCGCCGCTCGCCGCGATCTCGCGCGCCTTCCTGCCGATCGCGGTCGTCGCGTGGGGCGCCACCCTGTTCGGCCTCGCCCGGCGCCTGCTTCGCCCGTCGCTTCCCTGACCGGGTCTCGCGACCCCCGTTCCCATACGATGCGAGGCTCCGCCATGCCCGCGACGACCCACGCTTCCGGCCTCCGGCGCGAGCTGGGCCTGCTAGACGCCGTCGGCATCGGCTTCGGCGCCATCGTCGGCGCGGGGATCTTCGTGGTCACCGGCATCGCCGCCGGCATCGCCGGTCCCGCGATCCTCGCCGGCCTCGCGATCGCCGGCGTCGCCGCGGCCGCCAACGCGCTCTCCTCGGCCGAGCTCGCCGCCGAGATCCCGCAGTCCGGCGGAACTTACGAGTACGGCTACCGCCTGCTCTCCCCGGCCGCCGGCTTCGCCGCCGGCTGGATGTTCCTCGCCAGCAAGATCGCGGCGGCGGGCACCGTGGCGATCGGGCTCGCCGCCTACCTAGCGACGCTCCTGCCGGGCGTGCCGCCGCGCGCGGTCGCGGTCGGCGCCATCGTGGTGTTCACCGCGCTCAACGGATTCGGCGTCCGCCGTTCGAGCCTCGCCAATCTCGCGATCGTCGCCGTCTCGCTGGCGTCGCTGCTGCTGTTCACGGTGCTCGGCGCGCCGACGTTCGACCCGGGGCGGCTGCGCCCGTTCGCGCCGTTCGGGCTGCGCTCGGTGCTCGAGGCCTCGGCGCTGCTGTTCTTCGCGTACACCGGCTACGCCCGGATCGCGACCCTCGGCGAGGAGGTGAGCGACCCGCGCCGCACCATTCCACGGGCGACGGTGATCACCATCGTGGGCGCCGTCGTGCTCTACCTGGCGGTCGCCGCGGTGGCGGTGGGCGCGGTGGGCGCGGAAGCGCTCGCCGCGAGCGGGGCGCCGCTGGCGGCCGCCGCGCGGTCGTTCTCGGGCCCCGCCGCCGCGACCGCGATCTCGATCGGCGCGGTCGCCGCGATGCTCGGCGTCATCCTGTCGCAGCTGCTCGGTCTGTCGAGAATGGTCTACGCGATGGCCCGGCGCGGCGACCTGCCGGCACTGCTCGCCGCCGTCGACGCCCGCCGGGGGGTACCGGCGCGCGCGGTGCTCGCCGTGGGCGCGGTCGCGGCGATCGTCGCCGCCACGGGCACGCTGGCGGGGGTCGCGTCCACCGCGGCCTTCGCCATCCTGATCTATTACGGCATCGCGAACCTGGCGGCGCTGCGCCTGCCGGCGGGCGTCAAGCGCTATCCGCGGGCGGTGGCGTGGACGGGGCTCGCCGGCTGCGCCCTGCTCGCGACCGCGCTCGAGGTCCGCGTGATCGCGATCGGCGCCGCCACGCTGGCCGCCGGTTTCGCTCTCCGCGCCGCCCTCCGCGGGGCGCGAAGTCGCGCTCCGGAGAACCGGGGCTAGAATCACGCTTTCGACCCCAAGGAGGACGACGATGTCGAGGCTCCTCCCCCTCGTGATGCTCTCCGTGGCCTGGACCGTGGCTCCGGCGCGGGCCGACTGCGAGGCCCCGGTCCGGGACGCGGAGCTCCTGCATCGCGCCCTGCGCGGATTGACCGCGACGATCGTCCACGACGTCTTTCCGCCCCCGGTCGCCAGCCGGATCTACGTCTACTCCTCGATCGCCGCCCACGAGGCGATGGCCGCCAGCGGCGAGGGCGCCGCTCCGTCGCTCGCCGGTCGGGTGCGGGAGCTGACGCCACCGCCCGCGCCGGAGCCGGGCGTCTGCGCGCCGGCGGCGGCGCTGATCGCGCTGCTCGAGGTCGGCCGGACGCTGACCTTCTCCGAGGACCGGATGACGGAGCTCCGCGCCGAGATCGAGTCCGAGCTGCGCCGGCGCGGCCTTTCCGAGGAGCAGCTCGGCCGCGCGGCCGGGTACGGCACCCTGGTCGCGAAGCACGTCCTGAAGTGGGCGGGGGGCGACAAGTACAAGGAGTCGCGCTCGTGGACCCGCTACGACCCGCGCGGCTCCGACGACCGGTGGGTGCCGACCGGCCCCGACTACATGGAGGCGGTCGAGCCGAACTGGTCGAAGATCCGCACCCTGGCGCTGGATCACTCCGACCAGTACCCGCCCCCACCGCCGCCGGAGTTCAGCACCGAACCCGCCTCGCGCTTCCACCGGGAGGCGCTCGAGGTCTACGAGACCAGCCGCAAGCTCGACGCCGAACAGCGCGCCATCGCGCGCTTCTGGGACTGCAACCCGTTCGCGTCGAATCACATCGGGCACCTGATGGTGGGCATCAAGAAGATGTCGCCCGGCGGCCACTGGATGAGCAT
The DNA here is from genome assembly GCA_045862895.1 of Acidobacteriota bacterium. Classification (GTDB taxonomy): domain Bacteria; phylum Acidobacteriota; class Thermoanaerobaculia; order Multivoradales; family JAGPDF01; genus JACTMI01. The sequence continues at coordinate 159,737 of BTUO01000009.1, forward strand.
CGCGACGATCGCCGCCCGCAAGTCCGGGGCGTCGTTCGCCGAGAGCGCGTGGATCTACTCGACGACCTCGATCGCGTTGTTCGACGGCTTCATCTCGTGCTGGGTGGAGAAATACCGGAGCGAGGTGATCCGCCCCGAGACCTACATCGGCCGCAACCTCGACGCCGCCTGGCAGCCGCTGCTGCAGACCCCGCCGTTCCCCGAGTACACCAGCGGGCACAGCGTGATCTCGAACGCCGCCGCGACCGTGCTCACCGCGCTGCTGGGCGCCGAGTTCGCGTTCCTCGACAACTCGGAGGACGACTACGGGCTCCCGGCGCGGCCGTTCCCGTCGTTCCTCGCCGCCGCCGAGGAGGCCGCGATCAGCCGCCTCTACGGCGGCATCCACTACCGTGCGGCGATCGAGAACGGCGTGGCCCAGGGTCGCGCCGTCGGCCGGCACGTGGTGGAACGGCTGGAGCTCGCGCCGCTGAAGGGAGGTGGACGGTGAACCGGACGACGCTGATCTCGACGTTCCTGCTGCTGCCGGCGACCCCACTCGCCGCGACCGAAGAGCCGGCGAGGTTCAGCCGCCTGTCCGCCGCCGAGACCGGGATCGACTTCGCCAACACCATCGTCCAGGACGCGACGATCAACCTCTACACCTTCGAGTACCTCTACAACGGCGCCGGCGTGGCGATCGGCGACGTCGACAACGACGGCCTGCCCGACCTCTACTTCGCCGCTACCCGCGGCTCCGACCGGCTCTATCGCAACCTGGGCGGCTTCCGCTTCGAGGACGTCTCCGAGCGCGCAGGCATCGCCGCGGGCGGAGGCCTCAAGGGCGGCGTCGCCATGGCCGACGTCAATGGCGACGGCTGGCTCGACGTCTACGTCAGTCGTTCCGGGCTGGTCCCGGGACCGGAGCTCGACGACCTGCTCTGGATCAACGACGGCGACGGCACGTTCACCGAGCGCGCCGCCGAGCTCGGGCTCGCCGACGGCACCCGGACCACCCAGGCGACCTTCTTCGACTACGACCTCGACGGCGACCTCGACCTGTTCCTGGTCAACTTCCTCACCGACCGCAGCGGCAATCAGATCCGCGTCCGGCAGCAGGGCAGCGGGGTGGTCCGGTTGCGCGGCGCCAGCCATCCTTCCGAGTCGGACCGGCTCTACCGCAACGAGGGCGGCGTCCGCTTCACCGACGTCAGCAAGGAGGCGGGCATCGACACCCGCGCCTTCGGGCTGTCGGCCACCGCCACCGACCTCGACGGCGACGGCTGGCCGGACCTCTACGTCGCCAATGACTTCGTCGAGCCCGACTACGCGCTGATCAACAACCGCGACGGCACCTTCACCGACCGCCGCGCGGAGATGTTCCGGCACGTCAGCTACACCGCCATGGGCTCCGACGCCGCCGACGTCGACAACGACGGGCACACCGACGTCGTCGTCGCCGACATGGTCGCGCCCGACAACTTCCGGCGCAAGTCGCTGCTCAACGTCATGGTCTGGGACCGCTACTCGACCCTCGTCCGCTTCGGCTACGGTCATCAACTCCAGCGCAACACGCTCCAGCTCAACAACCGCAACGGCACCTTCAGCGAGATCGGCGAGCTCGCCGGCGTCGCGGCGACGGACTGGAGCTGGGCACCGTTGCTCGCGGACTTCGACAACGACGGCTGGAAGGACCTCTACGTCACCAACGGCTACCGCTACGACGTCAACGACGGCGACTACTTCAAGTTCACCCTCGACCGCCTCAACCGGACCGTGCGGCTCGACAGCGACGAGTCGCTCGCCTACTACCTCCAGCACATCCCGACCGCGCCGCTGCCGAACTACATGTTCCGCAACGCCGGCGGACTCCGCTTCGAGGACGTCTCCACGGCCTGGGGCCTGGCCGAGCCCAGCTACTCGACCGGCGCGGCGTACGGCGACCTCGACCGGGACGGCGACCTCGATCTCGTGGTCAGCAACATCGACCAGGAGGCCTTCGTGCTGCGCAACGAGACGCGCCCGGCCGACGGCGACCGGCACTACCTGCAGGTCGCGCTCGAGGGCCCGCCGCTCAACCGCGCCGGGATCGGCGCGCGGGTCGAGGTCGAGGCCGCCGGCACGACCCAGGTGGCCGAGATGTTCACGACGCGCGGCTTCATGTCGGCGGTCGAGCCCCTGCTCCACTTCGGCCTCGGCGCCGGGCGCGAGGCGACCGTCACCGTGCGCTGGCCGGGCGGCAGATCGCAGGTGCTCGCGCGCGTCGCGGTCGATCGTCGACTCGTCCTGCGCTACCAGGACGCGGCGCCGGGCGCCGCGCCCGCTCCGGCCGCCCCGGCGCGCCCGCTGCTCACCCCGCTCGCCGCCGGCATCGACTTCGTCCATCGCGAGAACGACTTCGTCGATTTCAAGCGGGAGCCCCTGCTGCCGCACATGCTGTCGCGGTCGGGGCCCTGCCTGGCGACGGGCGACGTCGACGGCGACGGTCTCGAGGACCTGTTCGCCGGCGGCGCCGCCGGGCAGGCCGGCGTCGTGCTGAGGCAGCGCGCCGACGGCAACTTCGAGGCGACCGCGCAGCCCGCGCTCGACACCGACGCCGAGCTCGAGGACGTCGGCGCGGCGCTGTTCGACGCCGACGGCGACGGCGACCTCGATCTCTACGTGGTGAGCGGCGGCTCCGAGTTCGAGGCCGGCAGCGCCAAGTACCTCGATCGCTTCTACCGCAACGACGGCGCGGGCCGGTTCGCGCGGGATCCCGAGGCGCTGCCGAACGAGACCGCGAGCGGCTCCTGCGCGCGGCCGGGCGACTACGACGGCGACGGCGACCTCGACCTGTTCGTCGGGGGTCGCGTCGTCCCCGGCAGCTATCCCGCGGCGCCGCAGAGCCTCCTGCTGCGCAACGACGGCGGGCGCTTCGTCGATGTCGGCGCGGAGGCGCTGCCGCGGCGCGACCTCGGCCTGGTCACCGCGGCGGCCTGGGCCGACCTCGACCGCGACGGCGCGCCCGAGCTCGTCCTCGCCGGCGAGTGGATGCCGGTCACCGTGCTCGCCCGGCGCGACGGCCGCTTCGTCGACGTCACCGCCGAGCGCGGCCTCGGCGCCACCAGCGGCTGGTGGCGTTCGCTCGAGGCCGCCGACCTCGACGGCGACGGCGATCTCGACCTGGTGGCCGGCAATCTCGGCCGCAACTCACGGCTGCGCGCGAGCGTCGAGGAGCCGCTGCGGATCTACGCCAAGGACTTCGACGCCAACGGCAGTCTCGACGCCGTGATGAGCTGGTACGACCACGGCACCGAGCACCCGCTGCCGCAGAAGGACCTGCTGACCGGCCAGCTGCCGTCGCTGAAGAAGAAGTTCCTGCGCTACCGGCCGTACGCCGCCGCCGCGATGGCCGACGTCTTCCCCGCCGAGCAGCTCGCCGCCGCGCTCAAGCTCGAAGCCCACCGCCTCGAGTCGACCTGGTTCGAGCAGCGCGAAGACGGCACCTTCGCCGTCCACGAGCTGCCGCTCGAGGCCCAGGTGGCGCCGGTCCAGGGCATCCTCCCCGGCGATCTCGACGGCGACGGCGCGATCGATCTGCTGCTCGTCGGCAATTCCTTCGAGACCGAAGTCGAAACCGGGCGCTTCGACGCCTTCAACGGCCTGCTGTTGCGCGGCACGAAGGAGGGCTGGAGCCCCGTCCACGCGACCGAGAGCGGCTTCTTCTTCCCGGCCAACGGTCGCTACGTGGTCCGCCTGCGCCGCGCCGACGGCTCGTCGCTGATCGTCGCGGCGGGCAACGACGGGCCGCTCGCCGGCTTCGTACTGGAGAAGCCGACCCGGCGCGGAGAGTAGGGCGTTCGCCGCGGCTCACCAGGCGGCCAGCAGCCGGCACGCCTGGGCCTTGAAGACCAGGTGGACCTCGCGGCCGGGTGCCAGAGCGAGCTCGCGGCTCGCGCGCCGGCTGACGACGACCGTCAGCGCCGGGCCGCCGGCGAGCTCCGCGGAGACCACGACCGCGGAGTGGAGGTCTTCGTCGGGAGGGGCGTGCACCGCCCGGATCGTCGCCGGCAGGACGTTCTGGGCCGAGAGCCCCGCCGCCGGCCCGAGCGCGAGCAGGACGTCGCCGCCGCGCAGCTCGAAGGCCACCCGCTGCCCCGGCGCGCAACCGCCGTCGTCGGCGATCGCGACCGCGAGTCCGGGACCGAGCTCGACCTCCGCCAGCGACTCGTCGACCGCCACGACCCGGCCACCGAGCACGTTGGTCACCGCGGCGCCCTCCGCCGGCGTGGCCAGGGCGTGGCCGGCGAAGAGCTCCTCGGGCCGGCCGCGCCCGACCACGCGGCCGCCTTCGAGCACGGAGACCTCGCGCGCCAGCAGTGTCGTCTCCGAGGCGTCGTGCGAAACGAACAGCATCGGCGTCGCGAACTCCTCGCGGACGCGCAGAAGGTAGGGGAGGATCCGCCGGCGCAGCGCGAGGTCGAGGCCGGCGAGCGGCTCGTCGAGCAGCAGCAGGTCCGGCGCCGAGGCGAGCGCGCGGCCGAGCGCGACTCGCCGGCGCTCGCCGCCCGACAGCGTCGCCACGTCCACGCGCGCCAGCGGTCCGAGCTCGAGCACGGCGAGGATCCGCTCGATCGCGATGCGACGTCGCGACGAGCGCGCCCGCCTCGTCCCCAAGGCCAGGTTGCCGGCGACGTCGAGGTGTGGGAAGAGCAACGCCTCCTGCGGCACGTAGCCGACGCCGCGCGCCTCCGGCTGGAGCCGGACGCCGCGCGAGCTGTCGAGCCAGACCTCGCCGGCCACCTCGATCCGGCCGCGCGCTTCACGCCGAAGGCCGGCGATCGCTTCGAGCACGCTGGTCTTGCCGGCGCCCGAGGGGCCGAACAGGCCGAGCGCCGGCTCGTCGGTGCGCCAGGCGAGCGCGACGTCGAAGCGACCGCACGGGACGACGAGGTCGAGGTCGACGAGCGGGCTCATCGTGCCGCGCGTTTCCGGCGCGTCAGCGCCTCGACCGTCCACAGCGTCACGAAGGCGAGCGCGACGGTGATGCCGACCAGCGTCATCGCCTCGGCGTCGCGGCCGAGCTGCAGGTCGGCGAAAATGGCCAGCGGCAGCGTCTGGGTCTGGCCCGGGATGTTGCCGGCGACGATCACGGTGGCGCCGAACTCGCCGAGCGCGCGGCTGAAGCCGAGCACGGCGGCGGCCGCCAATCCCCGGCGGGCCAGCGGCAACGTCACCTCCTGGAATGCGCGCCACGGCCCCAGGCCGAGCGTGCGCGCCATCCCCTCCAGGCGCGGATCGACCTCCTCGAACGCCACGCGCGCGGTGCGCACGACCAGCGGCAGCGCCATCAGCGCCGAGGCGAGCGCCGCCCCCTTCCAGGTGAACAGCAGGTCGAGGTCGACGCCGAGCGCGCGCTCGCCGAGCGGGCCGTCGCGCGCCAGCAGCCGCAACAGCAGGTAGCCGACCGCCGTCGGCGGCAGCACCAGCGGCAGCGCGGTCAGCGTTTCGATCAGCGCCTTGCCCGGCAGCTCGCGCCGCGCCAGCAGCCAGCCGAGGGCGACGCCGGGGGGCAGGATCACCAGCGTCGCGACCGCCGCCACGCGGATCGAGAGCCCGAGCGCGGCGAGGGCGACGTCGTTCACGGCGCACCCGGCCGGACCACGAAGCCGTGGCGCTCGAAGACCGACGCCGCCTCGGACCCGGCGAGCCACGCGACGACACGACGCGCCAGGTCGAGCTCCGGCCGGCCGGCGATCGCGGCGAGGGCGTAGGAGATCTCGGGGCCCTCGCCGGCGGGGACCTCGAAGGCGATCCGCGCGCGGCTCGAGCGGGCGGCGTCGGTGCGATAGACGATGCCGGCGTCGATCGCGCCCGACTCGACCGCGGCGAGCGCCGCGCGCACGTCGAGCGCCGGCACGACCCGCGCGGCGACCTCGTCCCAGACTCCCTGCGATTCGAGCCACGCCTTCGCGTAGCGACCCGCGGGAACCGTCTCCGGCTGCGCCAGCGAGAGGCGCCGCACCGCCGGGCCCGCGAGATCCCGCGCGCTGCGGACCGCGAGCGCCCGGTCGGCCGGCACCACCACCACCAGTCGGTTCGACAACGGGGAGCACCGCGATCCGGCGTCGACGAGGCCGTTCGCGGCGAGGTGGTCCATCCAGGCCTCGTCGGCCGAGAGGAAGAGATCCACCTTGGCGGCGGCGACGATCTGCCGTGCGAGGTCGCTCGAGGCGCCGAGATTGAGCGCCAGCCGCGCCCCGGTCGCCCGCTCGAGCGCGGGAGCCAGCTCGTCGAGGGCGTCGCGCAGACTCGCCGCCGCCGACATCCGCAACTCGACCGGCTCGGCGCCGCGCGCTCCGCCGGCCACGGCCAAGGCGAGGCCCGCGAGGATCACTGTTCGACGGCTACCGTGGGTCAACGGTGCTTCTCCCGGTCGCCGCGCACGCGCCTCGCGTTCGCGGCGCCGGGTATCGTATCCGCCCGCTCAGAAGGCGGCGTCGGGGAACGCCATCAGCGACTTCGACCCCGACATCAGGCTGGCGAAGTGGGCGCCGCCGCGCGGCAACAGGCGGGCGAAGAAGAACTTCGCGGTCGCGATCTTCGCCTCGTAAAAGAGCCGTTCGTCCGCCGACAGCGTCGAGCCGCCCTTCTCGAGCTCGGCGATGGCGACCTTCGCCATCCGCGCCCACAGGTAGGCGAGCGCGGTCCAGCCGAACAGGTGAAGGTAGTCGGTCGCGGCGGCGCCCGCCTCGTCGGGGTTCTTCATGCCGGCCTGGGCGAGGTGGAGCGTCGCGCGCTGCAGGCGTTCGAAGGACTTGCCCAGCGGCTCGACGAATTCGGCGATGCGGGCGTCGCCGGCCGACTCTTCGAGGAAGGCTGCAATCGGGTGGAAGAATCGGCGCAGCGCGCGGCCGGCGTGGGCCGGCAGCTTCCTGCCGACCAGGTCGAGCGCCTGGATGCCGTTGGTCCCCTCGTAGATCGGCGTGATGCGGGCGTCGCGCACCAGCTGCTCGACGCCGTACTCGCGCACGTAGCCGTAGCCGCCGTGGACCTGGAGCGCGGCGTTGGCCATCTCGAAGCCGAGGTCGGTCTGGAACGCCTTGACCACCGGCGTCAACAGCGAGGCGAGATCCTCGGCCTCCTCGCGCCGCGCCGGGTCGGGGTTCGACTCGGCGTGGTCGATCGCCATCGCGATCCAGGCGGTCAGCGCCCGCGCCCCCTCGTTGAAGGCGCGGATCGACAGCAGCATCCGGCGCACGTCGGGGTGAACCACGATCGGGTCGGCTTCCTGCCCGGGGTTCTTCGCGCCGGTGAGAGCGCGCCCCTGCAGGCGCTCCTTCGCGAACGCCGACGCCGCCTGGTAGGCGGCCTCGGAGAGCGCCATCCCCTGGACCCCGACGTGCAGGCGCGCGGCGTTCATCATGGTGAACATCGCGCGCATTCCCTTGTTCGGCTCGCCGACCAGGTAGCCGAGGGAACCGTCGAAGTCGATCGAGCAGGTCGCCGAGCCCTTGATCCCCATCTTGTGCTCGAGCGCCGAGCAGGTGACGCCGTTGGGCACCAGGCGGTCGCCCTCGACGCGCAGCTTCGGGACCAGGAACATGCTGATTCCCTTGATCCCCGCCGGCGCGTCGGGCATGCGCGCCAGCACCAGGTGGACGACGTTTTCGGCGAGGTCGTGGTCGCCGGCCGAGATGAAGATCTTGCTGCCGGTGACCTTGTAGGCGCCGTCGCCGGCGTCGACCGCGCGGCTGCGCACCAGGCCGAGGTCGGTGCCGCTCTGCGGCTCGGTCAGGCACATCGTCCCCGACCACTCGCCGGAGACGAGCTTGGGCAGGAACATCTTCTTGAGCTCGTCGCTGGCGTGGTGGTCGAGCGCGTCGTAGGCGCCGTGGGTGAGGAAGACGTACATCGAGAACGACAGATTGGCGGCGATCATCAGCTCGCTCGCCGCCACCCCCACGGCGTAGGGCATCCCCTGGCCGCCGTACTCGGGGCGGGCGGTGAGCCCCATCCAGCCGCCTTCGCGCAGCAGCTTCCAGGCGTCGCGGAAGCCCTCCGGCGTGCGCACGGAGCCGTTCTCGAGCTTGCACCCCTGTTCGTCGCCGACCGCGTTGAGCGGGTGGAGCACCTCGGTCGCGATCTTGCCCATCTCTTCGAGCACCGCCTCGACCACGTCGGGGGTGGCGTCCTCGAAGCCGGGAAGCCGGGTGAGCTCTTCGGCGTCGAACAGCTGGTAGTAGACGAAGCGCAGATCGCGCAGCGGGGCCTGGTAGGTGGTGGGCACGGTCGGGCTCCTCTAGTTGCGCAGGGGCTTGCCGGTTTCGAGCATGTGCTCGATGCGGGCGAGAGTGCCCGGCGTGCGCAGCAGCGCCATGAACGCCTCGCGCTCGAGGCGGGAGAGATCGTCCTCGGTCAACGTCTCGGTCGGATCGGTGTCGCCGCCGGTGACGACGACGGCGAGCCGCTTGGCGACCACTTCGTCGTGCGGCGTCGCCGCGCCCGAGGCGCGGAAGCCGGCGACCGCCAGCTCGAGCGCGACGCGCCCGGACGGCCCCGGCAGCGGGTACTCGTAGGGTACCGGCGGCGCGTAGCCGGCGTCGGCCAGCGCCAGCGCCTTCGCCTTGGCGTCGGCGAGCAGCCGGTCGCGGTTCATCGTGACGCCGTCGTGCGGTCGCAGGAAGAGGAGCTCGCGCGCTTCGGCCGCCGAGGTCGCGACCTTGGCGGTCGAGACCGTCTCGAACACCTTCGCCACCGGCGGCATCGGTCCGCCGGGACGCTCGCGGCTCGCGATCCAGCGGCCGAGCAGCTCCTTGACGCCGCCCCAGCCCGGGATCACGCCGACGCCGACCTCGACCAGGCCGAGGTAGCTCTCGGCGTGGGCCTGGACGGCCGAGCAGTGGAGCAGGATCTCGCAGCCGCCGCCGAGCGCCATTCCCGACGGCGCGCCGACGGTCGGAAACGGCGCGTACTTGAGCGCCTTGAAGGTCTCCTGCCCCGCCGCCACCGAGAACTCGATCAGCGGCCAGGCGGCGACGTTGGCGGCGAACAGCACGACGCCGAGGTTGGCGCCGACCGAGAAGCTCTCGGCTTCGTTGTGGACGACCAGCGCGCGGAACTTCGTGCCGTCGACCAGGTCGATCGCCCTGCGGATCATCTCGAGCACGCCGTCGTCGAGCGCGTTCATCTTCGTGTGGAACTCGAGGCAGACGGCGCCGTCGCCGACGTCCCAGAGCGACGCCGAGCCGTTCTTCGCGAGCGGCTTCGACGCGCGCTTGACGTCGGCGAGCAGCAGCACGCCCTCCGGGCGCACGAGATCGCGGTAGACGCCGTCGACGCCGAACTGCTGCAGGCGGCCGTTGTCGACGCGGTAGAAGGTCCCGGCGCCGACCGCCGCGAGCAGCGGCGGCACCGGGCGCCCCTCGGCGGCGAGCTTGCCGGCGAACCAGGCGGGCCCGAGCCGGTCGATCAGCTCGAACGGTCCGTACGTCCAGGCGTAACCGGTGCGCATCGCCTCGTCGACGGCGTGGACGTCGTCGGCGATCGCGGGCACCAGCGACGCGGCGTAAGCGAGCGTCTCCGACAGCATCCGCCAGGCGAACCGGCCCCCCCTGTCGGCGTGCTCGACCAGCGCGCGCAGCCCGGCCTCGCCGCGCGCGGCCTTCGAGGCGTCGAGGCTGGCGAGCGAAGCCCTCGCCGACTTCCGGTACTCGCCGGTCGTGAGGTCGATGGCGAGCTTGCCGCGCCCGCCCTCGCCCTTCTCGATCCGGTAGAAGCCGCCCTTGCCCTTGCGGCCGGTGAGGCCGCTCTCGATCATCCGTCTCACCAGCGGCAGGTCGCGATGGAGCGCACGATAGGGGTCGTCGGCGGGCAGCGTCGCGAGCAGCGAGGCGGCGACGTGCGGGCCGAGGTCGATGCCGACCAGGTCCATCAGGCCGAAGATGCCGGTCTTCGGGAAGCCCAAGGGCTTGCCGGCGACGGCGTCGGCCTCTTCGACGGTCAGGCCGAGATCGATCGCGGCGTTGGTCGCCGACTCGATCCAGTAGGTGCCGATCCGGTTGGCGATGAAGCCGGGCGTGTCCTTGCACGGCACCACGCTCTTGCCGAGGGCGACGTCGCAGAAGTTGCGGACGGCCGCGACCGCCTCGGCCCGGGTCTCCGGGCCGGCGACCAGCTCGAGCAACCGCATGTAGCGCGGCGGGTTGAAGAAGTGGGTGATCAGGAAGTCGCGACGGAAGGTCTCCGGAAGTCCCTCGACCAGCTTGCCGAGCGGGATGGTCGAGGTGTTCGAGGAGACGATCGAGCCCGGCTTGCGCACGGCATCGAGGCGCCGGTAGACCTGCTGCTTGACGTCGATCCGTTCGACCACGGCCTCGATGATCCAGTCGCAGTCGGCGAGCTTGGCGAGGTCGTCCTCGAGGTTGCCGGCGACGATCTTCTTCGCGTAGGCCTCGGACATGAGCGGCGCCGGCTTCGCCTTCCGGAGCTTCTCGATCGCCCCCTTGGCGAGGGCGCTGCGGTCTTCGACGCCCGGCGGCACGATGTCGAGCAGCACCACCGGCAGGCCGGCGTTGGCCACGTGGGCGGCGATGCCGGCGCCCATCACTCCGGCGCCGAGCACGCCGACGCGGGCGATCCTCGGCGCTTCGGAGCCGGCGAGCGCGGTCGCGCCACGCGACTCGACCTCGAGCGTCCCGGCGGGGTTCGCGGCGCTCACGGTCACACCGCCTCGAGCACGGTGGCGATGCCCTGACCGCCGCCGATGCACTGGGTGGCGAGCGCGAAGCGCTTGCCCTCGCGGGCGAGCAGCGCCGCCGCCTTGCCGGTGATGCGCGCGCCGGTGGCGCCCAGCGGGTGGCCGAGCGCGAGGGCGCCGCCGTCGAGGTTGACCTTGGCCGGGTCGAGTCCGAGCTCGTCGATGCAGGCGAGCGTCTGCGCGGCGAAGGCCTCGTTGAGCTCGATGACGTCGATCTCGTCGAGACCGACGCCGGCGCGCTCGAGCGCCTTGCGCGAGGAGAGCACCGGCCCCAGGCCCATCACCTCGGGCGCGCAGCCCGAGGTCGCGATGCCACGGATGCGCGCCAGCGGCACCAGCTTCTTGCGCTCGGCGTACTCGGCCGAGCAGACCAGGGTGGCGGCGGCGCCGTCGGTGACCGGCGACGAGGTGCCGGCGGTGACGGTCCCCTTCTCGTCGAAGGCGAGCTTGAGCTCGGCGAGCGCCTCGAGCGTGGTGTCGGGGCGCGGGCAGCCGTCGGCCGCGACCGTGCCGCCCTTCCAGACGATCGGCACGATCTCGTCGGCGAATCGCCCTTCCTGCCTGGCGGTGGCGGTCTTCTTCTGCGAGTCGACCGCGAGCTCCTCCTGCCGGCGGCGCGCGATCGAGTACTTGCGCGCCAGGTTCTCGGCGGTCTCGCCCATCGCGGCGAAGGCCTGCGGGTAGCGCTGGTAGAGGCCGGGGTTGGGCAGCGGGTTGAAGCCGCCCATCGGCACCCGGGTCATCGACTCGACGCCGGCGCAGACGAAGACCTCGCCGGCGCCCATGCGGATCGCCCCGGCGGCCATGTGGATCGCCTGCATCGAGGAGCCGCAGAAGCGGTTGACGGTGGCGCCGGAGACCGACAGCGGCAGGTCGGCGAGGAAGCCGATCATGCGCGCGACGTTGAACCCCTGCTCGCCCTCGGGGAAGGCGCAGCCGACGATCAGGTCCTCGATGTCGGCGGGGTCGACGCCGGTGCGCTCGATCAGCGCGCGCACGACCTGGGCGGCGAGGTCGTCGGGGCGGACCTTGACCAGCTCGCCCTTCTTGGCGGGAGTGAACGGCGATCGGACGTAGCCGGCGAGGACGATGTCTTGCATGGCGGTCTCCACCTCCGGGGATCGGGAATCGGGCGCGGCGGTTCAGGTCTCGCGGGTCCGTCCGGAGCGCGGCGGCGGGGTCATCCCCACCTCGCGCATCGCGGCCAGCACCTGTTCTTCGATCTCGCGCAGCTCCTCGAGCGTGAGGTCGAGGTCCCGGCGCTGGCTCTGCAGCTCGTCGATGCGCTCGCGCGCGCCGGTGAGCAGATGGACGAGCTGCTTCTTGTGGGTCGGGTCGGCGTCGTAGAGGTCGAGGTAGAGCTGGATCTCGGCGAGCGAGAAGCCGAGCCGCTTGCCGCGCAGGATCAGCAGCAGCCGGGCTCGGTCGCGGTAGTCGTAGACCCGGTTGGCCCCGACCCGCTGCGGTCGCAGCAACCCCTTGGCCTCGTAGAACCGGATCGCCCGCGCCGTCACCCCGAGCTCGAAGGCGAGCTCGGTGATCGAGTACAGGCGTTCGGTCTTCGCTTCGGTCGTCGGGGGCATGGCCGCTCCCACCGACGTTAGGCCAACTTGACGTTAACGTCAAGTGCCTCACCCAATGGGCAGTTTCCAGCCGGACTCCCGCCGATGAAGGAAGTCCTCTAAAGCGTCAGGGCGAGGAGACGGACCGCCCAAAGGGATCCGGGACTGTCCCCAATTCAACAGGACAGTCCCGGAGTCTCTGCCAGCCGTGAGAGGCGTGCGGAACGGACCCCGGTCAGAGCTGCACGGCGCACCAGGCGCTGGTGTCGCCGGACTCGAAGTCGTCGGTGAAGGGCAGGATGCCGAGCAGGCAGCGCAGGTCGATGCGGAAGAGGCCCTGGCCGATGGTGACGTCGGCGCCGTCCTGGATGGTGGCGGTGAAGTAGAAGTAGCCGCCGTCCGAGAGGTAGCCGTCGTCGTTGCCGAAGGTGTTGAAGAAGGTGTCGTCGTCGAACAGGCCGTTGCCGTCGAGGTCGAAGGGCTGTCCCTCGCGCGCGATCACCCAGGTGTCGTTGAGCACCAGCACGCCGTTCGAGGTCGCCGGGCCGTCGGAGACGCCGCCGATCACGAAGTTGCCGTTGCCGTCGCCGACGTGGAGGAAGTAGCAGTCCGCGAACTCGGCGTCGCTCCAGAGCTCGGTCGCGCCGGCGTGGATCGGCTCGCCGCGCGAGGTCACCACGCCGGAGTTCGAGAACACCCAGTCCAGCTCGGTCACGTCGTTGTTGCCGCGCACGTACCAGGTACCGTCCGGCGCCATGTGGACGCCGACGATCCCCTCCGCGTCGACCGGCTCCGCGAAGCCGGAGCCCGGGAGGATCACCCCCTCCTGGACGACCACGCCGCCGTCGACGACCACCACGTCGTCGGCGGTGGTGGCACCTGCCAGGTCCCCTTGGACGAGAAAGGACATCCCCGCGGCGTCGACCCAGAGGTCGTCGATGTCGAAGTTCTCCCAGAATTCGGCGCCGGTCTGGCCGGTCGGTACCGTGACTCCTTCCTGTGCCACCAGGATGTCGTTGGCGATCACGAGCTCGTCCTCGGTGGTCGGAACGCCGAGGACCGCGTCGCTGCTGAAGGCGAACTCGTTCGTCGTGGCCGCGATCTTCGGCGAGTCGAGCGTGCTCCCCCAGGTCGCTCCGGGCAGCGCCGCACCCACCGGCTGCCCTTCCTGCGCCACGATGAAGGCGTCGACTCCCGAAGCGACACCGAGGATGTACTCGTCCGCCGTCGTCGTCGGATTGTCGGTGTTGTTGGCGAACACCACAACGCCGGAATCGCTGACGCCGAGCGAGGTGTCGAACACGCCGAAATTCTCGGTCGGGCTCCACGGAGTCGGCGTCCCCTCCCGTGCCAGCACGACATCGTCGACGAACAGGATCTCGTCCTCGGTCGTCGCCAGGTCGGTGTCCGCCACGATCGCCCAGTGGCCGTTCGGGCTGCCGAAGATCCGGTCGAAGTGAGTCGTTCCGGTGCCCGGTCCGAAATGGACGCCGGGCAGTCCCGGGACGTCGGCCGTCGGGTCTCCCGGGAGGTTGGTGTAGAGCGGCCGCACGGTACCCGGAGGCCAGCTGGTTCCGAGCTCCAAGGGGACCGTCTTCTCGGGCCTGCGGGGGACACCCGGAGTGTCGACGTCCTGCGCGAGAGCCGACGTCGACACTCCCGGAATCATGGCCAGGACGAGTACGAAGGAATGCACCGCGCGACGTGTCATCTCTCGTCTCCTTTCGCGATTTGGCAAGGGGACCGCCACTGTAGCAGGTGGCCGTGACGCTCGGGAGTCGTGCGCCCGGCTCAGCTCCGGCGCGTCCGCGAACGCTGCGCCGCGAGGCGTCGCGTGGCGGCGGCGCTGTTGAGCTCGCGCAGAGCCGCCTTGCCGACCCAGCGTTCGGATGCACCGTCCGCGGCGGCGAGGCGGCGGGCGACCGCGAGCGCTTCGGTGCGCAGCGCCGGGCTGCGTTCGCCGATGCCGCGCAGGGCCCAGAGCACGCCCTTCTTGACGAAGTTGCGATCGTCGGCGGCGCCTTTCTCGACCAGAGGCAGGAGCTTCGCGAAGCGCTCGTCCGGCAGCTGCTGGTCGTGGAGCGCGACCGAGGCGAGCAGGGCGAAGGCGGCGCGCTTCACGAACTCTTCGCGCCGCTTCGCCCACGCGACGACCCTGGCGAGCGCGTGCGGGGTCTTGTCGAAGAGGTGGAAACAGACGGTGTCGCAGTCGGCCCAGTTCTCGAAGTCGCGGACCCAGCGGTCCATCTGGGCTGGCGTCACCTGCGCCGGATCGTCGACGAAGGCGGCGAGCAGGCGCGCCTCGTACCACCCGGAGGCCCAGAGCGCCGCCGCCAGCTCGTGGCTGCGGCCGAGCTCCTTGCCCTTCTTGCGCAGCGCGCCGACCGAGACGCCGAAGGCCTTGGTCGCAACGATGCCGTAGCGGGCCATCCCGTCGCGGTCCTTCCGGGTTCCGGATCGCTCCAGCCAGGCCAGCACGTCGGTCGCGTCGGTACCGGAAGCGATCCGGGCCTGCGGGCGGGAGCGGACGGCTTTCTTCGTCGGCATGCGGCTCCTCTCCGGGCTGCGCTCCGGCGACGCTAACCGATTCGGGCCGTCGAGCGGAGCCCGCGCCCCGCACGGCGGCGCTCGGACACCCGCCCCGCGGGGCGGAGCGGGGCGACGGCCGGGCCCCTACGATTCGTCTTGTGACGAAACGACGAACCGTTCCGGCCGCCACCCTCGCCCAGCTCGTCGAGACCGCGCGCGGACTCGCCCATCCGGCCCGCCTGCGGCTGGTCGCGATGCTCGCGAGCGGCGAGCTCTGCGTCTGCCAGATGACCGCCGTCGTCGAGCTGGCGCCGTCGACCGTCTCGGAGCACCTCGCCGTGCTGGCGCGGGGCGGCCTCGTCGCCGAGCGCAAGCAGGGCAAGCTCGTCTTCTACCGGTTGTGCGAGGACGGAGCCGCCGCGGCGCTGCTGCCGGCGATCCTCGACCTCGCCGCCGGCGACCCGGAAGTGGCCGCGGACCGCGCCGTGGTCGCCCGCCTGCGCCGCGTGAAGGTGGCAACGCTGTGCGCAGCGGAGCTCGACCTCGTCGCGCTCGGCGTGCGCCGGCCGCGCGCCGCCCGGGCGACGGTGCGAGCCTGAGGCCGCGGCCGTGATCGAGCGCTCCGAGGTGAAGTGGCTCGCCGCCCTGGTCGGGGTCTTCCTCGCCCTCTACTTCCTGCCCGAGTCGTCGGCGCGCGTCGACGGCGCACTGGTCGAGGCCTTCCAGCTCGCCGGCTGGTACGCCCGCGAGCACGTGCTGCTCTGCCTGGTGCCGGCGTTCTTCATCGCCGGCGCGATCGGCGTCTTCGTCAGCCAGGGGTCGGTGATGCGCTACCTCGGCCCGGACGCGCCGCGCCCTCTCGCCTACGGCGTCGCGTCGGTGGCGGGGACGGTGCTCGCGGTCTGCTCGTGCACGGTGCTGCCGCTGTTCGGCGGCATCTACAAGCGCGGCGCGGGGCTGGGCCCGGCGTCGGCGTTCCTCTACTCCGGTCCGGCGATCAACGCGCTGGCGATCATCCTGACCGCGCGCATCCTCGGCTTCGAGCTCGGTGTCGCGCGCGCCGTCGGAGCGGTGCTGTTTTCCGTCGTCATCGGTCTGGCGATGGCCTGGATCTACCGCGACGAGGAGCGCCAGCGCGCCGCGGCCGCCGCCGCGATGCCGCTCCCGCGGCCCCGGCTCACGCTCGCGCGCCAAGCGACCTTCTTCGCGCTGCTGGTGGCGCTGCTCGTCTTCGCCAACTGGGCGCCCGCCGAAGACGGCGTCTGGGCGGCGATCTTCGCGGCGAAATGGTGGCTGACCGCGGCCACGGGGGGTGCGCTCCTCGTCGTCCTCGTGCGCTGGCTCGACCTGGCGCCACGCCGGGCGCTCGGCATCGCCGCCGTCACCGCGCTCGCGGCCGCGCTCGCGAGCGCGCACCCGGCGGTGCCGTTCACGGTCGGCTTCGCGGCGCTCGCGGCGGCGATCGCCGGCGACGAGGGAGAGCTCGGCGAGTGGCTCGCCGCCACCTGGGGCTTCGCCCGGCAGATCCTGCCGCTGCTGCTCGGCGGCGTCCTGGTCGCCGGCCTGCTGCTCGGCCGTCCCGGCCACGAGGGGCTGATCCCCTCGGCGTGGGTGGCGAGCTCGGTCGGCGGCAACTCGCTCGGCGCCAACCTGTTCGCCGCGGTCGCCGGCGCCTTCATGTACTTCGCCACGCTGACCGAGGTGCCGATCCTGCAAGGGTTGCTCGGCAGCGGCATGGGCCGGGGTCCGGCGCTGGCGCTGCTGCTCGCCGGGCCGGCGCTGTCGCTGCCGGCGATGCTCGTGCTGCGCAGCCTGATCGGCGGCCGCAAGACCGCGGTCTACGTCACCCTCGTCGTGGTCATGGCGACCGCGACCGGCCTGATCTACGGCGCGCTCGCCGCCTGAGGAGCAAGCGATGACGACGAGAATCCAGATCCTCGGCACCGGCTGCGCCAAGTGCCGGATGCTGACCGAGCACGCCGAGAACGCCGCGCGCAAGCTCGGAATCGACTACGAGCTCGAGAACGTCACCGAGATCGAGCGCATTCTCGACTTCGGCGTCGTCGCCACGCCCGCGCTGGTCGTCGACGGCGAGATCCTGGTCGCCGGCCGCGTGCCGAGCACGCCGCGGCTGGTCGGGCTGCTGACCGCGCACGGCGCCGCCCCGGGCTGAGCCGCGCGCGGCGGCATCCGCGCGGAGCGCCGTTCCTCCGGGCTA
>BTUO01000009.1:176862-196737 GCA_045862895.1 Acidobacteriota bacterium
TCCGGGCTACACTCGGCCGCGAACGACTGCGGAGGAACGCCACCGGATGTCCTGGGAACTGATCGCGGTCTTCGGCGTCCTCGCCGGCGCCGTCGCGCTGTTCGTCTCCGAGAAGCTGCCGGTCGACCTGGTGGCGATGGTGGTGCTGGCGAGCCTGCTGCTGCTCGGGCTGGTCACCCCCGAGGAGGGGATCTCGGGGTTCGCCAACCCGGCGACGGTGACCGTCGCGGCGATGTTCGTGCTCACCGCGGGGCTCCAGAAGACCGGCGCCACCGCCGCGCTCGGACGGCTGCTGGTGCGCTTTTCGCGCAACCGGCCGCTCGCCCTGCTCGCGGTGATGGCGCTCGCGGCGGTCGCCTCCGCCTTCGTCAACAACACCGCCGCCGTCGCCGTGTTCATCCCCTTGGTGCTCGCGGTCGCCGCCCGGCGCAAGATGGCCGCCTCCGGACTGCTCATCCCGCTCTCCTACGCCGCCCAGTTCGGCGGCGTCTGCACCCTGGTCGGAACCTCGACCAACCTGCTGGTCAGCTCGATCTCCGAGCGCGCCGGCCACGGTGCCTTCTCGATGTTCGAGTTCGGACGCCTCGGCGTCGTCCTGTCGATCGCCGGCACGCTCTACTTCCTGCTCTTCTCGCGCTGGCTGCTGCCCGAGCGCGCGGCGGTCAGCCTGCCGGAGGCCTACCACCTCGGCGAGTACATCACCGAGCTGCGGGTCGGCGAGGGCTCGAAGTACGCCGGCAAGTCGCTGCGCGAGAGCCGGCTGGGCGAGGAGCACGACGTCACCGTCCTGCGCCTGCTCCACGGCGAGCGCAAGACCTGGGCGCCGCTCGACCAGCCGCTCGCCGACGGCGACGTGCTGCTGGTGCGCGGCCGGATCCGCGACCTGATGGCCCTGAAAGGGACGGCCGGCCTCGAGCTCGTCCCCGAATTCGAGCTCGGACTCGAGGCGCTCGAGTCGGACGACCTGCGCCTGGTGCAGGCGCTGGTCGCGCCGCGCTCGCGCCTGATCGGCCGGACCCTGAAGGAGCTCGACTTCCGCGGCCGCTTCCGCGCGCTCGTGCTCGCCATCCTGCGCCGCGGCCACCACCTCGAGCAGAAGCTCAACTCGGTCCGGCTCGAGCTCGGCGACGCCCTGCTGCTGCAGGCGCCGCGGGCGGAGATCGAGCGGCTGCGAGCCGACGAGAGCTTCATCGTCCTCGACGAGGTGACCGAGGGGTCCGAACGCCGGCGGCGGGCGCCGCTCGCGATCGCCATCCTCGGCGCGGCGGTCGCCGTCGCGGCGCTCGGCATCGCGCCGATCCTGGTCACCGCCGTGGCCGGGTCGATCGCGCTCGTGCTGACCCGCTGCCTGACGCTCGAAGAGGCCTACGCGGCGATCGACTGGAAGGTGATCTTCCTGCTCGCCGGCGTGCTGCCGCTCGGCATCGCCATGGAGCGCACCGGCGCCGCGCGCCTGATCGCCGACGACGCCCTGGGCTGGGCGGGCGAGCTCGGGCCGGTGGCGCTGCTGGCGATCCTCTACCTGCTGACCGCGACGCTGACCGAGCTGATGAGCAACAACGCGACGGCGGTCCTGCTCGCGCCGATCGCGATCTCGACCGCCGAGCAGCAGGGCATCGATCCGCGGCCGTTGCTGATGGCCGTCACCTTCGCCGCCTCGACCAGCTTCTCGACCCCGGTCGGCTACCAGACCAACGCCATGGTCTACAACCCGGGCGGCTACCGCTACGCCGACTTCCTGCGCGCCGGCGTGCCGCTCAACCTGGTGTTCTGGATCCTCTCGGTGCTGCTGATCCCGCGGATCTGGAGCTTCTGAGCGACGCGCCGGCGCCGTCGGGCTCAGCCGGCGGCGCGCACCGCGATCGGGACCTCGAGCTCCGCCCAGCGCAGCAGGACGGCGTCGCCCGCGACCGCAAACTCGAGCTCCTCGACGTGCTCGTGGGCACGCGGCGCGACCTCGACGCGCAGGACGTCGTCCGACTCCTTGTAGTCGTAGGCGCCCCACTGCTCGGCCGTGCGGTTGAAGATCACCGTCCACTTCCCCTCGCTCGGGATCGTGAACAGGGCGTAGGTGCCGGCGGCCAGCTTCTGACCTTCGACCAGCACGTCGCGGTCGAAGCGGATCGTGGTGGCCTCGTCGGCGCCGGTGCGCCAGATCTTGCCGTACGGCACCAGAGCTCCCCAGATCGCGCGCCCACCGACCTTCGGCCGGCCGTACTCGACGACCACCGCGGCGCCGCCCGCCGTGCCCTCGGCGAGTCCGTTCTTGCTCTTGCGCTTCGAATCGTCGCCGCGCTGGGCGACGAGCGGCAGGGCGGCGGCGAACAGGGCGACGGCGGCGACGGCGAGCGCCGGGAGCTTGCGGTTCATGGCGGACCTCCTCGATTCGGGTGCGCCGGCGTCAGTTGGCGCCGGGCGGGGTCTTCTGGGCCTCTCCGGTCATCGGCACGAAGCGCACCGGGATGACGTTGCGCTTGTCGAAGCCGTCGGCGGAGCGAGTGTAGACGATCAGGTCCTGGAAGAAGCGCCCCACCGGGATCACCAGCTTGCCGCCGACCTTGAGCTGGTCGAGCAGCGGCTGCGGCACCTTGGGCGGCGCGGCGGTGACCACGATGGCGTCGAACGGCGCCGCCTCGGGCCACCCCTCGTAGCCGTCCCCCTGCCGGAAGCGGACGTTGCGGTAGCCGAGCTGCTCGATCGTGGCGCGCGCGCGCGACGCCAGCGGCTCGAGGATCTCGATGGTGTAGACCTCGGCGGCGATCTCGGCGAGCACCGCCGCCTGGTAGCCCGAACCGGTGCCGATCTCGAGCACCTTCTCGCCCGGCGCCAGGTCGAGCAGCGAGGTCATCAGCGCGACGATGTAGGGCTGCGAGATGGTCTGGCTCTCGCCGATCGGCAGCGGGTAGTCCTCGTGCGCCTGCTCGCGGTAGGTCTCGGGGACGAACAGGTGGCGCGGCACCCGGGCCATGGCGGCGAGCACCTGGGGCGAGTCGACGCCACGGGACCGGATCTGGGTCTCCACCATGCGCTGCCGGCGCTCGGCGAGCTCGTCGGCGACGGCGGGACGGACCCCCGCCGGCAGCAGCGCGAGCGCGAGGCCGACGACGGCCACGAGGAGCTCTGGACTCGATCGCATCGATGGATTCGCCCGCGCCATTCTCACCGCGCGGAGCTGCAAAGTTCAAGCCACGGCGACGCCGGCGGTTCGAGGGGCGCGGCGCAGCAGCACCAGCGTCTGGTCGTCCCCCTGCGGCGCGCCGGCCGCGAAGCGGGTGACCTCCTCCTCGACCGCGGCGAGCTGCTCGGCGATCGGCCGCTCGCGCACCGCGGCGAGCCGGGTCGCCAGCCGCTCGAGGCCGTACTCCTGGTCGGCCGGGTCGGCCGCCTCGGTGATGCCGTCGCTGTAGAGACAGATCAGGTCGCCGGGCTCGAGCGTCAGCCGTTCGGCGCGGAAGGTGGCCTGGGGCAGCAACCCGAGCGGCAGACCGCCGGGGCCGAGCTGCTCGACCGCGCCACCGGCGCGCAGGATGATCGCCGGGTTGTGGCCGGCGTTGAGGTAGACCATCTCTCCGGTCTCCGGGTCGAGCTCGCCCACGAACAGAGTGATGAACTTGTTGGCGGTCGAGGACTCGAGCACGTGGCGGTTGAGGCGGTCGAACAGCTCGGCGCAGACCGGCATGCGCTCGGTCAGCAGCCGCAGCGACGAGTGCAGCGTCGACACCAGCAGCGCCGCCGGCACCCCCTTGCCCGAGACGTCGCCGACCACCAGCGCCAGACGCTCCGGGCCGTGGCCGGTGCGGAACAGGTCGAAGTAGTCGCCGCCGATGTGGCGCGCCGGCCGGTTCCAGCCGACCAGCTCCCAGCCGTCGACATCGGGGACGCTCTTGGGCAGGATCTGGCGCTGGATCTCCGAGGCGAGCTCGATCTCGCGCTCAAGCCGCTCCTTCTCGAGCGCCTGGCGGTGGAGCTCGGCGTTCTCGAGCGCGATCGCCGCCTGGTTGGCGAGCAGCTCGAGGGTGCGGCGGTCCTCCTCCGGGAACGGCCCGACCCCGCGCCGGCTCTCCTTGTCGCCGACCACCAGGATCCCCTTGTAGACGCCGTCGGAGGTGATCGGCACGCCGAGCAGGTGCTGGGCACCCGGCAGCGCGCAGCAGGACGGGCGCGGCTGTCCGGAGAGCAGCTCCCGCCCCTCCTCCGACTCGGGATCGATCCACTCGGTGGCCTCGCCGCCGAACACCCGGTCGAGGTGCATGCGCGCGCCGTCGCGCAGGTAGAGCGCGGCGCGGCGGGCGTCGAGCAACGACACCGAGCGCATCAGGATCTCGTCGCACAGCCGTTCGAAGTCGAGCGTGCCGGCGATCGCCAGACCGACGTCGTAGAGCGCCTCGAGCTGGACGCCGCGGGTCTTGACCTCGAAATCGCGCAGGCGCAGCCGCTCGCCGAGCTGCACCTCGCGCGCCGCCGCCGCCACCGCCAGCGCCAGCGCCGTGGCCTCGCCCGGCAGCGTCTCCACCGCGGCGGGCGGTGACCAGAGGATCACGCCGCCGTCGAACGCGAACGCCGGCTCGGGTGCGTTGTCGAGGGTCTCGGGCAGAGCCGCGCCCGCCTCACCGTGAGTCGCCAGCCGCCGCAGACCCCGCTCGTCACGGACGTAGACCGCCGCGGCGCCGCCGGCGAACTCGGCGAACAGCGGCAGCAGCCGGTCGAGCGCGCGCCGCCCGCCCGGCAGTACCTCGCGCGCGAGCAGGTCGAGCCGGCCGCGCGCGCCGCCGCCCACGGCCGGGACGCCGCTCGTCACGCGCCGCCGGCGAGCTCCGAGGCGGCGGCCGCCTCGTCGGGGTGGATCGCCGCGTACTGGGCCAGCCCCATGATGTGGAAGGTCTTCTCGATGGTCGGCGTCAGCGAGCAGAAGGCGAGGTTGCCGTGGACCTCGATCATCTTCTCGATGATCTCGATCAGGATCGAGATGCCGATCGAGTTGATGATCTTGGTGCCGGTGAGATTCAGCAGCAGCCGCCGGTAGCCCTCGTCGAGCAGGGCGTAGGCGGCGCGCGCGATCTCCTCGCCGCCCTGGTTGTTGATGTACCCCTCCGTGTAGATCACGGCGAGGCCATCCCGGCGGTCGATCGTGAGCTTGAGCCCTTCGGTCATGACCCCCGGCCCCTCCTCAGCGCGACTTTCTCATGATCACGGTCGTTCCCCGTGCTCCGGAGAGGATCCGGACGTCGTCCACGAGGCCGCGGATGATTTTAAGCCCCCAACCCCGCTTCCGGTCCCCCTTGAGCTTGTCCTCCATGCGCGGCTCCTCGACCTCGGCCGGCGCGAAGCCGATGCCGTTGTCGTGCACTTCGATCTCGAGCGTCTCGGGCGAATCGTTACCCAGCACCCGGAAGGTGATGTCGACCCGGCGCTCCGCCGAGTGGCTGTGCTCGAAGGCGTTGATGCAGGCCTCGACCACCGCCATGCGCACCTCGTCGACCCGGTCCGGGCTCATGCCGACGAAGCCGGCCAGGGCGCTCGCCGCCTGGGAGGCGACCAGCTCCATGTCGGGTGCCATCGGCAGGACGAGGGTGACCTCCCGGAGCGCGGGGCGGTCGATCATCGCGGGGGGCTCTCCCGGGTCAAAACGCGAGGAAGAGCTCGAGCAGGAGGACGACTCCGGGCGGCACCCGGTCGGTCAGCAACAGACCGAGAAAGCTCGCCACCGTGCCGGCGGCCAGCCAGCGATCGACCGGGATACGCAGCGTCGTGGCGCGGGCCTCGCGAACGGCGGTCTGGAGCATGGTCTCGTCCTCCCCACCCCGGGTCTGAGCAACCTGCCTGCCAACTTGGCCCGACCCCGGCCCTGTTCGCGTATCTGTATGAAACCGAAGAAGTTGCATCCTCGTCCTTCGGCCCGGAAGAGCTCTGCCCCGGACCGCGGACGAGGCAATTTGTCGCAGAATCACCCGGCTGGAGCTGGAAATCTGGCTTCAGGCCCAATTCTGAAGGATTCCTTACGAATCGGGACAAACTGACGCTCAGGGACAAAACGCCCCTGATCGCCTAGAAACCTTTTCTTTGCAGGGTTTTGCGATCGACCCCCAGGATCCTCGCCGCCTCCGTCTTGTTGCCGCGGGCGAGCGAGAGGACGCGCTGGATGTGCCGGCGCTCGACGGCGTCGAGGTCGAGCGGCTCGGGACCGGTGGCCGGCGGCGGTGCGGCCGCGGCCCCGCCCAGCAGCGAGCGGACGAGGTCGGCTTCGACCAGCCGGTCGGAGAGGCTGACCGCCCCTTCGATCACGTTCTGGAGCTCGCGGACATTGCCCGGATAGGCGTGCTCGAGCAGCAGGGCCAGCGCCTCCTTCGAGATCGCCGGCGGCTCGACCCCCTCGCGCCGGCAGAACTCCTCGACGAAATGGCGCACCAGGTGCGGGATGTCCTCGCGTCGTTCGGCGAGCGACGGCAGCTCGAGCTCGACGCCGCGGATGCGATAGTAGAGGTCCTCGCGGAAGCGCCCCTCGGCGACCGCCGCCTCGAGGTCGTGGTGGGTCGCCGCGATCACCCGCACGTCGACCGCGAGCGGCTCCTCGCCGCCGAGGCGCACCACCTCGCGCTCCTGGAGCACGCGCAGGAGCTTGGCCTGGAGCACCGGCGGCATGTCGCCGACTTCGTCGAGGAAGAGCGTGCCGCCGTCGGCGAGCTCGAACTTGCCGCGCCGCGCGGCGACGCCGGTCGCCACCCCGCCTTCGATGCCGAACAGCTCGCTTTCGAGCAACGACTCGGGAATCGCCGCGCAGTTGAGCGCGACCAGCGGACCCGTGCGGCCGGACAGGTGATGCAGGAGCTTGGCGATCAGCTCCTTGCCGGTGCCGCTCTCGCCGCGCAGCAGCACCGAGACGCCGCGCGGCGCCACCCGTTCGGCGAGATCGAGCACCCGGCGCATCGCCGGCGCGTGCGCGACGATGCGCCGGCCGCCGACCTCCTCCGCCAGCCGCCCGCGCAGCACCTTGTTCTCCTCGGCGAGCCGCTCGCGCTCGCCTTCGAGGCGCTCGACCTGGCGGGCGCCGTCGATGGCGACACCGGCGAGCGCCGCGACCGATTCGAGGAAGCGGCGGTCCTCGGCCGAGAACTCCGAGCCGGCGCCGCCGCGCTCCTCCTTGTCGGTGAGCGCGAGATAACCGAGGAAGACGCCGCGCCAGGCGAGGGGCACGGCGACCAGCTCGCGGAACTCGAGGCCGGCGAGCTCGCCGTCGTGGCGCAGGATCGGCGCTCCCTGAGCGAGCAGGTCGCGCCAGAGCGGTTGCGCGAGCAGGTCGGCGCCGCTCGGCTCCAGCCCCGGCCAGCCGACCACCGCCACCGCCCGGCTGCCGGCGGCGGGGTCGCGCGTCACCGCGACCGCCACGGCGGGGTCGAGCACGAGGCAGACCCGCCCGAGCAGCTCCTCGAGCAGGTCCTGCTCGGTGCGCTCGCCGTAGAGCGCGACCGCCAGGTCGTAGAGCGTCTCGAGCTGGAGGATGCGCCGCCGATCGGCGAAGGAGGGTGCCGCGCCCACGACGGGGATTGTACGCCCCGGGCGCGGCCGGAGCCGGCGCCTCAGGCGCGGCGACGGACGGCGGGCGAGGCGGCGAGCGAGCGGGCGAGGAAGCGGCCGGTGTGGCTGTCGGCGGCGGCGGCCACCTTCTCCGGCGTGCCGGCCGCGACCAGGCGACCGCCGGCGGCGCCACCGTCGGGGCCGAGGTCGATCACCCAGTCGGCGGTCTTGATGACGTCGAGGTTGTGCTCGACCACGATCACCGTGTTGCCCTTCTCGACCAGCTTGTGGAGCAGCTCCAGCAGCTTCCGGACGTCGTCGAAGTGCAGGCCGGTGGTCGGCTCGTCGAGCAGATAGAGGGTGCGGCCGGTCGAGCGCCGGGCGAGCTCGGTCGCCAGCTTGACGCGCTGCGCTTCGCCGCCCGAAAGCGTGGTCGCCGACTGGCCGAGGTGGAGGTAGCCCAGGCCGACCTCGTCGAGCGTCGCCAGGATCCGCTCGATCGCCGGGATGGCGCGGAACAGGTCGTGCGCCTGCTCGACGGTCAGGTCGAGGATTTCGGCGACGTTCAACCCCTTGTAGCGCACGGCGAGCGTCTCGCGGTCGTAGCGGCGGCCCCCGCAGACCTCGCAGCGCACGTAGATGTCGGGCAGGAAGTGCATCTCGATCTTGATCTGCCCGTCGCCGCCGCACGCCTCGCAGCGCCCGCCCTTGACGTTGAAGCTGAAGCGGCCCGCCTGGTAGCCGCGGGCGCGCGCCTCCGGGGTCATCGCCAGCAGGTTGCGGATCGGGTTGAACACGTTGGTGTAGGTCGCCGGGTTCGAGCGCGGCGTTCGGCCGATCGGCGACTGGTCGATGGCGATCACCTTGTCGAGGTGCTCGAGCCCGGTCAGCTTGTCGTGCTCGCCGGGCTTGTCGCCGGCGTTGAAGAAGTGCCTGGCCAGCGCCCGGTGCAGGATGTCGTTGACCAGCGACGACTTGCCCGAGCCCGACACCCCGGTCACCACGGTGAAGGTGCCGAGCGGGAACTCGACGTCGATCCCCTGGAGGTTGTGGTGGCGCGCGCCGTGGACGGCCAGGCGCTTTCCGCTCCCCTTCCTGCGCTTCGGCGGTACCGGCACGTCGAGCTCGCCGCGCAGGTAGCGGCCGGTGAGCGAGGCCGGGTGCGCGGCGATCGCGTCCGGCGCCCCCTGGGCGACCACCTCGCCGCCGTGGATGCCGGCGCCGGGGCCCAGATCGATCACCCAGTCGGCGGCGCGGATGGTGTCCTCGTCGTGCTCGACCACCAGCACCGAGTTGCCGAGGTCGCGCATGCCGCGCAAGGTGCCGAGCAGCCGCTCGTTGTCGCGCTGGTGCAGGCCGATCGACGGCTCGTCGAGCACGTAGAGCACGCCCATCAGCTTCGAGCCGATCTGGGTGGCGAGGCGGATGCGCTGGCTCTCGCCGCCCGAGAGCGTCGCCGACGAGCGGTCGAGGGTCAGGTAGCCGACGCCGACGTCGTCGAGGAAGCGCAGCCGGTCGCCGATCTCCTGCAGCACCTTGCCGGCGATGGTGCGCTCGCGATCCGACAGCTCGAGCGCGCCGATCGCCGCGCGCAGGTCGGCGACCGCCATCGAGGAGAGCTCGTCGATGGCGCGGTCCGCGACCAGCACCGACAGCGCCTCGGGCTTCAGGCGCCGACCCTTGCAGTCCGGGCAGACGTGGATCGACATGTGCTTCTCGATCTCGCCGCGTACCAGTTGCGAGTCGGTCTCACGGTAGCGGCGCTCGAGCATCGGCACGATGCCCTCCCAGGTCCCCTCCCAGGAGTAGCTCGACTTCTTGCCCTTGAGCTCGAACTTGAGCTCCTCGTCGCCGTGCCCCTGGAGGATCGCCTGGCGCGCCCGCGCCGGCAGCTTCTTCCACGGCGTGGTCAGCGCGAAGCCCATCGCCTTGGCCAGCGTCTTGAGCATCTGTAGCCGCCACGACTTCGAGCCCGGCTGGAACAGCGCCAGCGCGCCGTTCTCGATCGAGCGGTCGGGGTCGAGCACGATCTTGTCGGCGTCGACGCCCATCAGCGTGCCGAGCCCCGAGCAGGTCGTACATGCGCCGTAGGGGCTGTTGAACGAGAACAGGCGCGGGGTGATCTCGGACAGGCTGGTGCCGCACGACGAGCAGGCGAAGTTCTGCGACAGGGTCTCCTCGGGCGCCCCCTCGGGCGCCGCGAGCACCAGGCCGGAGCCGACCTTGAGCGCGGTCTCGAGCGAGTCGGTGAGCCGCTTCTCGAGCCCCGGCTTGATCACCAGCCGGTCGACCAGGACGTCGATCGAGTGCTTCTTCTGCTTGTCGAGGGTCGGGATCTCCTTGGAGAGATCGACGACCTCGCCGTCGACGCGGGCGCGCACGAAGCCCTGGCGGGCCATCTCGGAGAGCTGCTTCCGGTACTCCCCCTTCTTGCCGCGCACGTAGGGGGCGTAGAGCCAGAGCTTCGTCCCCTCGGGCAGCGCGAGCAGGCGGTCGACCATCTGCTGCACGGTCTGCGGCCGGATCTCCTGGCCGCAGCTCGGGCAGTGCGGGATGCCGATCGAGGCGTAGAGCAGGCGCAGGTAGTCGTGGATCTCGGTGACGGTGCCGACGGTCGAGCGCGGGTTCTTCGACACCGACTTCTGCTCGATCGAGATCGCCGGCGACAGCCCGTCGATCGAATCGACGTCGGGCTTCTCGACCTGGGGCAGGAACTGCCGGGCGTAGGCCGACAACGACTCGACGTAGCGCCGCTGCCCCTCGGCAAAGAGCGTGTCGAAGGCGAGCGACGACTTGCCCGAGCCCGACACCCCGGTGACCACCACCAGGCGGTTGCGGGGAATCGACAGCGTCAGGTTCTTGAGGTTGTGCTCGCGGGCCCCGCGAACGACGATCTCGTCCATCGGACGGGGGACTCTAGCACCCGGATTCTGTCCCCCTCCGCCCGCTCCCGACGTACCAACAGTTGAAGCCCGGAGAGGCGTGCCCATGCCCGATCGACCCGACTTTCGAATCTGCGTCGTGCTGGTGCTCGCGTGTGCCCTCGCCCTTCCGGTGGCGCTGCCGGCCGCCGACGGGGATCTCGATCCGACGTTCTGGGGGGACGGCAAGATGAACCTGTCGTCGGCCTACGACGGCAACTTCCGGGTCGGGGCGGTGCTGGCGGCGCCGGACGGGTGGAACGTGGTGGTGGCGACGCGGAAGAACCGGACGTCGGCGCCCGACGCGCTGTTCTGGCAGCGGATCGGCTCCTCGACGCTGTCGACCCAGTGCAACTTCGAGCCGCCCGGCGGGGCGACCGGGGTCTACGAGGTCTTCGGCACGGCGGCGATCTTCGACCTGACCGGCAAGCTCGTGGTCGCCTTCACCGTCGAGTACGGCGCCGGCAATCACGTCGCCGCGGTCGCGCGCTTCCTCTACCCGGCCTGCACGCTCGACTCCAACTTCGACGGCGACGGCTACGCGGTCTTCGACCTGACGCCGGACGGCGAGTACCCGACGGCCATCGACTTCGACACGATCGGGCGGTACTACGTCGCCGGCGCCAAGGGCCTCTCGGACGCCGACCAGGACACGCTGCTGATGCGCCTGCTGCCCGGCGGGGGTCTCGACTCGGGCTTCTCCGGCAACGGCTGGCTCGCTTTCGATGCCCTCGGCCTCGCGCGCCAGGACCTCGCCCGCGGTCTCGCGGTCCAGCCGGACGGCAAACCGGTCGTCGCCGGCTATGCCGAGGTCGAGCCCGCCAACGTCGACTTCTTCGCGGCGCGCTTCGCGCTCGCCGGCGCGCTCGACTCGACCTTCTCGGGGGACGGAGTCGCTCCGGTCGCTTTCGATCTCGGCGGCTGGGCCGACTTCGCCGCCGGGCTCGCCTACGACGTCGGCAGCGGACGCCTCGCGATCGTCGGCTCGGCCGACGCGCCGGGCGAGCGCCGAGCCGCCGTCGCCGTGCTCACGCCGAGCGGAGGGCTCGATCCGACGTTCTCGGCGGACGGCCGCACGACCTTCCTCTACGAGGGAGTCGATCACTCGGCGATCGCCGCGGCGAGCTGGGACGGCCTCGGCCGGCTGGTCGCGACCGGCTACGCCTACGACGGCAACGGCGGACCTTCGGACTTCGGCATCGCCCGCCTGCTCCCCGGCGGGTCCCTCGACGGCGACTTCTCCCTGGGTGGCAGCCTCGTCGTGCCGTTCGACATCCCCGGCTCGACCGGCAACGACAACCCGGCGGCCGTAGCGCTCCCGGCGGGCCGCCCCGTCGTCGCCGGCTGGATCCGGCACCCGGACAACTACTTCCGCCCCGCCCTCGTCCGGGTGCGGACCGCCCTCATCTTCGCCAACGGCTTCGAGACCGGTGGTCTGCTCGCCTGGCGCGACTGGTACTGACCTTCGCCGTCAGAAGCCGAGGGTCGCTCCGAACAGCCAGGCGGTGGTGTCGTAGGTGCCGTTGTAGTTGTCGGCGTTGGTCGAGGTGGTGCGCTCGTCGAACGGCAGGTACATCAGCGCCAGGTCGACGCTGGTCACCGCGAACTGGCGGCCCCAGCCGAAGGTGAAGCCGTTGCGGTCGGAATCCGGCAGCAGCGGGCTGACGTGCTCGTCGGGCTGCGGCGACTCGTCGTAGACGTAGCCGAAGCGCCACTCGTTGCCGCCCGGGCGCATCCAGCGCAGGCCGGCGCGGTAGTTCATGACGTCGTCCCACTCCTGCTCGAGCGTCGAGGAGAGCGGCGCGAAGGCGACGAAGTCGAGCGGCACCTCGTCGAAGCTCGACCAGCCGGTCCAGTTGACGTCGACCTCGAGCCGGGTGTCGCGCGACAGCGCCACCATCACGCCCAGGCTCGCCATGTCCGGGAACTCGATCTCGGTCTCGACGTCGAGGTCGCGGTCGAACGGGATGCGCTGGGCGAGCACCGCGTCGAGCACCGGGTTGCCGGTCGAGATCTGCGTGAATCGCGCGGTGCCGGCGTAGTCGATCTTGACCTTGCTGCGATAGGAGAAGCCCCACGAGAAGCTCTCGTTCGCGCGGTAGAGCAAGCCGGCGTTCCACCCGAAGCCCGGCTCGAAGTCGCTCTCGAGACCGACGGTTCCGGCCTGGACGTTGACGCCGGGGGCGATCGGCGCGGCGACGAAGCGGTCGAGCTCGACATCGCTGAAGCGCGCGATGGCGCCGAAGCCGAGGCCGAGCCTGGGCGTCACCCGCCAACCGACGGTGGGGTTGATGTCGATCGCGCGCAGGGCGGCCCGGGTCGACAGGAACCGACCCGAGAACTGCGCCGGGTCCTTCCACTCCGTGGTCAGTCCGAACGGCGTGTTGAGACCGAGGCCGAAGCTCCAGGTCCGACTGATCGGCTCGACCCAGTAGGCGTGCGGCGGGAACTCCCGCAGCGTCTCCTGCTCCTCGGAGACCCCGGCACCGGGCGAGGGGTCGGCGCCACGGAACTCCGCCTCGGTGAAGGTGATGTAAGTGAAGCCGACCTGGAAGTCGCGCTCCTCGAGGAAGGCGAGGCCGGCGGCGTTGTGGAAGAGCGCCGACGGGTCGTCGGCCTGGGCGGTGAACGCCCCGGCCATCCCCATCGCGCGCGACCCCTGCTCGAAGATGCCGAAGCCGGCCGCATTCGTCGGCGACGCCGTGAGACAGAGAACGAGCGCCGCCGTGGCGGCGCCGCAGACCGTACGCTGGAACATGTCGATTCCTCCCTCGAAGCCCGCTCGCGGGCGCAGTCCTGAAATCAACATACGGCCCGTCCGGAGGGGTGTCAACGCGCCGGCGGGTGGGCCCGGCGGCCTCCGGCCGAATCCGTCAGTCGCGGTCGCCGGCCATCGCGCGGCGGGCTTCGCGGTCGAGCTCGCGGCGGCGCTCGGTCTCGCGCTTGTCGTGCATCTGCTTGCCCTGGACCAGCGCGATCTCGACCTTGATCCGGCTCCCTTTGAGGTACATCGAGAGCGGAACGACCGTGAACCCCTTGGCGCGGGCGCGCCCGGCGAAGCGGTCGATCTCGCGCCGCGACAGCAGGAGCTTGCGGTCCCGTTCGGGCGGCGGGTTCTCGCGCGAGCCCGGGCCGTAGGCGGTGACGTGCACGCCGACCAGCCAGGCCTCCTGCATCCCGCCCGGGCCACCGCGGAAGTCGACGTAGCCCTCGCGCAGCTGGACCTTCCCCTCGCGGCACGACTTGACCTCGGTGCCGGTCAGCGCGACGCCGGCCTCCACCCGCTCGAGCACGTGGTAGTCGAACAGCGCCTTGCGGTTGGCGGCCAGCGGCCGGACGGTGGGGGGTTTCTCGGACAAGGGGGCCTCGCGACGGCGGGCGCCCATGCTATCGGACGCGCGGTGCCGGCCGCCGACTCGGGGACGGCCGGCACCCGCGCCGCAACTACGGCTGAGGCTGGTCGGGGTCGATCCGCAAGTCGAACCAGGTCTCGCGCAGCTCCTGCTCGCCGTCCGGCCGGTAGCGCATCGCCAGCCGCAGGGTCGCGGTCGACCCCGTCGTCAGATAGCGGAGCTTCACCTTGAGCTCCTTGCCGACGTGGAACTTCCCCGACTTCGGCCCGACGATCTCGACCGGATCGATCTTGCTCGCATGCAGCAGCTGCGCCGCGAGCTGGTAGTTGCCGCCTCCGAGCTCCCACGGGCGGATCCGCACTTCGACCTCGCCGAACGGTCCGGGCACCGGCGGGATCACGACGTCGAAGAACATCGGCTGCGCGAAGCCACCGCAGCGGGAGGTGCGCAGCCCGTCGTCGCGCAGGCAGGCGCAGACCGGCGCAAAGCGGTCGACGAACGGCACCGGACCGAATCCCCGGACCTCGCAGGCGGGGCCGCGCGCCGAGTGGTGCTCGTAGGCGCCCGCGTCGACCGCGGCTCCGCGCACGCGCGGCCCCAGGTCGAGGTCGGCCGGCCCGAGCCCGCCCGGTACACCGGCCAGGCCGGCGTTGATCGCGGGCGAATCGAGTCGCAGGTGGTAATCCCCGCGCGCGGCGGCGACGAAGTGGGGATCGGCGGTGAAGTGGGCGTGCCGCTCTGTACCCCCTGCGAACTGATCGTTCGTGCCGTTGCCGAACGAGATCGAATTCCAGACCTCGATCGAGGCGCTGCCTGCGCCCGACGCTTCGATTCCCGGACCGCCCGCGTTGCCGCTCACGGTGAGGTTGCCGACGACGATGTCGGCGGCGTCGTGGGTACTGAGAGCGATCCCGGCCTGAGATTCGGAATCGGCGATCAGCGAGTCCGACAGGACGAACTCGGAGGATCCTCCCGCCCACACGAGGACCTGCGGCGAGAAGTCGTCGCCGCCCTCGTTGCGCAGGATACGGTTGCGATGGAGCGTCAGCCGGTTGGCCGTGCCGGAGGGGCTGCCGAATTTCGCAGCCCCGACGACGGTGACCGAGCCGTCGACGACACCGTCCAGGAGCCAGTTGTCGGAGAAGTCGCCGCTGCTCGGTCCGTCGTAGAACTCGATCGCGGCGCCAGAAGCGTTGGCCTGGCCCGCCGCCGTCACCCGATTGGCGAGGAAACGGTTGCCGGTGATCGAGAAAGTCGAGTCCGCGCCGATCGAGAAATGGGCGCCGCCGGCGACGGCGTGGTCGGCGCTGGCGATCTCGTTGGCCTCGACGACGTTGTCGGTGACGATCAGCGAGCCACCTCCCCAGAGACCCGCGGCGAGGCCGCCTCCGGCGGCGCCCCGGGTCGGTTCCGCGACGACTTCGGCCGCCCGGTTGGCGATCACCCGGTTGCGCGTGAAGACCAGCTGGCAGGCCCCCGAAGCGACGAGCAGTGCGCCTCCGCCCCAGGAACCGACGTCAGTTTCGTCCACCCGCCCGTCTCGGAACGTGAAGCCGTCGATCGTGACGTCGCCGTCGACGCAGTCCACGTGCAGCGGGCGCCCGGAACCGGCCGCGCTGACTTCGGTGGCCCCGAACGCGTCACTGCGGGCGATGTACGCGGGGGCGAGCCAGCCGCCCGACAACACGAGGTTACCGTTCGGCGCCGCCGGATTCTCGAGGATCTCGATCCGCTCGACGCGACTGCCCTCCGCGACGCGGATGGTGTCTCCGCCCGGCGTCGCAAGGGCGGCGTCGACCGCGGCCTGGATCGTGGTGTGACTCCCTCCGGGGCCGACCCGGAAAAGATCGGCGAGGGCCGGCTCGACGCCGGCCGCGGCCAGTACGACGAGCGCGCTGCACAAGTTCTTCTTCATGACGGTTTCTCCTTCCCGTTGTTGAAAGCTCGGAAAGGCGGCAGAAAGGAGACACCGACCGCGGCTGTCTCCCCTCCGGAGGCGCGGCCGGACCGGGCCGGCGCGATCGCGGGTGCTAGAGTCCCACGGTCCATGAAGCCGCTGCCGGCCCTCCTCGTCGCCGGGCTCCTGGCCGCGGCCGCCGCTCCCGCTTCCGCCCAGGAGCCGGCCCTCGAGGAGCTGTCGATCACCCTCTCCGGCTTTCAGGTGCTGGCGTCGTTCCGGCTCGAAGGGGGATTCGGACCCGAGATCCGCGAGCGCATCGACAGCGGCCTGCCGACCGGCATCGTCTTCGAGCTCGAGCTGGCGCGCGACCGCAAGCGCTGGTGGGACGAGGTGCTCGACTCGACCCGGCTCGAGGTGGTGGCGATGTTCAACGCCGTCACCCGCGAGTACCTGGTCAACACCAAGCACGAGGGCAAGCTGATCGACAGCCGCACCATCCGCGACCCGGCCGAGCTCGAGGCGATGATGACGCGCTTCTCGGCGGTGCCGGTCTTCGTGCTCGACGAGCCGTCGCGCCGCGAGCGCTACCTGGTGCGGGCGCGCGCCGAGCTCGGCACCGGCAACGTCCTCGGCTTCGTGCCGGTGATGCGCTCGACCGACTGGGTCGAGTCGAACAAGGTCCGGGTCCGGCAACCCTGAGGCGACGCCGTGGACCTGCGCGAACGCATCGCTCTCCGCAGCCGCGACGCCCGCTGGGTCGCCGCCGTCCTCGGCGTCCTGCTGGTCGTCCTGACCGGTCTCTACTACCTGATCCAGCGCGAGCGCGACCTGCCCGAGACGCTGGTCACCAACCGGGTGCTGCTGTTCGCGGTCTGGTACCTGATCGTCGTCCTGATCCTGGTCATCGGCTTCGTGCTGGCGCGCAACCTGATCCGGCTCTGGCTCGACCGCCGCTCGCGCGTGCTCGGCGCGCGCTTTCGCACCAAACTGGTGGCGACCTACGTCGGCCTGTCGCTGGCGCCGGTGCTGGCGCTCTTCCTGTTCGCCAGCGAGCTGCTCCAGGGATCGATCGACCGCTGGTTCTCGGCCTCGGTCTCCGCCGTGCTCGAACGCGGCAACTCGGTGGCGCAGGCCTTCCACGACACCATCGTCGAGCGCAACTTCCGCGCCGCCGCGCGGCTGGCGCGCGAGATCGATTCGATCGGCCTCGACACGCCGGCCAACCGCGCGGCCGCCTCGCGCCGGCTGGCGCGCGGCCGCGAGGAGGAGGGCGCCGCCTTCGCGGCGGTCTACGACCGCGAGGAGTTCGTCCACGCCGTGGTCGACCCCGGCTCGGGGCTCGCCGACCTGCCGGAGCTCGGCCGCGCTCTGCCCCGCGACGCCCTGGAGCGCGGTCGCGCCACCCGCGTGATCGAACCGCCCGGAACCGCGGGTCGCCTGATCGCCGCGGCCGCGACCGCCGGCGGCCGGCCGCGCGGGCGCGCGGTGGTGGTGGTCGGCACGCTGCTCGATCCGGCTTCGGCGCGGCGCAGCGAGGAGCTGATCGGCGCCTTCCAGAGCTATCGCCAGATGGAGATCCAGCGCGGCGAGTTCAAGGCCAGCTACCTGTTGCTGTTCCTGCTGGTGACGCTGCTGATCCTGCTCGCCTCGACCTGGGCCGGGCTGTTCCTGGCGCGCCGGCTGATGGCGCCGGTCCAGGCCTTCGCCGAGGCGATGCAGCGGATCTCGCACGGCGATCTCGATCAGCGCATCGACGCTCCCGCCGACGAGGAGATGGCCGTGGTCGTCGACTCGTTCAACCGGATGACCGAGGAGCTGGCGCGCAGCCGCGCCGCGCTCGAGCGCGCCAACGTCGAGCTGACCGACGCCAACCGCACCCTCGCCGAGGAGCGCGCCCTGGTCGGCGCCATCCTCGAGAGCCTGGCCTCGGGCGTGGTGGCGCTCGACGGCGAGGGCCGGGTGCTGGCGGTCAACGGCGCGGCGCGGCAGATGCTGCGCCTGCGCGACGCCGACCTGGCCGGCGCCGACTTCGCCGCCGCGCTCGGCGACGGCGAGCGCGCGCCGCTGGCCGATCTCGCCCGCGCCGCGCGCGGCATCGCCGAGCGCGCCACCGAGCAGGTCGCCTTCCCGGTCGGCGGACGCTGGCGCACCTTCGAGGTGCGCGTCGCTCCGCTGCCCGAGCCCGAGGGGACCCCGGCCGGCACGGTGCTGGTCGTCGAGGACCTGACCGAGTTGCTCCGCGCGCAGAAGCTGGCGACATGGACCGAGGCGGCGCGCCAGGTGGCGCACGAAATCAAGAACCCGCTGACGCCGATCCGCCTCGCGGCCGAGCGGTTGCGCGCCCGTTTCCGCGAGGCCGGCGCCGGCGGCGAAGCGGGGGTCGCCGAGCTGGTCGAGAGCTCGGTCGGCGTCATCGTCCGCGAGGTCGGCAACATGCAGCAGCTGGTCGACGAATTCTCGCGCTTCGCGCGCATCCCCGGACCGCAGCTCGCCGCCACCGACCTCGGCCGGCTGATCGAGGAAGTGGTCGCGCTCTACGTCGACCTGAAGCCGGGGGTCGCCGTCGCGGCGCGCGTCGAGCCCGGCCTCGCCGAGGTCTGGATCGACCCGGAGCAGATCCGGCGCGTGCTGATCAACCTGCTCGACAACGCCGTCGAAGCGACCGAGGCGCCGGGCGACGTCTCGGTCGAGGCCCGGCGCTCGGGGCACGAGGTCGAGATCGACGTCGCCGACTCCGGCGTCGGCCTGCCGACCGAGGACCGCGACAAGGTCTTCCTGCCGTTCTACTCGCGCAAGGGGCGCGGCACCGGTCTCGGCCTCGCCATCGTCCATCGCGCGGTGACCGACCACGACGGCACCATCCGCATCGAGGACAACGCGCCGCGCGGCACCGTTTTCCGCATTCGCCTGCCGGCGCGCGGCGCCGCCTCCGCCGGAGGCGTCGCGACGTGAACGGCGAGCGTGCGCTGCTGATCGGCACCGCCGGCCACGTCGACCACGGCAAGACCGCGCTGCTCCGGGCGCTGACCGGCATCGACTGCGACCGCCTGCCCGAGGAGAAGCGGCGCGGCATCACGCTCGACCTCGGCTTCGCCCATCTCGAGACCGGCGGCGTCACCCTCGGCTTCGTCGACGTGCCGGGGCACGAGCGCTTCCTGCACAACGCGCTCGCCGGCCTGGGCGGCGTCCGCCGGCTGCTGCTGGTGGTGGCCGCCGACGAGGGGGTGCGGGCGCAGACCCGCGAGCACCTCGCGGTCGCCGAGCTGCTCGGCGTACCGGACGCGGTCGTCGCGCTGACCAAGATCGACGTCGCCGCCGCGGACGCCGTCGACCTCGCCGAGCTCGAGGTCGAGGAGCTGCTCGCCGGCACGCGCTTCGCGGGGGCGCCGGTGCTGCGCGTCTCGAGCGTGACCGGCGAGGGGATCGAGGCGCTCGCGCGCGAGCTCGCCCGCGGCGCGACGGCGACCGTCGAGGCCGCGGCGGCCGACCCCGCGCGGCTGCCGGTCGACCGCGTCTTCGTGGTGCGCGGCCAGGGCGTGGTGGCCACCGGCACGGTGTTCCGCGGCACGCTCCGGCCGGGCGACAGCCTCGCCGTCGAGCCCGGCGGCCACCAGGTCCGCGTCCGCTCGCTCGAGGTCCACGGCCGCGCGCGCGAGGCGGCGGGGCCCGGCAGTCGCGCCGCGTTGCTGCTGGCGGGGATCGAGGCCGGCGAGCTCGCCCGCGGCCAGCAGCTGGTCGCCGGCGGTGGCCCGCGCCCCGGGCGCCGCCTGCTGGCGCGGCTCACGCTGCTCGCGGACTCGTCGCGACCGCTCGAGGGGAGCGTCGAGGTCCGCTTCCACCTGCTCGCGGGGGAGGCCGCCGCGCGCCTGCGACCGCTCGATCCGCCGCGGCTCGAGCCCGGCGCGCGCGGCCTCGTCGAGCTGCGCCTCGCCACCCCGATGGCGCTCGCGCGCGGCGATCGGTTCGTGATCCGGCGGCCGTCGCCGGCTTCGACGCTGGGCGGCGGCGACGTCCTCGATCCGCGCTGGCGCCGGCCGCGCGGCAGCGAGCTCGCCGCCCGCCTCGCGGCGCTCGCCGGCGCGCTCGCCGGCGCGCTCGCGCGCTGGCTGGCCGACGCGCGCGACGCCGGCGCCAGCGCGGCCGAGGTCGCGCCGCGCCTCGGCGCGGACCCGGCGCGCGTCGAGCGAGC
>BTUO01000010.1:0-190322 GCA_045862895.1 Acidobacteriota bacterium
CAATCGTCCCCACGTTCACGTGCGGCTTCGAACGATCGAATTTCTCCTTGGCCATGGCGTCCTCGAGTCGTCAGTTTCCGGTTGGTGCTTGTCGACAGCGCGGTTACGTCGCCGGTGGAGCCCACGCCCGGGCTTGAACCGGGGACCTCTTCCTTACCAAGGAAGTGCTCTACCGCTGAGCTACGTGGGCGCGGAATGACACGGATCCGAGAGGCCTGCCTCCCGGCCCGGTCGACGGCGGAACCACTGAATCCTAGTTTTCTCTCCCTGCGCGTGTAAAGCCCGCTCCGGCCCCGACTTGCGCCCGCCTCTCGCACCCGCGCGCACGATTTTCCGAGGCCGGACCGCGCATTGTGGCACCGATCGTGAATCTTGGCAACCCCCTCCGAAACCGCGTCGTAGAGGCGCCGCTGCTCAGGTGCCGGGCTCGATCCTCAGAACCGAGCCCTGGTGGTCACAGACGTAGATCTCGCCGTCCGGACCCTCGCCGAACGAACTCACCGGCCGGCGCGACTCGAGCAGCACGTCGACCCGGGATCCTCCGTCCGCAGTTCGCTCGAGCGCCCAGATCGTCCCTCGGCAGTAGTCGGAGAACAGGTAGCGCCCGGCGAGGCCCGGGACCGACCGACCGCGGTAGACGAAGCCGCCCGTCACCGAGCAGCCGAGGTCGTGGCCATATTCGTGGACCGGGAGGGTCAGTCCCGCGGCGTCGCAGTCCCGGCGGGGGTCGAAGCAGTGCCGCCCTTCCATCGTCCGCCAGCCGTAGTTGCGGCCTCCGCCGGCCTTCGGGTCCTCGACGTCGATCTCTTCCCAGGCACCCTGGCCGACGTCGCCGATCCAGAGCTCGCCGGTCTCGCGGTCGAAGCTGAATCGCCAGGGGTTGCGCAAGCCGAGCGCCCAGATCTCCGGTGCCGCCCCCCGTCGGCCGACGTACGGGTTGTCCGGCGGCACCCGGTATGGATTCGTCGAAACGTCGATCCGCAGCATCTTACCGAGCCGCGAGCCGAGATCCCGGGCGTTGTCCCAGGGGTCGCCCGCCCGGCCGCCGTCCCCGGTACCGATCCAGAGGAATCCGTCCGGGCCGAAGGCGATCATGCCGCCGTTGTGGTTGTGCGCCGGGTCGTCGATGGCGAGAACCCGCTCGACGCGATCGATGCCGACCCGATCGGAAGCCGGATCGACCCGGAGCCGGGTCACCACGTTGGCCGGACCGGGAGCCGTGTGGGAGAGGTAGAGGATTCCGGAGCGGGCGAAATCCGGGGCGAACGCCAAGCCCAACAGGCCGCGTTCCCCGGAGCTCTCGTCGAGCAACGGGCGGGCGTCGAGGTACGGTCGCTCCGAGCGTCGTCCAGCGCGGAGGATCCAGATTCGACCGCCCTGTTCGACCACGAACAACCGCTCGCTGGCATCTCCCGCGTGGGTCAGCAGGAGCGGCCGATCGAAGCCCGCCGCGACCTCGGTCAGGCGCACTCCCGGCAGCCCCGTCCCGGAGCCGACGGCCGGGGGTTCTGGGGGCGACGGGGCGGTCGCCGGCGCGGCGACCTCCGCGACGCTCTCGGCGGGAGCGTCGGCGGCCGCCGTCCCCACCCCATGCCATTCGAGCAGGCGCACCGCCCGTCCCAGCGCGAGGGCCGCGACGACGACCAGCAGGACGGCGAGCGGGCCTCGGATCTCCCGCCAAGTCATCGCCAGCTACTGTATCGGCTTTCCGACGCCACGACGGAGAGTTGCGGACGGATGGAGCAGGATGGAGCGGGATGGAGCGGGAGACGGGATTCGAACCCGCGACCAACAGCTTGGAAGGCTGTGACTCTACCCCTGAGTTACTCCCGCCCGGGGTGGGTGCATTCTAGCAAGGGCCCGCGGAGACGGACCGCGCAGCGGCGAAGGCGGATGGTGGAGGCGGGAGGATTCGAACCTCCGTAGGGCGTTGCCCGGCAGATTTACAGTCTGCTGCCATTGACCGCTCGGCCACACCTCCCCGGTACCGCTGTCAATTGGGGCTGCCGTCGCCAGCTGCCGCCGGCGGCCTGCCCGAGCGCGGCCGAATGGAGCCGGCACTCGGAATCGAACCGAGGACCTACCGCTTACAAGGCGGTTGCTCTACCGCTGAGCTATGCCGGCCTCGGTCGGACCGCGACGGCGCGCTGCTCCGTTCGCGACGGCGCCATCTTACCGGCGCCGGGGCGCTCCGGACAAGCCGCGGCGGACCTCAGGGCCCGGCCGAGGCGCGCTCGACCAGAGCCGGCGCGTGGCGCGGACCGCGCCGCGCGATCCAAACGACGAGGACGATCGCGACCGCGAAGAGCCCCGCCGCCAGGCCCCACCAGAGTCCGGCGAGCCGGAGACCGCCCGGCCCCGAGAGCCACCACCCCAGCGGCAGGCCGAGGGCGTAGTAACCGAAGAGGTTGGCGATCGCGGCGGGCCGGGTGCGGCCGGTCCCGCGCAGAATGCCGCCGCCGACCACCTGGATCCCGTCGAACAGCTCGAATGCGGCGACGATCGGCAACACCGCGGCGGCGAGCGTGATCACGGCGGGGTCCGCGGAGTACCAGGCCGGGATCCACGCCCGGCCGGCGACGAACAGCAGCGCGAAGCCGAGCATGGTGGCGCCGCCGAGGCCGAAGGCCACCCACGCCGAGCGCTGCGCCGCGGGCCGGTCGCCGGCGCCGAGCAGATTGCCGACGCGCGTGGTGGCGGCGATCGAGATGCCGAGCGGAACCATGTAGGCGAGCGACGCCAGATTGAGCACGATCGAGTGCGCCGCGAGCTCGAGGGCGCCGAGCCGGCCGGCCCACAGCGTGGTGATCGCGAACGCCCAGTACTCGAGCGCCAGCTGAAAGGCGACGGGTGCGCCGAGAGCGGCGATCTCGGCGAGACCGCGCAACCGCACCGACGACAGACGCAGCCGCGCCCGGACTCCGCGGCGAAGTCGATAGCGCCGGAAGACCAGCAGCAGCGCGGCAAGCATCGCGACCTGAGTCACCGCGGTGCCGATTCCGGCCCACACCGCCCCCAGGGCGGGCAAGCCGAACCAGCCGTAGATCAACGGAGCGTTGATCGCGGCGTTGAAGACGTTGGCCGCGAACGAGATCCACATCGTCGGCCGGACGATGCCGCGGGCCTGGAGGAACTGGCGCAGGGCCATGAACAGCAGAAAGCAGGGCAACCCCGGCAACTGCACCCGGACGTAGCGGGACGCGAGCTCCACGGTCGACGGGTCCTGGCCGAAACGGCCGAGCACCGGCCCGGTGAAGATCCAGAGCACGGCGACCGGGACGGCGACCAGCAGCGCCACCGCCGCGCCGTGAACCAGCGCACCGCCGAGCCGGTCGCGGTCGCGCGCGCC
Organism: Acidobacteriota bacterium; assembly: GCA_045862895.1. GTDB lineage: Bacteria > Acidobacteriota > Thermoanaerobaculia > Multivoradales > JAGPDF01 > JACTMI01. The sequence continues at coordinate 3,350 of BTUO01000010.1, forward strand.
GTGGGCCTGGGCGGCGATGGGGTCGAGGCCGAAGACCAGGCCGAGCGCGACGATGGTCGTGCCCATCACCCAGATGCGCCCGAGCGAGACGGCGTTGAGCGACTCGACGTCGACCCGTCCCACCATCAGCAGGTCGACGGTCCAGAGCAGCATCGCCGACAGCTGGGTCAGCGCGACCGGCGTGGCGATCGCCGTGAGTTTCCGGGCCTCGGCCCGCACCCGCTCCATGGCGAGCGGACTCTACCGGCCCCGAGCGCCCCGTTTTCCGCGAGAATGCGCCGCCATGGACACGATCCGGAGCGAAGGGGTTGCGGAGTTCACGCTCAAGGCGGTGGTGGCGGGCCTTCTGCTCGGCGTGCTGTTCGGCGCCGCCAACGCCTACCTCGGGCTGCGCGTGGGGATGACCGTGACGGCGTCGATCCCCGCGGCGGTGATGACGGTCGTCGCCTTCCGGGCGCTGCGTCTGCGCTCGACGATCCTCGAAGCCAACCTCTCGCAGACCATCGGCTCGGCCTCGACCTCGCTCGCCACCGGCACGATCTTCACCATCCCGGCGCTGTTCCTCTGGGGGATCGTCCCGCCCTACTTCCAGGTGGTCGCGCTCTGCTTCCTCGGCGGCGTGCTTGGCATCTCGGCGATGATCCCGCTGCGCCGCATGCTGATCGTGCGCGCCCACGAGGAGCTCCCCTATCCGGAGGGGACGGCCTGCGCCGAGGTCCTGCGGGCCACCGACGAGAAGGGCGCCGGCGGCGGCGTCTGGATCTTCCGGGGCATGCTCCTCGCCGCCGCCACGAAGCTCGCGATCTCGGCTTTCTTCCTGCTGCCCAACGAGGTCGCGGCCGCCCTGCCGGTCCTGCCCAAGGCGATCGTCGCGCTCGAGATCGCACCCGCCCTGATCGGCGTCGGCTACATCCTCGGCTACCGCCAGTCGGGCGTCCTGGTCGCCGGATCGATCGTCTCCTGGCTGGCGCTGATCCCGCTCTTCGCCTGGCTCGGCGGATCGATCCCGACGCCGGTCTTTCCGGAGACGCAGCTGCCGATCTCCGAGATGAGCGCCGGGCAGATCTGGTCCCGCTACATCCGCTACGTCGGCGCCGGCGCGGTGGCGACCGCCGGCATCCTCACCGTGCTCAAGAACCTGCCGACGATGGTCGGGGCCTTCGCCGCGGTGGCGCGCGGCCTGCGCGGCGGTGCCGGCGGCAGCTCCTCCCCCTCGCTCGAACGGACGGACCGCGACCTGCCGGGTGGCGTCATCCTGGTCGGCATCGGCACGGTCATCGCCGCCGCTGCGCTGGTTCCCGGTATTTTCGGTGGCGGCCTCTCGCCGACCCAGCGGCTGATCTGCGCGGCCGGCGTCGGACTCTTCGGCCTGCTGTTCGTGGCGGTCGCCGCGCGCATCGTCGGCATCGTCGGTGTCTCGTCGCAGCCGACCTCCGGCATCACGCTGGTCACGCTGCTCGGCGTCGCCGGGGTCTTCGCCTGGCAGGGGTGGACCGATCCCGGGGCGCGCGCGGCGGTGCTGACGGTCGGAACGATCGTCGCGATCGCCGCTTCGAAGGCGGGAGACATCTCGCAGGACCTGAAGACCGGCTGGCTGGTCGGCGCCACCCCCGCCCGCCAGCAACTCGGGCAACTGATCGGTGCCGCGGTCGCCTGCTGGGCGGTGGCGGCGACCGTGTTGCTGCTCGGCAAGACCTACGAGTTCGGCTCGGCGGAGCTGGCCGCACCTCAGGCCACGCTGATGAAGACGATCGTCGAGGGGGTGCTCGCGGGTTCGCTGCCCTGGGAGCTGGTCGGCACCGGTGCCGGCGTGGCGCTCGGCGCCATGCTCTGCGGGGTTTCGGGCCTGGCCTTCGCGATCGGCGTCTACCTGCCGCTCGCCTCGATGCTGACGATCTACGTCGGAGGCTGCCTGCGTGCCGCGGTCGAGCGCGGGCGCAAGGATCAGGCGAAGGAGGGGAGCGACGCCGGCGTGCTCGCCGCCTCGGGACTGGTCGCCGGCGAGGGACTGGCCGGAGTCGCCATCGCGTTCCTCGCGTGGCGGGGTTGGATACCGAAGAGCCAGGAGCCGCTGGTCGCGGGTCTTCCGGGCGAGCTCCTCGGACTGGTGGTCGTGGCCGCGGTCGGCGCGCTGCTGCTCGCCGCCGGGCGCCGGCGCCAGCGGCCGGTCTGAGTGATCCGATCGCGGATCGTTCCCGCCAGCCAGGGCAGACGCACCGGCCCCTCGATCACCACGATCGACGGCGGCGTTCGCCACGAGCTCCGGGTCCCGGCCTCGACCAGCAGCACCGTCGGGATCGTCCACTGGGTGGAGCGGATCGCCTCGCCCAGGGCCCCGGCTCCGCCGAGCTCCGCCTCGGCGGCGATGACCGCGGCCGACGGCGGCCGGTTCGCCGAACGCCAGACCTCGAGGAGATCCTCGGCCCGATCGAAACTGCGAACCGGGAACCCGAGCGCGGCGAAGCCGGAGGCGAGTAGCGCGCGTCGCGCGGGATCCGGGTCGAGTACGAGCAGGTCGTCGCCATCGTTGCGTCGGTCGCCCATCCCACCCCTGGGACAGGACGACGGCGTCCGACGGAACCGGTCTACGGGATCACGAGCGACCAGGCACCGGTATCGCCGGACTCGAAGCCGTCCAGGAAAGGCATCGTGTCGAAGGTCGCGGCGACCGACCGGTCGATCGACATCGTGACTTCGCACTCGGCCGAGCCGGAGCAGTCCCCGGACCAGGCCACGAGCCGCGCACCGGGGTCGGGGGTCGCCGTCAGGGTCACCGGCGTCCCCTCCGCGAACTCCTGCACGCAGTCGCCGGGGCAGGAGATCCCCGGCGGGGAGCTCGAGACCGCCCCGGGCCCGGTGACCGACACGGTGAGCGTCCTCATCACCGCCACCGGCTGGAAGGTCGCCGTCACGGAGCGGTTCTGGCTCATCGTCACCTGGCAGGTGCCCGATCCCGAGCAGTCACCGCTCCAGCCCGTGAATTCGAAGCCAGGATCGGGGGTCGCCGCGAGGCCGACCACCTCGCCGTCCGGAAAGTCGTGCGAACAGTCGGAGGGACAGTCGATTCCCGGCGGGGTGCTGGTCACCGAACCGCTCCCGACCACGGACACGGCGAGCGTCCGCAGCGGAACGAATGTCGCCGTGACGCCTCGATCGGCGGACATCGTCACCTGGCAGTCGCCGGTGCCGGAGCAGTCTCCGCTCCAGCCGGCGAAGGCCGAGCCGCCCGTCGCCAGCGCAGTCAGGGTGACGACTTCCCCTTCCTCGTACTCCTCGGCACAGTCCGCAGGGCAGGAGATACCCGCGGGCTCGCTCGAGACGCTTCCCGATCCCGCCCCGGCGAGCGACACGGTCAAGGTGTGCGCTGGCGCGAAAGTCGCCGTCACGTCGCGGTCCTGGGTCATGTCGACGACGCAGGCCCCCGTGCCGGTACAGTCGCCGCTCCAGCCCGTGAACACCGAGCCGGTATCCGCGGCCGGAGTCAGCGTCACGTCGGTGCCGTCGATGTAGGTCTCGTCGCAATCGGAGGGACAGAAGATGCCGCCGGGCGAGCTTGACACGCTGCCCGAGCCGGTGCCTCCGAGGGCGACGGTAAGCAGCCAGGTCGGCGCGACGAAGGTCGGCGCCTCGAAGGAGCCCGCGTCGCAGACGACGCTGTTGTCGCCGTCGCCGTCGGTCGGGCGGGTCTCGTCGCGCTGATCGGCGATGAACGGGAAGTCGACGCCGAGCGTCGGGTCCCAGCCGAGGCAGTCGGCGGGATCGCCGGCGTCGATCGCCGGGCTGCCGGCGGAAAGGGCGTGGGTCCGGGTCGGCCCGCCGTTCACGGCGAGCGCGCCGAGCAGCGGCTCGAGCGGCGCAGCCGCGGTACCGCTCTGATCCGTGGCGACGAGCGATGCGGCGCAACCGTTGTTGACGCGGACGACGTTGAAGCCGAGAGACGACAGGGACCCGGTACAGTCCTCGGAGGCCGTGCCGCTCGAGGTGTTGCCGCCGACGATCGAGTTCGCGATCTGGAGCGTCCCGCCGTTACGCGCGATGCCGCCTCCGGCGCCGTTCGAGAGGTTCGCGGCCACGGTGACGTTGCGCAACCGCACCGTGCCGGAGCTGATCTGCAGGCCGCCTCCGGTCGACGTCCCGCCGGCGGCCGTCGCTCCGATCAGGTTGCCGGAGAGCGTCGTGTTGTTGAGCGTGACGTCGCCGCCACCGACCCAGATCGCCCCGCCGGCGCCGTCCGCCGCTCCGTTCCGACCGTCGCCGGAAGCATTCGCGACGAAGGTCGACGACTCGATCAGCGCGACGCCGGCCGGCACCGCGATCGCGCCGCCCCGGCCGCCGGTCGCCGCTCCACCCTGCCCCCCCTGTCCTCCCTGATTCCCTTCGAAGGTCGATCGGCGGACGACGAGCTCACCGAGCGAAGCGATCGCGCCCCCGTCGCCGCCGGGTCCCGGGCTGGCGCCGCCGAAGCCTCCGCCGACTCCGGCGAAGTTCTCGAGCAACGTCGCGTCCTCGACGAGCAGCCCGGAGCCGGCGGTCGCGAAGATCGCTCCTCCCCTGCCTCCTTGGACCCCGGTCGCGTCGGTGCCGGGCGCCGACCATGCCCGGCAGTTCTCGAAGCGGACGTCGACGAACGATGCGTCGCCGCTCGACAGCACGCAGCCACCGTCGCGGTCGGCGTTCGACGTCAGCCGGCCATCACGGATCGCGACTCCCGAGATCGCCGGAGCCCCGGTCGCCGTCACGCTCAGCACCCGCAGGTCGCCGGTCCCGTCGCCGTTCGAGTCGCCGGAGATGGCGAGCTCGTCGGCGCCCGGCCCGATGACGGTGACTTCGATGTCGACCACCAGCGGCCCGAGACCGGCGCCGGACTGGAGCCGAATCGTCCAAGGCGACGGGTCAGGCAGCGCGAACACGATCTCGTCGCCGTCGACGGCGTCGGCGAGCGCCTCGCGCAGCGAGCAGTCGCCTGGGATGCACGCCGAGTCGTTCTCGTCGACGACGAGATCGACTGTCCGCGTCGTCGCGCCCGCCGGCGCCGCAACGAGCGCGAGCAGGAGCACCGCGAGTGCATCCCGGATCGCCTCCATGACCGCCAGTTTAGGGCACCCACGACGAATTGCAAGCGCGGCTTCCACACTCCTCATCTCGCCCGCCGGACGTCCCGTCGAGCGGCTGATACGCTGGCTCGGATGCGTTCGCTGCCCACCGTCGCCGCGCTCGCGCTGCTGGCCGGCGCGCTTTTCGCCGGGGAGCCCGAGGCGTCGACGTTCACGGTCGCGCCCGGCTCCGTCGTGCGCTGGGCGGGGCCCGAGCTGACCGACTGCGAGCGCGCCGGACGACGTTGGGCTCCGATCGATGGCGCCTGCTACTACCCCGTCGACCTCGGCGCCACGGGCGAGCTCGAGCTGGTCCGCCGCTCATCGGGTGGCGTCGCCTCCCGGCGGGTCAAGATCGCGCCCTATCCGTGGCCGACCCAACACCTCGAAGTCGAGGAGCGCTACGTCTCGCCGTCGCCCGCCGAGCTCGAGCGCATCGCGCGCGAGAAGGAGCGCGTCGCCGCTCTCTGGTCGCTGGAATCGCCGCGACGCTTTGCTCTGCCGCTCGCGGCGCCGCTGGCGGAGCTGCCGGCCGCGTCGCGCTTCGGCGCGCGTCGCGTCTTCAACGGCCAACCCCGCAGCCCGCATTCCGGAGCCGACTACTCCGCGACCACCGGCACGCCGGTGTTCGCCGTCGCGGACGGGCGCGTGGTGCTCGCCGAAGAGCACTTCTTCGCGGGCCGGTCGGTGTTCGTCGACCACGGCGCAGGCCTGATCTCGATGTCGTTCCACCTCTCCGAGATCGCCGTCCAGGCCGGCGACGAAGTCCGCGCCGGTCAGCGGATCGGCGCGGTCGGAGCCACCGGCCGCGTCACCGGGCCGCACCTCCACTTCGCGGTGCGCTGGCGCGGAGCGAGGATCGATCCCGCCCTGGTCCTCGGCTCCGCCGCTCCGGTCGAAATCGAGTGAGCCGGGCTCGGCGTCAGTCGGAGGGGCGCCGGCGGCCGGCGAGCCAGCCGAGCGCGATCGCCGCCTGTCCCCCCCAGTAGAGCGGCCAGACCAGCGCACGGCCACCCGGGAGCTCGCCGCCGAACAGGTGGAGCCCCAACAACGCGTCCGACGCGACGTACGCGAGGGCACCCGCGGCGACCCAGGGCTGTCCCCGATCGGAAACCTGGGCGAACGCCGCCATCGCGCCGAGCACCAGGGCGTAGACCCCGACCGGCAGTCGAAGCTCGGCCGGCGCGGCGGCGAGGACGATCGGCAGCAGCAGCCCGAGCGCGAGGGCGAGCGCGCCGAGCGCGAGCTTGGCGGCGCCCGTGACCTCCTCCCACGGCCGGCGCGCACGCGCGAACATCGTGGCGTAGAGCAGGTGCCCGACCCCGAACGCCGCCACCGCCGCGAGGAACGGCGCCACCTCGAGCAGCAGGTCGCCGCAGGAGTGGACCAGCAGCGCGACGCCGAGCAGCGGTCCCGCGTCGCCGCGTCTCGACAGCGCGAGCGCTCCCAGCGGCAGCACCGCGAGGGCTTTGGCCGCGATCGCCCAGGCCGGCACCGGCGAGATCAAGAGCGTCGCCCACCAGGCGGCGGCCGCGATCGCGGCGAGGACGAAGAGCGGTGATCGGACCGGGGAACTCATCACCGAAGCCTGGTCGACCGGCACCGCGAAGCGCGCGGCGCGGAGGAGCTCGTCCGCCACCCTCCCGCCGCGCTCGTCCGGACCGCGGAGTCGGCGGGAAGTCCGGCGGCGGCGCCGTCGAGGCTCACGCTCCCGCGCCGCTCCCGAGGGCGGCGAGATCGGCGCGCACCCGCTCGACCACCGCGGCCGCACGCTCGTGGCGGGGCAGGAAGCAGGCGTAGAGGAAACTCTCCTGGGGCACCGGGTCGCCGACGAAGTCCGACGGCGCGTCCTCGTCCCACCAGACGAGCAGGGTTTCGGGACCGGTGCGGTTGGCCGCCTCGACCAGCTCGTGGGAGTCGCCGAACCGGCTCCAGTTGCGGGTCACCAGCAGCACCGCCAGCCGCGAGTCCGGCACCGTCGATCCGCCGCTCAGGCGCTCGACGACGAGGCCGGACGCCTCGAGCGCTTCGCGCACCTCGGCGGCGACCTCTTCGTCGGCATCGTGCCAGGCGAGCAGCAGTCGGTTCGGCATCGGTCCTCTCCGTGCGCAGCGGGCCGACTCTACCCGAGAGCGGTGCGGCCGCCGCCCCGGATCGGTGTCAGGCGACGACGGGAAGGACGGCGCCGGCGAGCTCGCGGTGCTCCGCGGTGAGAGCGTGGCGGTAACGGCGCGCCAGCTCCGCGGTGTCGTCGCGCGTGACGTAGCGCTCGTAGAGGTTGGTCCGCTGCTTCGGCTCGTAGCCGGCCGCGCGGATCAGGTGCTCCATCTCGTCCTGGGTCATCTTGAAGTGCGCGCCGGCCGCCGAGACGACGTTCTCCTCGATCATGATCGAGCCCATGTCGTCGGCGCCGAAGGCGAGCGCAACCTGGCCGATCTTCTTGCCCTGGGTGACCCAGCTCGACTGCAGATGACGGACGTTGTCGAAGAAGAGCCGGGCGACCGCCACCGTCTTCAGATACTCGTGGGCGAAGGTCTCGGGAACGTCGGGCAGGTCGGTGTTCTCGTGCTGGAAGGTCCAGGCGATGAAGGCGGTGAAGCCACCGGTCTCGTCCTGCAGGTCGCGCAGGCGCTCGAGGTGCTCGACCCGCGCGGCCAGGTCCTCGCCCATGCCGAACATCATGGTCGCGGTGGTCTTCAGGCCGTTGGCGTGGGCCTGGCGCATGACGTCGATCCACTCCTCGGGCGAGGCCTTCGGATACGCCAGGACCTCCTTGCGGATGCGGTCCGAGAGGATCTCGGCGCCGCCGCCGGGGATCGACATCAGTCCCGCCTCCTTGAGGGTCGCGATGACGTCGAAGAAGCTCATCCGCTCCTTCCTGGCGATGAACTTGATCTCCGGCGGCGAGAAGCAGTGGCGGTGGATCGCCGGGTAGCTCTCGCGCAGGAAGGTGACCAGGTCGACGTAATAGGAGAGCGGCAGGTCGGGGTTGACCCCCCCTTGGAGCAGGACGCCAGTGCCGTGGAGCGCCAGCGTCTCCTCGACCTTGCGGCCGATCTCCTCGAACGGGACGAGGTAGCCCTCCTCGTGCCCGGGCGGCCGGTAGAAGGCGCAGAACCGGCACTTGTAGACGCAGACGTTGGTGTAGTTGATGTTGCGATCGACGTTGTAAGTCGCGACCGCCGGGTCGTTGTGGCGGTTGCGGATCTCGTGCGCCGCGCGCCCCAGCTCGAGCAGGTCGCCGTCGATCAGCAGCCGGTGGGCGTCGGCGGCCGAGATCCGGCGGCCGGCGGCGACGTCCGCCAGGATCGGTTCCGGCCGGCGCTGGGCGGGGGCGAAGCGGGCGTCCATTCGGCTGATTCTAGGACAGCCGGGGCGGGTCGGGGAGCCGCCAGGAGGCCGGGCCCCGTCTTGCGGACCGCCGCGACGGGTGATAAGAACTTCACAGTTTCCAGTTCATTTCCAACCTGGGCGGCGTCGCCACGGGTGCGCGCCGTCCGCCAGGAACGCAGGACTCCGCGCACCGCGACGTCGTGGAGCGCTCCGAACGATTCAAAGACGGCTGGTTTCAGGGACCTTCGAAGGATGAAAGGAGACGAAATGGGCAATCGAACGCGATGGACGAGCCGAACGATCGCGACCGCGGCTCTGGCGCTGCTCGGCGCCGGCAGCGCTCTGGCCGCACGCACGGGGGGCCAGGCGGCGGACCTGGCGCCTGCGAGTGATGCCGTCGCGCGCCCCGCGGGCGTCGAGATGTTCGGCACCGCGCGCGCGCAGTCGAATCGCGGCGCCAAGGTGCCAGTGCGGGTCTTCCCCCACGTCATCGAAGGGACCACGGTCCTCTACGACAACGGACCGATCGTCACCCACCCGGGCGGCGGCTCCGGTGGCGCCGACGTCAGCGCGCTGCAGACCGGGCTGGGAATGGGCATCTTCGGATTCGGTCACGCCCTCTCCTCCGGCTTCCGGGTAGCCGACGACTTCACGGTCACCGACCCCTTCGGCTGGGACATCGACGCGGTCACCTTCTTCGCGTACCAGACCGGTTCGTCCACGACTTCGACGATCAACCACGTCAACCTGCGCATCTGGGACGGCGTTCCCGGAGCGCCGGGCAGCAACATCATCTTCGGCGACACGACGACCAACGTGCTCTCCGGATCGGTCTGGTCGAACTCGTACCGCACGCTCGACACGGACCTGACGGCGACCAACCGCCCGATCATGGCGAACACGGCCACGGTCGGCACCCATCTCGATCCGGGCACCTACTGGCTCGACTGGCAGACCGGCGGCACCCTGGCCTCCGGGCCCTGGATTCCGGCGGTGACGGTCCTGACCCAGACCTCGACTGGCGACGGTCTCCAGTTCGACACGGCGAACTGGGTCGCGGCGACGGACGTCGGTCCCCAGGGATTCCCGTTCGTGATCGAAGGATCGGTCGCGGCCCCCGAGATCTCGCTGGCGAAGACGGTCGGTACCGATCTCAACCCGATGTCCTGCGGCACCGACGAGACCCTCTCGGTTCCCGCCGGCACGGTCGTCCAGTACTGCTACACGGTGACCAACACCGGCACGATCACCCTCGAGTACCACACGCTGGTCGACGATCAGCTCGGCACGCTGCTCCAGGACTTCCCGTTCACGCTGACTGCCGGCGCCAGCGCGTTCCTGACGGTGCAGCAGACGATCACGGCGACCGTGACCAACGACGCGACCTGGTCGGCGTCGGTCGATCCGCCCCCCACCGTCGGTTCGGTGACGGTCGCGCTCAACGGCGTCAGCCACACCTGGCCGGACGATATCGACATCCTGCTGGTCGGTCCGGGCGGTGAGAACCTGGTGCTGATGTCCGACGTCGGCGGCTCCACCGATATCGTCGGCATCAACCTCGACGTCGACGACGCCGCGGCGACCCTCTTCCCGGATTCCACGGTGATCGCGCCCGGCTCCTATCGGCCGACCAACGTCGGGCTCTTGGCCACCGAGTTCCCGGCGCCCGCGCCGGCCGGTCCCTGGGGTCAGCCCGCCCCGGCCGGAGCCGACACGCTGACCTCGATCTTCGGCGGCGTTTCCGCTTCCGGCACCTGGAGTCTCTACGTCGCGGACGGCTTCAACGCCGACGGCGGCAGCATCTCCGAGTGGTGCGTCGACGTGCAGCCCTCCGGCATCACTGCCTGCAACAGCTCGGGGATCACGATCGGGCCCAACGCCGGTCCGAGCGTCCCCTATCCGTCCACCCTCGACCTCGGAGCCGGACCGGACGCCTCGGCGTCGGACTCGGTCACCGTCACCGCCCTCTTCCCGGACGTGGCGGTGGATCCGACGAGCCTGACCTCGGCGCTCGCGCCGGGTGAGTCGGAGAACCAGGTCCTCACCATCGAGAACAACGGCGACGCGCCGCTCGACTGGTCGCTGACCGAGGCACCGGCGCTCGGCGGCGGAGGCACCATCCTCAACCAGCAGCCCAATCAGTCCAACGGCATCTTCACGGACGCGAGCTGCGGGCTTTGCGGGTCCGGCGCGCAGGTCCTGGCGGAGAACTTCTCGCTGGCGGGTACCACCGAGATCGGCCAGATCACCATGTGGACCGGATACTTCTCCTCCAACACGCCGACGACGTCGGATCCGTTCACGGTGATCATCCACAACGACGCCGCCGGAGCGCCCGGCGCCATCGTGTACTCCGAGACCAACGTCGCCTCGACGCGGCAGACCACCGGCGTCGTCCTCTTCGGCGTCGACGAGTACCTCCACGTCCTGACTCTGGCGACACCGGTGACTCTCCCCGCCGGTACCTACTGGATTCAGATCTTCAACGACACGGGAGTCGGCGGCTCGCCCGACGACTTCTTCTGGGAGGTGGGCGATCCGGACACGGTCGGCAACGGATTGCCGGGTACGGTCTTCTCGACGACGGCTCCGGGCAGCGCCTGGAATCCCCAGCCCGCCATCGAGTTCGCGGTCCTGCTCGACCCCTCACCGAGCGCCTGCTCGAATCCCGAGGACGTTCCCTGGCTCGGCGTCACGCAGACCTCGGGCTCGACCGATCCGATGTCGACCTCGCCGGTACTCGTGACCTTCTTCACGGCCGGCCTGCCGCTGGGCACGTACGAAGCCGTGCTCTGCCTCGACAGCAACGATCCGGACACCTCGCTCGTCGAGGTGCCGGTGACGCTGACGATCGACACCATGCCGTTCATCGACGGCTTCGAGACCGGCGACACGTCGCGCTGGGACACGACGGTCGCCAACTGAGGCGCTCGCGCGTCGGTTGAAGGTCCGGCCCGCCCCTCCCCGGGGCGGGCCGTTTTCTTTTCCGGGCCACCCCCGGCGGACCCGACTCTCGGCGAGAATGGCGCTCGCCGTGACGCGACGCCGACCCCACCGCCGCCGGATTCTCGCCGCCGCGACGATCGTGGTCGCCGTCGCCGCCGCGACCGCGGTCCCGGTCTGGCGCGCGGCGTTCGATCGCTTCGAGAGCTCCGGGCGGCTGGCCGCGCTGGTCAATCGCCGCCCCGACAAGGTGATCGTCTCGTGGAGCTCGATCCGCTCCCCCTGGCCCGGCTGGTTCGAGGTCCGCGACCTCCGCGTCGCCGGACGCACCCCGCGCCTGCGCTGGGAGGTGACCGCGGCCACGGCCTCGGGGGCACTGGCGCCCGCGGCGCTGCTGGCTCGCGAGCTGCGCTTCGAACGGCTGCGCGCCTCGGGCCTCGCGGTGCGCTCGGTGCGCTTCGAAACGGAGGCGGCACGCCCCCCCGACACCGACGCCCTGCCGGTCGTCCCCGGCCTGCCGCACGGCCCGTCGCCGCCGCCTCCTCCGGACCGCCCCGCCTGGAGCTTCGTCTTCCGCGACGTCGTGGCCGACGAGGTCAACGAGGTCTGGATCGACGACTGGCGCTTCATCGGCCGTGCGCGAGCTCGCGGCGGCTTCTCCGTCCGCCGGCGGGAGTTCGCCGAGATCGACCACACCGCCGTCACGCTCGAGACGCTGCGGATCCAACGCGGCGACGAGCTCGTGGCCGAGGCCCTGTCGGGCGGCGCCGACTTTCGCGTCCTCCGCTGGCGTTATCCGAGGGCGCCGCTGGTCGACATCCTCCGCCGCTTCGAGGGCGGCTTGAATCTGCGCGGAGGGATCGATCCGCGCGCCATCGTCGACTGGCTGTTCCACGGCTGGAGCTGGCTCGATCTCGACGGTCGCCCGGCCGCGATCGAAGCGCGCCTCGAGCTCGCGCGTGGGGCCTTGCGTCCCGGCTCCCGAGTGCGCCTCGTCGAGCCCGAGCAGCGGGTGCGGCTGTTCGGCTTCGAGGCGACCGGCGACGCCGAGCTCAGCGCCGCGGTCGACGGCGGTTGGGGCGGTCCGCGGGTCGAGTCCGAGCTGGTGCTGCGCCGATGGCGGCTCGGGCGGCCGGGCGAGCCGCCGACGCTCTCGGGCGAGAATCTCGCGCTCGCCGCGCGCGCCGAGAACCCCCGGATCGACGCGCTGCCGGAGGCGATCGACCTCGCCGTCGACCTCGGCAAGGCCCAGGCCCCGGACCTGCGCTTCCTGGACGCCTACCTGCCCGCGGCCGCCCGCGCGCGGGTCGACTCGGGGCGTGCCGAGCTCGGTGGCCGCCTCGCCTTCGATACCGAATCGCGCTCCGGGGGTGGCGAGATCCGGATCACGGCATCGGAGCTCGGGCTCGACGTGGCCGGCCAGCGCGTCACGGGAGAGCTCGAGTCCGCGCTGCGCCTCTCCGAGCCGGAGCTGGGCAACCCGGCGTCCTTCTCGCTGGCCGGCTCGAAGATCCGATTGCGCGACTTCGCCACGACGACCCGCAATGGCGACGACGTCGCCGGCTGGTGGGGCGAGGTCGAGCTCCACGAGGGGCGCCTCGAGCTCGGCCGGCCGCTGCGTCTCACCGCCGGATTCGCCGCGAAGCTGCGGGACACTCGCCCCCTGGTGGCGTTCTACGAGCTGCGCCGCGACCTGCCCGAGTGGGCCGAGCGCCTTCTGACCATCGAGGGGCTCTCCGCCTCCGGCGAATTCGACTGGCGGGGCGACCGCTTCGCGCTCACCGGCGGCCGCGTCCCGCTCGCCCACGGCGAGGTGCTCGCCGAAGCCGACCTCGCGGGCGCCGACCGCCAGGCCCGCCTGCTGATCACCTGGCGCCGCCTCACCGTCGGGCTCGAGATCGACGGCGACGAGCGCGACCTTCGGCTGGTCGGGGTGCGCCAGTGGTGGGACTCGTTCGCCACAGCCCCCGAGGCTGCCCTGCCCTAGCGTCGCCCGGCGACGGGGACCTCGCCGGTTCGGAGCGACTCACACTCCGGACGGGCGCCTGAATCGACTCGTTCGGTTCCCGATGGCTCTCGCGATCCTGTCGGCCGCGGCTGCGTTCGTCCAGGAGCCGATCACCGCCGCTCCGGTCACCTTCGTACGCGGAGACTTCCGCCTCGCGGCCCTGCTCGACCGCCCTCCTCGCGCCGCGGCTCGGGACGGGCGGTGACCGGAAAAACGAGGGACCCCGGGTCTCGTCGACCCGGGGTCCCGGACGCGATTGAGCGGATCGGGCTCGCCGCCCGGTGTCAGAAGCGCGCGCTCATCCGCAGGCCCGCGCTCCAGGCCTGGTAGTCGCCGTCGTTCGCCACGATCAGCAGCGCCCCCGGCAGGTAGTTGGCGAGGTTCTGCCGGATGAAGCTGTCGATCGTGAAGTCCTCGTAGAGCAACCGGCCGCCGACCGAGAGGTGCTCGGTCAGCTCGAAATCGACGATCCCCTCGAAGGAGAGAACCTCGTAGTCCTCGTAGTTGTCGAAGCCGCGGCCGACGTCCGGCGTGCCACCCGGCGGGCTGAAGACCTCCGCCTCGCCGTCCGAGTTGCTCCACCAGCCGTTGACCTGGGCGGTCCAGCCCTCGGCGTCGCGGTTCCAGCCGACGCCCCAGGTGTCGTTGGTCTCGTCGAAGTCGATCGACCAGTCGTCGAGCGGGTTGGTCGAAGGCGTCGCGCCCGACTGCCGCCCTTCCTGGGCGACGGAACGGTCGCTGCGCTCGCCCCAGAAGTGGAGCGAACCGGCCTCGCCGGCTTCCCACGACAGGTCGAATCCGAACCGTACGAGCTCGTCGCCGGTCAGACCGAACTCGCTCTCGTCGTAGTCGGACTCGGCGCCGTTGCCGCGCAACGTGAGCGAGAGCGCGGTTCCGAGCGGGAAGTCGACCGAGACGTTCCAGCGATCCAACGTGCGCTCGGCCTGGTCGAACCGTCGCAGGCCCTCCTGCGTGGTCAGCGGGCCGTGCTCGACGAAGCTCGCCTCGGCCGCCTCGGGCTCGTAACGGCCGTCGATCGAGCGGTCGCCCGTCTCGATCTTGGCGCGGACCATCGTCCGGTCGAAGCGTGCGTCCCAGGTCAGCGCCAGGGTGTCCTCGGTCGTCCCCTCGGTCTCGCGGAACTCGCGGTCCCACTCGGTGCGCTTGAGCTCGAGGCCGAAAGTGCCGGCGGCGCCGAAGTCCTTGTCGACGTTCGCCGACAGGATCTGGCGGGTCCAGGAGAAGGGTACCGTCAGCCGCGCGATCTCCTCCCACACCGCGTGGTAACGGACGTAGCCCTCGAACTCGAGGCGGTCCGAGTCGTCCGAATAGTCCTGGTAGTCGAAACGGGCGCCGACCTGCCAGCCGTCACCGAAGCGGCCGCCGTAGCTCGCCACCAGCTTGAGCATCTCCGACTCGCGGCCGGCGGTGGCGTAGGGCTGGTTGGCGGGGTCGGCCGCCAGGAACGGCGCGCCGGTCTCGGGTCCGATCGCCGTGTTGAGCGTGAACGGGAGCAGGTCCTCGTCCTGTTCGTACTGGATCCAGTCGACGCCGAAGTTGATCCAGCCACTTGCACCGACGTCGAACCGGCCCGAAGCGAAGAAGCCGCCGGAGTCGTTGTCGGCCGCCAGGTCCGCGAAACCGCGCGACGAGCCGGCGACCGAGCCGCCGCCGGGCGCCGAATAGGCGCTGCCGTCGCTCGCGTCGGTCAGGCGCCAGGGGTTGTCCCAGTAGAGGGTCGAGACCTCGTTCTCGAAGGTCGAATAGCGGTAACCCGCGGAGACCAGACCGGTCGACCACTTCCAGGCCCCGGAGACCGTCGCCTGCGTGGTGTCGTAGTCGATCGGCTCGGGCAGCTCGGTGACGTTGTTGAACCCGAACGACGCTCCGTAGGCGCGATTGCCGGTTCGGCTCTCGCGCTGATAGTCGACGGTCCACTGCGCCGCTGCCGAGCGGCCCAGGTCCAGCGTCGCGCGCGTGCGCCGGCGCTGGAGACCGAGGTCGACCGACTGCGCGGTCGCGAGGAATGGCTGGAGCGCCCCGTTCAGGACCCCGAAGTTCAGGGTCGGCCGGTTGGTCACGGCGAAGTCCTCGAGCGTCCCCTGGAGCGGGTCCGCCAGCTCGAAGACTCCCGGCGCCGTCTCGGTCCACAGCAGCTTGCCGCCGTTGCCGAACCGGTGCGGGATACCGTCGTAGGAGAGCTTCAGCCCCCAGCTGCCGGCGACGTCGTAGGTCAGGCCGTAGAAGCCGTCGTCCTTGCCGCCGTTGGCGATCTCCAGCCGCAGCTCGCGGCGAAGATCGGAGGAGTAGCCCGCGAGCGCCAGCTCGGTCAGGCGGAAGCCGTCGGAAAGATCACGGTATTCCTGGAGGCGGGACGAGCCGGTGTCCTGGTCGAGGTACATCCCTTCGAGGACCAGCGACTCCATCCGCAGGTCGAATCCGGAGTCCTCCTCGGCCGCGAGGCTCGAGGGCGCGAGCAACGCGAGGGCCGCGACGGCCGTGAGGATCGATCGCGTGACGTGATGACGGGTCATGGCGTCCTCCTCGCTTCAGTGGCCGAGATACGGGCTGGAGGGGTGGTTGCTGCCGTGGATCGACGCGTGGCAGTCCAGGCAGGCGCGATTGAAGAGCCGGTTGCTGCCGGTCGCCGGGTTCTCGAGCGTCGGCAGCACCCGGGCGTCGTAGAGGGTTCCCGGGTGCCGCGTGTTGAGGTGGCACTGCTGGCAGATGTAGGGAACCGACGTGGTCTGCAGCTTCAGGTGGTTGGTGCCGTGCGGGTTGTGGCAGTTCAGGCAGTTCTCGCGCACCGGCGCGTGCTCCCACAGGAACGGGCCGCGCTTCTCGGTGTGGCACTGGTAGCAGAGCTCGTTGACCGTCGCCGCGGCGATGTTGCCCCGGCTCGGCGTGCCGTGCGGATCGTGGCACGACAGGCAGGTCATCTTGCCCTCGCGCACCGGGTGGTGCGAGACCTTGCGCATGTCGGCCCGGACGTCCTGGTGGCACCGGTAGCAGGCCTCGGTTCGAGCCTCGGTGTTCGTCATCGAGTCCGCGCCGGGCTCCTCGTGGATCGAGTGGCAGTCGAGGCAACCGACGCCGCGCCGCTGGTGGGCGCTGCCCAGCCAGTGCGCCTGCGCCTCGTTGTCACGGTGGCATTGCAGACACTGCTGGGTCGAATCGGCCGCGGACATCCGGCTCGGGTGGACGATGTCGGCGGGATCGTTCGACTCGACGTGTCGGTCGCCGTCGCCGTGGCAGGTTTCGCACGAGGCGGCGCCGTGAGCGGATCCGAAGCGGAACGCCCGGCCGTGAGTCGATTCGGCGAAGGCCCCCGCGACTTCGTCGTGACACTCGGCGCAGACGACCACCCCCGCCGGCGCCGACTCCTGGCCGGCGACGGGCGCGGCCGCCAGGGCGGGCAGCGCCAGCGCGGCCGCGAGCAGCGGCAGCCTCGGAATCCATCGGGCTCGATCACTCATCCTCGCACTCCTTTCCGGCAGGCGGTGTTCCTGGTCGCTGACCGCAGGCGACACCTCGGGCCCCGAATCCTTCCCGATGTCGCGGGCTGGTGGCTCGATGGCGTCGCTCCTCCTCGGAAACTGCGCCAAGTGTAAGGCCTTGCCAGCCGTACGGGAAACTGCCCCGGGGGGTGGGGCGCTCGCGCGTCAGGGTCGCTTCGGGCGGCGCCGCGTGAGGACGTAGACCGAGGCCGGGGGGAGATTGAGGAGGCTGAACGCGGCTCGCCGGGAGCAGAGGCCGAGCTCGCTCAGCAGATCGCGGGAGATCGGCAGCACCGGGTAGTAGGTGAACTGGACGAATCGTCCGCGCGGTCCGAGGATCCGGAAAACCTGCTCCAGCAGAGCCCTCTGGCGGGAGCGTTCGACCGTCGCGAGCCCGAGTCCGCTGACCACCGCATCGACGCGGCCGGACCGCGCCCGATCCGACCTGGCCACGACCGACTCGAGCTCGAAGGCGTCGCCGCGCACCACCTCGACGCCCGGGAATCGCCGCGACAGCAGCGCGTGGAGCTCGGGATTGCGCTCGACGATGAGCAGACCCTCGGCGGGCACGCCGCAGGCGAGCAGGGCCTGGGTGACGACGCCGGTGCCGGCGCCGATCTCGACCACCGACCGGGCGCCCTTGCCGACGGCGCGAGCGATCCGGCGCGCGAGCTCGCGCCCGGATGGGGCGATCGCCGCGATCGCCTTCGGGTTGCGCAACCACTGGCGCAGGAAGACGATCGTCGCGGCGAGATCGTCCTCGGCCGGCAGCCCCGGGCGTCGGCGTTCGCTCATGCGATCAGTCTGTCATCGCGCAGGGCTAGGATGCCGACCGGACGGATGGCCCGCAAGGAGAGCCCTCGATGCGACCTCGCCAGGTCCCCAGTCCCGCAGCGGCCGCCGACCCTCGGACCCTCCGGATCATCGGCCTCGCGATGGCCGGCGGCGTCGCCCTGTTCTCGGCGGTGGCGATCGGCCTCGGCTTCGCGCGCGAATCGCCACCGGATCCTCCCGGCACCCTGGCCTGGACCCTCTGCGGCATCGCGATCGTGACGCTCGCCGCCGGCTGGACGATTCCGGGCGACTCTGCACCGCGCCGCATGGTCTCGCTCGCCCTGCGCGAGGCGGCCGGCCTGCTCGGCGCGGTGATCACGATTCTGACCGGCTCCGGCACCTGGGCGGCCGCCCTCGGCCTGCTGTCGGTCGCCTCGATCCTCGCCGGCGTGGCCGCGGTCGGCGCGCCTTCCGCCGGCCCTTCGGCGAATCGTCACCCCGGCGGCCGGCGGCTCGGGTAGTCTGCTCCCGGAGTGCCGGAGCGCGGCACCCCGCCCCACGAACGACACCTGGGAGGACCGACCATGGGACTGTTCGACTTCGTGAAGAACGCCGGCGAGAAGATCTTCGGCAAGGACGATCCGGAACCGGCACCGCGCACGCACAACGTCGATCCGGCGACGCTCGAGAAGATGAAGCGCAACAAGGCGCTGCAGAACCTGGTGGCGAAGCTCGGCCTCGAGGTCGAGCAGCTGCGCATCGAGGTCGACGGCGAGACCGCGACCGTCACCGGACTGGTCGATAACCAGGCCGAGCGCGAGAAGGTCGTCCTCGCGGTCGGCAACGTCATCGGCATCGCCCGGGTCGACGACCGGCTCGAGGCCAAGAAGAAGGCGCCGGAGGCGCAGATGCACACCGTCGTCTCCGGGGACACGCTCTCGAAGATCGCCAAGAAGTACTACGGCGACGCCGGCAAGTACCCGGCGATCTTCGAGGCCAACAAGCCGATGCTCAAGGACCCGGACAAGATCTACCCCGGCCAGGTCCTGCGCATCCCGCCGCTCGCCTCCTGACTCCGAGCCGGCCGGGCAGCCGGTCGGCGCGGACGCGCCGGCCGGCCCCCGGGCCAACGGATCCGATTGGAACAATGGGATTTCTAGCTGGATTTTATATTTTTAGAGTAAATCCGTTGACTTTTAATCTAAATGTCGTAGTTTGAGGGGGAACTCGGGCCCTTCGGGCTCGAAACTACCGACAGGAGCCCCCTCATGCAGCCGCTGCGCGACTTCCTCGAGATCCCTTACGACCGCCTCGAGGAGATGAACCTCGAGGCCAAGGCCGAGCGCATCGCCGCCAGGAGCCTCGACAAGATCCGCGAGGCCCGCACCAAGTACCTCGCCGACGAGAAGCGGATCAAGGCCGTCACGGTCTGCTTCACCGACCTCGAAGGCCGGCTGCACATGCTCGACTACGACAAGAAGTTCCTGCTCAAGTCGGCCGACAACCTGACCTTCGACGGCTCCTCGATCCGCGGCTTTTCGCGCCAGGCCGAGTCGGACCTGCGCCTGGCAATCGACTGGCCGGCCTTCTACTGGCTGCCGTCGGACGTCTTCGGCCCGGGCAAGGTGCTCGTCTTCGGCGAAGTTCACGACCAGAGCGACGAGCCCTACGCCGGCGACCTGCGCGCCCAGCTCAAGGCGTTCTGCGCCGGGCTCGCCGCCAAGGAGACGGTCGCTCACGTCTCGAACGAGATCGAGGGCTTCCTGTTCAAGGGCCGCGACGCCGAGCGCCGCTATCGCGAGACCGGCGCCTTCGAGTTCATCTCGACCGGCGGCTACTACCACTCACTGCCCGGCGACATGCTGCGCCAGTTCATCGACCGCGCCGCCGAGGTCCAGCGCGCGCTCGGCTTCGCCAACGAGAAGGACCACCCCGAGGTGGCGCCGTCTCAGTTCGAGATGAACTACAGCTACACCGAGGCGACCGTCGCCGCCGACCAGGTCCAGCTCTACAAGCTGGTGGCGCGCCAGGTCGCGGCGCAGATGGACATGACCGCCTCGTTCCTGCCCAAGCCGGTCGCGGGGGTCAACGGCAACGGCATGCACACCAACATGTCGCTGTCGAAGAAGGGCAAGAACCTCTTCTACGATCGCAAGGGGCAGGACGGTCTGTCGGCGTCGGCCTGGTCGTTCGTCAACCGGATCCTGACCAGCGCCAACGACCTCTGCCTGATCCTCAATTCGAGCGTCAACTCCTACCGCCGGCTCGATCCCCACTTCGAGGCACCCAACCAGATCAAGGTGTCACCGTCGGATCGCGGCTCGATGGTGCGGATCCCGATCGGCAACGAGAAGTCGGCGCGCATCGAGGTGCGCTCGATCGCCCCGGACGCCAATCCGTACCTGGCGATCTTCGCGCTGCTGCGCGCCGGCATCGAGGGCCCGCTCGCCGAGGAGGACAACGACAAGCGGCCGCGCACGCGGTTCCTGCCCGACAACATCTACGACGCGATCCGTCTGTTCAAGGGCTCGAAGCTCGCGCAGGAGATGCTCGGCGCCGACGTCCACGAGAAGTTCGCCGAGCTCAAGCTCGCCCAGGCCGAGCGCTGCCCCAAGTCGCTCGGTACGCGCGTCAAGCGCGGCGAGATCCAGTTCCACCACGAGGTCACCAACCAGTACCTCTGGTCGCAGTTCTGAGCGGTCGCGGTCGGCTCCGGGGACGCGGCGCTCGCCCGTCCCCGGAGTCGGGCTTCACGGCCCGAGCCGCCACCAGCCGAGGTCGCCGATCCCGAAGTTGTCTTTGAAGACGCCCGGGTCCGAACGGAACTGGAGGAAACCGCCTTCGAAGAAGACGTCGATCGGCGCCTGGCTCGGGTCGAACAGCTCGGTACCGATCCCGAAGGCGAGAGGCGAGTCCGTCCCGAGCGGGATTCCGGGATCGGTGGGCAGGTGGACGACGAAGAGGTCGCCCGGAACTTCGGAGTTCAGGGATCCGTCCGGCGACTCGATCCCGATCTCGATCGTGCCCGGGATCGAGGTGTCGATCGTCAGGTTCGAGAGACCGTGGCGGAGGTCGCTGGTCACGGTCGGCTGCGCACCCTGGAGCAGGATCCCGGGATCGTAGTTCAGCACCAGCGTCCCCGAGCCGATGGCGAACCGTTCGCCGGTGCCGATCTCGATCTCCGCTCCGGAGCCGGGGTGGACTTCGACGTCGCCGCTGCCGAGCTCGACCGGCGTCGAGACCGAGCGGATCCGCAGCTCGCCGGGGCGCAGCTCGAACAGGACGGAGTCGTCCTCCGGGTCACGCAACTCGGAGGCCGCGTCGTCGCCGAGCAGTGGATAATCGCCGGGAGTCGCGCCCGCCGCGACCGTCGCGTAGAGCACCGCCACCACGCCGTCGGTCCGGTTGAAGTCGAAGGTCAGGTTGTCCAGGAAGTCGAGCTCGATGCCCAGCCCGTCCTGGGTCGGGACGAGGTCGACCGGCAAGGTCTCTCCCGCGGCGTTGAACAGCACCGCGCTGTCCCACGACTCGATCGGCGCGGGAACGACCCCGCCGAGAGCCAGTCCTGCGCTGCGCCGGACCACGATCTTGCCGCGCCGCACCGGGCGCGACGCGTAGGTGCGCAGCACGATCGCCGCCTGGCCGCCCGGGGCAGCCCAGGCGTCCGAGACGCGGATGACCAGCGGCTCGATCGGCTCCGGGTTCTGGGCGAGGAGCGCGGCCGGGCACAGCAACCCCCCGGCGAGCGCGACGCTCGCGATCCACGGCCGTCCGGTCCGAGCTCTGGCTGGCATCTCCGGCACCTCCGAACTGTTTCGACAGGGGCCCACGAGAATTGGAACAGCTCCGGCGGCGTTCCGATTCCCGGCGCGGGCTGTCCCAGGGGTCGGGACACCTCACCACGATTCGACCCCGCGCTTCTCCCCCGCCCCAGCCCACCCGCCCGCCGCCGGTCCCGGATCGTGTCCCCCGGGGCCGGCGGCGCCGTGTCCCGGGCGGCGCGGCGCCAGCCGGTAGGATCGCACGTCATGGCGCCGAGCGCACTTCGAGCCCTCGTGCCCGCACTCCTCACCGCGACCGCCGCGGCCGGGAGCTCCGACCTCGGGCCGCGCGAGCGCCTCGAGGCGGCCGTCGCCGGGCACATCGAGGGGCGGGTCGAAGAGGCGGCCGTCGCCTACCGTGACCTGCTCTCCACCCAGCTCCCGCAGGAGCTCGAAGTGGAGACGCGCAAGAACCTGTGCGTCGCGCTCGCCGACCTCGGGCGCTTTCCGGAGGCTCTCGAGCAGTGCCGGGCCGCGGAAGCCCTGCGCCGGCCCGACGGCGGGGTCCCGCTCGCCGACATCCTGAACAACCTGGCGCTCGTGCTCGAGGCGGCGGCCGAGCCGGAAGCCGCCCTGGCGGCCTATCGGGAGGCGCTCGAGATCTATCGCTCCGCCGGTGCGCGCGAGGACGAGGCGCTGGTGCTCGCCAACCTCGCCTCGCTCGCGATCGCGGGCGCCGACCCCGGCGAGGCTCTCGCACGCATCGACGAGGCGGAGAAGCTCGCCCTCGCCGCCGCCGACGAGCCGTGGGCAGCCGAGGAGCTGCGCGTGGGGCGGGTCAACCGCGCCGTCGCCTACGAACGGCTCGGCGCCTATCGCGAGGCCCTGGTCGAGCTCGAAGCGGGGACCGGCCTGGGCGCCGGCGATCCGCTGCGCGCCGCCACGCTCGCGCTCAACGTCGCGGTGCTCTACCGCAACCTGGGTGATCCGTGGCGCGCGCTCGACGAGCTCGAGCGCGCACAGCGCCTGGTCGAACCGATCGGCGACCGCTCGACGCTGGCGACGCTGGCGATCAACCGCGGCATGATCCGCCTGCTCAATCTCGACGAGCCCGCGGCGGCCCGCACCGAGTTCGCGGCCGCGCTCGACCTGGCGCTCGCCGCCGGCGACCGCGGCGAGCAGAGTCGCGCCCGACTCGGACTCGGACGCGCCCGGTTCGCCCTCGGCGAGCTCGAGGCGGCCGAGGATCTGTTCCGCACCGTCCTCGCCGACGCCACCGAGACCGGCGGCGCCGAGACCCGCTGGCGCGCGCGGGGCGGGCTCGGCCGCGTCGCCGCCGCGCGGGACCGCGCCGACGAGGCGCTCGCGCACTTCGAAGCGGCGCTCGCCGAGGTCGAAGCCGTCGGCCGGGGCATCGGCGACGCCGGTCTCGCCGAAGGGCTGGTCGCCGACCAGCGTGCGCTCTATGCCGCCGCGGTCGACCTGCTCGCCGGCGCCGGACGCGCCGGCGAGGCGTTGGCGATCGCCGAACGCTCGCGCGCCCTCGAGCTGCTCGAGCGCCTGGCCGGCGCCGGCGGCGGACGCCCGCTCGGGCGCACGGAGCTCGAACGTTTCGGCCGCGAGAGCGACGGCGAGATCGTCGCCTACTTCGCGGGCGAGCGGCGGCTATGGCGCTTCCGGCTCGGCGGCGAAGGCGTCGCGGTCGCCGACGTCGGCGCGGCGCGCGAGCTGTTCGCCGACGCGCGCGCCGTGCACGCCGCGCTCGCGCGCGGCCGCGCGCCCGAAGCGGCGCGACGGACGAGGCTCGGCGCTGCCCTGCTCGACGGGCTGGAGGGCCGCGATCGCCTGATCGTCGTCCCCGACGGGGCGCTCTTCTGGCTGCCGTTCGAGCTGCTCCCCGTCGCCTCCGGCACGACCCTGGTCGAGCGCCGGCCGGTGATCTACGCGCCGAGCCTGTCGGTGCTCGCGCGCCTGCCGGCGACGCCCAGCCGCGCGACCCGACCGCTGTCGGCGATCGCCGATCCGGAGCCCGGAGCGGCGCGCAGCGGCACCGCCGCGCTGCTGGCCGAGCGCTTCGACCTGCCGCGCCTGCCGGGGACCCGGCGCGAAGCGGAGAACGCGGCGCGGCGGCTCGACGGCGATTCGGTCATCGACGCCGGCGTCGACGCCACGGAAGCCCGCTTCATCGAGCGCGCGCGGGAAGGGGCGCGGGTGCTGCTGATCGGCGCCCACACCGTGATCGACGAGCGGCTCGAACGCGGCGTGGCGATCTTCCTGGCGCCGGGCGCCGGCGGCCCCGCCGACGACGGGCTGCTCGAGCCGGCGGAGCTGGCCGCGCTCACCCTCGAGACCGACCTGGCGATCCTCTCCGGTTGCCGTACCGCCCTGGGCGCCCGCCCGGACGGACGCTCGCTGGCCTCGTGCTCGGGCGCCCTGCTCGCCGCCGGAGCGCGCGGCGCGGTGGCGACGCTGTGGGAGGTCGAGGATCGCGCCGCGGAGGCGATGATGGATGCCTTCTTCTGGCGGCTGGCGCGCGGCGAGCGCCCGGCCGAGGCGCTGCGCGCGGCCAAGCTCCGGCTGGCGCGGGACCCGCGCTGGCGCGGGCGGTTCGACGCCTACGCCTTCGTCCTGGTCGGCGATCCGCCGCCGGTGGCCGGCTCCTCGTGGCGTTGGACCGCGCTCGCCGCCGCGCTGCTGCTCGCCGCCGGTGCGGTGCTCGCGGTGCGCGCCCGCGGCGGCCGTTCTCGCCGCCTCAGGGGAGGCTGAACTCGATCGTGGCGGTGCGTGCCAGCTCGGAGCCGTCGGCCGAAAGCGCCACGGCCCTCCAGCCGTAGCTCGCGCGCGGCCGGAGCAGCGCCCGCGCCGCCTCGTCGAGGCGCGCCGGCGGCGAGGCGACCTCGGCGCTCCACAGCGTCTTGCCGGCGACGTCGAGCAGCTCGACGCGGTAGCGCGCCGCGGCGGCGACGGATCCGAACTCGAGCTCGACCGGGGCCGTGGCGACCTCGCCGAGCGGCGCGACGGCCTCGAGCTCGGCGCCGCGCACGACGTCGCCGTCGAGCGGGCCGACCACGTCGGGCGGCAGCGCCTGGCGGGTCGCCTGGAAGGCGAAGCCGATGCCGAGCAGCACCAGAGCGGCGGCGGCCCATCGAGTCCAGGTCGGCGAGGCGGCGGTCCCCGCACGGCGCTCGCGGCGGCCGGGGAACGCGAGGACGCGCGCACCGGCTCCGCCGCCGGCGAGCGACGCGGCGACCCGCTCGATCTCGGCGGCCTCCCGTGCGTCAGCCGCGGCCGGATCGAACGCGCGCGCCAGCTCGAGCTCGGCGGCGCAGGCCGGACAGGAGCCGGCGTGGGCCTCGAGCGCGGCGCGCTCCTCGGCGGCGACCTCGCCGTGCACCAGCTCGACCAGCCGCTCGAGCGGCGGGCACTCCGGCCCGCGCGCCAGCGCCCGGGCCAGCAGCTCGGAGTTCTCGTGGGGCGGCACGGTGGGGGTCATGCTTCCTCCTCGGCGAGCGGTGCACCCGCCGTCGCGTGGGTCGCGAAGTGTCGTTGCAGCTTGCGCTTGGCCGAGACCAGGAAGGCCTTGGCGCCGGATTTGTTGGTCAGTCCGAGCCGCCGGTCGATCTCGGGCAGCGTCAGGCCGTCGTGGTAGTGGAGCCGCAGCACGGTGGCCTCGGTCGGCTCGAGCGCCGCGGCGATCGCCGCGCGCAGCCGCGCCACCTGCTGGTCGCGCGCGGCCACTTCGTCGGCCGGCAGCGCCGGGTCGACCGGGTCGATCGCGTGGTCTTCGAGCGATTCGGCCGGCCGCCGGCGCGCGGAGTCGGCGCGGTTGAGCGCGACCGTGCGGGTGACCAGGTAGATCCAGGTGGTGAACGAGCTCTCGAAGCGGAACCCCGCGAGCTTTTCCTGGGCGCGCAGGAAGACCTCCTGCGCCAGATCCGCGGCGTCGTGCTCGCGTCCGCGGCACCAGCGCAGGCACCAGGCGGCGACCCGCCGGTGGTGGCGGCGGAAGAGCACGTCGAGGGCCTGGGACGCCTCGCCCGGGACCTCGCGGGCGTGACGGATCAGCGCTCCGTCTTCCCACGGCTCGAAGTCGGCGGTTCGGATCGCTCCCTCCCGGGTCGGAGTCCGGTGCTCCGCCGCGCGCGGCGCGAACGGCAGCAACGGCGCGACGGATCGTGCGCCGAGACTAGCCGATGCCGCCGTCACGGCCGGAATCGCCGTCGCCGAGGGGTCGGGAGGGGAGACGGGCAGGGGTCGGGCTCTCACGTCCTCGTAGACAGGCCGGCGGCGCCGCCGGAACAGCGGCGTAGGATCTCCGCTCGATGCCTCCCCCGAGCCCCGCCCTCCCGGATCGGGCGGCCGCGGTCGTCTGCGGCGCCGGCGTCGCCGGCCTTTCGGCCGCCTGGCAGCTCGCCCGGCGTCCCGGCTTCGGCAAACTGGTGATCGTCGACGAGCGGCCACCCTTGTCGCTGACCAGCGACAAGTCGACCGAGTGCTACCGCGACTGGTGGCCCGACCCGCCGATGATCGCGCTGATGCGCCGATCGATCGAGTGGCTCGACCGGATCGCGGCCGAGACCTCCAATGCGATCGCGCTCAACCGCAACGGCTACCTCTTCGCGACCGCGCGCCCCGGGGGGGCCGAGGCGCTCGAGCGGCGGGCGCGGGCGATCACCAACCTCGGCGGCTCTCCGCTGCGAGTCCACCGCGGTCGAGCCGCCGATCCCGAATGGACCGCTCCGGCCTGGGATCGTCCCCAACCGACCGCGGACGGCGCCGACCTCTTCCTGGACCCGGCGGAGATCCGTCGCCGGTTCCCCTGGCTCGCGACCGACACCGTCGCCGCGCTCCACACCCGCCGCTGCGGCTGGCTCGCCGCGCAACAGCTCGGCATGCACTGGCTCGAAGGGGCGCGCGAGTTCGGCGCGGTGCTGGTCGAGGGGCGCGTCGTCGCCGTCGACCTCGACGGCCGCCGCGTCGCCGGCGTCCGCGTCGAGCGTCCGGACGGCTCGACCGCGCGGATCGCGACGCCATGCTTCGTCGACGCCGCCGGACCGTTCGCCGGCGACGTCGCGCGCCGGGTCGGCGTCGAGCTGCCGGTCTTCCACGAGCTCCACCTCAAGGTCGTCTTCGACGACGAGCACGGCGCCGTGCCCCGGGAAGCGCCGCTAGTCTGCTGGGAGGACCCAATCGCGCTCGACTGGAGCGCGCAGGAGCGGCACGAGCTCGCGGCCGACCCGGCGACCGCGCGGCTCGTCGGCGAGCTGCCGGCGGGCGTCCACTTTCGACCGGAGGGAGGGCTCGAGGGTCGCAGCGCCGTCCTGCTCTGGAACCACGACGTGCCGCGGGTCGAGCCGCGCTTCCCGATCCCGATCGACCCGCTCCACGTGCCGGTCGTCGTCGGCGGCGTGGCGCGGGCGCTCCCGGCCTTCGCGCGCTACGTCGAGGGCGGTCGCCGGCCGTTCGTCGACGGCGGCTACTACACGAAGACGGTCGAGAACCGACCGCTGATCGGCCCGCTCTCGCCCGCGATCGAAGGCGCCTGGCTGATCGGCGCCCTCTCCGGCTTCGGCGTCATGGCTTCCCCCGCCGCCGGCGAGCTGCTGGCCGCGCACGTCGCCGGCGATGCGCTCCCCGACTGGCATCGCGCCTTCCTGCCGACGCGTTACGAGGACGCCGACTACCTCGCCGGTCTCGCCGCGCTCGAATCGGGGCAGCTCTAGAAACGCGGCGACGCACCGGGGACACGTACCGCTGCGCGGAACATGTCCCCTCCTTGCCGTTCGATGCTGCTCCCTGCCTAGCGGCAGACCTCGCTCACCGGTCGGCCGTCGACGATGACGGTGCAGACGTGCGAGGTGTACTCGAACGGGTCGCCGTCGAAGACCACGACGTCGGCGTCCTTGCCCGGCTCGAGGGTGCCGACGCGGTCGGCGACGCCCAGCAGCTTCGCGGCGTCGCGGGTGATCGCGGCGAGCGCCCGCTCGGTGCCGAGGCCGTTCGCCGCCGCCACGGTCGCCTCGAACAGCACGACGCGCGTCTTCGGCACGTAGCTCTCGTAGCCGCTCTGGAGCGCGATCGGAATCCCCGCGTCGGCGAGCTTCCCTGCGGTGTCGAGCGCGGCATTGCGCAGGCCGCCGCCCAAGCGCGCCATCGGCGGATGGACCACGACCGGTACGCCCGCGCCGCGGATCTCGTCGAGCACCAGGTAAGCCTCCGCGGCGCCGTCGAGCACGAGCCGGAAGCCGAACTCCTTCGCCAGGCGCAGCGACGCCAGAATGTCGACCGCCGACTGCGCGGTGACCAGCGCCGGCAGCTCGCCGTCCAGCACGCGCGCGAGCACCTCGAGCCGGAGGTCGCGCGCCGGCCGTTTCGCCGGGTCCTTCGCCGCCCTCTTCTCGGCGAACTCGCCGGCCTTGACCAGCTCGGCGCGCAACAGCGCGACCCCTTTGGCGCGAGTGCCCGGCGACTCGAAATTCTCCTCGACTTCGGGGCCGAGAGTCATCGCCACCATCGCCTCGGGCCGCAACACCGCGGCTTCGGCGGTCGCGCCCGCGGTCTTCACCACCATCGTCTGGCCGGAGACCAGCGCTCCGGGCCCGTGGCCGGTGTGGATCGTGGTGACTCCGAACGAGCGCAGCCAGGCGACCAGCTCCTCGCGCGCATTGTAGGCGTCGATCGCGCGCAGCTCGGGCTGGATCGGTCCGCTGGTGTCGAGCTGGTCCTGGTCGTGGTCGACGTTGTACATGCCGGCGAGGCCGACCACGGTGTGGGCGTCGATCAGCCCCGGCGTCGCGACCTTGCCGTCGATCCGCCGATAGCCCTCCGGTATCGCCACCTCCGAGGCCGGGCCGACCTTCTCGACCTTGCCGCCGGAGAGCAATACGACGCCGTTCGCGATCGGCGGACCGTTCATCGTCCAGATCGTCTCGGCGACGATGGCGAGCGGCGCGGGCGGCTCGGCCGCGAACGAAGCACTCGCCGCGGCCACGACGAGCAGCGGGAGCGCGATCCCGCGGATGCTCTTCTTCCCTGGCCCGATCATCGCCCCTCCTCCTCGTGGTCGTCGCCGTGGTCGGCGGACGGATAGACGTCCTCGCCACCGGTCCGGTAGCGACCGTCGGTCGCAAGGTCGTAGACCTTCGTCCCCTCGATCCAGGTCTGCTCGACCCGGGTCGCCGCCGCGAGCGGATCGCCCGAGAGCACCACCAGGTCGGCGTCCTTGCCGGGCTCGATCGAGCCGACGCGGTCGGCCAGCCCGAGCATGCGCGCGCCGGCCAGCGTCAGCGCCTCGAGCGCCTTGGCGCGCGACATCCCGGAACGTACCGCGAGCGCCGCCGAGCGCAGGAAGAAGCGCGAGTCGGTGATCGGATCGTCGGTGTGGAAGGCGACGTCGACCCCGGCCTTCTCGAGGATCGCGGCGGTCTCGAGCGAGAGCCCCACCGCCTCGTGCTTGCCTCCGGGCGAATCGATCACGATCACCGAGCAGGGCGCGCCCGCCGCCGCGATCTCGTCGGCGACCTTCCAGGCCTCCGAGACGTGGTGGAGCACCGGGCGGAAACCGAACTCGCGGGCGAGGCGGAGCACGGTCAGGATGTCGTCGGCGCGATGGGTGTGGTGGTGGACGATGCGCCGCCCGTCGAGCACTTCGACCAGGGTCTCGAGTCCGAGGTCGCGCGCCGGCGCCTCCGCGTCCTGCTCGCGCGGCTTGCGCAGCTTGTCGCGGTACTCGACCGCCTTGACGTAGAGCTCGCGCACCAGCGCCGCCGACTTGCCGCGGGTGCCGGGGAACGGCGGTGGCCGATGCGAGTTGGTGCCGTTGGCCATCTTCAGGCCGCCGCAGATCGCCCGCTCCCGATCGGTACACAGCAGGTAGTCGTCGACGTCGGAGCCGGCGACCCGGAGCTTCAGGTAAACGGTCTGTCCGCTCATCAGGTATCCCGAGCCGGGCATGACGTTCACCGTGGTGATGCCGCCGGCGCGCGCCTTCCAGAAGTTCTCGGCGCGCGGGTCGAGGGCGTCGAGGATGCGCACGTCGGGATGGAGCGGCTTCGAAGCGTCGCCGCCCGATCCGCGCCCGAGGTGGGAGTGGGTGTCGACCATCCCCGGCAGCAGGACCTTGCCCGCGAGGTCGACGACCTCGGCACCGGGCGGCACGGCGACCGCGCCTTCGGCTCCGACCGCGGCGATCCGGCCGCCTTCGACGATCACCACGCCACGCTCGATCTCCTCGCCGGCGATCGGGATCACCCGCGCACCGGTGAAGGCGAGCGTGCGTTCGGCCGCTCCGCCCGCGCCCGCAGTGCCGGCGATCACCGCCACCGCGAGCGCGATCCTCCCCATCCGACTGCTCGTCACGCGAGACTCCTTTCCGTCGATCCTGCGAATTCAGGCGACCGCTTCGATCTTCGCCGCGAGCCGCTCGAGCCCCGACGCCGCGGGAGCGTCGAGATGGACGCGCAGCACCCGCCGCCCGCGCGCCGCCAGCACCGCCGCGTCGCCGCGCGCCTGCGCCGCGATCGCCTGACCGAAGGTGAGCTTCTGGCCGGGCACCGCGAGGTCCGCGGCCGGCGTGTCGGTGACGACCAGGTAGACGCCGCTGGCGGGCCCTCCCTTGTGCGCCTGCCCGGTCGAGTGCAGGTAGCGCGGGCCGAAGCCGACCGAGGTCGCCACGCGGCGCCGGTCGCGCACCGCGCGCCGGATCCGCGCCGTCGCGGCGAGCGTCGGCTCCGACATCGGCACGAAGGCGAGCAGCGCGAAGTAGTCGCCCGCAGAGAGTCGGTCGAGATGGGCCGCGAGCAGGGCATCGACGCTCCCGCCGCCGCCGGCGCTCGCGAACAGCGAGAGGCCGTCGCCCGACGCCAGCGCCCGCTCGGCCGGCAGCGCACCGGTCCGCTCGATCTCGTCGGCGAGCCGCCGCGCCTCGATCTTCGCCGCCTCGACGTCCGGCTGGTCGAAGGGGTGGACGCCGAGCCGGGCGCCGGCGACCGCGGTGGCGATCTCCCAGCGGTAGAACTCGGCGGCGAGGTCGAGCGGATCGCCGAGGTCGAGCTCGACCACCGGCTCGCCGGCATCGGCGAGCGCGTCGAGCCGCGCACCGTCGCCCGGCCCCAGCTCGCCGCCCAGCCGCAAGGCGACGAACAGCCGGTCGTCGCCGTAGACCGCGGGCGGGCCGAGCGGCTCGCCGTCGAACGGCAGCACGCCGACGCCGCCTTTGCCGGTCGACTCGGCGACCAGCTGCTCGAGCCAGGCGCCGAGCTCGCGGATCGAGGGGTGGGCGACCAGCGTCAGCTTGTCGCGGCCGGCACCCGCCGCCGCCGCGAGCAGCAGGCCGAGCGAGACGCCCGGGTTGTGCGCCGGATCGTCGGCGCGGCAGGCCGCCGCCTTGGCTTCCGCGCGCGCGATCCAGCGCCCCACCGGAACGCCCTGGACCGCCGCCGCCACGAGACCGAACGGCGACAGCGCCGAGAAGCGCCCGCCGATCGACGGCTCGCCGTGGACGATGCGCAGGAAACCGCGCTCGGTCGCGAGTCGCTCGAGCGCCGAACCCGGGTCGGTGATCGCGACGAAGCGGCGCGGCGCCTCGTCCTCTCCCACTGCCCGCGCGACGGTCGCGAGCAGCCGAGCCATCAGAAGGCTCGGCTCGAGCGTGCCGCCCGACTTGCTGGCGACGACGACCAGCGTCTTCGCCGGGTCGATCGCCGCCTCGGCGGCGGCGACGGCGTCCGGGTGGATCGAATCGAGCACGATCAGGCGCGGGTGCCCGGGCTCGGTGCCGAGCGACGCCCGCTGCACCTCGGGCGCCAGGCTCGAGCCGCCCATGCCGACGAGCAGCGCGTGCTCGAAGCCGCGCGCTTCGGCGGAGATCTCCGCCCAGCGCGGCGCCGCGGCGCGCGCCGCGGCGGGAGCGTCGAGCCAGCCGAGCCAGGAGGCCTCGTCGCCGCCGGTCCACAGCGTGGCGTCGCGCGCGAACAGCCGACCGGTCCCGTCGGCCTCGCGCCAGGCGGCGGCGCTCGCGCGAAAGTCACGCTCGAGCGCGGCCGGCAGGCGCAGCTTCACGCCCCGCGCCCCGCGAGCTCGCGGGCGCGCGCGTCGACCGTCGCCAGCAACTTGTCGAACGGCTCGACGAACTTGCGGATGCCCTCGTCGAGCAGCTCGTCGGTGGCCTGGTCGAGCGAGATGCCGAGCACCTCGAGCTCGCGCAGCGCGGCGCGCGCCTCCTCGACGCCGACGGTGAGCGTCTCGGCCGCGACGCCGTGGTCGCGGAAGGCCTCGATCGTCTCGGGCGGCGCGGTGTTGACGGTCTCGGGACCGATCAGCTCCTCGACGTAGATGGTGTCGCGGAAGGCCGGGTTCTTGGTGCTGGTCGAGGCCCACAGCAGCCGCTGCGGCCGCGCTCCGGCGGCGGCGAGGCGCTTCCAGCGCGGCGACGCCTCGATCCCCTGGAAGTGCTCGTAGGCGAGCTTGGCGTTGGCGATCGCGATCTTTCCGCGCAGGGCGGCGGCGCGCGCGCGCGCCTCGTCGGTGTTCGAGGACGCCATGCGCTCCTCGAGCCGGCGATCGACCAGCGTGTCGATGCGCGAGACGAAGAAGCTCGCCACCGACGCGACGCCGGCGACCGGGAGCCCCCGGCCGTGGCGGTCCTCGAGCGCCTCGAGGAAGGCTTCGGCGACCGCCGCGTAGGCCGAGCGCGCGAACAGCAGGGTGACATTGACGTTGATGCCGTCGGCGAGCAGCCGGCGCACCGCCGGCACGCACTCGGAGGTGCCCGGCACCTTGATCATCAGGTTCGGCCGGTCGACCTCGGTCCACAGCCGGTGCGCTTCCGCGATCGTCGCCTCGGCGTCGCGGGCGAGGTCGGGCGCGACTTCGAGGCTGACGTAGCCGTCGACGCCGGCGGTGTCGCGGTAGACGCCCGCCATCACGTCGCAGGCGCGGCGCACGTCCTCGACGGCCAGCGCCTCGAAGATCCGCTTCGGGTCGCCACCGACCTTCGGGGCGACCTCGAGAAGTTGTGCGGTGTACTCGTCCCCCGACGCGATCGCCTTCTCGAAGATCGCCGGATTCGAGGTGACGCCGCGGATGCCGTCCTCGGCGACCAGCCGCGCGAGCTCGCCGTCGTCGAGCATGCGCCGGCGGATGAAGTCGAGCCAGATCGACTGGCCGAGCCGGGGCAGCTCGAGCAGCGGGTTGGGACGCGCGGCAGTGGGACTCGTCATGCGGACCTCCGGGGCCCCCCGACGATACCCGCGCCGGGCCCCGGAGGGCAAAGACGGTCGGTGCCGCCGCGTCAGTAGAGCAGCTCGACCCAGCGCCCCCCTGCCACCAGCTCGGCTTTGCGGCGCTTCCAGGTCTCCTCGGAGCCGGAGATCTTCGAGAAAACGTGGTCGAGCTCGTCGCGCATCGGTTCGAGGCCGGCGAGGTAGACGCGGGTCTTGGGGCTGCCCAGCATCTCCCAGAGCTCCTCGCCACGGGCCTCGATGGCGAGGTCCCAGGCGATCGGGTCGGCCCAGCTCGGGCGCGGCGACAGCGCCTTGAACGCCTCGAAGGTCTCGCGGTCGTAGTACTGCGCGAAGTCGTCCCTCTCCTCGTTCATGTAGATCAGCTCGAGGCCGCTCTTGCCGCCGTAGAAGAGGTAGACACGTCCCTTCCAGTCCGGGTGCTCGCGGTAGAGGTGCTTGACGAAAGCCCGGAACGGCGCGATGCCGGTGCCGCTACCGATCAGCAGCAGGTCGGTGGTCGGGTCCTCCGGCACCTCGAACGCCAGTCCGAACGGGCCGGTGAGCTCGAGGCGGTCGCCGGGCGCGAGGTCGCACAGGTAGTTCGAGGCCACGCCCGGGCGGCGCTCGCCGCTGTACTCGTCGACCCAGCTGCAGCGGCGTACGCAGATCTTCAGCCGCGGCTTGCCGCCCGCTCCCGCCTCCGGCAGGTCGGCGACGCTGTAGAGCCGGTAGTGGAATCGCTGCCCCATCGTGCGGTCGCCGGGCGCGAGCACCCCCACGCTCTGCCCCACCGCGTAGGGAACGTCGTCGCGGTCGACCTCGAGCACCAGCTCGCGCACCTCGGCATCGGCGCCCTCGGCCGTGATGCGCTCGCTCGACACCACCGTGGCGCCGTAGTGAACCGACGGATCGAACTGCTCCTCGAGGTGCTTCGCGGTTTCGATCATCGCTCGTTCTCCCCTCTCGTCCTGCCCTTCGACCGACCCTCGTCGCGCTCGCAGCGATCGTCACAGCCGCCGCAGCCGGAGCAGCGCTCGCGGCCCGCGAGCGCGTCACCACCCGGCGCCATGCCCGGAAAGACCCGATTCCACGCCGCCTGCACGCCGACCCACGCCGCCACCAGGCCGACCAGCACGGCGACTCCCACGATCGACGACAGCCATCCCGGCGCGCCGCCCATCGTCACCCTCCCAGCCCGGCGAAGCCCATGAACGCCACCGACAGGATCCCGGCCACCACCAGCGCGAGCGCCGTCCCCTTCACCAGCTCGGGCACCTCGAGCAGCGCCATCCGTTCGCGCACCCCGGCCATCAGCACCAGCGCGAGGGTGAAGCCGGCGCCGCCGCCGATCGCGAAGACGATCCCCTGGAGGAAGCCGTAGCCGCGATTGGTCTGGAACAGGGCGAGCGCCAGGATCGCGCAGTTGGTGGTGATCAGCGGCAGGAAGATGCCGAGCGCGCGGAACAGCGCCGGGCTGGTCTTCTTGACGAACATCTCGACGAGCTGCACCGCCGAGGCGATCACCGCGATGAACGAGATCAGCGCGAGATAGGGCGCGTCGATCGCCGCCAGCAGGGCGTTGATGCCGGTGACGAAGACCGAGGTGATCAGCATCACGAAGGTCACCGCGCCGCCCATGCGCACCGCCGTGTCGAGGCGGTTCGAGACCCCCATGAACGGGCAGATGCCGAGGAAGTAGGCGAGCACGAAGTTGTTGATCAGGCTGGCGCCGAGGAAGACCGAGAAGAGCCCCTGGTCGCTCATCCTGCCCCCTTCGCCCCGGCGGCCGACCGCCGGCGCTCGATCGCGTTGTAGACCAGCAGCCAGCCGGCGTAGGTGAAGAAGCCGCCGCTCGGCAGCACCAGGATCACCCAGGGCTGGAACGACGGGCCGAACAGATCGGCGCCGAACAGGGTGCCGCTGCCCAGCACCTCGCGCACCACCCCGAGCATCAGCAGAGCCAGGCAGAAACCGGCGCCCATGCCGAGGGCGTCGAGCACCGAGCGCGCCACGCCGTTCTTCGAGGCGAACGCCTCGGCCCGCCCCAGGATGATGCAGTTGACCACGATCAGCGCGATGAAGGCGCCGAGCGCCTTGTGCACCTCGAGGCTGATCGCCTGGATCGCGTAGTCGACGATGGTCACCAGCGAGGCGATCACCAGGATGTAGCTCGCGATGCGGACCTGCTTGGGCACGAACCGGCGGATCGCCGAGATGATCGCGTTCGAGCCGATCAGGACGAAGAGCGTCGCCAGCCCCATTGCCACCGCGTTGCGCGCCGTGTTCGTCACCGCGAGCGTGGGGCAGGTGCCGAGCACCTGGACGAGCACCGGGTTCTCGCGCCAGATCCCCTTCAGGAAATCGTCGGTGGCGGTCGGACCGGCGTCGGCACGGGCCGGGATCATGGCCGCTCTCCCTTCGCGAAGTCGTCGATGCGGGGGCGGATCTTCGGCATCCAGAACGCGGCGCTCTCCTGCAGGAGCTTGGCGACCGCCTTCGAGGAGACGGTCGCGCCGGTGATGGCGTCGACCTCCCAGGGCGAGCTCTTCTTGCCGCTGGCGACGGATGTGATCGGGTGGGCGAGCGCGGCGCCGCCCTCCGCGAGCGAGACGTCGAGCGCCCGGAAGTTCTCGAGGAAGGTCGGATCGGTGTCGATCTTGTCGCCGAGACCCGGCGTCTCCCGGCTTTCGAGCACGCGGAAGCCGACGATCGCCTGGCGCTCCGGGTCGTAGCCGTAGAGGACCTTGATCAGGTCCTGGTAGCCCATCCCCGCCGCTTCGATGGCGAAGCCGACCAGCCGCCCCTCGCCGTCGTAGCCGGCGTGGATCACCTGCGCGGCGCCCGGCTTGCCGGTGAGCGGGGCGAAGCCGCCGTCCTCACCGAGCACGAAGGCGGCGCTCGTCGTCGCCGCCGGCAACACCTGCAGGATCGCCTTCTGGAGCGCCTCGGCGCGATTGCGCTCGATCACCGGCAGCGTGCCGCGGAAGGCGAGCACGATGGCGACGCCGCAGACCAGGCCGATGCCGACCATGGCGCGAATCATCGGCCAAGCGCCGGCGGGCGCGGCGGCGGGCGGCGGCAGCGGGGCGCTCACGCGACCCCCTTCCGGCGCGCGGTGCCGAAGACCCTCGCCGCCAGCATCCGATCGAAGTGCGGCGCCGCCGCGTTGCCGAGCAGGATCGCGTACATCACGCCTTCGGGCATACCGCCCCAGACCCGGATCACGACCACCAGCGCGCCGATCAGGGCGCCGTAGGCCCAGCGTCCGCGCTGGGTCACCGGCGCGGTCACCATGTCGGTCGCCATGAACAGCGCGCCGAGCATCAGGCCGCCCGACAGGAGCATGAACGGGGCCGAAGCGTAGCGCGCCGGGTCGCTGGCGTGGAGCGCCGCGCTCCCCACCGCGACCACCGCGAAGATGGCGACCGGAATCCGCCAGCTCATCAGGTTGCGCGCCACCAGCCAGAGCCCGCCGAGCAGCAGGAGCACGGTGCTCGTCTCTCCGAGCGAGCCGCCGACCAGGCCGAGCGCGAGATCGACCTCGCCGGTCGGCTGGTGCGAGAACTTCCAGAGCGAGAGCGGCGTCGCGGCGGTGGTGGCGTCGACCACCGGCCGGGTGAACGGCAGCGCCAGCACCGACGAGGGGATCGCGGCGAACCGGTCGGCCGCGAACGGCACGATCCAGGTCGTCATCGGCACCGGGAAGGTCGCCTGCAGCACCGCGCGGCCGACCAGCGCCGGATTGAACGGATTCGATCCCAGCCCGCCGAACAGCGATTTGCCGATCCAGATCGAGATGAGGCCGCCGACGACGACCATCCAGAGCGGCAGCGACGGCGGCAGCGTCAGGCCGTACAGCAACCCGGTGACCGCCGCCGAGTAATCGCCGAGCGTCCCGCGCCGGCCGGTCCAGGCGCCGGCGACGCGTTCGGCGAGCAGACAGGTGGCCACCGCGGTCGCCAGCACCAGGGCGGCGCCGGTGCCGAACGCCCAGAGTCCGAACAGCGTCGCGGGCGCCAGCGCCAGCAGCACGTTGCCCATGATCGCCTCGACCGCGTAGCCGCTGACCACGTGCGGCGAGGTGCGGATCTCGAGCGTTCGGGCGAGTGGCCGGGTCACGCGCTCTTCCTCTTGCGGACCATCGACTTGGCGATGCGGAAGCTCTGGACCAGGGGCAGATGCGACGGACAGACGTACGAACAGGATCCGCACTCGAAGCAGTCCATCAGGTGCTGCTCTCCGGCCATGCGCTCCCACTCCTCGGCGCGCGCGAGCTCGCCCAGCCGTTGCGGGTTGAGGAACATCGGGCAGGCGTCGAGGCAGTAGCCGCAGCGGATGCAGGGATGGACCTTCGCGTGCGTCGCCCGCGCCTCTTCTTCCGAGAAGGCGACGACCCCGGAGGTCCCCTTGGTGATCGGGATCTCGAGTCGCGACGCCGCCTGCCCCATCATCGGCCCGCCCAGGAAGACTCGGTTGAGCCGGCTCTCGTCGACGCCGACCGTCTCGAGCAGGAAGCGCAGCGGCGTGCCGATCGGCACCCGGTAGTTGCCCTTCTTCACCACCGCCGGGCCGGTGATCGTGACCACCCGCTCCTGGATGCCGCGTCCGAAGGGGAGCAGGCGGCCGATCTCGGCCGCGGTCGCGACGTTGATCACCAGCGCGTGGACGTCGGCCGGCAGGCCTCCGGACGGCACGTCGCGTCCGAGCAGCGCCGAGATCAGCATCTTCTCGGCCCCCTGCGGGTACTTGACCTTCATCTGCCGGACCTCGACGGTGAGATCCGGCGGCACGCCGGCCGCGAGGTGCGCGGCGGCATCGGCCTTGTTGGCTTCGACGCCGACGATCAGCCGCTTCGCGCCGGTGGCGCGCGCCAGGTAGCGCAGACCCGTGAACAGGTCGTCGCGCTGCTCGAGCATCACCCGGTGGTCGGTGGTCAGCCAGGGCTCGCACTCGGCGCCGTTGACGATCAGGGTATCGATCGACTTGCCGGCCGGCACGCGCAACTTGACGTGGGTCGGGAACCCCGCGCCGCCCAGGCCGACGATCCCCGCCTGCTGGATCGCGCGCAGGATCGTCTCCGGCTCGGCGTCGAGCGGGCAGGGAGTCCCCGGCGCGATCTCCTGGGTCGAGCCGGGGAACGGCTCGAGGAAGACCGCCGGCGTCATCCGCCCGGAGATCGACGGCGCCAGCGCGATCTTGCGCACCAGCCCGCTCGCCGGCGCGTGGAGCGCCACCGAGACCTCGCCGTCCGGCCGCCCGATGGCCTGGCCGCGCGCGACCTCCTGCCCCTCCCGCACCGTGGCCACCGCCGGCTTGCCGGCGCTCTGCGCCAGCGGCACGATCAGCAGCGGCGCGAACGGGAACTGGCGGATCGCGAGACCGCGCGTCTCCTCCTTGGCCTCCGGCGGATGGACGCCGTGGTGGAAGGTGTCGAGGCCGAGCCAGGCGAGCTTCGCCATCGCCGCTTCAGTTGTAGGCCGCGCCGCGCGCGATCCAGCGCTCGGCGTCCTTGAACGAGCGGTCGGCGGGCGCGCCGGGGTGGATCACCCGGGCCGTGCAGCGTTCGGCGGCCTTCACCAGGTCCGTGTACGGCCCCGCGGTCGCATCCTTGATGTAGGCCTTGCCGTCCGGGCCGTAGACGAACATCTTCGGATTGAGGCGCGTGCATTCGTTGCAGGCGGTGCACTGGGCCGAATCGATCCACGGCGCGACGTACTCGCCGGCCGCGGCCGGCGCGGCGGCGGCGGGGGCGGTTCCGGCGGCCGGCGGCGCGGCCGCCGGAGCGGCGGCGGCCGGCATCGCGAGCGGGGCGGCGGCGGCCGGGCTGCCGCCGATCAGGCGCAGCAGGCCGGTCGCGATGTTGCTGACCACGCTGCGCCGTACCTCGGTCTCGATCTCGGCACGCGTCGGCTCGGCCGGCCGCACGCCGGCGATGGCGCGCAGCATCGTCCAGAAGTCCCTGCGCTCCTCGCACGACTCGACCATCGTGCGGTCGACCAGCAGCCGCGACAGCCGGTTCTGCCGGTCGACCGACCAGACGTACGGGAAGCGGTCGGCGCGGTCGTCCTCCGCCATCTCGAGGAACTCGTGGAGCGGCGCCATGCGGTCGTTCCAGGTGTCGGGCGGCGCGATCCGGAAGTGCTTGCGGAAGCGACCCTCGGTGACCGCGAAGTCGGCGAAGGTCATCGGCACTTCCATCTGCTTCTCCTGGCCGCCCTCGACGTAACGCAGCGAGTAGACCGGCCAGTCGCGCTCGATCGCCGGGTTGCCGTCGAGGTCGAAGCACTCCTCGGGCTTCTTGCCGCGGTCCGGGTCGTAGGTGAAGAGCGGATAGGCGCGCGACTCGACCGCGAGACGCGCCTGGCGCTCGGAGAGGTCGTCGCCGATGCCGTGCTCGGGCTGACAGGAGCTGTAGAGGTTGAACAGCGCCGGCCGGCGCGTCTTCAGGCCGCGGATGAAGCCCTCGATCATGTGCTTCGGATGCGCGATCGTCCCCTGCAGCACGAAGGTGGTGCGGTGCGCCATGCCGATCAGGCCGATCTCCTTGCGCGGCTCGGGCTTGCCCTTCCAGACCTTGCCGTACTGCGCCATGTCCGAGATCTGGCCGACGAAGCCGGAGGTGCAGGCCTGCCCGCCGGTGTTCGAGTAGACCTGGGTGTCGACAACCAGCACCTTGACCGGCTTGGCCGAGGCCATCAGCCGCGACAGGTTCTGGAAGCCGATGTCGTACATGGCGCCGTCGCCGCCGACCGCGACCACCGGCGGACAGAGCTCCCACTCCTCGTCGGTGAACTGGTGCCAGTCGAAGTAGGTCAGCGCCTCCTGGTCGCGCGCCGGCTCGAAGCCACCGTCGAGCTCCTTCTCGGCGATGCGCACGGCGCGGAAGGCGTCGGCCATCTTCGCCATGTGCCCCTCGAAGATCCCCATCGCCATCGACGGCGAATCCTGGAAGAGGTGATTGGCCCACGGGAACGGGTACGGGTTGTACGGCCAGGTCGAGCCCCAGACCGAGGTGCAGCCGGTCGAGTTGACCATCCCCATCTTCGAGCGGCCGCGGCCGGTGGTCCCTTCGCTGTAGCGCCAGCGCAGGTCGCGCAGTCGCGCCAGCAGGTGGGTGGTGCGACGCAGCCAGTCGGGATCGATCGGATGGGCCCCCTCGCGCCCCTCGATGCCGCCGGCGAGTCCGGACAGGGTCAGGTCGCGGTCGGCGCTCTCCTCGAGGATGCGGTCGATTGCCTCCGGGTCGGTGACGTCGACGCCCTCGACCAGGCGCAGCTGGAGGTGGCGCTGGAGCCGGGCGATCAGGTCGTCGAGCTTCTCGACGAAGCGCGCGACGCGCGGTTGCATCAGCGCCTCGACCGTCGCGGTGAACAGGTGGACGATGGTCTTCTCCGAGCAGCCCAGGCAGGCGCCGTCGCCGCTCGAGAACGCGAGGTAGGCCGCCTTGTCGAGCAGCAGGGTCTCCAGCGCGCCGATCCCCTGCTCGAGGTCGTCGATGCGCTGATAGCGCTTCGGCGTCGTCGGCAGGTCGAGCCAGAGGTTCCACTCGCGGCGCAGCCGCGCGATCGAATCGGGCGTCTGGTCGATCGGGCGCAGGGCGTCGTCGTCGCAGACCTCGACGCACTCCATGCACCCCTTGCAGGTCCACGGATCGACGGTGATCGACAGCAGCCCGCCGCTCCCCTTCTGCTTGTCCTCGTGGACGCCGAAGTAGGGGCGGGTAACGGCGAATCGGAAGTCGCCGAGCTCGGCGCGCAGCCAACCGAGCTCCTCGGCGAGCTTCTCGCGCGCCCCCTCGGCCGCAGCGGCGAGCGTCCGCTCGATGGCGCCGCCGATCTGCGCGGCGACGTCGACCTTGCCCGACGCTCCTGCGATCGCCGCGCGCAGCTCGCGCTCGAGGGTGCGGCTGGCGCGCGGCAGCTCCGCCAGCTCGCGCCCCTGCTTGCGCAGGCGGCGGATCACGGTGTCGAACACCGCGCCGACCTCGCTGACCAGCCCCGGGATCGCGGTGTCCGGACAGACCGTGTAGCAGCGCCCGCAGGCGGTGCAGTTCTCGGCGATCCACTGCGGGTGGCTGAAGCGGATCGCGGTCATGTCGCGGAACAGCCCGGTCGAGGCCGGCATGACGCCGAGCCCGATGAACGGGTCGGTCAGGTTGTCGTTGCCCATGCCGCGGGCGTAGAAGTTGCCGGTCTGCTCCCAGAACCGGTGGACGTCCGACATCGGCGCGTCGCTCGCCGGCAGCCGCTTGACCATCTCCGGGATCGGCGGCTCGGCGCCCCACACCTTCTCGCGCTCGCCGGTGGCGGCGATCTCGACCGGCCCGTGCGGCACCGCGACGAGCTCGCCGAAGCCGCGGCGCACCACCTTCAGGTTCTCGTCGACGACGCGCGCCCCCTTGGCGCCGAACTTCTGCTCGAGCTGCGAGCGGATGGCCTCGACCAGGCGTGCCTCGTCGAGGCCCGCGCGCTCCATCAGCGGCGAAGCGGCGAAGAAGGCGCCCTGAAAAGCGATCCCTTGCATGCGCAGCTGGAGCTCCGGATCGGAGGCCTCCTCGCGCGCGATCCGGAAGGCGTCGAGCGCGAAGACCTTGATGCCGTGATCGACCAGCATCTTGCGGAAGGGCGCCGGAATCGATGCCCAGACCTTCTCCGGCTCGCGATGCTCGCTCTGGAGCACGAACACGCCGCCGGGCTTCAACCCCGCGAGCGCGTTGGTGTGCTGGAAGACGTTGGGGTCGGGCGACAGCACGACGTCGACGAAGTGGTACTCGCAGTTGACCCGGATCGGTTCGGGGGCGACCGACAGGTAGTAGGTCGTCGGCTGCCCCTTCTTCTCCGATCCGTACTTGGGGTTGGCCTTGACGTGGTACCCGAGCAGATCGAACAAGGTCATCGCCAGGTTCTTGCCGGTGGTGATCGCGCCCCAGCCGCCGACCGAGTGGAGGCGGACGGTGATCGCGCCGGGCGGCATCAGGTCGGGGTTCTCCGAGCCGCGCACGGCGAGCTGGCGGACGTCCGGGTAGGACTCCTCGATCGTCTCCTGCCAGGCCGCCTGCTTCGGCGTCATCGCGCGCTCGCGCAGGAAGTCGATCGAAAGGTAGAACTGCGGCCGGCGCGCTCCGCCCGGCAGCATGTTCTCGACCGCGCCGATGATCCCCTCGGGTTGCAGGTCGCGGCTGCCCAGGCCGAAGCACCCCGAGTAGAGCGGCGGCGCCGCGGCGAGGTCGCGCCAGACCGGCAGCTCGGGGTGCCGCGGCCGCTCCGGGTCGAGCGAGTTCTCGAGGCAGCGGCTGACCGTGGCGCGGATCTCGCGCATCAGCGGCAGGTCGACCGCCAGCGGTTGGTCGGTGCGCTCGAGCACGACCACGCCCTTGCGCCCGGCGAGCAGTCGGCCCAGCAGGTCGGCCGGGAACGGACGGAACATCACCAGGTCGACGACGCCGACCTTGACGCCGCGGTGCTCGCGCAGCCAGTCGGCCACCGCTTCGGCGCTCGGCACCACGCTGCCCTGGCCGACGATCAGCCAGTCGGCGTCCTCGACCCGGTAGGTCCCGACCCGCGCGTAGCTCCTGCCGGCGAGCGCGCCGAACTCCGAGAAGGCGCGATCGGCCAGCGCGGCGACATGGTCGAAGAAGAAGGGCCGCTGGGCGGCGACGCTCTGCATGTAGGCGTCCTGGTTCTGCACCAGGCCGGCCATCACCGCGTTGTCGACGTCCCAGAGCACCGGAATCCGGCGCCGGCGATCGCCGTAGATCATGCGCTGCGCCGGCGTGGGCGACTCGATCTGGTCGTCGGGACGGCCGAGGTACTCGGCCACGAGCTCGCGTTCGGGGGCGAGCATCGACTCGATCAGGTGGGTGGTCAGGAAGCCGTCCTGCGCGACGATGCCCGGGTTGAGCGCCAGCTCGGCGATGCGGTGCGCGATCAGGTTGAGGTCGGCGGCCGCCTGGACGTTCTTGGCGAAGAGCTGGAAGAAGCCGGTGTCGTCGACGCAGTGGTAGTCGTCGTGGCCGGCGTGGACGTTGAGAGTCGACTTGGTCATCGCGCGCGCGCCGACGTTGAGCACGTAGGTCAACCGCTTGCCGACCGCGGCGTAGAGCGACTCGTGCATGTAGGCGATGCCCTGGCCGGAGGAGAAGTTGGCCGCGCGCAGGCCGGTCATCGCGAGGCCCGCGGTGACCGCGGCCGCGGCGTGCTCGCCCTCGGGCTCGATGAAGATCAGCGGCCGCTCCGAGATGTTGAGGTGCCCGGCCGCGGCGGCCTCGGCCCAGTACTCGCCCATCTGGGTCGACGGCGTGATCGGGTAGGCCCCGGCGCCGTCGCTCGCCTCGCGCTCGACCATGATCACCGCGGTGTTGCCGTCGAGCGCGGCGCGAACGCCCGGGTACTTCGGCGCCGGCGGCTTGTCCTTGAAGCGCTCGATCGTTTTCCTGGCCAGGCTCAGAACCGACATGAAGACCTCCGATCGGCGGGGGGTGTCGACCGCGGGTTGGGTTCGAATCGGAGCCGGCGGCCGCGCATCAACTGACGGCCTCCGGCAACTCGCCGCGGCGCACGATCCGCTTCGCCGCGGCGCCCTTGACCGGGCCCGCCTTCGGGTCCAGCCAGACGATGGCGCCGGTCGGGCAGCGGGCGATCGGCGCGCGGGTGGCGTGCTCGCGGCCGTAGTCGACGACCGGCAGGTTGTTGCTCATGGTGATCAGGCCGGGCGCGTCCTGGGCGCAACGCGCGCAGGCGGTGCAGGCGACCTCGCAGTCTTCGAGCAGGCCGTCGCCGGCCTCGAGCGAGCGGCACGCGACCCACAGCCGGTGGCTCGCGGGGTGGATCGAAAAGAGATCTTTCGGACAGGCCTCGACGCAGTCGCCGCAGGCGGTGCACAGCGCCTCGTCGACCACCGGCAGGTCGTGGGCGTCCATCCGGATCGCGTCGAAGTCGCAGACCTCGGCGCAGTCGGCCAGGCCCAGGCAGCCCCAGAAGCACCCCTTGCCGCCGCCGGCGACCAGCGCCGCGGCGCGGCAGGAGTCGAGGCCGTGGTAGCGGGCGCGGTGGCGGGCGACGTTCGAGCCGCCGGCGCAGGCCAGGCGCGCGACCCGCTTCTCCTCGGCGCCGACGTCGACGCCGAGGTAGGCGGCGATCCGGGCGTGGTCGGTGGGGTTCGAGACGGTGCACTTGCCGGGCCGGGCGGTGCCGGAAACCAGCGCTTCGGCGAACGGCCGGCACCCGGGGAAGCCGCAGGCCCCGCAGTTGGCGTGCGGCAGCATGTCGTCGACCGTGTCGATCCGGGGGTCCTCCTCGACCCGGAGCTTGCGGTCGGCGATCACCAGCAGCGCCGCCAGCAAGAGCGTCAGGCCGCCGATCGCGGCGACCGCCGTCAGTACCAGCATCGACCGTCCGTCCCCCTTC
This sequence comes from Acidobacteriota bacterium, assembly GCA_045862895.1. GTDB lineage: Bacteria > Acidobacteriota > Thermoanaerobaculia > Multivoradales > JAGPDF01 > JACTMI01. The sequence continues at coordinate 47,386 of BTUO01000010.1, forward strand.
GCCCCGGCTCCCTGCCAGGGAGCTCAGGCTAGCGTTCGCGCGGAGCGAAACCCCCACGCGAAGGGGTGGGCGCGAGAGACCCGGCAAGCGGCCGGTCGGGCCGGGCGGCCGGAGGGCGGGTGGGGACGAACCGGTGCCGCGACGGGTCCGTGCCGCCCGGCTCAGAACTTGTGGCCGCCGTGGGCGCCGTAGAGGATTTCGAACTGCAATGCGACGGTCGAAACGTCCCGCGACAGGTGCTCGGCGTCGTCGAGCGAATACTGGAGGCGGAGCTTCGAGAACTCGCTCGGATAGAAGGTCACGTTGGTCGAGGTGCGCCGGCGGGCGTCGCGCAGCGGATCGCCCGCGTCGTCGCCGTCGGCCCAGTCGTAGCGCAGGCCCGCCGTCCAACGGCGGCGGAAGCCCCAGATTCCCTGCGCGTACCCGCCCCGGTCCGAGAGCTCTTCGAAGGGGATCACCGTGCCGTCTTCGAGCGTCTGCTCGGCGGCTTCGTAGTCGCGCTCGAGCCACTCTGCCTGGAACGACACGAACGGCCAGCCGTGGTCGTTGGCGAGCGGCTTCCACTTGGCGTAGAAGTCGAGCCCGGCGATCTCCGTGAAGGTGTCGAGCCCGGTGCCGTTCGGGCCGTGCACGTACGAGACTCCCGGCAGGATCGTCAGCTCCGGCGTCAGGTCGAACGATGTCGCGAAGCGGCCGAGCAGCAGCAGGTCCTCGAGGCTCCGCACGTCGCGCTCGAGAATCGTCCGGCCCGCGAGCTCCTCGCCGGGGCTCGAACGGAACGACGCCGCGGTTTCGCCGTGCGAGTTCTGTACGGTGACCGTCGCCTCGGCGTAGAACGGCGTCGGCAACAGCCACCCGAGCTGTGCGCCCGGACCCCGCAACCCGTCGGGCCCGAGCAGCCGACCGGAGATCACCGGCTGGTCGACGAACTCCCACTGGTGCGGGTGCTGCGGATTCAATCGCCCGAACGGAGAGAAGAAGGTGCCGGCCTTGACCTGGAGCCCGGCCGGGAGCGCCAGCGAGGTCAGGTACATCTCCTCGACCTCGACCAGGCTCTCCCCTTCCTCGTCGATCTGGAAGATCAAATTGGCGTCGGCGCGCAGGTACGGGTCGACCACGCCCGACAGCGTGAGCTCCAGGTTCTGCACCGTGAAGCCACGGTTCTTCGGGTCGTGCCCGCCCAGCTCGAGCATGCGCAGCCCCCCCTCGCGCGCCGACGAGCCCGCAGCCGAGAACAGCCCGTTGAACGCAATGTCGAGCAGCTTGATCCCCGCTCCGCCACCGCGTGGCGCCGCCGCCGGGGCCGCCGCCCGAGCGGCCGGGGAGTCGGAAGTCGCGGCCGGTGCGGCGGGCGGCTGCGCGGCCGCCAGCCGAGCCTCGAGCGCCTCGAGCCGCGCCTGCGTCGCCGCGAGCTCCGCGCGCAGGGCGGCGACCTCGGCCGCGAGCTCCGTCGAATCCACAGCTTCCGTGGCGGCCCGCGCGGGCGCCGTCATCGCCAGTCCGACCAGCAGCGCGAAAGCCGCCGTGGCGGCGCCGCGGCCGCGCCAGCGACGGAACGCTCCGATCAGGGCGGCGAGGAGACCGGCGACGCCGAGCACCGCCACGATCGACGCCCCCGCGGGCAGGTCGTAGGCGAACGAGAGATGGAGTCCGAAGAAGCTGGCGGCGACCGCGACCAGGAGCGCGAGCGCGAGCACCCAGCCGGTCCGGCGCGCGAGCGCGACCGCGGCCACCGGCGGCACGATCAGGAACGCGAACACCGGGATCACTCCGCCGGCCCGGATCGCGAACACGATGGCGAAGGCGAGCAGCACGTAGAAGAGGAGATTCCAGCCGTGCTCGGAAGCGGTGAGCGGCGTGCCCTCGGCGTGGCTGTAGGTGAGGGAAAAGAAGCGACGTCCGAACAGGGCATTCACCACGGCGACGCCGACGAACACGCCGAGCATGATTCGGAAGTCGCGCCCGGAGAGTGCCAGCACGTTGCCGAACAACACATCCTGGATGTCGGCCTCGCCGTGAGGAGCCTTGGCGATCAACAGTACCGTGATCGCGGTCGACACGGCGTAGAAGATGCCGATGACCGCCTCGAGCCGCAGGCGCGGGTCGTTCACCCTCAGGCGCGAGAAGATCGCCGCCCCGCCGAGCGTGAACAGCATCGAGCAGGTGACGGGGTCGTAGCCCGCGTACTCGGCGTAGGCGACACCCATCGACGAGATCTGGCCGAGACCGAGGTCGACGAAGACGATGCCGCGGCCCACCACGTGGATGCCGAGGTAGGCGAGGAGAAGCCCCATCGCCGCGCAGGCGAGCAGGGCCTGCACCATGAAGTCGAGTTGCAGCCAGGCGAACATCCCGCCTCCTCCCTCAGCGTCCGGCGGCTGCGAGCAGCCGCTCCAGGTTGACGTCGAACAGCGCCACGTAATCGGAGGCTTCCGGCAGACCGCCGACCGAGTTGGCGAGCGTCACCACCTCCGCTCCCGAGAGCCGCGCCACCAGATCGGCGGTCTTCTGGTCGTAGAAGGTCGACATCAGGATCAGCCGGACGCCGTCGCGCTTCATCGACTCGGCGAGCTCGGCGACGTAGCGCCCGGAGGGGGGGATGCCCGGCTTCGGCTCGACGAAGCCGACGACGCGAAAGCCGAAACGCCGCTCGAGGAAAGGCCAGGAGTTGTGGTACGCGACGACCGGGAGACCGGCGAGCGGACGAGCCCGCTCGGTCCACCGAGCGAGCGCAGCGTCGAGACGCGCGACGAAGGCGGCCCGTCCGGCCTCGTAGGCCGTGGCGTTGGCGGGATCGACGCGCGCGAGCCCGGCCGCGACGTTGGCCGCGATCGCGCGGCCGTTGGCCGGGTCGAGCCAGTAGTGGGGATTACCGTACGGGTGGATGTCACCCTCGCTGCGATCGGCTGCAGCGGGTATCTGCAGGCGCTCGATTCCCTCGGAGGCGTCGACGAAGCCCGGGCCCCCGGGCTGGATCTTCCCGTTGCGCGAGTTGGCGAGCAGGTTCGGCGCCCAGCCGGCCTCGAGCTCGAGGCCGATCTGGACGAACAGGTCGGCACGCTGGAGCTTGACCAGGTAGGAGGGCTTGGCGTCGACGAAGTGCGGATCCTGGTGACCCGCGGCGATCGACAGCACCTCGACCCGATCGCCGCCCACCGCGCGGACGATGGCGGCGAGATCGGTGGTGGTCGTAACCACTCGAACGGCGGCGTGGGCGGCGGCAGGACCAGCGAGCACCGCCAGGGTCGTGGCGGCGAGACCGAGACGGAACGGAAGAACGGACATCGAACGGCTCCTCGACGATTCGGACTTCGAGTCGGAGCCGACCGGACCGGACGGGATCCGGGCGGCGCGCGGCGGACGTGGCTCGCGCCCGGTGGCGGGCGCCTCGTCTCAGGCGATCGGGAGGAGCGACACGGGCGGCGCGCGTCCGCGGATCGAACCCGCGGCGACGCCATGGAGCAGCGCGACGTCGGCGGCCTCGGCGGCGGCGAGGCGCGCCGGTCCTCGCACGCAAGCGATGCGGGCGAGCGCCCGCTCGCCCGGCGCCGAGGTGACCAGGCAGGCCGCGCACGCGGTGTGCCGGTCGGTCTCCGCGCGATCGAAGTGGAGCGCGGTGCCGCAGTCAGCGGTCGCTGCCACCTTCGCGACGTCGTGACTCTGGACGTCGGTCTCGCTGATCGCGTGGCGGTGCGGGACCGTTTCCGCGACCGACGTCGCGGCCAGCGCGAGCGCCAGCCAGACCGACCACGGCGATCGGCGTCCGGGAGTCATGCCGAGAGAATACTCCTGCGGCTCAGCCGCGGGGTTCGACGCGCGCCGGCAGGAACCGCAGCGGCCCGGTCGCGGGGGCGAGGCCGAGGGCGTGGGCGCGGCGCAGGAACTCGGCGAGGCCGGCCTGCTCGGCCGGACCCATCCGGTAGCGAAGATTGCGGGTGAAGTAGTCGCGCACCACCGCCGGCGGCAGGCCGCTCTCGGCCGCCGTCTCGTCGACGATGGCGTCGAGCTCGGCGAGGCCGGTCTCGAAGCTCGCGAGGAAGCGCTCGACCGGCACCTCGCCGGCGATCTCGCCGCGCGCGGCCCAGACCGCGAACACGAAAGGCAGGCCGGTGAGCTCCAGCCACTCGCCGGCGAGGTCGAGGACGACGTAGCGCTCGCGCGCGACGGCGAGCGCCGGGTCGCCGATGATCAGCGCCGCGTCGGCGTCGGCGAGCATGGCGTCGAGGTCCGCGGCCGCCGGGCGGTACTCGGGCTCGAGGCCGTAGCGCTCCGAGAGGAGGATCCGCACCAGCGCCGCCGAGGTCCGGCTGTTCTCGTCGAGCGCCACGCTCTCGATCTCGCCGACCGGGACGCGCGAGACGAGCAGGACGCTCCTGACCTCGTGGGTGGCGGCGATCGCCAGTCCGGGGAGCGCCTCGAGACCGGGAATGCGCGCCAGCTCGATCGACGGCACCAGGCCGACGTCGAGCGTGCCGGCGCTCAGACGCTCGGCGATCGCCGCCGGCGGCAGCAGCTCGCAGACGAAGGGATCGTCCGCTCCGGCCGCGAGCAGGCCGCGCGAGAGCGGACGACTGTTGACGTAATGAACGATCCCGACGCGCAGCGACTGCGACATCGCCGCTACTTGGACATCGCGGCGAGGAAGTCGGCGTTGGACTTGGCCTTGCCGAGCTTGTCGAGCAGAAGCTCCATCGATTCGACCGTGGACAGGGGGTTGAGCACCTTGCGCAGCACCCAGACCCGGCGCAGCTCGTCCTCGGGCATCAGCAGCTCTTCCTTGCGGGTGCCCGACTTGTTGATGTCGATCGCCGGGAAGGTGCGCTTGTCGACCAGCTTGCGGTCGAGGTGGATCTCCGAGTTGCCGGTACCCTTGAACTCCTCGAAGATGACGTCGTCCATGCGGCTGCCGGTGTCGATCAGCGCGGTCGCGATGATGGTCAGCGAGCCGCCCTCCTCGATGTTGCGCGCGGCGCCGAAGAAGCGCTTCGGACGGTGCAGCGCGTTGGCGTCGATACCGCCGGAGAGCACCTTGCCCGAGGGCGGCTGCACCGTGTTGTAGGCGCGCGCGAGGCGGGTGATCGAGTCGAGCAGGATGACCACGTCCTTCTTGTGCTCGACTAGGCGCTTGGCCTTCTCGATCACCATCTCGGCGACCTGCACGTGGCGGGTGGCCGGCTCGTCGAAGGTCGAGGAGATGACCTCGCCCTGCACCGAGCGCTGCATGTCGGTGACCTCTTCGGGCCGCTCGTCGATCAGCAGCACGATCAAAGCCACCTCGGGGTGGTTCTTCGCGATCGAGTGGGCGATCGACTGCAGCAGCATGGTCTTGCCGGTGCGCGGCGGCGCGACGATCAGCGCGCGCTGCCCCTTGCCCATCGGCGTGACCAGGTCCATCACCCGCGACGACATGTCGCCGGGGATCTCGAGCTTCAGCCGCTCCATCGGGTAGAGCGGCGTCAGGTTGTCGAAGAAGATCTTGTTGCGCGAGACCTCGGGCGGCTCGAAGTTGACCGCTTCGACCTTGATCAGGGCGAAGTAGCGCTCGCCGTCCTTGGGCTGGCGGACCTGGCCGGAGACGGTGTCGCCGGTGCGCAGGTCGAAGCGCCGGATCTGCGACGGCGAGACGTAGATGTCGTCCGGGCCGGGCAGGTAGTTGTACTCGGGAGCGCGCAGGAAGCCGAAGCCGTCCGGCAGGCACTCGAGCACGCCCTCGGCGAAGATCAGGCCGGAGGACTTGGTCTGCGCCTCGAGGATCTTGAAGATCAGCTCCTGCTTGCGCATGCCGGCCGCGCCCTCGACGCCGAGGTCCTTGGCCACTTGCGTCAGCTGCGCGATCGACATCTCCTTGAGGGCGCGGATGTCGAGCGTCGGCCGGCCGCCGTTGCCGCCGTTGCCGCCGCCCTCGCCGTTCCCGGCGACGTCCTGGACGTCCTCCGGGAACTCATCCACCGGGAGACCCGGATCCGTCAGCTTGGGCATGTTGCTCTTCCTTCCTCTTCTGCGGCGGGAGCGACCCCGCGAGAAATTCTGCGACGCATTTCCAGAGTTCACGTACGCCCTCCCCTGAGAGCGCGGAGACGGGGATGACCTCCGTCCCGCCGGCGAGCCCGAGCGCGCGGCCGATCTCGACGAGGCGTCTCGCGCGCTCGCCGCGCTTCAGGCGGTCGATCTTGGTGGCGACCACCACCCGCTCCACTCCGAGGCTGCTCAGGTATTGCGCCGCCTCTTCGTCGAGCCGGGTGGCTCCCACCTTCGCGTCCACCAGGTGGACGACCATCCGGGACCCCGACGTGCCGCGCAGGTAGGCGTCGATCGCCGCCGCCCACTCTTCCCGCTCGTCGCGCGAAGTCCTTGCAAAACCGTAACCCGGCAGGTCGACGAACCAGAACCGCCGGTTGATCCGAAACCAGTTCAAGGTCCGCGTGCGCCCGGGCGTCGAGCTCGTGCGCGCCAGCTTCTGGCCCAGCAGCCGGTTCAACAGACTCGACTTGCCGACGTTCGAACGACCGACGAAGGCGACCTCGGGCGTTCCGTCTCCGAGCGGCCCGGAGCCTGCCACGGTCGAGCGGACGAACTCGGCGGTCTCGATCCTCAAAGCCGCTTCGCTTTATCGTCCCGGCGCTCGGCGCAGGGGCGGACGTCGAATCGGATCTCGAACCTCGTCTGTCGAACGGGGAACCGTGGGCGGTGGACCGGAACTTCGATCGACCGCCGGCTCGGATTCAGTGGGCCAGCGATCCGGAGTCGACCGGCGACTCCGACGCGGTGTCCCGCAATTCTCCCCCACCTGGGGGCGGCGATGCAAGCTCCCCCTCGAGGGCCAGCCGGAGGACCTCGTCCATCGACTCGACGAAGTGCACGGTCAGCCGGTCGCGCACCTCGGCCGGGATCTCCTCGACGTCCTTCTCGTTCTCGCGCGGCAGGATCACTTCGGAGATGCCGGCCCGGAACGCCGCCAGCACCTTGTCCTTGATTCCGCCCACCGGCAGCACCTTGCCGCGCAGCGTAATCTCGCCGGTCATCGCGAGGTCGCAGCGCACCGGGCGCCGAGTCAGGGCGGAGACCAGGGCCGTGGCCATGGTGATGCCGGCCGAGGGGCCGTCCTTGGGGATCGCGCCTTCGGGCACGTGGATGTGCAAGTCGTGCTTCTCCGGGAACTCGGGGTCGACGCCCAGGATGTCCGAGCGGCTGCGCAGGTAGGAGACCGCGGCCCGCGCCGACTCCTGCATCACCTCGCCCAGCTTGCCGGTGAGCGTCAGGTTGCCCTTGCCCTTCATCAGGCTGACCTCGGTCTCGAGGATCTCACCGCCGACCTCGGTCCAGGCGAGTCCCGTCGCGACGCCGATGTCGGACCGCACGTCCTTGCGCCAGGGCCGGAACCGCGGCTTGCCCAGCAGCTCCTGAACCTTCTCCGGCGTCAGCACGATCGGCGCGTCCTGCCCGCCGGCGACCACCTTGCGGGCGACCTTGCGGCAGATCGACGCCAGCTCGCGATCGAGGTTGCGCACGCCGGCTTCGCGGGTGTAGCTCTCGATCAGCGTCGTCAACCCCTCGTCCTCGAAGCGGAGTTGCTCGTCCTTGAGGCCGTGCGACTTGAGCTGCCGCGGCGCCAGGAACTGCCGCCCGATCGCCAGCTTTTCGTTGAGCGTGTAGCCCGAGAGGTGGATGACCTCCATGCGGTCCTTGAGGGCCGGCGGGATGGTGTGCATCACGTTGGCGGTCGCGATGAACATCACCTTCGACAGGTCGTACTCGACGTCGAGGTAGTGGTCGACGAACGAGTGGTTCTGCGCCGGGTCGAGCACTTCGAGCAGCGCCGACGACGGGTCGCCTCGGAAGTCCATCGACATCTTGTCGATCTCGTCGAGCAGGAAGACCGGATTGACGGTGCCGGCCTTCTTCATCATCTGGATGATCTGCCCCGGGAAGGCGCCGATGTAGGTGCGGCGGTGGCCCCGGATCTCGGCCTCGTCGCGCACGCCGCCGAGCGACAGCCGCACGAACTTGCGACCGGTGGCCTTGGCGATCGACTGCGCCAGCGACGACTTGCCGACTCCCGGCGGGCCCACGAAGCAGAGGATCTGAGCCGGGTTCTCCTGGGTCAGCTGCCGCACCGCCAGGAACTCGAGGATCCGTTCCTTGATCCGCTCGAGACCGTGGTGGTCCGAGTTGAGGATCTCCTCGGCCTTCGGCAGATCGCGCAGCTCCTTGGAGGACTTCTTCCACGGCACCGCCACCAGCCAGTCGATGTAGTTGCGCGACACCGTCGCTTCGGCCGATACCGGGGGCATCGCCTCGAGCCGCTTGAGCTCGGCGTCGGCCTTCTCCTTGACCGCCTTGGGCAGCCCGGCCTTCTCGATCTTGTCCTTGAGCTCGGCGATCTCGTCGGAGCGGTCGTCCTTCCTTCCGAGCTCCTGGTGGATCGCCTTGATCTTCTCGTTGAGGTAGTACTCCTTCTGCGCCTTCTCCATCTGCTTCTTGACCTGCACGTTGATCCGCTTCTCGAGATTCATCTTCTCGATCTCGATCTCGAGCAGGTCCTCGAGCCGGCGCAGCCGCTCGAGCGGCGAGACCAGGTCGAGCAGGGTCTGCTTGTCGGCGGTGGAGACGGCGAGATGGGCGGCGAGCGTGTCGGCGAAGCGGTCCGGGTCGTCGGTCTTCAACGTCGGCAGCAGGCCCTCGACGGCCAGGTGCTGCGACAGGCGTGCATACTGCTCGAAGGTCGACAGCACCTTCGACATGAACAGCTGCACCTTCTCGTCGCCCGGGTAGCGGACGTCGATCGCCTCGACCTCGGCCCACAGCGTCGCCTCGCGCTCCTCGAGCGACAGCAGCCGGGCGCGCTGGATGCCCTCGACCATCACCTTGATGTTGCCGTTGGGCAGCTTCAGGTTCTGCACGATGCGCGCGATGACGCCGTTCTCGTGGAGGTCGTCGCGCACCGGATCGTCGACCTTCGGATCGCGCTGGGCGACCAGGAAGATGCGGCGGCCGGGCACGCCGAGGGCGGCCTCGAGGGCGCGCACCGACGACTCGCGGCCGACGATGAACGGCGCCATCATGTGCGGGAAGACCACCATGTCCCGCAGCGGAACGACCGGCAGCGCCTCGGCGCTGCGCTCGACGAAGGAGGACATCCTCAGCCGGCCTTGCGCAGGGTCGTGATCGGCTGCGTGCGGTTGAGCACCGTCTCCTCGGTGATCGCGATCTCCGAGATGTCGCGCTGCGACGGCACGGTGTACATCAGCTCGAGCATGATCTCCTCGAGGATCACCCGCAGGCCGCGCGCGCCGACGCTGCGCTTGAGCGCCTCGCGCGCCACCGCCCGCAGCGACTCGTCCGAGAAGCGCAGCTTGACGTCCTCGAGCTCGAACATCGTCTGGTACTGCTTGACCAGGCTGTTCTTGGGCTCCTTGAGGATGCGCACCAGCGCCTCCTCGTCGAGCTGCTCGAGATTGGCGATCACCGGCAGGCGGCCGACGAACTCCGGGATCATGCCGAACTTGATGATGTCCTCGGGCAGCACCTTCGACAGCGGGTTCAGCTTGCCGAGATCCTTCTTGCCCTTGATCTCGGCGCCGAATCCCATCGACTTCTGGTTGAGCCGGCGCTCGATGTGCTCGTCGAGCCCGACGAAGGCACCACCGCAGATGAAAAGGATGTTGGTGGTGTCGATCTGCAGGAACTCCTGGTGAGGATGCTTGCGCCCGCCCTGCGGCGGCACGTTGCAGATCGTTCCCTCGAGGATCTTGAGGAGCGCCTGCTGGACCCCTTCGCCCGAGACGTCGCGGGTGATCGACGGGTTCTCGCCCTTGCGCGCGATCTTGTCGACCTCGTCGATGTAGACGATCCCCTTCTGGGTCTTGTCCTTGTCGTTGCCGGAGGCCTGGTAGAGCTTGAGGATGATGTTCTCGACGTCCTCGCCGACGTAGCCAGCCTCGGTCAGGGTGGTGGCGTCGGCGATGGTGAACGGCACCGAGAGCAGCTTGGCCAGGGTCTGAGCCAGCAGGGTCTTGCCGGTGCCGGTCGGGCCGATCAGCAGGATGTTCGACTTCGACAGCTCGACTTCGTTGCCCCGCGGCGAGCGCTCGGCGAACTCGATCCGGCGGTAGTGGTTGTAGACCGCGACCGCCAGCTTCTTCTTGGCCTGCTCCTGCCCGATCACGTACTCGTCGAGCAGGGCCTTGATCTCGGCCGGCTTCGGAAGCTTGGTCTCCTGCTGCTGCTCGAGCAGGCGGTCCTCGGCGATGATGTCGAGGCAGATGTCGACGCACTCGTCACAGATGAAGACGGTCGGGCCGGCGATCAGCTTCTTGACCTCGCGCTGGCTCTTGTTGCAGAACGAGCACCTGAGGGCGTCGTCGCCGGTCTCTTTCTTCGCCATCACTCCTCCGTCGGGGCGCCACGCCCCTGCCCCGGCATCGTCACTCCGGAAAACGCCCGCGGTGCGAGCCGGTATTCCGGGACCAGCACGGGCCGGCCTCCGGCCGGACCCCGATTCCCCGCAGCGAAGCCTCGGGGAATTGTAACAAACGGCACTCTCAGGACTTGCGCCGTTGCATCACCTGGTCGACCAGGCCGTACTCGACCGCCTCCTGCGCCGAGAGGATCTTGTCGCGCTCGGTGTCGTGGTGGACCTGCTCCTTGGACTTGCCGGTCCGCTCCGCGAGGATCTCGTCGATCTTCTCGCGCAGCTTGAGCAGCTCCCGGGCGTGGATCTCGATGTCGGTGGCCTGGCCGCCCATCCCCTGCGTCCAGGGCTGGTGGATCAGGATCCGCGCGTTGGGCAGCGCGGTGCGCTTGCCGGTCCTGCCGGAGGCCAGCAGCACCGCAGCCATCGAGGCCGCCTGTCCGACGCAGTAGGTCGCGACGTCGGGCTTGATGTGCTGCATCGTGTCGTAGATCGCCAGACCGGCGGTGACCGACCCGCCCGGGGAATTGATGTAGAGGTGGACGTCGCGCTCCGGATTCTCGGCCTCGAGGAAGAGCATCTGCGCGATGACCAGGCTCGCGACGTCGTCGTCGATCGGTCGCCCCAGGAAGATGATGTTGTCCTTGAGGAGGCGCGAATAGATGTCGTAGGCGCGCTCCCCGCGGTTGGTCTGCTCGACGACCATCGGAATCAACATGCGGCTCGTTCTCCCCTCTCCCTTTCGGCCTTCCGCCCGTCTCGCCGGGTTCAGGCGCCGGCAGCCGGCGCGGTCGCGGTGGCGTCCTCGCCGAGCAGAAACCTTACCGTCTTTTCCCGCCGCATCCGAGCCCGGAAGGGCCCGAGCTCGCCGGCCTGGTCGAGACGCTGGCGCAAGGCGAGCGTCGCCACCCCCTGGACGCGGGCGAGCAGCGCCAGGGCCTGCTCGAACTCTTCTTCGCCGACCTCGATCTTCTCGGCCCCGGCGATGGCGTCGAGCAGCAGCCGCGCCTTGATCCGGCGCTCGGCGTGGGGCTTGGCCTGCTCGCCCATCTGCTGCCAGTCGATCCCGGCGTGCTCGAGGTCGACGCCGCGGCGCGCCAGGTTCTCGGCGTACTCGCGCAGCAGCTCCTCGGTCTCGTGGTGGACGACGCCCTCGGGCAGCGTCATCGGGTGGCGCTCGACCAGCTGGTCGAGCATCGACTGCTCGCGACGCGAGCGCGCCTCGTCCAGCTTCGCCGAGCGGATGCGCGCGGCGACGTCGGTCTCGAAGGCCTCCACCGTCTCGAACTTGCCGAAGTGCGCGACGAACTCCGGCGTCAGCTCCGGCAACTTCGCCTCGCGAACCTCCAGGACCTCGACCGTGAAGGCGCGCGTCTGCGCCTCCTCGCCGGTCCCTTCGGTGCGGGTGAAGCGGGTGCTCTGCCCCGTCGCCAGCCCGGTGGCGGCCGTCGAGACCTCTTCCCAGACTCGCGGCGAGCCGATCTCGAACTCGCTCTCCTGCGCTTCGGGGCTCTCGGCCCCCTCCTCGGTGACACGGGCTTTGACCCGGTCGCCGGCGGCGGCGGCGCGCTCGACCTGCGGCCACTCGGCGTGACTGCGGCGCAGATCGGCGACCGCCCGCTCGATCTCCTCGCGGGTCGGTTCGACGTCGATCTCGGGAAGCGCCAGGTCGCGGTAGTTGCGCAGGTCGATCTCGGGCCGAACCTCGACCACGGCGGTGAAGACCAGGGGCGCGCCCTCCGGGCGCTCCACCTTCTCGACCGAGGGCGGCGCCAGCGGCTCGAGCGACTTCTCGGCGGCCGCCTGCTTCCAGTAGCGCGGCAGCAGCCGGTCGAGCACCTCCTGGTCGATCTCGCGGCCGAAATGGCGGCGCACCAGCTCGGCCGGGACTTTGCCCTTGCGAAAACCGGGGATCTTGGCGCGGCGACCGTACTCGCCGGTGACCCGATCGGTCTCGGCCTCGACCGCCGGCAGGGGGACTTCGATGGTCAGCTGCTTCCTGCAGGGGCCGACCTCTTCGATCGACAGGACGACGCTCATCGGAACGGGGCCTTCCTCGGATTGCGGGTTGGAGCCTCGGGGCGGGGACTTCGGAAACCTCTGGTGCGAAAGGGGGGACTCGAACCCCCAACCCGATTCCTCGGGACTAGATCCTAAGTCTAGCGCGTCTGCCAGTTCCGCCACTTTCGCAGCTACGGGTCCGGAGCCCGGTCCGGATGCCGGCAGTCTATGGGACAGCGTTCGCGGCCAACCGGGACGCGGGACGAAAGTTCTGAGGGGCGGGGATGGTGAGCCGCGTAGGAATCGAACCTACAACCCGCAGATTAAGAGTCTGCTGCTCTACCAATTGAGCTAGCGGCCCGCCGCGCCGAAATATACCAACGCGCGAACGGCACGGTCAATTCCGCGCGGTCGCGGTCCGACTCAACCGCCCTGCACGAAGCGGACGACCTCGAGGCGGTCGCCGTCGGCGAGCGTCGTCGCGCCCCAGCTCGCGCGCGGCGCGATCTCGCCGTTGCGCTCGACCGCGACGGTGCGCGGATCGACGCCGAGCTCGGCGACGAGGTCGGCGACCGTCGTCCCCACCGCGATCCGGCGCTCGAGGCCGTTGACCCGCGCGGTGATCGACTCGGCGGTGGCGGGCGCGCTCATAGCAGCTGCTTGATCTCGGCGCGGCCGAGGTCCGAGGTGCCGGCGATGATCAGCGCCGCCGAGCCTCCCTGCACCGACGGCACGTCGAGCTCGAGCTCGAGGGTGCCGGATTCGTCGGTCTCGGCGAGCAGGAGGGTGCGCGGGTCGGACAGCGTCGAGAGCATCCGCACCGAAACCTGCGTGCGGGCCACCGGCTGACCGCTGCGCGACGACAGAGAGCGCAGCGTCACGTGGTTGACCCGCCCTGGGCGGATCTCCTCCGAGCCGTCGAGCACCAGGACCAGGTGTTCCTGCTCGGCCTCGGTCTCGAGGTACTCGAGGATCACCTGGTCGAGCGTCGGACCCGACTCGTCGGCGGCCGCGGCCGCTTTCAGATGAGATTCGGGCAGGGGTTCGCGTCCGTCGGCCGCCGGCTCGGCTGCCGCGCCGGACGGCTTGGGAGTGGCGGTCGCGGCGGTGAGCACCGTGCCGTCGCCGCCCTCGGCGGCCTTCTTGCCACCGCCGACGGCCTCGTCGATCTTCTGGTCGAAGCGACCGCTGCGGATGGCGGCGAGGATCGTGCGGTGCTGCTGCTCCATCAGGGTGGCGATCTCGCGCTCGCCCTTCCCCTCGTCGATCAGCTTGGCGTAGGGCGTGCGCTTGGCCGCCAGCACGCGCCCCTTGAGGTAGATGACGCTCTCGATCGCCGGGTTTTCGCGCCCCTTGTCCTCGGTCTGGACGTGGAGGACGAGCTCGCCGTGACGGATGTCGGTGTTGTAGCCGGTGAGCATGAGAGGGGACCGCGCAAGGAGCGGGGCGATCCGGGGATTGTAGGGATGTCCTTCCGAGGGGGTCAAGGCGCCGTCTTGGACCGTCCCGGAGGGGCGTGAAAGAATACCCCCGATCGATTCCGGTCCGGCCGGCCTCCGCGCCCGGCCACCCCGTTCGCCCCAGGAGGATACGCATGTCCGAGACCGCCGTCCGTACGCTGGTGCACTACCAAGTCCGCGAAGGGGTCGCCTGGCTGACCCTCGACGACCCGCCGGCCAACACCTACACGCACGAGATGATGCGCCAGCTCGACGAGGCGATCCTCAAGGCCCGCTTCGACGAGAACGTCCACGTCGTCGTGCTGACCGGCTCCGGCGAGAAGATGTTCTGCGCCGGCGCCAACATCAACATGCTCAAGCAGTCGGATCCGACCTTCAAGTACTACTTCTGCCTGCACGCCAACGAGACGCTGTCGCGCCTCGAGCAGACGCCCAAGCTGGTGATCGCCGCGCTCAACGGCAACACCGTGGGCGGCGGGCTCGAGATCGCGATGGCGGCCGACCTGCGCATCGCGCGCCGCGGCGGCGCCAAGTTCGGCCTGCCCGAGGTCGCCCTCGGCGTGCTGCCCGGCACCGGCGGCACCCAGCGCCTGCTGCGCATCGTCGGCAAGTCGCGGGCGATCGAGCTGATGGTCACCGGCCGCCTGTTCGGCATCGAAGAGGCCGAGAAGCTCGGGCTGGTCGACGTCGTCCTCGAGTCGGACTCGGCCGCCGCCTTCGTCGAGCAGGTCCAGGACTACGCGCGCCAGTTCTGCCCGCCGGGCAAGGCGGCCCGCGCGGTCGGCCGGATCAAGCGCTCGGTGCAATCGGGCGCCGAGATCCCGTTCGAGTCGGCCCTCACGCTCGAGCGCGAGCTCCAGCAGCAGCTCTTCCAGGGCGAGGACGCCAAGGAGGGGCTGGCGGCCTATCTCGAAAAGCGCGCCCCCGCCTTCAAGGCGCGCTGACGCCGTGGCGAACCGGGATCGCCTGGTCCTCGCCGCGCCGGTGCGCACGCCGATCGGCAAGTTCGGCGGCGCGCTCGCCGCGTTGTCGGCGGCCGACCTCGGCACCGCCGCGGCGAAGGCCGCGATCGAGCGCAGCGCGCTCGATCCGGCGCGGGTCGACCAGGTGATCTTCGGCCACGGCCGCCAGGGCGGCGGCGGACCCAACACCGCGCGTCAGATCGCCTGGCGCGCGGGCGTTCCCCAGGAGCGGCCGGCCTGGACGGTCAACCAGGCCTGCGGCTCGGGGCTTCAGGCCATCCTGTCGGCCGCGCGCGCGATCCGCCTCGACGAGGCCGAGGTGGTGCTGGTGGGCGGCACGGAGTCGATGTCGAACACCCCCTACCTGCTGCCGCGCGCGCGCTGGGGGTACCGCCTGGGTCACGCCGAGATCGTCGACGGCATGTACAAGGACGGCTTCAACGACCCGCTCTCCGGCATGATCATGGGCGAGACCGCCGAGGAGCTGGCGCGAGAGCGCGGCGTGACGCGCGACGCCGCCGACCGCTGGGCACTCGCCAGTCAGCAGCGCTGCGAGGCGGCGCGCAAAGCCGGCCGCTTCGCCGCCGAGATCGCACCGATCGCGGTCGCCGGACGCAAGGGGGAGACCCTCGTCGAGCACGACGAGCACCCGCGCGACGGCGTCGAGCTGGCCACCCTCGCGAAGATGGCGCCGGTCTTCGGCAACGGCGACACGGTGACCGCCGGCAACGCTTCGGGCATCACCGACGGCGCGGCGGCGATGCTGGTCGCCTCGGAAGCCGCCGCCGAGCGGCTGGGCCTCGCGCCGGCGGCCTGGCTCGTGGACTGGGAGGTGGTCGGCGTCGACCCGCGCATCATGGGGATCGGCCCGGTGCCCGCCACCCGTCGGCTGCTCGAGCGGCGTGGGCTCGGCTACGACGCGATCGAGGCGGTCGAGCTCAACGAGGCGTTCGCCTCGCAGGTCGTCGCCTGCCTCGGCGAGCTGCCGTTCGACCGCGAGCGGGTCAACCCGGACGGCGGGTCGATCGCGCTGGGTCACCCGATCGGCGCCACCGGCGCGCGCATCGTCACCACCCTGATCCACGGCATGGCGGCGCGCGACCAGCGCGTCGGGCTCGCCACGCTGTGCATCTCGGGCGGCATGGGCATCTCCGCGCTGATCGAGCGCGCGGTCTGACGGTCCCTCCGGTGCGCCGGATCGTCCTCTCGTACTCGAACCCGGCCAAGGCCAGGAAGTACCGCACCGCGCTCGCCAGCTGCGTGCCGGGCGGCGCCACGCTCGTCGACGCCGACTCGAGCTCGGTGGCGGCGGCCGATGCCGGCGAGCTGCTGGCGGCGGCCGACGGGCTGCTGCTGACGGGCGGACCGGACGTCGTCCCGGAGCGCTACGGCGAGGCGCTCGACCCCGCGGCGGGTGTCGAGTCGATCCCGCTCCGCGACGATCTCGAGTGGGCCCTGCTCGCCGCCGCGCGCGAGCTCCGCCGGCCCGTGCTCGGCATCTGCCGCGGCCACCAGGTGGTCCACGCCTTCCTCGGCGGCACGCTCTGGCAGGACCTGGCGATGCTCGAGCCGGCCGCGCGCGAGCGCCACGACCCCGACCACGAGGACCGCCGGCACCTCGCCCACGTGATCGAGCCGATCCCCGGAGAGCTCCCGCTGCAGCGACTGCTCGCCGACATCGGCTGCACGCCGGTCAACAGCCTCCACCACCAGGCCGTCCGCCGTGCCGCGGCAGGGATGGTCACCGCGGCCGTCGCGCCCGACGGAGTGATCGAGGCGAGCGCCTGGGCCGACGAGAGCTGGTGGGTCTGGACCGTCCAGTGGCATCCGGAGGAGCTCACCGGCTCCGGCGACGCCCCGATCCACCGCGCGCTGTTCGACCGATTCCTCGCCGCCTCGAAGGAGTCCGCCCGATGACCGAAACGCTCGTCGTCACCCGCGACGGCCGCGCCGCGACCCTCGAGCTGGCGCGCCCGCCGCTCCACATCCTCGACCTCGAGCTGCTGGCCGCGCTCGAAACCGCGCTCGACCGGCTGGCCGCCGATCCCCACCTCCAGATCGTCTTCCTGCGCGGCCAGGGAGAGCGCGCCTTCTCGGCCGGCGTCTCGATCCAGGACCACACCCCCGACAAGATCGACCGCATGCTGACCTCGTTTCACGGCGGCATCCGCCGGTTGCGCGGTCTCGACGCACTCTCGGTCGCCCTGGTCGACGGCCACTGTCTCGGCGGCGGCCTCGAGCTCGCCACCGCGTGCGATCTGGTGATCGCCACCGAGCGTTCCAAGTTCGCTCTGCCCGAGATCCAGCTCGGCTGCTTCCCGCCGGTGGCGCTCGCCGACTATCCGCGTCGGATCGGGCTCGGCCGTACGCTCGAGCTGGCGCTCTCCGGCCGCGGCTTCGACGTGGCGGAGGCGCACCGCCTCGGCCTGGTCGACGAGGTGGTCGCGCCCGAGGCGCTCGCGGCGCGCGCCGCCGGGCTCGCCGCGGCGGTGACCTCGAAGAGCGCCGCCGCCACCCGCCTCGCGGTGCGCGCGGCGCGCGCCGGCGTCGCACGCCCGTTCGACGCCGCGCTCGCCGAGGCCGAGCGCCTCTATCTGCGCGATCTCGCGGCGACCGAGGACATGCACGAGGGACTGGCGGCGTTCGCGGCGAAGCGGGCGCCGGAGTGGCGCCACCGCTGAGCGATGTGATTCAGCGTGCGGGAGCGGCGAGCGCGCGCCAGATCCGGTCGCGCCGCTCGCCCATCGCGGCGAGGCCGTAGCTCGCCGCGATCCGCGCCCGGGCCGCCTCGCCGAGCGCGCGAGCGCGCTCCGGTTCGCCGGCGAGCGCGACCAGGGCGGCGACCGTCTCCTCCGTCGACTCCGCGAGCAGGATCTCGCCGCCCGGCACCGCCTCGATGCCGTTCGAGCCGAGCGCGGTGGTCACCACCGCGGCCCCGCGCGCCATCGCGTCGAGCACCTTCACCCGCATGCCACCGCCGGAGCGGATCGGCGCCACGAAGGCCCGGGCGCCGGCGACGAGGCCGTCCAGATCGGCGACGAATCCGGGGACGTCGACGACGCCTGGCCGCGCGAGCGCGGCGAGCGACTCGGGCGGGTTCGGTCCGGCGATCACGAAGCGGGCATCCGGACACTGTTCGATCACCCGCGGCGCGATCTCACGCGCGACGAGCTCGGCGGCCTCCCGGTTCGGAGGGTGGATGTAGTTGCCGACGAACACGAAGACCGGCGCCGCGGATTCCCCCTCCGGGACACGGGCCGGCGGCACGGCGACCGGGATCGGGCTCACCCAGATCCTGCGCCCGGGCAACCAGCGCGCGAAGAACTCCGCCTCCGGCCGGGTCAACACCACCAGCTCGGGGAAGCTCGCCGCGACCGTGCCGGTCTCCCAGGCGAGCGTCGCGATCGTCTCGCCGAGCCAGGCCGCGCCCGCCTCCGGATCCTCGAATCGCGCCGGCGCCGCGGCGTGGCGCCCGAAGGAATGCAGCTCGTAGAGCGCGCCGAGCGACGGCACCTCACTCGCCGCAACGTGGTCGCACATCTCGGTGTACTCGTAGTTGACGAGGTCGTACTCGCCGGTCGCCAGCTCGGACTCGATCGCCCGCCGCAGCCGCGGGCTCTGACTCCAGGCGAGGCCGCGCGGCGTACCGTACTCCGGATCGTGGGTCGGTGCGTTCCACTCGCGCCTCGCGGTCAGGATCTCCCGCACGAACGGGCGGACGGTCTCGGACAGTCCTTCCTCGCCGGGCGCCTCGGCGTGGATCAGTGTCACGTCGTGGCGCTCGCCCAGGTGCCGCAACAGGTTGACCATGCAGACGCCGCCGCCGTGGCGCTCGCACGGGACCTCCCAGGCCGCGAACAGGACCCGCAGGCGGCGCTCGGCAGTCTCCACCGACTCGACGACCTCGCCCGGCGCGCGGTCGGCCTCGACGGCGCGACGCTCGAGGTCGGCCAGCGCCCGACGCAGCCTGCCGATCGACCCGGGATCGCGCTCGTGGAGACTCCGCAGGACCTCGTCCACGGGCGCGCCCAGCGCCGCCTCGCCGGCCGGCAGCAGGCGCGGCAGGAGGCCACGGAAGCGGCGTTCGACCTCCGCCGGAATCGCGATCGGCCGGACCCTCACGCGGAAGGTCCGCGAGCGCTCGACGATGCCGCCGCCGTCGGCGCGGACCTCGAGGGCGCCCGCGACGACCTCGCCCGGGGCCGGCCGCGCCGCGACGCGGAAGCCGCCCTGAGCGTCGACTACCGCTTCGGCCGCGACTTCGCCGCCGAGCACGAGCCGCACCGACGTTCCGGGCGCGGTGGCTCCGACGACCTCGCCGTCGATCGCGATCCGCGACCAGACCGTCGCGCACTCCTGCGCGAGGAGACGGTCGAGGCCGCCCGAGCGCAGACGCACCGGCGCGCGCGGGCCCGGCTCGGGCACGCTCGCGGTCGTCGCCCAGACCGCCGTCTCGCGCCAGCGCCGGCGCGCGCGAATCTCGAAGCGGCGCTCCCCCGTTTCGAGCGTCAGCTCGGCGTCGAAGCGGAAACGGTGATAGCCCGCGGCGACTCCGGCCGAGCCCTCCGCCGCCGCCAGCCACTCGCCGCCGAGTCGCGTGCGCACGACGCCGTCGACCGCGAGCGCGAGACTCTCGACCAGATCGGCCCCCTCGATCTCGCCTTCGAGGACCACGCGGCGCAGCGGCTCGCCGCTCGCGCTCTCGAGGATCGCGGGAGGCGAGGCCCGGACCGCGACGCCGCGAACACCGGTGCGCTCGCGCCAGCGGTCGAGGCGCCGGGTCGCGCCGTCGGGTCCGACGGCGACCAGCGTCAGCTCGGTCGAGTCCGGACCGACTCCGGCGAGCGCCTCGGCCTCGATCGCGAACGATGCCGCGCCGAGCTCCCGCGCGACCCGGTCGAGCGGCACGGCGGCGACCTCCGCCAAGCGCCGCCGCCCCGCATCGAGCGCGAAGCGCGTGCCCGGTCGGGCGCCGAAGACGATGCCGCGGATCGTCACCGGGGCTCCGCCGAGGCGCGGATCGAACGGACCGATCCGGCGCTCGAGCGGGACCCACGGCTCGGCGCCGCGCGCCAGCCCGACCTTGACCGCTCGCCGCGCGTCCGCCGCATCGCCCGTGCTCTTCGAACGCACCTGGATCTCGAGCTCTCCGGAGGCGAGCGCCTTGCGCGGATCGATCGCGCCGGAAGCGACGAACTCCACGGCGTCCGGCTCGCCGTCGAGCCGTGCCGGCACCCGCCACCGCTCGACCGCGAGCGCACGCCCCCCGGCACGCACGGCGACCCGCGCCGAGCGGCGTGTCGAGATCACCCGCCCCGCGACGACTACCGGCAGCGGCGCACCGGGCGGCGCCACCGGCGGCACCAGGACGCGGTCGATCTCCAGCCGGTGGACCGGCAGCACGCGCACCGCGCCGACCACCTGGCGCAGGTCGGTGCCGTCGGCGGCCCACTCGATCTCGTGGCGCCCGGCCGGCAGCGGTCCGATCGCGGCTTCCAGCTCGAAGCCGCAGTCGTCGTGCTCGATCTCGGTGCCCGCGATCAGCAGGTCGGGGCGGCGCACGGCGACCTCGCCGCGCGCGACTTCGCGACCGCCGACGCGGAGGATCACCCGCCGCGGCATCGGCTCGGCGATCACCCAGCCGCGCACGCGCACCGGGACCCGCTCGCCGTGGCGAACGGCGGGCTCGACCTGTGCCTCGTCGATCCAGAACCTCGGCTCGACGGCGGGCGCTTCGCCGCCGCCTCCGAGGGCGCGGCGCGCCATCGCGGAGATCGCCTGGACCGGCAGCGTGCCCGGCTCGACGGCGTGCTCGCGCAGGCGCCGGACGGTCGCGAAATCGAGTACCGGGATCGGGGCGGCCCCGGCGGCGTCGGAGCCGTCGCCTCGCGCTCCCGGCGACGTCACCGGCAGCACGGCGACGGCGGCCGCTCCGCCCGCGGCGACGGCCGCGACGTGCGAGGCCACGACCGCCGGCGTGCGCCGCGCGGTCTCGAGCGCGTAGTCGTCGAGCAGCTCGAGCGCGAACGGGACCTGGCCGTCCGGAGCGGGCGCGGCCGCCACCACCAGCTCGACGCCGCGGGTGGCCACCAAGTGGTCCACCGCGAGCTCGATCGCCGCGACGTCGCTCGCGGCGGCGGCGCCCGCGAGACGGACGATGCGGTCGGTGACCTCGTCGGCGCTCGCTCCGGCCGCCCCCCGATCGACCACGACGACGGGCGGCGATTCGACGCCGACTTCGGCCAGTCGGTGAAGCAGACGCGCGAGATCGACATCGTCCGCGCCCGGCCGCCGGATGACGACGACCCCGACCGGCGAGACGGCGACGGCGGATCGCGACGGGTTCGACATGAGCGAGGGAACGCCGCGCAGTCTAGCATCGGGCCGAGCCGGAACCGCGATTGACAGCGCCGCGCCCGGGCCCGGAGAATCCTGTCGCCGGCGGTGCCGGCGCCACGCTCCGAATTCCGATTCCCGACCCAGGAGACCCGACATGCGGGAGACCGTTCTCGTCGAGAAAGTGGATCGCGTCGCGATCCTGACCATCAATCGTCCGGACAAGATGAACGCGCTCTCCGAGCAGGTGCGCGTCGACCTGCTCGACGCGCTCGCCGAGATCGAGGCCGACACCGGCGTCGGCGTGGTGGTGCTCACCGGCGCGGGCGAGAAGGCGTTCATCGCCGGTGCCGACATCTCCGAGTTCGCGGGCCGGACGCCGTTCGACCAGCGCTGGGCGATGAGGAGCCCGCGCATCTTCGACGTGATGGCCGCGTTCCCGAAGCCGGTGATCGCGATGGTCAACGGCTTCTGCCTGGGCGGCGGCTGCGAGCTGGCGATGTCGTGCGACCTGCGCGTCGCCTCCGAGAAGGCCTCCTTCGGCCAGCCCGAGATCAATCTCGGACTGATCCCGGGCGGCGGCGGCACGCAGCGGCTGCCGCGCCTGGTCGGCACCGGTCAGGCGATGCGGCTGATCCTCTCCGGCGACCGGATCCCCGCCGCCGAGGCGAAGCAGATCGGGCTGGTCGATCTCGTCTTCCCGCACGAGGAGCTGCGCGCGAAGACGCTCGAGCTCGCGCAGAAGATGGCGTCGCGCAGCCCGCTGACGCTCAAGGTCGCCAAGGAGGCGGTGCGCGCCAGCGAGCGGCTGGCGATCGAGGAGGGGATCCTCTACGAGCGCGACCTGTTCTGCCTCTGCTTCTCCTCGGCCGACAAGGAGGAGGGCGTCCGGGCCTTCCTCGACAAGCGCCCCGCGGCCTGGACCGGACGCTGAGCGGAAGCGCCGGAGACCGGATCGTGACGCGTCGACCGATCGTCGCCGGACTGGTCGCGGCCCTGCTCGCGGGCGCGCCGCTCTTCGCCGGGAACGCGCGCGTGCCGCCACCGGAGGTGCTGGCGGCGATCGTCGACGACGACCCGGTCCGGCTGCCGCGCGGCTTCGACGCCGGCGAGCGGCCGGTGGCGCCGCCGCCCCCGCTGCTCGCGCCGCCGACCGGCGCGGTGCGCACCCAGCCCGAATACGCGCGCAATCGCGGCCTGCTGATCCGCTGGGGGAGCTTCAACGCCGAGCTCACCGCGATCGCGGTCGCGGTGACCACCGGCGATCCGGAAGCGAGGGTGTTCGTCGTCGTCTCGGGACCCTCGCAGCAGGCCTCGGCCTCCTCGACGCTCGCCGGCGCCGGGGCGGACCTTACGCGCGTCGACTTCCTGACCGCACCGACCAACTCGGTCTGGATCCGCGACTACGGCCCGCGCTTCGTCGAGGAAGACGGTGCGCCGGCGATCGTCGACCACGTCTACAACCGGCCGCGACCGCAGGACGACGACGTGCCGGTGGCGGTCGCGAGCTCCTGGGGTCTCGCGCGCTACGACCTGCCGCTGGTCCACGGCGGCGGCAACTTTCACCTGTTCGGCGACGGCACCGCGCTGATGACCGAGCTGGTGCTCGACGAGAACCCGGGGCTCGACGCCGCCGACGTCGAGCAGCTCTACTCCGACTATCAGAATCTCGACCTGACGATCGTGCCCGGCTTCCCGCAGAGCTACGACTCGACCCGGCACATCGACATGTGGCTGCTGCCGGTGCGCGACCGGGTGGCGATCGTCGGCGAGTACGAGGCGGGCACCGGCGCGCCGCACACGATCACGGAGGACACCGTCGATCTGCTCGAGTCCCGCGGGTACACGGTCCACCGCGTCCCGGGCTGGAGGTCCGGCGGCACCCACTACACCTACGCCAACTCCGTGGTGCTCAATCGGATGGTGCTGGTGCCCTCCTACTCCGCCCATCCGACGCGGAACGCGCAGGCGCTCGCGGTCTTCGCCCAGGCCTTTCCGGGTCGCCAGATCGTGCCGATCGGCGCTGATGCCATCGTCGACTTCGCCGGCGTCTTCCACTGCATCGTCATGCACGTGCCCGACCCCGACTTCCTGTTCTGGGACGACTACGAGACCGGCGACCTCACGGTCTGGTCGACTTCGGCGCCCTGACGACCCGAGCCGGTCAGCGGGCGGCCACCGGAAGCGCGTCGAGCTCGGCGACCTGGAGGCGGTGATCGGTGCCCGGCCCGGGCAGGAGCCGGTAGCCGGTCACCCGCAAGCGCGGACCGACCAGCAGCTGGTCGATCGCGAGCAGCGGCGCCGGCTGCGGCCAGGTCGCCGACCATCCGCGCCCCGCTTCGACGTAGGCATGGCGCCAACCCGCGGGCAGACGCGCCAGCGCGCGGGATCGGCGCGGCGCGTTGAAGTCGCCGACCACCAGGTCGGGACGGCGCTCGGCGACCCGCGCGAGAACCTCTTCGAGCAACGGCCCGCGCGCGATCCGCAGCGACGAGGGCAGGTTGACCGCGAGCACACCGAGCTCGCGCCCGTCGATCCGGCAGCGCGCGTAGACGGTCTGCAGGTCGCGGCGGCGGTCGATCCACTCGCCGTCGACCTGGCCGCGCGCCGCGACCGTGAGCGCGCCGAAGGTACGGACCTCGAAGCCGTCGAGTGCCGCGTCGTAGGGCCCGGCCGCCCGTTCGTTCGCCTCCGAGAGCACGAGCAGGTCGGGTTCGAGCGACCGGACCTTCGCGAGCTGTCCCTCGGCCTCGCGCCAGCCGCCCGAGATGTTCCAGTGGACGAGCCGGATCGGCTCCGCGGACGCCGCGCCGACCCGGTGCACCTCCGGGAACCAGCGATGCTCGACCAGGAGCTCGACGGCGAGGACCGCGAGCGCGCCGATCGCGGCCGCGGCGGCCGGCCGGCCGCGCCAGCGTCGCATCGCGGCGACGAGCGCGAGCGCCAGCGCCCAGACCAGCGACGGCACGTAGAACAGCCAGGCGGTCGGGAGCGTCCAGTCGCGTGCGATCTGCCCGAGGCCCCAGCCGGCGAGCAGCACGGCCGTCGCCGGTCCGATCCGGCCGACCCAGCTCACCCGCTCCGTACGCGCCGCCATTCCCCGATGATGCCAGACGGCGCTCCCGTAGAATCCGAGCCGACCCCGGAGGAGAGATGACCTTCGTTGCGCCCGAGCAGTTCAACCTCGCGTCCTGGCTGCTCGACCAGCGCGTCGCCGAGGGGCGGGGCGAACGGATCGCCCTGCGGCTGCCCGACCGCGACCTCAGCTACCGCGACGTCCAGCGCCACGCCGACCGCTTCGCCAACGTGCTCGCGGGCCTCGGCCTGCGCCGCGAGGAGCGGGTCTTCCTGGCGCTGCCGGACGGCCTCGATTTCGTCGGCGCGCTGTTCGGAACCCTCAAGAACGGCGCGGTGGTGGTGATGCTCAACCCGGAGCTCGGCGCCGAAGCGGTCGCGGCGCTCGCCGACTATCTGTCGCCGAGGATCGCGGTGATCGACGGCCGCCTCGCCGGAACCTGGGCGGAGGCGATCGGTCGCGCGCGCGAGCGCTTCACGCTGCTGACGGTGGGCGACGTCGCGCCCGGCTGCCCGTCGTTCGAGGAGCTCTCGCGGACGGTCGCCGACGGCTTCGCGACGGTCGCCACCCACCGCGACGATTCGGCGGTCTGGCTCTTCTCGGGCGGCACCACCGGCCGGCCGAAGGCGGTCGTCCAGAGTCACCGCTCCTATGCCTGGACCACGGTCGCTTACGGCCAGGAGACGCTCGGCCTGACCGAGAGCGACGTCACGCTGTCCATCCCCAAGCTCTTCTTCGGCTACGCGATGGGGTCGAACCTCTTCTTCCCGTTCTCGGTCGGCGCGAGCGCCTGCCTGTTTCCCGAGCGCTCGACGCCGGAGGCCGTTTTCGCGGCGATCCGCCGCCACCGGCCGACCGTGCTGATCAACGTGCCGACGCTCGTCCACCAGATGGTCGAGCACCCGGCGGCGCGCGAGCAGGACCTCTCCTGCCTGCGCCTGGCGACCTCGGCCGGCGAAGCGCTGCCGGCGCCGCTCCACCAGCGCTGGATCGACACCTTCGGCGTCGACCTGCTGGACGGGCTGGGCACTGCCGAGCAGTGGCACATTTTCCTGTCGCAGCGGCCCGGCAAGGTCCGTCCGGGGACGATCGGACGCGCGGTCGCCGGCTTCGACGTCCGCGTGCGCGACGAAGAGGGCCACGACCTCGCCGACGGCGAGACCGGCTGGCTCTGGGTGCGCGGTGGTGCCCGCGCCTGGGGCTACTGGCGCGAGATGGAGAAGACCCAGGCGACCTTCCGCGGCGAGTGGGTGGTGACCGGCGACCTGGTCTCGCGCGACCGCGACGGCTTCTTCACCTACCAGGGACGCGGCGACGACGTCCTCAAGGTCGGCGGCAAGTGGTTCTCGCCCGCCGAGGTCGAGGCCTGCCTGCTGCGCCACCCGGCAGTGGGCGAATGCGCCGTGGTCGCCGTGACGGATCCGGTGAGCGGCCTTACCAAACCGCACGCCTGGGTCATCCCGAAGGAGGGCGGGGAGTCCGCCGAAGGCCTCGATCGTGAGCTCTCCGACTGGGTCGCCCGCGAGCTCCAGCCCTACAAAGCCCCTCGCGCCGTGCACCTGGTCGATGATCTCCCCCGCACCCACCTCGGCAAGATCGACCGCGGCGCCCTGCGGAAATCCACCCCGACCGGGGACAGGTAACTTTCAGGGACATTTCGGGGACAGGCACGCGCGGTGCCTGTCCCCGAGATGTCCCTCTACGGAGCGGACGACCAGCGCGACGTGTCGCCCGATTCGAAGCCGTCCATGAAGAAGGGGAGGCGGAAGCGGCGAGCCAGGATACTCGTGCCGCTGGTGTCGTTGCCGCTCGAAACCGTGCTCGTCCAAGCTGCCACGAGGTCTCCGCTCGGCAGGAAGGCGAGCGTCGCATCCCACTGAGTGCCGGCCGTGATCTCGTTCAGGTAGAAGGGCGCACCCAGCGGAGTTTCGTCGGAGGCATACCAGCGGGCGTGGAGCTCGCAGCTCTCGCAGGTCCCGACGGGACCGGCACTGTGGGTCCAGCTGATCACGAAGCTGCCGTCCCCTCGAACCGCGACCCCCCCGAATCTCGAGTAGCCGGCGAAGTGCGGATCGACGCGGAACGACGGGCCGAGGCTGGCACCGTCGGAAGCGAACCGGCGGGCGCGGATCTGCCGCATCTCGTTCTGCCAGACGGACCAGACGGCGATAAAGCCGCCTGAGGGGTGCGCCGCGAGGTCCACTCCGCCGATGTTGCCGGTGCTGACCTCGCTCCCTTCGGCGATCGTGATGGGCTCCCCGACGGGGGTGCCAATCGTGTCGAAGATCCTCGCCCGGTGGCGATGCTCGGGCGCCATCTCGCGCCACGACACTACGAAAGCCCCTCCGGGCAACGCGGCGACCGACGGCGAGTAACCGACACTCGCGATCTCGGACTGCGGCGTCAGCGGAGTCCCATCTGTCGCGTGGCGACGAACCTGAATCCCGTACTCGCGCCAAGCGACCACAAACTCTCCCGCGGCCGGACTGGCTACCGCGCCCGGCCCGACGCCGTAGTAATCCTGCCCGAACTCACTGACCACGAAGGACGGGCCCGCCGGCGTCAGATCCCCGTCGAGGCCCCGCGCTTCGACGTCGTGCGGAAACCCGCCGTGGGGGCCCGGGGTCCCGAAGCCCCAGATGACGACCAGATCCCCGTTCGCGTCGACCGCCAGACCCGTGGGGTCCGTGGTCGGCATTCCGACGACCTCGACTTCCCCCGTGAGCGGCAGACCGCCTGCACCGAAGCGGCGCGTCACAATCGCGCTCGAGCCGCTCGACGGGCCCGCCCAGACGACCACGAACGTCCCCTCCGGCTGCGCCCGGACGATCGGTGCGTTCTGACTCCCGGTGGTCCACGTATTGACTTGGAACTCGGGCCCCAGAGGCAGCACCTGGCCGGCCGCAGAGATCGAGGCGAGCAGCATCAGCGCGGCGAACGCGCGAACCGGTGAGACGACGAGACGCGGCCCGGGACCCACAACCGCACGATCCCCAAACTGACTCATTGCGGCACCTCCCACGCCTGGATTGTACTCCTTCCCGCGCTAGTGGCTCCTAGTCGTTCTGGGGTCCGCTCCCGCCGCTGCGATCGCGGCCGATCCGGGATCACTCGACGGCGCGGGGGGTGGACTGGAGCCAGACGACGCCGACGATGCCGGCGAGCGCGAGGGCGGTCCCGGCGAGCTTGGCGGCGCCGAAGGAGTCGCCGAGGAAAGCGACCCCCAGGATCATCGACAGGACCACCGTCAGCTGCGCGAAGACCCCGGCCTGGAGGTTCGTCACCCACCGGTAGGCGTGGGTCATGAGCAGCTGCGCCGCGATCGACGAGAGACCGACCACCACGAGCAGAGCGGCCTCCCCCGCCGTCGGCCAGCGCGGTTCGGCGAGCGCGAACGGTGCGCAGACCAGCAGGCCGCAGAGCGAGAAGCTGCCGTAGATCGCCCACGACCCCTCGGTGCGGCGCGCGGCGCGGATCGAAACCACCGCCGCCGCCGAGAGCAGCGACGAGAGGAACCCGGCGAGCTCCCAGATTCCGACCGCCAGCACTCCGCGCCCCGGCGCCAGCGCGCCGGTGACCAGCCCCATGCCGAGGAGGGCCACCGCGAACGGCGCCAGCAGCGCCGGGCGCACCCGCTCCCCCAGCGTGATCGCCGCCAGCGGCACCGCCCAGATCGGCGAGCTGTAGTTGAGCAGCGTCGCGGTGCCCACGGGCACGTGCTCGATCGCCAGGAAGTAGAGCAGCACCGCGGTGCCGCCAAAGACGCCGCGGTAGATCAGCAGGTCGCGGCGCTGCCAGGTCAGCGCCTGGCGCAGCAGACCTGGGGCCAGCAGCGGCAGCAGCATGAACAGGAAGCGGAAGAAGGCGACCTGCGCCGCCGGCATCGACTTCGAGACCAACTTGACCGCGAACGCCATGACGCCGAACGACAGCGCGGAGAGCGCCATCAGCGCCAGCGCCCGGCGGTGGGGCGTCACTTCGCTTCCAGCTTGGCGCGCAGCCACCCCGGCACCGGGCGCTTCTCGAAGCTCGCCATCTCGACGAGCACCGTCACCACCCGGCACTCGGTCGCCGGCCGCTCGGCCCCCTCGTGCCAGAACCGGTGCCGCCACTCGACCGAGCTCGAGCCGACCCGGGTCACTTCGACCTCGAGCTCGACCGGCTCGCCGTAGCGGATCGGCCGCCGGTGGTCGACCTCGGTGCGCACCGCCGGCAGCCCGAGCCCGTGTTCGCCGAGAAAGACCGGGTAGTCGACTCCGACCACCCGCCGAAAGTACTCCTCCATCCCGACGTGGCAGAAGTGCAGGTAGCGCGGGTAGTAGACGATCCCCGCGGAATCGAAGTCGCCGAAGCGCGTCTCGAGCCGGAATCGGAAGCTCATGGCTTGGGCAGGGTCCTCGCGCGCAGGTACTGCGGCGGCCAAGCGGGATCGAGTCCGTAGTCCGCCGCGGCGCGCGCAGTGAGGTGGGGGTCGGCGAGGTGGGCGCGGGCGATCGCCACCAGATCGGCGCGACCGGCGCCGAGGATCGTGTTGGCGTGGTCGGCGCCGAAGACGCCGCCGACGGCCATCACCGCGACGCCGGCACCGTGGCGCACCGCGTCGGCCAGGTGCGCCTGGTACATCCGGCCGTACTCCGGCTTCGACTCCGGCGAGTTGCCGGCCGAGGAGACGTCGACGACGTCGCAACCGGCCGCGGCGAGCTCGCGCGCGAACGCGATCGCCTCCTCGACCGTGATGCCGCGCCCCTCCTCCTCGAGCCAGTCCGAGCCGGTGATGCGCACCGACATCGGCTTGCCCTCCGGCCAGGCCGCGCGCACCGCGCGGAAGACCTCGAGCGGCCAGCGCATCCGGTTTGCGCGCGTGCCGCCGTACTCGTCGTCCCGCGTGTTGGACAGCGGCGACAGGAACGAGGAGAGCAGGTAACCGTGCGCGGCGTGGAGCTCGAGCCAGTCGAAGCCCGCGGCGTCGGCGCGCCGGGTCGCCGCGACGAACTCGTCGCGCACGCGCTCGAGGTCGGCGCGCGTCATCGCGCGCGGCGCCGGCCAGCCGGGGCCGAACGGCAGCGGCGACGGAGCAATGGTCTCCCACGCCCCTTCCTCGGGACGCAACGGCCGATCGCCCTGCCAAGGAACGGTCGCCGACCCCTTGCGACCGGCATGCGCGAGCTGGATTCCGATCTTGGCTCCCGACCGCGCGTGCACGAAGTCGGCGATCCGCTTCCACGCGTCGCGCTGGGCGTCGTTCCAGAGCCCCGCGCAACCGTAGCTGATCCGACCGTCGCGGGCGACGTCGGTCATCTCGGCGATCACCAGTCCGGCGCCGCCGACGGCGCGTGCGCCCAGGTGGGCGAGATGCCAGTCGCCGACCACGCCGTCGTCGGCCGAGTACTGGCACATCGGCGAGACCACGATCCGGTTGGCGAGCTCGATCGAGCGGGCGCGGAACGGCACGAAGGCCGGCGGCGGCGCGGTGTCCCCGGGCGCGCCGTGGGCATCGGCAAACGAGCGATCGACGGCGGCGACCAGCTCCGGATCGCGCGCGCGCAGGTTGTCGTAAGTGATCCGCTTCGAGCGGGTCATCAGGTTGAAGGTGAAGGTAGTCGGATCCTGGCCGAGGTAGCGGCGCGACTGCTCGAACCAGCGGCGCGAGACCTTCGCCGCGCGCTGGAGCTTGGCGACGTCGAGCCGCCGGCCCTCCTCGTAGGCGGCGAGCGTCGCCGGCACGTCGCCCCAGCCGCGCTCGCGGAAGGCCGCGACCAGCGCGATCGAGTCCTCCATCGCGAGCTTGGTGCCGGAGCCGATCGAGAAGTGCGCGGTGTGCACGGCGTCGCCCATGAGGACGACGTTCCGATGCCGCCAGCTGGCGCAGGAGACGGTCGGGAACTGGCGCCAGATCGAGCGGTTGGCGAACAGCCGGTGACCGCCGAGGAAGGGCGCGAACAGCCGCTCGCAGGTCGCCACCGTCTCGTCCTCGCTGGCGCGGTCGAGCCCGGCCGCGCGCCACGCCTCTTCGTGGGTCTCGACGATGAAGGTGGAGCGCCCGCCCTCGAACGGATAGGCGTGGACCTGGAAGAGCCCGTACTCGCTCTCGACGAACAGGAAGGTGAAGGCGTCGAGCGGCAGGTCGGTGCCGAGCCAGGAGAAGCGGCAGGCGCCGAGCTCGACCGTGGGCCGGAACGACGCCGCGAAGCGCTCCCGGACGGCGCTGTTGACGCCGTCGGCGCCGAGCACGAGATCGGCGTCGAGATGATCCTCGACCCTCGCCTCGCTCTGGAACCGCACGTCGCAGCCGAGCGCGACCGCCCGGCGCTGCAGGATGTCGAGCAGCCCCACCCGCGACAGCGCCGAGAAGCCGTGGCCGGTCGAGGTCGTCCAGGCGCCGCGGTACCAGGTGCGGATGTCGGTCCAGGAGCGGAAGCGGGCGCGGATCTCGGCGGCGCTCGCCGGGTCGGCGTCGTCGAGGAACGACAGGGTCTCGTCCGAGAAGACGACGCCGAAGCCGAAGGTGTCGTCCGGCCGGTTGCGCTCGTGGATCTCGACCCGGACCTCCGGGAAGGCCTGGCGGACGAGGATCCCGAAGTAGAGGGCGGCGGGACCCCCGCCGATCGCAACGACGCGCACGACGCCGGATTCTACGGGGAAACCCCCGGCGGCTCCCGTCCGTATCTCGGGACGAGCCCG
This sequence comes from Acidobacteriota bacterium, assembly GCA_045862895.1. Classification (GTDB taxonomy): domain Bacteria; phylum Acidobacteriota; class Thermoanaerobaculia; order Multivoradales; family JAGPDF01; genus JACTMI01. The sequence continues at coordinate 78,313 of BTUO01000010.1, forward strand.
TCCCGAGTCCGGTCCGGCCCCGAAGAGGAGGTCGCGCGTGAGATCGCCCCGAGCCTCGCTTCACCGCTGCCGCCGCTCCGGCGCTGCCGGAGCGACCGCCGCGCTCGTCATCGCGCTCGCCGGCACTCCCGGCGCCGCCGCCGTCCTCGCCTTCGGCGAAACGGAGCATTTGGGCGGCGGGGCCGCGACACCCCGGTCGCGGATCACGATCGCACCGCCCGGCGAGCCCGGCACGCCGCTGGTCGTCACCGGCACGGTCTTCCGGCCCGACGGCGAGACCCCGGCGGCGGGCGTCGTCGTCTACCTCTACCAGACCGACATCACCGGCGTGTACGCCCCCCCGGGCGAGCCGCCGCGGCTGCGCGGCTGGCTGCGCACCGACGCCGAGGGGCGCTACGAGGTGCGTACGGTCCGCCCCGCCTCCTACCCGACCGGCCGGATCGCGGCGCACATCCACACCCAGCTCTGGGGCGGCGGCGCCGCGACCCAGTGGAACAGCGACCTGCTGTTCGCGGACGACCCCTACCTCTCCGGCGAGGAGAAGCGGCGCTCGGCGGCCGCGGGCCGCTTCGGCTCGATCTGCGACCCGGCGCGCGACGCGGACGGCACGCTGCGCTGCACGCTCGACCTGCGCCTCAAGGCCGCGGAGGACCGCTTGGAGCCGGTGATCCGCCACGGTCTGCGCGACGCCCCCGCCTGGGCCCGCCCCTGAAGCCGTAGAATCCCCGGCATCATGCCGTCCGAGGCGGGGGCCTCGCAGGAGCTCCTGGCGCTGCGCGAGGTGCGGGTCGCCGAGGTGCCGTTCGCCTCGCTGCTGCTCGCGCATCACGCCGCGCACACCACCGGCACGCTGCGCGCGCGGCGCGGACCGGTCGACAAGCGCGTCCTGCTCGAGCAGGGCGTGCCGGTCGACTGCCGCTCGAATCTGCTGCACGAAACGCTCTCGCGCTTCCTGGTCTCGCTCGGCCGGCTGACCGAGGAGGCCGGCAACGAAGCGGTCGCCGAGTCGGCGGGGCGCGGCGTGCGCCTGGGCGAGATCCTGATCGAGCGTGGCGTCGTGGAGGCCTCCGAGCTGACGCGCCTGCTGCAGCAGAATCTGGCCAAGAAGCTGCTCGACCTGTTCACCTGGGCCGACGGCGAGGTCACCGTCGAGCTCGCGCCGCACCATGCCGACTCGGCGCTCAAGGTGAAAGTCCCGCAGCTGGTGCTGACCGGCGTCACCCGCTTCATGCCGCAGGCGGCGATCGATCGCGCGATCGCACGCGACGCCGGCGGCATGTTCGCGCGCCACCCGACGCCGGGCGGGATCGCCTCCGAGCTCAAGCTCGGCGAGCGCGAGCGCTCGCTGCTCGACGCGCTGGACAAGCCGCGGCGGCTCGAGGAGCTGCTGGCCGCGACCGCCCTCGAAACGGAGGAGCTGGTCCGCTCGCTCTACGCCCTGCTGTTGCTCGAGCTCGCACTGCCCGCCGAGCGCGCCACAGCCCTCGCGGCGAGGCCGACGACACCGGCAATCGCGGCTCCCGCCGCTCCTTCGCCGCCAGCCGTTCCGGTCGTCGCGACGCCGGCCGTGTCGCCGGCCAGTCCACCGCCGTCGGCTGCTCGACCGGCGCCGCCGCCCTCGCTCTCGGCGGCTCACGCCATCGAGAGCCCGCGCGCCACGGCGCCGCCTTCGAAGCCCACGCCGGCGCCGGTAGCCCCGCCCGCGGTCCCCGCCGCCGACCACTCGGCCTTGCTCAACCGGGTCTCGCAGCTCTTCCTCGACCACCGCCAGAAGGACGCCTTCGACCTGCTCGGGGTACGCGAGGAGGCGCTCGAGCCCGAGATCGAGTCGCGCTATCTCGACTTCGCGCGCGAGCTCGCGCCCTGGCGTTTCGAGGAGCCGGGTCTGCGCCTGGTCGCCGACTACGCCCGCGAACTGTTCGTCGCCGGCGCGCGCGCCTACGCCGAGCTCGCCCACCGGGGGCGCCGCTCCGAGCTGGTCACCCGCCGCAAGATCGCGCGCGAGGACCGCGAGCGCGAGAAACGCGCCGCCTACCACAAGATCGACACCGACCTGCTCGACCCGGCGCTGCAGTTCAAGAAGGGGATGGCGCTGCTCGAGGCGGGCAAGACCCAGGCCGCGCTGCAGCAGCTCGAGTTCGCGGCGGACTGCGACCCGCAGAACGGCCGCTACCGCGCCGAGGTCGCCCACTGCCGTTTCCTGCTCTCCCCCACCACCGGCGGCAAGCAGGCGCTCGAGGCGTTGAAGGAAGCCGAGCGCATCGACCCGCACGCGGTCGAGCTCTTCCTCTACCACGGCGAGATCGCCGCCGAGCTGGGCCGCTTCGAGGAAGCCGAAGGCGCCTACCGCCAAGCTGCAAAGCTCCTCGGCCCGGCGGACCGCCGCGCCCTCGACGCCCTGCGCGACCTGGCGACCAAGCGCAAGAAGCGGCGCTGAAGCCCGGCCTCGACCCGAAAGACCCGCGTCCGCGGGGCCGGCCGTCCGGGCCCTTGACTTAGTGTACTAGTGTGCTAGTACACTAACACGCATGCCGCCCCTGCCCTTCCGCGTCGACCCGGCCGACCCACGGCCGATCTGGCGCCAGATCGAGGAGGGAATCGTCCACGCCGTCACCCGAGGCGACTTCGCGGTCGGCTCGCCCGTGCCGTCCGTGCGCGACCTCGCCAAGCAACTCCGGGTCAATCCCAACACCGTCGTCAAGGTCTACCAGCACCTGGCGGAGCAGGGCCTGCTCGAGGTGCGGCGGGGGGAGGGGACGTTCGTGGCTCGGCTTCCAGATTCGATGGCACCCCGCGCCCGCAGCCGGGCGCTCACCGAGGCCGCGGAGCAGTTCGCGTCCCGAGCGATTCTCCAGGGCTCCTCGGCCGAGGAGATCCTGGCTGCGGTCGAGCACGCCCTCGCCGAGTTCCCGGCGAGGAAGGAGGCACGATGATGTTCGAGAGCCATCCTGCCGGATCCACGACCGGAGCCGCTCGCGGCTCCGCGCTCCGATCGGAACCGGAGTCGGCGGCGCTGCGCGCCGAGTCGGTGCGGGCCGGGTACGGAAGAAACCGAGTGATCCGAGATCTCTCGCTGTCGGTGGCGCCCGGCGAAGTCTTCGCGCTGCTCGGACGCAACGGCAGCGGCAAGTCCACGCTTGTGGCCAGCTTGCTCGGCTTCCGGCCGACCGAAAGCGGCACGCTCCGGGTGCTCGGCCTCGACCCTTGGCGGCACCGCTCCCGCCTGATGCGGGACGTCGGCTTCGTCCCCGAGACCCCCGATGCTCCGAACGACGCCACTGTGCACCAACTGGAACGATTCCGGTCGGCCCTCTATCCCGACTGGGACACGGAGACCTTCCGCGGTCGCCTCGATCGTTTCTCGATCTCCCGTCGTCGTCGCTTCGGAGAGCTTTCGCGCGGCCAGAAGGGGCTGGTCGAGATGGCCCTCGCCCTGGCGCCGTCGCCGCGTCTGCTGGTCTTCGACGACCCCACGATCGGCTTCGACGCTGTCGCGAAGGCATCGTTCTACGAGGAGATGATCGACGAGCTCTCCGAGCGCGGGGTGACGGTCTTCCTGACCACCCACGACCTCGCGGAGGTCGAGCGCATCGCCGACCGGATCGGAATCCTCCACGAAGGTCAGATCGTCCTGGACGGCGCCCCCGACGAGCTCAAGCGCGAGCACTCGAAACGGTCCGGCGGTCCGCGCTACGGCGGGGCCACCCTCGAAGAGCTGCTCAGGTATCTGACCGTCTCTACGGAGCCCGCCACATGAATCCCACCCTCGCCCTGTTTACCTTTGAGCTCTCGCGCCGGCGCCCGCTGCCCGTCATCGGGCTCGCCCTCGGGCTGCTCGCCGCCGCGCTGCCGGCCGTGGCGCCACTCGGTCCACCCGACCTGGTTCGCGGCGTTGCCTCTCTGCTCTTCGCAGCCGTACTGCTCGGAGTCGGCGGTTTCTTCGTGGGCACGGGGCTCTTCGTCGAGGACCTGGTCTCGGGACGGGCGAGCTTCTTTTTCTCCACGCCGCTGCGGACCTCCACCCTCTTGATCGTGAGACTCCTCGCCGCCTTCACGACGGTGAGCGTGTCGGCTCTCCTGGCGCTGGCGCCCTCGATGCTGTTGGGCGCTTCCACCGTCGAAGCCGACGGCTTGTTTTCGGTGGCGGTCCGAAACCTGCTCGCCGTACCGCCGCTGATGCTCGAGGTCCGCGATCCCACGACGCTTCTGGTGGGCTGCCTCGTCGCGGTCGCGCTCGGCTGCTTCGCGGCCGGCAACGCGGTGGCGCTCGCGGGCCGCGTCCGCTCGGCCTGGCTGCTGCTCGACGTCGCCTCCGCGTTCGTCCTGATCCTGTCGCTATTGCGCTCCCGGGAGTGGCTGGACATCCCGACCTCGGCGGTGTTCCGATCGATCGTGGTTCCCGCCTTCGTGGCGATGCTCGGTCTGATCCTGGTCGGCGCGACCGCCGCCCAGGCGATTCGCGGACGTGCCGACAGCGCTCGATCCCGCTCCAGCTTTTCCGTCGCGTTCTGCGCGGCGTCGCTGCTCGGCTCCGCCGGCCTCGTCCAGGCGTCGCGTGAGTATGCGACGCCGCAGCTCGCCGAATTTCCCTTGGAGTCGATTCAAGTCCGGGAGGTCGATGCCCGCTGGCTCGAAGTTCGAGGGTCCCGCTTCCGTCCCGAGCCGCTCTTCGCGACCTACCTCGTCGATCGGGAGACCGGCATCGACGTGCGGCTCGACCTGGAAGCCGCGGCGGCGATTCAGACTCGGACCCGAAAGGTCCAGCTCGTAACTCCGACGGGACCGGCCTACTGGGTCGATCGCGAGGGCCGCCGCTCACGGTCGCGACTGATGCGGTTCGACCTGCAACGGCCGGCCGAACCTCCCGAAGCGACCGGACTCGAGTTCGAGGCCGGCCTCCTGGACTGGCAGGTCTCGCCCGACGGCTTTCACGTCGGTCGGATCCACCGACTCGCGGGATCGCGAATCGAGATCGCAATCGAGAGGACCGACGGCTCCGGAACCGCCCTGGTCCGGCAGGTGAACCTCGGCACGGTCCTCGCCACCCAGGTGCTCGACGTCGCGACGACGTCCCTTCGAATCGTCGCCGTGGTCGAACCGCCGGAGAGCAGCGCATGGACTCCCCCCGCGTCAGGGTCGACGGACGACGCTGTTCGGGTTCTACGTTGCGAAGCTGGAGAGGTCTCGGTGGCGGAGCCGAGCCCAGCTCCGTCGGCACCGCTGCCTTGGCTGGTGGAAGTTCGATCGGACGGGTCGTCTCCCGAACCTGTCGTCCGCCGACTCGCCGCGCTCTCCATCGGAAACCACCTTCCGCAGTTCCACAGCTCGGGTTCTGATTCGTCCCTGCTCATGACCGACGGCACCTCGGCACTCCAATTCGATCGCGCGACCCTCGAGCCGGCGGGCTGCACTCCCTTGGTCCGACCGGAGTGGGCCGGCTACGGCCTCGACCTCGTCCTCCCGCTCGCGGGTGGGCGCTACGCGGTCATCGAGCGAGCGGAGGACTCCGTCCTCGTGTCGATTCTCGATGCCGCCGGCGAGCGCCTGGTCAGCTCGCCACTCGAATCCGGCGACGCGGAAGTGGCGAGGGTGGCGTCCACGCTCTCCACTCGCGACGGGGTCGTCGAGTTCCTCCTTCCGGATCCGGTCGGCGACACAGGTGCGGGAGTGGGTTACGAGGTCCATCGACTCGATCCGCTCTCGGGAGGCGCGGAGAAGTCCAGGCCGCTCGACGCCGACGCTGCGCGACGGCGACTCCTCGGCGCGGAGACTCCGGACGGACCCCGTGATCGACCGTCGGAGAAAGTCTGAATGGTGGACGACTCGAGACGCCGCGAGTGGCGTTACCGGTCCGAGATTCTGACCGCTCTCGACTCACACGGATTCCGGCCGCGAGGCGGCGTCGAGCCCTCCCGCGTCTACGAGCTCCTCAAGAGCCTCTACGTCTGGGAGCTTCGGCGACTGAAGCTCGACTTGAAGCAGCTCGACCCCGACTTCGGGCCGGCGACGCGCCGGAGTCTGGCAGAGGGAAACCGCCGGCTGCTCGAGCGCTACGCGGTGCTCCGGGTGCCGCCGCACGAGTGGGTCGAGCGCTGAGCGACGGCCACCTCGTGAATCAGAGCCCTCGGGGAATCAAGGCGTCCAATCCGGCGCGAGCAGCCGGCGCTTGCCGTCGGTCGAGAGGCGCACGCCGGGCTGGTCGAGCGCTTCGCGGTCCCAGAGGCGGCAGGTGACCTGCTTGTGCATCTGGTCGAGACCTTCGCAGTAGTTGGTGTAGGTACAGCGGCGCACCTCGGCGCCGAGGCCGAGGCGGACCTTCTCCCACCAGTCGGGGTCGGCGAGCGACTGGCGCGCGGCGCCGACCACGTCCGCCGCGCCCGATTCGAGGATCGCCTCGGCCTGCGCGAAGGAGTGGATGCCGCCGGTGACCACCACCGGCGTCGTCAGGCCCGCCGCGCGCAGGCCGTCGCGGATCGCCTTCGCCGGCTCGACGTTGCGGCCGAACGGACCGGCCATGTCGGCGATCGCGGTCGGCATGCACTCCCAGCCCGACGGACCGGTGTACGGATAGGCGGCGTGGCCGACGCGCGGCTGCTTGGCGTCCTCGAATTTGCCGCCGCGCGACAGCGACAGGAAGTCCATGCCGGCGCACGCGAGCTCGATGCCGAAGAAGACCGCGTCGTCGAGCGCCGAGCCTCCCTCGATGATCTCGTCCGACAAGTAGCGGCAGCCGACCGTCCACCCCTCCCCCGCACGCTCGCGCACCGCCGCCAGCACTTCGAGCGGCAGCCGCAGCCGCCCCTCGCGGTCGCCGCCGTAGCCGTCCGTGCGCGTGTTGCGGCGCGACAGGAACGAGGCCATCGTGTAGGCGTGCGCGTAGTGCAGCTCGACGCCGTCGAAGCCGGCGCGTCGCGCCCGCACCGCCGCCGAAGCGAACAGCCCCGGCAACACCCGCGGCAGCTCGGCGACGTGCGGCAGGTGAGTATCCGTCACCCGCTCTCGGTAGCCGTAAGCGTAGGCCTCGAACTCCCGCGCCGTGAGCACCTCGACGAGCGATTCGTCCGGAAGCGCCGCGAGCGCCGCGCGCACCTCGGCCTCCGTCTTTCCCTTCAATGAGAGCTTTTCGTAGTGGTCTTCGGTGATTCGCAGGAATCGCGAAAAGTACTTTTCGCGCTCCGGCCTCCGGCGAATCGCCAGGAAGTCGATGACCTGGAGGAAGAGCCGCGTCTGCCCCTCGCTCGCGCGCCGGACCGTCTCGACGAGGCGCGCGAGCCCGGGGACGAAGCGGTCGTCGCCGACCCGCAGCAGCGGCCCCGACGGCACGTCGCGGATGCCGGTCGCCTCGACCACCAGCGCCCCCGGCCTGCCGCGCGCGAAGCGCTCGTACCAGGCGAGCAGGTCGTCGGTGACGAAGCCGTCGTCGGTGGCGCGCCAGGGCACCATCGCCGGCACCCAGGTGCGCTGCTCGAGCCGGACCGCCCCGACCTCGACCGGCGAGAAGACCCGCGACCGCGCCGCGTCCTCCGCGCCCGGCCAGCCGGGGTCGAGCAGATCGTGGCGGATGCGCTGCTCCGGCTTCCACATGCGGCGAGTCTAGTGCCTCGCTCCATCTCGCCGCCGCGACCTCGTGCTCCCGCCGGTACAATCGGCCGGTGCCCGTCGTCCGCGGCGATGCGGCCAACGTCGTCGCCGCCTTTCGCAAGCGCCACGAGCGCCGCCGCAGGCTCTTCCCGCGCGCCGTCCTGACCGGGCTGGCCGCCGGCCTGATCGGCGTGCTGTTTCGCCACCTGCTCGAGCGGGCCGAGGAGCTGCGCACCACCGGCTTCGCCGCCGCGCGGGCGCGCGGCCCGCTGGCGATCGCCGTCGCCATCGGCCTGTGCGCCGCCGCGGTCGGCCTGGCGACCTGGCTGGTGCGCCGCTGGAGCCCGGAGGCGGCGGGCAGCGGCATCCCGCACCTCAAGGCGGTGCTGCAGCGGCTGCGACCGCTGCGCGCGGCGCGCCTGATTCCGGTGAAGTTCGCGAGCGGTCTGCTCGCCATCGGTGGCGGGCTCGCCCTCGGCCGCGAGGGTCCCACGCTGCAGATGGGCGGCGCGGCGGGGCGCCTGGTTTCGCGGTGGCTGCCGTCGACGCCGCGCGAGCGGCAGGTGCTGATCGCCGCCGGTGCCGGCGCCGGTCTCTCCGCGGCCTTCAACGCGCCGCTCGCCGGCCTCGTCTTCGTGCTCGAGGAGGTCCAGCGCAACTTCTCGCCCGGTATCTTCAGCGCGTCGTTCCTCGCTTCGGTCACCGCCGACGTCGTCGCCCGGCTCGCCCTCGGCCAGGTCGCGGTCTTCCACACGCCGCACCCGGCGACGCCGCCGCTCGCGGGCCTGCCGTTCTACCTCGTGCTGGGTCTCGTCGCCGGCGTCGTCGGCGTGCTGTTCAACCGCTGCCTGCTCGGCGGCCTCGCGACCGTCGACCGGGTGCCGGCGCGGGCGCGGGTCGCGCTGGCGGCGGGCGTCGGCGGACTGATCGCCGCGATCGGCATCGCGGTGCCGGGCCTGCTCGGGGGCGGAGCGTCGATCGTCGAGCGCGCGCTGTCGGGGCAGGGCGCGGTGGCCGCCCTGCTCGGCCTGGTCGCCGCCCGCTTCGCGCTGACCGTCGGCAGCTACTCGCTGGGCACGGCCGGCGGCATCTTCGCGCCGCTGCTGGTGATCGGCTCGCAGCTCGGCCTCGCGCTCGGGTTGCTCTTCCAGCGGCTGGCGCCGGCGGCCGTGCCCGAGCCCCGCGCCTTCGCCATCGTCGGCATGGGCGCGATCTTCGCCGCCACCGTGCGCGCGCCGCTGACCGGCATCGTCCTGATGCTCGAGATGACCGAGGGCTATTCGCTGATGCTGCCGCTGCTGGCGGCCACCTTCGTCGGCCAGTGGACCGCCGACCTCGCCGGCGACCGGCCGATCTACGAGGCGCTGCTCGGTCGCGAGCTCGACCGCTCGGTGCCGTCCGAAGCGGTGCCGCCCGAATCGATCCTGCACGAGGTCGACGTCCACCCGGGCGCGCCCTTCGACGGCCGGCGCGTCGCCGACCTGGGACTGCCTCGCGGTTGCCTGATCATCGGCGTCGAGCGTCGCGGCGACCACCTCGTCGCCACCGGCGAGACCGTGCTCGCCGCCGGCGACCGGCTGACGGTGGTGATCTCCTCGGATGCCGGTGAGGCGCTGGCCGCGCTGCTGGCCGGAACCGGCGAATCCTGATCGATCGGAACGAAGCCGCAGTCAGCGCAACAACTCGCGCGCGATGACCAGGTGCTGGATCTCGCTCGTCCCTTCGTAGATGCGCAGGGCGCGCACGGCGCGGTAGAGGCGGTCGAAGATCGACTCGGCGAGCACGCCGCGGCCGCCGGCGACCTGGACGGCGTCGTCGACGATGCGCTGCGCCGCTTCGGTGGCGAAGAGCTTGGCCTGGGCCGCCTCGAGCGTGATCCGCGCGGCGCCACCGTCGGCCGCGGTGGCGGCGCGGCCGACCAGCAGGCGCGCGGCTTCGAGGTCGGTCGCCATGCGCGCCAGCTTCTGCTGGACCAGCGGCTGGGCGGCGAGCGGCTGACCGAACTGATGACGGGCGCGGGCGTGGGCCAGTGCCTCCTCGAGCGCACGCGCCGCGAAGCCGCAGGCCGCCGCCGCGACCGTCGGGCGCAATCGGTCGAGAGCACGCAGCCCGAGCTTGAAGCCGTCACCGGGACCGCCGAGCATCGTGTCGGCCGCAACCCGGCAGCCGTCGAACGCGAGGGCTCCGAGCGGATGCGGCTCGGAGAGGACCTGCGCCCCGGCGAAGCTCAGACCCGGCGCGTCGGCCGCGACGACGAAACAGGCGATCCCCTTCGCGCCGGTGCCGGGCTCGACGGTCGCGAAGACCGTATAGAAGTCGGCGATCCCGGCGTTCGAGATCAGGTGCTTGGCGCCGTCGAGCCGCCAGCCGTCGCCGTCGCGCGCCGCCCGTGTCGTCATCGACGCGACGTCCGAGCCGGCCTCGGGCTCGGTCATCGCCAAGGCGGCCATCGCCCGTCCGGCGGCGACCTCCGGCAGCCAGCGGCGCTTCATCGCCTCGTTGCCCGAGAGCGTGACCGGCATCGAGCCCAGGGCCTGGAGCGCGTAGACCGCGTCGGCGAGCGGCGACGCAGCCGCCACCGCTTCGCGGATCGCGCAGAGCGCCGCCAGCGAGATCGGATCGGCCGCACCGCCGAAGGCCGCCGGCACCGCGTGCCGGCACCACCCCGCGTCGCCGAGCAGCGCGAGGATGGCACGGGCCTCGACGCGGGCCGCGGCGTCGTCGTGGGGCGCCGGGCGCGGCCGGAGCCGCTCGCGTGCGAAGTCGGTGAGCCCGGCGAGGACGACGCTCATCCGAACTTCGGCTTCCGCTTCGCCACGAAGGCCTCGTAGGCCTCGCGGAAGTTGGGGTCCTGCATGCAGATCGCCTGGATCTCGACTTCCGCCTCGAGCGCCGCGTCGAGGTCCATCGCGGCCTCGCGGTAGAGCATCCGCTTGGTCACCTCGAGCGCGAACGACGGGCCGGCGGCGAGCTTCTCGGCGCGGGCGCGAGCTTCGGCGAGACAGCGGTCCGCGGGGACGACGGCGTGGTAGAGCCCGGCCCGCTCGGCGGTCGCGGCGTCGACGAAGTCGCCCGACATCAACAGCTCCATGGCGCGGCCGAGTCCGACGATGCGCGGCAGCAGCCACGACGCCCCCATGTCGGCGCCCGACAGGCCGACCTTGGTGAACAGGTAGGCGATCTTCGCGGTGTCGGCGGCGATGCGCAGGTCGCAGGCGGTGGCGATCACCGCGCCGGCGCCGGCCACCGTGCCGTTGAGCGCGCCGACGATCGGTCGCCGGCAACGCAGCATCGCCCGGATCAGCGCGCCGGTCGTGCGGGTGAAGTCGAGCAGACCCCGGCCGTCACGCTCGAACAGCGCGCCGATGATGTCCTCGACGTCGCCGCCCGAGCAGAAAGCCTTGCCGGAACCGGTGATCAGGATCGCGCGCACGCCGGGCTCGTGGTCGAGCGCCTCGAAGGTCTCGCGCAGCTCGCGGTAGACCTCGAAGGTCAGGGCGTTGAGCTTCTCCGGACGGTCGAGGGTGATCGTCGCCACCGCGGTCGACCGGTCGTGCTCGTAGCGGAAGCTGGCGGGCGCAATCGCCACGGTCAGGGCTCCTCTCGTTCGGGCGGCAGCGCCGCGGTCGCTTCGATCTCCACCTTCGCCCCCTCCTCGACCAGGCCGGCGACCTCGACCAGCGCCATCGCCGGGTAGTGGCGCCTCATCGTCCGCCGCCAGGCGGCGCCGAGATCGGAGAGATTCGCGAGGTACTCTTCCTTGGAGGTGACGTAGACGGTCAGCCGGACCACGTGCTCCGGCTCGCCCCCGGCCTCGGCGACCACGGCGAGGACGTTGGCCAGCGCACGCTCGAACTGCTCGACGAAGCCGGGACCGACGACGCGCTGCTCGCCGTCCCAGCCGACCTGGCCGGCGACGAACAGTATCCGGCTGCCGGCCGGCGCCAGCACGCCGTTGGCGTAGCCGCGCGGATGGCCGAGCGCCGGCGGGTTGACGATCCGCGGCCGGCTCATCCGAGGAACATCCCGCCGTCGACGCCGAGGGTCTGGCCGTGGATCCCGCGGGCGCGCTCGTCGCAGAGCGTCGCGACCAGGAAGGCGACCTCCTCGGACGTGATCAGCCGCCGCTGCGGGCTCGCCTCGACCAGCCGGCGGCGCGCCTCCCCGCCGTCGATGCCGGTCTTCGCCGTGATGTTCTCGATCGAGCGGTCGGTCATCGGCGTGTCGACGTAGCCCGGACAGACGGCGTTGACCGTGACTCCCGAGGCGGCGACCTCCGCGGCGAGCGCGCGAGTGAATCCGATCACCGCGTGCTTGGTGGCCGCGTAGGCCGAGATGTACGCCGCCCCGGTCCGTCCCGCCACCGAAGCGACATTGACCACCCGCCCCCACTTCGCTTCCACCATCTCCGGCAGGAACGCCTTCGTCGCGAGGAAAGTCCCTTCGACGTTGACCGCGAACAGCCGCCGCCACTCCTCGAGCGACTGCCGCTTGAGCGGCGCCGACGAGGAGATGCCGGCGTTGTTGACCAGGATGTCGACGCGGCCGAGGCGCTCCGCGGCCCCCGCGCGCAGGCGCTCGATCGACTCCGGGTCGGTGACGTCGCACTCGATCGCGTGCGCCTCGTGCCCCGACGCCGCGAGCTCGGCGGCGACCAGCGCGATCTCCGCGCCCGAGCGCGCCGAGACGACGACGCGTGCCCCCGCCGCGGCGAGCGCGCGCGCCACTGCCGCGCCGATGCCGCGCCCGCCCCCGGTGACGACGGCGCCGCGGCCGGAGAGATCGATCGCGAGCATCCGGTCAGGGCTTGTGCTTGAGCAGGTCGCGGATCTCGGTCAGCAACTGGACGTCCGCCGGCATCGCCGCCGGCGAGACCGCCTCGGGCTTCTTGAGCGAGTTGACGATCCGCACCATCCAGAACACCGCGAAGGCGATGATCAGGAAATCGAACGTGGCCTGCAGGAACGCGCCGTACGCGAGGTTCACCGGCGCCTCGTCGGTGCCGCCGAGACGGACGGCGAGATCGGTGAACTGGACGCCACCGATGGCCAGGCCGATCGGCGGCATGATCACGTCGTTGACCAGCGAGGTGACGATCTTGCCGAAGGCGCCGCCCAGGATGACGCCGACGGCCATGTCCATGACGTTGCCGCGCTGCACGAAGGTCTTGAACTCCGAGATCATGCCCATGCCGGACTCCTCCCTGGATGTTGCGATGGGACACGGCGCCGCGCGCCGCTCGATCCGGATCGCCTCCGGTCAGACTAATGCCGCGCGGACCGCCTCCGCAAGCAGGACGCCGAGGGCGGCGACGATCTCGCGCCCTTCGGCGGCGCTCGCCTCGGCCGGGGCGCCGCAGTAGGCGTGGCCGAGTCCGGCGGCGCCGAAGGTCGGCTGCCCGGCGCGGATCGCGTCGACCAGCGACACCGGTCGCGCCGGCAGCTCGCGCGCGCGCCGCTCGTCGACCAGCTCGGGCCGCTCGGCGAGCAGGATCGAGGTCTCGTAGCGCCCGGCGTGGCAGGCCCCCGAGCGGAACTCCTCGGTGAGTCGGCCGGCCAGCGCGCGCCGTGTGAGATCGGGGAAGGCGACGCGCAGCCGCCCGCGCTCTTCGATCCGTGCCGCCGCTTCGCGCAGCGCCGCGACCTGGGCGGGATCGAAGTGCGAGTTGGCGAGCGCCATCACGGCGACGCCGCGGCGGGCGAGGGCCGCGGCGAGATCCTCGACCAGCGCGGCCATCGTCTCGGGCCGGATCGAGAGCGTGCCGGGGAATTCGTCGGCGAACGGCGCCGGCGCGTAGGCGATCGCCGGCAACACGAAGGCCGTGACCCCCTCGGCGCGCAATCGGCGCACTCCGTCGCGCGCCATCGCCTCGGCGATGACGACGTCGGCGCCGGTCGCCAGGTGCGGTCCGTGCGCCTCGACCGCGCCGAGCGGCAGCACCGCGACCGACCCTTCGATGCCGTCGAGCTCCGGATAGCTGCGTTCGTCCCAGCGCATGTCGCGGCGATCCTGCCACGAGCGGGGCTAGGATGGCGGGGAAAATGTCCACGGAGACGGGAATCCCCGCCGGTGCCGCGGCGGACGATCGCGACCTGCTCGCCTGGCGCGACGCGCTGCCGATCGTCGGCCGCACGATCCACCTGGTCAACCACTCGCTCGGGCCGATGCCGCGCGAGGCCGAGACCGAGCTCGCCCGCTTCGCCGCGGAGTGGCGCGAGCGCGGGGTGCGCGCCTGGGGCGAGGGGTGGTGGCAGGCGCCGGTCGCGACCGGGGACCTGCTGGCGCCGATCCTCGGCGTCGCGCCGGGGACGGTGGCGATGCACCCGAACGTCTCGGTCGCCCTCGCGGTGCTGCTCTCGGCGCTCGACGTCGACCCGGCGCGGCCTCGGATCGTGACCACCGAGCTCGACTTCCCCACCGTCCACTACGTCCTCCACGGCGAGCGAAAGCGCGGCGCCGAGATCGTGCCGGTCGCCGCGGACTCCTCCGGCCTCGGAGTCGACGAGGACCGGCTGCTCGAATCGATCGACCGGCGCACGCGCGCGGTGGTCGTCTCGCACGTCCTGTTCCGCAGCTCGTTCCGGCTCGACGCCGAGGCGATCGCCCGGCGCTGCCGCGAGGTCGGCGCCCTCTTCGTCCTCGACGTCTATCAATCGGCCGGCATCCTGCCGCTCGAGCTCGAGCGCTGGGGGGTCGACGCCGCGGTCGGCGGCTCGGTCAAGTGGCTCTGCGGCGGCCCCGGCGCCGGCTACCTCTACGTCCGGCCGGAGCTCGCCGAGTCGCTCGTCCCGGCCGTCACCGGCTGGCAGGCCGACGCCGAGCCGTTCGAGTTCCGTCCGGGCGAGCTCCGCCCCGCGCGGGGCGCCTGGCGCTTCCTCACCGGTACTCCGACCGTCCCGACCCTCTACGCCTGCCGTCCCGGCTACCGGATGGTCGCCGAGGTCGGCCCGGAGCCGATCCGCCAGCGCTCGATCCGCCTCACCGATTCCCTGATCCGCGCCGCCGACCGCCACGGCCTCGAGGTCCGCACGCCGCGCGATCCCGACCGCCGCGGCGGCACGGTCACCGTCTTCCACCCCGACGGCGACCGGATCTGCCGCGACCTCGCCGCCCGTGACGTCCTCTGCGACCACCGCCCCGGCTCGGGGCTGCGCTTCGGCCCGCACTTCTTCAACACCGAGGAGGAGTGCGAACGGGCGATCGAGACGCTCGTGGCGCTGGCACGAGAGGCGGGCTGACGGTGCCGAGAACCGAGACCGTACTCCTCCTGCGCAACCTCGATCAGGCCTACGACGCGAAGGCCTGGCACGGCACCAACCTGCGCGGGTCGCTGCGCGGCCTGAAACTCGACGAGCTCTGCTTCCGTCCCGGGCCCGGGCGCCACGACATCTGGGAGCTCGCGCTCCACTGCGCCTACTGGAAGTACGCGGTCCGCCGGCGGCTGACCGGCGAGAAGCGCGGTTCGTTTCCCCTCAAAGGTTCGAATTTCTTCCCACGTCCGCAGGGCGAGCCGACGCTCGCAGCCTGGCGCGCCGATCTGAAGCTGCTCGACGAGTGCCACGCCGCCCTGCGTTCCGTCGTGGCGGCGCTGCCCGCCCGGCGCCTCGGCCAGCGCCTTCGCGGCAGCGAGTACACCGCGGTCGACACCGTCCTCGGCATCGCCGCCCACGACCTCTACCACGCCGGCCAGATCCAGCTGCTCAAGCGCCTGGCGCGCGGCGGCGCCTCTGCCTAGAACGTCGGCTCGTACCGCACTCGCTCCGGACACGAATCGCACCGACGCGTCGAATCGTCGCGGCCGCCCGTGAGTCGGCCACGATGGCCGTCGACGCACGTGACCGCGGTGGCGTCACGACGCCGCGCGGGTCCTCGAGGACCGCGTCGCCGGCGAGCCTCCGGGTCCGAGTTCGAGCACCCGCTCGTTGGCCTCCCGGAACCGCGTGCGGCGCTGGTGGACCTTGCGCCAGGAGTCCGAGAAGGTCTCGCCGGCCGGTCCGGGGACGCGGTCGAGGAAGCGCAGCCAGCGCGGCGGTCCGAGCGAGGACTCGCGCTCCGGGAAGAGCGAGCCCAGGTCGACCGCGGTCTTCAGGCCCGCGAAGACCGCGAAGAGGCCGACCGGGCCGTCGGTCCAGGCGGTCGCGAGCAGGCCGAAGACGATCGTCGCGTGGACGACGAAGACGCGGCCGAGCGCGCGCTCGGCGATCCGCTCGACCCAGCGGAACGGACGCTCCGCGAGGCCGACGAGATCGAGCAGGAAGCCGACCAGCAGCAGCGCCGCGACCGCGGCGGCGCCGATCGCCAGGTCGACGGCGCGGATTCCGAGGTCGAGATCCGGCCGGTTGACGGTGACCAGCGCGAGCATCGTCCCGAGGAAGACGCCGTGGATGACGGTGAACGGCAGGGCGAACCGGACGTACGAGCCGAGCAGCGACCCGGCGCCGCCGAACCGCCCGCTGGTGGTGAACTGCGGCGCGCGCCAGTGGCCGGCCTTGCGCGTCCGCCGCCGGTGGAGGGCGATCCGCGCGACGACGAATCCGATCACCAGCGCGCTCTCGATCCAGTAGAGCGCGAGCGCCGTGCCGCTCGACCAGCCCTCGGCGAAGACGCCGGCGACCGGTACCGAATTGAGGCCGAGCGTCTGGGCGACGCGGCCGGTGCCGGGCAGCCGCGCGGGCAGGTTCCTCATCGAATCGGAGGGCTCAGCGGCGCGATCGCACGGGGACCCGGGGCGACGTCAGGTCGTCTCGGTCGACAGCACCCGCTCGTTGTCCTCGCGCTTCTGCTGATCGGAGAGCACCGAGTCGCGGTAGTGCTCGGTGAAGGTCTTGCCGTCCTTCTGCCGGCCGAGCCGGTCGAGCCCCGAGAGCCACTTCGGCGGCTCGGGCTTGAGGGCGACCTCGTCCTTGGCGAACAGGCCACCCAGGTCGCCGAGCAGCTTGAGCCCCGCGAAGACCAGGAAGAGGCCGACGGGCCCCTCGAAATACGCCATCGCGCCCATGCCGAAGATGATGGTCAGGTGGGTCAGGAACATCCGTCCCTGCGCCCGCTGCGCGACCCGCTCGACCCAGGCGAACGGCCGCCCGCGCAGTCCGACGAGATCGAAGGCCAGGCCCAGAGCGAGGAAGGCCGACATTCCAGCCGCCCCGAGCTTGAGATCCGCGAACGAGACTTTCGCGGCCTCGCCTCCCTGCTGCGGCAGAATCAGGAAGGCGATCGCCATGACGAACAGGCCGTGAGCGGCGGTGAAGGGGATCATCACGCCGAGGAATCCGGTCAGGAAGGTCGTCCTGCCGTGGCGGACCTGCTTGTTTCGACCCGTTCCGGACGTCATCGTGTAGTCGACCGCCCAGTGCCCTGCCTTCTTCGTCCAGCGCCGGTGCAGCACGATGCGCAGCGTGACCAGCAGGATCACGACCACCGTCTCGATCCAGTAGAGCAGCAGCGTGGTGCCGATCGACCACCCCTCGCCGAAGAAGCCGGCGGCCGGGATGCTGTTGACACCGAGGGCCTGGAGCAGGCGGCCGAGACCTGGGATGCGCGAGACGAGGGGCTTCATCACCGGGTGGAACGAGATCCGGGCGTGGAGCGGGTCATCGGCGGCGGAGCGGTCTCAGGGGATCCCCAGTCGCCGCCGCTTCTCCCAGAGCCCCTTGCGGCTGACTCCGAGCAGCTCGGCGGCCCGCCCCTGGTGGCCGCGGGTCCAGGCGAGCGCGGCACGGATCGCCTCGCGCTCGTGCTCCTCGAGACTGCGCGGCGTGGCGGCGGCGACGTCCCGCGGCGGCGCCGGGTCGAGCTCGACGCCGGCGGCGGCGAGCAGAGCGCGCTCGAGCGTGTTGCGCAGCTGGCGCAGGTTGCCGGGCCAGTCGTGCTCGGGAAACCAGGCGCGGGCCCGGGCCGAGAGCGTCAGTCCGGGCCGCGCGAAGCGCTCGGCGAGGTCGGCGAGCATCACCTCCGCGGCGGGCAGCACGTCCTCGCGCCGGCGCCGCAGCGGTGCGAGCGCGAAGGTCAGTACCTCGAGCCGCCAGTAGAGGTCGTCGCGAAAGGCGCCACGCTCGACCCGGGCGCGCAGGTCTTCGACGCCGATCGCCAGGAAGCGGACGTCGGCGACGAGCTCGGCACCGCCGAGCGGAGCGTAGCGCCGCTCGGAGAGCAGCCGCAGCAGCTTCGGCTGCGCCGCCAGCGGCAGCTCCTCGACGTGGTCGAGCAGGAGCGTCCCGTGCTCGGCGCGCGCGACCCGTCCCGCGTGCGCGCGCTCGGCGCCGGTGAAGGCGCCGGCGCGATGCCCGAACAGCTCGCTCTCGATCAGCGACGGCGGCAGCGCGCCGGGGTCGACCTCGATCAGCGGCTGCGCCGAGCGGCGGCTCGCGGCGTGGAGCGCACGCGCCAGCGCCGAGCGGCCGGTGCCGGCCTCGCCGAGGATCAGGATCGGGGAGTCGCTCGCGGCCGCGCGCTCGAGGGCGGCGCGCCGGGCGGCGAGCGAAGGGGCGGAGGAGGCGAGCGCGGCGAGCGCGCCGCCGTTCACGGCACGAAGTCCGGCGTGACGTCCGGGGCGTCGTTCCAGAGGCGCTCGAGGCCGTAGAACCGGCGTCGCTCGTCGAGGAAGACGTGGGCGATCCAGTCGCCGTAGTCGAGCAGCACCCACTGCGCCGCGGCGTGCCCTTCGATGGAGAGCGGACGCACGCCGGCCTCGCGCAACCGCTCCTCGATCCGGTCGGCGATCGCCTGGACCTGGCGCTCGTTGGCGGCGCTGGCGAAGACGAAGTAGTCGGTGAAGCCGGCGACCTCCGCGACGTAGCGGACGCGGACGTCCTCGGCCTTGGTGTCGAGCGCGGCGCGCACGGCGAGACGGACGCGGTCGGCGGTCTCGACGGGCGCGGCCGGGGTGATCGGTTCGGTCATCGATAGAGGTCGTATTTCGAGAGGAATGTTAGCACCCGGGGGTCGAGCCACCCGGCGGGGGGCGTCTCGCCGGCGGCGAGACGCCGGCGGATCTCGGTCGACGAAGCCGGGTGGGGCTCGACCTCGACCCACTCGACGCGGGCCGTCGCGAGCGCGGACGCCAGCTCCGCCGGCATCGCGGCGAGCGTCTGCTCGGGCGCACGCCCGGGGCGCTCGACCACGGCCAGAGCCACCAGCGCCAGCAGCTCGCGCCAACGCCGCCAGGTGGCGAGCTCGGCGAGCGAGTCGGAGCCGACGATCAGGTGGACCTCGTCGGCGGGGCGCTCGGAGCGGAACCGTTCGACCGTCTCGATCGTGTAGACGGGACGATCGGGCGTCAGCTCGGCGTCCGAGACCACCAGGTCGGGGAGCTCGAGCAGCGCCAGCTCCGCCATCGCGTAGCGGGCCAGCGCCGGAGCGAACGAGCGATCCGGCTTGTGCGGTGGTCGCGCGGTGGGCAGCACGACGACGCGATCGAGCGCGAGCGCGGCGCGGGCGGTCTCGGCCGCGCGCAGGTGCCCGGCGTGAAACGGATCGAAGCTGCCGCCGAAGAGTCCGAGCTTCACGCCGCGGCCTCCAGCCGGCGTGCGAGCTCGGCGACCAGCGCGTCGACCCCCTCTCCCGTCGCCGAGCTGAGCTCGAGGTAGGCGAGCCCGCGCTCGGCCGCCGCGGCGGCGAGCTCTTCGCGACGCTCGGCGCGGGCGGAATCGAGCTTGCTGCCGACGACGACGCGCGGCCGCTCCAGCAGCTCCGGATCGAACGCCCCGAGCTCGCGCTCGACCGTCTCCAGGTCCTCGCGCGCCGAACCCTCGAAGCCGGACAGGTCGACCAGGTGGACCAGCTGCCGGCAGCGCTCGACGTGGCGCAGGAACTGGACGCCGAGCCCGGCGCCCTGGGCCGCGCCGGCGATCAATCCGGGCAGATCGGCGATCACGAACGGCCGGTCGAGCGGTCCCCGCGCCACCACGCCCAGCTGCGGAACCAGAGTGGTGAACGGATAGTCGGCGATCTTCGGCCGTGCCGCCGAGACCACCGAGATCAGCGTCGACTTGCCGGCGTTCGGCAGTCCGACGACGCCGACGTCGGCGAGCAGCTTGAGCTCGAGCCTCAGACGGCGCTCCTCGCCTTCGAGACCGGGCTTGGCGAAGCGCGGCGCCTGGCGGGTCGGCGTCGCGAAGTGCTGGTTGCCCCAGCCGCCGCGTCCGCCCTGGGCCACGACCTGGCGCTGGCCGTCGGCCAGGATCTCGCCGAGCGTTTCGCCGCTCTCGGCGTCGAGGATCACGGTGCCGAGCGGCACCTTGATCTCGAGGTCGAGGCCCGACTTGCCGGAGCGCCGCGAGCCGAGACCGTGCTGACCGCGTTCGGCCGGGTAGATCGACTGGAAGCGGAGGTGGTAGAGCGTGTTGAGGCGCGCTTCGCCGACCAGGACGACCGAGCCGCCGTGACCGCCGTCGCCGCCCGACGGTCCGCCGCGCGGCACGAACTTCTCGCGCCGGAAGGCGACACACCCGTCCCCGCCCCGTCCGCCGCGGACGTGGAGGACGGCTTCGTCGAGGAAGATCACGGATTGGAGCTCGCGGCGCCGGCCGGAGGCCGGCGCGCGCCGCGCGGCCGGTTGGGGTTACTCGGCGGCCGGCTGGACGTGGACGAACATCCCGCGGCGTCCGCGGTTCTGGAAGGCGACGGTGCCGCCGATCTTGGCGAACAGCGTGTCGTCCTTGCCGATGCCCACGTTGCGACCGGGATTGAAACGGGTGCCGCGCTGCCGGACGAGAATCGAACCGCCGGTGACGGTCTCGCCGCCGAACGCCTTGACGCCGAGGCGCTGCGCGTTCGAATCGCGACCGTTGCGGCTGGAGCCCTGACCTTTCTTGTGTGCCATGACGTACCGACTCCTCGCAGCCTCAGACGACGATCGACTCGACCCGCACCCGCAGGAGATCCTGCCGGTGGGCGCCGCGACGATGGTAGCCCTTGCGCTTCTTGTGCTTGACGATCCGGACCTTCGGGGTGCGCACGGCGTCGACCAGCGTGGCCTCGACGCGGGCACCGGGAATGACGGGGTTGCCGACCCGGGTGCCGCCGTCGCCGAAGACCATCAGGACGCGATCGAACGCGACCGTGGACCCCTTCTCGCCGTCGACCGGAAGGAGCTCGACGTCGAGGACGTCCCCCTTCTCGACCCGGTACTGCTTACCGCCCGTCTCGATCACTGCGAACATGACGACACACCTTTCTCAACACCCCCAGACGGGGAACGGGAAAACTACCATCCGCTCCACCGGCCGGTCAAGGCGGCCGGAGCGCACCGGGGAACCGGTCCGGGGCCCGATGCTAGCGTCCCGGGTCGATGTTCGCTCGCCTGTTCGCCGCCGCCACCGCCACCGCCCAGAGGGCGCGCGGGTTGACTCCGGAAACCCTCGAGATCGGCCGCTGGCGGCTGCGCCTCTACCGCGGCGGACGCCCCGGTGGCGAGCCCTGGCTGCTGCTGCATGGCCTCGGCGCGACCTCGGCGACCTACCTGCCGCTGGTCCAGAGCCTGCGCGCGGAGTGCGAGCTGGTGCTGCCCGAGCTCTCGGAGCTCGGCGGCAGCCGCGGTCCGCACGCGGCGCCGACCGTTCCGGAGGCGGCCGAGCTGGTCACCGCCGTCGCGCGCCACGCCTTCGGCGATCGACGACCGACGGTGGCCGGGATCAGTCTCGGCGGCTGGATCGCCGTGAAGGCCGCGCTCGCCGCGCCGGGGTTCGCCGAACGGCTGCTGCTCGTGGTCCCCGGCGGCTACCTCGACCAGGACTGGACGCAGATCGAGAAGATGGTGCGGGTCGAGACCCTCGAGGACACCCGCGAGCTCTGGCGGGCGCTGTTCGTCCGGCCGGCCTGGTGGCTGCGTCCCGGCCGCTACGGGCTCTTCCTCGCCTACTCCTCGCCGGCGGTGCGGGCGATCCTGGCCTCGGTGCGACGCGAGGACGGCTTCGACGCCGCCGACCTCGCCCGCCTCGACCTGCCCGTCGGTCTGATCTGGGGTCGCGAGGACGCTCTTTTCCGCGCCGAGGTCGGCGAGCGGATGCTCGCGGCGCTGCCGCGCGCCACGCTCCAGGTCGTGCCCGAAGCCGCGCACGCCGTCCAGTGGGAGCGGCCGCACGCCTTCCTCGACGCGGTCGCGCGCTTCCGGCGGGACTTCCCCTTGCGCCCGGCCGGGGTCGACGCGCAAGATTCGCCCGGATCCCCTTCGACCGAACCGCGAGGAGGTGGCCGATGGCCGCGCCCGAGTTCCTGATCTGCCTGAACTGCGAGACGCCCTGCTACAACTTCGAGTGGGGCGACGGCGGCGTCGAACAGGCGTTGTGCGAAGTCTGCGGCAACGACGAGCCCGACCAGTTCGTCACCGAAGAGGACTTCGACGCGATCATCGACGATCCGCGCGAGTAGCCGTCGGCGGGCTCAACCTTCGTCGCCGAAGCCGGTTCCGACGGCCCGGGCGGTCGCGACCAGCTCGCCGTGCGGATCCACCTGCCGGATCCTGTCGACCGCCTCGGAAATCGGCACGTCGTCGATCCGGCCGCTGCGCAGGCAGACCATCCGACCGAAGCTGCCCTCCGCGACCAGCTCCGCCGCGCGCCGGCCGAGGCGGGTGGCGAGGATCCGGTCGAAGCTGACCGGCGAGCCGCCGCGCTGGAGGTGGCCGAGCACGGTGTAGCGGATCTCGTGCTCGATGTGCGGCTTGAGCTCCCGGGCCAGCCGCTCCCCCGCGCCACCGTGGCGCGGGTGGCCGTCGCCGGCGTCGCGCGTGACGTAGGAGGCCTCGCCACCGGCCGGCGCCGCGCCCTCGGCGACCACCACCAGCGAGAACGCCTGGCCGCGCGCCGCGCGCTCCTCGACCTTGGCTTCGACCGAGTGGATCCGGTAGGGGATCTCGGGAATCAGGATGACGTCGGCGGCGCCGGCGATGCCGGCATGCAGCGCGATCCAGCCGGCGTCGCGCCCCATCACCTCGAGGATCATCACCCGATGGTGGCTCTCGGCGGTGTCGCGCAGGCGGTCGAGCGCCTCGGTCGCGGTCTCGATCGCGGTCCAGAAGCCGAAGGTGTAGTCGGTCGCCGCGAGATCGTTGTCGATGGTCTTGGGCACGCCGACCACCGGCAGGCCGCGCTCACCGAGCTCGCGGGCGATCTTCAGGCTACCGTCGCCGCCGATGACGATCAGCGCGGAGATCCCGGCTTCGCGGGCGTTGGCGATCACCTCCGCCGAGCGATCGCGGACCTGGCCGTCGTCGCAGCGGAAGGCGAACGGATTCGAACGGTTGGTGGTGCCGAGCACGGTGCCGCCCTTGCTCACCAGGTCGCGTACCTCGGAGCTGGTCATCGGCCGGAAGCGCCGGTCGAGCAGCCCCTGGAAGCCGTCGAGCACGCCGACGGTCTCGAGGCCGCCGAGCCGCTCCGCCGTGCGCACCACCGCGCGCAGCACGGCGTTGAGCCCGGGGGCGTCGCCGCCGCCGGTGAGGACTCCGATCCGTCGCGTCGTCATGGCTCGATCCTACGGGAAGCGCGGCGGCGGCTTCACAGACCGGCGGCGCGCGCGACGCGCGGAGCGGCGATCGCGACCGGCAGCGAGACGCGGAAGCTCGAGCCGTACCCCTCCTCGCTGTCGAAGGAGAGGACGCCGCCGTGCGCGAAGGCGATGCGGTCGGCGATGGCGAGCCCGAGCCCGGTGCCGCCTTTGCGGTTCGAGTAGAAGATCTCGAAGATCCGCCCCCGCTCCGACTCCGGGATGCCACGACCGTTGTCGCGCACGGCGAGCTCGACGCGCGCGCCGTCGCGGCGCGCCGAGAGCACCAGCTCGGGACGCCTGCCGGTGCCGTCGGTGGCGGTCAGCGCGTTCTGCAGGAGGTTGAGCAGCAGTTGCTGCATCTGTTCCGGGTCGACGCGAACCTCGGCACCCTGGCTCTCGTCGTCGAGGCGCACCTCGGCGCCCGCGGCCGCGATCTGCGGTCCGAGCACCTCGCGCGCCGAGAGCAGCAGCTCGATCGCGGGCACCGTCTCGAGCTGCAACGCGCGCGGTCTCGCGTAAGCGAGGAAGTCGGTGACCAGCCGCTCGAGGCGCCCGATCTCCGCGCGGGTGATCGTGAGGAGCCGCTTGCCCGTCGACTCCTTCGCCGAGGCCCCCAGGTCCTCCTCGAGCATCTGCATGTTGAGGTTCAGCGAGTTGAGCGGGTTGCGGATCTCGTGCGCCAGCCCGGCGGCGAGGGTTCCGAGATAGGCCAGTCGCTCGGCCGATGCCGCCTGCGCCTCCAGCCGCTCGCCGCGCCGGATCAGCACCCAGATCAGCGCGAACGCCGCGGCGACGATGGCGGCGGTCAACGTGCCGGTGAGGGTCGTTTGACGCAGCAGCTCGCGCCGCAACTGCGCCACGCGCCGCCCCATCTCCTCCTGGCTGATGCCGATGCGCAGCGAGCCGAACTCGCCGATCGGCACCGTCACGTCGAGCGTGCCCAGGTCGGTTGCCGGCAGCGGGACGGCGGCGGTGTCGCGCCGCTCGACCGTGCGGGTTTCGACCCTGGGCGGCGACGGACGCAGCTCGGGCGACGGCGTGAGCGAGGGCGACGGCAGCGCGATCTGCGATTCGCGGCGCTCCTTCATCACCAGCACGCCGTTGCGGTCGGTGATCTCGACGGTCTGCACGATGCGGCGCTGGCGCAGGACCGAGTCGATGTAGGTCTGGGTCTCCTGCTCGAGCGCGATCGCGGTGAACAGGTCGCCGCCGGTGCGTTGCGCGGTCGAGCTCAACCGGTTGGCCAGGTCCTGCGCCTCGGCCCGGGTCTCGAGCAGGATCCGGTCGAGCTCGCGCTGGGAGAGCGAGCGGAAGATCAGCCAGGCGAAGAGCGCGATGTCGAAGAGGATGAACAGGCCGACCAGGCCGGCCACCAGCCAGAACCGCCGGGTCGGAAGGCGCCTCCCGGATCGCGACACGCCTGTCACCCTAACATCCTCCGAACCGGGTCCCAAGCACAACTCATTCCAGAATCGAGAGTTACCTAATTTGAGTATTCTATTGACAGATATTTGACTTCTTGCGTGACTTGCGACATGATTTGAGCGTTGACTGAGCATAGGCGCCGGAGGCAACTCCTCCGGTTCCCGTCAACCGACGACTTCAGAAGGAGAACGACATGAACACTGGACTGATGCGCTGGACCCCCGAAGCCGACCTCCTCCGTGGCCGCATCGACCGCGTCTTCAACGAGATGCTGCGCGACGCGTGGGGCACTCAGGGGTCCGAGCCGGTCGCCAGCCGCACCTGGTCGCCGGCGGTCGACATCAAGGAGAGCGACGAGTTCCTGACCCTGACCGCGGAGCTGCCGGGGTTCGACAAGAATCAGGTCGAGATCACGCTCGAGAACAACGTCCTGACGCTCGCCGGCGAGCGCAAGTTCGACCAGGAGTCCAAGGGCGAGGCGTTCCATCGGATCGAGCGCTCCTACGGATCGTTCAGCCGCTCGTTCACGCTGCCGGCCTCGGTCAAGACCGACAAGGTCGACGCCAAGTTCGAGAACGGCCTGCTTTCGATTTCGCTCCCCAAGGTGGAGGAGTCGAAGCCGCGCAAGATCGCGATCCGCTGATTCCGAGCGGAGTAGCTCCGGGCCCGGCCCGGAACCGGCGGGAGCCTTCGACGGCTCCCGCCTTTCGTTTTTTCGGAGGTTTCCCCTAACATCGCCCGGCCCCCATGGATCACCGCCGGGTCTTCGTCGCCGTCCTGCTGGGCGCGGCCTTCTCCGCCGCCTGCGCGAAGCCTCCATCCGCCGCGAGCTCCTCGTCGGTCACGATCGGCACCACGGCCGACCTCGGCGGCGTCAACGAGCTGGTCTCGGGTGGCGCGCGCTTCACCACCGAGGTCCTCGATCAGCTCCTGGTCCATCTGTTCGAGGAGCAGCCCGACTGGAGCGAGCACCCGCCGAGCGTGGCGCCGGCGCTCGCCGAGTCGTGGCAGGAGTCGGCCGACGGTCGCGAGATGACGATCCGGCTGCGCCCCGACCTGCGGTGGAGCGACGGCGTGCCGATCACCGCCGAGGACGTCCGCTTCAGCCTCGAGGCGCAGCGCTCCCCCGTGGTGGCCTGGCCGTACGGCCAGGCCAAGCGCGAGATCGAGGCGATCGAGATTCTCGACCAGCGGACGCTGCGCTTGCGCTTCCCCGGCCCTTCGCTCTACCGCATGGTCGACGTCAACGACGGCCGCATCCTCCCCGCCCACCGCTGGCGCGAGCTGCCGTTCGAACGCTGGCGCACCGGCGAAGCCTGGTTCCGCGAACGCATGGTGTCGAGCGGCCCGTACCTGCTCGCGGACTGGCGCCCCGGCGTCGAGCTCACCCTGTCGCGCAACCCGGCGTACTTCCGCGCAGGGCTGCCACGGATCGACCGCGTCGTCTTCCGCGTCGTACCCGACGCCGCGGCGCTGGTCGAGCGGCTGCTCGCCGGCGACGTCGACTTCGTCGACGGCCTCGCTCCGCGCGACGCCGAGCGCGTGGCCGGTTCGCCGTCGTTGCGCGTGATCGAGGCCGACTCGCGCCACTTCGAGTACGTCGCCTGGAACGCGCTGCGGCCGCCATTCGACGACCCGCGCGTGCGCCGCGCCCTGACCCTGGCGATCGACCGCGGGAGCCTGATCGACACGCTCTGGCGCGGCTACGCCCGCGTCGCCGTCGGTCCGATTCCGTCCGGCATCTGGGCGCGCGAGCCGGAGCTCGAGCCGTTGCCGTTCGACCCCGAGGCGGCGCGCGCCCTGCTCGCCGAGGCCGGTTTCAGCGACGCCGATCGCGACGGCGTCCTCGAGCGCGACGGTCGACCGTTCCGCTTCGAGATCCTGACCAACTCCGGCAACCGCACGCGCACCGCCGCCGCGACCCTGATCCGCGACCAGCTGCGCCGGATCGGAGTCGACGCGCAGCCGCGTCCGGTCGACTTCCAGCTGCTGGGCGAGCTCAACCGCTCGAAGCAGTTCGACGCTTCGCTCGGCGGCTGGGCGGTGGACACCACGCTCGACATCCGCCCGCTCTTCCACTCCGCGGAGATCGACGACGGCTGGAACGTCGTCTCCTACGCCCGGCCGGAGGTCGACGCCGCGCTCGAGCAGGCGCGCGCCGCGACCGATCTCGCGATCGCGCGCGACAGCATGCGCCTCGTCCAGCGCCTCGTGCACGAAGACCAGCCGTACACCTTCCTGTGCGAGCCCCGGCGCCTGGCCGCTGCCGCGGTCGACCTCGACGGCGTCGAGGTCAATCAGCTGGCCGCGTTCGGCACGCTCCAGCGCTGGTCGCGGCGCTCGCCGCGGGACTGAGCGGTGGCGGCGCTCCTCGTCCGCCGGTTGGCTGGCGCCGGCGCGCGCATCCTGCTGATCGCGACCGCGGCCTTCCTGCTGGTGCGGGCGCTGCCCGGCGGGCCGGGGGCGATCCCCGAGGACCCGCGCGTCTCCCCCGCGCACGCCGAAAGACTGCGCGAGATCTGGGGCCTCGACCGCCCGCTCGCCGAGCAGTACGGGCGCTTCCTGGCGGCGGCCGCGACCGGCGACTGGGGCCCCTCCCTCGCCCAGAGCCGTCCGGCCGTCGACGTCGTGCTCGAAGCGCTCCCCTGGACGCTCGCCCTCGCCCTCGCGGCGCTCGCCCTCGAGCTCGCCGGCGGGCTGGCGATCGGCGCCGCCGCGGCGCACCGCCCCGGCGGCTGGCTCGATCACGCGCTGCGGATCGCGACGCTCGGCCTGTACGCGATCCCCGGCTTCTGGCTGGCACTGCTGCTGCTCGCGACCTTCGCCGTGCGCTTCCCCATCCTGCCGGCGGGCGGGACTCCCACCGTCGAGCCCGGCCTGCCGTGGATGGCGCGCCTCGCCGGGCTCGCGACCCACCTGCTCCTCCCGGCGCTCGCCATCGGCCTGCCGGCGGCCGCGGGCGCCGCCCGCTTCGTCCGCGCCGCGCTGATCGAGGTCGCCGGCGAGCCTTTCGTGCTCGCCGCTCGCGCGCGCGGACTGGCGCGTCGCGTCGTCTTCTTCCGTCACGCGCTGGCGGCGGCCGCCGCGCCGCTGCTCCAGAACCTCGGATTTTCGATCGGCGCGCTGCTGTCGGGGTCGCTCGCGGTGGAGATCGTCTTCGCCTGGCCCGGGCTCGGACGCGCCGCCTACGACGCGCTGCTCGCCCGCGACTACACCGTGCTGGTGGCCTGCGCGACGCTGTCCGCGGCCGCCGTGGTCGCCGGCAGCGCGCTCGCCGAGCTGGCCCACGCCGTCGCCGATCCCCGGACCCGCGATGCCTGACCGTCGCGGCCGCTCGCCGGCTTTCCTGGCGGGGATCGCGCTGCTCGCGGCGCTCGCGGCGGCGGCGATCGCCGGGCCGCCGCTGCTCGGCCGCGATCCCGAGCTGGCGCTCGATCCTCCGGTCTCCGCGCTGGCCCCGCCGGGCGCGCGCTTCGAAACGCTGCGGCTGGCGGCCGGTTACGAGCTCGCCGCCGAGCGCGTCGTGCGCGAAGGCGACGCCTGGAAGCTGGTCGGTCCCGGCGGCGAGCGCACCATCGCGGCGGAGCGCGTCGATCCGTCGGATCCGACCGGCCGCGTCCGCTTCTGGCTCGGCAGCGACGCGCTCGGCCGCGACGTCGCGGCGCGCCTGCTCCATGGCGGCCGCGTCTCGCTGGCGGTCGCGGCGGCCGCGGTCGCGATCGCGCTGCTGCTCGGCGTGCCCATCGGCCTCGCCGCCGGGCTCGCGCGCGGCGGCGGCGACCGCCTGCTGCTCGGCTCGATCGAGACCGCGCAGGCCTTTCCGCGCCTCTTCCTGCTGGTCGCGCTGGTCGCCGTGCTGCCGGCCGGAGTGGCGACAACGGTCGCGATCCTCGGCCTCACCGGCTGGATGCCGGTGGCGCGGCTGGTGCGCGCCGAGGTGCGGCGGCTGCGCTCGAGCGATTTCGTCGCCGCGGCGCGCGTCGCCGGTGTCGGCCCGGGACGACTGGCGCTTCGCCATCTGCTGCCGAACGTCGTCACGCCGGTCGCGGTCGAAGCCTCGCTCGCGATGGGCGCGGCGGTGGCCACCGAGGCCGCGCTCTCCTTCCTCGGCCTCGGCGTGCTGCCGCCGACGCCGTCGTGGGGAAACCTGATCGCCGACGGCCGCGACGTCGCGGCGAGTGCCTGGTGGATCGCGCTGTTCCCGGGCCTGGCGCTGGTCGCGACCGTGATCGCCGCCAGCCTGGTCGGCGAGGGGCTGCGCGATCGACTCGACCCGCGCGGCGCCGGCCGCGGACTCTGAGCGTGCGGGTCGCCGACTTCGACTTCGAGCTGCCCGAGGAGCGGATCGCGCAGCGCCCGCGGCCGCGCGGAGAGAGTCGGCTCCTGGTGCTCGACGCCGAGCAGGACGCTCGACACCGGCACATCGGCGACCTGCCGGAGCTGCTCCACCCCGGCGACCTGCTGGTGGTCAACGACACGCGTGTGATCCCCGCGCGCCTGTTCGCCCGGCGCCGCGACGGCGGCGGCCGGGTCGAGCTGCTGCTCGCCGAGCGGCTCGACGACCTCACCTGGGAGTGCCTGCTGCGCCCTGGCCGGCGCGCGCGGCCCGGCACGCTCCTCGTCCTCTCCGACGAGCTCGAGGCCGAGGTCGTCGGGGTCGCCGAGGACGGCCGCCGGCGCGTCCGCTTCTCCGCGCCGGTCGAGCCGCACCTCGAACGGCTGGGCCACGTGCCGCTGCCGCCTTACATCACCCGGCCCGACGAGGCCGAGGACCGCGAGCGCTACCAGACGGTCTGGGCGCGCGAACCGGGCGCGATCGCGGCACCGACCGCGGGTCTTCACTTCACCCCCGAGCTGCTCGCGGCGCTCGAACGCCGCGGCGTCGAGCGCGCCGCGGTGACGCTGCACGTCGGCCTCGGGACGTTCAAGCCGGTGACCGCCGAGCTGGTCCACGAGCACCGCATGGACGCGGAACGCTACGAAGTCGACGAGGCGGCCGCAGCGGCGATCGCGACGGCGCGCGGCGAGGGGCGCCGGATCGTCGCGGTCGGCACCACCGTGGTGCGCACGCTCGAGAGCGCGGCGCTCGCCGGCGGCGGCACGCTCCGCGCCGGCTCCGGGCGCACCGAGCTGTTCGTCACGCCGGGCTTCCGGTTCGGCGTCGTCGACGCGCTGCTCACCAACTTCCACCTGCCGCGTTCGACGCTGCTGATGCTGGTCTCGGCGTTCGCCGGGCGCGAGCGGGTGCTCGCGGCGTACCGCGAGGCGATCGACGCCGGCTACCTCTTCTACAGCTACGGGGACGCGATGCTGGTCGGACGGCGCTCGGCTTAGCCGCGCCCGCGCCCGGCGGCACGGCGCTCGGCCTCCTCGAGCCAGCCGCGCCGGAGGTCTTCGGGCGTCACCGAGCTCAGGTAGGGCTTCAGGTCGAGCACCGGCGTGCCGTCGAGCATGTCGACGCCGCGCACCGACAGCGAGACACCGTCGCGCCCGATGAGCTCGACGACGGTCAGGCCGATCGGATTCGGCCGCCGCGGCGAACGAGTGGCGAAGACGCCGTGCGGACGGTCGTCGGAAGGCGGCCGCGCCACCAGCTCGGCGTCGCCGGCGCGGTCGAAGATCCAGATCACGTAGAGGTGGGAGAACCCCTCGATGTCCGCCAGCCCCGGAGCGAGCGCCGGATCGATCTCGATCTTCCCTTCGGCGTCGTGCTTCGCGCCGATGCCCTTCGGAATGTCCGCCGTCGAGCGATAGGGGCTGCGCACCACGCCGATCGGCTTCATCGTGTACACGTCGCGCTCCTCCTCGGATCGCAAGACTACCGGTCCGCGATCGGCGGGGGACCGCAGGGCCGTCCTCTCCAGAGGACGATCGACACCAGGCAGAATCGGCTCCGAGGAAGCAACCCCTTCTTTTTCATGGGTTTCGATCAGCAGTCCGCGGCCTGGCACGACAGCCGCTCTCTGTCTCCGCCGGGAGGTAGGACGATGAACTCACACGACGTGCCCCGCACCCTCCGCCGGACCCTGGCCACCGCGCTCGCGCTGACGGCGGCCGCCGCGCTGACCGCCGCCGCGCCGTCGCGGGCGCAGCTGCCGTCGCCGCTCGAGCTCCACGCCGACATCCACGACGGCGTGCTCGACCTGCTGCGGACGCTCGACCGGATCCCCGAACGGATCGAGCGCCACCATCGCCGCCACCTCGAGGTCTTCTTCGGCGGCAACAGCTACGACCGCTACCACCGGCACGACCACGCCACCTACAACTTCCCGGTCTGGGTCGACGGCGACGTCGCCTACCGCCCGTTCACCTACTGCGGCGACCGTCTGTACCAGAACGTCGGCTACCGGCCGAACCTCTGGAGCTCCTGGGGTCGTCCCAGCCACGGCTCGTGGTGCAGTCACCACCGCGGCTACTACCCGACGGCGCACTCCTGCTTCCGTCGGACCTACGTCGCGCCGCGGCCGGTCCACCGACACGACCGCTGGTGCGGCCACCGGGTGGATCACTACGATCACTACGATCGCTACGATCGCTACGATCGCTACGATCGCCATGATCGTCACGATCGCTACGACCGGAACGACCGCTACGATCGACGCGAACACCGTCGCGACGATCGCCGCTGGGACCGCCGCGAGCACCGCCACGACCGCTCCTGCAACCACGGGCGCGACCACGACCGGCGGCACCGCGGTCACGACCACTGAGTACCGCAGGCGACCGGATCGGCGCCCCCGGGCGATCGCGCACCGGGGGCGCCGTGCGTTTCTGCATTGACAGCTTCCGCGCCGCGCGCCTACGGTCGCGACCATGCGGCCGACGATGCTCGCAACGACCCTGGCGCTGTTCGTGTCGGGAGGCGCTCCGGCGGCGGACTTTCACGTCGATCCGGTAAACGGAAGTCCTGCGGGCGACGGCAGCGCCGCTTCGCCGTGGCGCACGATCCAGGAGGTCGTCGAGGCGGATCTGATCGAGACGCGCGACTGGGAGTCGCACCCGTACCAGCCCGGCCTCCAGCTCGTGGTCGTCAACGCCGGCGCGCCGGTGAAGGCCGGCGACACGATCTGGTTGCGCGACGGCTACCACGGCGAGCTCCACCTGCGCGGCGCCTACAATGCGGCACCGATCACGATCGCCGCCGCGCCCGGCCACGTGCCGCGCCTCGGCAGCGTCCTGGTCGAAGCAGCGGAGCGCTGGGCGCTGCGGGGGCTCTCGGTCAGCCCGTCGCACGCCCAGCCACCGCTGCCACGCGGCACGATCGTCGAGATCGACGACCACAACTGGTTCGGTCCGGTCCGGGACGTGGCCTTCGAGGACGGCGACGTCTTCACCATCGACGACGCCACGGGCTGGGACGCCGACGACTGGGTGAGCGTCGCGTCGAGCGGCATCGGCGTCGGTGGCGAGCGCGTTTCCATCCTCGACAACCGGGTGCGCAACGTCCGCTTCGGGATCAGCGTCGGCGGCGTCGACGCGCGGATCGCGTTCAACGAGATCGACGGCTTCTCCGCCGACGGCCTGCGCGGGCTGGGCGACGGCGGCCGCTTCGAGTACAACCTCGTGCGCAACGCCTACGTCGACGGCCCGACGGATCCCAACCACGACGACGGCTTCCAGAGCTGGTCGGTCGGCCCGGGCGGCGTCGGCACCGGCGAGGTGCGCGACGTCGTCCTGCGCGGCAACGTGTTCGTCAACCACGTCGACCCCGACCACCCGCTGCGCGCGACGCTCCAGGGGATCGGCTGTTTCGACGGCCGCTTCGTCGACTGGATCGTCGAGAACAACATCGTCGTCACCGACCACTGGCACGGCATCAGCCTCTACGGAGCCACCGGCGGGCGCATCGTCAACAACACGGTGATCGACCTCGACGCCGGCGGCCCCGGCCCGCCCTGGATCATGCTCAACGAGCACGACGGCGTCCCCAGCCAGGGCGTCGTCGTCCGCAACAACCTGGCGACCGACTATGCGATCGCCGGGACGGCGATCGTCGCGGATCACAATTTCGAGATCGCGAACCCGGCCGCGCTGTTCGTCGCGCCGCCGTTCGACCTCCACCTGCGCGCCGACGCGCTCGCCGCGCTCGACGCGGGCTCCGCCGCGCTGGCGCCGCCGCGCGACGCCGACCGCGTGGCCCGTCCGCAGGGCGCGGCCGTCGACCTCGGCGCCTACGAGCGCTGTCCGGCCTGCCTCTTCACCGACGGCTTCGAGCGCGGCGACGCCGGCGCCTGGTCGCCGGGCGGCGGATTCGCGCCCGGCCTCGACTGATCCGACCGGGTCAGGTCCGCTCGAGGTCGGCGGTGCCGGGCTCGACCCACTTCGCGGGGGGTGGCGGCGGCGCCGCCGCGAGGCGGTCGAGGAGGACCCCCGGGTCGCTCTCGACCGCCAGCAGCTCGCGATGCTCGCGCGAGACGAACTCCGCCTCGACGGTGCGATCGAGGAAGTCGACGAGCGGCGAGAAGTAGCCGTCGACGTCGAGCAGCCCGCACGGCTTGGCGTGCAGGCCCAGCAGGTTCCAGGTCCAGACCTCGAAGATCTCCTCGAGCGTGCCGAGGCCGCCGGGCAGGGCGACGAAGGCGTCGGAGAGCCCGGCCATCGTCGCCTTGCGCTCGTGCATCGACTCGACGCGGACCAGGCGCGAGAGGCCGGCATGGCCGACCTCGCGATCCATCAGGAAGGCCGGGATCACGCCGATCACCTCGCCGCCTTCGGCGAGCGCGGCATCGGCGACGACTCCCATCAATCCGACGTTGCCGCCACCGTAGACCAGCGTCAGGCCGCGGCGCGCGAGGACACGGCCGAAGCCGGCGGCGGCCTCCCGGTAGGCGCGCCGCGCGCCCAGCCGGGAACCGCAGAAGACCGCCACCGCGCGCACGCGGCCGCTCCGCCTCAGCCGCCCTTGGCGGGCTTCTTCGGCGCCGCCTTGGAGCGGCCAGCCGGCCTCTTCGCTACCGCTCCGGCGAGCTCGCCACCGGCTGCGCCGCTCGGCGCCGGCATCGGCGGGGGCGGTGGGCCGACCAGGGCGCGCTTCATCAGGACTTCCGGAACGCCGATCTCGTCGAAGTTACCGGCGGCGAAAGCCTCGAAACCGCGGGCGCCCGCCCAGTCCATGACCGCCAGGAAGCTCGAGTGCTCCTTCAGACAACCGGCCCCGATCCAGAACTGCCAGAACGGCGGCTCGCCCTTCGCCTGCCGCCGGATGACGACACCGTATTCGTAGGTCACGTGGATTCCTCCGTGGATTTCGAGTCGTGCCGCGCGCGCAGCGCGCCGGGCGAGTCTACCCGAGCGGAAGCCGGCGCCGGTGCGACGGCGGCGTCACGATCGCGGACGCAGCAGCACCGGCACGAAGAAGAAAATCGCGTAGACCGCGAAGGCGTAGAGCCCGGCGAGCGGCGCCGCCGCGCGCAGCTCGAGCGGCATCATCGCGCGCAGCAGCGCGATCAGGCCCGCCGGCACCGCCAGGTAGAGAGCGAGACGGCGGCGCCGCAGGCGGGCGACCTCGTCCTTCGCCGCAGCGCGCTGGCGCAACATGCCGAGATTGCCGATCACCCAGCCGAAGGCCGCGGCGAAGGTGAATAGCGCCTGGAGGGTCAGCGCCAGGCGCGGAGGTTCCAGCCAGCCGGCGAGGTAGACGATCGCGACCACCCAGGTGGCGAGGAAGAAGCCGCCGACGACCGTCTCGGTGCGCAACACTATCGGCTCGCGTACTCCTCGACCGGCGGGCAGAGGCAGACCAGGTTGCGGTCCCCGTACACGTTGTCGATGCGCGAGACGAAAGGCCAGAACTTGCCGTCGCGCACCCACGGCAGGGGGAACGCCGCCTGCTCGCGCGAGTAGGAGCGGCCCCACTCGTCCGCCGCGATCGCTTCCGCGGTGTGCGGGGCGTTCTTGAGCGGATTGTCCTTGCGGTCCGCGCGCCCCTGCTCGATCGCGCGGATCTCCTCGCGGATCGCCAGCATGGCCTCGCAGAAGCGGTCGAGCTCGGCCTTCGACTCGCTCTCGGTCGGCTCGATCATCAGCGTGCCGGGCACCGGGAAGGACATGGTCGGGGCATGGAAGCCGTAGTCCATCAGTCGCTTGGCGACGTCCTCGGCCTCGATCCCCGCCGAGGACTTGAACGGCCGCAGGTCGGCGATGAACTCGTGCGCCACCCGGCCGCGCTCGCCACGGTAGAGGACCTGGTATTCGCCCTCGAGCCGCGCCGCGATGTAGTTGGCGTTGAGGATCGCCAGCTCGGTCGCCCGCCGCAATCCCGGCCCGCCCATCAACCCGATGTACATCCACGGAATCGCCAGGATCAGCGCGCTGCCGTAGGGCGCCGCGGCGACCGGACCGATCGCGCGCTCGCCGCCGCACGGCACCAGCGGGTGACCGGGCAGGAACGGCGCCAGGTGCTTGGCCACCGCGATCGGACCCATGCCCGGTCCGCCGCCGCCGTGCGGGATGCAGAAGGTCTTGTGCAGGTTGAGGTGACAGACGTCGGCACCGAAGTCGCCCGGGCGACAGAGGCCGACCTGCGCGTTCATGTTGGCGCCGTCGAGGTAGACCTGCCCGCCGAACCTGTGGACCACGTCGCAGATCTCGCGGATCGCCGCCTCGAACACGCCGTGGGTCGAAGGATAGGTCACCATCAGCGCCGCTAGGTTCGAAGCGTGCGCCTCGGCCTTGGCCGTGAGGTCGGCGACGTCGATGTTGCCGCGCTCGTCGCAGGCGACGACCACGACCTTCATCCCCGCCATCACCGCCGAAGCCGGATTGGTGCCGTGCGCCGAGACCGGGATCAGGCAGACGTCGCGGTGCGCCTCGCCGCGCGACTCGTGCCAGGCGCGGATCACCAGCAGACCGGTGTACTCGCCCTGCGAGCCGGCGTTGGGCTGCAGCGAGACCGCCGCGAAACCGGTGATCTCCGCGAGCCAGCGATCGAGGTCGCGGATCAGCTCGAGGTATCCGGTCGCCTGGTCGAGCGGAGCGAACGGATGCATGTCGGCGAGTCCCGGCCAGGAGAGCGGCTCCATCTCGACCGTGGCGTTGAGCTTCATGGTGCACGAGCCGAGCGGGATCATCGAATGACCGAGCGAGAGGTCGCGCCCCTCGAGCCGGCGCAGGTAGCGCAGCATCTCGTGCTCGGTGTGGTAGCGCCGGAAGACCGGGTGCGTCAGGTAGTCGGAGGTCCGCGCGTGCGGCTGCGGCATCTCCGAGCGGTCGGCGACCGCGGCCAGCTGGTCGAGGCTCGCCGGGTCGCCGCCGAGCACGGCGACCAGGTCGGCGAGGTCGGCGCGGCCGACGGTCTCGTCGAGCGTGATCGCGACCCGGCGCTCGCCGAGACGGCGCAGGTTGATTCCGCGCTCGAGTGCGCGCGCCATGAGCTCCTCGGCGCGGCCCGAGGCGACTTCGATCGCCAGCGTGTCGAAGAACGGGTCGTCGCCGACGGTGTGACCGGCGCGACGGGCGGCCTCGGCGAGCGCCACGGTCAGACGCTGGATCCGCAGCGCGATGGCGCGCAGCCCCTCGGGGCCGTGGTAGACCGCGTACATCGCGGCGAGGATCGCCGGCAGCACCTGCGCGGTGCAGATGTTCGAGGTCGCCTTCTCGCGCCGGATGTGCTGCTCGCGGGTCTGGAGCGCCATGCGGAACGCGGCCTTGCCGCGGGCGTCGCGCGAGACGCCGATGATGCGGCCGGGCATCTGCCGCTTGTACTCCTCGCGGGTCGACAGGAAGGCGGCGTGCGGCCCGCCCCAGCCCATCGGCAGGCCGAAACGCTGGCTCGAACCGACCGCGACGTCGGCGCCGAATTCGCCCGGCGGGCGCAGCAGCGCGAGCGCCAGCGGGTCGCAGGCGGCGACCAGCAGCGCGTGGTGCCGGTGGGCGAGCTCGGCGAGCGGCGCGTAGTCGACGACGCGCCCGTCGGTGGTCGGGTACTGGACGAGCACGCCGAAGATCCGGCCCGACGCGAAATCGGCCTGGAACGGGTCGCCGACGAGCACCTCGATGCCGACGGCGCGGGCGCGCGTACGCACCACCTCGATCGTCTGCGGATGGCACAGGTCGGAGACGAAGAAGACCGGTCGTTCGATCTCCTCGAGCTTCGGATGGACGGCGGCGGCCAGGTGCATCGCCTCGGCGGCGGCGGTCGCCTCGTCGAGCAGCGACGCGCTGGCGATCGGCAGCCCGGTCAGGTCGGCGACCAGGGTCTGGAAGGTCAGCAGCGCTTCGAGCCGCCCCTGCGAGATCTCGGCCTGATAGGGGGTGTACTGCGTGTACCAGCCCGGGTTCTCGAGGATGTTGCGGCGGATCACCCCCGGCATCACGGTGCCGTGGTAGCCGGTGCCGAGGTACGAGCGCAGGCGGCGGTTGCGCGCCGCCATCCCGGCCAGTCGCGCGGTCAGCGCCGACTCGCCCGGCTCGGTGCCGTCGCCCATCGCGTCGATCGCGAGCTCGCGACCGAGCCGGATCGACTCGGGGACGGTGGCGGCGACCAGCTCCTCGACGGAGCCGCAGCCGACCGCGGCCAGCATCGCCGCGATCTCCTCGGACGTCGAGCCGAGGTGGCGCCGCTCGAAGCCGTCGAGCGGGCGGAACAGGGCGTCGCTCAAGGGCTACTTCCCTTCCTGGGTGAAGGCCTCGTACTGCTCGGCCGTCATCAGATCGTCGAAGTCCTTCGACGAGGAGTACTTGACCTTGACCAGCCAGCCGTCGCCGTGGGGGTCGTCGTTGATCGCGGCCGGGTCGTCGGCCAGCGTGTCGTTGATCTCGATGATCTCGCCCGCGATCGGGGTGTAGACCTCGGCCACGGCCTTGACCGACTCGATCGTGCCGATCTCGTCGTGGGCGTCGAAGACGTGCCCGACCTCGGGCATCTCGACGAAGACGACCTCGCCGAGCTCCTTCTGGGCGAAATCGGTGATGCCCAGGACGCAGACGTCGTCCTCGATGCGCACCCACTCGTGCTCGCGCGTGTAGCGGCAGTCCGTCGGGTACATGCGGTCTCCTCCGATGGGATGAGCGATGGCGGTTTCGGTCAGGCCTTGCGGGCCCGCTTGTAGAAGGGCAACGGAGCGATCCGGGCCGGCACGGACTTGCCGCGCACGTCGATCTCGATCTCGGTCCCCGGCGCGGCGAGGGCCGTTTCGACGTAGGCCATGCCGAGCGCCTTCTCCAGGGTCGGACTGAAGGTGCCGCTGGTCACCACGCCGACCTCGCGGCCGCCGGTCATCAGCCGGTGCCCCTGCCGCGCGATGCCGCGGCCGGTGACCTCGAAGCCGACCAGCCGGCGCGAGACGCCGCGCTCCTTCGCCGCGACCAGCGCCGCGCGCCCGGTGAACTCCCCTTTGTCGAGCTTGACGATCCAGTCGAGGCCGGCGTCCCACGGCGTGGTGGTGCGGTCGATCTCGTGGCCGTAGAGGGCCATGCCGGCCTCGAGGCGCAGCGTGTCGCGCGCGCCGAGGCCGGCCGGCTCGAGCCCGTGCGGAGCTCCGGCCTCCATCAGCCGATCCCAGATACCGGGCGCGTCGGCCGGATCGAGGTAGAGCTCGAAGCCGTCCTCGCCGGTGTAACCGGTGCGCGAGAGGATCGCCTTCCGGCCCGCGACCTCGCCGTGGGCGAAGCCGTAGTACTTGATCGCGTCGAGCTGGGTCGCCGTCAGGCCGGCGAGGATCGCGAGCGCCTTCGGCCCCTGCAGGGCGAGCAACGCGTAGCGATCCGAGACGTTCTCGACCGCGAGGCCGGCGTGCGGGCGCGCCGCGATCCAGGCGAAGTCGCCGTCCGAGTTCGAGGCGTTGACCACGATCAGGAACTCGTCGGCCGCGATCCGATAGACCAGCAGGTCGTCGACGAAGGTCCCCGCCTCGGTCAGCAGCGCCGAGTAGTGGGCGCGGCCGGGCGCGAGCTTGGTGACGTCGTTGGGGGTGAGCGCCTGGACGAAGGCGTCGGCGCCGGCGCCGGCCACTCGCACCTCGCCCATGTGCGAGACGTCGAACAGGCCGGCGGCGGTGCGCACGGCGCGGTGCTCCTCGATCACGCCGCGGTACTGGACCGGCATCTCCCAGCCGGCGAAGTCGACCATCCGGGCCCCGGCGGCGACGTGCCGGTCGTGGAGCGGCGTGCGGGCGAGAGGTGCGCTCATGGCGCCCGAAACTCTATCTCAGCGTCCCGCCGCCGAACCGCCCCGACGGGCGGCCCCGACCGCCCTGCGCCGCCCCTTCCTGCTTCCCCCTCCTCGTCCACGCCTCATCGGCGATCCCACGCCCAGTCCCACGCGATCGAGACGCCCTGAGTCTGCGGGACTCAGCCTTCCTTCCTCCATGTGCCGTACTTCTCGATGATCACCGCGTTCCGCGCGCGGACACGCTTCATTTCCACCGCGGCGTCTTCGCCAGCTATCACCCGATCGAAAGTGCCATCCCCGTCGGTGTCTACTCCCAGACTGAGCAACTCACCGCCTCTAGACTTCTTCACCCCGATCTCGAAGGCCCCATCAAGATCCTGATCCAGCCAGGACTCGGAAGGAGACACCGAGGCCGCGCGCTCCCACGCGACCGTCGGGCGAAACACCACCTCCGCGTCGACGCGGCCATCTCGGTTCCTGCCTGAATCGATTTTCGCGACTCGCCCCCACGAGAAGTAGGTCGTGACCTCGCCGGCAACGGGGTCGCTCGCCTCGATCCTTCGATTCAGGTAGACATTGCCGCTGACGAGCCCAAGCGCTAGGGCGGCCGTCATCGTCAGCATCAGGGCCTTCTGGTCCGCCTTCACGCCGCCACCGGATTCCGATGAGCATCATTTCGCGCGGCAGACCATCTGCAAGTCGCGAGCAGGGCGCGGGGTTGCCTTCCCGCTCAGACCTGACCTAAGCAAGCCTCTTGGTACTCGAGGGCGCCCTGCTTTTCCCAATCATCAAGAAGCTCCTTGATCGCACTGTAGGGTACGTTGGGAGGAACGTCGATCGCCACGAGACGCGGAAGCTCGCTGAGTTCCGACGCGCAGCCGACGTTGCGCAGACGGTTGCGAACGGCCTGAACGTCGTGCTTGTTGGAGAACCACAAGCGGATGGTACTGTGGCCACTAGCCTCGATCAGCCCGGAGTACCAGAGGGCGCCGTCTGAGTCTGATTCCGCCGCCACCAGGTCACCAAGGGCCAGCTCCTTCACATAGAAGGGGATGTTGTCCACCTCGTAGCCGTTATCTCGTGACCGCGTCCACAATGTCTCGACCTCCTCCTTCCCTTCGGAGTCGGTGAACGGGAATCGGATCTTCACCAGGTCGCTCATTGCAGGTTGTCCGACTTGTCTAAGTTACACCCGCGACAGAGAATCTGTCCGTTCGACGGATCCCCGTCGCCTCGAAGACTTTTCGGAACGCAGGCCAGCTCAACCTGAATCGACGAGCCGAGCTGTGTCCGTAATCTCGACTTCGAAGTTCTCGGACTGTCCGCGCAAGCGACCCAAGATCTCCTCGCGTCGACTCAACGCCCAGCTCGGGGCGAGCGAGTTCCAGTTCTGCTCGTTCGGGAAGTAGATGACGCGACGGCCATCCGAGAGCAAAGAACCATCAAGGACCAGTCGTCTGGTTCCCTCCGTCCCCGACTCCAAGTAAAGCATGAGGTCGCGCTTGTGCGGCCGGATTTCGTATCCCCGCCGATTCCTGGAAACGTGCCTACCGAGCATCAGCAGCCCTATCAGGACCGCTAGGCCAGCCAAACTCGCGCCCGTGATGAGCATTATCGCCCCCGTTCATTGATTCGCACCTATCCCCACTGCCCAGAATCCTGAGGGTGTGGCGCGACTCCGTCAAACCTACTTGAACTCCAGAGCAGCGTTCTTCAGGAAATCGAGGATTGGCTTTTCAACGGTCTCGAAGATGTTTTGTGCTCGTCGAGGCTCTCTCAGAAAGACCTGCGCGACGCCCTTCGCATTTGCCGCGTAGACCGCCGACGCAGCGCGCCACCCTGCTTCCGGAACCCTGACGACATTGTCGTTGACGAAGTTGAGCACTCGTCCGCCCACAGTCTCGGCGAGCATGCGACCTGCGCCCTTACCCGCCTGCGCCGCAGCATAAGAACCCTCTCCTGCATAGAAGACACTACGCGCGCCGGCGCTCAGGGAACCAGCACCAAGGGTCGCCAGCCCGTGAGCGTATCCGGCGACCTCCCCGGCCGAATACGAAGGGCTCGCGTAGTCCACAGCATGATCGACATTCATACTTCGGCGGATCACGGCCGTGCCGTTCATTGTGATCGCATCTCCGAAGCCAGCGGACAGATCAGAGACACCTTCTAGACCGGTCGTCACCCACTGTGGAGCAGCCGCCAGATTGTCGACATGGTGCTGAATGATCTCCTTCGCGAATCGACCGTCGGGGTCACCGAGCTTGAGGGGAGAGTTCAGTGCGTAGGAATAGCGATTGAAGGTCTGTGGGTCCTCTAACTTGAACGGTCCCTCGTCGGGGCTGACGAAGCGGCCGAGCTTCGGGTCCATGTGCCGTGCCTCGAAGTAGAAGAGGTCCGTCACCTCGTCTTGCTTCTTTCCCGTGTAGAGCGGCTCGAACAGCTCCCAGTCCGGCTCGACGCACCCCGACTGGCCGTTCGTGCAGGTCCACGCCAAGAGGTTTCCCGTCTCGAAGCCGTCGCAGAAGACCGGATCGTCCGCCGTGCAGAGCGCCTCCGGCGCCAGGCCCGACGACTCCGCTTGGAGGTCGAACTGGCTCACCGGCTCGCCGAAGGGCCAGTAGTCCCAGATCGCGTACTCGCCAGAGCTCGGACCCTGCGTCACGATCCAGCTCGAACCCAGCACGTCGTGCTGTACGTAGGAGCGCGTCCCGTCGGCCTGGCGCGACGCGATCCGGCGGTCGCCCAGGTAGATGTGCTCGATCAGCAGATTCCCCGAGCCGTCGTACTCCGCCAGGATCCGGCCCGAGCCGTCGTGCACGAAGTACCGCGTCACCCCGGCCACCGTCGAACGAACCCGGTAGCCGTCGCCGTCGTAACCATAGGCGACCGATGTCCCTGAAACCGTCCCCGTCACCATCCGGTCGAGAGGACTCCACGTGAACGTGGATGTCCCTCGCGAAGTCATCCGGCCCGCGGTGTCATAGCCGAAGGACTGCGGATTGCCCCCGGTGACCGATGTCAATCGCTCGGAGGTGTAGCCGTAGGTGTCGACCACCCCGTCGATCGTCTGCGTCAACCGATTGCCGCCGTTCGAGTAGGTGATCGCGAGCGTCTCGCCGCGCGGGCCCGTCGCGCTGGTCAGACGCCCGAGCGCGTCGTAGCCGAATGAACGTGCGACTCCGCCCGTCGTCGCCCAGGAGTCTAGGCGCGAGGCCGGGTCGTAGTCGACGTCGAGATCGGGACCCTGGGTCGCGAGAAAGGTCGGCCGGAAACGGGCGTCGTAGGTGAAGGTCGAAGTCGCTCCGTTGCCGTAGGTGATCGTGTCGACACCGCCGTGGGCCTTGTATGTGATGGAAGAGACGTAGGCCGTTGCCCCCGGAGCGGTGATCGAGCTCACTCGCCCCTTCGTGTCGTAGGCGTAGACCACCTGTCGTCCACTCGGATAGGTCAGCGTTTGGAGCCGGTCGTGGCCGTCGTAGGCGAAGTCGACGGTCCGCGCAAAGCCCCCGAACGTCGCCGTCGACGAATCGAGCCGCTTCGCGTCGTCCCAGACGAAGTCGTAGTCGATCTCGGCATTGTCGAGCTGGGTACGGAGACTGGCGTCGTTCCACACGATCGACACGTCGTAAGTCGTCGCCGAAGGGTTGATCGTCGTCATCCGGCCCGCCTTGTCGTAGGCGTACTGAACCGCTACGCCGCCCTTGGTCCGCGACATCCGGTCACCTGCGGCCGACCAGCTATGGGAAATGACCCCGGTCTCGTTGTGGTCCTCTTCGTCGAGGAACCTCCTCGTCGTGTACGAGAAACCGCGGTAAGGCGAGCTTCCGCCGGGCGCCGTGATCCCGGTCAGCGTTCCGTAGCTGGCGTGAT
This sequence comes from Acidobacteriota bacterium, assembly GCA_045862895.1. GTDB lineage: Bacteria > Acidobacteriota > Thermoanaerobaculia > Multivoradales > JAGPDF01 > JACTMI01. The sequence continues at coordinate 120,785 of BTUO01000010.1, forward strand.
AGCCGTAGGTCCAGACGTTGCCGCGAGCATCGGTTACCGTCCGCAGTCTCTTGTCCTCCGGGCTCCCGAAGGCCTGGTAGGCAAGGATGGTGTCGTCGAGATTCTCGTCGATGACCGTCACCGAGTTGCCCGAATAGGAGTAGTCGATTTCACCGCCGTCCGGATGCTCCACGAGCGTCAATCGACCAGCATCGTCGAACCAGCGCACGTCACCGGCTGAGCCTCCCAAGTAGAGAGCTTCCCAGTTCTTGCTACCCATGTTGTCGTAAGAGGTCAGCACGGAATCCGCGCGCTCGAGGTCCTCGGTTTCGCGGGGTCGACCGAAGCCGTCGAAAGAGTACCTCGTCCGGCGCTGGCTTCCGGAGGGCCCGCGGGTGTAAGTCACCGTCGATCCGTCCGTCGCGTAGCTGATCGTCGTCGAGTGACCGACCGGTGGCGTGATTCCAGTCATGCGCCCCCAGCTGTCGTAGGAGTACTCCGTTCGATAGTCAGCGCCTCGCCGCCCATCCTCCTCCCACTCGACGTTCCCGAGAAAGGTCACCTCCCGGTTGATCCAGATCTCGCCGCCGGTCCCCTTCGGCAGAATCTCCTTTCGGGGAGTCCCGTACTCGTAACTCTCGTAACGCTTTTCGCGCTCCGTGTAGGTTCCACTTGTATTCGTCGTGATCTCCGACGTGAGCTGCCCCGCGGTGTCGTACGCGTAGACCGTATGGATGCCGTCGGTCGCCGTGCACGAGGTCGCGTTCACGTCCTGAGTCGCCACCTTGCCCAGGGAGGTGTAGGTGTACCGGACCCGCTCGCCAGGTACCTGAGTCCGACAAGAGATCCGGCCGTCGAGCAGGTGATTCGTCGTCGAGTACCACCAAGTGAGCGTCGTCGTCCGGCTCGCGTTGCCGGTCTCGGTGATCGTCCCCGGGTTGCCGTAGGCGTCGAAGCTGCTGCTCTCGGTCTCCCAGGTCGTCGTCCCTCGCGTCGTCGTGCGCGTCGTCGTCACCGGCTTGACGAAGCGGATGCCGGTGTCGCGGCGGACCTGCCCGCAGTTCGCCCAGCCGCTGGTGACGCGCCAGTCGTTCGAGAGAAGGTCACCCTCCTCGAGTGAGATCTGGTCCTCGACCTCTTGAATCGCATCGGCGACCGCCTTGCTGCGGAGGCGACCGATCGACCAGATCGCTCCGTCATACGGAGTGAATGCCCCGTACCCCTCGGAGACGTAGGTTTCGCTGTAACCCGAGCCGGTGGGGCCGGTCACCGTCGTCGTGGCGCCGTCGTTTCCCGGATTCGTGTAGGCGTAGTTCCAGGTGCCCGAGGTCACGTCGCGGCCCGCGCTGACGCGGGACAGGAGCGTCGGCTTCTGGATCGTGTTGCCGCTTTGGCAGCCGACGTTGAAACTCTTTCCCGACCAGTTGTAGGTGATCGTCCCGCCAGTCGGCAATGTCGCCTGCGAGAGCATGAACCGCCCCGAAGCGAGCGCCGTCGAGCTCGACTTGTAGGTGAAGCTCCAGTCGTCTCCGACCGGCGGATCGATCGACGTCAGCGAATAGACGCTTCGGCTTCCGCCCGGATGCGTCCAGGACAACTGCGCGCTCGAGCTGTAGGTGAACGTCCAACGCTGGCGAAGCGTGGTCCCTTCCTCGACGTCGAGATAGTGGATGCGGTCCGTCCCGCTCCAGTACACGATGTCGATCGAGCGGCTCGAGGCGTCCGTCACGCTCTCCGGCTTACCCGACGCGTAGGTGACGGTCCAGGCGTTGCCGAGGGGATCCTCGTAGCGGGTGCATTGCGCGATGGTTTCCCCGCGCAGAGAGAGCTTGACGACGCCCGACGCTGCGCTGCACGTGTAGGTCCACCCGCTCGCCGTCGTGATCTCCCAAGTCGTCGAATCGACCTTGTGATACCGCCAGCGGTCCTCGCTGACCATGTCTCCCGGCCAGTCCGCCGAGTTGTAGAACGCCCGGATCGATCCGTCCGGGGCGACGAAAAGGGGATTGTCGATCGTGGTCTCGTTGGGGCTCCCCAGCCCGTTCGGGTTGAAGATCTTCCCGAAGTGGAGCTGCCAGCCGCCTCCGCCCAGGTTGTCGGCCGTGTCGATCGAAGCAACGTGAGAATGAAGGCTCAGATCGGTGCGGTTCCAGATCTCCGAGTTGTAGTAGGCGGTGATCGTCGTCCCCATCCCGCCCCGGGTCGGCAATGTGACCGTCGGGACCCTCAGAACCATCTGACCCGAGTAGGGGTTGAAGCTCTCCTGGATCGAGCCGAGCTCGATCGCAGACTTCACTTTCGACAAGAAGGCGTCGCGCTGCGGCTCGTCATTCGGCCCCTGGGCGGCGAGCGGAGTCGCCGCCACGACGAGGGCGAAGGTCCATCGAAACCAGAAAGGTGTGGCGCTGCGCATGGGTCCCTCCTTCACGGGATCGAGGGACTCCGGCCGCGACGGCCGGAGCGACCCCCTCACCCGAACGAGAAGGTTGAACCCACCGCTTTCTGACACTCTGCGCGAAACGTCGCCGGAACGGCGATCTCAGGTCAGGACACTCCCATCGACATTCCGCTGGCCAGCGGCAGGGAGACGACGGACCAGACTGCGCTCGCCCGCGCCGTGGCCCGGCGAAGCCTCGTCCCGACCTCTCCGATCGACCATCCGAACCGCTCCGCGATGGTGCGGTGAGAGCTTCCGGAGAGAGCCTCGAGGATCAGTTCGCGATCGGGCGGGCGCAGCCGAACGAGAACCTCGCGGAGGTCGTTGGCCTGCTCGATTCGGTACCAGTCGCCGTCCGAAGCCGGTTCCGTCGTCGCGGTGAGCGACTCGAAGCGCTCCGATCGGCGGCGAACATCGCGGAGCTCCCTTCGGGCACTGACCCGCGACCAAGCCGAGGGGTTCTCGAGCCGGGGACACTTCGCGAGAAACCGATGGACGACGACCTGCGCGATCTCGCGGGCTCGCTCGTCTCCTCCTCGGAGCCTTCGCACTTCGCGGACGGCCGCCTCGCAGATCACTGCCGCCGTAGCCGGGAGCTCCTGCCCCTCCTCCCCGGCTGATTCACCGTCTGACCAGACTCGACCCGGATCGCCCATGAGGTTCGTGCGCTCCCGGTTCCAACGCTACCCCAATTTGGGACATTTACCGCGAGCGGATCGGCTAGCGGCGCGTGTCGACCCACTCCGCTCGCTACCAGGCGCTGCTCCGGAAGCTGCGCGAGGCACGCCGGGAAGCCGGTCTGACCCAGCAGCAGGTCGTGGCTCGGCTCGGGACCTACCGAAACTTCGTGACCAAAGTCGAATCCGGCGAGCGAAGGCTCGATCCGATCGAGCTCCAGGACCTCGCGCGGATCTATCGCAGGCCGCTCAGCGAGTTCTTGAGCGATTGAGCCACCCGCCGCCCGGCACGGTTGGGCGTGCAACAAGGAAGTGCGTCAGTGGATTCGCTTCCTGCCGCGTTAGCTCCAGGCGCTGGTGTCGCCGGACTCGAAGCCGTCGCGGAAGAGCTGGGTGAAGCCGAGCGGGCCCGGGTAGACGTAGCCCGGGAAGACCTGCGCCCAGTTCGGATTGGCGAGGCGCTGGATCAGGATCTCGGTCAGCACGCGGCGGTAGTCGGTGGTCACCGCCAGGTCGGCACCGTCGTAGAGCTGCTCCGGCGCGAGCCCCGGCCAGGCGCCGTAGAGCCCGCCGGAGACGCCGTTGCCGAGCACCGTCACGACGTTGCCGTGACCGTGGTCGGTGCCGCGGTCGGCGTTCTCGCGCACGCGCCGCCCGAACTCGCTCATCACCACCACGGTCAGTCGCGAGGTGTAGTTCGTCCCCTGGCCCGCCGTGCCGTCGAGGTCGGTGTAGAGCGCGGCGAGGCCGCGGGAGAGCTCGCTGATCCGGTCGTGAAAATAGTTGCCGGCGCCCGGGCCGTCCTGGCCGTTGTGGGTGTCCCAGCCACCGAGGTCGAGGGTCACCGCCTGGAGTCCGAGGTCGGCCTTGATCATCCGCGCCACCAGCTCGAGGGCGTCGCCGTAGCCGCCGGAAGGGTAGACCGCGCCGTTGGCGGGAGTGTAGGTACCGTCGAGCACCGAGAGACTCTCGACCAGGGTCGAGGCGTCGAGCGCCTCGATCCCGGTGGCGTGCAGGAACTGCCCCCCGAACACCGGATTCTCGAGGATGTTGCGCAGCGCGATCTTCTGCAGCGCCCGCCACTCCGAGGGGCCGGTGTTGAGCTCGAAATCGCCCGGGTCGGTCATCGCCACGACGTCGAGGTCCGACTGCCACGAGGTCTGGATCGTCGAGGAGACCGACAGCTTCGGGATCACCGCCCCCGGATCGAGCCCCGGCGCGGTCAGGAAGTGGCGGGTCAGCCAGCCGTCCGGCGTGTTCGAGATCCCGGGCGTGCCGAGCTCGATCTGGGTCTGGGTGTCGAAGTGGCTTCGACTCGGGGTGTCCATGCCGCAGGCGTGGATGAACGCCACGCGCCGGTCCTGCCAGAGCTCGTGCAACGAGCTCGCCGCCGGGTGCAGCCCCCACGAGTTGCCCGACCAGGGTCCGAGCGCCAGCGCGGCGTTGGCCCCCGAGGACGGGATCAGCAGGTTGGTGCGCGCGGTCGCGTAGTGGGCCCGATCGGGACCCCCCGTGGGCAGCACCAGCGACAGCCCGTCCAGGCCGCCGCGCAGGAACAGCACGACCAGCACGTCGCGGTCGGCCGGGGTGCCCGATCCCGCCAGAGCGATGCCGGTGAAACGCGCCGCCGCCAGGCCGGCGATGGCCGAGGAGCAGCCCATCAGGAATCCGCGTCGCGTGGCGTCGCTCATCGTCTCGTCTCCGCTCGGCTCGCGTTCACTTCTGGAAGAAGTCGGGAATCATCAGGATCAGGGCGACGGTCGAGCGCAGCCGCGATGCGACGCTCGAGATCGTGAGGTCGAGCTGCGTCGACGGACTGGCGCCGGCCGCGAGCATGTCGACGAGCTCGCCGCGGTCGACCAGGTCGATGGACCGCTCGAGGATGCGCTGCACCCAGAAGTCGACGATCTGGTTCGAGGAGCGTTGGCCCGCGGGCAGGCTCGCCAGGGTGATGCCGACCACGTCCGACCGGTACGGGCTGCCGGGGCGGCTCTCGTCGCGCTGGTCGAGCAGCCACCCCGCCAGCCGCCAGCACTGGACGCGGGTGTTCGTGCCCGCCCAGGCCTCCTTGCGGTCCGGGAAGCCGTCGGGAGGAACTCGTGCGAACAGGTTCTGACCGGTGCGCGACTGGCGCGAGATCAGGTTCGAGGTGTCCGACTCGGTGGTGAGCGGATTCTGCGACGTGAACCCGAACAACCAGGCGCCGTTGGTGGCACGCAACGTCGAGACCGCCCACTCGATCGGCCGCTTGATCTTCGCTCCCCAGCTCTCCTTGAACTCCGCCGACTGGAGCAGCGTCGCGAGCACGGTGCGGATCTGGTTCGGCGAATCGGCGTTGTCGAGGAAGACCCCGGCCGTCTGGTCGACCAGCGCCTGGGGCGGATCATCGGCCACGAAACGGCGGCAGAGCTTGCGCGCGATGTGGCGCGCCGTCCCCGGGTGGTGTGCGAGCAGGTCGAGCACCAGCTCGCCGTCGATTTCGGGGCCCTGGTCGGCGGGCACGTTGAGCACGCCGAAGTGGAGCACCGACTTCGAGAAGCGATCGTGGTTCGCATCGGTGTAGAGGAACTGCCCGGTGGTTCCGTCGACCCCCCAGCCGGTGAAGCAGCGGGCCGCTTCGTAGACGTCGTTGTCGACGTAGCCCGCGGGCGCCGGCTGCCCGGGCCACGGCGAGCCGTCCGGCCACGGGTCGCCCGCCGGAACCGCCGTCGGGTCTCCCACTCCGAGGTAGTTCTCGGCTCCCAGCGTGTGCAGCTCGAACAGCTCGCGCGCCCAGTTCTCGTTGGGGCCGCTTCGCGTGTTGGTGTAGTTGTCGAGATAGTAGAGCATCGTCGTCGAGCGCGCGACCGCTTCGAGCATCGTCCGGAAGTTGCCGAAGGCGTGGGCCCGGATCACGTCCCGGTTCCAGTGGACGAAGGTCTCCTGGGTGTAGGTCTCGAAACCGTAGACGTTGAAGTGGTTCATCCAGAAGTCGACCAGCACCTCGCGCAGCTGCCACTTGCTGTGGACCATGCGCATCAGCGTGTCGAGCCGGACTTCCTGGACCGGTCGGCTCGAGGGCGAGCCGCCGCCGGTGCGGTAGGTCTGCCAGAGCTGGGTGAGCGTCATCCCGAGCGTGGTGAAGCCCGGGTTCGGGTGGCCCGCGAGCCCGTTGCGCCGGTTCCAGTACTCGGTGTCCTGGGCGTCGAGGCCGGGCCAGATCTGCTGCGCGACGTAGGCCGAGAGCCGGGCGTCGTCGCTGGCGCCGAGGGCGTTGAAGGCGGCGACGTCACCCGGACGCGGACCGAAACCCATCCGGTTGAGCGCCAGGACGGCCATCGACGGCGGCGGAGCGCCCAGCGGTGCGGACTCGGCGACCCGCCGGTCGAGGGCGAGCAGCCGGCGGCGACTGGTGAGCGTGGCGGAGTGGGTGGTCATGGCGCGCGTCGCTCCTCCTCAGGGGGTCACGGTCCAGTGCCGCAGGTCGCCGGTCTCGAAGCCGTCCTCGAAAACCGGCTCGCCGACGGGCAGGTCGGTACCGGTCACCACTCCGAGGGGCTGGTAGCCGGTGTATCCGGGGAAGATCTGGTCGAGCCGCGGATTGCCGAGGCGCCGCACCAGCACCTCGGAGAGCACGCGCCGGAAATCGGTGGTGACCTCGAGATCCCCCTCGTTGAGCAGTTCCTCGCGCAGGCCGGGCCAGCTGCCGTGCAGGCCGCCGGTGGCGTGTCCGGAGAGCACGAGCAGGTTGTTGCCGTGACCGTGGTCGGTGCCGACGTCGGAGTTCTCCGCCGCACGCCGCCCGAACTCCGACATCACGATCAGGGTCAACCGCTGCGCCGGATTGCCGGCCAGCGGATCGTCGAGATCCTCCCAGAACGCCTTGAGCCCGCGCGCCAGCTCGTCGACCAGGTCGGCGTAGACCCCCTGGGTCGGAGCCCCCGGCACCGCCTCGTTCTCGTGATGGTCCCAGCCGCCGAGGTCGAGGGTGGCGACGCGCAGCCCCAGGCCGAGCTTGGCGAACTGCGCGATCGTCTTCAGGTTGTCGCCGAACCAGGTCTCGGGGTAGACCGCTCCCGGCCGCGGCGTGTAGCCGCCGCCGGCGTAGAGCTCGACGATGTCGACCGCGTCGAGCGCCTGGAGCCCCGCCTGGTGGAGCCAGGAGGTGTCGCCCTCGTACATGTTGCGCAGCGCCACGCGCTGGGCCTCTCGCGCCGACCACGGGCCGGTCGACAGCGTGAAGTCGTCGACGCTGCCGAGGTTGACCGTCTCGTAGCTGCCGAGCTGCGACAGCGCCTGCAGTCCTCCGACCGAGACCGAGGGCATCAGCATCGACGGCGGCAGGTTGGTGGCGCTCGCCAGGTGGCGCGTGATCCAGCCCGACGCGGTGTTGTTGATCCCCGGCGTGCCGAGCTCCATCCAGGCCATCGAGTCGAAGTGGCTGCGCTCGTTGGCCGCCATTCCGGCGGCGACCACCACCGACAGGTGGCCGTCCACGAAGAGCTCGTGCAGCGGCGCCGCCGCCGGGTGGAAGCCGAGCTGGACCGCGCCGTCGGGCCCGGGCAGCGAGCCCAGCGGGTGCGCCGCGACGGTGGCCGCCGGCAGTCGGAGCGTCGGACGCAGCGCCTCGTAGCGGCCGCGGTCGAAGCCGGCGGACGGGACGACCAGGTTGAGGCCGTCCTGGCCTCCGCGCAGGAACAGGACGACCAGGATCTCGTCGTTGTCGCCGCCGCCCTGCGCGAAGGCGAGCGAGTTGAAGCGCGAGCCGGCGAGGGCGGCGATCGCCGCGGAGCAGCCGGTGACGAAGCCGCGGCGCGTGGTCTGACAGCAGCGGGCCATGGGCTCTCCGCGGCGCTCAGCGCCAGAGGAACTCGGGCGACATGAAGATCAGTCCGACCAGGCCGCGCAGGCGGTCCTGCCAGTAGTCGGGCCAGTCGTTGGTGTGGATCGGCAGGGCGAAGGTCGGATTGTGCCCCTGCGCCATGAACTCGATCAGCTGCTCGCGTTCGGCCGCGGGGATCGCCCGACCGAGCAGCCGCCAGATCCAGAGGTCGGCGATCGCCGTGGCCGTGCGCTGCGGCGCGGTCAGGTTCTGCAGCGTGAAGTCGCGGATTGCGAAGAAGCGGTCGACGCCGTCGTCGTCGGCCTCGACCAGCCAGTTGACGACGCGCCAGAGCGCCACCCGTGGCGTTCCGCTCTGCCAGGCGCCACGCACGTCGGGGTGCCCGTTGGGCGGGTGCCAGCCGAAGATCACCTGGCCGGCCGGCTCGAACAGCCAGTGCAGCGTCGCCGTGCGCTGGAAGTCGGGATGCCAGTCCTCCCAGTCGGGCGGCGCCGGCACCTGTTGGAAGAAACGGAACGCGCCGTTGCCGGCGCGCAGCGCCGAGACCGCGACCTCGAACGGACGCTTGACCTTCTCTCCCCAGATCGTGCGGAACTCCGAGCGCTCGACCAGGATGTGACGCACCACCTTGCGGATCTGGTTCGGGTCCTGCCAGAGCGAGGTCCACAGCGCCGCCGCCGAATCGACCAGCGCCGGCGGCGGGAAGTCGCCGACCAGCCGCCGGCACAGCTTGCCGGCGAGGAAGCGGCCGCAGGCCGGGTGCGCGGCGAGCACGTCGAGCAGCTCGTTGCCGTCGACCTGGGCCGTGCGATCCGCCTCGATCGGCGTGCCCAGGACGATCTTGGCTTCGCGCGAGTGGAGCGCGGGCTCGAACTGATCGGCGTAGACGAACGCCCCGGTGTTGCCGCCGCCCCAGCGCCACGACTCCCAGTCGATGTCGAAGGTCCACGCGGTCAGCGCGCGGGCGACGTCCTTGACGTCGTCCTCGCAGTAGCCGAGCGGGCGTCCCTGCGGATCGACCGGCACCTGCGCGCGCGGCACGCGGCCGTAGGAGGCCGCCGCGCCCAGTGTGTGCAGCTCGAGCAGCTCGCGCGCGAAGTTCTCGTTGGAGTAGCCGGCGAAGTCCTCGGCGAAGTTCAGGTAGTTGTCGAGGTAGACGAGCATCACCGGCGCGCGACAGACGGCCCCCAGCATCTGGCGGAAGTTGCCGAGCGCGTTGGCCCGGATCACGTCGCGGTCCCAGTGGACCCAGAGCGGCCCTTCGAGGAACTCGTAGGCGTAGGCGCTGAAGTGGTTGTGCCAGAAGTGCGCCATCGATTCGAGCAATTGGCGCTTGCTGTAGACGGCGCGGGTCCAGGTGACGAGCTCGGTCTCGGTCGCCGGCTGGATGCGCTGGTCCCACTCGTTGTCCTCGGGAACGAAGTGGTCCTGCCAGAGCTGCGACAGGCTCTTGCCGAGCGTCGCGTAGCCCGACGCGGCGACGCGCTGGTCGCATTCGGTGTCGGCGATCGCGCCGGGCCAGATCTGCTGGTCGACCCACGCGGTCAGACGCGCCAGGTCGGTCGCGCCGAGAGCGTTGAAGGCGGCGACGTCGCCGGGGCGGGGTCCGAAGCCGGCGCGGGTGTAGGCGAGCACGCCGAGCGGCGGCAGCGCCGGCTGGAACGAGCCGTCGGGCGCGACGGCGCGTTCGCGCCTGCGCATCGGGCGCGCGACCGCGGCCGAGCCGCCGGCGAACGACGATCGTCCGAGGACGGCCTCGCGGGCGCCGGGCGGCAGGGGCCGGCCGGGCGGTCGGCGCTGGGGCGCGAAGAACATGGATCGAGCCTCCGCTGACTGGGACTTGCGGGGCGGAGGCTAGCGACTCGCGAGCGGCGCCGCGGCGGAGCGCGTCACACCCTGGCGGCGAGGGAATCCATCCGGCGCGTCACTCGTCCCGCGGCGGGATCTCGAAACGGACCGGCGGCAGCGGTCGCGCCGGGGCGTCGAGCAGGTCGACGACGTCGGCGGCGGCACGCAGGTCGGCGGTCCAGCGCTCGATCTCCTCGTTGAGGCGCCGCGCGCGCAGCACCGCGCGGATCGATTCGCGGACCTCCTCGATCGGCGGCGGCGCCTCGCCGGCGGCCGCGAGCCCCGGCACCAGCTCCTCGTCGTAATGGCGACGGATCTCCTCGACGCCGACGAAGATCCGCGGGCCGAGCCGCTCCTCGACGTAGGCGAGGATCGAGAGCTGGCGGGCGAGCAGCTGGCGCACGCCGGCCTCGTCGAGACCGAGCCGGGCGAGCTCGGCGCGCCAGGCGGCCTCGTCGGCGAAGCCCGCGCGCAGCTCCTCGAACTGGCGGTCGACCTCGGCGATCGACGCCTCCTCGAGGCCGAAGCGCGCGATCTCGTGGAGCCGCAGCCGCTGCTCGATCAGACCGTCGAGCGCGCGCCGGCGCAGCTCGTCGTCCGACTCGTCCGGCCCGCGCACGACCAGCCCGAGCGCGACGGCGCGCTCGACGTCGGAGGCGAGGATCGGGTCCTCGTCGACCACCGCCACGACCCGGTCGACGAGTCGCGGCGACGCTGCTTCGGCGCCCGACGCGCGTTCCGGAGCGGAGGCGAACGCGACGAGGACCGAGGCGAGGACGGCGAGCGGCTGGCGGCGGCGGGAGCGCACGGGGCGGGGACTTCGCGATGCTAGCATCCGATCCCGGTGAGCGACGAGCGCAAGACCAGGATCCGCGTCGGTCTGGCGCAGATCGATTCGCGCCTGGGCGAGCTCGACGACAACGTCGAGCACCACCTCGAGTGGATCGCCCGCGCCCGCCGCGAGGGGGTCGAGCTGCTGGTCTTCCCCGAGCTGTCGCTGACCGGCTACCGCCTGCTCCACCTGACCCCGAGAGTCTCGCTCCAGCCCGACCGCTCGCCGCTCGTCGACCGCCTGCGCGCCGCCGCGCCCGAGATGGCGGTGCTGGTCGGCTGCGTCGAGGAGGACGAGCGCGGCTTCCTGTTCAACACCGCGCTGATGCTCGCCGGCGGCGAGATCGTCCACCGTCACCGCAAGCTCTACCTGCCGACCTACGGCATCTTCCAGGAGGGGCGTTTCTTCGGCGAGGGGCGCCGGCTCGAGCTGGCGCGCCTCTTCGGCAACCCCTTCGGCGTCCTGATCTGCGAGGATTTCTGGCACTCCGACCCGGGCGAGAAGCTGGCGCGAGCGGGGGCGAAGCTGCTGTGCGTGATGTCGGCCTCGCCCGGCCGCATCGGCTCCGATCCGATGCCGCCGTCGCAGGAGGCCTGGGAGTCGCTGACCCGCGCCTCGGCTCTGCTCAACACCACCTGGGTGCTCTACTGCGGGCGAGTCGGCTGGGAGGAGGGGACCTTCTACACCGGCGGCAGCCACATCGTCCGGCCGGGCGGCGAGCTGCTGGCGCGCGCGCCCTACCTCGAGGAGCACCTGCTGGTCGCCGACATCGACCTGCGCGAGGTCGACCGGTTGCGCTGGCGGCTGCCGATCCTCGCCGCCGAGCGCAGCGACATCGAAGGGCCGACCTCGTGAGGACGCCGCGATGATCCGCCGCGAGGAGGTCGCCCCGAGGCTCCGGCTCGATCCCGAGCTCGCAACCGCCGCGCTGGTCTCGTTCGTGCGCGACGCGGTGGCCGGCGCCGGTGCCGCCGGAGTGGTCGTCGGGATCTCCGGCGGCGTCGACTCGGCGCTCGCCGCGGCGATCGCGACCCGCGCGCTCGGACCCGAGCGGGTCCACGCCTTCTTCCTGCCCTATCGGACCTCGGACCCGCGCTCGTCCGCGGACGCGGCGGCCACCGCCGACGCCTTCGGCCTGAACCTGCGCACGATCGACCTGACGCCGCAGATCGACGCCTACTTCGACCGCGAGGAGCCGGAGGCCGACCGGGTCCGGCGCGGCAACAAGATGGCGCGCGAGCGGATGACCATCCTGTTCGATCAGGCCAAGAGGCTCGGCTGCCTGGTGCTCGGTACCTCGAACAAGACCGAGCTGCTGCTCGGCTACTCGACGGTGTTCGGCGACAACGCCTCGTCGCTCAACCCGAACGGCGACCTCTACAAGCAGCAGGTGCTGCAGCTCGCCCGCCACCTGGGCGTGCCGGACGCGGTGACCGCCAAGCCGCCCTCGGCCGACCTCTGGCCCGGGCAGACCTCGCAGGGCGAGCTGGGGTTCGAGTACGCGATCGCCGACGAAGTGCTCTACCTGCTGTTCGACCAGGGGCTGTCGGCCGACGAGGTGGTCGAGCGCGGCTACCCGGCCGAGGTCGTCGGACGGATCGTCGCGCTCGAGCGCGCCAACCGATTCAAGCGCCGGATGATGCTGATCGCCCGCCTGTCGGGCAGCGCGGTCAACCTCGACCGCGAGATCCCGCGCGACTGAGTCTCCTTCGCGCGCGAGCTCGGCGCGCTCAGTTCGCGAAGAGCCCGGAGCTGCGCTGCTCGAGGTCGAGCAGGAAGCGCTTGCGCCAGAGGCCGCCGCCGTAGCCGCCGAGCTCGCCGCTCTTGTTGACCACGCGGTGGCAGGGGATGACGATCGCGACCCGGTTCCGGCCGTTGGCCTGGCCGACCGCGCGCGAGCCGCCGGCGCGGCCGAGGGCGACCGCGAGATCCTCGTAAGAACGGGTCTCGCCGTACGGGATCCGCCGCAGCTCGCCCCAGACCTTCTCTTCGAACGGCGTGCCGGGGGCGTCGAGCGGCAGGTCGAAGCCGCGCCGCGCGCCGGCGAAGTACTCGCCGAGCTGAGCGCGGCCGAGCTCGACCAGGGCGTTCGAGCCGGGGACCAGGCTGCGCCGCGTCCGCCGGCGCAGGATCGCGAGCTGACTCTCGAGCGCGCGCCGGTCGGTGAACTCGAGCAGCGCCACGCCCTTGTCGGTGGCGCCGAGCAGGAGCGGGCCGACCGGACTCTCGACCCAGGAGATGCGCACGCAGTCCTTCTCGCGCGCGGCGCCCGGCTGGGCGCCGAAGGTGCGCTCGAAGGCCTCGCGGAAGCCGCTCGCCGATTCGTAGCCGACGTCCCAGCCGGCGTCCTCGGCGCGCTCGCCACGGCGCAGCAGGTCGAGCGCTCCGCCCAGGCGCCGCGACCGGCGGTAGGCCTGAAAGGTCATGCCGTATTCCTTCTTGAAGAAACGGCGCACGCGCGCCGGCTCGATGCCGCGCCGGCGCAGCTCGGCGTCGTCGATCCGCACCGACGGGTCGCGTTCGATCTCCGAGAGCAGGCCGGCCACCCACTCCGGCGGCGCGCCGTCGGTCTGGAGCGGCCGGCAGCGCTTGCACGGCCGGAAGCCGGCGAACAGCGCCTCGCGCGCCGAGGCGTAGTAGTCGACGTTCTCGGGATTCGGCTTGCGCGCCGGGCACGAGGGGCGGCAGAAGATGCCGGTGGTCTTGACGGCCAGGAAGAACAGGCCGTCGTAGGAGGCGTCGCGGGCGAAGCTCGCGCGCTCCATCTCGGGACGGGGGGGCAGGGTCGCGTTCATGCGCGGAAACCTATTCTGCACCCGGAGCGCCCGCCACCGAAAAACGGACGTCGATTCCCGGCCCCGGTAGGATCCGCCCGTGCCCGGCCGCCTGGTCTTCGTCGCCACTCCGATCGGCAACCTCGAGGACCTGTCGCCGCGGGCGGCGGCCGCGCTCGCCGCGGCCGATCGCGTCGCCTGCGAGGACACCCGTCACACCGGGCGTCTGCTCCACCACCTCGGAATCAAGAAGCCGCTGGTCTCGCTCCACGAGCACAACGAGCGGCGCCGCCTGCCGGAGCTGCTCGCCGCGCTCGACGCCGGCGAGACGATCGCGGTCGCGTCCGACGCGGGGACGCCGCTGCTCTCCGACCCCGGCTTCCCGCTCGCCCGCGCCGCCGCCGAGGCCGGGCACCGGATCGAGGCGATCCCCGGGCCGTCGGCGATCCTGGTCGCGCTGGTGGTCTCGGGGCTGCCCCCCTACCCCTTCACCTTCGCGGGCTTCGCGCCGCCGAAGAGCGGCAAGCGCCGCGCCTTCTGGCGCCGCTTCGGAGCGCTCGGGCACACGGTGGTCGCCTTCGAGTCGCCGCACCGGATCGGTTCCAGTCTCGCCGACGCGATCGCCGAGCTCGGGGCCGATCGCCCCGCCGCGCTGGCGCGCGAGCTGACCAAGCTTCACGAGGAGGTCGTGCGGGGGACGCTCGGCGACCTCGAGACGGCCGTCGCCGGGAAGCGGCCGCTCGGCGAGTACGTGCTGGTGATCGGACCGGCGGCCGCGACGGCGGACGCCGACGACGAAGCGGCCGACGACGAGATCAGTCGCTGACCGGCGGCTTCGCGGCGAGCGCCGCGCGCGCCTCGGAGAGCAGCTCGCGGAAACGCCGCTCGTTGCGGTCGAGGTAGGCGCCGTAGCCGTCGCGGTCGGTGAAGACGTCGACCGCCTTCTCGCCCGCCGCGAGCCGGGCCCGCTTGCCGTCGAGATCGAAGAAGCCGCCGTGCGCCGCGAAGAAGAGGTCGGGCGCGAAGGAGCGCAGCCGCTCGTAGCTCGCGGCGTAGTCGTCGGCGATCTCCGGGTAGCGCGGATTGTCGGCGAGCCGGTAGGCGGCCGGGTCCGGCACGCTCACCGAGCAGACGAAGACCGCCTCGCGCCGCTCGCCGCCGTCCTCGAGCGTCGCGGTCCAGGTCGTGCAGCCGCGGGTGTGGCCGGCGGTGACGTGCGCCGTCAGCGTCACGCCGCCGAGGGTCACGGTCTCGCGGTCGGCGAGGCGCCGGTCGACGGCGACCGGCGGAAAGGTCCCCTCGTCGCCCCAGGCGAAGTCCCCCTTGCCGCCGGCCTCGAGCTGGTCGGCGTCGCGCGCGCTGGCGAAGACTTTCGCGCCGCTCTTCGCGGCGAGCTCGGCGAGCCCGCCGGCGTGGTCGAAGTGGGCATGGCTGTTGAGCAGGATCTTGACGTCCTCGATCCGGAAGCCGAGCTCGGCGAGGCTGGCGAGAACCAGCGGCGCGGTCTCCGGAAAGCCACCATCGAGGACGATCAGCCCTTCCGGCGTGGCGAAGGCGTAGACCGCGATGTCGTTGGCGCCGACGTAGTGGAGCGCACCGAACACCTTGAACGGCGTGACCGGCTGGTTCCAGGAGCGCCACTCTTCGCTCGCCTGGCCGTGCGCCGATCCGGGGGCGATCGTCGCCAAGCAGAGCAGCGCGACGGCGAGACGGCGATGGCGTCGATCGATCAAGCGGCACCCCTCCGCGCTGCGGCCGGATCGACCCGGCCGGTGATCCAGCAACCGCCGAGGACACGCGTCCCGGCATAGAAGACGCAGGCCTGGCCGGGCGCCACCCCGCGCTGCGGCTCGGCGAAGTCGACCTCGACCCGGCCCCCGGCGCCCGGCCGCACGAGCGCGGCGACGCCGGGGTGACGCGAGCGGATCTTGGCCAGCGCCTCGACCGGACCTGCGGGCGGCGCTCCGATCCAGTGCAGCCGCTCCCCGGCGAGCCCGGGCGCGAGCAGCTCGTGCTCGTCGCCGACCACCACCGCGTTGTCCGACGGCAGCACTTCGAGCACGTAGAGCCGGCGCGACGAGGCGACGCCGAGTCCGCGCCGCTGGCCGACCGTGTAGCGGTAGTAGGGCTCGGCCGCGCCCAGGTCGTGGCCGGCGGCGTCGAGAACCCGCGCCGGACCGGCGGCGAGCGCGCCGGCGAGCGTCGGGCGCGCCGCGGCCTCGCGCTCGACGAACTCGCGGATGCCGGAGTCGACGAAGCAGACCTCCATCGACTCCCCCTTGCCCGCCACCGGCAACCCCGCCGCGCGCGCCAGCTCGCGCACCTCGGGCTTGGTGCGCTCGCCGAGCGGGAAGCGGGCGAAGGCGAGCTGCTCGGCGGTGAGCTCGAACAGGAAGTAGGACTGGTCCTTGTCGGCGTCGATCGCGGCGTGGAGCTCGGGGCCGTCGGGGCCGTCGACGATGCGCGCGTAGTGACCGGTGGCCAACGCCCGGGCGCCGAGCTTGCGGGAGCGCTCGATCAGCGCGTCGAACTTGACGAAGGTGTTGCAGCGCACGCACGGCGACGGGGTGCGACCGGCGAGATAGTCGTCGACGAACGGCTCGACGACGTCGCGCCGGAACTCCTCGTCCATGCGCAGCGTGTAGTGCGGAATGCCGGCCTTCGCCGCCACCCGCCGGGCGTCGCCGAGGTCGAGCGCGCCGCAGCAGCGCCCGTGACGGGCAGCGCCCGGCTCGGCGGCGCGATCCCAGAGCAGCATCGAAAGGCCGACGACCGGGGCGCCGCCGCGCGAGAGCAGCCAGGCCGCGACGCTCGAGTCGAGCCCCCCGCTCATCGCCACCGCGATCGGCGCGACCTGCTCCGCGGCGCCGCTCATCGCACCGGAACCGCCGTGAGCGCCGCGACCTCGCGCGGCAGCGCGGCGAGCAGCGCGTCGACTTCCGCGAGCGTGTTCGAGATTCCGAACGAGACGCGCAACGAGGCGATCGCCTCCTCGCGCGGCACGCCCATGGCGACCATCGCCGGGCTCGGCTCGACCGTCCCCGAGCCGCAGGCCGGCCCGGAGGAGACCTGGAAGCCGGCGAGATCGAGGCGGATCATCAGGTCGACGTTGACCGTCCCGGGGAACGCCACGTGCGAGGTGTGCGGCACCCGCGGCGCTCCGGCGCCGTGGACGATGGCGTCCGGAAAAGCGGAGCGCACGCCGGTCTCGAAGCGATCGCGCAACGCCGCCAGGCGGCGCGTGCGCTCGGGAAGCTCCGCCGTCGCCAGCTCGCAGCCGCGGCCGAACCCGACCACGGCCGGCACGTTGACCGTGGAGGCGCGCCGCCGTCGCTCCTGCGCTCCACCCACCAGCAGCGGCTCGAACGGCGCGCCGCCGCGCACCCAGAGCGCCGCGGCGCCCAGCGGCCCTCCGAACTTGTGGGCTCCGAGCGTGAGGTAGTCGACGCCGAGCGCCCGTGCGTCGACCGGCACCTTGCCGGCCGCCTGAACCGCGTCGCACAGGACCGGGACGCCGCGCTCCCGGCACAGGCGCGCGACCTCGGCCACCGGCTGCAGCGTGCCGAGCTCGTTCTGCGCGAGCATCAGCGCGACCAGCCGCGTCTCGGCGCGCAGGGCCGACGCCACAGCCGCCGCCGGCACCACGCCGTCGGGGCCGGGCGCGACCCGCGTCACCGTGGCGCCGAAGACCGGCGCCCAGGTTTCGGCGGCGCGCAGGATCGACGGGTGCTCGAAGGCCGAGACGACGAGATGGCCGCCGGCGCCCGCGCCGCGCAGCGCGGCGAGAACCACGGCGTTGTTGGCCTCGGTGCCCGACGAGGTGAAGACGACCTCGAGCGGGTCGGCATCGATCAGGGCGGCGACCTGCTCGCGCGCGGTCTCGACCGCGTCGAGCGCCGCCTGCCCGGCGCGGTGGGCGGACGACGGGTTGCCCCAGCGCTCGCCGAGCCAGGGGAGCATCGCGTCGCGCACCCGCGCCTCGAGCGGCGTGGTCGCGTTGTGGTCGAAGTAGATCGCCTCCACGGCCGCGATTCTACCCGCGCGCGTCCGGCACCGGTCGTGCATCCGTAAGATCGGTTGCCGATGAAACCGCTCGCGCTATCACTCGTCGCCGCGCTCGCTCTGGCCTTCGCCGCGCCCGGATTGCCCGCCGACGACCCGAAGCTCGGCCGGGCCGAGCGCAAGGCGCTCGAGGAGCAACTCCCTCCCGAGTTCCGGCGTTGGCTCGTCGAGGTCGACCCCATCATCACGGAGGAGGAGCGCGAGACCTTCCTGAAGCTCGAGAAGGACTACCAGCGAGACGCCTTCATCCGCCGCTTCTGGGCGGTTCGCGATCCCTATCCGGACACCGCCCGCAACGAGCTCAAGGAGAGTTGGGACGCGCGCGTCGCCGAGGCCCGCCAGACCTTCGGCGAGCTCGACGAGGAGCGCGCCCGCTACTTCCTGCTCAACGGACCGCCGGCGGTCCGCATGGTCGACCAGTGCGGCATCCTGCTCTGGCCGACCGAAGTCTGGATCTACGCGCCGTCGACCCGGGTGCGCGAGGTGCTGGTGCTGGTCTTCCATCAGCGCTCGTCGCTCGGCAAGTGGCGACTCTGGATGCCCTCCGACGGCCTCGCCGCGCTCTTCCAGGGCGCCTACCCCGGCGCTTCGGAGGGGTCGCTCGCCCAGCAGCTGCAGTCGACCTGCATCCGCAACGACCAGTTCGCCGCCGCGATCCTCTCGGTCTGGCGCCGCGGTCAGTTCGGCTACGCCCCGATGATCGCCGCGGCGCTGGCGCCGATCGAAGGGCCGACCCGCGAGTGGGTCTCGACCTTCGCCTCGTACTCGACCGATCTGCCCGAGGGCGCCAAGGTCCTGCCCGGCGAGCTCGAGGTCGCCTACCCGGGCCGCCGCCAGAGCCGCACGGTGGTGCAGGCGACCATCGGCATCCCGGTCGAGACGCTGGTTCCGGTCGAGATCGAGGGGCACCGCTCCTACAACTTCGTGCTCAACGGCGAGGTGGTGCGCGAGGGGCGGCTGTTCGATTCGTTCCGCTACAAGTTCGACCTGCCCGCCGCCGAGGTGACCTCGGACGCGCTGCCGCTGGTGTTCGAGCGCTTCCTGCGCCCCGGAACCTACACGCTGATCGTCCGCGCCGACGACCTGAACGGCGGCGGCACCTTCCGGATCGAGCGCGAGCTGACGGTGCCGGCGGTCGACGCGGCGCCGCCGGAGCCGCCCGATCCCGAGACGGCGCGACTGCTGGCCGAAGCCAACGCCGCGCTGTCGACGCTCGACAACACGATCCAGATCGTCCAGCCGCGCGGCGAGATGTTCTCGGGCCTGCTGCGCTTCGACACGCTGACCACCGGCCCCGACATCACCGAGGTCCAGTTCGTCCTCGACGGCAAGCCGATCCTGCGCAAGAAGCGGCCGCCGTTCTCGGTCGAGCTCGACCTGGGCGAGGTGCCGGCGACGCGCACGCTCGCGGCGATCGCCTTCGACGCCGCCGGGCGCGAGATCGCCTCGGACGTCGAGCTGCTCAACTCGAGCCCGCACCGCTTCTCGGTGCGGCTGCTCGAGCCCCGCCGCGGCAGGAAGTACGAGTCCTCGCTGCGCGCCGAGGCCGAGGTCGAGGTCCCCGAGGGCGAGACCCTGGAGCGGGTCGAGTTCTGGCTCAACGAGACGCTGGTGGCGACGCTCTACCAGGAGCCGTTCACCCAGCCGATCGTGCTGCCGGCGGACGAGCCGGTCGCCTACGTGCGCGCGGTCGCCTACCAGGTCGACGGCAACTCGACCGAGGAGCTGGTCTTCGTCAACGCGCCCGAGAACCTCGACGAGATCGACGTCGAGTTCGTCGAGCTCTACACGACCGTCGTCGGCGGCGACGACCGGCCGGTCTCGGACCTGCCGGAGGAGCTCTTCTCGGTCGCCGAGGACGGCGTGCCGCAGCAGCTGGTCCGCTTCGAGCGGCTCGAGAACCTGCCGATCCACGCCGCGGTGCTGCTCGACGTCTCGGCGTCGATGGAGCCGAATCTCACCGTCGCCCGCGACGCCGCGCTCCAGTTCTTCCGCGACGCCATCCAGCCGCGCGACCGCGCCGCCCTGATCCCGTTCAACGACCGGCCCACGCTCGCGGTCAAGATGACGAGCAAGCTCGACACGCTGGCCGGTGGCCTCGCCGGCCTGAAGGCCGAGCGCGGCACCGCGCTCTACGACTCGGTGGTCTTCGGGCTGTTCTACTTCAACGGCCTCAAGGGGCAGCGCGCGATGCTGGTGCTCTCCGACGGCAAGGACGAGAACAGCCGCTTCACGCTCGACCAGACCCTCGACTTCGCGCGCCGCGCCGGAGTGGCGATCTACACCATCGGCCTCGACATCCCCCGCCGCGACCTCGAGGTGCGCAAGGCGCTCAAGCAGCTCGCCGAGGAGACCGGCGGCCGGTTCTTCTTCGTCGACGAGGCCACCGAGCTCGCCCCGGTCTACGCCGCGATCCAGAAGGAGCTGCGCTCGCGCTACCTGATCGCCTACCAGTCCTCGAACACCGCCCGCGACCAGAAGTTCCGCGCCGTCGAGGTGAAAGTCGCCCGTCCCGGCCTCCAGGCCAAGACCATCCGCGGCTACTTCCCCTGAGGCGACTTGCCGCCAGTCCCCGCCGTCGGGTGGGCCGGGTGGGGCATCGACCCGTTTACGACGACAGGCGCCGGATCCCGGGGAAGGCGTCGAAGCCGGTGTCGAACGTGAGGATCTCGGTCACGCCGTTCGCCTCCATCGCCGCGGCGTGAACGGCGTCGCGCGCCGACAGGCGAGGGTAAGCGAGCACGATGTCGCGCGCCCGCAGCACCGTCACGCGATCGACCGGGAAGATCTCGTCGACGACGCCGAGCAGCGCCTCGAACGCCGGCTGAATCGCGTCACGACGCCCGATGGCGACATAGCGATGCAGGATCTCCTGCAGCACTTCCGCGTCCGTCACCAGCCGCTCGCCGTCGGCGATCGCCCGTTCGAGCTGCCGTCGCGCGTCCACTTTGTGCGGATGTGCCGCGCCGACCAGGTACATCGGCACGTTCGAGTCGACGAAAATCACGATTCGCCTTCGACCCCGTAGCCACTCTCGATCTCGGCCAGCATCGCGCCGACCTCGCCGACCGGAAAGGCGTGCCGCGTCGCCGCGCGCACCACCGCGAGCTTGCGGTCCGGAGCGCTCGCCGGAGCCGCCTGGCGCTTGGCCCGGAGCGCATCGCGAACCCAGTCGGCGACGCTGACCCGCGCCAGGCGCGCCGCGCGCTTGACCTCGCGAAGCTCCTCCTCCTCGAGCAGGACCTGGAGACGCTTACTCATTGGAGAAGTATCTTCGACTCATCTATATGAGTCAAGAAGAGGCCGCGCCTGCTACGGATGATTCCGTGCGTTCGACGGCGCGGCGCCGGGACCTCCCGCCAGACGAGGAACGCGGCGTCAAGACCGGGGAGCTCCGGATCGAGCAGCGGGCGAACAGGGCATGCCGTTTCGAGCGCGGCGTCGCGTTCGGAACTTTCGTCGATCTACCATGGACACGGGCGCACCGGAGCCGCAAGATCGAGGGGAGCGCTCCGCCCGCTCGCTGACGATTCTCGCCGGCCCGGCGGCGCCGGAGTCCGCTCCTCCACCACGAGCTCGGCCGCCGTCGGGCGGATCTGGCATCGATCCTGCTCTATCCGTCTCCGCGGCCCCGCCGTGGGCCACGCAAGGCGGAACCATGTTCGAGCTCAGACTTTCCAGACTCGCATCTCCCGTCGGCGTTCTCGTCGTCGGCCTCCTGCTCGTCGCCGCGTTCGTCGCCGGGTGCTCCTCGCTGGGCGTCGGCGGCGGCATCAACCTCGTCTCGCTCGAGGACGAGTGGAGGATGCGCGACGACTTCAGGCGCCAGGTCGAATCGCAGAAGAGGGTGATTCGCGATCCGGCCGCCAACGCTTACCTGACCAGGATCGGGCGCCAACTCGTGGCGCAGTCGGCGCTCGCGGACCGGCGTTGGGACTTCCAGATCGTCGACGATCCGACGCTCAACGCCTTCAACCTGCCGGGCGGACTGGTCTACGTCCACACCGGGCTCATCCGCGAGGCGAACACGCTCGATCAACTCACCGGCGTGCTCGCGCACGAGATCGGCCACGGTGTCGCCCGCCACGGCACCCAGCTCATGACGCGCGCCTACGGTCTCGAAGCGATCGCCGCCATCGTCCTCGGTCAGGATCCGAGCCGGACCGAGCAGATCCTGGCGCGGCTCGTCGGGACCGGCGTGCTCAACGACCACAGTCGCGAATTCGAGCGCGAGGCCGATTCGCTCGCGGTGCGCACGACGCACGCCGCGGGCTTCGACCCGCGAGGAATCTCCGACTTCTTCCGCAAGCTCGAGCAGCGGCGACGGCGCGAGCCGTCGAAGGTCGAGCAGTTCTTCTCGAGCCACCCGATGGGCGCCGAGCGGATCCGTGACACCGAAGTCCTGATCGCCGAGCTCCCCGCCCGGCGCGGCCTGGTCGACGACAGCCGTGAGTACCAGAGCTTCCGCGCGCGGTTCCGCTGAACCCCGGCGACGGGAGAAGAAGAAGAAGAAGAAGTAGAAGAAGTAGAAGAAGTAGAAGAAGTAGAAGAACGGAACAATGAAGAATGGGAGGAGGGAACGCATGGAACCAGCGACGACCTGCTCGACGACCCTTCACCGCGGCACCGTCGCGCTCGCGGCGATCCTCGCGATGGCGCTCCTCGCCGGCTGCGCCGGCTACACGGACCCCTACACCACGAAGCGCGAGAAGACGGCGAAGAGCGCCGGAGTCGGCGCGGCGGCGGGCGCCGTCGGCGCCGTGCTCTCCGGCAAGCGCGAGGCCGACGAGATCCTGGCCGGGGCGGCGATCGGCGCCGTGGTCGGCGCCGGAGTCGGCGCCTACATGGACGCGCAGGAGGAGAAGCTGGCGCGGATCCCCGGCACGACCGTGGAGCGCGTCGGCGAGGATTCGCTGCTGATCCACTTCGACTCGGACATCCTGTTCGCGGTGGACTCCGCCCTGCTCTCCGGCTCGTCGCGCGCCACCGTCGGCGAAGTCGCCGCGGTGATCACCGAGTACGAGAAGACCGCGGTGGTGGTGCAGGGGCACACCGACGCCCAGGGCAGCGAGGAGCACAACCAGGCGCTCTCCGAGCGGCGCGCCGACGCCGTGCGCAACTTCCTCGTCGGCCGTGGCATCGACGCCGCGCGAATCGTCGCCCTGGGCTACGGCGAGAGCGAGCCGGTCGCCGACAACGCGACGGCCGCCGGGCGCGAGCGCAACCGGCGCGTCGACATCCTGCTCAAGGCGAAGGCCAGGTGAGTCCGCGGCGCATCGACGTCCGAGGAAGCTCCGCCGGAACACGGCAGACCGGGCGCCAGCGAGCAAGGCCCTTCCCGTTCGGATTCCGGTGACTCTGCGTCATGGCCTCGGACCCTCCGAGCGGTAGGATCCCGCCGTGGCGTTCAGGGTCCTCTCGCTGACGGTTCTCGCAGGACTGGTCTCCGCCGCGACCCAGGGTCAGGTCGAAGCAGCGCCCGTGGCGGCGATCGGGCGGTGCGCCGCCGGCGCGCCGGCGCTCGCCGGCGAGGTGGCGTTCGAGTTGCCGGAGCGAATCGGCGCGAAGACCCGGCTCGACCTCGTGGTGACGCTGCCCGCGTCCGCCACAGGGGCCGACCGCCTCTATCTCGTCGACGGCGAGCTCTCCCGCGGCGGGCGACGGGTCGACGGCTTCTTCGTCGAGCAGCGCGCCGCCGACGCCGAGGGGCCGGCCGTCGTGCGCGTCGTGCGCACGCTGCCGGTCGGGCACTACGACCTCGCGCTCGCCGTCACCGAGCTGGCGAGCGGCCGCTGCTACGGCGTCGCGCGCGCACTCGACGTCCCCGGGCTCGCCGGCGCCGAGGAGAGCGAAGCCGCGCTGGTCCGGCTCTTCGTTCCCACCGACCGACTGCTGATGAACCGCGTCCGCTTTGACGCCGAAGTGCGCGACGCCGGCGTCGCCGCCGTCGCGTTCGAGCTCGACGGCCGGCGGGTGATGACGCGCTCGCGGCCGCCCTGGAGCGTCGAGCTCGACCTCGGCGCCTCGCCGCGGCTCCACCGCCTGGCGGCGATCGCGCTCGACGGGGCCGGGGCGGAGCTCGCGCGCGACGAGGCGCTGGTCAACGCCGGGCCCCACCGCTTCGCGGTCCGCCTGGCGCTGGCGCCGGGCGCCGCCGGCACGCTCGAGGCGCGCGCCGTCGTCGAGGTTCCGGAAGGCGAGCGCGTCGACCGTCTCGAGCTCGAGCTCAACGACCGGCTGGTCGCGGTGCTGCGCCAGCCGCCGTGGATCGCCGTGCTGCCGGCGCCGCCGGGCGGCGCCCCGGCGTGGGTGCGCGCCGCGGCCTTCCTGTCGGAGGGCGGCTCCGCCGAGGCGGTACGCGTCGCCGGCGCCGGCCTCGGCGCGGCCGCCTTCGCCGAAACCGACGTCGACTTCGTCGAGCTGTTCACCACCGTCGTCGACCGCAAGGGACGGCCGCTCGAGGACCTCGGCGTCGACGAGATCGTGGTGCGCGAGGACGGCCGGCCGCAGCAGGTTCGTCGCTTCGAGCGGGTCGCCGACGTGCCGGTCCACGTCGCCCTGCTGCTCGACACCTCGATCTCGATGGCCGAGGAGCTCGACACCCTGGAGCGCGAGGCGCTCCGCTTCTTTCGCCAGGTCCTGACGCCGAGAGACCGCGCCGCCGTGATCCCCTTCGCCGACGAGCCGCGCCTGGCGGTGCGCTTCACCGGCAATCTCGAGCGTCTGGCCGGCGGCCTCGCCGAGCTCACCGCCGAGGGCGGCACCGCGCTCCACGACGCGCTCGCCTTCGCGCTCCACTACTTCAGCGGCCTCGGCGGCAAGCGGGCGCTCGTCCTGCTCTCGGACGGCGAGGACTCCGGCTCGAAGATCCCGTTCGAGGACGTGCTCGACTTCGCGCGCCGTTCGGGCGTGGCGATCTACTCGATCGGACTCGGCGTCACCGCCAAGTCGCCGCAGCCCGGCTCCGTCCTCGACCGGCTGGCGCGCGAGACCGGCGGACTCTCGTTCCGCGCCGACCGCACCGCGCGACTGGCGCGCATCTACGACCAGATCGAGACCGAGCTGCGCCAGCAGTACCTGATCGGCTACCAGTCCGACGCCGCCGGCGGCGACGCCTTCCGCCGCGTCGAGGTCGAGGTCCGGCGTCCCGGAATCGAGGTGCGCACCGCGCCGGGCTACTACCCGTGAGCACTGCGCCGCGGCTGGTGCTCGCGTCGGCTTCGCCGCGTCGGCGTCGGCTGCTCGCCGGCCTCGGCGTGCCGTTCGAGGCACGCGCCACCGACTCCGACGAGACCCCGGTCGCCGGCGAGAGCCCGCGCGAGCTGGTGGTTCGCCTGGCGCTCGCCAAGGCGCGCGCCGCGGCGCGGCCGGGCGAGATCGCGCTCGGCGCCGACACCGAGGTCGCCCTCGACGGTCGCGTGCTGGGCAAGCCCGCCGACGCCGACGACGCCCGGCGCATGCTGCAACGGCTCTCGGGACGCGCCCACGACGTCTGGAGCGGCGTCGCGCTGGTCGCCGTCGCGAACGACGGCGCGCCCGCCGGCGAGTGGAGCGATGCCCGGCTCACCCGCGTCCGCTTCCGCGCGCTCGGCGACGCCGAGATCGACGCCTACGTCGCCTCGGGCGATCCCTTCGACAAGGCGGGTGCCTACGCCATCCAGGGCGGCGCGTCCGGCTTCGTCGCCGGCGTCGACGGCGACGTCGACAACGTGGTCGGCCTGCCGCTCGCGCTGGTGCGCGAGCTGTTGACGGCGGCCGGCCTCGAGCCCGGGCTCAGCCCCCGAACTTGATCGGGTCGCCCAACTCGTCGAGCGAGAAGTTGGCCATGATCTGGTGGCCGTTGAAGTCGAGCACGCGCAGGTCGGGGGCGGCGTCGAGGTCGTGGGCGACGCTGTCGTAGGCGGGGCCGTATCGGCTGCGCACCGCTTCGAGCGCGACCTCGTAGGCGATGAACTTCGAGATCCCCTTGTAGCGCAGCTTCCCGATCAGGCGCGAATCGGTCAGGTCCGGATAGGTCGACAGGACCAGGATCGGCCCGGTGCCGGTGAAGATCAGGTAGGTACGGATCGTGGCCGGCGCGGTCATGACTCCCCCGAGGTCGTTCGCCCCGCACGGTAGCCGCCGCCGGAGGAGACTGTCAAGACGAAGTGTTGCAGGGATTTACGACCGCCGTCACCGGCCCGTGACGCGTCACTGTGGAAAAGTGGCAGTGCTGCCAACCTCCGATCCTGCTTTCGGCACCGACACTTACACGCAAAACATTGCGGACATTGCACTTGCCGAGGTTGCACAGATTCATGTGCAAACCGTTGCCGAGCCCGGTGGAGCGGGCGCGCGGGGCGCCTCGAGGGCGGCTTTTCCTCAGAGATTTCCACATCGGCTGCGGAACGCGCGTGTTACCGTCCCGGGCCATGACGGAGAAGCGGATCCTGGTCGTCGAAGACGAACCGGACATCGCCGAGGTCCTCAAGTTCAATCTCGAGAAGGCGGCCTTCGAGGTCGACGTCGAGCGCCGCGGCGACGCGGCCCTGGAGGCGATCCGCAAGCAGCCGCCCGATCTGATCGTCCTCGACCTGATGCTGCCCGGCCTCGACGGCCTCGAGGTGACGCGCGCTCTCAAGCGCGACGCCACGACCTCGCGCATCCCTCTGGTCATGCTCACCGCCAAGGGCGAGGAGGTCGACCGCATCGTCGGACTCGAGCTCGGCGCCGACGACTACATCCCGAAGCCGTTCTCGCCGCGCGAGGTGGTGCTGCGCATCAAGGCGGTGTTGCGCCGTCACGCCGGAGAGGAGGAGCCCGGCGACCGGGTCGAGGTGGCCGGCATCACCCTCGACGCCGCCGCCCACCGCGTCGAGGTCCGCGGCAAGGAGGTCCAGCTGACCGCCACCGAGTTCCGGCTGCTCAAGGTGCTGATGGAGCGCCAGGGGCGGGTGCAGACCCGCTCGCGGCTGCTCTCCGACGTCTGGGGTTACGCCGAGGACGTCGACAGCCGCACGGTCGACACCCATGTCCGCCGACTGCGCCGCAAGCTCGGCCCGGTCGCCGATCGGATCGAGACGGTGATCGGCGTCGGCTATCGGCTGCGCGCCTGAGGCCGGCGCCGCCCGACGGGAGAGCTGCCCGGTGCGCGTCCTCCTCGTCCGTCACGCGGTGGCCGTCGACCGGCTCGCGTTCGAAGGCGCCGACTCCGAGCGGCCGCTGACCCCCGAAGGGGCGCGTCGCTTCCGGCGCGCCGCGCGCGCCCTGGCGGCGCGCCTGCCCGCGATCGAGGCGATCGCCTCGAGTCCGCTGCGGCGCGCGCGGGAGACCGCCGACCTGCTCGCCGCGGAGCTCGCCGGAAAACCGGAGCGGATCGATCTGGGAGCGCTCGAGCCGGACGCCCGCCCCGCCGCCGCGCTCGCCTGGCTGCGATCGCTGCGATCGCTGCGCGCGAACGGCGGGATCGAGACCGTGGCGCTGGTCGGCCACGAGCCGAACCTCTCCCGGCTCGAGGCCTGGCTGCTCGCAGCGCGGGAGCGCCCCCTCTCCGTGTTCAAGAAAGGGGGCGCGGCACTCGTCGAGCTGCCCGGCCGGATCTCCGCCGGCCACGCGGTGCTGCTCTGGCATCTGACCGCCTCGCAACTGCGCGACCTCGATCGATGAGCCCGCGCGCCCGGCTGCCGGAGGACCTGCTCGACCGTCCGCTCGCGGAGGCGACCCGGCGCATCGCGCTCGGCGAGCTGGAGCGCGCCGCGCGCGCCCGCGCGGCGCTCGCCGCCGGCGGCGATCCCGAAGCGCTCCACGACCTGCGGGTCGCGCTGCGCCGCCTGCGCAGCCAGCTGCGCGCCTGGCGCGGAGAGCTCGGTCCCCGCGTCGGCGGCAAGCTGCGCCGACGGCTGCGCGACCTCGCCGACTCGACCAACCCGGGACGCGACGCCGAGGTCGGCGCCGAGCTCGCCCGGCGACTCGCCGAAGAGGCGCGCTCGACCGCGCCCGCCTCGGCGCGCCGCGCCGCCGCCGAGGCGCGCGCCGCCGCCGCGCTCGCCGAACGCCTCGAAGCGCGGCGCGACCAGGTCTACGCCGAGCTCGGACGCGTCGGCATCGCCCGCTTCGACGCGCTCCACGAGCGGCTGCGCGAACGGCTCGGCACCTGGCAGGTCCGGCTCGACGCCGGCGCGGTCGACACGACCTCGCTGCGCGCCGCGCTCGCCGAGGAGATCCGGGGCCACGCGCGGACCCTCGCCGAAGCGCTCGCGCACGCCGGCTCGGCGGACGGCGGCGACGCGGCCGCCCACCGGGCGCGCATCGAGGCCAAGCGGCTGCGCTACCTGATCGAACCGGTCGCCGGCGAGCTCGAGGCCGCGCGCGAGCCGCTCGCGGCGCTGCGCGCGCTGCAGGACCTGCTCGGCGACGCCAACGACCTCGCGGTGCTGACGGCCGAGCTCGCCGCCGACGCCGCCGAAGCCGAGCGCGCTCGCCTCGCCACGGCGGCGGGCACGCCGACGCCGGCGGTGCGCGGCGACGGCGGTCGCACCGGGCGGTCGGCGCTCGCCCGGCGCCTCGGAGCGCGGCGCGCGGAGCTGCGTCGCCGTTTCGATCAGGACTGGACCGGCGACGGCGCGCGCGCCGCGCGCCTGGCGGACGCGCTGGACGGCCTGGTCGCGGCGCTCGCCGAAGGCTGAAGCCGGATCAGCCCGCGGCGCGAGCGCGCGCGATCGTGCGCTCGAGCAGCACGCGCTGGCTCGGGCGGCGCGGCTCGCCCGGCGCCGGGCGGCGCTGGGTCCACTGGCCGTCGGACGCGAGCTCCCAGGCCTTGCAGTTGTCGGCCAGCTGGACGTCGAGGATCTCCTGGAGCTGCTCCGCGAGGCGCGGATCGGAGACCGGCACCATCGCCTCCACCCGGTAGCCGAGGTTGCGCGACATCCAGTCCGCCGAGGCGAGGTAGTACTCGGGGACGCCGGCGTTGCCGAACATGAAGATGCGCGCGTGCTCGAGGAAGCGGTCGACGATCGAGAGGACGCGAATGGTCGCGCTCCGGCCGGGCAGGCCGGGGCGCAGCCGGCAGACGCCGCGCACCACCAGGTCCACCTCGACGCCGGCCGCCGAGGCCTCGTAGAGCGCGTCGACCAGCGCCGGGTCCTCGAGCGCGTTCATCTTGGCGACGATCCGCCCGCCGACACCGGCGCGCTGGTGCTCGATCTCGCGCCGGACCAGCTCGAGCAGGCGCGAGCGCATGTTGACCGGAGCCACCGCCAGCCGCGAGAACGTCTGGTCGGCGATGTGCCCCGAGGTCAGCAGGTTGAACAGCTGCGCGACGTCGGCGCCGATGCCCGGGTCGCAGGTGAACAGACCGAGATCGGTGTAGAGCTCGGCGGTGTCGGTGTTGTAGTTGCCGGTGGCGACGTGGGCGTAGGTGCGCAGGCCGTCCGGCTCCTGGCGCACCACCAGCGACACCTTGGCGTGGGTCTTGTAGCCGACCACGCCGTACGCGACGTGGGCGCCGGCGCCTTCGAGCGCCTCGGCCCACTCGATGTTGCGCGCCTCGTCGAAGCTCGCGCGCAACTCGATCAGCACCGCCACCTGCTTGCCGCGCTCGGCCGCCTCCATCAGCGCGCGCACGATCGGAGAGCGCCTCGAGGTGCGGTAGAGCGTCTGCTTGATCGCCAGCACCGCGTCGTCCTCGGCGGCGACCTGCAGGAAGCGCTGGACCGACGAGGCGAACGAGTCGTAGGGGTGATGCACGAGCAGGTCGCCCTGGCGGATGACGCGGAACAGGTCCGGCTCCTTGCCGTCCAGCCCCGGCGCCAGACGCGGATGGGTGACCGGAACGAAGGGCTCTTCGCGCAGCTCGGCGACCGGCAGCCCGGCGATCGCGAACAGGTCGCGCCCGCCCAGCGGCGGCCGCACCTCGTAGACGTCGTCCGGACCGAGCTCGAGCTCGTCGGCGAGGAGCTGGCGCATCCACGCCGGCATCTCCGGCACCACCTCGAGCCGCACCACCGAGGCGAAGCGCCGCTCGCGCAGCTCCTCCTGGATCGACTCGAGCAGGTCTTCGGCCGCCTCCTCGTGGCGCTCGGTGTCGGCGGCGCGGGTGACCCGGAAGGAGTGGGCTTCGAGCACCTCGAGCCCGGGAAACAGCCGGTCGAGGTGCTCGCGGATCAACAGCTCGAGCGGCAGGAACCGGTTCGTGTCCGGGAGCTGCACCCAGCGCGGGATCGAGGGCGGCACCTTGACGCGCGCGAATCGCACCTCGCTCGACGCCGGGCTCCGCACGGCGACCGCCAGCGAAATCGAGAGGTTCGAGATGAACGGAAACGGGTGCGAGGTGTCGAGCCCGAGCGGCGTCAGGATCGGGAAGACGCTCGCCGTGAAGTAGCCGGAGGCCCACTCGCGCTCGGCGTCCGAGAGATCGCGCCAGCGTTCGAGCCGGACGCCGCGCTCGGCGAGCCCGGGCAGCACGGTCTCGATCAGGACGTCGCGCGCCCGGGCGACCATCGGACGCACGGCCGCCGCGATCGACTCGAGCTGCTCGGCGGGCGTGCGGCCGTCGGGCGACACGTTCGGGCGACCGCTGGCGAGCTGGAGCCGCAGCCCGCCGACCCGCTTCATGAAGAACTCGTCGAGGTTGCCGGCGAAGATCGCCAGGAACTTCATGCGCTCGAGCAGCGGCACGGACTCGTCCTCGGCTTCGTGCAGCACCCGCCGGTTGAACTCGAGCCAGGACAGCTCGCGGTTGAAGAAGCGCGAGCTCTCGGCGGTCGCGGAGGGGGCCGTCGCGGCCTCGGGCAGCAGCTCGCTGGTCATCGCGCCGGCAGTCTAGTCCGCCGGTGTGACCGCCGGGTGACGGACGCTCCGCCGCCGCGGACCCGCGTCCAGCAACTCGTCATAGACCGCCGCGAGCCGCTCGGCGCCACTCGCCGCGCTCCATCGCCCCGCCTCCTGGCGCGCCTCGCGTGACAGCCGCTCCGCCAGCGCGCGGTCGCCCAGGAGCCGGACGACCGCCGCGGCGAACTCACCGCGGTCGGCCGCGGGGACGAGCGCGCCACGCCGGGGCGCCAGCAGGTCGACCGTGCCGCCTGCGGCGATCGCGACGACGGGTACGCCGAGCGACATCGCCTCGAGCAGCACCAGTCCCTGCGTCTCGGTGGTCGAAGCGAACAGGAAGCAGTCGCCGGCGCGGTAGCAGTCGGCGAGCTGGCGGCGCCGGTCGAGGTAGCCGAGCTGCAGCACGCTGTCCTCGAGCCCGAGCCGCCGGACCTGCCGCTCGAGCTCGGCGCGCGCCGGCCCCTCGCCGGCCAGCACCAGCAACAGGTCGGGGATCTCGCGCCGGACCCGGTCGGCGACGTCGAGCAGGAAGCCCACGTTCTTCTCGCGCGCCATGCGCCCGACGTGGACCGCCACCGGGCGATCGGGCGCGATGCCGTGCGCGGCGCGGAAGCGCCCGCCGTCCCCGGGTCCGAGGTCCTCGGCCGCCAGACCGGTCGGCAGCACCACCCGCGGCGTCGTCACTCCACTGGCCGCGAGGGCGGCGTCGACCGCCGACGACGGCACGATCAGGCGGTCGACCGCGCGGCCGACCCGGCGCGCGATCGAGCGACCGACGGCACGCGCCAGCGCGGCCGGCACCAGCGGCAGGTAGTGCTCGAAGTAGTGCTCGAAGTCGGTGTGCCAGGTCTCGACCAGCGGCACGTCGCGCGAGCGCGCCAGGCGCACCCCCGCGCGATGGGCCGAGAACGGGGTCTGGACGTGGACGAGGTCGAACTCGAGTCGGGTCGCGGCGGCCACGAAGCGCCCGGGCGCGACGAAGCGATCCTCGCGATCGAAGGGCACCGGCCGGCCGGCGAGGCGCGTCGTCTCCGACTCGGCCGTCTCGTCGCCGTAGCGCGGGCAGACGACGTGCGCGTCGACCCCCACCACAGCGAGCTCGCGCCGGAAGGTGGCGATCGAGGTCGAAACGCCATTGACGCGGGGCAAGTAAACGTCGGTCGGGTAGAGGACGCGGCGCCGGTCCGCCGCACCGGCGCCGGGCACGATCGCGGGGTAGGTCACGGCAGAGCGAGGACCGCCGCGGCGATCAGCAGGCCGAGGCCGGCGCCTGCGGCGACGTCGCTGGGGTAGTGCAGCCCGAGGACCACCCTCGACGCGGCAACCGCCACCGTGAAGGGAGCGAGCGCCAGGGCCAGCACCGGCAGGTCGGCGCCCGCCACCACGTTGAACGCGACGGCGTGCAGCGTGTGGCCCGAGGGGAAGCTCCACGGATCGAGCGGCGCGGCGCCGGCCGAGATGCCGAGGCCGGAGGCGAAAGGGCGCGGCCGCACCGTCCAGCGCTTGAGCGCGCGGACCAGGATGGCGGCGACCATCCCCACCACCGCGAAGCGGGCGACCGTCGGCAGCGCCGCCATCCCCAGACCCGCCGGCATCAGCACCGCGAGCGCCAGCCAGATCGGACCGTCGCCCAGGCGCGAGACGGCGCGGAAGAAGCCGAGAACCGCGCGTCGCTCCTGCCAACGCGTGGCACGCCGACACAGCTCGTGCTCGACGTCGAGCAGGCGGGCGGCGAAGGCGGCCGTGCGCGGGCTCATGCGGGCGCTGTCCTCACGCGCTCAGGATCGGCGATCGGTGTCGAGGAACGGTGTCGTCCCGGTCACGATGCGGCGACGTCGGGGAGGTCATCCGCGGGAGCCTCTCGCGGCAGCCGCTCGCCGAGGCCGCGGCCGAGCTGCGCCGCGGCGGTGGTCCCGCGGCCCGCGAGGCGGTCGAGCGAGCGGGCGATGTCGAGCACCAGCAGGATCCGCCGGCTCGCGCAGGCGAGCTCGCCGTGGCGGTGGGTGCCGATCCGTTCGAAGCCGAGCTGGCGCGTGTGGAACCGGTAGGGCGAGTGCGGATCGTCCTCGAACACGGCGGTCAGCAGGTGGGTGCAGCCGCGCTCGACGACCTCGGTGCCGACCGCCCGCATCAGCGCCAGCACGACCTTCGGCCGCGATCGCCACTGAGGTCGGATCATCAGGCGGCCGACCTCCGCGAAGCGCCCGCGGCGCGCCAGGCGGTCGAGATCGACCCCGGGATCGAGCTCGACGCCGAGCTCCTGTGGCAGCGCGAGCGGCGGATCGTAGGTGATCCGCACGACGCCGACCGGCTCGTCGCCACAGCGCGCCAGCAGCCAGGTGACGCCGGCCTCGGAGCGAGGATCGGCCGGGATCTCGGTCGACGCCTCCGGAATCCACCTCTTCTCGCCCTGGTAGACCTCGGCGACCACCGCGAGAGCCGCCCGGCGGCGCTCGTCGCCGTCCACGCGCTCGACCGTCAGGCGCCGAGGCTCCGGGGTCCGGGAAGGCGCCGGCGGGTCGCTCGCCACGGCTCGCGGCACCAGGTAGACCTTGCGCGAGAGGGTGGCCAGCTCGCGCTGCACGCGCTCGAGTATCGCGCGGGCGCACTCGCGTTCGACACCGCGCCGCGCCGCCTCCGCGCCGGCGCCGCGCCAGCGCTCGTGCTCGCGCGCGAACACCAGCGGCTCGCCGACACGCAGCACGAAGCGACCCGCGCGCGGTGTGCGCAGGATCCGATCGCGCGCCGGAAAGTCGATACCGACCGGCACGACCGGCACTCCCGAACGCAGCGCCAGGCAGGCGACGCCGCGGCGACCGTCCCCCAGCCGCCAGGGGTCGCGATTGCGCCGGCCCTCGGGGTAGACGCCGACGTCGTCTCCGGCGGCGAGCGCGGCGAGCGCGGCGTCGAAGGCCGGCGCTCTTCGTGGCGACCGGCGGCTCGGCGCCCGCAGACCGAACAGCGCGCGCTTCGACTCGACCCGGATTGGATCGATCTAGCGCACCAGCCAGCCGGTCCACGGCAGGTCGACGAACATCCAGTCGACCAGGAAGCGCACCCGTCGGCCGCCCCGCAGCGCGATCAGGGCGGCGGGCGCCAGCACCGCCTCCCAGGCGTTGTGATGGGTCAAGGCGAAGATCGCGGGCCGCGGCGCTTCGGCGAGCCGTCGCGCGCCGTCGACCGAGACCGTGCCGCCGGACAGTGCGAGCAGGCCTCGCAACGTCATTCGCCGGACCGCGCCGTCGAGGCGCGGCAGGTCGAGCGCGAGCGCTCGCGCGGGATCGAGGACCAACAGCGAGGATTCGGCGTTCATGACCGCTTTCTAGCGCTCCGGCGCGACCGCACCGTGGCGCCGGTGCGCCGGCGGCGTGACGGCGCGCGGCGGTATGGACCCGCCTCGACGCCGTCGCGCGAAAGCCCGACGACGGTGACGCCAATGCCGCGTCAGAGCGCCAGACTGCCACCGGCGGCGCGACGTGCGTCGCCGCGGAGGCGCGCCATGCCCAGTCGCTGCGACCTGCACGTCCACAGCCGTCGCTCCGATCGACCGAGCGACTGGTACCTCGAGCGCATCGGCGCCGCGGAGAGCTTCACCGATCCGGCCGACGTCGTGCGCATCGCTCGCGCCCGCGGCATGGATTTCGTGACCATCACCGATCACGACACGATCGACGGCGCGATCGAGATCGCGCACCTGCCCGGCACGTTCGTCTCGTGCGAAGTCACCGCGGCCTTCCCCGAGGACGGCGCCCAGGTCCACGTCCTGGTCTGGGGGATCGGCGAGGCCGACCACCGCGAGATCCAGTCGCTGCGCCGTGACCTGCCGGCGCTGGTCGCCTGGCTGGTCGAGCGCGACCTACCGCACGCGCTGGCGCACCCGCTCTTCCGGGTCGACGACCGCCTCTCGCTCGCGCAGCTCGAGCGCTGTCTGCTGCTGTTCCGCCGTTTCGAGCTGGTCAACGGCTCGCGCGACGCCCGCGCCTCCGAGCTGTTCCGCGCGGTGATCGCGTCGCTCGACAGATCCGCGATCGAGCGGTTCGCGGACCGCCATGGCATCGAGCCGGTCGGCCCGGTGCCGTGGCGCAAGCGCTTCGTCGCCGGCAGCGACGATCACTGCGGGCTCTACGTCGCCAACGCCTGGACCGAGACGCCGACCGTGGGATCGGTGCGCGATTTCCTCGATCACCTGCGCGGCGACGAGCACGAGCCCGCCGGCGAGACCGGCTCCTCGCTCCAGCTGGCGCGCGCTTTCCAGGCGCTCGCCCACGACTACTACCGCACCAAGGTGCTCGCCGGCTCGCGCTGGCGCAACGACCCCATCGCCGACCTGTTGCGCCGTCTCGCCGCGGGAGAGATCGACCCGCGCGAGGGCGACCGTGGCGCACTGGCGCAGACCGTGCGCCGCTTCGCCGCGTTCCTGCCCGCGCTCGGACCGGTGCGCCCCGCCTCGGCGCTCCTGCGCCGGGCCGGCCGGGCCGCCGAGTCGGCCCTGACCCGCGAGGAGGAGCGTGCGGTGTTCGAGGGGTCCTGCCGGCTCGCGCAGCGCGCCGCCGCCCGCGCGCTCGACGCCGCGGCCGCGGCCTTCGAGCGCGGCCGGCCGCTCGCCGCCCTGCCGGCGCTCTCGACACTGTCGACGGCGGTGATGGCCGCCTCGCCCTACGTCGCCGCGTTTCGCTTCCAGCACAAGGACGAGCCGTTTCACCGCGAAGTCGCCGGCGCCTTCCCCGCGCTCGCCGCGCTCGCCACCAAGAGCGAGCGCCGGGTCTGGGCCACCGACACGCTGACCGACGTCAACGGCGTCGCGCGCACGGTCGCCCAAGGCGCCGCGCTCGCCCGCCGGAGCGGCGTCGCGGTGACCGTACTGGCCTCGCTGCCGTCGCCGCCGCGCGCCGACTTCGACCTCGAGTGCTTCAGGCCGGTCTGGAGCCGGCCGATACCGCGCTACGAGGAGCTCGAGCTGCGCCTGCCGCCGTTCCTCGAGGTCGTCGAGTGGATGGAACGCGAGCGCTTCGGCGAAGTGCTGATCTCGACCCCCGGACCAGTCGGACTGACCGCCCTCGCCGGCGCCCGGCTGCTCGGTCTGCCGAGTGCGGCGATCCACCACACCGATTTCCCACGCTACGTCGGCGCGCTCGGCGGGGGCGACAAGCTCGCGTCCCTCACCGGCTCCTACCTGCGCTGGTTCTATTCGCAGGTCGACCGGGTCTTCGTCTCCGGGGAGAGCTACCGCGCCGAGCTCGAACTCCTGGGCGTCGATCCGGCCCGCCTGAGGGCGCTGCCGCGCGGAGTCGACGCCGAGCGCTTCCACCCCGGGCGCCGCCGCCGCGAGACCTTCGCGCGCTTCGGGCTGCCGACCGGAATCACCTTCCTCTACGTCGGTCGGCTGGCGCCCGAGAAGAATCTCGAGCTGTTGCTCGACGCCTTCGCCGAGCTCTCGGCGCGGCGGCCGGAGGTCGGCCTCGCCCTGGTCGGCGACGGACCCGCACGCGCCGCGCTCGAGGCGCGCGCCCGAGGCGCGGTCGCCTTCTGCGGCACCCTCACCGGTGACGCGCTGGCCGAGGCCTACGCCTCGGCGGATCTCTTCGTCTTCCCGAGTCGTACCGACACCTTCGGCAACGCCGTACTCGAGGCGATGGCGAGCGGCCTGCCGGTGGTCGCCTCGGCCGACGGCGGCCCGGCCGAGCAGTTGCGCGACGGCGTCGACGGCTGGATCGTCGACGGCGGCTCGGTGGCGGCCTGGAACGCCGCGCTCGAGCGGCTCGCCGCCGACCCGGTCGGCCGCCGCGTCGCCGGCCGTTCGGCGCGCGCCGCCGCCGAGGGGCGCGGCTGGAAGCCCTTCCTCGACGCATTGTTCGGCCCGGTCGCGACCGACGTCGTCGAATCGAACGCGATCTGACCGCGTTCCGTCGCGGCACGAGTCGCGGCGCGCGCCCCCGTGTGACGATCCTGTGACGGCGCGTGGTAGCGTTTCGCTTCCCGGAACTCGCCATGGGCTTCGACTCCGTCCTCCGATTCCTGATGCCGCGCGAGGAGCGCTTCCACGAGCTCCTCGACCTCGACACCCGCAACCTGGTGCGGGCCGCCGAGCTGTTCCTGGCGGTCACCCAGACCCGCGACCTCGACCAGCGCCGGATCAAGCTGGTCGAGCTCAAGGCGGTCGAGCACGAGGGCGACCAGCTCACCCGCCGCATCTTCGAGGCGCTCAACTCGACCTTCATCACGCCGTTCGACCGCGAGGACATCCGGATGATCGCGGTCGACATCGACGACGTGCTCGACTACCTCGAAGGGATCGCGCAGTTCCTGGTCCTGTTCGAGATCAAGGAGATCCCGGAGCCGCTCACCCGCTTCGCCGAGATCCTGCTCGAGCTCTGCCGGCAGATCGACGAAATGACCCGCCTGGTCTGGGACATGAAGAACACCCCGAAGATCCAGGAGAAGATGGTGCGCGTCTCCGAGCTCGAGAACCAGGCCGACGCGCTCTACCTGACGGTCATCGGCGCCCTGTTCCGCGCCGAGGCCGGCAAGGACGCGCTCGAGGTCATGAAGTGGAAGGAGATCTACCAGGGGCTCGAGGACGCCTGCGACAAGTGCAAGGACTTCACGCACGTCCTCGGCAACCTGCTGATCAAGAACGCCTGAGGGCGACGGCGGGGCGACGATGACCTGGATCGTGCTGATCATCCTGGTCGCGCTGATCTTCGACTTCCTCAACGGCTTCCACGACGCCGCCAACTCGATCGCGACGGTGGTCTCGACCCGGGTGCTGTCGCCGCAGATCGCGGTAGCCTGGGCGGCATTCTTCAACTTCGTCGCCGCCTTCCTGCTCGGAACCCACGTCGCCAAGACCATCGGCAAGGGGATGATCGATCTCGCGGTCGTCACCCCGGAAGTGATCTTCGCCGGGCTGGTCGGCGCGATCTTCTGGAACCTGTTCACCTGGTACTTCGGCATCCCGGTTTCGTCCTCGCACGCGCTGGTCGGCGGCTACGCCGGCGCCGCGGTGGCGAAGGCCGGCTTCGACTCGCTGCTGCTCTCGGGCTGGATCAAGCCGCTCGCCTTCATCGTGCTGGCGCCGGTCATCGGCATGACCCTCGGTCTGGCGATGATGATCGGAGTGACCTGGATCTTCCGACGCTGGCACCCCTACCGTCTCGACCGCTTCTTCCGCCGCGGACAGCTGGTCTCGGCCGCGCTCTACAGCCTGGGCCACGGTGGCAACGACGCGCAGAAGACGATGGGAGTGATCACCGGCCTGCTGGTGACCGCCGGCCACCTCGAAAAGTTCGAGGTGCCGCTCTGGGTGGTGCTGATCTCGCACGCGGCGATCGCGCTGGGCACCCTGTTCGGTGGCTGGCGGATCGTCAAGACGATGGGCTCGAAGATCACCAAGCTGCAGCCGATGGGGGGCTTCTGCGCGGAGTCGGCGGGCGCCATCACGCTGGTCGGCGCCACCCTCGGGGGCATTCCGGTTTCGACCACCCACACCATCACCGGCGCGATCATGGGCGTCGGCGCGACCAAGCGCCTGTCCGCGGTCAAGTGGGGCGTGGCCGGCCGCATCGTCTGGGCCTGGGTCCTGACCATCCCGATCTCGGCCGGCGTCGCCGCGCTGACCTATTTCGGCGTCCTGCTCTTCCTCTGACGCGCTCCCCCCGGGGCGCGCCGCATGCACTACAATCGGCGGCAAGCCTCGAACTGAACTCGCTACGCGGCTCCGAAGGGAGGTCCCGCATGCGCAGCGTCGGACGCGTGCTCCGCCCGTTCTCCCCGTTCCCGGCGGCGATCCTCGCCGCGGCGATCGCCGCCATCTCCACGCCGCCGCTCGGCGCCGGTACGGTCGAGCTGAAGAACGACAGCGTCGTCGACTTCGGCCAGGTCGCC
Source organism: Acidobacteriota bacterium (assembly GCA_045862895.1). Classification (GTDB taxonomy): domain Bacteria; phylum Acidobacteriota; class Thermoanaerobaculia; order Multivoradales; family JAGPDF01; genus JACTMI01. Next base: position 158,907 of record BTUO01000010.1, read on the forward strand.
ATTCAGTCCGGGTTCGTCGCCGGCGAGCTCGGCTCCGCCTGGCTGACGTCCAGCTGCACCGGCGACATCACGGCGGTGCGCATCCTCTGGCTCTCGGCCTCGGGCGGGGTGCCACCGGTCCTCCAGGAGGCGATCCGCATCAACCAGGCCGGGTCGTTCCCGGTTCCGGGACCGCTGATCCGCGAGATGCTCGGCCCGGTGATGCAGGACGGCGGCTTCAACGAGTTCCAGGTGGCGCCGCCAATTCCCGTCACCAGTGGCCAGACCATCGTCGTCAGCCTGCTGTTCCTGTCGAGCCCCACGCCCGGCAACGGCCCCAGCCTGTGCAACGACACCGACAGTTGCCAGGCCGGACGCAACGGCATCTTCGCCAACCCGCCGGGGGCCTGGTTCAGCGCCTGCACCCTGGGTGTCTCGGGCGACTTCGCAATCCGCGCCCTGGTCGACTGCTCGGACAACGAGATCTTTCTCGACGGGTTCGAGTCCGGCGACACCGGGGAGTGGTCGGCCACGCAGAGCTGACGGGCCGCCGCCGCCCGGACGTCACGTCGACGTGATCGAATCCGGACCGATGACCGCGATCCGATCGCGCCGCCGGCGGCCGGCCCCCGAGCCGACCCTCCCGCCCGTTTCCGACCGGCGGGTGGCGGCGATCGACATCGGCTCGAACTCGATCCACATGATCGTCGCCGAGGGCGACGGCGCCGGCGGCTTCCGGGTGCTGACGCGCGAGCGGGACATGGTCCGGCTCGGCAAGAGCGCGCTGTCGAAGCGCGGCGCCCTGTCGCCGCGAGCGGTCCGCGACGGCCTCGAGGCCCTGCTGCGGATGACCACGCTGGCGCGCCTGAAGGGGGCTTCGCGCATCGAGGCGGTGGCCACCAGCGCGGTGCGGGAGGCCTCGAACGGCGCCGAGTTCCTCGACCAGGTGCGCGCGCTCGCCGGGCTCGAGGTGAGGCGACTGACCGGCGACGAGGAGGGGCGGCTGGTGTTCCGCGCCGTGCGCCAGGCGGTCGACCTCGGTAGCGGCTGGTCGGTGCTGGTCGACGTCGGTGGCGGATCGACCGAGTGGTCGACGGCGCGCGACGGCGAGCTGCGCGCGGTGCGCAGCCTCGCCCTCGGCTCGCTGCGCTGCGCCACGCTGCTCGACGGCGACCCGCCCACCACCTCGTCGATCGAGCGGCTCCGTCGCGAGATCCGCTCCCGGCTCGAGCGGGTGAAGGTTCCCGCGCGCGTCGCGCGCGTGATCGCCACCTCGGGCACCGCCGCCTGCTGCGGCGACCTCGCCGACCACTTCGCCGGTCGCGAGCGGCCCTTGGTCGTCGGCGGCCTGCGCGAGCTGCGCGGCAAGGAGCTCACGGAGGTGGTCGCGCGCCTGCGCGCGCTCCGCCAGCGCGAGATCGCGCAGCTGCCGCCCGTGGGCGAGCCCCGCTCGGGATCGATCCTCGCCGGCGCCGTCCTGCTCGACGAGCTGCTGCGCCACGCCGGCGCCGACCGCCTCCACCTGTGCGACCGCGCCTTGCGCGAGGGGCTGGTGCTCGAGGCCCTGGGCACCGCGCCGCCGTCCTCCGACGCGGTGGGCGGCGCCCGACGCCGGCAGGTGCTCGAGCTCGCGCAGCGCGCGCCGGCGATGGCCGCGCACGCCGAGCAGGTCGCCCGCCTCGCGACGCGCCTGTTCGACCTGACTGCGCCGCTCCACAATCGCGGGCCGCGCGAGCGCGAATGGCTCGAGCACGCCGCGCTGCTGCACGACGTCGGCTACGCGATCCACTTCCAGCGCCATCACAAGCATTCGCTCTACCTGATCTCCTCGGCCGATCTCGACGCCTTCGATCCGCGCGAGATCGAGGTCATCGCGCACCTGGCCCGCTACCACCGCGGCGCGACGCCGAAGCGGCGCCACGAGACCTTCGCCGCGCTCGAAGGTTGGCAGCAGCGGGTGGTGCTCGAGCTTTCGGCGCTGCTCCGGGTCGCCAACGCCCTCGACCGCACCCATTCGGCGCGCGTCGTCGAGCTGCACGCCTCGCTGGTCAAGAAGAAGCGCGTCGTCGTCGAGGTGCTCTCACCGTTCGACGTCGGTCTCGAGCTCGCCGCCGCCCGCCACCGCGCGGACCTTTTCGAGAGCGTCTTCGGCCGGCCCCTCGAGTTCCGCCTGGGCCTCGAGCGGCCGCGCCGTCGCCGCTCCTGAGCCGCGACGGCAAACCACGTCGTCACCGAGAGTTAACGCGCCCGTCTCCGGCCCGACTCGCGCGCTTGCGGAAATCCGCGCCGCGCCGCCGCGACGGAACCCCTTGCGTTCCCACCGTATCGGTTGAAGCTGCTGATTCGTAACGACTTGGATCGACTGCACAAGAATCGGTGCAGAGCGCTGGAAAGCCGCTGCCGGCGGGCCTCCGGACCCCGCAGCCACACGGTTTTCGTCAGCCTTTTCCGCAGCGGCTGCGGAGAATCGGGGCGGGCCCGGGAAGGGGCTTCGCGGCGCTGCTACACTGCGCCGCCCGCCGATGGCCGTCCCCTACTCTCCGAAGCTGAGGCTCGCTCCGCTCTGGCCGGCGGCGGTGGCGCTGCTGGTCGCCGCGGGCCTCGCGCTGGTGCTGCTGCCGGCGCCGCTCGCCGAGGGCGCGGCAGTCGAGCTCGAGGCGACGGCGCGGCTGCTCGAGGGCTCGGTCCCGGCGCCCGGCGCGGGAATCACGTCGCCCGACCCCGCGCTCCAGTCCGCGCTCGTCGCGCTGGGTTCGGGAACTCCCTACCGCCTCACCCTGATCGCCCTCGACGGCACCGTGCTGGCCGACAGCGCGCGCACGCTCGACCAGGTCCGCGCCATGGTCAATCACCGGGAGCGGCCGGAGGTCGCCTCGGCGCTGGCGCGGGGCGTCGGCCACGCGGTGCGCGCCAGCGACACCACCGGCGTCGAGACCGCGTACGCGGCGCGCCTGGTCTCGCGCGGCGGAACCGAGCCGTTCCTCTTCCGACTCGGGCTGCCGTTGTCGAGCCTCGCCGCGATCCGCCGTCACATCTCCGGAGCGCTGCTCGCCGCCGCCGCGGTCGCGGCGGTCGTCGTGCTCGCCCTGTCCTGGTGGCTGACGCGGACGCTGTTCCGGCCGCTCACCGGGTTGATCGCCGTCGCGCAGCGCATGGGCGAGGGTGACTACGGCGCGCGCGTCCAGGTCCCAGACGAGGGCGAGCTCTGGACCCTCGGCCGCGCGCTCGAACGGATCGCCGCCAGGGCGCACCGCCAGATCGCCGCGGTCGAGGCCGAGCGCGACCACCTGCGCGCCACCGTCGCCAGCATGAGCGAAGGGGTGCTCGTCACCGACGCGCGCGGCCAGGCGCGCCTGGTCAATCCGTCGTTCCGCGCGCTGTTCGGCGTCTCCGGCGACGCGCCGGCCGCGAGCCTGCTCGCCCTGGTGCGACAGCCGAGGCTCGACGACCTGATCGCCTCCGCGCTCGGCTCGGGGCAGTCGGTCTCGGCCGAACTCGAGCTGCCGGAGCCCGCGCCGCGCTCGCTCGCGCTGCTGGCCACACCGCTCGCCGGCGGCGAGGGCCTGGTGGTCGTGGCGCGCGACGTCACCGAAGCCGAGCGGCTGAGCGCGATGCGCAAGGACTTCGTCGCCAACGTCTCGCACGAGCTCAAGACGCCGCTCGCGGCGATCCGCGGCTACGCCGAGACGCTGGTCGACGGCGCTCTCGACGACCGCGTGACCGCGCTGCGCTTCAGCGAGCGGATCCTCGAGCAGTGCCACCGCCTCGGCGACCTGCTCGAGGACCTGCTGACCTTGTCGCGCCTCGAGGGCACCGAGCCGTTCCGCACGCTCGAGCCGGTCGACCTGCGCGAAGTCGTCGCCGAGACCGTCGAGCTGGTGGCGGCTCACGCCGCGTCGAAACCGGTCGAGCTCGCGTTCGAGCCCGGTCCGGCGCTCGTGGTCGAGGGCGACCCGGACGGACTGCTGCGGCTCGCCGCCAACCTGCTCGAGAACGCGATCAAGTACAACCGGCCGGGGGGCCGCGTGACCGTGCGCCTCGCCCGGCGCGGCGAGCAGGCCGAGCTCGAGGTCGCCGACACCGGCATCGGCATCCCGGCGTCGCATCTGGCGCGGATCTTCGAGCGCTTCTATCGCGTCGACAAGGGGCGGGCACGAGAGGAGGGCGGCACCGGCCTCGGTCTCGCCATCGTCAAGCACGTCGCGCAGGCGCACCGAGGCCGGGTCGAGGTCGACAGCGAGCCCGGCGTCGGCACCACCTTCCGCGTCCTGCTGCCGGTCTCCCGCCGCGAGGTCTGAGCCGCGCCGCGAGGCCGCCGCGCGCGCTGTCGCACGGCTGTCACCGCCGCGTCGCCCGGCCGCCGGCATCCGGACCCTAATGTCTCCCCGATCGCCACGGGACCCGCGCAAGCGAGCGACGGGCCCGGTGCGAACCGGCTCCCAAACCCCCATCGGAGGAGATGCTCATGCGCACGAGAATCGTCACCGCCGGCCTGGCCGCGCTCGCCCTGTTCGCCGGGGCCGTCGCGCCGCCCGCCCGCGCCCAGCAAGTCACGTCCCTCTACTACCAGGAGGTCGAGAAGGACGGCCGGGTCTACGTCTTCAACACCCCCGAGCGGTTCAAGTCCTTCACCGAGTCGGGTGAGATCGGCACCGCGATCACCCTGATCGGCAAGGCCGAAGGCGGCAAGACCCTGGTCGCCGAGAACGAGATCGCGGCCGACCTCTACCTGTTCAAGCACGACCTGCCGGGCTACGAGCGCGAGACGCCGAAGCCCTACAAGCCGCCGTTCGACGTCGCCTGGAAGGACGGCAAAACGACGATCACCGCCAAGAACGCCAAGATCGAGATCGGCAACCGTGTCCAGGTGCGCTACACCCAGCAGGAGCCCGAGGAGGGCGATTCGAAGGGCTCGTTCCGCGTCCGGCGCGCCAAGTTCGCCGTCAGCGGCACCGTCTACGACGTCTGGAAGTTCAAGACCCAGGCGGTCTGGAGCGGCGGCTCGACCACGCTCGAGGACGCCTACATCGAGTACGCGGCCAACCCGATGGCGACCGTCTGGTTCGGCCAGGGCAAGGCCTGGTTCGGCCGCCAGGAGTTGACCTCTTCCGGCTCGCAGCAGTTCGTCGACCGCTCGATCGTCTCCGAGCGTTTCGCCGCCGGTCGTGACCAGGGCATCAGTCTGATCGGCCGGAGCTCGGCCAAGACCTTCGAATACAACGTCGGCATCTACAACGGCAACGGCCGCAACGCCTCCTCGAACGACGACGACGAGTTCCTGACCGTCGGCCGCCTGGTCTGGACCCCGTTCGGCGAGTACAAGCTCGAGGAGAGCGCGCTCGACTATCCGTCGTCGCCCAAGCTGGCGCTCGGCATCGCCGCCATGGACACCACCGACGGCGGAGACGACGTCTCGCGGGTCGGCGTCGAGGCGGCGTTCAAGCTCGGCGGCTTCAACACCGTCGCCGAGTACTACACCGAATCGCTCGACTTCGGCGACGGCAGCGGCGAGCTCGACACCGACGGCTTCTACGTCCAGCTCGGCTACCTGTTCCCGAACAAGAAGTTCGAGCTCGCCGGACGCTACGCCGCGATCAGCCCCGACGTCGCGGGCGACGCCGACGAGATCGAGACCGGCATCGCCGCCAGCTACTACCTGCAGAAGCACGGACAGAAGCTGCAGGCCGACTTCCGCCAGGTCGAGGACGAGGCTTCGGGCACCACCGACGACGAGTTCCGGCTCCAGTTCCAGATCGTCTTCTGAGCTTCATCCCTCGGGACGGGGAGGCCCTCGAGCCTCGGGGCCTCCCCCCTTTTTCTCCCACCCGTCGCCGGCCGTCCCGGCCGGCGCTATCATCGAAAGCCGATATGGAAAGACACCGCGACCACGACCTCGACCGGATCCGCCAGTCGCTGCTGCGCATGGGCGGTCTGGTCGAACGCATGATCAGCGAGGCGATGCGGGCGCTCGTCGAGCGCGACACCTCGCGCGCCGACGCGGTCGTCCGCACCGACGACGAGGTCGACCAGCTCCAGAAGGAGATCGACGGCCTGTGCGCGCGGACCCTCGCGCTCCAGCAGCCGACCGCGGTCGACCTGCGCTTCCTGGTGTCGACCATGAAGATCGCCACCGACCTCGAGCGCATGGGCGACTCCGCGGTCAACGTCGCCCAGGCGGTCGAGGTGCTCAACGACGAGCCGCCGCTCAAGCCCTACATCGACCTGCCGCGCCTGGCCGACCTCACTCAGAGCATGGTGCGCGACTCGCTCGACAGCTTCGTTCGCCGCGACGCGCGCGCCGCGCTCGAGGTCTGCAAGCGCGACGACCAGGTCGACGCGCTCTACAAGCAGCTGTTCCGCGAGCTGCTGACCTACATGATGGAGGACCCGCGCAACACCGCGCGCGCCCTCCACCTGCTGCTGATCGCGCGCAACTACGAGCGGATCGCCGACCACGCCACCAACATCGGCGAGGACGTCATCTTCTACGTCGAAGGGCGCGACATCCGCCACATGTCGCCGGACGAGAAGGCCGCCGAGCCGCGCTGACCCGGGCCGCGTCCCCGCTGCACCGCCGAGGCCGCCCCGCCGGGCGGCCTTCGTCGTTCGGGCGTCCTCTGCCCGCCCGTCGGGCCGCCTGTCACACGGCTGTCACACCCCGTTCCGCCCCCTGACGCACCCGCTTGCGAGGCTAACCCTCGAAGGTCGAAGGCCCGCGGATCCCGCGGGCTCCCCAGCCAAGGAGGCAACGATGAAGTCGACCCCGATTCTGGCCACCGCCGCGCTCGCCCTGGCGATCGCCGTTCCGGCGGCCGCGCAGCCGGCCGCCGTCGACTCAGGCATCCAGCCCTACGCCAAGACCAGCGGCGTCTCGGGCAACCTGAGCTCGATCGGCTCGGACACCCTCAACAACCTGATGACCTTCTGGGCCGAGGGCTTCCAGAAGCAGTACCCGAACGTGCGCATCCAGATCGAGGGCAAGGGCTCCTCGACCGCGCCGCCGGCGCTGATCTCCGGCACCTCGCAGCTCGGCCCGATGAGCCGCGGAATGAAGGCGGAGGAGATCGACGAGTTCGAGAAGAAGTACGGCTACAAGCCGACCGTGATCCGGGTCGCCGTCGACGGCCTCGCGGTCTACGTCCACAAGGACAACCCGCTCGACCAGCTCACCCTCGCCGAGGTCGACGCGATCTTCTCCGATACCCGCAAGGGCGGTTTCAAGCGCGGCGTCGCCACCTGGGGCGACCTCGGCATGACCGGCGAGTTCGCCGCCAAGCCGATCTCGCTCTACGGCCGCAACTCGGCCTCCGGGACCTACGGGTTCTTCAAGGAGAACGCGCTCTTCAAGGGCGACTACAAGGACACCGTCAAGGAGCAGCCGGGGTCGGCCTCGGTGGTCCAGGGCGTCACAGAGGACCGCTTCGCCATCGGCTACTCGGGCATCGGCTACCGCACCTCCGGGGTCAAGGCGCTCAAGCTCGCCAAGAAGACCGGTGACCCCTACTATTCGACCGAGCCGGGCGACGTCCTGTCCGGTCGCTATCCGCTGTCGCGCTTCCTCTACGTCTACGTCAACAAGGCGCCGAACAAGCCGCTCGACCCGATGGTGCGCGAGTTCCTGAAGTTCGCGCTCTCGCGCGAGGGTCAGGAGATCGTGGTCAAGGACGGCTACCTGCCGGTCTCGGCGGCGATCGTCGCCGAAGAGCTCGCCAAGCTCGACTGACCGGCGAATCGGGTCGCGGCCCGGCGGCCCTCGCGGGTCGCCGGGTCTTCGTGTCCCGGACCGCAGTATCCTCGAAGTCCCGAACCGGAGCCCTGGATGGCCACCGAACCCATCGCCCCGTCGAGCCCGTCCACGACGCGCGCGCTCGTGACCACCAGCCGGACCGCGACCCGGCGGCTGCTGGTCGATCGCGCCGCGAAGTGGTTCGTCGCCGCCGGCGGGATGGCGATCATCGCCAGCATCCTCGGCATCCTCGTGTTCATCGTCCTCGAAGTCCTGCCGCTGACCCGGCCGGCGCGGGTCGAGATCGCCCGCACCCTCGAGATCCCGGGCGAGGCGCGCGGACTCGTCGTCGACGAGTATCGCGAGCTCGCGGCGGCCCTCGGCGCTTCCGGCACGCTGCGCATCCTCGACCTCGCCGACGGCCGCGTGGTCGAAGAGCACGACCTGCTCGGACGCCTCGCGGCGCCGGCGTCCCCGGCCGACGCTGGCGACGAAACCGGCGACGCGGCGACGGACGCACCGGTCGCCCCCGAGCTGCTCGGCGTCGCGGTCCCGCCCGGCGGTCGCGCGCTGGTCGCCGCGATCTCGGACGGCCGCCTGGTCGCGCAACCGGTCGCCTGGAGCGTGACCTACTCCGACTCCGGCGAGCGCGTGGTCGCGCCCGACCTGCCCGAGCCGGTCGTCCTCGAGCTCGACGCCGAGCGCCGACCACTCGGCGTCTTCGCGGCGCAGGTGGCGGGCGCCGCGAGCGCCGCCGCGGCGGCGCAGCTCGCCGACGGCCGCATCTCGTTCGTGCGCCTGGAGCGGACCGAGAACGCCTTCAGCGGCGAGGTCGAGCTCAGCGAAGAGCGCTACGTCCTGGCGACCGCGCCGGAGTTGACGTCGCTCCTGCTCGACTCCGACGCGCGCAACCTGTTCGCCGGCACGGCCGATGGCGAGCTGCTCTGGTGGAACCTCGCCGACGGCGAGGCCTCGGTTCCGCAGACCGCTTCCGCCGGCGGCGCCGCGATCACCGCGCTGACCTTCCTGATCGGCGACCGTACCCTGGTGGTCGGTCAGGAGAGCGGCGCGATCTCGATCTGGTTTCCGGTCCGGCAGGAGGACGAGAGCTTCCGGTTGACCCGGATCCGCGACTTCCCGGCCCGACCGGCGGCGATCGCGCTGCTGGCGCCGTCGGAGCGCAACCGCACCTTCTTCGCGCAGGACCGCGACGGCGGGCTCGGGCTCTACTTCTCGACCTCCGAGCGCGTGCTCTGGCAGGGGCGCTCGCCGGTCGCCGACGCCACCTCGCTCGCGATCTCGCCCAAGGGGGACGGCGGGTTCGTCGCGGGCGAACACGGTCTCGGCCTGATCGACGTCGCCAATCCGCACCCCGAGGTTTCCTGGAAGGCCCTGTTCGGCAAGGTCTGGTTCGAGGGCTACGAGAAGGAGGAGTACGTCTGGCAGTCGACCGGCGGCACCGACGACTTCGAGTCCAAGCTGTCGCTGACGCCGCTCATCGTCGGCACGCTCAAGGGGACGCTCTACTCGCTGCTGCTGGCGATCCCGCTCGGCGTCCTCGGCGCGATGTTCGCTTCGCAGTTCCTCCACCCGAAGCTGCTGACCTACGTCAAGCCGACGGTCGAGATCATGGCGGCGTTGCCCTCGGTGGTGCTCGGATTCCTCGCCGGCCTCTGGCTCGCGCCGGTGCTCGAGCGGACCTTCCCGGGTCTGCTCCTGATGTTCGTGGTGCTGCCGGTCGCGGTCTGGCTCACCGGAGTCGCGTGGAGCCGCCTGCCGCTCGCCGTGCGTAACCGATTCCCGGGCGGCGCGGAGGTCTTCCTCTACCTGGGGGTCGTCGCGCTGGCGCTGTGGGGTTGCGTGGCGGCGTCGCCGATGGTCGAGCGGCTGGTCTTCGGCGGCAACTTCCAGGCCTGGCTGCTCGAGGCGACCGGCCTGCGCTACGACCAGCGCAACGCCGTGGTGGTCGGCCTGGCGATGGGCTTCGCGGTCATTCCGATCATCTTCGCGATCGCCGAGGACGCCTTTTCCAACGTTCCGCGCAACCTGATCGCCGGCTCCCTGGCGCTCGGCGCCAATCGCTGGCAGACGGTGACCCGCGTCGTGCTGCCCACGGCCTCGCCCGGGATCTTCTCCGCGATCATGATCGGTTTCGGCCGCGCCGTCGGCGAAACCATGATCGTGCTGATGGCCACCGGCAACACGCCGATCATGGAGATGAACCCCTTCAACGGCTTCCGGACGCTGTCGGCCAACATCGCGGTCGAGATCCCGGAGGCGCCGCACGGCGGCACGCTCTACCGGACCCTGTTCCTGGCGGCGCTGATCCTCTTCCTGCTCACCTTCCTGGTCAACACCTTCGCCGAGCTCGTTCGCCAGCGCCTGCGCCGGCGCTACGCGCAGCTCTGAGGGGCGCCGAACCATGGCACGACCGTCCGCGACCTCCCAGCGCCGGCGCGATTTCCTCGGCGTCTCGTTCACCGCGCTCTGCGGCGGCGCGCTCGCGCTCAACCTGCTGCTCATCCTCGGACTGCTGACCCTGATCGGCTGGCAGGGCGGTCGCTACTTCTGGCAGAAGGACCTGCTGGAAGTCGAGCTCGCCGACGGCCGCCGGCTGCTCGGCGAAGTGCACTCGTTCGACGAGATCCCGGCCTCGGCGGGGGGCGGCAGCCGATTCCAGCTCAAGGTCGGCAATCGCGACCTGACCGGCGGCGACTTCCTCTGGATCACGGATGCCGAGGTCCGGAACCGCGCCTTCCCGGCCGACGCGGTCGTCGTCGAGCGGCTGGAGTGGGGCAACTTCTACGGCCGGCCGGTCGAGCTCACCGACGGCGACCGCGTCCTGGCGAGCGGCGTCGAGGCGGTCTGGGCGGCGCTGCCCGCCCTGCTCGAGCGCAAGCGCGACGAGCGCGCGGCGATCCGCCGCCTCGAGAAGGGCGCGATCGGCGACGTCAATTTCGAGATCGAGAAGCTCCGCCTCGCCGAACGCCGGCTCGAGCTCGAGGCGCCCTCCCCGGCCGAGCGGGAGCGACGACTCGCGGAGATCGCGAGCGCCACGGCCGAGCGCGAGCAGGAGTACGAGAAGCTCGCCAGCCGACTGTTCGAGCTGCGCGACGAGCTCGAACGCGAGCAGGTCGTGCTCGAGGCCGCCGACGGCCAGCGCAAGGCGATCGCGGTCGGCGCGGTAGTCCACGCCCACCGGCCGAACGAGATGAGCGCCGCGGGCAAGCTCGGCCTCTACCTGGCGCGGGTCGCCGAGTTCGTCTCCGCCGACCCGCGCGAATCCAACACCGAGGGCGGCATCTTCCCGGCGATCTTCGGCACCGTGATGATGGTCTTCCTGATGTCGTTCGCGGTGGTCCCGCTGGGCGTGCTCGCCGCGCTCTACCTGCGCGAGTACGCCCGCCAGGGGCTGCTCGTCCGCATGGTCCGGATCGCCGTCAACAACCTGGCCGGCGTGCCGTCGATCGTCTTCGGCGTCTTCGGACTCGGCTTCTTCGTCTACACCATCGGCGGCACGATCGACCAGCTGCTCTACCCCGAGTCGCTGCCGACCCCGACCTTCGGCACCGGCGGCATCCTGTGGGGCGCGCTGACGCTCGCCCTGCTGACCGTGCCGGTGGTCATCGTGGCGACCGAGGAGGGGCTCGCCTCGGTGCCGCGCATCGTGCGCGAGGGGTCGCTCGCGCTGGGCGCCACCAAGTGGGAGACGACCTGGAAGGTGGTCGTGCCCGCCGCCGCGCCGGGCATCCTCACCGGCCTGATCCTCGCCATGGCGCGCGCCGCCGGCGAGGTGGCGCCGCTGATGATCGTCGGCATGGTCAAGCTGGCGCCGACGCTGCCGATCGATCACCACTTCCCGTTCGTTCACTTCGAGCGCAAGTTCATGCACCTCGGCTTCCACATCTACGACGTCGGCTTCCAGAGCCCGAATGTCGACGCCACCAAGCCGCTGGTCTTCGCCACGGCTCTGTTGCTGATCGTCGTCGTCACCGCCATGAACCTGGTCGCCATCGCCATCCGCAACCGGTTGCGCCGCCGCTACGCCGGCAGCGCGGTCTGAGCCGGTCGCGGCCGACGCGGAGCTCTGTCATGATCGCGACGTCCACCGAGACCCCGGCGAACCGAACCAAGGAGACCCCGATGGCCGCCATCGGCCCCGACGCGCCTCCGACTTCCGCCGACGCCGCCCGGACGGCCTCCGCGCCGACCGGCGACCCGGCACTCCACCCCGAGATCGCCGACCCGATCCTCGAGATCGACCGCCTGAGCCTCTGGTACGGAACCAAGCAGGCGCTGAACGACATCTCGCTGCGCATCCCCAAGAAGCAGATCACCGCCTTCATCGGCCCGTCGGGCTGCGGCAAGTCGACGCTGCTGCGCTCGATCAATCGGCTCAACGACCTGATCGACGGCGTGCGCACCGAGGGCCAGATCCGGTTCGAGGGGCGCGACGTCTTCGATCCCAAGGTCGAGATCAACGCGCTGCGCAAGCGCATCGGCATGGTCTTCCAGAAGTCGAACCCGTTCCCGAAGTCGATCTACGAGAACGTCGCCTATGGTCTGCGCATCCAGGGGATCAACAAGCGCAGCGTGCTCGACGAGGTGGTCGAGAAGAGCCTGCGCGGCGCGGCGCTCTGGGACGAGGTCAAGGACCGCCTCGAGGAGAGCGCGCTCGGCATGTCCGGCGGCCAGCAGCAGCGCCTGTGCATCGCGCGGGCGATCGCGGTCGAACCCGAGGTCATCCTGCTCGACGAGCCGTGCTCGGCGCTCGACCCGATCGCCACCGCCAAGATCGAGGAGCTGATGGCCGACCTCAAGAAGGACTACACCCAGGTCATCGTCACCCACAACATGCAACAGGCCTCGCGGGTCTCCGACCTGACCGCGTTCCTCTATCTCGGGGAGCTGGTGGAGTACGGACCGACCGAGCGGCTGTTCCTCAATCCGATCAAGAGCCAGACCGAGGACTACATCACCGGCCGCTTCGGCTGACCCCGGCGGCGCGGCTCAGTCGTCGCGGCGCTTCAGGAGCGAGCGAAGCTGGCCGAGCAGGACGTTCAGCGGGTTCTTGCGGTCGAGGAACGGCAGCACCGGCCGCTTGCGCACGCCGATCTCGAACCGGAGGTCCTTCAGCTCGCGGTGATTGGGGTCGAGCTTGAGACCGCGCGCGATGGATCCGACCGCGCCCTTGCGATCCCCCATCAGCAACTGCACGCGCGCCAGCTGGAGGTGGTTTTCCGGCTCGTAGTACTGGATCTTGACCGCGTGCTCGCAGAGCTTGAGACCGTCCCGGGTCCGCCGCTGGTACTTCGCGGCGCCGTAGCCGAGGTAGGCGTAGACGACCCCGGGCAGCTCCCTGGCGCCCTTGGCCTCGGCGGCGGCCGAAAGCAGCTGGAGACCGCGATCCCAGTCGCCCTCGCGACAGAGCTGCAGTCCCTTGGCGGCGTACGCCTCGACGTCCGGAGATCCCTCGACCATCTACGCCCCATGCTACACTGCCGCAACGACTTGGAGGAGTGGCAGCGGAGCCCGCGATGCCCGACCCGCCGATGGACGGTCCGCCGATCACCGGCTCGCCCGACCTGAACGAGCTCGTCCAGCTCGCCCGTCGCTTCGCGGACCGCAAGCGCTACGACGAGGCGATCGAGCTGTTCCAGCTCGCCCTCCGCCTGGAGCCCCAGGATCTGGGCCTGCGCCTCGCCGTCGCCCGCCTGCGCAAGCTCAAGCGCGCCCAGAGCCGGACCGCCGACAAGGACCCGGTCGACGCCGTGCGCGACGAGCTGCGCCGCTCGGCGATCGACGCCGCCCACTTCGTCGGGCTGGCCTGGCTCTACGCCGAGAAGGGCGAGGAGTACCGCGCCCTCGAGTGCCTCGAGATCGCCCGCGTCAAGGACCCGATCTCGCCGGCCGCCTTCAAGCTCGCCGGTCGCATCCACTTCCACCTCCAGGACTACGACGCCGCCGCCGAACAGCTGCGCAAGGCGCTGCGCTTCAACCCGTTCGATCGCGAGGCGGCCGAGCTGCTGGGCCAGGTCGAGTACGAACGCCGCCAGTACGGCGACTCGATGGCGGCGACCATCGACGCCTTCCTGCTGCTGCCCTCGACCGAGGAGGAGCGCGCGATCCGGCTGCGCCGCCGGATCCGGACGCTGCGCCACCTGCTCGGCTGGCAGGGCCCCCAGGTCAGCGCCCTGCTGCGCGAGCGCGAGGAGCTGCTGCACATCGCCTTCGACCGCCTGCAGTGGCGGCGCGAGCGCTTCCGCAGCGCCGAGGGATTGGTCGAGGGCGGTCCGACTCCGGCGCCCGAAACCGTGCAGGGGCGCCTGTCGATCGCCGGCCGGCTGCGCCGCTGCGAGACCTGGGCGCACCTGACCGACGAGCAGATCTTCAAGCTCTCCTCGACCGTGGTCGAGGAGCTGCTCCCCGCCGGTCGCCAGGTCTTCGCGATCGGCTCGACCGGGCTCGACTTCTACCTGCTGGAGGACGGCGAGATCTCGATCCAGCGCCCGACCCCGTACGGCACGTTCTCGCTGGCGGTGCTCAAGGCCGGATCGGTGTTCGGCGAGGTCTCCTTCGTCGCCTCCGGACCGCGCTCGGGCGACGCGCTGGTGACCCGTGCCGCGCGCGTGCTGCGCTTCGACGGCGAGACCCTCGTCGCCCAGAGTCAGCAGTGGGCCGAATACGGCGTCCAGATCTACTGGGGGCTCTGGCACTCGCTCGCGGGCAAGTTGCGCTCGACCAACGAGCAGCTCAAGACCTTCTTCACCACCGACAAGCAGCCGGAGAACTTCCTGCGCCTGCGGCGCGCGCGCGAGACCGTCACCGGTCCGATCGAGGTGCCGAGCGAGGACAAGCTCCAGATGCTGCGCGAGCAGGGGCTCTCGGGCAAGGAGCTGACCACCCTCGCCAACTTCTCGCGGGAGCTGCGCTTCGAGGCCGGCAGCTCCTTGTTCGAGGAGGGCGACGAAGGCCACGAGATGTACGTCGTGCTCGAGGGCAAGGTGCTGATCTCGAAGTACATCCCGGGCGCCGGCGAGGAGGCGCTCGCGATCCTCGAGCGCGGCGACTTCTTCGGCGAGATGTCGCTGATCGACGGCGAGCCGCGCTCGGCCGACGCCCGCGCCCACGACGGCCCGGTGACCGTGCTTTCGCTCGACCAGGGGACGATCCAGGAGATGCTGGCGCTCGACCCGGAGGCCTCGCTCGAGTTCCTGAAGCTGCTCTGCCGGCTGGTCGCCAAGCGGCTGCGCGAGATCGACGAGAAGGTGACGACCTGGCGCATCTTCGCCGGCGTCAAGGACGACCGGGTCACCGTCTGAAGCCGAGGCATCCGCTCCGCTTCGCCGCGCTGCTGGCGCTCGCGGCCGCCGCCCCCGCGGCCGCGCAGGTGATCAACATCTGCCGTTTCGAGGACGCCGTGCGCTGGATCGACGTCCCCGCCGAAGAGCGGGTGATCGTCTTCCCCACCGCGGCCTACCAGCCGCCCTGCGTCGCGATCGAGGCCGGGCAGACGGTCACCTGGAGCGGGAACTTCGGCTCGCACCCGCTCAAGGGTGGCCTCCACAAGGGCGGCCCACCGCAGCCCGGCAACCCGATACCGACGGTCCTGTCCGGCTCGACGCCGGTCGAGGTGACCTTCCCGGAAGCCGGCGCCTGGGGCTACTTCTGCATCGCCCACGAGCCGCCGATGTCCGGCGCCGTCTTCGTCGCTCTGTTCGCCGACGGCTTCGAGTCGGGCGACGCCTGCGACTGGTCCGCGGTCACCGACCCGCCGACCTGCCCCTGAAACCGGCAGCTTTCCGGAGCGGAGGATCCCACGAGGCTGGCACCTCCCGAGGCCGCCCCGCGGCCGAATCCGCCTTGCTGCGATGATGCCGATCAGCCAGCTGCTATGATGCGCCCATGAGGACCACGGTGACGCTCTCGGACGCGCTCGTCCGCAAGCTCAAGCAGGAGGCCACGCGCACCGGCCGCCCGCTGCGGGCCGTCATGGAGGACGCCCTCGTACGAGGACTCGAAGCGGCTCCGAGGCGCAGCCGCTATCGCTTGCGGACGCGCCGCCTCGGCGGCCCGCTGCCCGGCGTCGACCTGACCAAGGCCCTGGACGTCGCGGCGGCGCTGGAGGACGCGGAGGTCCTGCGCAAGCTCGAGCTGCGCAAGTGATCTGCGTCGACCTGAACGTCCTTCTCTATGCCGTCGACGAGGACTCGCCTCATCACGAGACCGCCCGGAAATGGCTGGAGCAGGAGCTCTCCGGCGATCGGGCCATCGGACTGCCGTGGATCGTCCTGCTCGGCTTCCTCCGTCTCACCACCCGGGCCGGTGTGCTGAGGCGCCCGATGGCGGCGGCGGACGCCATCTCCTACGTCGACGAGTGGCTGGCGCTACCCGGAGTTCACGCCCTCGCCCCGACGGCCGGTCACTGGAGGATTCTGCGGGAGCTCCTCGAGGAAGCGGGAACCGCGGGGAATCTGACCGTCGACGCGCACGTCGCCGCCCTCGCCCTCGAGCACGGAGCCGTCGTCGCCTCTTTCGATCGCGACTATCGCCGCTTCGCCGGCCTGCGCCTGGTCGTACCCGGCGGCGGCTGAAACCCGGCGGTCGAAGGGAGCGCCCTCGGTGGCTCCCGGAGTCGCGGAAGGGCTCCGACGGATCGCTTCCTCCCGACTCGGCGGGAGCCCGCCCGGTTCCGCACTTCGTGGCGGAAACAAGAAAAAAGGGGCCCCGAAGGGCCCCTTTCCCGGACGCGGAAGCTCGGGCGAGCTTCAGCGACCGAACGACAGGCGCACGCCGAGGCTGATCGACCGCGGCGGAACCCAGTCGACGGCCTCGCCGAAGGCCGGAGACGCCGAGGCGAGGTCCTGCGTCCGCCGCGTGCTCTGGTCGTCGAGCGCGTTGAAGATCGAGACGAAGAACTCGCTGCCCACCGGTCCGAACTGGTGGTTGTAGTTGGCCGAGATATCGAGCACGCCGTAGGACGGGTTCTCGACTCCACCGACCGTCCCCGGCTCAGCCCAGCCGGCGAAGGTGTCGATCGCCCCGTTGTACTCGAAGTTGCCCGGACCACCGCCGACCGGCAGGTGCCGGCTGAAGGCGAGGAACGTCCGGTTCTGGATGGCGCCCGAGTTCCAGCGGTAGGCGCCGCCCAGCACGAGGCCGAAGTCGAAATGGTAGCTGCCCTGGAGCTTCAGCAGGTGCTCGATCGAGCCAGGCTGATTGCCTTCGATGTTGGGCGCCCGCGGATCGAGGAACAGCACGTCACCGGCGAAGTCGGCGTTGGAGTCCGAGTTCGTGTTCCCCTCGGCGTCCGAGTAGGTGTAGGAGAACAGCCCCTGCCACTTGTTCGACAGGCGCTTGCGCAGCACCAGCTCGGCTCCGTTCAACGTCCGCTCGCCGCCCTCGAGGGTCGCGATGAAGAAGTTGATGCCGGTCGGGATCTCGCTGTAGCCGAAGTACTCGGGGCCGAGGAAGAGCGCGCCCGGAGCGTTCGGATCGCCGCTGTAGCACTCGCCGGCGTACAGGCAGAGATCGTAGTCCTCGATGATGTCGCCGGTCTCGCGACGGAAGACGTTGAACTCCGCCGCCATGTTGCCGCCGAGGTCGCGCTGGTAGGTCAGCAGGATCTCGTCGGTGTAGGGGGTCTCGGTGGTCGGCGCGAAGGTCGCGTCGAGCACCACCGGGCCGCCGCGCGTCCGGTAGGTGACCCACTGGCCGTTGGCGAACACCTGCTCCTCGGTCACCGAGCCCGACAGCGTGCCGGCGAAGTTGGTCAGGTTGTTGCGGATCGGGTCGTAGTAGCGACCGTAGAAGCCCGAGAGCTTCTGGCGGCCGTCACCGCGAATGTCCCACGCCGCCGAGATGCGCGGCGCGTACTCCCAGTCGAACGTGAAGACCTCTTCGCCGGTGGTCGCGACGTGGACCCACTCCTCGGCGCGGACGCCGACGTTGAAGGTCCAGTTCGAGAGGCGGAACTGGTCCTGCAGGTAGAGCGAGGTGCCCTCGGACCGAGTCTCCTGGATGCCGCCGGTGACCTGGGTGCTGCGGTCGTAGAAGACGCCGCCCAGAGCATTCGGGGTGTCGAAGCGCAGCGCGTTGCCGAGCTCGGTCTGGGTGATGGTGCCGTCGTGATTGGTGTCGAACGCGTCGTAGAACGACTGGCGGTTCGAGCTCGCGTTGACGGTGTTCATGAAGCCGTTGAAGTCGCTGGTGTTGTTGACGTTGAAGAAGCTGTTCGTCAGCCCGCCGGTGCCTGCCAGCGCCGCGAGCTCGGCGGCCGAGATGCCGGCGAGCGACGGGCCGTTCAGCGAGCCGCGGTACTGCGATCCGTCGCCCGTGAACACGGTGTCGCGGATGTTGATGTGCTCCTGGTAGTCGAGGCCGAACTTGATGGTGTGGTCGCCCGCGCCGGTGGCCAGGAACCACTCGAGGTCGCCCTTGTAGAACTCGGTGTCACGCTCGGAGATCAGGTCGCTGCCGGCGCCGCCGAGCTGCTGCTGGGCGAGGGTCGAGCCGTCGGAGCGGCGGAAGATGATCGTGTTGAGCGAGGTCCGGTTGGCGGCGAAGCTCGAGACCTCGCCGTTGTGCTCGCCGATGCCGAGCGAGAGCACGGTCGGTCCGAGGATGCCGGTGTAGTTGGCGATGTAACGGTCGCCGCCCTGCTCCTGGGCGCGGTCGCGGTTGGCGACCACGGTACGGGAGGTCGAGCCACTGATCGTCGTCGGGTCGTCGAGGTAGGTCGCCTGGAGGGTGTGGGCATCGGTGATCGCCCACGACGCCTTCAGGAAGGCCTGCTGGTCTTCGCGCTCGACCGTGCGCAGGAAGGCGCCGGTGTCGAGCGTGGTGATGTCGTCCTCGCGGTTGACCTCGCGGTAGCTGCCGAAGAACCAGGCCTTGTCGCCCCGCACGATCGGACCCGAGAGGGTCAGCGCCAGGTCGTCGCGCTGGAACGCGGCGTCCGGCGAATTCTCGTTGTCGGCGACCAGGCTGTCGTCCTCGCGGTCGTAGCGGACCGAACCCGAGAAGCTGGCGCCGCCCGACTTGGTGATGACGCTCGAGACCAGGCCCGGGGCGCCCACGAACTCGGCCGGGATGCCGCCGGTCAGGACCTTCTGCTCCTGGATGATCTCGGTGTTCATGTTGGCGCCGAAGGTGCCGGTGACGCCGTCGGTGACGTTGATCCCCTCGATGTAGTAGACGTTGTCGGCCGAGGTGCCGAGGGTGCCGTTGATGTCGGCGTAGTTGAGGCCGGAACGCGCCGCCGGGTTGCCGCCGCCGTTGTCCGGCGAGACGCCGGGCACCAGCTGCAGGTAGCTCTGGTAGGAGCGGCCGGTGGGCAGCGCCTCGGTGAGCTCCAGGGTGATGTCCTGGCCGGTGATCGCGCTGTTGACGTCGACCAGCGGCGTCTCGGCGACCACGGTCAGCTCTTCCGTGACTTCGGCGAGCTGCAGCGTGACGCGGATCGTCGCGGTCTGGCCGGAAGTGACCAGCACGTTCTCGTTGCGCGCGCCGTTGAAGCCGGCGAGCGTCGAGGTCACGACGTAGTTGGGCGACGGCTCGAGGGCGGGCAGCAGCGCCTCGCCGTTCTGGCCGGTCGTCGCGGAACGCTTGACGACGGAGTCGACCGTTTCGGCCGCCACCGTCACGCCCGGCAGCGCACCGCCGTCGGCGTCGGTCACGATCACGCGGATCTGACCGGTCGACGTCTGCGCCGTCGCCGGCGGGACGGCGACCACGAGCGCGAGCGCCGCGGCGACCGTCCTCATCAACCAAACTTTCTTCATTACGACCTCCTTCGGGAAAAGCCGCGGCCCACCGGGGCCAGCGGATGGAACAGAAATGTGGCGTACTGAGGGACGAACAGTAGCAAGCGCGCTGCCAATCGGCAACGGCGTGGGGCGGAATGGTCAACTCACTGAAAAATCGAGAGTTGCTCCGTCGAGGCGGGGACCCGGACGGGCCTCGATCCAATCCGCCGGATCGGCGATCCGGCGGGGAAGATCGCGCCGCCGGACCGGGGGTCAGCGACCGGGGCGGCCGACCGCGACCGCGAGGCGATCCGGGTCGAGATGCCGGCCCAACGCACCCCGGACCTCGGCCGCGGTCGGCTCGACGATCCGGCGCCGCGACCACTCCTCGTCCTCGAACGGCAGCCCTTCGATCGCCCCGGCCGCCGCCAGGTCGGCCCACTGCCGGGCCGACTCCCGCCGGAACGGCTCGCGTCCGGCGAGGTAGGAGCGGGCCTCCTCGATCTCGGCGTCGGCGAGCCCCTCGTCGCGCAGTCGCCGGAGCTCCTCGAGGATCGCCCGCTCGGCGCGGGCCAGCGTCGCCGGCGAGGTGCCGGCGTAGGCCACGATCCGGCCGGCATCGAGTCCGGCGCCGGCGATCGCGTCAGCCGAAGCGTCGTAGGCGAGCCCGTCGCGGTCCCGCACCCGGTTCGGGACGCGCCCCGACAGCCCCGCTCCGGCGCCGAGCGCCACCGCGGCGATTTCGAGCGCCGCGCAGTCCGGGTGCGCACGAGCGACCGAGAGCTGACCGACGTAGAGGTGCGCCTGGTCGCGGGCGCGGGTGGTCACCTCGACCCGCCCGGCCGAGGCGGCGGGCGGCGCCACCGGCGAGCTCGCCACGCGGGGCACCGGCAGACCCGCGAAGAGACGCTCGACGCGCGACCTCACCGCCTCCTCGTCGATCGTGCCCGCCACCGCCACGCAGCCGCCGGCAGCCAGCGACGCCGCGTGGAACCGGGCACAATCCGCCGGATCGATCCGCGCCAGGCTGGCGACGTCGCCCTGGAGCGGGCGGCCCTTCGGATGGTCGCCGTAGAGCCGCCGCGCGAAGGCGCGGCCCGCCACCGTCGCGCCGTCGTCGGCCTCTGCCTCGAGCTCGCCCGCGGCTTGCCGAGCGAGCAGCCGCACCCGGGCTCGCGGGAACGCCGGCTCGAGCGCGAGCTCGGCGGCGAGCTCGAGCGCCTCCTCCCACGCCGACGCCAGGCCGTCGACGGCGACGCCGATCCACTCGAACGCGCCGAAAGCGTTGGCCGACAGGCCGCGCCGCTCCGCCGACTCGGCCAGCGCGCGGTAGTCGCGCCGCCGGCTCCCCTCGGCCAGTCCGCGTCCGGTGATCAGCGCCACGCCCGGGGCCGGCTCGCCGCGGGCACCTCCGGCGAGCGCGACGCGGATCGCGATCAGCGGCGCCCCCGGCATCCGCCGGATCCGCCAGGGCGAGCTCGCGGCGGCGCCGTCGCGGGCGGGGGACGCGCTCACGATTCGGGCCGCGAGACGCCGACGACCGAGCCGGCGGCGGGTTCGAGGCGGCGCGCCGCGATCGCGGCCAGCTCGGCCGGCGCGCAGGCGAGTGCCGAGTCGAGCAGGCGCGCCGGCTGGCCGGGGTCGAAGAGCGCCAGCGCCAGGCCCGCGACCACCGCCTGCTGGTGGATCCGCTCCTGTTCGTAGGCCCAGTCGGCGAGGAAGACCTGGCGTGCCCGCTCCATCTCGGCCTCGCCCGGAGGCACCGCGGCCAGCGCGGCGAGCTCCTCGCGCACGATCGCCTCGACGTCCGCCGGCGCCGAGCCGGGCAGCAGCTCGGCGGCGACCGAGAAACTCGCGCCGAGCTGCTCGTCCGAGACGGCGGCTGTCACGGAGAGGCAGAGCTCACCCTCGTCGACCAGCCGGCGCTGGAGTCGGCTCGCCCGGCCGCCGGCGAGCAGCGTCGCGGCGAGGCGCAGGGGCCCGTGCTCCGGGTGATCCGGCGGCGGCGCCGGCAGCGCGATCAGCAGGCGCGGGACCTCGCCGTGGCGACGCTCGATGCGGACCTCGCCCGCCGGCGTCGTCGAAGCTACCAGCGCGGGTCGCAGGGGCGCCGCTCCCTCGAGACCGCCCATCGTCGCCTCGACCGTCTCGACCACCTCGGGCCCGAGGTCGCCGGCCACCACCAGGACGGCGTTGCCCGGCACGTACCAGCGCCGGTGGAAGTCGCGCAGCACCTCGGGCGACTCCTCCGCGAGCTCTCGCTCGCTGCCGAGGACCGGCAAGGCGTACGGATGCCCCGAGTGGAGCGCCGCCTCGACGTCGAGCTCGAGCGCGTCCCACGGATCGTCGCGGTACATCGCGATCTCCTCGACGATCACCCGGCGCTCGGCGTCGACTTCCGCCGGATCCAGCCGCAGGCCGCGCATCCGGTCGGCCTCGATGTCGAGCGCCTCGGTCCAGCGGTCGGCGGCGAAGGAGAACCAGAAGGCGGTGACGTCGTGGCTGGTGAAGGCGTTGTTGGTGCCGCCGAGCGCCTGGGTCCGGCGGTCGATTTCGCCCGGCCCGAACCGCTCCGAGCCCTTGAACATCAGGTGCTCGAGGAAGTGCGCGAGCCCGCCGCGGCCGGGCGGCTCGTCGCGGGCGCCGACCTTGAAGAAGATCGCGGAGGAGACGATCGGCGCCTGGCGGTTGACGATCGTCGCGAGCTCGAGGCCGTTGGCGAGGCGGCGAAGCGCGATCTCGCCGGCGAGCGCCGGCGGTCGCGCCGCGGAGGCTCGCGAGAGACCCGCGCTCAATTGCGCCGCGGCCGGCGACCGCCGGCTTGCGGGAAGCTGACCGACACGGTGGTCGGGTTCGGACCGCCGGGCTGGGCGTCGATCCGGATCCGGTAGATCTCGGAGCCGTCGAGCAGGAAGGTCAGGATGTGCAGGCCCGGCTCGGGCACGCCGTAGGCGCGGCCGTCGCGCTTCTTGGCGTTCCAGTCGGCGGCGCGGCCGATGACGATGCGGTCGAGCCGGACGACGACGTTCTCGGCGGCGTCCTTGGGCTGGACGTCGAACGACAGGGTCATCCCGGTCGACATCTCGCGTTGCACCGGGATGCGCGAGATCAGCTCCTCGCGGGAGGGCTCGCGCGGGCGCTCGGGCGCGGGGCGCGGCGCCGGTTCAGGTTCGGGCTCGGGCTCGGCCGGGCGTGGCGCCGGCGTCACCGGTTTCGGCGTCGGGCGCGGCTCGACCGGGCGCGGCGCCGGCTCCGCCGGGGCCGGCTTCGGCGCCGGCTCCTGCTCCACCGTGGCGCGCTGGCCCGGCTCGAGCGGCGCGGGGTCGGGGGTCGTCACCGGCGCGGGCGACGGCGAGACCGGCGCGGGCGACGGATCGGGATTCGTCGCGACCGGCGTCGGCTTGGGCGCGACCGGCGCGGGATTCGCCGGCTGCGCGTTCGTCGCCGCCGGTTCGGTCGATGCCGTCTGCGTCAGCTTCGCCTTCGCCAGCCGGTTGGCGACGAACTTGCGCGCGGCCAGGCCGATGCCGACCAGACCGCCGAGCACGACCACCACGACCACCAGGACGATCGCCAGCTTCGACTTGGGCGCCGCGCCGGCCGACGGCGCGGCCACGGCGGCGGCCGGGCGCGCCGCGGGGGGCGGCGGCGGCGCGGCGCCGGCCGGCGGCGGCGGCGGCGTCGGCCGCGGCCGATCGGCCATCCGCACCGTCGCGTCCGACGGCGACTCTTCGGGGCGCGCCGCGCCGGCCAGGACGCCGGGCGCGAGCTCCTGCTCGCAGATCGCGATCTCGCGCGCGACCTCGGCGGCCGAGGCGAAGCGCTGGTCGCGGTCCTTGTGCAGCATGCGCTCGACCAGCTGTTGCAGTCGCGGCGGCAGGTCCGGCCGCCGCATCGTCAGCGAGGTCGGCTCCTGATTGAGGATCTGGTAGACCAGCGTGGTCAGCGTCTCGCCCTCGAACGGGCGCTTGCGGCAGAGGATCTCGTAGAGCAGCACGCCGAGCGAGAAGATGTCGGTGCGGCCGTCGAGCGGCTCGCCCTTGATCTGCTCCGGCGACATGTAGTGCGGGCTGCCGACCACCGAGCCGGTCATGGTCAGATCGGAGGTCTGGTCGGCGACGCGCGCGATGCCGAAGTCGGCGATCTTGACCCGCCCGTCGGCGGTGATCATCACGTTGCTCGGCTTGATGTCGCGGTGGACGACGCCCTGGCGATGCGCGTAGTCGAGGCCGTCGGCGGCCTGGCGCACGATCGCCAGCGTCTCGCCGAGCGACAGCTGCGGGCCGTCGGCGACGCGGTCGGCGAGGTCGCTGCCCTCGACGAATTCGAAGGCGAGATAGAGGACCCCCTGGTCCTCGCCGGCGTCGAACAGCGCGATGATGTTCGGGTGCAGCAGGCGTCCGGCGGCGCGCGCCTCGCGCAGCAGGCGGAGCTTGCGCTCCTCGACCTCGTTGGCCCGTCCCTCTTCGACCCGGACGGTCTTGAGCGCGATCTGGCGGCCGATCTGCGGGTCCTCGGCGAGGTAGACCTCGCCCATCGCGCCGGCGCCCAGGCGCTTGAGGATCTTGTAGCGTCCGAGCTGGTCGCCCGCGTCGAGCCGCCTCATCGCTTCTCCTCCGGATTCGCCGCCCCAGCGGCGATCGGAATCGCCGCCCAGGCGGCGAGCCGAGTCATGACCGGCGGATGATATCCCGGCCGGCCGGCGCCGGACGGCGCGCGCGTTCGAACGTCGCGGTCGTCACGAAGCGCTCCGCGCCGGCGTCGAACAGCCGCCGCTCGATGCCGATCCGCCGCTCGTCGATTTCGATCCAGTGCAGGCTGTTGCGCCCGGCCTCCTCGCCGCGGCCGCGGGTCGACGTCGTGGTACCACAGTGAACCACCAGCGGTCCGGCCACTCCCAGCTCGCGCTCCGCCGGGATCGCGAACGAGCGGTGGAGGTGGCCGGAGAGCACCAGCTCGGCCCCCGCTGCGGCCGCGGCCTCGAGCAGGCGCCGGCCGCGGCGTGCGACCGGCTCGTCGCCGAGCTCGGGGCCTGCCGCCAGCGGATGGTGGGCGACCAGGATGCGCGTCGCGGCGGCCGGCGCCCGTTCCAGTCGATCCCGCGCGGCGCCGAGGTCGGCCGCGCGCACGCGGCCGTGCTTGGTGGTCCAGGCGTGGGCGGTGTTGACCGCGACCAGCGCGAGGCCCGCCCCCGTGTGGTCGCGGTCGAGCTCGGGCCAGAACCAGCGGCGCCAGGCGCCGAACGGCGCGAACAGGCGCTCCCAGGCACGCCAGAGCGGGACGTCGTGATTGCCAGGGGTGAAGACGACCGGCGCGGCGAGCGCCTCGAGCCAGGCGCGCGCGGCGCGGAACTGCGCCGGCTTGGCGCGCTGGGTCAGGTCGCCGGAGACGACGACCGCGTCCGGCCGCGCGTCGGCGACCAGCCGGGTCACCGCCGCGGCCGCCGCCGGCAGATGCTTGGGACCGAAGTGGACGTCGGAGACGTGGAGCAGCGCGGGCAAGGGCTCGGCTCAGCCGTGCCGGCCGTACGGATCCTCGTAGCCACCGAAGACCTCGTCCTCGTCCTCGGCGTCGAAATCCTCGAAATCGGCGGCGTCGAGCGAGCCCACCCGGGCGACCACGGTCGCCGCCAGCGCGCCGGTCAGGGCATCGACCAGCGCCTGGCTGCGCCGGCTGCGGCCGAGCCAGTAGCCGGCCGCGGCGGCCACCAGCACCGCCGGGATCGGATGACGGCGCACGACACCGCGCCAGTCGAGCTCGGGCGGCATCAGGTCGTCGAGCAGCTCGTCGGCGAGCGAGCGCTCGTCGGAACGCTCGATGCTCTCGGCCAGCTCGGGGTCGACTTCCCGCTCCACGTCGGATCAGCCTCCGCTCAGTCGTCGCGACGACGGCCGCGCAGCAGCAGCCCCAGGGCGAATCCGACTCCGGCCGCGATCAGCAGCGACTTGCCCGGGTTGTCGCGCACGTACACGGTGACCTCGTCGGCGACGTGGCTCGCGTCCTGGCGCACCCGCTGATAGCCGTGCCGAATGCCCGTCACCGCCTGGTCGTAACGCTCGCGCGCCGCTTCGCCGAAACGCTCCGCGCGGCGCCGCATCTCGCGCTGGGTACGACGCGCCGAGCGCGACAGATCCTCGGCCGCCTCCTCGAAACGGTCGCGCGCCGCGTCCAGACCCTCCTCGATGACCTCTCGAGCTCCCTGGGCGGCGTCGCTCGCCACTTCGCGCGCGCGATCGACCACTTTTTCGTTCGCCATCTCGACCTCCTCGCCCGCGCTCGCGGGCTGCGTGCCGATCCTACCTCCGCGCGCGCTCCATGCGCCAGGAACGCCGGAATCGCTCTGTTACACTGCCGAGAGGAGGCGCTCCGCATGGCCCGGGTGACGTTCGAAGGTGCCTGCGGCACCGTGACGGGGAGCTCGACCCGGCTCGAATTCGGCGACCGGGCGCTGCTCGTCGACTGCGGCATGTTCCAGGGTGGCGAGGAGCTCGAGGCGCGCAACTGGCGGCCGTTCCCCTACGACCCCGGCGCCATCGACGCCGTCCTGCTGACCCACGCCCACCTCGACCACTCCGGGCTGCTGCCACGCCTCGTCGCGCGCGGCTTCCGCGGCCCGATCTGGTGCACCCGCGCCAGCCGGCCGCTCACCCGGCTGGTGCTCGAGGACGCCGCCAAGATCCAGGAAGAGGAAGCCCGCTACGCCCGCAAGAAGGGCTACAGCCGGCACGCCGACCCGAAGCCGCTCTACGACACGAAGGACGCCGACGCCGCGCTCGAACGCCTCGAGCCGGTGCGCTTCCACGAAAGCTTCGAGCCGCTGCCGGGCGTGCGCGCGCGTTTCTGGCGCGCGGGCCACCTGCTCGGCGCCGCCTCGATCGAGATCGAGGGCAAGGGCGCCGACGGCCGGCGGCGGCGCTGGCTCTTCTCGGGGGACGTCGGCCGCTACGGCGTGCCGATCCTCCACGACCCCGAGCCGCCGGAGCAGGCGCCCGACACGTTGCTGCTCGAGTCGACGTACGGCGATCGCAACCACGAGGAGGGCGACCCGGTCGACGCGCTCGACGAGACGATCGCGCGGACCTTCGCGCGCGGTGGCTCGGTGATGATTCCGGCCTTTGCGCTCGGCCGCACGCAGGACCTGCTCTACCATCTCTCCGAGCTCGTCGATCGCGGACGCCTCGATCCCGACGTGGTCTTCCTCGACAGCCCGATGGCGATCCGCGCCACCGAGATCTACCGCCAGGCTAGCCCCGAGTTCGACGAGGATCTGAACCACCGCATCGCCAACGGCAGCAACCCGCTCGCCGCCGGCCGCTTCCGCCGCTGTCAGACGGTCGCGGAGTCGAAGGCGCTCAACGAGCGCTCCGAGCCGGCGGTGATCGTCGCCTCGAGCGGCATGGCCAACGGCGGACGCATCGTCCACCACCTCCTCCAACGGCTCCCCGACCCGCGCCACACCGTGCTGTTCGTCGGCTACCAGGCCGCGGGCACCCGCGGCCGCGCGCTGGTCGACGGCGCGCAGCGCATCTCGATTCACGGCCGCCGCGTCGAGGCGCGCGCCGAGATCCGTCAGATCGGCGGGCTCTCGGCGCACGCCGACGCCGACGAGCTCGTGCGCTGGTGCCGCGCGCTGCCGGGGCCGCCGCAGCGCTGCTTCCTCAACCACGGCGAGGACCCGGCGCGCAATGCGCTCGCGGCCGCACTGGTCGAGCTCGGCTGGCCGCGACCCGAGCTCCCGTTCGGAGGCCAGACCGAACCATGGTGACGGCCGCGCGCGCGCGGCGGGCGGCCGCCGTCCTCGGCCGCGCCGCGGCGCGCGCCCATCGCGACGGCATCGGCCGCCGCGCTTCGGCGCTCGCCTATGCCACGCTGGTCTCGATCGTGCCGCTGCTCGCGGTGGTGTCGATCTTCGTCGCCCAGGCGTTGCGCGAGGACGACGGCCAGACGCTGCGGCTGATCGCGCAGCTGCTCCCCTACCGCGAGGATTCGGTCGTCGAGGCGCTCCAGAGCTTCGTCGCGCAGGCCGAGTCGGTGTCGGGTCTGGCGCTGATCGGTTTCCTGGTGACGTCGCTCGCCACCTTCTTCTCGGTGCAGGAGACGCTGTTCTCGATCTTCGGCGTCAGCGCGCCGCCCGCGCTCGGTCGGCGCATCGTCACATTCACGCTGCTCGCCTTCTGGGGGCCGGTGCTGATCGGCTCGGCCTACGCGGGGCTGCTCTTCCTCACTCAGTCGGGAGCTCTTCGGAGCGGCTGGTTCCGCGAATCGACGCTGTTGCGGATCCTGCCGACCCTGGTGACCTTCGTCGGCCTGGCGATGCTCTACTGGCGCGCCGCGGTCGGCCGCATCCGCTTCCGCCACGCCGCCGCCGGCAGCCTGATCGCCACCTTCCTGATCGAGCTGCTCAAGTCGGGTTTCGAGCTCTACGTCGCCTCGTTCACCGCGATCCAGCGGGCGGTCTACGGCACCTTCGCGATCGTCCTGTTCTTCGTGCTGTCGATCCAGCTCGCCTGGTGGATCCTGCTCTACGGCGCGGAGGTCGCCGCGAGCGCCGGCGGCGCCGCGCCGCGCGCCGGCGGCGACGGCCGCCGCCCCGACCCGTGGATCGCTCTCGCCGCGCTCGAATTGCTGGGGCGGCCGGGCCGCCCGTCGGCCACCTCCGAGGAGCTCGCCGACATCGCCGGCATCGCGCCGAGCGCGGTCCGCGGCCACCTCGAGCCGCTGACCACGCGCGGTCTGCTCGAGGCGCCGATGTCGCCTTCGGGTCAGTGGCGCCTGGCGCTCGCGCCCGGGCGGATCCGCCTCGACTCGATCTTCTCCGCCTTCGAGCCGCTGCGCCCGGAGCCGGACCCGGACGAGCCCGAGCCGCTCCTGCCGCGCCTGCGCGCCCGCCTGGCCGGCGCCCGCGCCGAGGCCCTGGCCGGCGCCACCCTCGACGACTGGCTGACCCGCGGCGCGCCCGACGCCACGCCGGAGGAGGGCGAGGCGTTCGCCACCGGCCGAGTCACGGTCGAGCCGGAGGAGCCCGACGAGTCGACCCGTCCAGGCGTCGCCGAAGATCCCGTGCGCGCCGACGATCCGGTCTCGACCGATCGCCGCCGCTGAGCTTCCCGGCTGCGTCGACCCGGACGATCGGGACCCGCTGCCGATTCACGGCACCCCTCGCCGGCTCGGTCCCGCGCGGCGCCCGTTTCGCCCTTCACCCGGTCCGGCCAGGGAGGAACACTCCTCGTCGTCTCGGGCACCCGGCCGAACGCGCAGCCCGTTCGCATCGGCGATTCGACGCAACGAAGCGCCGGGCCATCCGTATCTGATGCGATCCATCGCTTCCAGGACGGGGTGAGATGAAGACGATCAGCCGGCGATCCCTCCTCCAAGCCGCCGCGGCCATGGGCGCTTCGTTCGCGTGGGCCGGAGCGGCCTGCCGTTCGGGCGTGCGCTGGCGCGAGCGGCGCGATCTCTTTCCGCAGGGGGTGGCGTCGGGCGATCCCGACGCGCAGAGCGTCATCCTCTGGACGAGACGGCCCTACGCCGACGGCGCACGCCGGATCCTGACCGTCGAGGTCGCCGAGGACGAGGCCTTCCGGCGGGTCGTCGCGCAGACCGAGGCGCCGGTTTCGAGCGATTCGGACTGGACGGCGCGCGTCCTGGTCGGCGGGCTCGCCCCCGCGCGCGTCTACTGGTACCGGTTCACCGACGGCGAGGGCAACGGCAGCCGGATCGGCCGCACGATCACCGCGCCCGCGCCGGAGGATCCTCGGCCGGTCGCATTCAGCTTCGTCAGCTGTCAGGACATCAACGAGGGGAAGCTCAACGCCTTCCGCCGGATGATCTACGAGGACGAGCGTGCCCCCGAAGACGAGCAGCTCGACTTCGTCCTGCACCTCGGCGACTTCATCTACGAGGTGGTCCAGTATCCCGACGAGGTTTCGACGCGCTACGACCGCACGATCTACGAGGTGGCGCGCTTCGAGGACGGCCTCCAGGTCGGCAACTTCCACATCCCGCTCACCGTCGACGGCTACCGCGCCGTCTACAGGGGGTACCTCGCCGATCCCGACCTCCAGGACGCCCGCGCGCGCTGGCCGTTCGTCGTGATCTGGGACAACCACGAGTTCTCCTGGCAGGGGTGGCAGAGCATCCTCAAGGCGGGGCCGATCGAGCAGCCGGGCCAGAGCGTCAAGGTCGCGGCGAACCAGGCCTGGTTCGAGTACATCCCCGCGCGCGTCACCCCCCCGGGCGGGTCGCTCGACCGCTTCGAGGCGCCGGTGGTCGAGAACGTGGCGATCACGCAGTTCGACGCCGACGGGCTGGGGGTCGAGCCGAACAACCTGGCGGCGATCCGGAGCCTCGTGGTCCACCGGACGCTGCGGTACGGCCGGCACCTCGACCTGATCATCACCGACAACCACGGCTACCGGAGCGCGAGCCCCTTCGCCGATCCGTCGCTCGGAGAGCTCGGCGGCGAGGAGTACATCGGGATGTTCCCGGAGTCCGAGATGCGGGCGCTCGACGGCGGCCGCGCCTTCGACGGTGGCGATCCTCCGGCCGAGATCCGGTTCAACGACAAGCACGTCCCGAACCCGCAACGGAACGCTCCGCCCCAGACGATCCTCGGAGCCGAGCAGAAGGCGTGGTTCAAGCAGCAGCTCGAGAGCTCTACGGCGACCTGGAAGATCTGGGGCAACTCGCTCGGCACGCTCGACTGGCGCGCCGACCCGCAGAACCTGCCCCCGGGGCTGACGAAGGAGCCGTGGCCCGGGAACGCCTACGCCGCCCTCGGCGGGAGCGACTTCGGCACGGCCTACGCCGAGCGCGCCGAGATCCTCGGTCTCGTGCGCGACGCGAAGATCAGCGGCTTCGCCGTGGTCTCCGGCGACCGCCACAGCTTCTGGGCGGGCTACGCGGCCGCGGAGCTGCCGCCCGGCGAGTTCGAGCCGGTCGGCCTCGCCTTCGTCGGTGGGTCCCTGGTCAGCCCCGGAGCGATGGAGGCCTACGAGCACCGGCTCGCGCAGGACGCCCCGCTGCGAGCGCTCTACCTCGCCGACCGGGCGGATGGAGGGAAGCCCGACTGGACCTTCAACCTGCTGCTCCGGCACGGCGTCCGCTCGTGTCTCGAGTACGCGAAGAGCTTCGACCTCGAGCGCGCGCTCGCGCTCTCGAATCCGGACCTCGCGCCGCACCTCGAGTTCGTCGACCTCGGCGGCCACGGCTACGCGACGGTCCGCCTCGCCGCCGACGCGATGCGCACCGAGTTCGTCTGCATCCCGCGCCCGGTCACCCGCAGCGAACGACCGGACGGCGGCCCGCTCCGCTACCGCGTGTCGTTCACCGCCCCGCTCTGGAAGAGCGGCGAGCGACCGCAGCTCGACCGACGGGTCCTCGAAGGCGACGTGGGATTGTCGGTCTGATCGGGAGGCGGCCCGCCGCTGCCCATCGGCGAGGGGACGGATTCGCGGTGGCCTTCGGCCGCCGAGGGCCGGCCCCTCGCCGACTTACGTGGACGCGTCCGGCTTGCCCGGACCCGGCGCCGCGGCATAGACTGCGCCGTCTCCTGCGGTGGGGCAGTAGCTCAGCTGGGAGAGCACCACGTTCGCAACGTGGGGGTCGAGGGTTCGAATCCCTTCTGCTCCACCATTTCTCCTTTCCAGTCGAACATCGCTCGGGATTCGGATCCGCCGGCCGGCGATGGCCGGCGGATGGCGAATCCCTTCTGCTCCACCATTTCTCCTTTCCAGTCGAACATCGCTCGGGATTCGGATCCGCCGGCCGGCGATGGCCGGCGGATGGCGAATCCCTTCTGCTCCACCATTTCTCCTTTCCAGTCGAACATCGCTCGGGATTCGGATCCGCCGGCCGGCGATGGCCGGCGGATGGCGAATCCCTTCTGCTCCACCAATTCTCCTTTCCAATCGAACATCGCTCGGGATTCGGATCCGCCGGCCGGCGATGGCCGGCGGATGGCGA
>BTUO01000011.1:0-49291 GCA_045862895.1 Acidobacteriota bacterium
GGCTCGCGCCCGGCGCGCCGCGCCTCGACTGGGGGGCGGCGCCGGGGCGGGGGGTGGCGGCGGGGGCGCGGGTGCCCGCGCGCGCGACCGGCTTCGGCGAGGCGGGCGGCGAGCTCGTCGAGCTCCGCCAGCGCCGCCTCGGCCGCGCCCTCCCAGGCCGCCACCGCCGCCAGCTCGTGGCGAGCGTGGGCGACGCGCTCGGCGGCCGCTCCCTCGTCCTCGATCAGCGCGCCGTGCGCCGCGCCGAGCGCCCGCAGGATCGCCTCGCGGTGTCGCAACGAGTCGCGCTGTCGTCGCAGCTCGTCCTCCTCGCCGGCCTCCGGGCGGACCTCGTCGAGCTCGCGCGCCTGGAAACGCAGCAGGTCGAGCCGCTCGAGCCGCAAACGCTCGTCCCCGGCCACCCGTTCGAGCCGCCCGGCGAGCGCGTGCCAGCGGGCGTGACGCTCCGCGACCTCGGCCAGCAGGTCCGGCGCCTCGTCGCCGCCGGCGCGATCGAGCCAGGCGCGCTGGAGCTCGGGGTCGGCGAGACCCATCTCCTCGCGCTGACCGTGGATGCGCAACAGCGAGGGCGCCAGCTCCGCGAGCAGCCGTAGCGTCGCCGGCTGGTCGTTCAGGAACACCCGGTTGCGCCCCTCGCGTCCGATTTCGCGACGCACCACGAGCTCGTCGCCCTCGGCGTCGAGCCCGGCCTCGGCCAGGCGGGTGCGGACCTCGCCCGGCAGCTCGAAGACCCCCGACACGGTCAGGGTCTCCGCCCCCTCGCGGACGAGATCGCTGGCGGCGCGCGCGCCGCCCAGCAGTGCCAGCGAATCGACGACCAGCGACTTGCCGGCGCCGGTCTCGCCGGTCAGGACGTTCAGGCCCGGTCCGAGCTCGACCTCGCCGCCGGCGAGCACCGCGAGGTTGCGGACATGCAGGCTCTTCAGCAAGCGACCCCTCCCGTCATCCTCACCCCCGGGTGAAGGACGGAACGTACTCGGGGTCTTCTTGCGAACGCCGCTCGGAGCAGAGGAAATCGTAGAAGCCGCAGCGGCCGGTGCCCGGATAGGCGCGACAGATCGTGGGCCGGCCTTCGTAGATGGTGCAGCCGCGAGTCTCGAGGTCGAGGAACCGGCAGGCGCTGCCGAAGACCTCGTCCTTCTGGTGGCGCAGCACCCGGAAGCTCCGTCCCTCCGACTTCACCTTCTTGGTGAAGCGCCGCTCGGCCACCTTGGCGCTGAGGCCGTGGTGTTTCGCCAGCCGCTCGAGGTCACGGTCGGTGACCTCGATGTGGTCGTAGGTGCAACAGTATGCGGGGCAGTTGCTGCAGTCGTACTGGCGGTGGGCGGCGGACACCCGCGCATTCTAGTCGGGATCGGTGCTCTCCGCCCGACCGGCCGCGGGCAGCTCCTGCTCGACTCGGTTGCGGCCACCGTTCTTCGCGCGGTAGAGCGCGCGATCGCTGGCCTCGATCAGGTCGTCGAGCCGGCGCATTTCGGCTCCGACGCCGGCGACTCCGAACGAGCAGGTGACGCCGACGGTGGCGGTGCCGCACTCGAACGGCGCCGCCTCGAACAGCTCGCGGAGCTTCTCGGCGAGCACCGCGGCGCCCTCGAGGTCGGTCTCGGGGCAGAGCACCGCGAACTCCTCGCCGCCGATCCGCGCGAAGATCTGCTCGGGCCGCAGCAGCTCGTTGACTCGCGCCGCCATCTGCTTGAGCACGGCGTCGCCGCACAGGTGGCCGTAGCTGTCGTTGACGCTCTTGAAGTGGTCGATGTCGAACAGCACCAGGGTGAGCGGACGGCCGTGACGCAAGGCGCGGGCGATCTCGCGCTCGCCCTCCTCCTGGAACTTGCGCTGGTTGAAGACCTCGGTGAGGCCGTCGCGCATGACCATCTGGTAGATGGCCTCGTGGTAGGCGTGCTCGACGTCGCGCTCGTGGAGGAACTTGAAGTGCACCGAGCCGACCTGGAATCGGTCGCCGCTGTGGAGCTCGACCACGCCGCGCACCGCGCGGTCGTTGACGTAGGTCCCGTTGCGACTGCCGAGGTCCTCGATCGAAACCTTGCCCGCCGCGTAGCGCAGGCGGGCGTGGCTGCGCGACAGCGACGGTACTTCCGGCAGGCTGACGCCGGCGGACGGCGCCCGCCCGATCTCGAGCGTGCCCCCGGGCGGCAGGGTGAAACGGTTGCCGAGACGCCGGTTCTCGGGGTGGGCGATCAGGATCACCGCCGCGTCGTAGTAGGTCTCGGGCGACGCCGCCTGGCTCCAGTCCGCGATGGTCGCCTGGCCGGTGCTGACGCGCACGCGGCCGACCTGCGTCCCGGACAGACCGTCGGTCGAGGGGTCGCGGGTGTCGGAGTCCCGGGAGCGGGTCACGCCGAGGCTCCCGCGGCCAGATCGAGGAAGCGGGCGAACAGGGTCGAGGACTCCGGCGAGGGGCGCAGCGTGGCGGCGAGACGGGCGAGGCCGTCCTCGTCGGGCAGGTAGCCGGAGCGGTAGATGGTCGCACGCTCGACCATGCGGCGCGGATCGAGCTCGACGTGGAACTGGCAGCCCCAGACCGGCAGGCCGGCGATGCGGTAGGCCTGGACCGGACAGAGCTCGGTGAACGCGAGGTCGACGCCGCCCGGCGGCAGCTCGACCACCCGGTCGTTGTGACCGAACTGCGCGGCGAAACGGCGCGGCAGGCCGGCGAAGAGCGGATCGGCGGCGCCGGCGGCGGTGAGCTCGACGTCGAGGGTTCCGAGCTCCTTGCGCGCCAGGTCGGTCTCGACCCGCCCGCCGAGCGCCTGCGCGACGAACTGGTGGCCGAAGCAGGATCCGAAAAGCGGTCGCCCGGCGCCGATCCAGCGCTCGACGAAGCGCGCGAGCGGCGCCGTGAACTCGTGGCGCTCGGTCACGGAGTGGGACCCGGCGCCGCCGACGACCACCGCGTCGACGCCGGCGGCGTCGTCCCAGCCGAAGTCCGGATCGTCGAGCAGGTTGTGGAAGCGGAAGCGCTCGGCCGGGAGCCCCGAGATCGACACGAAGCAGTCGCGCTCCTGGAGCTCCGCTTCGCGATGGTCGCGGATCTGCAACAGGAGGACCGTCAGCTCGGCCGCGGCTTCCGGGGCGCGGTCGAGCACGTCACCGGCGGCATGGGTCATCTCGGGCGCGTAACTCCGGCGCGAATCCTAGCCCGATTGCCCGCGGCCGGGAAAGGGGACGGCGGGCAGGGCGGCGGACAGGCCGGCCCGTCGCTTCCGGGCCGGCCGGCCGCGGCCCTACCGCTCAGCCGCGCCCGGCGAGCATGGCGCGCAGGACGTGCTTGGCGACGTCCGGGTTCTCGCGCAGGCGACGGGTCGAATAGGGGTACCAGTCGCGGCCGTAGGGGACGTACACGCGCAGGCGGTGGCCGGCGGCGAGCAGCAGGCGGCGCAACTCCGGCTCGACGCCGAGCAGCATCTGAAACTCGTAGCGATCGCGCGGCACGCCGTGGCGGTCGAGGATCGCCAGCGCGCCGCAGATCAGGTGGTCGTCGTGGGTGGCGATGCCGACGTAGGCGCCGCGCGCCACCAGCTTCTCGAGCGCCTGGAGGAAGTTGAGCCGAACCGTCTCGTAGGCCTTGTAGGCGTGCACGCGCGGCTCGATGTAGATGCCCTTGCACAGGCGCACGTTGGCGCCCGACTCGGGCAGCGCCGAGATGTCGGAGAGCGTGCGCCGCAGGTAGGCCTGGAGGACGACGCCGACGTGGCCGTGCTTCGCGGCGAGCTCGCGGTGGATCGCGAGCGTCGCGTCGGTGGTCGAGACGTCCTCCATGTCGATGCGCACGAAGCTGCCGAGGCGCACGGCCGCCTGGACGATGCGCTCGATGTTGTCCTTGCAGAAGGCGGGGTCGATCTTGAGACCGAGCGCGGTCGGCTTGATCGAGACGTTGGCCGCGAGCTCGCGCGCCGCGATGGCGTCGAGCATCGCCACGTACTCGGCGGCGGTCGACTCGGCCTTCGAGCGCTCGGTCACCTCTTCGCCGAGCACGTCGAGGGTCGCCATCGCCCCCTCGCGGGCGAGCTCCTCGACCTTGGCGAGGGCGTGCTCCATCGTCTCGCCGGCGACGTAG
Organism: Acidobacteriota bacterium; assembly: GCA_045862895.1. Taxonomy (GTDB): domain Bacteria; phylum Acidobacteriota; class Thermoanaerobaculia; order Multivoradales; family JAGPDF01; genus JACTMI01. The sequence goes on from BTUO01000011.1 coordinate 4,079, forward strand.
CGGCGCGCGACCCGGCCGACGATCGGCTTGGGAACGAGCGGAAGACCCCTCCGGATCAGCCAGGACAGCATGCCGCCCATCGCGCCGCTCGTGGTCTCGGGTCGCCGGTGGTCGAGGGCGGTCAGCCGCCGTGGACGACGCCCGGAGCGGGCATCTCGATCGCTTCGTCGGCCACCCAACGGACGGCCTTCGAGCAGGGACAGACGCCGCCGACCCGGCGCAGCTGGGGCATGAACTTCTGCGCCTCGTCGGCGGTCTTCTCGCCGCGCGCCACGGCGCGCAGGTTGTCGACGTAGTCGCGAAAGTCGCCGGTGGCGCGGTAGCCGTCCGGCAGGGTCCGCACCAGGTGGCCGAGGTAGGCCTCGACGTCGGTGAAGGGCTCGCCGTCGACGCCGGTCATCCGGAACGCCGGCACGCCGCGGCGCCGGAAGTAGTCGCGGTGGGAAAGCCGCAGCAGCTCTTCCGGCGTCACCCCTTCGAACGTTTCGCGCTCCTGCTCGAGCCGCAACAGCGCCTTCTCGGCGGCGGTCGCGTCGAGGTGCGGCAACCGGGCGCGCAGCCAGCGCAGGTTGAGATCGCGGACGACCTTCTCGATCTCCTTCCAGTACTGGTCCTGCGCTTCGGCGTTCTTCATCGGCTTCAAGCCGAACTTGACGTTGGTACCGCCGCCGCGCTCGTCGCCGAACATCTCGAGGGCGCGCGGCACCCACTTGTTGAGGTGCTTCTGGATCACCTCCATGGTGATCATCGGCGAACCTTCCGCCGCCTTGACTACCCACCGACGCAACGGCACCACACCGGTCGCGAGGTGGAAGGCCTCCTCGCGCAGCATCTGCGGCATCGACTCGGCCATCGGGCCGTAGGAAGAGACTTTCTGCATCGCCAGCTGATACTTGCCGACGCGGTCGATGAGAGCGCAGAAGACGATGTTGTCGACGAACGACTCGAAATCGATGTTGAAGGCGCCGAGCACGTGGGAGCCCGTCTTCATCGACAGGATCTCCTCGACCAGTTGCTCGCTCGACTGCCCGGTGATCGGCTTCCAGTCGTCCTCGACCAGCAGGTGGAGCATCTGGTAGCCGTGGCGCAGCTCCTCGGCCATCATGCGCAGCACCATCGCCTGCTCCTGCTCGTCCTGGGCGCGGGCCAGGGTGAGCTGGTGCTGCTGGATCGAGCCGAACTCGGTCGAGGCCTGGGCGCGGATCGCGGCGGCCAGGTGCTGCGCGGCTTCCGGGCGCAGGTCGCCGGCCTTGCGGTACTTGTCCTTGCCGGCTTCGTCGCCGCACTCGATCGAGCACGGCATGCCGCACTCGCGGTAGGCGCAGAGCCGGAACTTCGGGTCGCGCGGGAAGAAGCGCTCCCAGTTGTCGAGCAGGTAGTCGTAGTCGGGCAGATAGGTCAGGCGCCACTTCTCCACCGCGGCGTGGAACTTCGCCGGCAGCAGGGTGGTCTCGACGTTGGCCATGTCTCGGAGCTCCTCTATCCCACGATCCGCTTGACGTACGGCCGCAGGGAGTCGGGCGCGAAGCCCAGTCGCACGAAGAAGGCCTCGATCTCGGGCATCGTGGCGTCGACCATCGTCCGCACCGTCTTCACGCCGCGCGCGGCGTAGCGCGCCAACATCTCGTCGGCGAGCGCGCGACCGACGCCGTGGCCGGTCGCGTCGGGGTCGACGCCGATCACTTCGATCCAGCCCGAGGGCTCCTCCATGCCGAACTCGCCGGCGCGCACGTCGCCCAGCATGAAGCCGACCACCCGGCCGTCCGCCTCCGCCACCACCGACCCCTCCGGATCCCGCCGCAGGTAGTAGGTCACCCGGTCCTCCCAGAGGTCGGGCTGATAGGAGTTACGGGTCTTCTCGACGATCCGGACGATGTCGCCCAGGTCGAGCTCGGAGATGGACCGGACCTGGAGCTGGGTTTCGGTGGGCAAGGAGCGCTCCTTCGCGGTGCATTGTATCGGCTCGCGGTGGGGCGGCAAAGCGCCCCGCGCGTAGGATCCGCCGGTGCACGGCGTCTCCGGCCGGGTCCTCGCGACCCTCCTGTTCGTCCAGGTCGCCTTCTCGACGCTCCACGTCGTCGGCAAAGTCGTCCTCGCCGAGCTCTCGCCGCTCGCCCTCGCCGGCACCCGGGTGGCGATCGCGACGCCGCTGCTGATCCTGCTCGCCTGGCGTCATGACCGCTTCGTGCCGGCGCGCTCCGACTGGCTGCGCCTCGCGCTGCTGGGCATGCTCGGGATCTTCGCCAACCAGACCCTCTACCTGCTCGGCCTGCGCTTCACCACGGCGACCAGCTCCGCGATCCTGATGCCGTCGATTCCGGTGTTCACGGCCGCCGCGGCGGCGGTGCTCGGCATCGAACGGGTCGCCGGACGCCGGCTCGCCGGCATCGTCGCGGCCGCCGCCGGCGCGCTGGTGCTGCTCGACCCGACCCGTCTCGAGACCTCGCCCGAGGCCACCCTCGGCAACCTGATGATCCTGGGCAACTGCCTCTGCTACTCGTTCTTCCTCGTGCTGCAGCGGCCGCTGTTCGAGCGCATCCCCTGGCGCACCCTGATCGCCTGGTCGTTCCTGTTCGGCTCGCTCGGCACGCTGCCGGTGGCGGCCCCCGCGATCGCGCGGGCCGACTGGGCGGCCCTGTCCTGGCCGGCGATCTCCGGCATCGTCTACATCGGCGTCGTGCCGACGGCGCTCAACTTCGCGCTCGCCACCTGGGCGGTGCGCCGCTCGTCGCCCGCGGTGGTCGCCGCGTTCACCACGCTCCAGCCGCTCTTCACCGGAACGCTCGCGGCCCTGACCCTGGGCGAGAGCCTGCGCGCCAACCAGGCGGTCGGCTTCGTGCTGATCGTGGCCGGGCTCTTCCTGGTCCAGGCGGGCGCGCCGCCCCGCGCCGCCGTCGCCACCGACTGAGCGGGGCGCTCAGCCCGCGACCGCCGCCGAGACGGCGCGCAGCGGTCGGTCGACCTGCTCGTGGGCGTGGTAGCTCGAGCGCACCAGCGGCCCGGCCTCGCAGTGGGCGAAACCGAGCGACATCGCGTGCGCGCGGTATTGCGCGAACTCCTCGGGGTCCACGTAGCGGTCCACCGGCAGGTGCTTCGAGGTCGGCTGCAGGTACTGGCCGATGGTGAGAACCTCGACGCCGGCCGAGCGGATGTCGGCGATCGTCGCGCGCACCTCTCCCGCGGTCTCGCCCAGGCCGACCATGATGCCGGTCTTGACCCGCCCCGCGAACTCGCCCGCGGCACGGCGCCGCGCGGCTTCGGCGAGCAGGGCGAGGCTGCGGTCGTAGCGGCTCCCCGGGCGTGCCTTGCGGTAGAGCGACGGGACCGTCTCCATGTTGTGGCTGAAGATCTCCGGTCGCGCCCCGAGCACGACGTCGAGCGCGTCGGGTACGCCGCGAAAGTCGGGAGTGAGCACTTCCACCGAGCACTCCGGCACGCGCTCGTGAACCGCCGCGATGACCGCCGCCCAGTGGCGGGCGCCGCCGTCGGCGAGGTCGTCGCGGTCGACCGAGGTGATCACGGCGTGGCGCAGGCCCATCGTTGCCACCGCTTCGGCGAGCCGCGCGGGCTCCTCCGGATCGGGCCCCACCGGAGGTCTTCCCGAAGTCACCGCGCAGAAGCCGCAGCGCCGGGTGCAGACGTCGCCCAGGATCATGAAGGTGGCGGTGCCGTGCTCGCCCCAGCACTCGTAGATGTTGGGGCAGCGCGCCTCTTCGCAGACGGTGTGGAGGGAGAGGCCGCCGACCAGCTTGCGGACCTCGTGATAGCGCTCGGGGGTCGAGAGGCGAATCCGCAGCCAATCGGGGCGCCGCTCGCGCCGGCGGGCCGGCGGCTCTCCACCCCCGCCGCCGATCTGGATCAGGCCATCGCTCATCGCGCGCCGAGTCTATACGGCGGCGCGGATAGCATCGGGTGGTGACGACCGCCCCGACCCCGCGCCACCGCTTCCTTCTCGCGCTCGCGGCCACCCTGCTGACCGGCGCCTGCGGCGGTGGCGAGACGACCGCTCCGTCGGCGCCCAACGGAGCGCCGTGGATCGTGGTCGGCGTCGACGGCGGCGAGCGCCGGGTGCTCGAGCGCCTGTGGGACCGCGGCGAGTTGCCGAACCTCGCCGCCCTCGCCGAGCGCGGAGTCTTCACCGATCTCGCCACCGATTACGGCGCCTCGCCGGTGATCTGGACGACGATCGCGACCGGGGTGCCGCCGTCGCGCCACGGCATCGCCGACTTCGTGGTCGCGACCGAGTCCGGCGACGTGCCGGTCTCCTCCGCGGCGCGCCGTTCGCCGGCGCTCTGGGAGATGCTGACTCGCGCGCACCGCCGGGTCGCGGTGCTGGGCTGGTGGGCGACCTGGCCGGCCGAGCGGGTCGACGGCCTGATCGTCACCGACCGGCTCGCCAGCGAGTTGCCCGAGCGGATCCACCCCGCCGGGCGCGAGGACGAGCTGCGCGCAGAGGTCGAGCGCGCGCGCACTGACGGGCTGCCGTTCGGCGGCAACGCGGCATCGGAGATCCAGGACCGGGTGGTCACCCGCTTCGCGATCGAGGCGGTCGCCGGCCGCTACGACCTCGTCCTGCCCTACTACCGGAGCGTCGACCTGGCGAGCCACCAGAGCTGGCGCCTCTTCCAGCCGGCGGCCTTCGGCGACCCGCCGCCGGCCGAGCCGGGCGCCGATCCGGTCTCCACCGCCTACCGCGCCTTCGACGCCGCACTGGGCCAGATCGTGGCGGCGGCTCCGACGGACGCCAACGTGGTCGTCCTCTCCGACCACGGCTTCCGCGCCACCCGCGGCGAGCAGGTGCAACTGCTCATCGACCTCGATCGCGTGCTCGAGGCGGTGGGGCTGCTGGTGCGAGACGGGCCCGCGACCGACCCTGCCCGCTCTTCCGCTTTCACCTATCGCTCGCCGGACTACCGCTCGACCCGCTTCGTCCGCTTCGCGCCGGAAGGGACCGAGCCGCCGCCGAGCGCGCTCGCGGCGGGACGCGAGCGCCTGGGCCGCGAGCTGGCTCGGGTCCGCTTCGCCGAAGGTCCACCGGCGTTCCGGGTGCGCGAGCCGCGGCCGCGCGAGGCGCGCCAGGGCGCCCACGCGGTGGTCGTGGTCGACAGCGCGGCGGCGACGCCGGGGCTCGAGCTCGACGGCGACACGATCGCGGGCGCGGTGCGTCACCTCGGCCGCATTTCGGGGAGCCACGACCGGCACACCAAGGGGATCTTCCTCGCCGCCGGCCCGGCGATCGAGCGCGGCGCCGAGCTCGCCGGCATCTCGATCCACGACATCGCGCCGACGCTGCTCTACGCTCTCGGGCTTCCGGTCGCCGAGGACTTCCCGGGTCGCGCGCGCACCGAGCTGTTCACTCCCGGGTTCCGCGACGCGCACCCGGGCCGGACGATCGCGAGCTGGGGCGAGCGCACCGCCGTCGAGGCGCCACGTACCGCGGCCGATCGCGAGCTGCTCGAAGAGCTCGCCGGCCTCGGCTACCTCAACTGAGCCCCCCGCCCCGGGCTACGTCTCGAAGTCGAGCGCGACGTCGAGGGCCGGGGCGCTGTGGGTGATCCAGCCGACCGAGATCAGGTCGACGCCGGTCGCCGCGATCGCCCCGACGGTCGCGACGGTGACGCCGCCCGAGGCCTCGAGCGGCACCCGCCCGCGCGCCGCTACGACCGCGGCGCGCATCTCGTCGAGCGCGAAATTGTCGAGCATCACCACGTCGGCGCCCGCCGCGATCACCTCCTCGAGCTCGTCCGCGCGAGTGATCTCGACTTCGACCTTGACCAGGTGCCCGACCTTGTCGCGGGCGCGGCGGACCGCTTCGCCGGCGCCGCCCGCGACCACCACGTGGTTGTCCTTGATCAGGATCGCGTCGTCGAGCCCGAATCGGTGATTGCGGCCGCCTCCGCAGCGCACCGCGTACTTCTCGAGCACGCGCAGCCCCGGCGTGGTCTTGCGGGTGTCGACGATCGTCGCCCGCGTGCCCGCCACGGCGTCGACCAGCTCGCGTGTCGCGGTGGCGACTCCCGAAAGATGGCCCAGCAGATTCAGGCAGGTGCGTTCCCCGGCGAGCAGCGCGCGCGCCGGACCCGACAGCACGGCGAGCACCGCGCCCGCCTCGACCCGATCGCCGTCGTCGAGGCGCGGTTCGGCGACCACCCGGCGGTCGAGCCGTCCGAAGGCCGAGAGCGCGATCGGCAGGCCGGCGACGACGCCGGCGCGGCGGGCGACGATGCGGCCGGCGGCCCGGGCCTCCTCGGGAATGACGGCGAGCGACGTCAGGTCGCCGGCGCGGCCGAGGTCCTCCGCGAGAGCGCGGGTGATCAACTCCTCCCAGGCGATCGACGGCGGCAGGTCGGGTCGGCTCAAGAAACCTCCTCGGGGTGAAGCGTGCGTGGATCGAAGCGGATCTCGATCGCCTCGGGCGCGATCGTCGCCGTCAGGAACTGACGAAAACGCCAGAGCTCGTCGGGTCCGGGGAAGTCGGCGCGGAAATGGGCGCCGCGGCTCTCCTGGCGACGCTCCGCCGCGGCGGCCACCAGCGTGCCGGCGGCCGCCAGCGCGCGCGCCTCCGAAGCCCCCGCGGGCAGCGCGCGCCAGAGCTCGGCCAGCCGCGCGCGCGCCGCCGCCAGGCCGGTGGCTTCACGCACGACTCCGAGCCGCTCGGCGGCGAGCTGTCGGAGCGCGCGGCGCAGCTCCGGAGCAGCGCGGCGCGGATCCTCCTGCGACGAGCCGTCGCCGACGGCGGCGACCGGCGCCGCCGCGCGCGAGCTCGCGGCCAGGCTCTCGGCCACCCGCGCGCCGAAAACCAGCGCCTCGAGCAACGAGTTCGACGCCAGTCGGTTGGCGCCGTGGATTCCCGTCGCCGAGATCTCGCCGCAGGCCCAGAGGCCGTCCACCGTCGAGCGACCGTGCTCGTCGACCGCGATGCCGCCCATGAAGTAGTGCGCCGCCGGCACCACCGGCATCGGCTCGAGCCGCGGGTCGATCCCGGCGTCGCGGCAGGCGGCGAAGACTCGAGGGAAGCGCGCCGGGAAGCGCTCGCCCAGCGCAGCGCGGGCGTCGAGAAAGACCCGGTGTCCGGTCGCGCGGCGACGGAAGATCGCCCGCGCCACGACGTCGCGCGGCGCCAGCTCGGCGTCGGGATGCTCGGTCACCATGAAGCGCTCGCCGCGATCGTCGATCAGCACCGCGCCTTCGCCGCGCAGCGCCTCGGTGAGCAGCGGCAGCGGATCGAGGTCGACTTCGAGCGCGGTCGGATGGAACTGCACGAACTCGAGGTCGACCAGCGTCGCGCCGGCCGTCGCGGCGAGCAGCAGCCCGTCGCCGGTCGACTCCGGGGGGTTGGTGGTGTGCAGGAAGAGCTGGCCCAGGCCGCCGGTGGCAAGCACGACTCGGGGCGCGGCGTGGAAGCGCCGGCGGCCGTCGCGGTGGCGCACGACCACGCCGGCGACCCGCCCGCCCTCGACCACCAGGCGCTCGGCGAAGGCCTCCTCGAAGATCGTCACGCCGGGAGCGCGCAGGACGCGCGCGCCGAGCGCGCGCACCAGCTCGGCGCCGGTCGAGTCGCCGCGGGCATGGAGGATCCGACGCCGGCTGTGCGCGGCCTCGCGGCCGAGCTCGAGCTCGCCGCGCACGCCGCGGTCGAACTCGGTGCCGATCTCGACCAGCCGCCGGATCGCGAGCGGCCCCTCGCGCGTCACCAGCTCGGCGACTTCCGGATCGACCAGCCCGGCGCCAGCGGCGACCGTGTCGGCGGCGTGGAGCTCGGGCGAGTCGCCGGCGCCGACCGCGGCGGCGACGCCTCCCTGGGCCCAGGGGCTCGATCCCGACTCGAGCGCGGTCTTGGTCAGCAGGTGGACGCCGAGCCGCTCGGCCCCGAGCGCGGCGGCGAGGCCGGCGACGCCGGTGCCGACGACGACGACGCCGGCGTCGAGCCGCTCGGGCTCGCCGTCGCTCACGCGCGGCCCGGGCCGCGACCGACTTCGAGCATGCGCTCGACCGCGCGGCGCGCGCGCACCGCGACGTCGGGCGGAACGACCACCTCGAACTCCATCCGCTCGAGCGAGCGCCGGATCTTGGGCAGCGAGATCCGCTTCATGTGCGGGCAGAGGTTGCACGGGCGGACGAAGTCGACCTCCGGGTGCGCGGTGGCGACGTTGTCGCTCATCGAGCACTCGGTGATCATCGCCACCCGCGGCCGGCCCGCCGCGCCGACCTCGCGGATCATTCCCGCCGTCGAGCCGACGTAGTCGGCCTCGGCCAGCACCTCCGGCGGGCACTCGGGGTGGGCGAGCACGTAGAGCCCCGGGTGCGCCGCGCGCAGCTCTCGGATACCCGCGGCCGTGAAGCGCTCGTGGACCTCGCAGTGCCCCTTCCAGAGCACCAGCTCGACCCGGGTGCGCGAGGCGACCCAGCGGCCGAGGTACTCGTCGGGCAGGAAGATCACGCGCGGCACGCCGAGCGACTCGACGACCTGGACCGCGTTGGCCGAGGTGCAGCAGATATCCGACTCGGCCTTCACCTCGGCCGAGGTGTTGACGTAGGTCACCACCGGGGCTTCCGGGTACCGCTCCCGCAGCAGCCGGACGTCGGCGCCGGTGATCGACGCGGCCAGCGAGCAGCCGGCCGCGAGGTCGGGGATCAGCACGGTCTTGTCCGGACAGAGCACCTTCGAAGTCTCGGCCATGAAGTGGACGCCGCACTGGACGATCACCCGCGCCGAGGTCTTCGCCGCCTCCTGCGCCAGCCCGAGCGAATCGCCGACGTAGTCGGCCACCCCCAGGTAGATCTCGGGCGTCTGGTAGTTGTGGGCCAGGATCACGGCGTCGCGCTCGCGCTTCAGGCGCAGGATCGCCTCGATGTAGGCGGAATGGACTCCCCACTCCACATCGGGGATCACGCCGCGCAGGCGCTCGTGCGCCGCAGCCGTCGCGGCGACGATCGCCGGATCGACTCCGGCGGAGCTCGGAAGGGTCTGGGTCTCGGGCATCTCGCTCTCCGGTCGCGCGCCGGGTCACCGCCCGGACCGACTTATCCTAGAGATGAGCATAACTGGTGTCAAGGGCGGCTCGACGGCGCCCTCCCCGCCCTCGCGCGCGTGTCAGCCGTGGGTCTTCAGGCCGGGGAGCGCGACCCCCGGCGCCGGCCGCTCGCGCAGCGCGTCGCGACGGAAGCGGAAGAGCTCGGCCGGACGGCCGACGGTCGACGAGGCGACCCGACCCGTCCCTTCGACCAACCCGGCCTCCTCCACCAGCCGGCGGAAGTTCTGTTTGTGCAGGCGCCGGCCGGCGAGCGCCTCGACCGTACGCTGCAGCGTCAGCAAGGTGAACGTCCGCGGCAGCAGCTCGAAGACCACCGGCCGGTAGCGCAGCTTGCCGCGCAATCGTCCGAGCGACGAGGCGAGGATGCGGCGGTGGTCGAGCGCCAGCGCGACACCGAGCCGGACGCCGGGGTCCACCTCCGCCGGCACGGCCGCGCCGGGGCCGGTCTCGCCGCGACCGCCCCCTTCGCGCCAGGCTTCGTCGACCAGGCCGGTCTCGTAGAGCAGCTCGAAGCGATCGAGCACCCGCTCGGGATTCCACGGGGCACCGTGCAGCCCGAATCCGAGATCGACCCGCTCGCGGCGCAACGCCGTCCCGGCGCGGTCGGCGGCGCTCCGGACCCAGCGCTCGAGCTGCGGGGCGATGGTCGAATCCAGGATCTCGGGCCGCCCTTCGCGCCAGTCCTCCCACGGAAAGAACTCGTACCACCCGCGCCAGGTGGCGCCGGCTCCGGCCGCCGGGCGCGCTTCACGCACCAGCGCGAGGTAGGCCACCGCCACCGCGCGCGCGCCGCCGGCGCGCTCTCGAGGCTCACGGTAGCGATTGCCGAAGGTGTAGAGCTGCTCGACGTAGCCGAGCTCGAGCCCGGAGTGGTCGTGCACGCGGGCGCGCAGCGCCAGCTCGAGCGTGCGATCGCTCGCCGGATCGAGGGTGCCGGTGGGCAACGCCGGCTCGCCGTCGCGCTCGCCGCGCACCACCAGGACGCGCGGCTGCTCGCCGGTGACCGCGGTGATCACCGCGACCAGGCCGAGCTCGACGCCGTGGCTCACTGCCGCGCTCCGAAGACTCCGCCCGCGGCGGACGGTACCGGGGCGAATGCGGGGTCGGCCACCAGCCGGCGCTCGAACCGCTCGGCGAAGCGCTCGACCACCCTCCCGCCGAGCTCGGCGAGTCCCGGCGCGCGTCCGCTCTCGCGCGCGATCGAGGTCATCGTCACGTCCGGCAGTCCGCACGGCACGATGCCGCCGAAACGGGCGAGGTCGGGGTCGACGTTGAGCGCGAAGCCGTGGGTCGTGCGCCAACGCGCGAGGTGAATGCCGATCGACGCGATCTTGCGTTCGCCGACCCAGACTCCGATCCGCTCCCCCTCGCCGCCCCGCGCCGCGATGCCGAGCTCGCCGAGCACGGCGACCAGCACCTCCTGGAGGTCGCGCACGTAGCGGCGCAAGTCGCGCCGGTCGGGCGACAGGTCGAGGATCGGATAGCCGACCAGCTGGCCGGGGCCGTGGTAGGTCACCTGCCCGCCGCGATCGGTCTCCGCGACCTCGATCCCGGCGCGCGCGAGCTCGCCCGTCGGCAGCAGCACGTCGGCCGCCGAAGCGTTGCGCCCCAGGGTGTAGACCGGATCGTGCTCGAGCAGCAGCAGGCGCTCGGGCCCCTCGCCGCACGCCAGCGCCTCGCGGATCTCGCGCTGCAGCGCGGCGGTCGGGCCGTAGGCGACGCGACCGAGCCAAGTCCAACGGGTCTCGCGCGGCGCGTCGCTCACCGCGACATTCTACGCAGCCGATAGAATCGGCGACCGACACGACACCGGGCGCGCGCACGGCGGGGATCCCCGTCACGGCCGGCCGTTGGCAATCGTCCACGAGGAGAGCTCCCATGTCCCAGGCCCCGGTCCGCGACTTCATCCGTCGTCACTACCGCCACTTCAACGCCGCGGCGCTGGTGCGCGCCGCCGAGGACTACGAGAAGCACCTCGCCTCGGGCGGCAGGATGATGGTGACGCTGGCCGGCGCCATGTCGACCGCCGAGCTCGGGCTGTCGCTCGCCGAGATGATCCGCCGAGACAAGGTACACATCATCAGCTGCACCGGCGCGAATCTCGAGGAGGACGTCTTCAACCTGGTCGCGCACGACCACTACGTCATGGTCCCGAACTATCGCGACCTGACTCCCGAGCAGGAGCGCGAGCTGCTCGACCGGCACCTGAACCGCGTCACCGACACCTGCATCCCCGAGGAGGAGGCGATGCGCCGGATCGAGCGCGCCGTGCTCGAGGAGTGGCAGGCCGCCGACGCGCGCGGCGAGCGGCTCTTCCCGCACGAGTTCATGTACCGGATCCTGCTCTCGGGCAAGCTCGACTCGCAGTTCCAGATCGATCCCAGGGACTCCTGGCTGATGGCCGCGGCCGAAAAGAACCTGCCGATGGTCGTCCCCGGCTGGGAGGATGCCACGCTCGGCAACATGTACGCGGGACACGTGCTCAAGGGCAACGTTCGCAACGTCCACACCGTGCGCACGGGCATCGAGTACATGACGTTCTTGGCCGAGTGGTACCGCAAGGCGAGCGCCGAGAGCTCGGTCGGCTTCTTCCAGATCGGCGGCGGCATCGCCGGCGACTTTCCGATCTGCGTGGTGCCGATGCTCTATCAGGACATGGGAGTCCACGACATCCCGTTCTGGGGCTACTTCTGCCAGATCTCGGACTCGACCACCAGCTTCGGCTCGTACTCGGGCGCGGTGCCCAACGAGAAGATCACCTGGGGCAAGCTCGACGTCGGTACTCCCAAGCACGTGATCGAGAGCGACGCGACGATCGTCGCGCCGCTCGTCTTCGCCTGGCTGCTCGGCTGGTGAGGCGCCGGCGGGCCGCTCCGCCGGCGCTCAGGGCAACGCCGGCAGGGTGACCCGCGCGACCGCGCCGCCGCCGGCGGAGCGGGTGAGCGAGACCTGCCCGCCCGCCTCGTCGACCAGACCGCGGACGATCCAGAGTCCGAGCCCGCCCCCTTCCGCGGCGGGCTTGGTGGTGAACCCCTCCTCGAAGAGCTGCTCGCCGGCTCCCTCCGGGACGCCGGCGCCGGTGTCGGTCATCTCGAGCGTCCAGACGCCGCCGTGGGCCCGGGTCGCGAGAGTCAGCCGGCCGCCGCCGGGCATGGCGTCGCGGGCGTTGGCCGCGAGATTGAGCGCGATCTGCTCGAGCACGGCTTCCCGCACCAGGATCTCGGCGCGCGCGGCGCCGAGCTCCAGCTCGAGGTCGATGCCCCGCCCGACGATGGCGCGCAGCAGGTCCTCGATCTCGGCGAGTCGCTGGTCGGCGTCGACCGGCCGCGCCGGGTTACCGTGATCGCGGCCCGACTCGAGCAGGCGCCGGACGAGGGACGCCGCGAGCCGGGCCGATCGGTCGACCTGACGCGCGTAGTGCGCCGGGCGGGTGTCCGGGTCGAGACTGCCCATCAGCAGCTCGGCGTAGCCCACCACCGGCTGCAGGAGGTTGTTGAGGTCGTGGCTGACGCCCAGCAGGGCGCGGCCCAGCGCCACGAAGCGCCTCCCCTCCGCGGTGAGCGGCGGCGCGACGGCGGCGGGCTCGAGCAGCCGGATCTTGAGCCGCTCCTCGGCCCGCTCGCGGCGTGAGACCTCGAAGGCCAGGCGCAGCGCCCGCACCAGGTCGTCGGCGGAGAGGCGACCGCGGACCAGCACGTCGCAGCAGCCGGTGGCGAGCGCACTCTCGGCGAGCTCTTCGAGCGGGCCGGGCAGCATCGCCACCACCGGCACCGGCGGCCGGCGGTCGCCGAGCGCTCGGGCCAGCCGCCCGAGCTCGCGCTCACCGAAGGACGAGCCGGCCAGGACGGCGGGCAGGGCGCCGGCCTCGCGCGACCGCCGCACCTCGGCGAGCAACGCCTCGAACGTCTCGACCCGGACGGGGATTGCCCCGGTCGCCCCGACCGCCATGCGCAGGGCCCCCTCGAGCTGTCGCTGGTCGACCGGATCGAGACCCGCCAGCACCAGTCGGCGCTGATCGACGACCGGCTCCGCCTCCGACGACCAGGTCCACGGTCGCTCCATACAAGAGTCCCCCTCAAACCAAATACATTTCCGCAGGGGGCCCGAACGTGACACTCCATGGCGAAAAAACCGAAAAAAAGAAAAATCGCCTCCGAGTGTCACGTTTGGGGGTGCTGGGGAAATGAATTTAGAGACGAGGGGGGCACGAACGCCGACGCCGGCGTGGGGGGACCCCCCGGGAAAGGGAGCACGTCATGTCCACGTCCCGTCGTCTCACCGCCCTGGCCTTCGCCGCCGCACTGGCACTGGCCGCCGCCGCCCCGGCCGAAGCCGCCCGCGCGGGCGGCCGCAGAGCCGCCGCCACCCTCGAGAGGGCCACGGCCGGCGAAAGTTTCGGCCTCACTTCCTGGCTCCAGCGGCTCTGGGGCCAGGTCGTCGCGATGTTCGACGAGGAGAGCGGGGGCAACGTCCCGACGCCGCGCCCGTGACCCCGGGGGCTTGACCCCCTCGATTCAGGGATTCCACGTCGTCGCGCCCAGCCGCCGTCCAGTCGGGCTCGAGTGGTAGACTTGTGCCCGGAAGAACGGGTGTGCGACAGCTAACGAAGGGCCCGCAAGACGACGAGCTCTCCGCCCTGCTCGAGAACCTGGAGCCCGAGGTTCGGCGGCTCCTGCTGCGTTTTCGGATCCCCGCACAGGACGCTGAAGACCTCCTTCAGGACTCCCTGCTCGTGTTCTTGACAAAGCGCCGGGCGATCACCTCGCCGGGTGCCTGGATCCTGTCCGCGCTCCGAAATCGATGCCTCGTCTACTGGCGTAACCGCCGACGCAGGCTGTTCGAGGTCATCGACGAGTCGATCCTGGAGGAGTTGGCCGGTCCAGCACCGGATGACCACCGGCGCAAAGATCTTGCGCACGACCTGTCCGGAGCGCTTTCCCACCTGCCTGTCCGCTGCCGCAGCGTACTCCGGCTTCGCTACGGACTCGAATGTGACAGCTCAGAAATCGCATCGCGCCTCGGCTATCAGGCGGGGACGGTTCGGCAGGTAACCCTGCGCTGCCTTTCCGCCCTCTCTCGCCAGCTGCTCTCAACCGATTTCGCACCTGCGGGGGCCTTCCTTCGGTGATCGCGAACAAGCTGGATACGGATTGCGGGGTTTCCGCGAGCGAGCTCGTCCGATTCGCGGCCGGGGACTCGGAGAGACCAGAACGCCGCAGGATCCTCGAGCACCTGCTGGCAGGATGCGGCCGATGCAGAGAGACCCTTTCGGCATTGCGGGAGATTCAGAATCCGATTCCGACGAACGATGATGGGGCCGACACCGGTCCCTCCATCGCGCGCATCCTCACCTCTCTCGGTGACCGAGCGGCGAAGATCGAGAAAGAGCGCGCTGAGTCGGCCCACTTGCTTCCGGAATTCCTCGCACACCCGGTCGCGCGCCAATGGACCCTCCTGCGCAACACCCGGCGCTACGATACTTGGAGTTTTGCTGCAGCGCTGATCGACGAATCGTTCGCGATGGTGATGGACAACGCGGCGACCTCCCGCGACTTGGCGGACATGGCGTTGACCATCACTGGCCGGCTCGACGTTGGTCTCTATGGCGAACGCTCGATCTCCGATCTGAGCGGTCGGGCACTGTCGCACCTGGCGAACGCCCACCGGACCCTCGGCGACCTCAGTGCCGCTGAAGAGCTCCTGGCTCGCGCGCGACGCGCCTGGGAGAGCGGTACGGGCGATCCCCTCGACGAGGCGGAGCTGCTCTATTTCGAGGCGTCGATGCTCCGCGCGCGCCGGAGGTTCGACGAGGCCCTTCGGCGAATCCGCAAGTCGGCGCGGCTCTACCGGGAGCTGGGAGACCCGCATCTCGAGGCGCGGTCGCGAATGAACGAAGCGCACATCCTCTCCATCAGCGGCGATCCCCGCGGCGGACGCAACCTGATTGCCAAGATCCTCCCGTGGTTCGATGCCGATCGCGATCCGAAACTGGCGTTCGTGGCGCGCCACAACCTCGTCTGGTACACGATGGAATGCGGCGAAGGTGACGAGGCCCTCCGCATGCTCTCCGAGTTCCGAGAGGAGTATGCGGGCGCGGGTCAGCGGAGCACCTACGCCCGCCTCCACTGGCTCGAAGGGCGAATCTCCGTGCAACTGGGCCGGGACAACGAGGTCGAGGCGGCTTACGGGAGGGCTATCGAGGAGTTTGCGGCGCTCGAGCTGCCGTACGAGCTGGCCACTGTCTCGCTCGACCTCGCCTCCTTCTGCGCCGGTAAGGGACGTGTCACCGAAGTCCGGCAGATCGCCGAGCGGACGATGGTGCTGTTCCGCGCGATCGGCGTCGCCGAGCCGATGATCGCGGCCTGGATGATCTTCCGCCGGGCCGCCGAGGCCGAGGCGGTCACCGCCGGGCTGATCGAGCGGCTCGTCCGCTACCACGCCGAAGCGCGCTACCGGCCCGAGCTCGAGTTCCAGGGCTGAGCGTCGCGCGCACCGCGCGCGGCGGCGCGTCGAAAACACGAAGGGCCGGGATCTCTCCCGGCCCTTCGCCGTCTCCGCCGATGTCGTCCGATCGCGACGATCAGTAGTACGGCTCGAGCTCCGGCCAGGCGTCCGACTCGATCGTCTTCTTGACGTCGTTCATGAAGTGGTCGGCGTCGGCGCCGTCGACCAGGCGGTGGTCGTAGGTGATCCCGAAGTAGGACATGACCCGGATCGCGATCGTGTCGCAGCCGTCCGCGTCGGTGATCACCACCGGTCGCTTCTCGATCGCGCCGACGCCGAGGATCGCCACCTGTGGCTGGTTGATCACCGGCGTGCCGAACAGGCTGCCGAAGACGCCCGGGTTGGTGATCGTGAAGGTGCCGCCCTTGACCTCGTCCGGACTGAGCTTCTTCGAGCGCGCGCGATCCGCGAGGTCGTTGGCCGCCTTGGCCAGACCGACCAGGTTGAGGTGATCGGCGTTCTTGATCACCGGAACCAGCAGCCCCCAGTCGAGCGCGACCGCCATGCCGAGATTGATGTCCTTCTTGAACACCACGTTGGTGCCGTCGATGGCCGCGTTCAACTTCGGATTGGCCTTCAGGCCGTGGCAGATCGCCTTGAAGATGAACGGCATGTAGGTCAGCTTGGTGCCGTTGGCCTTGAGGAAGCCGCTCTTCGCCCGCGCGCGGGCGCGGTCGACCTTGGTGAAGTCCATATGGAACACCGTGGTCACGTGCGCCGAGGTGTCCTTCGAGTAGCGCATGTGCGCGGCGGTGATCTGCCGGATCTTCGACATCGGCTCGATCACCACGTTCTCGCTCGGCTGGTAGGCCGGCACGTGGAAGCCGGTGTCGACCTTGGTGCCGGCCGGCGCGGCCGAGGTGGCCGGCGCCGGGGCCGCAGCTCGGGCCGGGGCCGCCGCTCCGCTCTCGATGAAGGTCAGGATGTCCTGCTTGGTCACCCGGCCGTGGATGCCGGTTCCCGGAACGCGCGCGATGTCGATGCCGTGCTCTTTGGCGATGTTGCGCACCACCGGCGAGGAGAGCGTGCGGACGCGCTCCTCGAGCGACCCGGCTGCGGCGGCCGGAGCGGCGGAAGCCGCTGCGACCGGAGGAACGACGGGCGGCGCGACGGACTTCGGCGCGGCGCCGGCAGCGGCGGCGGGAGCCGCGGCCTTGACGCCGTCGATCTCCACCTCGGGCGGCTTGGCCGCGGGCGGCGCCGGAGCGGTCGACTCCCCGGACTCCCCGATCACCCCCACCACCGCGTTGACCGCCACCGTCTCCCCGGCTCCGTGACGGATCTCCAGCAGAACCCCCGACGACGGCGACGGGATCTCCGCGTCCACCTTGTCCGTCGAGATCTCGAACAGCGGCTGGTCGCGCTCCACCTTCTCGCCCACCTTCACCAGCCACTTCGTGATCGTCCCTTCGGCGATCGACTCGCCCATCTGCGGCATCACGACTTGCGTCGCCATCGAGCTCTCCGAATGAAATCCCTGGTCGCCGAGCCGGAACCGCCGGCCCGCAAACCCCTACCTTATCGAGTTTCCCACCATTCCGAGAAAAGGGGACAGGCAAGAAAACTCGGGTTTCCTTGCCTGTCCCCTTTTCGTGGAGTCGAAAAGAAACGGGGACGGGCCTCTCGACCCGTCCCCGTCCGTTCGCCCAGGGGGCGCTGGTTCAGAAGGCGCAGCCGTAGGCGGCCATCGCGGTCTTCGCGGCCTCGGTCGCCTGGGTGCAGGCGGCTGCGAGTCCGGCCTTGCCCTCGGGGGTCGAGGCGGCCTGCTGCCACGCCGAGCGGCTGGCCTCGAGGCTGGTCCTGAACTGCTCGCGACCGGCCTCCGGCACCTTCGAGTCGATGCACTCCATCATCTTCTGGAAGTAAGCATCGCACTCGGCGACGCCGAATCCGGCGACCTCGGCGGGCGCGGCTTCGGCGGCGGGCGCTTCGGGCGCCGGGGCGGTGGCGGCCGGGGCGGCCGGCTCAGCGGCCGGAGCCGCGGGGGCCTCGGCCTTCTTCTGGCATCCGGCCAGCACGGCGACGGCGACGACGGCGGTCAGGATCTGCAGGCGCATTGGGATCTCCTCTCCTGGTCCATTTTGAGCTGCTTCCGACAAAGGAACGACGAACGCTCGCGAACCGGGTCAGACCGAAGCTCAGGCCGCGAGCAGCTCGCGCACCCGGGCCGCCAGCTTCCCGGCGTTCGGCAGATAGTGGTCCTCGAGCGGCGGACTATATGGCACTGGCGTGTCGAGGCTGGTGAAGCGCACCACAGGGGCGTCCAGGTACCAGAACGCCTTCTCCGCGATCCGGGCGGCGACGTCGCCGGCGACGCTCCCCGAATAGGGTTCCTCCGAGAGCACCAGGGCCCGGTTGGTACGCGCCACCGACTCGAGGATCGTCGCCTCGTCCATCGGTTTGATCGACCGCAGATCGACGATCTCGAGCTCGATCCCCTCGGCGGCGAGCGTCTCGGCGGCCTCCAGGGCGACGTGGACCATCGCCGCCCAGGTCACCACGGTCAGATGGGCTCCGGAACGAACGATCTGCGCCCTCCCGATCGGAACCGTTTCGAGCCCGTCCGGCAGCGTCCCTTTGATCCGCCGGTAGAGGTACTTGTGTTCGAAGAAGAGGACCGGATTGGGATCGCGGATCGCGGCGCGGATCAGGCCGTAGGCGTCGATCACCGTCGACGGGTAGACGATCTTGAGCCCCGGCGCACGGTGGTACCAGGCCTCGGGACTCGCGCTGTGAAACGCCGACCCGGAGACGCGACCTCCGGACGGGCCGCGCATCACGATGGGCACCTTCTGACCCCATCGATAGTGGTTGGTCCCCGCGAAGTTGACGATCATGTCGAAAGCGTTCGCCATGAAGTCGATGAACTGGAACTCCACCACCGGCTTCAGCCCCGCCATCGCCGCGCCGATCGCAGCGCCGGTGAATCCCGACTCCGAGATCGGCGTGTCGATGATTCGCCGCGGTCCGAACTCGTCGAGAAACCCGGCGGTCACCCGGAAGGCGCCGCCGTAACGACCGAGATCCTCGCCGATCAGAAAAACGTCCGGGTCGGCGCGCATCTCGTCGGCGAGACCCTTCTGGATCGCCTCGAGCAGGGTGATCTCGCTCACGAGCCCGCCTCCGCGAAGACCCCTTCCTCCGCCCGTTCCGGCGGCGGGAAGGGAGAAGCCAGCGCGAAGTCGACATCGGCGTCGAGCTCGCGATCGACGGCGGCCAGGATCGCGTCGAGCTCCTCCCTCGTCGCCATCCCTTCACCGGTCAGGTGCCGCTCGAAGCGCAGGATCGGGTCGCGCGCCTTCCAGTGCTCGACCAGCTCGCGCGGCACGTAGCCGGCGTCGTCGTGCTCGGCGTGCCCCTTCATCCGGAAGGTCTTCATCTCGAGCATGCGCGGCCCGCCGCCGCGGCGCGACGCCTCCACGGCCTCGCGCGTCGCTTCGTAGACCGCCAGCACGTCGTTGCCGTCGACGATCCGCGCCGGAATGCCGTAGGCGGCGGCGCGCTGAACCAGGTCGCGGATCTTCATCTGCGCCGAGGTCGGCGTCGAGTAGGCGTAGCCGTTGTGCTCGGCGATCACCACCAGGGGCAGCTCGAGCACGGCCGCGAGGTTCATACCTTCGTGAAAGTCGCCGGTCGAAGTGCCGCCGTCGCCGATGTAAGTC
This sequence comes from Acidobacteriota bacterium, assembly GCA_045862895.1. Taxonomy (GTDB): domain Bacteria; phylum Acidobacteriota; class Thermoanaerobaculia; order Multivoradales; family JAGPDF01; genus JACTMI01. The sequence goes on from BTUO01000011.1 coordinate 23,280, forward strand.
ATCGCGACCCGCGGCTCGCCGCGGTACTTCGCGGCCAGCGCGAACCCAGCCATCACCGGAATCAGCGCCCCGAGCATCGAGATCGGCGAGACCAGGCCGCGCGCGAGGTCGCCGAAATGGAGATTGCCGTCCTTGCCGCCGGTCGGACTGGTGCCGCGTGCCATGTACTGGGTGAACACCTCGCGCGGCTGGACGCCGCGCACCAGCATCGAGCCGAGGTTGCGGATGAGCGGGCCGACCACGTCGTCCGGTCCCAGCGCGCAGGCGGAGCCGACCGAGACCGCCTCCTGGCCGCGCGACGAGTAGAGACCGCCGACCACCTTGCCCTGGCGATAGAGATTGGTCAGCCGATCCTCGACACGGCGATTGAGCTGGAGCCAGCGGTAGAGCTCGAGCTGCCGTTCGCGCGGCAACGTGGTCGCGGCCAGTCGTTCGCGCCGGTCGCCCGTCGCCGGGTGCAGAGGTCCGAACGTGGTTCTGGAATCGTTCATGGACGGCGCCGGACTCTATCGCGGCTGCGCGCTGCCGAGCACTTCTCGCACCTTCGCGAGGAGCCGGGCCGGCGAGAAGGGTTTCTCCAGGAAGGGCAGACCGCTGCCGCCCTCGCGGCTCACCCGCGCCGCTTCGACGGCGTAGCCGGAGACCATCAAGACCCGCGCCGAGGGCCATCGGCCGGTCAACCGCCGCACCAAGTCGAGGCCCGACGCGCCGGGGACCCGCAGATCCGCGATGATCAGGTCGATCCGAGGCTCGTCGCCGCGGATCAGATCGTCGACCGCGGCGGCAGCGGCGCATTCGAGCACGCGAAAACCGGCGCTTTCCAGGGCGCGCCGGGCGAGACGACGCAGCGCTTCCTCGTCCTCGAGCACGATCACGACCCCGGCCGCCGGGCCCGCCGTCTCCGCTTCCCGCGCCGATCCGGTCTCCGAACCGCGCACGGAGACCGGCAGGTAGACCGAGAAAACAGAGCCCGCCCCCGGCGCGCTCTCGAACACCACGTTGCCACCGCTCTGACGGACGATCCCGTGGACCGTCGAGAGGCCCAGACCGCTGCCCTTGCCCGGCTCCTTGGTGGTGAAGAACGGGTCGAAGATCCGATCGCGCACCTCCGGCGCGATGCCGACGCCCGTGTCGGCGACGCGCAGGACGACGAAGCGACCCGGCGGCAATCCGATCCGCGACGCCGCTGCGGAGTCGAGATCCTCCATCGACGTGACGAGGCGCAACCGCCCTCCACGAGGCATGGCGTCGCGCGCGTTGACCGCGAGATTCAGGATCACCTGTTCGATCTGGCCGGCGTCGGCGAACACCGGCTCCAGGTCCGGCGCCCTGCGCACCACGAGAGTCACGTCCTCGCCGATCACCCGGGCGAGCGTCTTCGCCACCCGCTCCACGACTTCGCCGAGGTCGACCTCGGCGGATCGGAGCATCTGGCGCCTCCCGAACGCCAGCATCTGTCGGGTCAGCTCGGCGGCCCGACCCGCGGCTTCGAGAATCTCGTCGACCAGACCCACCTCTCCGCCCCGCTCGGCCAGCTCGTCGCGGGCCAGCTCGCCGTAACCCTGAATGACCGTCAGCAGATTGTTGAAGTCGTGAGCGATACCCCCGGTCAGGCGCGCGATCGCCTCCATCTTCTGCGCTTCGAGCAGCTGTTCGCGGGCGATGCGGAGGTTCTCGTCGGCCTCGCGAACAGCAGTGATGTCCGAAGCGATGCCGCGCAGACCGACGACTTGATCGTCGCGCAGCAGAGGCCGGGAGACGCTCCGGATCCAGCGGAGGCGACCGTCGCCGCCGACCAGCCGGAACTCCACCGGCTCGTCGGAGCGTCCGGCGAAGACCCGCGAGGCCGCCTCGCTGACCTTGGAGCGATCGACCGGCGCGATCAGCGACTCGAACGTCCTTCCGAGCAGCGCGGCCGGCTCGTAGTCCGCGGCTTCCCGTACCGCCGGACTGACGTAGGTGAACCGCCCTTCGGTGTCGAGCTCGAAGATGACGTCGCGCAGATTCTCGACCAGCACCCGATAGGAGGTCTCGGTCTCGCGCAGGGTGCTCTCGGCCGCCTCGAGGGCCGACACGTCGACGATCGCGACCAGGCGACACGGTCGCCCCGCGACGTCGACATCCGATCCGGTCACCCTGACCCGGATCCGCTCGCCGTCCCGCTTCTGGTGCGTCCAGGTTTCCGGACGGGCCTCGTCGCCGCTGACGCGGGCGAGGTGTTCGAGCAGCCGCGGAACCTCTTCCACCGGCCGCAGGTCGAGCAAGGACTTCTCGAGGAACTCCCGTCGTCCGAAGCCGTAGAGCGCACACGCCGCCGCGTTGACCTCCAGGATCCTCAGCGACTCCCGATCGTAGATCCAGAGCGGCTGAGGATGCCGGTCGAAGAGGGTCGCCGGATCGAGCGGGAACGCCCGGTCGCGGCGCCCCGCGACGCCGTCGCTCACGAGTGGATCGGCGAGCCGTGACTGGCGTGGGCCGCCTCCATCACGACCTCCGACAGCGTCGGGTGGGCGTGGATGGTGCGGTAGAGCTCCTCGGCGGTCGCTTCGAGCCGCAGCGCGACGCAGGCCTCGGCGATCAGGTCGGTCGCGTGCGGGCCGATGATGTGGACGCCCAGGATCTGGTCGTATTTCTTCTCGCGCACGACCTTGACGAAACCGTGGGCCTTGCCGAGGATGCGTGCCTTGCCGCTGGCGATGAAACTGAACTTGCCGACCGCGACGTCGTAGCCGCGCTCCTTCGCCTTGGCCTCGGTCAGGCCGACGCTGCCGACCTCGGGCTCGCAGTAGGTGCACGACGGCGTCTGGTCGTAGTCGAGCGGGCGGACTTCCTGGCCCGCCATGTGCTCCACGGCGAGGATTCCCTCCGCCGAGGCGACGTGCGCCAGCCATGGGGTCGTCACGATGTCGCCGATCGCGTAAACGTTGGGCACGCTCGTCTGCATGACGCCATTGACCGGTACGTACCCCTTGTCGGTCGCGATGCCGACGCGGTCGAGCCCGCAGTCCTCGGTCACCGGCGCTCGGCCGATCGCGACCAGCAGCACTTCGGCCTCGAGCGTCGACTCCTTCTCCCCCTGCTTGAGCGTCATCTTCACGCCGGCGCCACCCGGCTCGGCGCGGAGAAGCTGGGTGCCGGTCATCACCTTGATGTCGCGCTTCTTGAGCTGCCGCTCGAGCTCCTTGGAGACCTCCTCGTCCTCGATCGGCAGAACGCGCGGCAGCATCTCGATCAGCGTCACCTCGGAACCGAACGAGCGGAAGACCGACGCGAACTCGGTGCCGACGGCGCCGGCGCCGAGCACGGCGATCGACTTCGGCACGCGGTCGATCTCGAGCAGGTGGTCGGAGTTGACGATCGCCTTGCCGTCGGTGGGAGCGACGCGGATCTCGCGCGGAACCGAACCGGTGGCCACCAGGACGAAGCGGGTCGTCAGCGTCCGCTTCGAGCCATCGGCGGCGGTGACTTCGACGGCGTTCGGTCCCGCGATCCTGCCGTGCCCCTGGACCGAGGTCACCTTGTACTTCTTGAACAGCGTGCCGACGCCGCCGGAATTCTTGTCGACGATCCCCTGCTTGTAGGCCTGGACCTTGGCGAAGTCGGCCACCGGCTCGCCGACCTGGATGCCGAAGTCGCCGGCCTTCCGAATCTGGTCGAGCAGCTCCGCGGAGTGCAGCAGCGCCTTGGTCGGGATGCAGCCGCGCAGCCCGCAGGTGCCACCGAGCTTGGCGTCCTTCTCGACGCAGACCACCTTCAGGCCGAGTTGGCCGGCGCGGATCGCCGCGACGTAGCCGCCCGGGCCGGAACCGATCACCACGAGGTCGTGATCGAAATCGCCCGACGGTGCCGCCGCCTTCGGGACCGCTGCGGGCGCGGCCGCGGGGGGCGGCGCCGGGACACCGGTGGGCGCGGCGGGCTTGGCGGTCGAGGCGGCGGGAGCCGCGGCCTTGACGCCGTCGATCTCCACCTCGGGCGGCTTGGCCGCGGGCGGCGCCGGAGCGGTCGACTCCCCGGACTCCCCGATCACCCCCACCACCGCGTTGACCGCCACCGTCTCCCCGGCTCCGTGACGGATCTCCAGCAGAACCCCCGACGACGGCGACGGGATCTCCGCGTCCACCTTGTCCGTCGAGATCTCGAACAGCGGCTGGTCGCGCTCCACCTTCTCGCCCACCTTCACCAGCCACTTCGTGATCGTCCCTTCGGCGATCGACTCGCCCATCTGCGGCATCACGACTTGCGTCGCCATCGAGCTCTCCGAATGAAATCCCTGGTCGCCGAGCCGGAACCGCCGGCCCGCAAACCCCTACCTTATCGAGTTTCCCACCATTCCGAGAAAAGGGGACAGGCGAGAAAACTCGGGTTTCCTTGCCTGTCCCCTTTTCTCTTTTTCGTGCCAGGCCCAGGAATCGGAGCCGGTTCGCGGGGGGATCAGAGAGGCGCGGACTGGAAACGGCCGGGTTTGGCCTCGACGACACGCGCGAACGGGGTGTCGGCGTCGTGCTCGAAGATACAGGTCCACCGGCCGGAGGCCGCGCGCGGCAGCCACTGCTTCTTGCCGGCGAGCGTCTCCATCGGGAACAGGTCGTAGCCCATGATCCACGGCAGCGGCACGTGCGCCGTCGTCGGCACCAGGTCGGCCCAGAAGATGCCTCGCGCGCCGTCGCCGCCGTCGATCGTGATCACGCACATGTCGGAGTTGTGCCCCGGGACCTTGACCGCGGAGACGCCCGGAACGATCTCGACCTCGTCGTCGAAGAGCTCGACGACGCCGGCCTCGACGAGCGGTTCCCAGTTCTCCGGGAAATAGCTCGCCCGGTCGCGCTCGTTGGGCGAGCGGGCGTGCGCGAGCTCGCCGCGCTCGATCCAGTAGCGAGCGTTCGGGAAAGTCGGCACCAGCCGGTCGCCCTCGCGCCGCGTGTTCCAGCCGCAGTGATCGAAGTGCAAGTGGCTGAGCACGACGCGAGTGACGTCGGCCGGCTCGAAACCCGCCGCGCGGAGCGACTCCGGGAGCCGTCGCGCTCCGGGCTCCATGCCGTAAATGTCGCGGAACTTGTCGTCGACCTTGTCGCCGATGCCGGTGTCGACGAGCAGGAGCTCGCCGGCGCCCTCGATCAGCAGACAGTTCGTCCCCATCCGGATCCGGTTGCGCTCGTCGGCCGCTTTCTGCTTCTCCCAGAGCGGCTTCGGCACCACGCCGAACATGGCGCCGCCGTCGAGGCGGAACTCGCCGTCCGAGACGACGCTGAGCTGGAATCGACCGAGCCTCATGGCCGCGAGAGTGTATCGGAGCGTCGACCGCGTCAGCGCGCGATCGTCGCCGTCGTCGCGCCGGCGGCGCGCAACAGATCCGCCGGTGACAACCGGACCTCGAGCCCGCGCCGGCCGGCCGAGACGTGGACCTTCGAGAGTGCCAGGACGCTGGCGTCGACCACGATCGCCAGGCGCCGCTTCTGTCCGAGCGGACTGATGCCGCCGGCGACGTAGCCGGTCGCCCGCTCGGCCGCGGCGACCTCCGCCATCTCGCACCGCTTGGCGCCGGTCGCCGCCGCCAGCGCCTTGAGATCGAGCTGGCGGTCGACCGGCACGCAGCCGATCACCAGCCGGCCGTCCTCGGTCGCGGCGACCAGGGTCTTGAACACCGTCGCGGCCGGGACGCCGAGCGCCTCGGCCGCTTCGAGCCCGTACGATGCCGAACGCGGATCGTGCGCGTACTCGAGGACGTCGTGAGCGATGCCGGCGTCGCGCAGCGCCGCGATCGCGGGGGTCACCGCGGCTCCTGCGCCGCCGCCGCGCGGCTCACTCGCAAGGCGGACAGGCGGCGCAGCCGGCGTCGAAGACGATCTTCCAGCCTCCGTCCGCCTGGCGGCGCCAGACCGAGTTGAAGACGCCGTTGCGCTCGAAGGGTCTGCCGTCTTCGCCGACTCCCCTCAGCCGCCAGGGCCCGCGGGTGAAGCCGAGCTCGCCGTCGGCCGAGATCTCGACGATCTCCGGCTGCCAAGTCATCAGCGGACGATCGGGGCCGAAGAACCCCTGCCAGGCCGCGACGATCGCCTCCCTGCCGCGCGTGACCTCGGAGCCCGAGACGAAGACCGCCGCCTCGTCGAGCATCGCCGCGAAGACCCGCGGCCGGTCCTCGGCCACCGTCGCCGCGAAGGCCAGCTCCGCTCGCCGGACCTCGTCGACCCGTACCGCCCGGTCGAAGTCCTCGGCGCGCCCGGGGTCCGAGACGGCGACGATCACGACGACCGTCGCGAGGAAAGCCCGTCCGAAAAAGTTCATCGCACCTCCCGCTCGACCCGTGGCTCCGGGGAACCGCAGGCGACGGCTCTCACGCGACCGTCACGTCCTTCGACAGGTAGACGTCCTGGATGGCGTGGAGCAGCTCGACGCCCTCGCGCATCGGGCGCTGGAAGGCCTTGCGACCGCTGATCAGCCCCATGCCGCCGCCGCGCTTGTTGATCACGGCAGTGCGCACGGCCTCCGCGAGATCGCTCTCGCCGGCCGAGGCGCCACCGCTGTTGATCAGACCGATGCGACCCATGTAGCAGTTGGCCACCTGCCAGCGCACGTAGTCGATGGCGTGCTCGGCGACCAGCTCGCCGTAGACCTTCTTGTGTGTCTTGCCGTAGCCCTTGAACGCGTTGTAGCCGCCGTTGTGGGTCGGCAGCTTCTGCTTGATGATGTCGGCCCCGAGCGTCACGCCGAGATGATTCGCCTGCGCGGTCAGGTCCGCCGCGGTGTGGTGGTCGACGTCCTTCTGCTTGAATTCGGGATTGCGCAGGTAGCACCAGAGAATGGTCGCCATGCCGAGCTCGTGCGCCGCGGCGAACGCCCGCGAGACCTCCTCGATCTCGCGGTCGGCGTCGTCCGAGCCGAAGTAGATGGTCGCGCCCACCGCCGCGGCACCCATGTCCCAGGCCTGCTCGATGCCGGCGAACATCGTCTGCCGGAAGCCGTTGGGCAAGGTCAGCAGCTGATTGTGGTTGAGCTTGAGCACGAACGGGATGTGATGCGCGAAGCGGCGCGCGACCGATCCGAGGCCTCCGAGCGTGCAGGCCACCGCGTTGCACCCGCCTTCGAGCGCCAGCTCGACGATCTTCGCCGGATCGAAGTAGTCCAGGTTCGGCGCGAACGACGCCGCGGCCGAGTGCTCGATTCCCTGATCGACCGGCAGGATCGACAGGTAGCCGGTGCCCGCCAGCCGACCGGTCGAGTGGAGCCGCTGCAGGTTGACCAGCACCTGCGGGTGGCGGTCTGAGGCCCCGAAGCTGCGATCCACGTGGTCGGGCGCGGGAACGTGGATCCGTTCCTTCGGGATCCCCCGGCAGACGTGGCCCAGGAGATCGTCGGCCTGCGGGCCGAGCAGGGACTGGATGCGGGCGAGCGTGGTCATCGGAAGCTCCGGAATCGAAAGGAGGTTGCGGAGGCCGAAGTATCTCACGGCGGCGGTCTCGGCTACACTCGCGGCAGGATCTGGCGGAGATCGGAGGTCGAGATGAGAACGCGACGCCTGGCCGGCTGGCTGTTGATCCCGGCGCTCTGCGGCGTGGCCGTTCCCGCCGGCGCCGACTGGATCGTCTTCGTCGGCAGCGGCATCCGCGAGATCCGCGGCCCGATCGAAGTGCGCGGCCGCCAGGTGCGCTTCCACGACGTGTCCGGCACCCTCATGTCGATCGCCGCGGACGACGTCGACGTGGCGGCGAGCGCCTTCCTCACGGCCCAGGTCGGACGCTCGCCCGTCCCCGCTCCAGGCAGCGACGCTGACTCGGCGACGGGGGGCCGTCCGGGCGCTCCGTGCGTGCCGGTGCGCCTGGCACGGATCGCGAGCGCCGAAACCTACGAGCTCGCGATCGACGGCAAGTCCGAGACCGTCCACCTCGCCTGCATCGACGCGCCGGAGAGCCGGCATCGCTTCCCGGATCTCGCCTTCTTCGGCCACGAGGCCACCGCCCGCGTCGAGCAGATGCTCGCCGTCTCCCCTTCGCTCTGCCTGGTCGAGGACGATCCGCCACGGCGCGACGGCGCCGGGCATCGCGTCGTCTATCTGCGCACCGGCGACGGCCGCGATCTGGGCGCCGAGATCGTCCGCCGGGGCTACGCCGTCGCCCGCTCCGGCAATTGCAGCCGGGTCGACGACTACCGCGCTCTCGAGGCGCGCGCGCGGGCCGGAGAGCTGGGGCACTGGGGCCCGTCGGCCAACGGCGCGGCGGTCGCCGTGGTGGCCAGCGCCGTCGCCTTCCACGCCGTACCGCCGGCGCGGCGCGGCGGCGGCCGAAGTTGAGGGCGCTGAGCACGCGGCCCGGGCGGCCGCGCGGTCAGGATCGGGAGGCGACGGCGGCGGGTGTTCGGCGACGCTGCCGTCGCGCCGCACGCACCGCGACGTCGATGGCAATCAGATCGTCCCGCAGCCGCTCGACTTCCGCCTTCGAGGCCGGGCGTCCGGCGAAGGTCGTTCGCACGTAGGACTCGACCACCCGCGCGACGGGGACTGCGGCGCCCGGCAGGCGTCGCGCGACCAGACGCGCCAGCGCGAGCGGCGCGGTCGATTCGAGCACCGGCAGCTCCGCAGCGACCAGCTGTCGGCGCAGCTCGGCGTAGGCGATCGCCGGGTCCCAGGGACGCCGCCGCAACAGCAGCCAGGCCGCGACGCCGAGCAGCAGGAGCGCCAGGGCGCCCGCCGCGATCCAGCGCCAGCGCTCGGAAGTCTCCTGGCTCGTCGCGCCCGGGGTCGTCTCTCCCCCGGCGGGTCCGCCGGGGCCGGTCGCCGGCGCCGGTGCGTCGTCGCCGGCCGCGAGTCTCCGGAACAGCTCGGACCACCAGGCGCGCAGTCCGCCGATCACGCCCACCTGGTCGTCGAAGTCGTAGGAGATGACCCAGCGGTCCCAGCGGTTGACCACCGCGTCCCACGCCAGGCGCATCGAAGCGAGCAGATCTCGCGCCGACGCGGTGGGCAGCCCGGCGGGCGGCGTCGGGTCGTACACCGTCCAGCCACGATCCGGCAGCCAGGCCTCGACCCAGGCGTGGGCGTTGGACTGGCGCACGACCCAGGCACCGTCCCACGGACTCCACTCGGCTCCGTAGAAGCCGGTGGCCAGGCGCGCCGGGATCGCCTGCGAGCGCAGCAGCAGCACCATCGCCGAAGCGAAGTACTCGCAGTGCCCGCGCCGGTCCGTGAACAGGAAGGTCTCGATCGGCGAAGCGCCGGTGCGACCGACCAGGTCGGAGGTATAGGTGAAATCGGCGTGGAAGCGGCGCTCGATGCGCTCGGCGCGTTCCTCGGCGGTGCCCTCGCCCGCCCATTCGGCGGCCAGACCGGCCATGCGTGGCGTGACACCGTCGGTCGCGAGCGGTCCGGGACCGGGCTCGCCCTGTCCGGGCGGGAGCGCGGCCGAGCCGGCGGCATCGGCGAGCAGCGCCTCGTACTCGAAGACTTTGCCGGGCAGACCCGAGAGCGAGACCGCGCCGCCGTCGGAGAGCGTGAGCCGGATCGACGGGGTGTCGAGGGCGAAGGTCTCGACCGGAAACACCAGGTGCGGCGAGCGGATCGGCTCGAGCGCGATGCGGGCTCGACCCACCTCGACCCCGGGCCGCAGGCGGAAGAAATCCTCCTCGGGCTCCCGGCGCCGCAACGCCCGGCCCCCCGGAGCCGGCCGCCAGGTCCGACCCTCCCAGGCCTCGTAGACGGCCGCCTTCAACCGCAGCGCGGGGGGCGGCGGCGTCCTGCCTTCGAAGGTGACGCGCAGCGCGATCTCCGGGTTGGCCCGCAGCCGGCCGATCAGATCGAGCGTCATCTCGTCGGAGAAGCCCATCCTCGCTTCGCTCGGACCGGCGCCGAGCACCCCCGGGCCGACCACGAACGGCGAGCGCACGCGGGGCAGCAGCGCGAACAGCGGCACGGCGAGCGCCGCGGTTCCGAGCACGATCGCCAGCACCACCCTGGCGAGGCCGAGGCGCGGGGCGCCGACGCGGCGGCCGGCGAAGGCCGACAGCACGTGCAGGTGGACGAATCTCGCCAGCAGCAGCACCGTCAGCACCACGAACGCGACCAGGTACGCGACGATGGTCGGGTGCGTCGAGGTCGCCATCGACGCCAGGAACAGGAAGAACACGCCGATCCAGGCGTGCCACTTGTCCTTCTCCCGCGTCAGCGACCAGAGCTTGGCGGCGACGCCGAACAGCGTCAGGTGCAGGATCGGTCGCACCGGCTGGATCCGGCCGATCGCCGCGACGTCGAGCACCAGCAGCGGCAGGTAGGCGAGGCCGAGCAGGTTGAGCGTGCGATTCGAGAGCCAGCGCTCCGAGCCGGCCGCGGCGCGGCGCAGGAAGAGCGCGACGGCGACCGCGAAGGCCGAGAGCGAGGCGTAGTCGAGGGCCTGGGTGAGCGGCAGCGGCAGCGCGACGCCGAGCGCCGCCCAGCCCAGCAGCAGCCGTTTCTCGCGCGCGAAGGTCACGCCGCCCCCGCCGCCATCGCCGGCGCCAGCGACAGGCGCAGCTGTCGGGCCGCGGCGTCGCCGGCTACCAGCGCTCCCGCGCCGCGCGGCGCGGACTCGAGCAACGCCAGCGCCTCCAGGATCCGCCGCCGCTGCATCGGACCGGAGCCGAAGCCGATCCTCGTCGAACGCGTCACCAGCTCGACCTCGAAGCCCCGGTCGAGATGATCGACGGCGGCGGTCGCCGCCTCCGAGACCAGCTGTTCGAAACGCGCGTCCGGCGCCGCCGAGTCGCGCGCGCCGACGCCGTTGTCGAGCAGGATCGACAGCCGCATCGTCTCCTCGGCCTCGCGCTCCTGGTAGACCAGCACCCGGGTCTGGGCGCTCTTCTTCCAATGGATGCCGCGCGGGTCGTCGCCCTGCCGGAAACCGCGCAGGGCGTGGAGGTCGTGCCCCCAGCCGGCGCGTGCCGCTTCGCGGTCGCCGCTGGTCCCCGCCGGCGCGATCTCGATCTCGCCGGGCGCGAACAGCTCGGGGTAGACCAGCACTTCGGAGGCCACCGGGTAGCGCAGCCCCTTGCGGAAGAGTCCGAGCGGAAACAGCGAGGCGACGTGGAGGGCCGCGAGCCGGTGCCGCCCGCGAGACGGGAAGATCCGCTCGATCGAGCCGGTCGAGGCCTCCCCCGGCGGTAGCGCGGGGATCAGCCGCCACGGTCCGCGCTCGTCCGCGGCGACCAGCAGCAGCCAGCGCGCCGCCCAGCGCGCGCGGCTCGCCAGCGTGAACTGGAGCGCCGCGGGCCGGCGCGCGTAAACGTCGGCGGGCGCCTCGAGGTTGGCGTCGAGGCCGCGCAGGTTGCGACGGGAGACGAAGCCCGAGACCACCAGCAGCGAGAGCATCACCGCCAGCACCAGGTAGAGCGCGTTGTTGCCGGTGTTGGTGGCGGCGACGCCGACGATCACCGTGAACAGCACGTACCAGAGGCCGACCTTGGTGATCCGGATCCCCTCGGGTACCGGCCGGCCCCGCCAGCGTCGCGCCAGTCCGGCGAGGGTCACCGGTCCCTCAGACCGGCACCGGCACCGCGCCGAGCAGCCGCTCGACCGCCTTGCGCGAGGAATCGAGACCGGAGCTGCCGCGACGCAGCACCACGCGGTGCGCGAGCACCGGCACCGCCAGCCTCTGGACGTCGTCCGGGACGACGAAGTCGCGCCCCTCCGCGAGCGCGAGCGCCTGCGCCGCGCGCAGCAATCCGAGCGCGCCACGGGTCGACACGCCGAGCTGGAACTCGTCGCCCCGCCTCGTGCGCTCGGCGAGCGCGAGCACGTAGTCGGCGACCGGCTCGGCGACCCGCACCTCGGCCACCCGCCGCTGGAGCGCGCGCACTTCGTCGGCCGAGAGCACGACCGAAAGGTGCTCGAGCTCGTGCTCCACGCCGCCCGCCAGCAGCAGCCGCTTCTCCTGCTCGCGGGCCGGGTAGCCGAGGCGCAGGTGCATCTCGAAGCGATCGAGCTGCGACTCGGGCAGCGGGAAGGTCCCGAGGTATTCGTGCGGATTCTGCGTCGCCAGCACCAGGAACGGCTCCGGCAGGTCGAGCCGCTGGCGTTCGACCGTCACCTTGCGCTCGCTCATCGCTTCGAGCAGGGCCGACTGCGTCTTCGGCGTCGCGCGGTTGATCTCGTCGGCGAGCACGACGCTGGCGAAGATCGGCCCGGGAACGAACTCGAAGGCCTCCCGCCGCTGGTTCCAGATCGAGACGCCGAGGATGTCCGACGGCAGCAGATCGCTGGTGAACTGGATGCGCTGGAAGGAGAGCCCGAGCGAGCGCGCCAGCGCCTGCGCCAACGTGGTCTTGCCGACGCCGGGGACGTCCTCGATCAGGACGTGCCCGCGCGCCAGCAGGGCGACGATCGCCAGCCGGATCGCTTCGGGATCGCCGCGGAAGACGCGGGCGACATTGGACTCCAGCCGGGCGACGGCGGGGTCGGTTGTGGAGCCCACGGAGGGGCGCAGGATCTCGGTCATCCCGTCGAGTCTACGGAAGAACCGGCGCGGACGCGCGCGCCGCGCCGCCGGGTACGGCGCCGAAGGGTCAGGAACCGGGAGCGGCGGGAGCGGTGGCGCCGAACTCTCGGTACTGTCCGCGCTCGGCCGCCGGAACTCGCGAGCGCACCTCGACGAAGAAGCCGTCCCCCGGCTCCCAGGGCAGCCCGTCGAGCACCAGGGCGAGCTGCTCGCCGCCGCGGCGCAGCTGGGCGGTCTCGATCCAGACCCGTCGGCGGACCTTCTCGGTGCCGGCCGGATCCGCCATCGACACGTCGAGGGTCAGACCCGGCAGGGACTTCCGCCCCGACCAGTCGACCAACACGTCGAGCACGATGCGCTGGGTCCCGGTTCCCGGATCGTCCTGGACCACGAAACTCTGGAGCGTCGCGGTGTAGTCGCCGCGGCGGGACTCGACCTCGGCGCCGGGATCGCCGGCGCAAGCGAGCGCCAGGGCGAACAGGGTCGGCGCGAACAGGAGACGGTGGTTTCGCATCAGTCGGCGAGATTGTAGCGGACGATCGCCCAGATCGCGGCGAAGCCGTCCTTCCAGTGGATCTTCTTGCCCTCCGCGTAGGTGCGGCCGTGGTAGGCGATCGGCACCTCGTAGATGCGCGCGCGCCGGCGCGCCAGCTTGGCGGTCAGCTCGGGCTCGATGCCGAAGCGGTCCGAGCGCAGGGGCATGCCGTCGAGCAGGCTCCGGCGGAAGACCTTGTAGCAGGTCTCCATGTCCGTCAGGTTGAGATTCGACAGCATGTTCGAGAGCGTGGTGAGGAACTTGTTGCCCACCGTGTGCCAGTAGAAGAGCACGCGGTGCTCGCCGCCGAGGAAGCGCGAGCCGAACACCGCGTCGGCTTCGCCGCGCACGATCGGCGCGAGCAGCCGCGGGTACTCGACCGGGTCGTACTCGAGGTCGGCGTCCTGGATCAGCACCACGTCGCCGGTCGCCTCGGCGAAGCCGCGGCGCAACGCCGCTCCCTTGCCACGGTTCTCGGGCTGCACCAGCACCCGAACCGGCCAGTCGCCGCGCGCGGCGATCTCGCCGAGCAGCTCGCGGGTGCCGTCGGTCGAGGCGTCGTCGATCACCAGGATCTCGCGCGCCACCCCCTCGGGCAGCGGCGCCGCCGCCACCCGCCGCACCAGCTCCTCCACCGTCGCCCGCTCGTTGTAGGCGGGGATCACGATCGAAACCGAACGGATCATGCGGCCACCGACTCTATCGGTCGACACTCGCCCCGGAAAGCCCGGCCCCGCGGCTGGATTGGACAGCTGGTCCGGGAGCCCGGTATCCTCGTCCGCCCGAGAGTCGCACCCTTCGCCTCCGCTCCGAAGAGGAACCGTCATGACAACAGGCCGTCGCTCCCGCAGCCTCCTCCCCCGGATCATCTCGCTCGCGCTCCTGCTCGCTGCGCTCGCCGGCGGCGCCGGCGCGACCACGATGGTCCCGCTGTCGGATCCGGTGCTCGTCGACCGCGCCTCGGTGATCGTGGTCGCGAGGGTCGAGGAGCGTCTGCCGGTGGTGACCGATCGGCCGATGACCGACTGGCTCGTCCAGGTCGAACGGGTGCTCAAGGGCGACGTGCTCTCCTCCGGCCTGGTGGTGCGGGTGCTCGGCGGCAAGTCACCGACCGGCGACGTGCTCACCGTCTTCGGCGCGCCGCGCTTCCGCCGGGGCGAGCGCGTCATGCTCTTCCTGCAACCGCGCGCCGACGGCACCTGGGGCATCTCCCAGTTCCTTCAGGGCGCGTTCCACGACGTCAAGGCGGGCTCGCGGCGCGCCGCGGTGCGCGACGCGACCGAGGTGAAGGTCGTCCGCCGCGGCCGCGGCCGCCCCGCTCGCCCGATGTTGCGCGACTTCGACGGCTTCGCCGACTGGGTCGAGGACCGCGCCGCCGGCGTCGCGCGCGGTCGCGACTACCTGTTCCGCGCGACCCGCCAGCAAGTCAACGCGATCACCGCCGGCTTCACCCTGTTCGTCGACGACTCCAACGGGCTCAACCTGCGCTGGTTCCAGTTCGACAGCGGCGGGTCGGTGACCTGGCGGGCGCACCAGGGCGGCCAGCCGGGGCTGGGCAGCGGCGGATTCGGCGAGTTCCAGCGCGCGCTCCAGGTCTGGAACAACGAGGCGACCACGCCGGTGCGCCTGGTCTACGGGGGAACCACCTCGGTGACCGCCGGCTTTTCCGAGTTCGACGGCCAGAACGTCATCCTCTTCGACGACTTCAACCAGGACATCGAGGGGACCTTCGACTGCTCCGAGGGAGGCACGCTCGCCATCGGCGGACCCTGGTCGAGCAGCAACAACCAGGGGACGTTCAACGGCCGCCGCTTCGTGCGGATCCAGAGCGCCGACGTCGTGATGAACGACGGTATCGCCTGCTCGATCCAGAGCTCGCCCAACGGCAGCGAGTTCATGGAGGAGGTCTACGCCCACGAGCTCGGGCACACGCTGGGCCTCGGCCACTCCTCGGAGAACGAGAACGAGACCAACTCCCGACTGCGCGAAGCGCTGATGTTCTTCCAGGCCCACGACGACGGCCGCGGCGCGCGGCTGACCGCCGACGACGTCGCCGGCCTGCAGGCGCTCTACCGGAAGAGCAACGCGCCGCCGCCGGGGCCGGGCAACTGCCCGGCCGACACGCTGTGCCTGCTCAACGGGCGCTTCCGCGTCACCGCGACGTGGGAGAACCAGTTCAACGGAGCCACCGGCGTCGCGCACGTGCCGCGGCGCAACAACGCGCTGCCGAGCTCGTTCTACAACCTCTCGGGCTTCCTCTACTTCGACGACCCGAACAACATCGAGCTGATCGTCAAGGTCCTCGACTTCGGTACCGTCGTCAAGGTCTTCTACGGCCAGTTGACCAACCTGCGCTTCACCATCTCGGTCACCGACACGCGCACCAACCAGACCAAGACCTACCGGAACACCGCCGGAGACTGCGGCGGCTTCGACGACAACGGTTTCCCGTCCAACGCGTTCTCGACGATCCTCAAGCCGGGCTCGCCGCGCCCGACGGTCGGCCGCTCGGTGCGCGGCACCTGCCGCGCCGACGCCGACACGATGTGCCTGCTCGACAACCGCTTCGCGGTCGAGATGATCTGGCGCAACCAGTTCAACAACACCTCGGGCATCGGCATCCCGACGCGGCTCTCGGACCTGACCGGCGCCTTCGCCTTCACCGACCGCTCGAACCTCGAGACGCTGGTCAAGGTGCTCGAGTTCCCGGACCGTTTCCTGGTGCTCTACGGTGCGCTGTCGAACCTCGAGTACACCCTGACCATCCGCGACACGGTGACCGGCGCCACCGAGACCTACAACAATCCCGCCGGCCGCTA
This sequence comes from Acidobacteriota bacterium, assembly GCA_045862895.1. Lineage (GTDB taxonomy): Bacteria > Acidobacteriota > Thermoanaerobaculia > Multivoradales > JAGPDF01 > JACTMI01. The sequence continues at coordinate 39,089 of BTUO01000011.1, forward strand.
CTGCGGCGGTCTCGACAACGACGCCTTCTGAAGCCCGCCCTGCGGGCGGCGCGCCGCGGCCAGGGCCGCGGCGCCCGCCAGCAGAGCGGTGAGCAGGGCACCGCGCGTCCACTCGAGCAGCGCGTGGGAACCGTAGCGCGCGAAGGCGAGGTCGGGCAGGTCGCCCCTCCCTTTCTCGTCCGGTCCGGGGAGCGGCTCGCGCCCCGCCAGCAGCCCGACGGTGGTTCGCCCGCTCGCGGGCAAGGCGCGCAGGTGGACCGCGAGCGGCGACGCCGGCGGCGACCAGATCATCGCCGCGAATCGCTCCGGGTCGGGAGCCGTCGGATCCGGCCAGACCGTGGCGTGGTGCCGATCGAACGGCACCAGCGCGGCGAGCGCGACGACCAGCGCGCCGGCGGCGGCGACCAGCCCCGACGCGACCTTCGCGGAGCGGAACCCCTGCCGCGCCCGTTCGAGCACCTCGCCGGCACCCAGCAGCGCCACCGGCAGGATCGGCAGCAGCAGCCGCGGTCCCCAGCTGCCGCCGCCGTGCCACTGGTAGTAGACGGAAGCCAGCAGCAGCGGCCCCGTGACGATCGCGAGCGCCGCCCCGGCGACGTCGCGCCGGCGGCGCGCCAGGGCGCGCCAGCCGACGATCGCCAGCAGCAGCGGCGGCGCGTACCAGACGATCCCCTTCCCCGGAGAGACCAGGAGCCCCGCCAGCCCGACCCACGGGGCCGCCGTCAGCCGGGTCGCCTCGCCACCGTAGCCGGTCTCCAACGCGGAGCCGAACCTCGAGACGTTGTAGATCGCCACGGCCGAGACGAAGACCAAGACCAGAGACATCCATAGAAGGGAAAGACCGAGGGCGCGGCGACGGTGGCCGGGGTCGAGGCCCCGGTGGCCCTTGTCGCGAAAGACCGTCCAGAAGAGCCAGAGGCCGAGGGGCAGGACCGCGACGAGGTGAGCGACCTTGACGAGCACCGCGAACCCGGCGAGCGCCCCCGACGCTACGACAGCCCGACCCACCCCTCCCGAGGTCACCCCCACGTCCGCCTGCACGCCCTCGATTCCGCGGTCTTCGCGCCGCTCGATCGAAAGCCGCTGCCTCGCGCCTTCGCCTTTGCAGTCGTCTTTTCCTTCAACAGAAAGTCTGTGCCTTTCGTCTTGGTCTTCGTCGCGGCGTCGTCGAGAGAACCACTGTCCCGATTCCCGGAGCAGATTGCCCGCGCGCAGCGCGGCGGCGGCCGAGGCAGTCAGCGCGGCGGCGGCGAGCGGCTCGGAGAGCAGCGTCGTCGCGGAATGGGCGAAGAACGTGGCACCGCCGAGCAGGGCGCCGAGTCCGAGCGCGACCGGGAAGGCGAACCCGGCTTCGACCGCCAACGCGACGAGCGCGAGGACGGCGAGGGCGCCGGCCACGGCGTTGACCAGACCGGTGGCGAAGATCCGCACCCCGGTGCGCAGGTTCCCCTCGCCGTCCCGGGTCTCGGGCAGGGTGAATCCGCGCCGCTCGGCGGCGCGGCCGGCGGCATAGAAGGGGACGGCCGCGAGCGGCGTGCCGAGGCCGTACTTCGAGTAGCCACGGCCGTCGGCGCCCGGGATCGCTCGGGCGACGGCGCCGCGGTCCGACGGCGAAGTCACCGCGACCTCGCCACGCTCGACGATCGCCTCGACGACCTGGAAGGCGAGCACGTCGTCGCCGAAGGCGAGCACGCCGCGGGTGGTGGCGGCGTAAAACGCCGCGAAGGCGGCGGCGAGGAGCGCGGCGGCCAGCCGCTGCCGGCGGGTCACGGGACGGGGCGGATGCTACCCCGCGCCCGACGCGAAGGCCGGCGCGGTGGTGGAGGACTTCATACCCGGCTGGACCGGTCGGCGGTCTAGTCTCGTTCCACCATCATGACGACCCCGATCCGACACCTCCTCCTCGCGGGAGCCCTGGCAGGGCTCTGCCTCCCCCCGGCCGCCGCCCAACAGTCCATCGCCGGCTGCCAGGTCCTGCCGACCAACAACATCTGGAACACGCCGGTCGCGTCGCTGCCGGTGCTGACGAACTCGGCGCAGATGGTGAGCTACATCAACACCCACTGCTCGGGGAACGGCTGCACGCCGCGCACCGTGCTCAAGGCCGACTTCGGTTCGGGGCTGTGGGAGGGGGCGCCGATCGGAATCCCGTACGTCGCGGTACCCAACGGCCAGGCGATGGTCCCGATCGACTTCGCAACTTTCGGATGGCCCGACGAGAGCGATGCCGGACCGTACCCGATCCCTCCCTCGGCGCCGATCGAGGGCGGACCGAGCTCCGAGGGGGACCGCCACGTCCTGACGGTTCGCCAGGGAGCCTGCACGCTCTACGAGCTCTACTACTCCTGGCCGCACGGCGACGGACCGACCGGCGAGCCGACCTGCAACGAGCCCGGCGGCTGGTGCGGGGCTTCGGGAGCGGTCTACGGCCTGGCTTCGAACGTCCTGCGGCCGAACGGCTGGACCTCGGCGGACGCGGCCGGCCTGCCGATCCTGCCCGGCCTCGCCAATCAGCCGGAGGTCGCGGCGGGAGAGATCCGCCACGCGCTGCGCTTCACGGTCTCGGTGACACGCGACGGTGCCGGCGGCTGGATCTGGCCGGCTCGTCACGAGGCGGGATCGACGACCAACGTCAACGCACCCCGCATGGGCGAGCGCCTCCGTCTGCGCGCAGACTACCCGCTCGCCGGCTTCTCGCCGCAGGCGCGCATCGTTCTGGTCGCGCTCAAGCGCTACGGCATGATCCTGGCGGACAACGGCACCAACTGGTTCATCTCCGGCGTCCCGCACCCGAATTGGAACAACGACGTGCTCGCCCAGCTCGCCAGCGTCCCGGGCAGCGCCTTCGAGGTCGTCGATTCGTCCTCGCTCCAGCTCGACCCGAACAGCGGCGCCACGCCGCACCTCTACTCGGACGGCTTCGAGTCGGGCACCACCTCCTGGTGGAGCCTGGTCGACCCCTGACTTCGTACGCTAGCCCTTAGCGTATCGGCGCAGGATCTCGCTAGGTCGAGCTACAGGACTCGGCGCCACCAGCGCGGCCGAAAGAGGCTTCAAACCAATCGCGGCCAGAGGCTCCCCTCTGACTGCAGCGCCTCGCCTTGAGCGGCTCACACTCCATAACCGCTACCCACGCCCGTTCGAATCTCGGGGGACTCTCAGGCCTTCTCGCCGAATTTGTGAGCACCAATTGCGCAAACTGGTTCGCCTAAGCGCACTCACGGACACGGAAACGGCGTGCTCTGATCAATAATCAACGAGAAGTCATTTCCTGGCGAGTTGTTGTAAGTCCTGGAAATACCGGTAATTGCGTCGACGACTGTCATTTGAACGCCAAAATTGGTTAGACCCGCAGCGAACACCCAGTGGCCAGGCGGGCTCCCACCAAAACAGGCGTTAAGCATCTTGATGGGAACCTCGACGTTGGACCTGTCGAAGCCAAAGAAGAAGTATCCAGACGCGGGCGTTAGGGCGCAGCCAAGCGCTACGCCGCCAGCGCCGTTGAATGGATTGACCCAAGTAGCGACAACTAGGAATCTACCGTTCAAGAGCAGAGTATCGCCAACGAAACACGTCAGGCGACCGATCGCGATGATGGCTTCGCCCGTTGTTGGTTGGAGAGCCCGGAAGGTACTCGGCGAGTACAGATTCTCGAGTTCTTGGTTGCGACCTACGACGTCTGGCTCGCCATTCCACCCCGAATGGACTTCCCCCTGAGCCCCAAGCGGAGCCTGAAGGAACTTCTCGAGCCCCTGCGTCGCCCAGTACTCCTGCGCCGGGGTTAGCACTCCTGAGGCCAGCAGGCGGCGAACCGCGGTCTCAACGTTCTGCTGGTGCCGGATGGCCAGCGAAGCTGGCACTCGGCCGGGTCCATGCTGCCCCCTTCTTTGCTCCAGATTCCGACGGCGAGGTCCGGCTGGCCTTGAGCCGCGACGGGCCGACCCCTGCTGTCCACGATCGACCTGGCGATCTCTCTGCCCTGGCTCTCTCGCGTGGCTCGGAAGCGCTGGGCCGATCAAACCGGCCACAGCAATCAAGACGACGGGAAGCGCAAGTTTCCTGAGAACCATGTCGCCCTCCTTGCCGAATTATGTCGGAATCCTACACCCTCTGGAAGGGAGTAACAACTCTAAGCGTGGTGTCAGAAAGGGACTAACTCGACTACAGTGAGGTCTGCCCTCGCCAGCTTCCTCACCTTCTCGATCCCGGTCTTCTCAAATGTTTTGATGAGGAATCTGGTTGAAGCCGGCAAAGTTGTTCGTTCCGACCAATTCGCTCACAGATCACTCCAACAAAGACCTTCTCCAGCGCGCGGGCCTGGCGGTGAGAAACCATGTACAGCGAATCCGTGCGCGCCGCCTTCCGAATGTTGACAAATTTCGAAGAGTTGCAGGCTCGCTTGACTTGCGATTCGTCAAGCCGAGCGACATAGCCGCTGTTGAACGACCAACCACGTTGGGCCGCGATCAGTGCGGGCACGACCCAGGCATCGGACATTCCGGATTCTCCACAGTGAATCCCAGCGCCAGACTGCAAGTAAGCCGGAACCGCTGCAAGATGTAGCACACCATCCGTCGGAACTGAGATTGAGCTCAGCCTTGCGGCCACCTGTGATGGCCTGAGTTCAGCGCCGGGCGCCCGATCCCACGGCCAGTCAGGTGAGTCCATAATCTGGAGTACTAGGGCAAAACCGAGCAAAGAGGTCACAACTCCGCGCCGCACCTCAAGCCTCCTCAAAAGGAGTACGAACGTGAGCGCAAGAAATAGGTGGAGTGGCCAGATCAGGCGACCATTTGCTCGAAGGAGATGAAATATCGGCGAGAGCAGGTGCAACGGTTGAGACAGATCAACGATCGGATAACCCAGGAGTGAAACTCGGGGGACAATCGCGGCGGAAGCTAGGGCTATCGTTGCCAAGGCAAGCTGTCGCATTCCCGGAGTTGAGATCTCGCGCTGCCTAGCATTCGTCGAATCTCGGTTGTGGGCGTCGACAATCAGGTGCCTGAACACGCCCGCAAGACCGATCAAAACTACACCGGCACCCAGCCAGGCAAAACCTTCGCGGGAGCGATCGTCGTGGAAGATCGCAGGCGTCCAGCGCGCGTGGCCCGCTGAGTTCAGAAGCGACAACAAATCTGCTTCAAAACTGTCGAATCCAAGTCCAACCCTGAAGGTCGGAAGCTGTCCAAGGAATCCAACGACCCACGCGATTCCTGCTGCGATGAAGACAAATAGTATCGCCCACGCAGCTGACCTCAGTTGACTGCGAAGTCCAAACCGAACGGCTGAGGTCACGACTAGTGCGCACAACAGAGCCACAGTGATTGCGAGCAGATAAGGATGCACCGCTGCTGAAATGCAGACGATGACACCAGCTCCAATCAACGAACGGCGCCGACTTCCGTCCCGGTAATAACGCAACCAGGCGACGAACATCCCGACCAGCAGCGCGTGGGCGGCCAGGCTCGGGTGACCCCGGGTGAGCCGGTCCCAGACCACCGGCGAGAGGGCGACCAGGCCGCCGCCGAGCGCCGCGAGCAGGGCGCCGCCGCGGGCTTCCAGCAGGAAGAGCGCGGACGTGGCGCCGAGCGCGGCGAGACAGAGCGCGGACCAGAGGCCGAAGTACTGGAGATCGGCGGCGCGCTCCCCCGCGATCGCCTTGAGCGGCATCGCCACCAGCGGGATGGCGTCGGCGAGACCGATCGTGGTGCCGAGCGGCGCCGGCCAGCGCTCGATCGCGGCCGGCGGCCAGCGCCACGGCTCGCGCGCGTAGAAGCTCCAGGCGACCAGGTGCTGCGCCGAGTCGCCGTGCATCAGCCAGGCGCGCTCGCGCGGGTCGAGCACGTGCCCGGCGCCCGAACCGACGAGCACCGCGAGCGGAATCGCCGCCGCCACCAGCATCGCGAGCGCGGCGGCGCGACGTCCCGTTCCGGGTGCCGTCGTCGGCGATTCGGCCGCGCTCACCGCCCCTCGCGTTTCTCGGACGCCAGAATCGAACAGGCGAAGGCTCGCGAAGCGGGTGCATTCGCGGTCGATCGTCCAGGGCTCGTCAGGGACATGCCGAACCATATCGCGCCGGTGCGCTCACTCGGACCCCGGGCGCGACCCCCCGCCTCTCGGCCGGGTCCACATCCGTCGGCCGGTCCGCTCCCGATCCTGGCGGCCGAGCACGAATCGACCCATCCCGGGCGCGAGGAGGGAGTAACCGTCGACGACCGCGACCAGATCGCTTCGTCCCGACTTCCGGCGGAGCTCGCGCCAGAGTGCATCACGGTCGACGAAGACGTAGAGCGTCTCGCCGTCGACCCGGCCCGCGCGCAGCGCCCGCTCGATCGCCGCCTGCGTCCGCTCGTGTCGGCGCAGGTCGGTCCGGCTGGTGTAGGCGACGTTCACCGGCAGGTCGCGCGTCGCCGCGAAATAGAGCACCCGCTCGGCACCGGCGAGATCGACGGTCGGCGTCACGAAGACGATCCTCCGATAGCGCCCGGCAGCCTCCTCCCAGAACGCCGAGGCGAGCGCGGCGGGTTTCGGTGCCAGCGTCCGGTCGAAGTTCTGTCGGAACCAGGCCATCGACGCCGATTGGTCGACGCACTGGAGCGCGAGGAGCGAAACCGTCAGCACGACCGCCGTGCGTCGCCGGAACAACCTCCACACCCAGACCATGCCACCAAGATAGAGGAGATAGACGATCGGCCAGAAGATCCGACCCGAGGAGCGGAGAATGCCCAGCTTCTGTTCGATGCGATCGCCGATCGGGATCGAGAACAGCTCGTGCGCTCCGAAGGCGACGCGATGAGAGACCGCGAACAGAGCGAAGCCCACACCGAGCCCGATGAGCGGTGCGTATCGACGCGGATCGAGCCGTGGGCGATCCCGGCCGAGCAGCCGTAGCGAGCAGGCGAAGAGCAGCCCCCAGCTCGCGAGGCCGAGATAGTTGAAGCCCTCGTAGTCCCCTTTCCCCGCGGCTGGCTGGTCCGGAAGGATACGAGACCAGATTTCCTCCGGGTCGATCGGCGCCAGCAGGTTCATGCGGAAATAGCCGTAGCTTCCGCCGGCGATTCGCGGTGTCAAAAAGTAGCCGACGACCCAGAGCAGCAGAATCAGCCCGGCGACGGCCGCCGACGATTCGAACACCGCCTGACGCCGGGTTCGCTCACGGCAGCGGACCCTCTGCACGAGGTCGGCGCAGCCGATCGCCGCGACCATCGCGAGCAGGTAGGCGTGAGTCAGGGCCGAGATTCCGAGCAGAAGCGCCCAGGCCTTCGGTCGATGCCGCGACTCGAACACCTCGGCGAGCGCCGCCACGATCATCCAATGGGCGAGCAGCGCGTAGTGGCCGTGGAGCCGCCACAGCATCGGCGGCGCGAGAGCGAACAGCGCCGCGCCGAGCAGACGCTGCGTCCGATCGTCGGTGAATCGACCGAGCAGCCGCCACGCGAAAAGCGGCTGGAGGACGAAGCAGGAGAGAATCCAGAGGCCCTGGTACTGGAACGGATCGGGCAGCACCCCGCGCACCGCCTTGAACGCGAACGCCAGCAGCGGCAGCGAGTCGGTGTAGACGATCGACGACGGCTGCTCGGTGCCGCAGGTCGGATTCGCTCCCAGCGGGAACTGGAGCCAGGAGGTGTTCCTGAAGAACTGCCAGCCGAGAAACTGCTGGCCCGGATCGCCCGACAGCACCCACGAGATCTCGCGCGGATCGAGGATCCGCACGTCGCAGTAGAGAAGGAAGACGGCGACGCCGACGAACGCGGCGACGAGCGCGTCTCGGCGGTCGGCGGAGAGGAACGTTGCCGCCGCCGATCCTCCGATCCTGCCGCCGGGTTCTGTCATGCGATGGACGACTCTACTTCACTCTCGACGGCCGGCGATCGGAAGACCCATCGGACGGCTCGCCGGGACGATCGCGGGACCCGTCCGCCCCCTTCACCGAGCCGTCAGCGGCCGTTCCCGAGCTCGTCCCCCAGCCCGCCGAGCAGCACGACCTCCGGCTCCAGCACCACCCCGAAGCGCTCCGCCACCGCCCGTCGCATCGTCCGCATCAGCGCCAGAACCTCGGCGGCCGCGGCGCCGCCGGTGTTGACGATGACGTTGGCGTGCTTCGGGCTGACCTCCGCCCCGCCGACGCGCGCGCCCTTCAGGCCGCATTCGTCGAGCAGGCGGCCGGCGTAGTCGCCGGGCGGGTTGCGGAAGATCGAGCCGGCGTTGGCCACCCCGGACGGCAATGACTGCCAGCGCTTGGCGTTGAGCTCGTCGATGCGCGCCAGCAGCGCCGCCGGCTCCCCCGGCGCCAGCTCGAACAGGGCACGGGTGACGATCGCGCCGGTCCGCTTCAGGATCGTCCAGCGGTAAGCGGCCTCGAGCTCGGACGTCGCGATCCGGCGCCGCCCGCCGTCCAGCTCGACGACCCGCGCCGAGACCAGCACGTCCTTGACCTCGGTCCCGTAGCAGCCGGCGTTCATGTGCACCGCGCCGCCGACCGTCGACGGGAAGCCCGAGAGCGCCTCGAGCCCGGCGAGGCCGGCCTTGGCCGCCTTGCGCGCGACCTGCGCGAGCGCGACCCCGGCGCCGGCCGAGACGCGCCGCCCGCGGATCCGCACCCGCTTGAGCTCCCCGGTGAGCCGCGCCACCACCCCGGGCAGTCCGGCGTCGGGAGCGAGCACGTTCGAGCCGAGACCGAGCAGCACGAACGGCGCTCCGGCGCCGCGAACCTCGGTCAGCAGCGCGACCAGCGCGCGCTCCGAGGCGACGTCGACCAGCAGCTCGGCAGGCCCGCCGATGCGGAGCGTGGTGTGCTTCGCCAGGGGCTCGTCGCGGCGGACGAGGAGCCCGGGGGTGGCGGCCAGCCGGTCGCCCAGCCCGGCCGCGCGAGGGGTCGCGAGGTCGATTCCGTCCTCCTTTGTCGTGCGTCGCGCGGACGACGAAACGGCCCTTTCGGCCCGCCCGACGAAGGGGTAGTATAGCGGCGCAAGAGAGACGGAAATCGCGGAAATCCGCGACCCACCCCCACGGACGGGCGACGAGAAAGGAACGCTGCAGATGGCGGACGCAAAGGCGGAGCGGCTCAAGGCGATCGAGGGGGCCCTGACCCAGATCGAGCGCCAGTTCGGCAAGGGCTCGATCATGCGGCTCGGGGCCCGCGAAACGCTGGCCCTCGAGATCATCCCGACCGGCTCGCTGGCGGTCGACGCCGCCCTCGGCGTCGGCGGCTTCCCGCGCGGCCGCGTCGTCGAGATCTTCGGCCCGGAGTCCTCGGGCAAGACGACGCTGGCGCTGTCGGTGGTCGGCCAGGCGCAGAAGCGCGGCGGCGTGGCGGCCTTCATCGACGCCGAGCACGCCCTCGACGCCGAGTACGCGAAGAAGCTCGGGGTCGACATCGACAACCTGCTGGTCTCCCAGCCCGACAACGGCGAGCAGGCGCTCGAGATCGCCGAGATGCTGGTGCGCTCCAACGGCGTCGACGTCGTGGTCATCGACTCGGTGGCCGCCCTGGTGCCGCGCGCCGAGCTCGAAGGCGAAATGGGCGACAGCCACGTCGGTCTCCAGGCGCGCCTGATGTCGCAGGCCCTGCGCAAGCTCACCGCGATCGTCGCCAAGTCGAAGACCTGCCTGGTCTTCATCAACCAGATCCGCGAGAAGATCGGCGTCATGTTCGGCAACCCCGAGACCACCACCGGCGGCCGCGCCCTCAAGTTCTACTCCTCCACCCGCATCGACATCCGCCGCATCTCGTCGATCAAGGAGGGCGAGGTGGTCACCGGCAGCCGCGCCAAGGTCAAGGTGGTCAAGAACAAGGTGGCGGCGCCGTTCCGCCAAGCCGAGTTCGACATCGACTACGGCGAGGGGATCTCCCGCACGGGCGAGCTGATCGACCTCGGCGTCGAGCACAAGATGGTGATCAAGAGCGGCGCCTGGTTCGCCTACGGCGACGTCCGCCTCGGCCAGGGACGCGAGAACTCCAAGCAGTTCCTGCGCGACAACCCGGACGTCGCCGACGAGATCGAGGGGCGGCTGCGCCAGACGCTCGGCCTGCCCGCGGCGGTCGCGCCGGCGCCGGCCGAGGCGGCCGCGGCGAAGTGAGCCGCGCCGCGGCGGCCGCGATCCTCGTCGCTCTCGCGGTCGCGGGGGGGGGGGGGGGGGGGGGCCGCGCCCGCGGGGGGGGGGGGGGGGGGGGCCCGGCGGGGGCCGGGGGGGCCGGGGGGG
>BTUO01000011.1:49301-106251 GCA_045862895.1 Acidobacteriota bacterium
CCGCTGCGCCCCGGCGCGCGGGGCCCGCCCCCCGGCCCCCGGGCGGGGGGGGGGCCGGGGCGGCCGCCGCCGCCGCCGCCGACGGCGAGGAGCCGTCGGAGCGCCTCGTCGTCACCGGGCCTGCCTGGTCGATCGAGGGCCGGCCGCTGACGCTCACGGTCGAGACCCGCGGCGCGCTCGCCGAGCGGCCGGCGAGCTTGCTCGTCTTCGTCGATGGTCGCCAGGTCGCGGAGGCGAAAACTCAGGGCAACGCGGCGCGAGTCGAAGTCCCGGCCGCGGCACTCGCCGCCGGTTCGCGACGCATCCTGATCAAGACCGGCTCGGAGCGCTCCTGGATCGAGGTGAGAGTCCTCCCCCGCCTCTGGCTCTGGGGGGGCGGCGCCCTGCTGCTCGCCGCGGCCGTCGGCATCGCGGCGGTCGCCCGCCGCAGACGGAGCCGACCCTAGCGGCGAACGAAGGCGCGGCGGATTCCGGCGAGCACGCCGTCGCCCTCGCGAGTCGTCGGATCGATCGGCGACGGCAGCAGCGCCAGCGCCCCCTCGCGGAACAGCAGCACGAGCCGGTCCATGCGTGCGGCGCGGGCTTCGACCGGGATCGACGCGAACAGCGTTCCCAGGTCGGTGCGTCCGTCGATGCGTCGATCGAGATCGAGCGACTCGGCGCTCGAGCGCGGATCGCCGTCGCCCGGCGGCCGCACCCAGACCGGGTAGCAGCGTTCGATGGCGTCGAACGGCAGCGACAGGTGGTGCTGGAAGATGACCGCCCGCTCCTCGGCGACCTGTTCGAGCAGCAGGTCGGCCAGGCGCAACTCGGTCGAGCCGCTGTCGGCCGGCTCGTGGACCTCCTCGATGTCGAGCACGCCCGCGACCGTCAGTCGGTACGACGCCTCGAGGAAGCGGAACCAGGAACCCCGGACCTCGTTGTAGAGCTCGACCAGGGAGCGCCGGCCATCGACGTGCGCGAGGATCCGGCGCTCGAGCGGCCCGACCCGACCCGGATCGGCGCCGCCGCGCTCGAGCACGATGTTGTCGTGCACGAACAGGCGGCGGATCCGGCCGTGCTCGTCGCCGCGCCGGCTCCCCTCGAAGGCGAGGGTCTGGGCCGCGATCGGCACCGGCAGACGCTGCTTCTCTGGCAGCGTCTCGTGCGTGAAGTAGAAGATGCCGCTGCGCCAGAGGAAAAGATCGCAGACCTGATCCTCGACGTGCGCGTGCAGGGTCTCCTGTACCCGCTCGCCCGGCATCAGGCTCAACCGCTCCAGCGCGGTGCCGAGCAGGACCCCCTCGCGCTGACACAACTGCAGCGCCTTGACCAGTCCCGACTCGTCGACGTGCCCCTGCGCCAGAAGGTACTGGCCGTAGAACTCCGCGGGATCGCTCGACAGCGAGCCGACGACGTCGCCCTCGCGCAGGTAGACGCGCTTCTCCGCTCCCGCCCGGCGCACGACCAGCGAACCGGAGCGGCGATCGTTGTGCGCCCAGCTGAGCAGGTCGGCGATCGGAAACGAGGCGAGGCGGCCGGAGAACTCCATGGCGTACCCTTGGTATGTTACCTGCACGTCGGCTCCCGAGTCTCGCTTCGCCGGAGCCGCCCCGAACCGATCACCGACCTTTCCGGGACCACCATGCGCTCGATTTCTCTCGTCGCCTTCGCCTCCGTATTGCTCGCGACCGCCGCGGTCGCCCAGGCCCCGCCGTGCAAGCCTTGCGCGGGCGCCGTCGTCGCCGATCCCTACGCCGCTCTGCCGGCGCTCGCGGGCGCCGGAGCGCTCGCCGATGGCGCCCGGTTCTACCTGGCCTGGGACCTGCCTCTCGACGCCGCCGCGACCCCGGCCGCCGGTCACGCCGCCGCCGCCGCCGGCGCCACGCCCTGGCTCCGTCTCCAGTTCAGGACGGCGCCGCCGCTGCTCGAGAACCTCGAGGCCCTGCAGGTGGAGCTCGACACCGCCGCCGCGCTGGCGGCGACGCTCATTCCCGGGGCGCACTACCAGCTCTCCTGGACCGTGCCGGACGGCTCGGCGCCGCCCGCGGCCGACTTCGCGTTCCTGGTCAAGCGCGCCGCGGTGGCGCTGACCGGCGCCGACCCGGACGCGCGGGTGATCGCCGGTCCGGTTCCCGCCGATCCGGAGTGGCTCACCGAGCTCTACGGTCAGGAAGTCGCGGCCTACCTCGACGGCGTCGCCTTCGCGGGCGACCTCGAGGAGCTGGCGGCGGCCGCGGAGACGCTCGCCGGCCTCGACCCCGGCAAGCCCTGGACGGTCGAGGGCGAGGCGCTGCCGGAGCCGCGCGAGCTCGTGCTCGCTCGCGCCGCGCGCGCCGCCGCCGCCGGCGCCGCCGTCGTTCTCTTCCGCTTCGAGGCTCCCCCGGCGCCCGCCGACTTCGCGCCGTTCGTCCTGCTCGCCAACGAGTTCCGTGGCGAGCTCTCGCTCGATCCGGGCACGGTGCCCACCGGCGCCGCGGCGGCGTGGAGCTTCGTGCGCGGCGAGGACCTCTCCCTGCGCGTGGTGGTCGCGCCTCCGGCCGGCGCGACGCGCGTCGACCTCGCCTTCCCCGACCCGCAGCTGCGCGCGCCGGCGCGCGTCGCCGCCGACGGTTCCGTCGAGGAGTTGATCGCCTCGCGCCAGCGCACCAGCCTCGACGTGATGCTCGACGCGCCGCGCGCCGCCGAAGTGCTGCGCGTCGAGCGCGCCTCGATCGAGGAGCTCGAGGGGATCGAGGAAGAAGTCACGGTCGCCTCCGACCGCCAGATCCCGGTCGAAGAAATCCTGCGCCGGCTGCAGGCGGTGGAGGACGGCCAGAACCGGCGCATCCGGCACTGGCAGGCGGTCAACGCCACGACGCTGCGCTTCCAGGCGGCCTCCGGCGTCGGCGCCTTCGAGGCGACGTTCGAGGGCGAGATCTTCATGAAGCCGGGCCAGCCGTTCGACTGGGTCTGGCAGACCTTCTACGTCAACGGCGTCAAGTGGCGCGGCGAGAAGATCCCGGAGCTGCCGCTGATCCAGCCCGAGAAGGCCGCGGCGCTGCCGCTCGAGATCCTGTTCACCAAGGAGTACCGCTACTCGCTGCGCGGCACCGACACCGTCGCCGGCCGCGACTGCTGGGTGGTCGATTTCGAGCCGGCGGTGCCGGTCGAGGGTCGCACGCTGTTCCGCGGCACGGTGTGGGTCGACCGCGCGACCTGGAACCGGGTGCGTACGCGCGCCGTCCAGCTCGGGCTCTCGGGCGAAGTGCTGTCCAACGAGGAGACGCTCGAGTACACGCCGGTCGACGCCGCCGGACGGGCCGCGGAATGGAGCGACGCCGGGGCCTTCGTGCTGCCGCTGCGCACGATCGGACAGCAGATCCTGTCGATCGTCAACACCGCGACGGTGGTCGAGCGCGAGGTGCGGCTGACGGCGGTCGCGATCAACGGCCCGGACTTCGACGAGCGGCGCGAGCGCGCCATGGCCTCCGACGCCACCATGGTCCGCGACACCGAGAAGGGGCTGCGCTACCTCTCGAAGGAGGGCGCGCCGGAGGGCGAGCGGGTGGTCCAGGACGAGTTCGACACCAGCCGCCTGTTCCTGCTCGGCGGCATGTTCTACGACGACTCACTCGAGTATCCACTGCCGCTCGCTGGCATCAACTACTTCGACCTCGAGTTCCTCGGCCCCGAGGGGCAGCTCAACGCCTTCTTCGGGGGCGTTCTCGGCATCGTCAACTACGCGGATCCGCGCTTCCTCGGAACCAAGATCGACGTCGGCGCGGACGTCTTCGCGTTCGCAATCGCCACCAGCGACCAGCTCTACCGCGACGAGGTCGAATCGGTCGGCGAGGAGATCGAGGAACGGCCGACCCGGGTGACGCTCAACGCCGGCTTCCCGCTCGGCTCGTTCGTCAAGGTCGCGGCGAGCTACCGCCTGGCGTGGTCCGACTTCGGCCGCGCCGACGACACGGCTCCCGGGTTCGTGATGCCCGAGGACCACGTCACCCAGACGCTCGGCCTCGGCGTCAACTTCGCGCGCTCGGGCTACCGGCTGGCGATCGACGCCGCCTGGAGCGAGCGCTCGGAGTGGGAGTTCTGGGGTCTGCCCGGCAACCAGGAGTTCGACCCCGCGCAGAAGGACTACGCGACCTGGGAGGTCTCGCTCGCCAAGAACTGGTACCTGCCCGGCTTCCGCAAGCTCGGTCTCGAGCTCGACTGGAGCGGCGGCGAGGACCTCGACCGCTTCTCGAAGTACCAGTTCGGCTTCTTCGGCGGCAACCGCGTCCACGGCTACCAGATCGGCAAGGTGCGCGCCGAGGAGGCGTTCGCCGCCCACGTCACCTACGGCTTCGAGGTCGGCAACCTGCTGCGCTTCGACGCCATCGGCGACGCCGCCTGGGCCACCGACGAGGTCTCTGGGCTCGACAACGAGCTGCTCGCCGGCGTCGGTGTGCAGGGCAGCTTCATCGGACCGTGGGAGACGCTGATCCAGGTCGACCTCGGCACGCCGGTGGCGGGTCCGGACGACGGTCTCGTCGCCTACGTCGTCTTCCTCAAGCTGTTCGACTGAGCCCGTCCGCTCCGCCCGCGCCGGCTGTGTCAAGCTGGCGCGGGCGAGGACGGACGATGACCGACGACGACTCCGAGGAGCTCGACGAGAGCTCGATCGTGGAGATTCCGCTCGGCGACGTGCTCGACCTGCACGGCTTCCCGCCCCGAGACGTGCTGGCGATCGTCACCGACTGGCTCGACCAGGTCGACGCGGCGGGGATTCGCGCGGTACGGATCATCCACGGCAAAGGGATCGGCGTGCAGCGCGAAGCGGTGCGCAAGCTCCTCGCCCGCGACCCGCGGGTGACCTCCTACGGCGACGCGCCGGCCGAGCACGGCGGACGCGGCGCCACGGTGGTGACGCTGCGATGAGGCCGTCGGCCGGCGTCCTCCGGCGCTCCGCGCGACGCTTCGGCCGGTGGCTCGCCGGCCGCGGCGCCGACGTCGTCCACTCGCCCGAGTGTTGTGTCGCGCTGCCCGGCGCGCTGCACGACCCCTGGCGCACGGTCCGCATCCGGGAGTTCCTGGACCGCGAGGGGCTGCTCGACCACGGCCGCGTCCACGCCGCGCCCGAGCCCCGGCTGGAGGACCTGCGCCGCGTCCACTCCCTCGACTACCTCGAATCGCTCGAGCGACCCGGCGGCACCCAGCGCGCCTTCGGCGAACGGCTGAGCGACGCGCTCGAGCAGCAGCTGCTGATCGCGCAGCGGCGAATGGCCGGCGGTACCGCGCTCGCGGCGCGGCTCGCGCTCGACGGTCGCACCGTAACGGTGCACCTCGGCGGCGGCCTCCACCACGCCCACGCCGCGCGCGGCGCCGGCTTCTGCCTGATCAACGACGTCGCGGTCGCGATCGCCCGCCTGCGCCGGTTCGGCTTCGAGGGACGGATCGCGGTCGTCGACTGCGACCTCCACGACGGCGACGGCACGCGCGCGTTGTTCGCCGCCGATCCGACCGTCCACACCTTCTCGATCCACAACCGCGACTGGGACGAGGCCGCGGCGATCGAATCGACCTCGATCGCCCTCGGCTCGGGTGTCGACGACGCCAGCTATCTGGGTCGACTGCGCACGGCCTTGCCCGAGCTGCTCGAGCGCTTCCGCCCCGAGCTGGCGTTCTATCTCGCCGGGGTCGACGGCGCGCACGACGACGCGCTCGGCGACTGGCAGATCTCGGACGCCGGCCTGGTCGAGCGCGATCGTTTCGTGCACGCCGAGCTCCAGCGCCGGCGCGTCCCGGCCGCCGTGGTCCTCGCCGGCGGCTACGGCGACCACGCCTGGCGACACTCGGCGCGCTCGCTCTCGGCGCTGCTCGGCGATGGCCGCGCGATCGAACCGCCGTCGACCGCCGAGATGCTGGTCGAGCGCTTTCGCGGCATCGCCGGGTCGTTGCCGGCGGCCGCGCTCGCCGGTTACGGTGACGAGCTGCTGACTCCCGAGGATCTGCTCGAAGCGTTCGGCGGCGAGGCGGCGGGGCCGCGCCGGTTCCTCGGTTTCTACACGCCGGCCGGCCTCGAGCTCGCGCTCGAGCGGCTCGGCTACCTCGAGGAGCTGCGGCGGCTCGGATTCGAGCATCCGCACTTCGAGTTCGACCTCGGCGCGCCGGGCGGCGACACCCTGCGGGTCTTCGGCGGGCCGGACCGCTCGGAGCTGCTGGTCGAGCTGCGGGTGCGGCGGGAGCGCCGGGCGCTGCCCGGCTTCGAGCTGCTCTGGGTCGAATGGCTGCTGCTGCAGAACCCCCGCGCGAGTTTCTCCGACCAGCGGCCGGCGCTGCCCGGCCAGCAGCATCCGGGCCTCGGCATGCTGCGCGAGACGATGGCCGCGATGGTGCTGGTCTGCGACCGGCTGAAGCTCGACGGCATCGGCGTCACCGCGTCGCGCTTCCACCCCGCCGCCCAGTCGGCCGACGTCATGCTGCCGCTCGAGGCGGCCGACGCTCCGGTCTTCCGGGCGCTGATCGCGGCGGTCGGAGAGCTGCCGATGGCGAAGGCCGCCGCTCTCGTCGAGCACGGCGGGCTGATCGACGACGCCACCGGCGCGCCCTTCCAGTGGCGCCCGTTCTCCCTCGTCTTTCCGACCAGCGAGCGGGCCAAGGAGCACTTCGCCGGCGAGGCCTACCGGCGGATCGCCGACGCGCCGGGGCCGGTCTTTCGGATTCGCGAAGCCTGACGCCCGTCCGGCGCGCGGAAGACCGGCACCAGCCCGACCGTCTCGTCCCAGTAAGGCGTGCGCCGGTACCACCAGCGGTAGCGCGCGGCAGGGTCGGCAGCGAAGGCGGGGTCGGTGAGCGCCTTCTCCCACTCGGCGCGGATCGCATCGTCCTCCAGCAGGCGCGCGGCCTGGTCCTCGAGCTCCGGCGGCCCGATCCACTCCTTGCCCTCCTCGACCGTGCCGAGCAGCCCCCAGGCCCACAGCGACTCGGAGGAACCCGGATCGAGCAGCGCGACGGCCAGCTCGAACAGCGGCTGGTCGGAGGGGATCACCAGCGTTCCGACCGGCAGGTCGCGGCGCTCGACGGCGCGGACCAGCTCCCCTTGCCGGCCGACCAGCCCCTGGAAGGAGCGGGCTGCCAGTCGCGGGTGGGTGATCCGCACGGTCTCGACCTCCTCGCCGCGCGCCGCGGCGAGCCGATCGAAGCGGACGCCGTGATCCTCCAGGCGGCGCTCGATCGCGGGCCAGCCGGGAAGCACGTAGAGGGCGCGGGGTCGCGGCAGGGTCGCCGAAGCTTCGGGGCGGTGCCGCCAGGGCACCTCGATCTCGCGCACCTCGCCGCGCTGGTAGCGGAGCAGCTCGCCGCCGGTGACGGTGGAGGGGACCCGGCTCCAGGCGTAGACCGGGAAACGGATCGGATCGGCCGCGGCCGACGTCTTCCAGTCGAGAACGACCTCGCGCGGCCGCTCGGCGTCGGCCGCGCGACTCGCGGCGACCAGCTCACGCCCGCGGCGCCCCACCTCGGCGATCAGTCCGGCGAGAAACTCGCGGTTGGCCGCGACGCGCTCCGCGAAGGGCTTGTGGGAGTGGGTCTCGACCAGCACGGTCGCGCGCCGGCGCAGCGCGAAGTAGCCGGTCGAGTAGCGCGCCCCGTAGGCCGGAGTCACGATCCCCCGCTCGGGGTCGAGCTCGTCCTCGAGCTCGGGATAGGGCCCGGTGCGGTAGCCGGCCGCTTCGACCGCCCGGAGCGCGCCCGGCAGCGCCGAGGCGAGCCACCGTGCGAGCGGCGCCGCCAGCTGCGGCGCTTCGGGAGCCGCCCAGGTGAACGTCCAGTCGTGGTCCGAGCCGTTGGTGACGTGGTCATCGACCACCAGGTGCGGATCCCACTCGCGAACGAGCGAGAGCATCGCGCGCGCTTCGGCGGTCTCCAGCTTCATCCAGTCGCGGTTGAGGTCGTGGCCGTCCGCCGTGGTTCGAAAGCCCATGCCCTCGACCGGTCCGTCCTGGTTCGGCCGGTTCCACGGCGACACGCGCTCGTGGCCGTCGACGTTGTAGACCGGCACGATCAGCAGCGTCGCGGCGTCGAGCAACTCGCGCCGACGGCCGAGCGCGAAATCGCGCAGCAGCTCGAGCGAGGCGTCCTTGCCGTCGATCTCGCCGGCGTGGATGCCGTTGACGACCAGCACGATCGGCTTGCCCGACGCCCGCGCCGCGGCGGCGTCGGCGAAGCGCTCCTTCGACACCACCGCGACCGTCATCGGCCGACCGGAGGCGGTGGTGCCGAAGCTTTCGAGTCGCAGCTCCGGCAGCCGCTCCCCCACCCTGCGCAGAAAGGCGAGCGTGTCGTCGTAGGACGGCGTCGAACGGTAGCCCGCCGCCTCCGCCGGCGTTCGCCACTCTCCGGGAACGTCGCTCGCCGCCGCGATCGTCGCGAACATCACGGCCGTGACCAGCGCCCGGACCACAAGGCTCGAGCGACGCGGGCGCGATCTGCGGGTCTCCATGAGCGTCTCCGTTTCGCTTCGTCGCCGGCGCAGGCTCACGCGACGGTTCGAGTCAGTCGCGTTCGACGACCATGGCGAAGCCGTGGCCGCCGGCGGCGCAGACGGTGAGCAGACCGAACTTGCCGTTGCGCCGCGCCAGAGCGTGGAGCAGCTGCATCGTCACCCGCGCGCCGGTGGCGCCGAACGGGTGGCCGAGCGCGATCGAGCCGCCGTCGACGTTCCAGCGCTCGAGGTCGATCTCGCCCATCGGCTCCGCACGGCCGAGCTCCTCGCTCGCGAACTTCTTCGACGCGAAGGCCTTCAGGTTCGACAGCACCTGCGCGGCGAACGCCTCGTGGGTCTCGACCAGGTCGATGTCGGAGAGCTTGAGACCGGCGCGCTCGAGCGCGAGCGGCGCGGCGTAGGCGGGCCCCTGCAGCAGTTGCCCTCCGGGCGGGATCGCGAAGTAGGCCCACGAGCGTACGAAGCCGAGCGGCGAGCCGCCCAGAGCGCGCGCCCGCTTCTCGCTGGCCAGCACCACCGCCGAGCCGCCGTCGGTGATCGGCGAGGAGTTGCCGGCCGTGAGCGTGCCGAAGCGGCGATCGAAGACCGGCTTGAGCGCGGCCAGCGCCTCGAGCGTGGTGTCGGCGCGGATGCCGTTGTCGGCGCTGATCGCCCGGTCGTGCTTCGGCGGCGGGAAGACCGGCACCAGCTGCCCCGCGAAGTGCCCCGCCGCCGCGGCCGCCGCCGCGCGCCGGTGCGAGAGCCAGGCGATCTCGTCCTGGGCGGCGCGGGAGATCGCGTTCTCCTTGGCCATCTTCTCGCACGCCTCGCCCATCGACATGCCGGTCGAGCGCTCGGCGATCGCCGGCGCCACCGGCGCGAAGTCGCGCGGCCGGAAGCCGGCGACGACGCCGAGGCGGGCGCCGAGGGTGCGCGCCTTCTGCAGCGCCTGGAACTTCGCGACCGCGCTCTTCGGGAAGGCGACCGGCACGTTCGACAGCGACTCGGCGCCGCCGGCGAGCACCACTTCCGCCTCGCCCGAGAGGATCGCCTCGGCGCCCGAGGTGATCGCCCGGTTCGACGACGCGCAGGCGAGATTGACCGCCGAGCCGGGGATCGAGGCCGGCAAGGCCGCCCGGAAAACCGCCTCGCGGCCGAGGTTGGGGCCGTCGAGCGCGGGCATCACGCAACCGAAGATCGCGAGGTCGATCTCGCGCGGATCGAGTCCCGAGCGCGCCACCGCCTCGCCTCCGGCGATGCCGGCGAGATCGATGACGTCGAGCTCCTTCAGGTCGGTCATCGACTTGGCGAACGGCGTGCGCGCACCCGCCAGGATCGCGACCCGGCCGTTCGGCCCCATCAGCTTCTGGCGCGACACTTTGTGAATCGCGGGGAAGCCCTCGCCGACGCCGCCGGTGCGCACCGAATCGGCGCCGTCACGGATCTCGGCCAGCGTCGCCGGGGTTTCGATCTTCGCATCGCTCATCGTCGGCTCCCGGTCCGTCGCCGGAGTTCTACCACCCGTCCGCCGGCGGCGACACGATCCCGGTCTCGGCGCCGAGACCCACCAGCCGCCGCGCCAGCGACCCGGACGCGGCGTCGTCGTCGATCATCACCGCCCGCAGGCGCGCCAGCCGGCGCCGGAGCCAGCGGGCGCGGAAGGCCCGGGGCGCCTCCGCCTCGAACCCCGCGAGCAGCTCCTCGAGCTCGCCCGCCCCGCCGATGAGGAGGGTCGGTCGGGCCCACGCCAGGACCGACGGGTGAAGGCCGTCGCCGGGCTCGCGCAGGATCGCCCAGCCGCCGAGCGTGGCGGCGAGCAGCGCCACCCGCTCGCGCCGGAGCTCGAACGATCGCCAGGAGATCCAGATGTCGCGCCCCGGGCCGGGACCCAGGGCGTCGAGCAACGCCCGGGCGGAGCGGCACTCGTCGTCGCCGGCGCCGCGCAGCCGCTCGACCGCTTCGCACGCGACCGCGGCGCCGCCGGTCGGGTCGGCTGCGGCGCCGTCGAGCGTCGCGAGCGCGCGCGCGTGCGACCACCAGCGGAAGTGGCCGCGCTCGCCGCGGAAGAAGATCCAGGGGTCGTCGGGCGCCGCGGCCGCCAGGCGGCGCAGCGCGGCCGCGCCGGCCGGCTCGTCGGGCACGGGGTCGCCGGTCGGCTCAGCCCGCGGCCGCGCGCATCGCGGCGCCGATCTTCTGCTCGATCATGCCGCGCATCAGGCTCGCCGGCGGCCCGAGTCGGGCGCGGCCGACCAGCTTGCCGCCGTCGAGTTCGATCGACCCCTCGGCGCCGGGCCCGGACAGGCGCAGGATGTCGCCGTCCCAGGCCCGTTTGAGCATCCCGCCGGGGAACTCCTTCTGGAGCGCGGCGTCGAGGGTCGGGCGCAGATCGGCCATGGAGCCTTTCGCGGTCGGCACTTCGAGGGTCAGGTCGCTCATGCCCGGAGTCTATCGCGCGGCGACGGCACGGCTCGGCTCTTGCTTGCCCCTGTTACCATGGCCGACGTGCGCCTCCACCGCCCGCCCGGGACCGCCTTCGTTCGGCGCGCGCTCGCCGCGGCGCTCGCGCTCTCGCTGGCGGCCGGCGCCGGCGCGACGGCCTCCACCGGCCGCCCCCCGGACCCGCTGCCGACCAAGCCTCCGGTCGACGACCTCTACGACAAGAGCCTGAAGGCGGCCCTCGAGGCGCTCAAGGTCTACGGCGCCTGGGACGATCCGGAGCAGCAGCGCCGGATCAACGACCTCGGCTACCGGGTCGCACAGGAGTCGGGCTTCCGCGACTACCCGCTGACCTTCGGACTGATCGACATGCCGGAGCCGAACGCCTTCGCGCTGCCGGCGGGCCAGATCTTCGTGACCCGCGGCATGATCGCGCTCGGCATCACCGACGACGAGCTCGCCGCGCTGCTTGGCCACGAGATCGCGCACGTCGTCCACCGCCACGGCGTCAAGATGGAGCGCCGCGCGACGCTGCTCAACGTGCTGTCGCAGGCCTTGATGCTCGGCGTGCTGATCGGCGCCAGCCAGAGCGACCCGGACTACTACCCGCAGGACCCCCTCGGCCGCGACCGTGTGCCCGACCCGACGGGCGAGCTGGTCTACGGCAGCTACGCCGCCAGCCTGATCCTCTCGGAGCTGTTGCTGCGCAGCTACTCGCGCGAGTTCGAGGACGAGGCCGACGAAGACGGCCAGCGCTGGGCCGCCGCCGCCGGCTTCGCGCCGGACGGCGCCGCGCGCCTGATGAGCTCGCTCGGCTCGCGCCTGCCCGAATCGAAGGAGTACGGCTACTGGCGCACCCACCCCTTCTTCGCCCAGCGCGTGGTCGCCGCCAAGGCTCGCGGCACGGGGTTGGCGCGCGGCCAGGAGAAGCCGGCGGCCGAGTTCCGCAGCTGGTCGCAGCGCAAGGTGCTCGACCTGGGCGCCAATCTCGAGCCGGGTTCGGAGGGCGCCCGCCTGGTCGAGGCGTTCGCGCTCGGCGCCTGGCCCAAAGGGCCCGAAGCCGAGCGGCTGCGACTCGACCGGATCCATCGCGAGCGTGACGCCACGCTCGAGAAGATCCCCCTCGACCGCGACTACGGCAAGCTGCTCGGCCGCTACGACCGCGAGCTCGAGGAGGTCGCCGCGCTCGATCCGGGGAGCGCGCTGGTGCCGACGCTGCGCGGCGAGCGCGACGAGCTTTCGCGCCAGTCGGCGGAGCTGCTCGCGTCCGCCCGCGCCACCTGGCAGGGCGGCATCTTCCAGACGCCGTTCCTCGAGACCTTCCTGTCGAACTGGCCGGACGCGCCCGAGGTCGCCGACGTCGCGCTGGCGCTGGGCGAGGCCTACGGACGCACGGCGCGTCAGGCCGACGCGGTCGCGATGTTCCTGCGCGCCGCCGGGGCCGCCCCCGGCTCGCCGGCCGCCGAGCGCGCGATGCGCGGCCTGCGCAACCTGGCGCCGAGCCTGGATCAGCTCACGGCGCTCGGCGAGCTCGCCGCTCAGGATCGCGATCCGGAGCTGGCGCGGCTCTCGGCCGAGCGGCTCGAGAAGCTCGCCACCACTTTCGATGACGTCGCCTCCGGCGACGCCTTCCTCCACCGCTTCCCGGAGAGCCCGCACGTCGAGACGATCGCGACGCGCATCAACGTGCTCGCCGAGAACCTCTACGGCGAGATCCTGCTCTACCAGAGCGTCGGCGACCACGTCCGCGCCATCGATCGAATCCAGAAGCTGCTGACCCACGCCCCGGCCTCCCCGGCCGCCCAGAAGCTGCTCGACCGCGTCGTCCTGCCGGCCTGACGCGAGGAAGAAGGGTCCCGTCTCCGTCCTTTCTCTTTCGAGAGGAGGACGGCATGAGACCGATCCCGAGCATCCTGATTTCGTTGGGCCTGGCGCTGGCGGCCATCGCCGCTGGCGCCGAGAGACTTCCATTGAAGGGGGGCCGCTGGCTCGAGACCGACGGCCCGTGGCGTCTCGACGGCCGCCGGGTGGTCTTCCGCACCCCCGACGGCGCTCTGCGCTCACTGCCGGCGAGCGACGTCGACCTCGGCGCCGCGCCGCCGCCGCACGCCGACGCCGGCCCGATCTCGCTCGAGCCGTGGGCGGTGCCCGGCACCATCCCGGAGCCGGCTCCGCTGCCCCGGCCTCCGGGCCCGGCGCACCCCGACCGCCGCCGAATCCCGCCCGAGTGCGTCCTCGTCAATCCCGATCCCGAGCTGCCGCCAGAGATCGTCTGCGGCGGGCGGATCCTGGAATCTGGTCCGAATGACCATATTCAAGTAGACTCCCGGCCGGAGGCAATGCTATGGCCGCCGAGTTCGCCGTCCACGAAGCCAAGGTCCGATTCAGCGAGCTGCTGCGACGGGTCCGCCGAGGAGAACGGGTCGTGATCACCTGGCACGGCAAACCGATCGCCGAGCTGCGACCGCACGACCCGACCGTGGAGTCGCTGGACGAGCGCTGGCAGCGTCTCGCCGCCGAAGGGCGGATCGCGCCTGCGGTCGCCGGTGCGACGACTCTCGGCCTGCGCCCGGTCGCCCGCCGCCCGGGTGCCCTCGGCCGCTTCCTCTCCGAGCGCGACTGAAGCCGCCAGTCCGGATGCACGCGGTGGTCGACAGCTCCTGCTGGGTCGCCGTGGCGCTCGAGGAGCCCGGCTGGAAGACGGTCGTCCGAAACCTCTCGCGCTACGAGCTGGCCGCCGCTCCCCTGCTCGAGGCCGAGCTCGCCGCCGCTCTGAAGCGCGAGGCGGTCGACGCCGACCGCCGCGCCCTGCTCGCCGGTCTCGCCTGGCTCCTCCCCGATCGCCCACTGGGCCCCGAGCTCGACCGGATCTACGAAGTCGGCTACCTCCGAGGTGCCGACGCCTGGCACCTCGCCCACGCCTTGTGGGTCGCGCCCGACGCCCGCGACCTCGCCTTCCTCACCCTCGACGAACCGCAACGCGCGGTCGCCCGCGCGCTCGGGTTCACGGCGCCGGACCTGGCACGGAGATCGACCGCCGGCCGACCATGATCGGTCGTGCCGCGGGCTGCGTGAAATCGAAGGGAAGATTGGTGGCCAGGGGCAGAATCGAACTGCCGACACCGCGATTTTCAGTCGCGTGCTCTACCAGCTGAGCTACCTGGCCCGGTAGAACCGGGCGAGCGCCCGGAGCGCGGTTTCTAGCAGCTTGGCGGGCGCTCCGTCAACGGGGCGCGAGCCCGGCACGGCTCGCCGCGAGCGAGGGAACTTCAAGCTCCGCAGCAGGTTAGCCGCGGTACGGGCGGCGCGCCGGGCGCCAGCACGGGATCGTGGCGCGGTAGCGCTCGTAGGGCTCGCCGAAGCGCTCGGCGAGGTCGCGCTCCTCGGCGGGGCGCGCGAAGTGGTTCCACACCGCCGCGCCGACCAGCGCGTAGAGAACGACGCCCCAGGAGCCGAGAATCGCGCCGACACCGATCGCCTGGGCGAGGCCCGCGAGCGTCATCGGATTGCGGACCCATCGGTACGGACCCGAGACCACCAGCCGGCGTGCCGTGTCGCGCGGCAGCGGCGTCCCCTCGCCGGCGACCGTCATCGTCCAGCCGCTCCAGAGACCGAGCGCGCTGGCGGCGGCGAAGAGGGCCCAGCCGAGCGGCCGCGTCGAAGCCGGGAGGAGCAGATCCCAGCCGAGCTCGCGCTCGGTCGCGGCGATCAGGATCGGAAAGATCCCGAGGAAGAGACCCCAGAGCACGACCGTCTCGATTCCGGTCTTGGCCAGATCGGCGCCGCGCGACGACTTAGCGGCGACCCGGAACGGTCGGTCCGGGTGCCAGTCGAGCGACCAGGCGGCGAGTGCCGAGCCGAGCGTCGCGGCGGCCATCAGCAACGCTCCGAGCGCGGCCAGCCGCTCCGCGCTCCAGAGCGCGGCGGTGGCGAGCGCCGCGTAGGCGGTCGCGCCGGTGGCGGTCCACGCCGCCGAGCGCGCCCACGGCCGCCTCCGCGCGATCGCCCACGCCGCCGCGAGCGCCGCCGGCACCAGGATCGCGAGATCCGGCGCCGCGAAAGGCGCGAGGTCGCGCGCGAACTTCCCCGCGGGTCCGAGGAAGCGGCTTCGCCACGCCCCCGACGCGGCCAATCCTCCCCACCAGGCCGCCGTCGCGAGGCCGAGGACGAGCATCCCTCCGGCCGCAGCGCTCGAAAGTCTCATGACAATCCGGTGCGCGGACTCTATCGCCCGCGCCGAGCGAGCCCTCGCGCGCTAGAATTTCGGCGATATGCCGTCGATCCGCGAGCCGCGCAGCCGCCGAAGCGTCCGAGACCGTCGCCGTCTTCCCCGCTTCGCCGCCGGGCTCGGCGCGCTCGCGCTCGCGACCGGTCTCGCCGCGCCGGCCACGGCCTGGTCGCCGGCGCTGCAGGAGGCGATCGCCGCCGATGCCGCGAGGCTGGCGCCGCCGGACCTCGCGCGCCAGCTCAACCGGCACGCCGACGCGCTCGCCGCCGGCGCCCGCGAGCCGTTCGGCGAAGGGCGGCCGGAGCGCCACTACCGGCACGCCGACGGACGCGGCGAGCTCGACGCCGCGATCGCCGAGGAGATCGCCGGGGCGATCGACGCCATCCGCGAACGGCAACCGTTCGCCGAGATCGCCCGCCGCTTCGGCCGGATCGCGCACTGGACCGGCGACCTCGCCAACCCGCTCAACGCCGCCGAGAGCGACCCCGAGGAGCGCCGATACTTCCGGGACTTCCTCGCCTACGTCGAATCGGCCAAGCCGCGCTTCGCTGTGGTCGTCTACGAGCAGCGGCCGCCGCTCGCCTCCGCGGCCGACGTCGAGCGGCTGGTCGCCGAGGCGCTGGCGCGCGGCCGCGCCTGGTATCCGGCGGTCGGCAAGGAGTACCGGCGCATCGACTTCGGCGTCGGCAGCCGCCGCTTCGACGATCGCTCGACCGCTTTCGGTCTCGCCTCGATCGCCTACTCGAGCGCGGTGACCGACGCCGCCCGGCTCTACCGCCACATCTGGATCGCGGCCGGCGGCGCCGATCCGCGTCCGGTCTTCGCCCGCTCCCGCGACCGCGTGCTCCTGCTCGACCAGGGCGGAGCGCCCTGACCGACGGATCGAATCCCGGAGGCTCCATGCTGCCCGCCCGCCGCGCCCTGCTGTCGGTTTCGGACAAAGCCGGACTGGTCGAGTTCGCCCGCGGCCTCGCCGAGCTCGGCATCGAGCTGGTCTCGACCGGCGGCACCGCCCGCCACCTGTCCGACGCCGGGCTCGCCGTGACGGCGGTCTCCGCGCTCACCGGCTATCCGGAGATGCTCGACGGACGGGTCAAGACTCTCCACCCGCGCGTCCACGGCGGCCTGCTCGCCGACCGCTCCAGGCCGGAGCACCTCGCCGCCCTCGACGAGCACGGCATCGGCCGCATCGACGTCGTCGCGGTCAACCTCTACCCGTTCCGCCAGACCGTCGCCGATCCGTCCGCGACGGCGGCCGAGATCGTCGAGATGATCGACATCGGCGGCCCGTCGATGGTGCGCTCGGCGGCCAAGAACTTCGCCGGCGTCGTGGTCGTCGTCGACCCGATGGACTACCCCGACGTGCTCCAGGAGCTCCAGCGCGGCGGCGGCGTGGTGCCGCTCGAGCTGCGCCGCGCGCTGGCGCGCAAGGCCTTCGGCCACACCGCCGCCTACGACACCGCCATCGCCGCCTGGTTCGCTTCGGAGACCCCCGAGCCCGACGCCTTCCCGGCGCTGCTCTCGCTCGACCTCGAGCGCGAGCTCGTGCCGCGCTACGGCGAGAACCCGCACCAGGAGGCCGCCGTCTACCGCGTGATGGGCGGCCCGGGGATCCTCGGCGGCATGGTCCAGGTCCAGGGCAAGGAGCTGTCCTGGAACAATCTGCTCGACGCCGACGCGGCGAGGAAGCTGGTGGCGCTCTTCGACGAACCGGCGGCGGTGATCGTCAAACACAACAACCCGTGCGGCGTCGGCCGCGGGCCCGACCTGCCGGTCGCCTACGGCCGGGCGCTCGCCTGCGACCCGGTCTCCGCGTTCGGATCGATCGTGGCGGTCAACGGCCCGCTCGACGGACCGGTGGTCGACGCCATGGCCGACCTCTTCATCGAGGTGCTGATCGCGCCCGCGGCCGACGAGGAGGCTCTGGCGCGGCTCTCCGAGCGCAAGAACCTGCGCGTGCTGATCTGCCCGCCCTACGAGCCGGCGCCCGGCGACGTCGAGCTGCGCGCGATCGACGGCGGCTTCCTCGCGCAGCGCCCCGACGGCGAACCGGAGCCGACCTCGGGGTGGACCTGCCCCACCCGGCGGCAGCCCTCCGCCGAGGAGCGCCGCGCGCTCGAGTTCGCCTGGTCGGTCTGCCGCTACGTCAAGTCGAACGCGATCGTGGTCGCCCACGGCGACCAGACCGTCGGCATCGGCGCCGGGCAGATGAGCCGGGTCGACTCCTGCCGGCTCGCGGTCGGCAAGGCGGTGCTGCCGGTCGCCGGCGCGGTGGCGGCCTCGGACGCCTTCTTCCCCTTCGCCGACGGCCTCGAGGTGCTCGCCGAGGCGGGCGTCACCGCCGTCGTCCAGCCCGGCGGCAGCAAGCGCGACGACGAAGTCGTCGCCGCCGCCGACCAGCGCGGCATGGCGCTGCTGATGACCGGCATCCGGCACTTCCGCCACTGATGCGAGCCCTGCGCGCGCGCCGGCCGCGCCTGGTGGCGGTCGCCATCGCCGGTGTCATCGCGCTGCCGCCGCCGGGCCTCGCGTCCGCTCCGTCCGATGATGCCGATCCATGGCAGTTGCTCGCGCGCCTGCGCCGAGAGCTCGCCACGGGCTCGCCGCTGGCCGGCGACTTCGTCCAGACCTTCACGCCGGCCGGGTTCACCACCGGCGAGACCGAGTCGGGGCACGTCTCGCTGTCGATGCCCGACTGCCTGCGCTGGGACTACCTCGAGCCCTACCGCAAGTCCTACCTGGTGTGCGGCTCGCGCGCCTGGAGCTGGGTCGAGGCCGAGCCGCGCGGGCAGCGGATCACTATCGATCCCGACGAGGAGATGGGGCTCGACCTGCTCCTGCTCCCGGCCGAGGAGCTCGCGGCGCGCTACCGCGCGCGTGTCGAGGCGGGGACCGACGGCGAGATCGAGCTCGCGCTCGAGCCGATCGATCCGGAGTCGCCGCTGGTCGCGGCCAACCTGACCGTCGCCGCCGGAGGCGATCGCCCCGCCGCGCTCGACTACCGCGACCGCGAGGGCAACGTCACCGGTTTCCGCTTCTCCAACTGGCGCCGGCTCGAGGACGGCGAGAGCTTCGCGCCACCGGCCGGCGTCGAGTGGACCGAGCCCTGACCCCCGGGTGATAGGCTCCGCGCCCCGGAGAAACTGCCGGAAACGCCGATGGCCGATCACTCGTTCGACGTCGTCTCGAAGGTCGATCTCCAGGAGGTCCGCAACGCTTTCTCGCAGGCCGAGAAGGAGATCGCGACCCGCTACGACCTCAAGCGGGTCGACGCCCGCCTCGAGATGGAGGGCGAGGAGATCGTCGCCGAATCGGGGGACGAGTCGACTCTCGAACAGGCGCTCGACGTGTTCCGGACCAAGCTGGTGCGCCGCAACGTCCACCTGAAATCGCTGCGACCGGGCAAGATCGAGCCGGCGTCCGGCGGCCGCGTGCGCCAGCGCATCACGTTTCAACAAGGGATCCCGATCGACACGGCCAAGCAGCTGGTCGCCGAGATCAAGCGCCAGAAGCTCAAGGTCCAGGCCGCGATCCAGGCCGACACGGTGCGCGTATCGGGCAAGAACAAGGACGATCTGCAGACCGCCATCGCGGCGCTGCGTACCTTCGAGGTCGATGTTCCGCTCACCTTCACCAACTACCGCTGACCGGTCGCGCGCCGTCGCGCTGGTGGCGGCACTCTGCGCGGTCGCGTTCGGCGCCGCGCCGGCCGCGGCGTCGCACCCTTGGGGATTCCCCTACGAGGCGGGCGACGGCGTGCGTTTCGAGGGGGCGGTGGCCGACGCCGGCGGGCGCGCGCTCGGTGGCATCGAGATCGCGCTCGAGGCCTCGACGCCGCGCCTCGACTGGCGCCGGCTCACCTCCGCGCCGCGCGTCGAGCGCCGCGTCGCGACCAGCGACGAGCGCGGCGCCTTCGCGATCGACTGGACCTGGGACGCCGCCTTCCGCCGCTTCGAGCTGGTGGCGACCCTCTCCGAGGAGCTCGCCGGCCGCACCCTTCGTCACGAGCTGGCGCGCCTCGACGTCACCGACCGCGTCAAGTCCGGCTCGCCGGTTTCGGCGTCGCTGGTGGTCGCCGACGGCCGCTTCGTCGAGCGTGCCCGCGCCTTCCTGGCGGGGATCGCCAGCGAGGACGAGCGCCGCATCTGGTCCGAGCTCGGCCTGCCCGAGTCGATCGACCGGATCGAGTCGCCGACCGCCGTCGAGGCGGCCTGGTGGTACTACGCCGCCGGCCGGGTGGCGCGCTTCCGCGACGGCCGGCTGGTCGAGCTCCAGTCGTTCGATCCGATCCGTCCGCTGGGCGGGGATTCCGCGCCGTGATCCACCGCCTGGTCACCGCCGCGCGCGACGAGGAAGTCTCGCGGGCCTCGCAGCTGCTCGAGCCGATCGACGGCAAGCTCGCCGCGACCGAGACCCTGCTGCGCGCGGCGGTCGACTCCGACGTGCCGTTCATCGCCAAGACCGGCGAGTACGTCTTCGCCGGCGGCGGCAAGCGGATGCGTCCGGCGATGCTGCTGCTGTGCTCGCGACTGCTCGGCCGCGACTCCGACGAGGAGGTCACCTACGCGGCCGTGGTCGAGCTGATCCACACCGCGACGCTGATCCACGACGACATCATCGACCACGCCGATCTGCGCCGCGGCCGGCGCACCGTGCATTCGATCTGGGGCAGCAACCTCACGGTGCTGCTCGGCGACTGGCTCTACACCACGGCGATGAAGATGGCCATCGCCCACGGCAACCTGCGCGTGATCGACGAGCTCTGCTCGGCGACGCTGCGCATGACCGAGGGCGAGCTGCTGGCGCTCGAGCGGCTCGGCGCGATCGACCTCGGAGCCGAGGAGTACTTCGAGATCATCGACCGCAAGACCGCGGCGCTGTTCGCGGTGGCCTGTTCGGTGCCGGCGCTGATGCGGCCGGCGCGATCCGAGGCCTACGACGCGCTCAACGACTTCGGTCGCTCGCTCGGCGTCTGCTTCCAGCTGATCGACGACCTGCTCGACTTCACCGCGCGCGAGAGCGAGCTGGGCAAGCCGGTGCTCTCGGACCTGAAGGAGGGCAAGCTCACCCTGCCGCTGCTCCTGGCGCTGCCGCGCCTGGCGCCCGCCGAGCGCGCTCGGATCGAGACCGTGCTCGCCGACCGCGCCTTCAGCCGGGTGGCGCCGGAGGAGATCCTGGAGCTGGTTCGGCGGGAGGGGACGCTGGACGAGGTCGCCGCCCTGGCCGAGTCGCACGCGGAGCGGGCGCGCCGGGCTCTGGAGGCTTTTCCGGACGGGGACGCACGGCGGGCTCTCGAGTTCGCCCCGAGCTACGTCCTGCACCGCCGCGCCTGAGCTTGCCGCCGCGGCCGCGGCCGCGCTCGGGTTCGAGCACGACGCGCTCGCGACCGTCCAGACGTTTCCAGATCTCGTCCTCGATCGGCAACCGCACCGGCGGCGTCGCGATGCCGAGCAGCCCCTCGTCCGAACCGAACGGACGCAGCGCACCGAGCCGGGTCGCCTCGATCGGCAACACCGAGGCCGACAACACTCCGTCGAGCCCGGCGACCTCGAGGAAGCGGAAGCGGCGCGGCTCGACGTCGAACCAGTGGCCGCGCCCCTCGGCGGTGATCGCGACCGCGTCGGCGTTCCAGCCGCTCGCGTCCGACGGTGAGAAACCGAATCGCAGCAGCCCCGCCAGCGTCTCGCGCTCGGGATTGCGCAAGGTGAGCACGAGGTAGCCGGTGACCGGCTTGCCGAAGTCGAACTCCACCAGCGGTCCGAGCTTGGGCCGGCCGGCATCGCCGGGCGGGACCGCCCGCCAGCGGCCCGACTCGAGCGGCTTGCGGTAGCGCCGGGCGCGGATCGAGCCGGGCGGGACGACGACGTCGGCGAACAGCGGTCGCTGCGGCCCCGGGCGCGGATCGCCCCAGCGCCCGAACGGCGAGCGGCCGAGCACCGCGGCCGCCGGCGCCTTCGGCAGCGGACCTCCCGAGATCCCGCCGCGCCAGGAGCTCGGCAGGATCTTCCATCCGGGGCCGGTCGCCACCAGCACCTGGCCGGCGCCGTCGACGATCGAGAGGATCGCGGCACCCGAGCCGACGGCGCTGCGCAGCTCGAGCGCGACCCGATTGGGTCCGAGCCGGAGCAGCGGCGAGACGTCGAAGGTGTCGAGCGGCGCGTGCGCGCGGTAGCGTCCTGACCCGGCACGCGAGCCGTTGACCCACAGCACGTACTCCTGGTCGCCGAGCACGCGCGTGGTGGCGTTCGACGGCACGCGGGCGAGCTCGAAGTCGCGCACGGCGAGGAAGACCCGGGGGCGCACGTCGCGCGGGTCGGCGTCGACCCAGATCCAGGCCGGCTCGGAGTTGCCGAGGCCGCCGCTGCCGCCGCTGCCGATCCAGCCCCAGCGCTGCGCGACGACGCCCAGGGCGGTCAGCGCGACCGCCGCGAGGCCGAACCTCCACTGGCGGCGGGTCAGGCGGCGCAAGGGCATCGGCGCGCCAAGGTATCACGCGCTGCGCCGCCGCACCGTGCGCGGTTCGATTCGATTGACTCGCTCGGAATCGATGGATTAGATTCAGTCGTGCACCCCACGGAAAACCGGCACGACCCCGGACGGCCTTACCGCGTCGTCGGCGCGATCCCCGCCCGCTGGGGGTCGACCCGGCTCCCCGGCAAGGCGCTGCTCGAGCTGGCGGGCCGGCCGATGGTCGAGCACGTCTGGCGGCGCGCCCGGCGCGCGACTGGACTCGACCGGCTGGTGGTGCTCACCGACCACGAGCGCATCGCCGAGGTGGTCGCCGGCTTCGGCGGCGAGTTCGAGATGACTCCGCCCGAGTGCGCCAGCGGCACCGACCGCATCGCCTGGGCCGCCCGCGGCTGGGACTGCGACGGCGTGATCAACATCCAGGGCGACGAACCGCTGATCGATCCGGACGGGATCGGCCGCATCGCCGCGCACCTGGCCGCGCACCCGGAGGACCCGATCGCCACGCTCGCCACTGACGCCGACCCCGGCGACCGCGAGACGGCGAGCGCGGTCAAGGTCGTCCTCGACCGCCGCGGCTACGCGCTCTACTTCAGCCGCGCCGCGATCCCCTACCCGCGCAACGAGGGCGGAGCGCGGCCGCTGCGCCACCTGGGCATCTACGGCTATCAGCGCCAGGCGCTGCTCGAGCTGGCGGCGCTCGAACCGACGCCGCTCGAGCTCGCCGAGTCGCTCGAGCAGCTGCGCGCGCTCGAGAACGGCCTCGCCATCCGCGTCCTCACCGGCGCCGCCCCCTCGTGGGGCGTCGACACCGCCGAAGACGCCGAAGCGATGACGGCCCGGCTGGTGGCCCGTGCCGCCGGTTCCGATGATTCCGGAGGGAAGTCATGACCACCAAGTACATCTTCGTCACCGGGGGCGTCGTCTCCTCGCTCGGCAAGGGGGTGGCGGCGGCCTCGATCGGCGCGCTGCTCAAAGCGCGCGGTTTCAACGTGACGCTGATGAAGTTCGACCCCTACGTCAACGTCGATCCGGGGACGATGTCCCCGTACCAGCACGGCGAGGTCTTCGTCACCGACGACGGCGCCGAGACCGACCTCGATCTCGGCCACTACGAGCGCTTCACCGGCGCGGCGATGACGCGCTGGCACAACTACACCACCGGCCGCATCTACGAGTCGGTGATCACCAAGGAGCGCCGCGGCGACTACCTCGGCAAGACCGTGCAGGTGATCCCGCACGTCACCGACGAGATCAAGGCGGCGATGCGCCGGCTCGGCGACGGCCACGACGTGGTGATCGTCGAGATCGGCGGCACGGTGGGCGACATCGAGTCGCTCCCGTTCCTCGAGGCAATCCGCCAGTTCCGGCTCGAGCTCGGCCGCAGCAACGCGATCAACGTCCATCTGACGCTGGTGCCCTACATCGCCGCCGCCGAGGAGCTCAAGTCGAAGCCGACCCAGCACTCGGTGCGCGAGCTGCGCGAGATCGGCATCCAGGCCGACCTGCTGCTGTGCCGCGTCGACCGGCCGCTGCCGGACGACCTGCGGCGCAAGATCGCTCTGTTCTGCAACGTCGCGCCCGAGCAGGTGATCCCGGCGCGTGACGTGCCGACGATCTACGAGGTGCCGCTGATGTTCGCCCGCGAGGGCGCCGACGAGATCGTCCTCGACCTGCTCAACCTGCCGCGCTACGAGCGCGACCTGTCGAAGTGGGAGGCGCTGGTGTCGCGGGTCAAGAACCCGAAGCACCAGGTCCGCATCGGCATCGTCGGAAAGTACGTCGAGCTGCCCGACGCCTACAAGAGCCTCAACGAGGCGCTGGTTCACGGCGGCATCGCCAACGAAACCAAGGTCGACCTGGTCTTCATTTCCGCCGAGGAGATCGAAGCCGGGACCTGGCCGCGCGAGCTGTTCGAGGTCGACGGCCTGCTGGTGCCGATCGGATTCGGCAAACGCGGCACCGAGGGCAAGATCCGCGCGATCCGCTACGCCCGCGAGCACGCCGTGCCGTTCTTCGGCATCTGCCTCGGCATGCAGTGCATGACCATCGAGTACGCGCGCAACGTCTGCGGCGTCAAGGACGCGACTTCCACCGAGTTCGACCCCGAAACCTCGCAGCCGGTGATCTACAAGCTGCGCGACCTGCTCGGGGTCGACGAGATGGGCGGCACGATGCGGCTGGGCGCCTATCCCTGCCGGCTCAAGGAGGGGACGCTCGCCCGCCGCGTCTACGGCGTCGGCGAGGTCTCCGAGCGTCACCGCCACCGCTACGAGGTCAACCAGAAGTACCTCGAGACGCTCCAGCAGAACGGCCTGGTGGTCTCCGGCATGAGCCCGGACGGCAAGTTCGTCGAGATGGTCGAGCTGCCCGGCCACCCCTGGTTCCTCGGCTGCCAGTTCCATCCCGAGTACAAGTCGAAGCCGACCGACCCGCACCCGCTGTTCGTCTCCTACATCGGCGCCGCGCTCGCCGAACGCCGCCGCCGCGAGGCCGCCGGCTCGGGCGAGGCGCGGCCGCAGGCGATCCTGGAGGGGCGGCCGGCGTGACCTCGACTCGCGTCGAGCTTGCGCCCGGCGTCCTGATCGGCGCCGGAGCCGCGCTGCCGGTGATCGCGGGACCTTGCGTGGTCGAGTCCGAGGAGCTGGTCTTCGAGGCGGCACGGGCGGTCGTGGGGCTCTGTCGCCGCCTCGCCCTGCCGCTGGTGTTCAAGGCCTCCTTCGACAAGGCCAACCGCAGCTCGATCGCGACCTTCAGGGGCCCCGGCCTCGAGGCCGGGCTGCGGGCGCTCGCCGCCGTCAAGCGCGAGCTCGGCGTGCCGGTTCTCACCGACGTCCACGAGCCCTGGCAGTGCGCGCCGGCCGCGGAGGTCTGCGACGTCCTGCAGATCCCGGCCTTCCTGTGCCGGCAGACCGACCTGATCGTCGAGGCGGCGCGCACCGGCCGCGGCCTGAACGTCAAGAAGGGGCAGTTCATGGCGCCCGACGACATGCGCCGGGTGGTCGAGAAGGCGCGCGCCGGCGGCAACGACCGGGTCACGGTGACCGAGCGCGGCTGCTCGTTCGGCTACCACAACCTGGTGGTCGACATGCGCTCCTTCGCCTGGATTCAGAAGGACGGCATCCCGGTGATCTACGACGTCACCCACTCGCTGCAGCTGCCCGGCGCCGCCGCCGACGGCACCGCCGGCGAGCGCGAGTTCGCCGAGCCGCTGGCCCGCGCCGCGGTCGCCGCCGGCGCCGACGGCGTCTTTCTCGAGGTCCATCCACGGCCGGAGCAGGCGCTCTCCGACCGCGAGACCCAGCTGCCGCCGGAGCGCGCCGAAGCGCTGCTCGCCGACCTCGTGGCGATCCGCGCGGCCCTGGCCGCGCGTACCTCGGTGCCGGCCCCGTGAGCGCTCCGAAACCCGCACCGACGCCGCGCTCGCCGCGCGAGGTCGCGCGCGAAGTGCTCGGCATCGAGGCCGCGGCGATCGCCGGCCTGGTCGGCCAACTCGGCGAGACCTTCGACCGCGCCGTCGAGATGATCCGCGCCGCCCCGGGCCGGGTGGTCGCCACCGGCATGGGCAAGAGCGGCATCGTGATGAAGAAGGTCGCGGCGACGCTCGCCTCGACCGGCACGCCGTCGTTCTTCCTCCACCCCGCCGAAGCGATCCACGGCGACCTCGGCATGATCGTCGAGGGCGACGTGGTGATCGCGGCGTCGTATTCCGGGACCACCGAGGAGCTGCTGCGCCTGGTCGAAGTGGTCAAGCGCCTCGGCATCCCGTTGATCGCGATGTCGGGCAACCCCGCGAGCCCGCTGGCGCGCGCCGCCGACCTCCACCTGTCGGTCGCGATCGACAAGGAGGCGTGCCCGCTCAACCTGGCGCCGACCGCCTCGACCACCGCCACCCTGGCGCTCGGCGACGCGCTGGCGATGGCGCTGCTCGAGGCGCGCGGCTTCACCCCGGAGGACTTCGCCCGCTTCCACCCCGGCGGCCAGCTCGGCAAGCGCCTGCTGCGGGTCGACCAGCTGATGCACGCCGGCGACGAGGTGCCGCGCGTCGCCGCCTCGACCCCGATGCGCGACGCCATCTACGAGATGTCGCGCAAGCGGTTCGGGATCACCGCCGTGACCGACGACACCGGCGTGCTGCTCGGCTGTATCTCGGACGGCGACCTGCGTCGCATGCTCGAGAAGGGGGACGAGGTGATCCGTCACAGCGCCGGCGAGTGCATGCGCCGCGATCCGCGCACGATCGACGGCGAGGAGCTCGGCTCGGCCGCGCTCAAGGTGCTCGAGGAGCTGCGCATCACCTCGCTGTTCGTGGTCGACGACGCCGGACGTCTCGAGGGGATCCTCCACCTCCACGACCTCTGGGGCCTCGAGCTGTTCTGAAGCCGCCACCCGGCATGCAGCCCTTCTCCGCCAACCGCAGCTGGACGCCTGAGCTCGACCGCAAAGCGCGCGAGCTCGTCTGGCTGGTGCTCGACGTCGACGGCGTGCTCACCGACGGCCTGCTCCACGTCGGCCCGGAAGGCGAGCTGTTCAAGAGCTTCCACGTGCGCGACGGCCTGGCGGTCAAGCTCGCCCGCGCCGCTGGACTCAAGGTCGCCATCCTCTCGGCGAGATCGAGCGAAGTGGTCCGCCGCCGCGCCGGCGAGCTCGGCGTCGACGAGGTCGTCCAGGGGCGCGAGGACAAGGGCGTGGCGCTCGTCGAGCTGCTCGCCCGGCACGGCGCGAAACCCGCCGCCGCCGGCTACGTCGGCGACGACCTCCAGGACCTCTCCGCGCTCGGCCTCGCCGGCCTGTCGGCCGCGCCCGCCGACGCCGCGCCCCAGGTGCGCGCCGCGGTCGACTACGTCACCGAGGCCGTCGGCGGCCGCGGCTGCGTGCGCGAGCTGGTCGAGCGCATCCTGACGGCGCGCGAGGCCTGGGCGGCGATCCTGGCCGGCTTCGCCGCGCGCGAGCCGCGCTCCCCGGGACATGGCGGCGGCTGAGCGCGCGGCGCCGCGGCATCCGCGGCGCACGGCGCTGCTCGCCCGCCTCGACGACTTCCTCTCCGGCTTCGTCGGCCGCTTCGACCTCGCCGGCGCGCAGGCGCTGGGACGGGCGATCGGTACGGTCGGCTGGACCGTCGCGGGTCGCGACCGGCGGCGCACGCTCGAGCACCTCGCGCTCGCTCTTCCCGATCTCGCTCCGGACCGCCGCGCCGCGATCGGTCGCGCCAGCTTCCGTCACTTCGGCGCGATGCTCGGCGAGTGCCTCTGGCTGCGCTCGCGCGGCGCGGCCGAGGTCCGCTCGATGGTCGACTTCACGGGCTGGGAGGAGATCGAGAGCGCCCGCGCCGCGGGCCGGCCGATCCTGATCCTCACCGGCCACTGCGGCAACTGGGAGCTGCTCGCCGCGGCGCTCAACGTGCGCGGCCTCGGCATGGCGGTGGTCGCACGCGAGCTCGACGACCCGGGGCTCCAGGACTCGCTGCTCGCCCTGCGCGCCCGCTTCGGCACCCGCACCATCGTGCGCGGCACGCCGGGCGCGGCGCGCGACCTGCTGCGCACGCTCCGTTCGGGCGGCGCCCTCGGCATGCTGATCGACCAGGACACCAAGGTCGAGGGCGTCTGGGTCGACTTCTTCGGCCGCCCGGCCTGGACGCCGGTCGGCGCCGCGGACATCGCGCTGCGCCTCGGCGCGACGGTGCTGCCGACCTTCATCGAGCGGCTGCCCGACGGCCGCCACCGCGCCCGCGTCGAGCCGCCGCTCGAGCTCCCCCGCGACCCGACCGGCGCCACCCGGGCGATGACCGCACGCATCGAGGCCCAGATCCGCAGCGTCCCCGAGCAATGGGTCTGGATGCACCGCCGCTGGCGCCGGCAGCCGGGGACCGATACCCGCTGACCGACGACGTCAGGGCAGCGTAGCGCTCCAGGCGGAGGTGTCGCCGCTCTCGAAGCCGTCGGCGAACGGCAGCTCCGGCGGCGGGTCCGGGTGGCGCTCGACCGCGCCGATGTCGCAGCCGTCGTCGAAGTCGGGGGTCAGCGGCTCGTCGACGGCGCGCAGCGACGTCGCGGGATTCGAGAAGCCGCGCTGATCGGCGACCTCGATCGGACAGGAGCCCTGGTCGACCAGGGGTGACTCCGACGCGGGAAGGTGGGTCGGCGTCGGGCCGCCGTGATCCGCCAGAGCTCCGAGCCCGGCGTCGATCGGCGCCTCCGAAGTTCCGACGAAGTCGCCGTTGCCGTTGGGCTCGCCCGCGGGGAACGATCCGGCCACGCAGCCGTTCGCGCCGACGAGATTGAATCCCGAGCTGGTCAGGTCGGCCGTCAGGCGCTGGTTGAGGTCGGGACAGTCGCCGTCGCCGGCCGAGGCGTCGACGTTGCCGGCGACCACGCTGTCGAGCACCGCCAGCGACCCGCCGACCCCGGCGACGTCGACGCCGCCGCCCCAGCCGATGCCGTCGCCGTCGGCGTCGGCGAGGTTGCCGACGATCGTGGCGTAAGCGATCTCGCCGGTGCCGCCGACCTGCTCGATTCCCCCGCCGTGGTCCCCCGCGAAGTTGCTGGAGATCGTCGAGCGCCGGATCGCGACCTGGTCGACGAAGTAGGCGAGCACGCCGCCGCCCGAGGCGATCTCCGAGGCATTGCCGGCGATCGTCGAGTCGACGATCTCGAGCACGTTCGCGAAGGTCACCGCCACGCCGCCGCCGTCCCGGGAGAGGGCGAGGTTGCCGGCGACGAGCGAGCGCTCGATCCGCACCGAATCGGCGCCGAGCCCCGAGAGACCGCCGCCGAAGTCCTCGGCGACGTTGCCTTCGATCACGCAGTCGACGACCTCGAGCGAGCGGTCGGAACCGACCGAGGCCGCTCCCCCGGAGTCCCACCGCCCGCCGGTGAGGCGCAGGCCTTCGAGGCGCAGGCGGTCGGTCGCGCCGTTGGCCGGGCCGGGCAGGGCGAAGATCCGGAACTGCCCGCCGCCGTCGATCGCGGACGCCGAGGCCCCGGACCCGGCCACGGTGAGCCCTTCCCCGAGCGGCGGCAGCGAGGATCCGAGCACGATGGTGCCCGCGACCGCGAGCTCGATACGGTCGTCGCCGTCGCCCGCCGGGCAGTCGACGTAGGGGGCGTCCGTGTTGGCGGCGTGGATCGCCTCCCGCAACGAGCAGGCGCCGTCCGCCAGATCGAAGTCGGCGAGCGTCGTCACCGGGATCGTCTCCGCGATCGAGCCCGTCGGCAGCGCGACGGCGAGCAGCAGGACGAGGACTCCGCGGCGCGACGACCCGACGGCGGCCGGCGGCGCAGCCCGGCTCACGGGACGACCTCGCTCCACGCCGAGGCGTCGCCACTCTCGAAGCCGTCGGCGAACGGCAGATCGTCGAGCGGGTTGCGCTCGACCGCGCCGATGTCGCAGCCGTCGAGCGCGTCGGGCAGCGTCTCGTCGTCGAAGATCCGTTGCGAGGTGGCGGGGTTCGAGTAGCCGCGCTGGTCGCGGGTCTCGCCGGTGCACGAGCCGAGGTCGACGAGCGGGCTGGTCGCCGCCGGCCGACGCGTCGGGATGCCGCCACCCCAGTCCGCCAGCGATTCCAGCTGTGGGTCGATCGGCTCGTCGGAGGTCCCCACCCAGTCGCCGTGGACGTTGGGCTGACCCGGCACCGGCGGCTCCGGAAATTCGTCGGTGACGTTGCGATTGCTGCCGATCCAGTTGTAGCCCGACGACGAAACCGACGACGATGCGCCCGAGCTCAGATCGTCCTCGACGCCCGAGACGTCCTGTAGATTGCCGGCGACCACGCTGTTGGCGAGCTCGAGGCCGGCGATCGCGGAGAGCGCGATCCCCCCGCCCAGGTGGCCCGCGCTGCCACCCACCCCGGAGCGATTGCCCGCGAC
Organism: Acidobacteriota bacterium; assembly: GCA_045862895.1. GTDB lineage: Bacteria > Acidobacteriota > Thermoanaerobaculia > Multivoradales > JAGPDF01 > JACTMI01. The sequence goes on from BTUO01000011.1 coordinate 78,730, forward strand.
CGTCGAGGAAGCGAGGAGCGAGAGGTTGGCCGTGTTGCTGGCGAAGAAGAGGCCACCGCCGTTCGACCTCGCGGTGTTGTCCGCCACCGTCACGCGCTGCAGGCCGACCTCGGTGAAGGTGGCGGCGAGGCCGCCCCCCGACCCGGAGGTGCCGCCGAACCCCGCCCGATTGCCCGAAATCGTCGTGTCGCGAATCTCGAGCGACCAGGTCCCGTAGGCGCGGAGCGCGCCGCCGTTCGAGGCGGCTTCGTTGTCGACGAGCCAGCTCTCGCGGATGGCGCCGCCGTCGATCCCTTCGAGCGCCACCGCGCCCCCTTCGCCCTCGGACCGGCACCCTTCGAGCAGAACGCGAAAGAGCAGGAACGAGGATCCGCCCGGTGGGTTGTCGAAGGCGATGCACCCACCGTCCCCGGGCGACAGACCACCGCGGATCGTCAGGTTCCGGAACGCGAACGGGAACGGACCGACCGCGTCGACGACGAAGAGTCGGTGCTCGCCGCCGCCGTCGATCGTCAACCGGTCGACGCCGGGACCGGCGAAGCGGATACCGCCACCGGCGAGGGGCGGCAGGTCCGCGCCGATCGCGATCGTCCCCTCGACGGCGAACTCGATGTCGTCGAAGCCGGAGCCCGCCGGGCAGTCCCGGTAGCTCGAATCGGATCCGGCGGCGACGATCGCCTCGCGCAGCGAGCACTCGCCGTCGAGAACGTCGACGTCGAGCAGGGTGTCGACGGTCAGCGTCGCCGCCGTGGCCGCCGCGGGAGCGAGCGCCGCGGCGGCCACGAGCAGGTGGCTCAGGATCGGTCGCCTCACGGCACCACCGCCGACCACTCACCGGTGTCGCCGGATTCGAAGCCGTCGAGGAACGGCATGTCGCTCGCGACCTCGGCGCCGCGCTCGAAGGCGCCGATGTCGCAGCCGTCGGCGAGGTTCGGGACCGCGGCGAGGTCGACGGTGCGCAGCTGGGTCGCGGGATTGCGGTAGCCGCGCTGGTCCTGGATCGCCACCGGACAGTCGCCCTGGTCGAGCACCCCGCTGGTCAACGCCGGTCGATGGGTGCGGGTCGGGCCGCCGTAGTCGGCGAGGGCGTTCAACTGCGGATCGAGCGGCGCGGTCGCGTCGCCGACGAAGTCGGCATTGACGTTGGGCGTCCCGGCGGTGCCCGGCAGCGGGAAGGCGGCCTCGACGCTGGTCCGGTCCCCGATCCAGTTGTACGAGTCCGTGACCACGTCGCCGCTCACCAGCGAGAGATCCGGGTGGCGACCGCCGCCCGAGGAGCTGTCGACGTTGCCGGCGACGATCGTGTTGGCGAACGAGACCTCCTGGCCGGCGAGATTCTCGATGCGCAGCCCACCGCCGCTGTGACCGTCCCCGTCCGGATCGGCGAAGTTCAGGGTCAGCGTCGAGTTGCGGAACTGCCCTTCGGAAGCGTTGAGGTGGAGGGCGCCGCCGTGACCGCGGGCGCCGTTGCCGGACAGCGTCGAGCGCCGGATCTGGAACGGCGTGGCGGAGAGGTAGAGGCCACCACCGTGGGCGTCGGTGGTGCCGTCCGTCGGACCCGCGAAGTTGCCGGCCAGCGTCGAGTCCTGGACGAACAGCTCGGCGCAGCCGGAGATCCAGGCGCCGCCACCGCCGAGGTTGCCCCGGTTGTCGCGGAGCTCGCTGTCGAGGATGCGCACCTCGCCGCAGTCGTCGCCGTGGATGCCGGCGCCGAAGCTGGCCTCGCCTTCCGAGATCAGCACCCCCGAGAGCGTGAGCGAGTCGTCGATCGCCACCGAGAAGGCGCCGCCGAAGCCACCGGAGGCACGGGTGACCGTCAGGTCCGAGACCGTCAGCAGCTCCCCGCCCGGCGCGTCGACGCGGAAGACCGAGTGCTGGTCGACGCCGTCGACGACGAGCTGGTCGCGGCCGGGGCCCGCGATCGTGAGCGCCCCCGAGATCTCCTGCAGGTCGGCGTTGAGCGCGATCGTGCCGGTGACGCCGAAGTCGATCTCGTCGGCGAGGTCGCCGGCCGAGCAGCCACGATAGGCGGCGTCGGTGTTGGCGGCCTCGATCGCTTCGCGCAACGAGCAGAGGCCGTCGGCGACGTCGGTGTCGGTCAGCGTGGTGACGGTGATCAGGTTCGCGGCGGCGGTCGAAGGCAGCAGTCCCAGCGACAGCGCCGCTCCGGTCAGAAGCGTCCGGATCGGTCGATGGAGCGTCATGGTCGAGTTCCTTCCGGTTCGAACGGTTTCGGGGCGCGCCGTGGAACCGTCCACGTGCGCGCCGACTGCGCCTGGAGTACGCTCGAACCGGTCCCGCGCACCCCGGGCACACTTACGAGTCATGGCGTCGTCGAACTCCGAACCTGGACATCCCGCCGGCGGGCCGGCGGGCGATCCGCGCGCGAGCGACGGCGAAGTCACCCGCTGGCTCGCCCGCCTGCGCGACGGCGACCGCGCCGCGCTCGATCGGTTGGTGCCGCTGCTCTACGACGAGCTGCGCCGGCTCGCCCGCGAGCGCTTGCGCGGCGAGCGGCCGGGCCACACGCTCGAGACCACCGCGCTGGTCCACGAGGCCTACTTCCGCCTGCTCGAGCAGCGCCGCATCGACGCCGGCGACCGCCTCGACTTCTTCGCGGTGGCCTCGAACACCATGCGTCGGGTGTTGATCGACCACGCCCGGGCGCGCAAGCGCCACAAGCGCGGCGGCGGCGCCGAGGCGGTGCCGCTCGACGACGTCCCCGGACTGCTCAGCGACCGCGCCGCCGAGGAGGCGCTGGCGGTCGACGCCGCCCTCGACCGGCTGGCGGCCGACTCGCCGCGGGCGGCGCGGGTGGTCGAGCTGCGCATCTTCGGCGGACTGACGCTCGAGGAGATCGCGACCGTGCTCGCCGTCTCCTCCAAGACCGCCCAACGCGACTGGGAGGCGGCCCGCGCCTGGCTGCGCAAGGAGATCCGCGGCGAGCTGCCCGGTGAAGGCAATGTCCGGGATGGCGGCCCGAAGACGCCATGACCGGTGGAGGGCGCCGCGCGCCACGATGACCCCCCGATCGGAGCGACACTCCTGGGACGAGCTCTCCGAGCTCTACGACCGCGCCTCCCGATTGGCGGGAGTCGAGCGCCGCGCGCTGCTCGACCGGGCCTGCGCGGGGCGACCGGCCCTGCGCGCCGAGCTCGACGCGATGCTCGAGGTCTCGGGGACCGGCGCGGCGCTCGAGCTCGAGGCGCTGGCCGAGACGCGCGCCTCCGAGGCCACGCCCGCCGGCACCGTGGTCGGCTCCTGGCGGCTGCTGCGGTTGATCGCGCGCGGCGGCATGGGCGAGGTCCACCTCGCCGAGCGGATCGGCGGCTTCGAGCAGCGCGTCGCACTGAAGCTGCTGCGCACCCCCTTCCCCACCGCCGAGCTGCTGGTTCGCTTCCGTCAGGAGCGCGAGCTGCTGGCGCGCCTCACCCACCCCGCCATCGTCCCGCTGCTCGACGGCGGCACCGCGCCGGACGGCCGCCCCTACCTGGTGCTGCAGTACGTCGACGGCGCGCCGATCACCGATTCCTGCGCCGCCGCCGGCCTCGACCTGCCGGCGCGGATGCGCCGGTTCGTCGACCTCTGCCGCGCCGTGCAGTACGCGCACTCGAACCTGGTGGTCCACCGCGACCTCAAGCCGTCGAACATCCTGGTCACCGCCGACGGCGAGATCCGCCTGCTCGACTTCGGCATCGCCAAGCTGCTCGACGCCGGGCCGGCCGACCCCGAGCTGACCCAGGCCGCGCCGGCTCCGATGACCCCGGGGCGCGCCGCGCCCGAGCAGCGGCGCGGCGACGCGGTGTCGACCGCGACCGACGTCTGGGCGCTCGGCGTGCTGCTGCACGAGCTGGTCGCGGGCGCGCCGCCGTCCGACCTCGACGCCGAGCCGGTGCGGCTGGCGCCCGGCTTCCCGGTCGGCGACCTCGCCGCGATCGCCGGCAAAGCGCTCTCGGTCGACCCCGACCGCCGCTACCCCTCGGCGGGGCAGATGGGTGACGACGTCGAGCGCTGGCTCGCCGGCCAGCCGGTCACCGCCCGCCCCGATTCGTTCCGCTATCGAGCGGCGCGCTTCGTCGCCCGGCACCGCGCCGCCGTCGCCGCCGGCGCGGCCGCCGTCGCGGCGCTGGTCGCCCTCGCGGCGGTCGCCACCGTGCAGTCGATCCGCGCCGGCCACGAGCGCAATCGCGCCACCGCCGAGGCGAGCAAGGCGGGGGCGGTCGTCGACCTGCTGATCGGGATCCTCGGCGCGGGCGATCCTGCCGACGAGACCGTGACCGACACCGTCCGCATCGACGACCTGCTCGAGCGCGGCGAGCGCCGCGCGGGAGCGCTCTCCGAGCAGCCGGAGGTCCAGGCCGCCGTGCGCCACGCGCTCGGCAAGATCCTGCTCGAGCGCGGCGACTACGCACGGGCACGCGCCGCCCTCGGCCGGACCCGCGACGCCGAGCTCGAGCGCGTCGGCGCCACCGACCCGTCGCTGGCGACCCTGCGCTTCGACTACGCCAAGGCGCTGCACGTGACCGGCGACGTCGCCGGCGCCGCCGCCGAGCTCGCCGCGGCGCGCGCGGCGCTCGCCAACGGCCCGCGCCGACCCGAGCTCGAGGCGCGCCTGCTCCAGGAGCTCGGCTCGCTCACGCCGGGCGCCGAGGGCGAGGCGATGATCCGCGAATCGATCGGCCTGCATCGCGCCAGCCCGGGCGCCGACCCGCTCGCGCTCGGCTCCGCGCTGGTGGCGCTCGGAATGCGGCTGCGCGGACGCGACCCCTTGGCGGCGCGCCAGCTCTTCGCCGAGGCCCTCGCTCTCGAGCGGCCGGTGCTCGGCGACGACCACTCCGCGATCCTCTCCCTGCGCAGCAACCTGGCCGGGACCCTCCCCGACCCGGCCGAGCGCGAGCGCGATCACCGCGCGATCCTCGAGGCGCGGATTCGCCGGCTCGGCGACGACCACCCCCACGTCGGCAACAGTTGGAACTACCTCGGCGTCGCGCTCGCCGAGCTCGGCCGCGACGACGAGGCGGAATCCGCCTTCGTCCGCGCCCACGAGATCTGGGCGGCGCGCGCCGGCCCGGCGACCGGCCAGGCGCTCTTCGCCCTGCGCCAGCGCGCCTGGCTCGCGGCGCGGGGCGGACGGGCCGCCGCGGCGGCCCGTCACTACCGGGAGCTGCTCGAGCAGCTGCCGGCGGCGCGCATCGACCGCGCCACCGCGGAGGCCTACCGCGCCGAGGCGCTGGCGTTCGCCGAGTCGGCGCCGGGCGCCGGTCCGGGCTGACGTTCCCCGTCGGTGGCGCGGGACCGCCCGGAGTTGCCGGGAGCGGACGATCCTGCTAGCTTCCGCCGCGCAGAACCCATCGTGGAGAGGTGCTCATGAGGAACTCCGGGAAGGTCCTCGCTTCGGCGTGGCTGCTGGCGTCGTCCGTCGCCCTCGCACCGGTCGCGGCGTCCGACGCTCCGCTCGGCCCGCCCACCTCGCCCTTCCTGGTCGAGCGCTTCGACGGCCCGAGCTTTCCGCCCGCGGGCTGGACGGTGATCGACAACGGCGGCAGCGGCGTCGTCTGGAGCAACGTCGCCGGCTCGCTCGAGGCCGGCAACTTCACCGGCGGTGCCGGCGACGCCGCTTCGGTGAGCAGTGACCTCGTGGGTCCCGCCGAGTTCGACACCGAACTGCGCTCGCCGGCGCTCGCGCTGCCGGCCGCGACCTCGATCGGGCTGCACTACCTGGTCAACTACCAGAACTTCGCCAACAGCGACTTCCTCGACGTCGACTACAGCCTGGACGGCGGCACGGTCTGGAGCAACCTGCTCTCCTGGAACGAGGATCACGGCACGTTCCGCGACCTGCCGGGCGAGTGCGTGAACCTCGACCTCTCCGCCCACGCCGGCGCGCCGAGCTTCACGCTGCGCTTCCGCTACTACGATCCCAACACCGGCGACTTCGACTGGTACGCGCAGGTGGACGAGGTGCGCATCGACGACGTCGTCGGCAGCATGTGCCCGCTCTTCCTCGATGGCTTCGAGAGCGGCGACACCACCGCCTGGACGGCGGTCCAGCCGCTCGCCGGAACACGGGCGACCCGCGCCGAGCGGCGCCGCCAGCACGCCGAGCAGCGCCGCAGCGCTGCCGCCGAGGAGCCGCCGCCGACGATCGATCGGCGCGAGCGCCGGCGCCGCCTCGACAAGATGCGCGCCGACGGTCTGGTGCCGGCCCGCCCCGGGCGCGAGGACGCGCAGCCGCGACGGGTTCGCCGGCCGCCGAGCCGCTGAGGGGCGACCGATCGCGACGGCGTTCGAGCGCGTCGGGCGACGCTGGAGTCTGGTCGCGGCGCCGCTGGTCGCCGTCGTCGTCTACCTGAACAGCCTGGGTGGCGGATTCGTCTGGGACGACCGCTTCCTGGTGGTCGAAAACCCGCGCCTGCGGACCTTCGCCGGCCTCGCCGAGTCGTGGACCAGCGACTACGTCTTCACCGCCGAGACCAACCAGTCCTACGGCTACTACCGGCCGGTCTCCGCCCTCTCGCTCTGGATCGACCACCGGATCTGGGGGCTCGATCCGTTCGGGTTCCACCTCAGCAACGTCCTGCTGCACGCGGCCTGTGCCGCCCTGGTCGTGTTGGCCTGCGAGCGCATGGGCCTCGGCCGCGCCGTCAGTGCCTTCGCCGGAATCCTGTTCGCCGTCCACCCCGTGCACGGCGAGAACGTGGCCTGGATCTCCGGTCGCACCGACGTGGTCGCCTTTCTGTTCGCGATCGGCAGCGTTCTCGCGCACCTCGAGTCCCGACCCACCGAAGGCCGGCGGCCCCTTCTCTGGCGCATCCTGTCACTCGCTTCCTTCGCGGCGGCGCTGCTCGCCAAGGAGATGGCCGCCGTGGTGCCACTCTGGATCGCGGCGCTCGAGCTCGGGCGCGAGCCGCGGGCCTGGCGATCCGCGCTGCGGGCGGCCGCCGGGCACGCCCTGGTGCTCGGCGGCTACCTGGTCCTGCGCTTCGCGGTGCTCGGCGTCGGCGGCCCGGAGGTCCCGCCGTCGCACGGCCTCGGCCTCGCGCTCGCGAGCGCGCCCTGGACCATCCTGCGCTACCTGTCCTGGCTGGCGCTGCCGCTCGAACCCGCGGCGTACGTCCAGAACCCCTACGTGACCTCGGTCGCCGACCCGCGCTTCTGGGGCTCCGCTCTCGCGCTCGTCGCGCTCGGCTGGGCGCTCTGGCGGGCGGGCCGCGAGCGCCGCGAGGTGCGCCTGCTCGCCGTCCTGCTCCTGCTCTCCTTCGCGCCGGTGCTCAACCTCCAGCGCCTGGCCGGCCCCGAGGACATGGGGAATCTGATGGCCGAGCGCTTCTGCTACTTCCCGAGTTTTCCGTTCCTGGCGCTGGTCGCGGTCGCCGCCGCCGCCCTGCTCGGAGCCACGGCGCGCCGGTCGCTCGCACGCGGCGTCGTGGTCGCCGGACTCGCCCTGGTCACTGCCGCGGCGGCCGCGCGTACCTGGACGCGCACGCCCGACTGGCGCGACGACCGCACGCTGTTCACGCGCGAGACGCGGCGGACCCCGACCGCGCCCCTGCTCTGGACCCAGTTGAGCCACGTGGCGCTGCGCGAAGGCCGTCTCGACGAGGCCGACGCCCATCTCGCCCGCGCCGAGGCCCTCGCGCCCACCTCGGTCGGCGTGCGGGCGCTGCGCGCGCAATGGCTGGTCTTCGCCGGCCGCCTCGCCGAGGCGCTGCCGATCCAGGAGCGCGTCGCCACCGCGCTCGGCGCGCGCAACCACGCGGCGCGCAACAACCTGGCGTTCCTCTACCGCGCCACCGGCCGCCCCGAGCTCGCCCTGCCGCTGCTCGAGTCGCTGGTCGCCTCGGTGCCGTCCTACGCCGACCCGCACTTCAACCTGGGCGAGCTGCGTCGCGCGCGGGGCGATCTCGAGGGGGCCGCCGTCGAGCTGCGCCGGTACCGGAAGCTGCGGCCCGAGGATCCCCGCGGCCTCGAGGCGCTCGGCGAGGTCGAGGCGGCCCTCGGGCGGCGCGACGCGGTCGAGGCGCTCTATCGCGCGGAGCTCGGTCGGCGCGCGCCGGATGCCCGCACGCTCAACGCGCTCGCGACGCTGCGCCACCGGCTGGGCGATCGCGAGGGCGCGCGCGCCGCGCTCGAGCGGGCGCTCGCCCTCGATCCCCGGCACGGCCCGGCGCGCTTCAACCTGGCGCTGATCCTCGACGAGCAGGGGCGGCGCGCCGAGGCGATCGAGCATCTGGTGCGGCTGCGGCGCGAGGCGCCGCGGAGCGAGCCCGGCCGGGCCGCGGCCTCCCGGCTCGAGTCGTGGGAGGCGGGGGCTTCCCCGGCCACGCCCGAGGCGGAGAGAATGGCCCGCCCATGACTCGATCGCTCCTGCGGCTGGCGGCGCTCGCGCCGCTCGTTCTCGCGACGCCGCTCGCCTCGCCCGTCGGCGCGACCGGCGAGCCGGTGGCGGCGACGCCGCCTCCGCCACCGCGGCCGTCGGCGATCGTCCTCGTCACCGTCGACACCCTGCGCGCCGACGCGGTCTCGTTCGCCGGCTACGGCCTGCCGACGACCCCCTTTCTCGACGGCCTGGCCCAGGACGGCGTGGTGTTCACCAACGCCTACGCGCCGAGCTCGTGGACGCCGCCCTCGATGGCGTCGATCTTCACCGGCCTCGAGCCGGCGTCGCACGGCGTCACCCGGGGTTCCCTCGCCGCCGGCGAGGCCACCGAGCACGTCGTGCTCTCCGATTCGCTGACGACTCTCGCCGAGCGCCTCCGGGCGCGCGGCCGCACCACCGTGGGCGCCGCGTCGAACCGCCACCTCACGCGCGCCCTGGGCTTCGCTCAGGGCTTCGATCACTTCCACGACCCGACCGCGTTCCTGCCGGCGCCGACCCTCGATCTGCGCGCCCGGGAGTTGCTCGCGACGGCCTTCGGCGCCGAGTGGCGCACGAGCTGGCGGCGCGGTTCGATGTTCCTCTGGCTCCACTACTTCGATCCGCACGACCCGTACCTGCCCAACGACCCCTGGCTCGACCGCCACAGCCCCGGGCGCGCGGACCGCACCCTGGGGCCGCCGGCGCGCCTGGTGATGCGCCAGCTCAAGCGTCGTTTCCCGCGCCCCGGACCCGAGGTCACCGCGCTGCTGCGACCGCTCTACGACGGCGAGGTGGCGCGCGTCGACGACCAGCTGCGCCAGCTCTGGCAGGAGCTCGGCGCCGACGACGACGTGCTGCTCGTGGTCACCGCGGATCACGGCGAGGAGCTCGCCGAGCGCGGCGGGCTCGGCCACTCGCACAGCCTCTACGACGAGCTGGTGCGCGTGCCGCTGCTGGTGCGCTGGCCGCGCGGGCTCGCCGGCGGACGCAGGATCGACGCCCCGGTCACCGTCACCGACCTCGCCGCGGCGATCGCGGCGCTCGACGGCGAGCCCCTGGCCGGCGCCGACCGCGAGCGCGCGCTGCCGCGTCGGCTCGCCGATCCCGCCTCGGCGCCGGAGCGACCGGTCTTCCTCGAGCTCCACCCGCCGAAGCCGGCGCTCCTGGCGGTCCGCGACGGCTCCTGGAAGCTGATCGTCGGCGCCACCGGCACCCGCGCCGAGCTCTACGATCTCGCGACCGATCCCGGCGAGCGCCGCGATCTCGCCGGCGATCGTCCCGAGGTCGTGGCTCGTCTGCGCGCCGAGCTCGAGCGCTGGCGAGCGGCGCTGCCGGCGCCGCCGCCGATCCGGCTCTACACCAGCCCGGACGCCGAGCTCACCCGCCAGCTGCGCTCGCTCGGCTACGTCGACGAGTGAGGACGACCGCGCGACCGCCCGCGCCCGAGACTCAGGCCGCCGGCGCCCGCTTCTTGCCGAACAGCGCCGCGCCGCCGACGCCGAGCAGGTAGAGGCCGATCGTCGGCACCGCGAACAGCGCCAGATTGACGATGTCGGCGGTGGGGGTGAGCAGCGCCGCCGCGACGCAGATGATCAACACCGCCCAGCGGAAGTGGCGCAGCAGAAAGCCGGCCGTGACCAGGCCGAGCCGGGCCGCCAGGGTCAGGAAGATCGGCAGCTCGAACATCAGCCCGAGTCCGAGCACGATGGTCAGCAGGAATCCGTAGTAGCGCTCGGCGGTGATCACCGGCTGGAAGTCGCCGGCCATGCCGAGCAGGAACTCGACGGTGAACGGGAAGGCGACGTAGTAGGCGAAAGCGCCGCCACCCAGGAAGAAGATCCAGCCGAGCGCGACGAACGGCCCGATCCAGCGTCGTTCTTTCGCGTACAGGCCGGGAGCCACGAACCCCCAGGCCTGCCAGAGCAGGGCCGGGAAGGCGATGAAGAGTCCGGCCAGGAGCGAAGTCTTGAAGTAGAGGACGAACGGATCGGTGACGCCGAGGACCGCGAGCTTGGTCCCCTCCGGCAGGAAGGCGTAGATCGGCGCGGCGAGAAATCGGCAGATCTCCGGCGCCCAGGAGAAACAGGTCGCCACCGCGATCGCCAGCGCGATGACCGACCGGATCAGCCGCTGGCGCAACTCCTCGAGGTGCTCGAGCAGCGACATCCGCGGCAGCTCCTCGCCGCCGCGCGGCGGCTCCGGGGCGGCGGCGCCGCGGCGCGGCTCGGGCGAAACGCTCATCCGCGGGACGGCCTCAGCGCGGTTCCGGAGCGGCGGCCGGCGCCGCCGCCGGCGCCTCCGAAGACGCGGCCGGGTCCTCCGGCTCGCTCGCCGGTTTCGCGGGGTCCGCCTCCGGCGGCACCGGCGACGGCACGCCGCGCAGCGAGGCCGCGGTCGGCGGCACCGGCGCCGGGCGGCGCGGCGGCTCCTCGAGCTCGATCTCGGACTCGATCGAGCGCTTGAGGTCGTTGGTGGCGCGCCGGAACTCCGAGAGACCCTTGCCGATGGTGCGGCCGATCTCCGGCAGCCGGCGCGGCCCGAACAGCAGCAGCGCCAGCACCAGGATGAAGAGGATTTCGGGCAGTCCCAGGGATCCGAACACGTTCGCCTCGCCGGTGATCTTCGGCCCGCGGGGCGGTGCGCGTCAAGCCACGGTCGGCGCGCGTCGGCTGTGCTAAGGTCCCCGCGTGCGCCGCAACTGGCGTCTCGCCGCCCTTTCCCTGCTCGCTCTCTCCACGCTGGTCGGCACCCTCGCCGGCGACCGGTTGCTCGCGGTTTCGACCTCGACCCGCGACGCGCTGCGCGCCTACGCCGACCTGGTCACCGTCGCCCACGCCCGTTACGGCCGCGAGGTCAGCTATCGCGACCTGGTCTTCGCTTCGATCGAGGGCATGCTGCGCACGCTCGACCCGCACTCGAGCTTCCTGTCGCCCGAGGACTACTCGCGCATGCGCGAGAAGCAGCAGGCGAGCTTCTTCGGCCTCGGCATCCTGGTCGGGGTGCGCGGCGGCAGGCTCACCGTGATCTCGCCGATCGAGGGGTCGCCGGCCGCCAAGCTCGGCATCCGCACCGGCGACGTGATCGAGCGCATCGAGGGCGAGCCGACCGGCAAGATGTCGCTCGACGACGCGGTGTCGAAGCTCAAGGGACCCAGGGGGTCCGAGGTGCGCATCACCATCGTGCGCGCCGGCCTGCCCGAGCCGCTCGAGCTGACCGTCACCCGCGACGAGATCTCGCAGACCACGGTGCGCTACTCCTACCTGATCGCGCCCGGCACCGGCTACGTCTCGATCAGCGACTTCAGCCGCTCGACCGCCGACGAGATCGCCGGCGCGCTCGAGCGCCTGCGCGCGCAGGGGATGGAGCGGCTGATCCTCGACCTGCGCAACAACGGCGGCGGCCTGCTCGACCAGGCGGTCGAGGTCTCCGATCAGTTCCTGCCCGAGGGCAGCGCCATCGTCGAGACCCGCGGCCGCGTGCGCGACTCCAAGCAGGAGTTCGAGGCGGCCGGACGCCACCCGGCCTTCGGCCTGCCGCTGGTGGTGCTGGTCAACAGCGGCACCGCGTCGGCCGCCGAGATCCTCTCGGGCGCGATCCAGGATCACGACCTCGGCCTGGTGGTCGGCACCCGCACCTGGGGCAAGGGGCTGGTGCAGACCGTCTACAACCTCGCCTACGGCGCCGGCCTGGCGCTGACCACGGCCAAGTACTACACGCCGTCGGGCCGGCTGATCCAGCGCGACTATCACTCGTTCTTCGACTACCAGACGCGGGCCGGCGTCGACAACGGCGACGGCGAGTCCGAGGAACCGGAGGGCGAGATCTACTCGACCGACATCGGCCGCACCGTCCGCGGCGGCGGCGGCATCAAGCCGGACGTCGTCGTCGAACCCGTCGAGCTCGCTCCGTACCTGCAGTTCCTGCTCGCGCGCGCCGCCTTCTTCAACTTCGGCGTCGGCTACGCCGAGAGCCACCCGGAGATCGGCCGCGACTGGCGCCCCGCGCCCGAGCTGATCGACGAGTTCGCGAGATGGATCGTCGCTCAGGGTATCGACACCGCGGAGGCGGTCGCGGCCGGGCTGGCCGAGGACACCCACCGCGCCTACGCGCTGCGCCAGATCCGCGCCGACGCGCTCGCCTCGAAGTTCGGCATCGAGGCCTCGCACCAGGCACTCGCCGAGGGCGACCTGCAGATCCAGGAGGCGCTGACCCTGTTCGATCGCGCCGAGGAGCTGCTCGCCCAGCGCGCGGCACGGCCCGATCTGCCGCGCGTCGCACGCGCCGAGCCGGCGCGCGACTGATTCAGCCCGCGGCGATCCCCGCCAGGAAGGTCCGGGTCAGGCGCGGCAGCGCCGCGAGGTCGTAGCCCCCTTCGAGCACGACCAGGACGCGCCCACGGGCGGCGCCGGTCGCCGCGCCGCCCAGCCGTTGGCCGAGCTCGCCGAACCACTCCTCGCTCCAGCGCAGTCCGCCCAGCGGATCTTCGCGCCAGGCGTCGAACCCGGCCGAAACGACGACGAGCTCCGGTGCGAAACGCGCCAGCGCCGGCTCGAGCACGCCCTCGACCGCGGCGCGCGCCTCGGCGTCGCCCGTGCCCGCCGCCAGCGGCAGGTTGAGCGTCGCCCCCTCCCCCGCCCCGCTGCCGCGCTCGCCGGCCGCGCCGGTCCCGGGATAGAACGGCCACTGGTGGAGGCTGGCGTAGAAGACGTCGGCGCGCCGTTCGAACAGGTGCTGGGTGCCGTTGCCGTGGTGCACGTCGACATCGACGATCGCCACCCGCTCGAGACCGTGGTTCCGCCGCGCACGCTCGGCCGCGAGCGCGGCGTTGCCGAACCAGCAGAAACCCATCGCCAACGCGCGCTCGGCGTGGTGGCCGGGCGGGCGCACCGCCGCGAAAGCCCGCCGGCCCGGTGCCGCGACCGTCCAGTCGAGCGCGGCGGCCGTCGCCGCGACGGCGCCGAGCGCGGCGCCCCAGGTGCCGGGCGAGAGCGGATTGTCGGCCCCGTCGAGCAGCCCGTCGCCGCGCTCGACCGCGGCGCGAAAGCGCGCGACGTAAGCCGGGTCGTGGAGGGTCGTCACCAGCGCGAGCGCCGACGGGTCGTCGAGGTTCTCCGTCGCCGGCGCCCACTCGAAGGCCGGATCGGCGGCGAGCGCGGCGAGGATCCCGGCGAGGCGCTCGGGCACTTCCGGGAAACCGGCCGGAACCTGGTGGGTCGCGCAGCGGGGATCGGTGAAGACGCGCAAGGCCGCGCCACTCTAACCTCGCGCCGCCCCGCCGCGCACCGGCGTCTCGATGCCGCTCGCCTCCAGCCGCCGGCGCAGGCGCATCAGCAGGCAGTCGACGGCGCCGGCGGTCCAGTCGCCGCCGAGCCGCCGAGCCGCTTCGGGCGAAGTCATCCCTTCGACCCAGACCAGCCGCACGGCGTCGAAGCGGTCGCGCGTCGGGCGCCGGCCGAGCAGGCGCCGGCAGTGCCGGAGGAAGTCGAGCAGGCGGTCGCGCGCCTGGGCGCGGCGCAGCGGACAGCCGCGCTCGTCGGCGCAGGACTCCCCGCCGCCACCGGCGAGCGTCTCGAGCGAATCGATCTGCGCGGGTCGGCGCTTGCCGGCGCGCTCGCTGCGCCAGGCGTCGACCACCACCGAGACGGCGACGCGCCGCAGGTACTCGGCGGTCTCGAGCTCGTGCTCGCCGCGCGGGCCGGGGCGCTGCGAGCGCTCGCGCTCGAGCAGCCGGCACCAGACCTCCTGGGCGAGCTCGTCGATGCGCTCGGCGTCGGTACGCTGGCCGAGCCGGCGCAGGTTGCGGAGCACGGCGAGCCGGACCCGCCGTTCGTGGCGACGGTGGAGCTCGGGCCAGTCGAGGCCGGCGGCGCTCGCCGCGGCCGGGGGGGTGAGCGAGGATTCGGTGCTGCGGGGGGCTGCGAGGGTCATCTTCCGCTCCTTCGGGTCGAAGGGAGCGGAGGCGGTCCCGTAGAAACACGAAAGGCCGAGCCCAAGGCTCGGCCACGTCAGGACCCACTAACTTTACTACGGATCCTCCGAAAACGGGGACTGTCCCCGAGTCGCACCACAGGAAAGGGGGACTGTCCCCCTTTCCAACCACCCACCTCGCGAAGTCTCAGCTCAGAGCCCGACCCCCGCCCGCCGACCGACCCGCGCCGCCGCCACCGCGGCCTCCTCGAGAATCCGCCCGACCTCCGCGCCGACCAGCTCCCCCCCCTCGACCCGCGGCACGCCGCCGATCCAGACGTCGCGCACGGCCGCCGGCGAGGCGCCGAAGACCAGTCGGTCGTGGGGGTCGACACCGGGCGCCGCGACCAGCTCGGGGCGGGCCAGATCGAGGACGACGACGTCGGCCGCCTTGCCCGGCTCGAGCGAGCCGATCTCGCGCTCGAGTCCGAGCGCGCGCGCCCCGTCGCGGGTGGCGAGCGACAGCGCCTGGCGTCCGCCGAGGGCGCCCGGACCTTCGCGCACGGTCTGCAGCCGCGAGGCCAGCCGCATCTCCTCCCAGGCGTCGAGCCGGTTGTTGCACGCCGCGCCGTCGGCGCCGATCCCGACCCGGAGCCCCGCGCGCAGCATGGCGGCGACGCGCGCGATGCCGGAGCCGAGCTTCAGGTTCGAGCCCGGGCAGTGCACCACCGAGAAGCGCCGGCGCGCCAGCTCGGCCCAGCTCCGGCGCGGCAGCCAGACGCCGTGGGCGATGCGCAGGTCGCGCTCGAGCAGGCCGAGCTCGGCGAAGACCGCGAGCTCGTCGCGCCCGCCCCGGGCGGCGCGCACCGCGGCCCCCTCTTCGCGCTGCTCGAAGGCGTGGGTGTGGACCGGCCAGCCGCGCTCGGCGGAGATCTCGGTGATCGCGCGCAGCATCGGATCGGAGCACGAGAGGACGAAGCGCGGGTTGAGCACGGGCCGCAGCCGCCCCATCCCCTCGCGCTCGATGCGCTCGCCGAGCCGCACCGCCTCGTCGAGCGCGGCCGTGGTCGGCTCGGCCAGTCGCGCCGGCAGGCCGTCGCCCTCGTCCATCAGGCACTTGCCGGCGTAGCCGCGCAGGCCGGACTCGAGCACCGCGTCGACCAGCGCCTCGGCCTCGGGTCCGAGGCCGATCTCCTGGATCGTGGTGGTGCCGCCGAGCAGGAGCTGGGCGGCCCCGAGCCGCACCGAGGCGCGGACGCTGTCGGCGTCGTGGGCGGCCTCGAGCGGCCAGATCCGTTCGCGCAGCCAGGCGAGCAGCCGGCGCTCCTCGGCGAGCCCCTGGAAGAGGGTCTGGCCGAGGTGGAGGTGGCCCTGGACGAGGCCGGGCAGGACGGCGCAGCCCGAGACATCGACGACGCGCGCGCCGGGGGCGGGGGCGAGCGCGGAGCCGACCTCGGCGATGCGGTCGCCGACGATACGGATGTCGCCGCCCTCGAAGACGCGGAACTCGGCGTCCATCGTCAGCACGATGCCGCCGCGCAGCAGCGTCTCGGGTCCGGGCGGTCTCGTGGGTCGGTCTGGGGTCTTCTGGCTCAAGCGGCTCGCTCCGTCGTCCGCCCGAAATGACGAAGGCCCCGGCGGACCGGGGCCTCTCGATCGTACCGGTCCGCGCGGGACCGCGGTTCAGCGCATCTTCTCTTCGACGAACTCGACGTGCTGGCGCACCTTGGGGTCGTACTTCTTCATCCGGATCTTCTCGGACGAGGTCTTCTTGTTCTTGGTCGTCGTGTAGAAGTAGCCGGTGCCGGCCGAGGAGACGAGCTTGATCTTGTCGCGCATGGTGGACCTTCTTCTTCAGTTGCCGCCCGCGGCCGCTTGCCGGGGGACGGTGGAAGTCGAACTGGCGGGGCCGACGGGACTCGAACCCGCGACCTCCGGCGTGACAGGCCGGCGTTCTAACCAGCTGAACTACGACCCCCGCGAGACGCTTCCGATGTGCTGTGCCCGACGCCCTCCGCCGGCCGCGGGGGCCGGTGGGAGGTGAGGGATTCGAACCTTCGACCCCCTGCGTGTAAGGCAGGTGCTCTAACCGCTGAGCTAACCTCCCTCGCCCGAGCCGGCGAATCCTACGAAACAGACCGAAACTAGTCAACCGGACCACCTTCTCCTGGGCCTCGGTGGCTTCCGAGGATGTCGCCGCCCATCGAATGGTTTCCGGTTCGGACCTACGCGGCTACATTCGGATGGCCCTTGATATGGACTCCGGGAGCTAGAGGTAGCCGAACGTCATGACTAGTCCCCCGCGCGAGGCTGAAAAAAGGGAAACGGGCCTTGAGCGATCGCAAGCTCGAGCTCTTCGCAGAGCTTGCTGATCATCTCCTCTTCCGAGGCAAAGGCCCAGCGCTCAAGGACTCTCCCAGCATCTCCGACCAAGAAATCGGCTGACCAGTTGTCTTCATAGAGGTACACCTTGATCGCACCTCTGGAGCAAGTTGCTTCGCCGAGCCAAACGATACTGTGCAGGCCGTCATCCCGAAACTCGATTTCTCCGCCCAACCTTCGAATAGCCGCGGTGACGGCCTCTGCAGCACGACGCTGAAAGTCCGTCAACATGCCAGATCCCCAAACGGCACGTCTTTCACCAGTCTCCGACGCCGAGGAACCGGTCCAACCGCAGAGCGAGCTCCTCGGCGTCGGTCCGCTCGTCGCTCGGCCACTTGCGGTCGTAGAGCTCGAACCGACTCGCACCGACGTGCAGGAGCACCTCGCAGGCGTGGATGTGGATCTCCACCGGGCCGTGCGCGGGCGACGAGAACTCCGCGACGAGCGTGGGAAGGTCGGTCGCCGACCATCGAAACTCCGCATCGATGCCGTGCGCCCGAAGCAGCGGCCAGATCTTCGAGAGCGCGCGCTGCTGGTACTCGGTCGGCGCATCGAGGAATCTCGCCGGAGTCGCGTCCAGCTCGCAGAGCAGGACATCCTGGCCCTCGACTGTGAGCTTGACCGGGCAACCGGTCGTGTCCAGGACTCTTACGGGCGGGTCTTCGGGGTGTTCCGTGCTGAAGAACTCGAGATCGAACGCCGCGTCTTCCGCGCTGGCGTACCGCTCCATCTCCCCCGTTCCATAAACGACGGAGATCGGAAACCTGACGTCCAGAGGGTGGCGCATTCCGGCTCCTCTATCGATGATGATCGGAGCGCCCGGCTCGGGGGTGCTTCTGTCTGGCGGCGAAGACTGGGAAATCGCAAACTTATCCAAGGATGCCGCCGGCGATCCGGGTTCCACTGATTCCCAGATGAAGTCAGTCTGGCCGAGCTCGCCCTTCCTCATCGAGCCAAGTGGAGTAAAACGAAGCAGATTGCCATTGAAACGCCAACCGCGCCGAGGGAGAACCACCAGTGCAGGTGCAGCCTGCCTTCCGGAAAGAAGAGCCGATACTCTCGGAGAATCCGCGCGGTCTTGCTGGGAGTGAAACCAGAATGCGAGATGGCTCGGCCGCTCCCGCATTTGCGGTTGATGGCGGAGATCATGCGCGCGGTGCAGACGTTCCCGAACCAGCCGAAAACTATCGCGGCCCCGAACGCAGCCGCGGCGACGACGATCCATCCACTCAGTCTCAAGGGGCTCTCCTGCTGCCGTAGGGCAGCCGGCGCGATGCGGCAAGTTCGAGCCAAAGGGCTATGGTCTCACCCAAGCTGCAACTCCCTGAGAAGCCCTACGAAGATCACGGAACCGACGACCCCCAGGGCGTAGACGCCGAGCGCCTGGATGTGCAAACGCCCACCGGGGATCGCCGCGCGGTACTCCCGATAGATCCTCGACGCATGCCGGAGGGAGAGCCCCCCACCGGGAAGTGGAACACGTCCCGGCGAGCGCACCTCGAGCTCGATCCGCATCCTCTCGAGGTAAATCACCGCGACGGCGATCGCATCCGCGAGGGTCAGCGCAACGAAGAGCAAGATGACCGATCCGAGAGTCATTCTCCTGTTCCTTCAAGCGAATCGGCCCTCTTCGACACTCGAGCACCCGAGTTCGGGCGCCAGTCGTGGGCCTCCGGCGGCGGCCGGCGGCCACCCTTCCCTGCTCCCCGCGAAACGGCTCGCCGTGAGCTCACGGCCTGACGTGGCTACCCATACGATCTCGAGAGTGCCAGCGCCGCCAGGCTGATCGCCACGCCCAGCCAGCCTCCGGCGGTGACGGCGAAGGAAGCCCATCGGTCGACGTGCAGAGTCCCGTCCGGAACGAGCCGGCGGTAGTCGCGGTAAATGCGCAGGGCTTTCCCGGGAGTGAATCCCAAGGGTGAGATCGGCGGCTCATCGCGCCGCGCGCGATTGATCGCGCAGATCATCCGGGTGGTGTAAACATTCGCCATGATCGTTCCGACCATGGCGACGACGAATGAAACTGCTCCAAGGAGATACCAGATCCACATTCGCTGATTGCCTCCCTCGGACCGACTTACGGAAGCGCTTTGAAGAGCTGAGCGTGGATCTCCCTCGGTCCGTGCTCTTCAGCCTTGACGCAGCGAACCAACCACCAACGCCAACAACAGAACGATCGAGGTCACCAGCGACCAGAAGGTCCGTGCCAGCGCAGCGCGAACCGGGCCCGGCTCCAGCTCCCGATACTTCCGGCCGTGCAGGTAGTTGATGAACGCGCGCGGGAAGTACCCGACGACGATGTAGTGGCGCGGCCGACCCAGGCGCTCCCAGAGGTCCGGCTTCTCGCGCCGGAGCCTCCAGACTGCTCGTGGCAACTGGACGGCGTGGCAGGCGCCGCTGAGCAGGAACACGACGGCAAGCACGTTCCAGAGGGTCATGGTCTCGCGGCTCGGCGGCGGCTCACTCGGCGGCAGAGGTCGAACCCGCGGCGGGCCACAGCGCACGCCACCACTTCCGCGCCCGGAACGCGGCCTCGATCGGCGCCAGGTCGACCGGCTCGGAGTCCGCCGTCTGCGCGACCACGTACTCGCTGCTGTCGGCCCAAGGCTCCCAGACGACGCAGGCGGCGCCGCGGAAACGGAACTCGAAGTGGATCTCCTCGGAGATTCGCAGGAACCGACGTCGACGGACGATCTCGAGACCTTCGACGCTGCGGAGGATCTTCTCCACGCCGCCCAGCCCGGCGAAGGCGCAGCTCGAAACCGAGAACGACACGATCTTCGTCCCGCCGGGGTCCCAGGTCGGTCTCGTTCGCAAGACTCGTCGCCTCCAGTCGACAGACCCGCTATCAGCTTGACCGGGCCTCGGTCCGATCTTAGAGGAGGGCTTCGGCTGTCGCGATCCGCCGGGATTCCGCGATGAGTCCAAGGGACGCCGGCTGAGGGGATTGCCCGGCAGCGACCGTCTCTGAGTGGCACTCCGCGCTCCTCCGGGACCCGGCGATCGGGTTCTGGAGGAGTTCTTCACTGCAGGAGTGGCGGCGTGCGGCTAGGTTGGCGGCACTCGATCCGGACGAGGGGGACGGCATGGGACGTGGCGGTCTGCGGGGATGGGTGTCGGCGGCGGCGGCGTGCGTCGCCGGGGTCGCGGGGGCCGGGGAGCCGGGGCCGCCGGTGACGCCGGGGTTTCCCAACGTGCCGCGCACACCCGGCCAGATCCTGTCGGGATTGAACGCGCCCAACCAGGGGCGCACGGCGATCATCGCGTACCACAACGGGGTGCTGTTCACCGTCCCCGAGGCGCCGGCGAGCCAGCCGGGGTCGGACTTCCAGGTCCGCACCTGGAGCCTGGCCAACCCCGCGGCGCCGGTCGAGCTCGCGAGCTGGGGTACCACGCCGATGCCGATCAACGCCCACGGCTACTTCCACCAGGGCGAGTACCTCGTGCTCGGCGCCAACTGGCCGCCCGAGGCACCCTGGTCGTTCCGCGTCGGCGCGACGCCCGGAACTGTCGTGCGCACCACCACGCCGGGGCTCAACTGCGCCGGCGTCCGCGGCTGTCTGTTCGGCCCCTGGTTCGTCGGCGACACCTGGTGGAGCTATGGCGAGATCACCGGACTCGCCCGCCTCGAGCTCGACGGCCAACTGCTCGGCGAGTGGGACCACCTGGCTCTCACCGGCGTCATCGGCCACCCGTTCCTGATCGGCAACCTCCTCATCTTCGCCTCCGACCAGAGCCGCACCGGGGTCGCCACCTACGACGTCTCGGACCCCGCCAACCCGCTGCTGCTCGACGTGCTCACCGCCGGCGGCCCCGGCGGCTATTGGCCCGAGATCTGGGGCGGCGACGGGCACCTCTACGTCGTCTTCCCCTACCGCACCGGCGGCAACGGCATGCGCGTCGTCGACGTCACCGACCCGTCCGACCTCCAGCTCGTCGCCGACGTGCCGCTGCCCGGCGCCGAGGCGATGTACGCCCAGTTCCAGGACGAGTACGCCTTCATCGGCGACCACAAGGTCGACCTGCGCACCTTCCAGTCGGTGCTCGACCTCGACGGCGCCAACGTCACCCGCCCCAACGACGGCGGCGTCGGCGTCGACACCTCGCAGTTCGCGCTGCCGCTCGGCAACCTCCTGGTCACCGGCGGCGTCGGCGAGGACCAGGGGATGGCGATCTGGGCCCACCAGGCCGAGCCCGACACCCGCGGGCCGTCGGTCGGATTCCACATCCCGCGCGGCGGGCAGGAGAACTACCCGCAGGGCGCGCCGATCACGCTGCTGATCCACGAGACCCTCGAGACCTTCACCATCGTCAACGGCACCACCTTCATCGTCCGCCCCGTCGGTGGCGCGGCGATCCCGGGGCGGCTGTCGTTCTCCTTCGACGACGTGCTCACCTTCGTCCCCGACTCGCCGCTCGCCGCGAACACGACGTACGAGGTCGTGATCCCCGCCGGCGGCATCAAGGACGCGGCCGGCAACGGCATCACCGGCTACTCGTTCACCTTCTCGACCGGCGCGGTCGTCGGCGGCAACCAGGCGCCCGAAGTCGACGACTTCTCCGCCACCCCCTACCCCGCCGCGCCCGGCGCCGACGTCTCGTTCACCGCGTCGGCGCTCGATCCCGAAGGGCAGGCGATCCAGTACCGCTTCGATTTCGGCGACGGCACGCCGAAGACCGCGTGGGGGGCGTCGGGCCTGGCCGCCCACGCCTACGCCGTGGCGGGCCACTACCGCGCGACGGTGCAGGTGCGCGATCCGGCGGGTTCGATCGCCACCCGCTCGCGCGTCGTCACCGTCGCGCCGCCGCCCCCGGCCGGACCGCGTCCGACCGCCAGCTCCACCGTCGTCTGCGACGGCGGCGCGCGACGGGTCTGGACGGTCCAGAGCGATCACGGCACGCTGGCCGCCCTCGACGCCGACAGCCACGACCTCGAGGTCGAGACCGCCGTCTGCGCCGATCCGCGCGGCGTCGCGCGCGCGGCGACCGGCGAGCTGTGGGTCGCCTGCCGCGGCGACGACCGCCTGCGCGTCGTCTCCGGCGCCAGCGGCGCCCCGGTCGCCAACGTTCAGCTCCCCTACGGCAGCGCGCCGGCAGGGATCGTCGCTTCCCCCTCGGGTGCCGCGCTCTTCGTCGCGCTCGAAGGCGAGGGCGAGGTGCGCCGCTTCGACGCCGCCACCCGCCAGCAGACCGGCGCGCTCGCGCTCGGCGCCGGTCCGCGCGCGCTGGCGCTGACCGCCGACGGCAGCCGGCTGTTCGCGACCCGCTTCCTCTCGCCCAGGGACCAGGGCGAGGTCTGGGAGATCGCGCCCGCCGCGATGACCTTGACCCGCACCATACCGCTGCGCAAGCTGGGCGGCGACGCCCACCGCGACGGCACCGCCGAGGGGCGCGGCGCCCCCAACCAGCTCGCCGCGATCGCGATCTCGCCCGACGGCGACAGCGCCTGGGTGGTCGGCACCAAGCCCAACGTCGAGCGCGGTCTGCTCTACGGCCCCGACCTCGACTCGGACAACACGGTGCGCGCGGTCGCCGTCCAGATCGATCTCGGCACCAACGCCGCCGTGCGCTCGATCGATCTGGACAACAGCGACTCGCCGGTCGCGCTCGCCTTCTCGCCGCTCGGCGACTACCTGTTCGTCGCGCTCCAGGGCGACGACGAGCTGGTCGTGCTCGACGCCTTCGAGCTCGAGACCACCGCCGGCCTCGGTTCGCTGGTCACCCGGCTCGGCACCGGCGCGGCGCCGCGCGGCGTCTGCTTCGACGCGGCCAGCGACCAGGCCTTCGCGCAGAACTTCCTCGGCCGCTCGGCGACCGCATACGGGCTCGACGAGTTCTTCGCGTCCGGCGACGTCCAGGTCGTCTCGAGCGAGCTCGCCACCGCCACCGCCGAGCCGCTCCCCGCCGCGGTGCTGGCCGGCAAGCGCATCTTCCACAACGCCCGCGATCCGCGCATGAGCGCCGAGGGTTATCTCTCCTGCGCCAGCTGCCACGTCGACTCCGGGCACGACAACCGGGTCTGGGACTTCACCGGCCGCGGCGAGGGGCTGCGTCGGACGCCCGCGCTCGCCGGCCGCTCCGGCACCGGCCACGGCAACGTCCACTGGACCGGCAACTTCGACGAGATCCAGGACTTCGAGGGCGACATCCGCGCCGCCTTCGGCGGCACCGGCTTCATGGACGACGCCGACTGGCAGATGACGGCCGATCCGCTCGGCCTGCCGAAGGCGGGACTGTCGGAGGACCTCGACGCGCTCGCCGCCTACGTCGGCTCGCTCGGCGCCGCCTCGATGCCGCGCAGCCCGCACCGCGCCGCCGACGGCACGATGACCGCCGACGGGGTCGCCGGGCGCGCCGTGTTCCGCGCCATGGACTGCGCGAGCTGCCACCGCGGCAGCGACTTCACCGATTCGGGGGGCGGCGACGGCGGTCCGTTCCACGACGTCGGCACGCTGCGCACCACTTCCGGCGGCCGGCTCGGCGGGCCGCTCGACGGCATCGACACGCCGACGCTCAAGGGGCTCTGGAGCGCCGGCAGCTACCTGCACGACGGCTCGGCGCCGACGCTCGAAGCGGTGTTCACAGTGGCCGGCGGCGAGGTGATCCCGGCCGAGGACGGCACGCCGTCGGCCGGCGCGCAGATCGTCGACCAGTACGTCGATCTCAACAACGACGACACCGTGCGCGGCCGCGCCTACGCCTCGCTCGACGGCCCCGGCGAGCGGCTGACGCTCGCGGGCGTCGACGGCGGCGCCGGCGGCTCCGGCGCCATCGAGCTGCGCTTCAGCAACTCGGGAGCCTCGACCGCGACGGTCACCGTCAACGGCGCTGACTTCCCGGTGGCGCTGCCGTCCGCTGGCAACAGCCCCACCTGGCGCCACACCAACTGGCGCGCGGTACGCGTCGAGAACGTCCCGCTCCAGGCCGGAGCGACCAACACGATCGAGATCACGGCGACGGGGAGCTTCCCCAACATCAGCCTCGACGAGCTGACGGTCACCCGACCGAGCGAGGTCGCCCTCGCCGCCGCCCACCGCCAGGCGCTCCAGCTCTCGCCGGGAGACCGCGCCGCTCTGGTCGCCTACCTGCTCCAGCTCGACGCCCAGTTCGAGGACAACCCCGGCTTCGAGCTCTTCGCCGACGGCTTCGAGTCCGGCGACACCGGCGAATGGTCGAGCACGAATCCGTGAGGACCAGCACGGCAAGGTCCTGACGTCTTCCGACGCGAGATCGACCTCGACCGCCCCGAGGCCGGGGCTGCGATCGATCCTCGCGGCGAAGTGGCGGGGGGTCCCCGTCCTCCAGCGTCTCTTCCGGACACCCGGGGTACCGACCGAGCGGCGAGGGGCGATCGCGGCCCCGGCCACCCACGAACGCCGAGGTCTAGGCAGTCCAGCGCGACAACAGCCACGAGCGACCCGAGGCCGGGGCTGCGATCGGTCCTCGCGGCGAAGTGGCGGGGGGTCCCCGTCCTCCAGCGTCTCTTCCGGACACCCGGGGTACCGACCGAGCGGCGAGGAGCGATCGCGGCCCCGGCCACCCACGGACGCCGGTGGATGGGGTCTCGTCTGATAGAAAAGGACCCGAGAGGAGGACGCATGCACGAACTTCCGAAACTCGGCTACGCGTTCGACGCGCTCGAGCCGCACATCGACGCGAAGACGATGGAGATCCACCACGGCAAGCACCACCAGGCCTACGTCGACAACCTGAACAAGGCCCTCGCCCAGGCCCCCGACCTCGCCGGCAAGTCGGTCGAGGACCTGCTGCGCGGCTTCGGCGCGGTGCCCGACGCGATCAAGACCGCCGTGCGCAACCACGGCGGCGGCCACGCCAACCACTCGCTGTTCTGGGACGTCATGGGCCCGGGCGGCGGCGGCGAGCCCGACGGCGACCTCGGCAAGGCGATCGCCGGAGCCTTCGGCGGCTTCGCGGCCCTCCAGGAGAAGCTCTCGGCGGCAGCGATGGGCCAGTTCGGCTCGGGCTGGGGGTGGCTGGTGGTCGCGGACGGCAAGCTCGACGTCATCGCCCGCCCGAACCAGGACAGCCCGCTCTCGGAAGGCAAGACCCCGATCCTCGGCGTCGACGTCTGGGAGCACGCCTACTACCTGAACTACCAGAACCGGCGCGCCGACTACCTCAAGGCCTGGTGGAACACCATCCGCTGGGACAAGGTCGCCGCCCGCTGGGCCGCCGCCACCAAGAAGTGATCGCGTCGCCGCGCCCCGGCGCGGGGTCCATGCGATAGGATCCCGCGCCGCGTGGCGGTGTAGCTCAGGGGTTAGAGCGAGCGACTCATAATCGCTAGGTCGGTGGTTCGATCCCACCCACCGCCACCAACTCCTCCGATCGCGAACCCCGACGACCCCCTCCGCCGCGAGCTCGCGCTCGCCCTCGAACGGGCACCCCCCGCGGCGGCCGAGCGCTGGCTGGTCGCCTTCTCGGGCGGACCGGATTCGCTCGCGCTGGCCGCGGCACTGGCGCCGATCGCGGCGCACCACGGCGTCGAGCTCCACCTCCTCCACGTCGACCACCGACTGGATGCGCACGCTGGCGTGCGTGCCGCGCGGGCGCAGCAGCTCGGCAGTCTCCTTCGTCTCCCCTTCCGGCTCGAAGTCGTCGATGTCGCTGCCGCGCGACGCCGTGGCGAGAGCCCCGAGGCGGCGGCGCGGCGGGTGCGCTACGCGATCCTCGAGCGCGTCCGCGCCGAGCTCGGCGCGACGCGGATCCTGACCGCGCACCAGCGCGACGATCAGGTCGAGACGGTGCTGCTGCGCCTGCTGCGCGGCGGGCCGGTCGAGTCGCTGGCCGGGATCCCCGAGCGGCGCGGCGCGATCTGGCGGCCTCTGCTCGCGATGCCGCGCGCCGAGATCGAGCGCTTCCTCGCCGCGGCCGGCCTCGAGGCGATCGCAGACCCGACCAACCGCGATCCGACGATCGCGCGCAACCTGGTCCGCCACCACCTCCTCCCCCGCCTGCGCGCGGAGGACCCCGGCGTCGACGAGCTCCTGCTCGCCCTCGGCCGCCGCGCCGCCGCCCTCGCCGCGCGCCTCGAGCGGGTCTTCGCCGCGAGAGACCAAGACAAAGACAGAAACCCTTCTGTTGAAAGACGAGGCCTGAAATACCAGGCAACGACCAAGACGTCCATTGAAGGGCAAAGCCGGCCCAGCGGGCGCTCGCAGGCCGTTGCGGCGCCGGCGGGAGCCGGCGCGCCCCGACGTACGCTCGGACCGGCGCGACGAATCGAGCTCACCTCGAACGCTCGAACGGGGGTTTCTTCTTCTCCTTCAACAGAAAGTCTTCGTCTTGGTCTTGGTCTTGTCGACGGTCCCGCTTCGGGCCGGGAGCTGCCCTTCGAGCTGGAGGTCCCGGAGCTCCTGGAGCTCCCCGCCGGGCTGCGGACGCGGGCATTGCGGTGGCATCTGGTGCGGGCCGGACTCGAGCTCCTGCCGCCTCTGGCTGCGACCGAAGGCTTCGTTTCGAGCCTCGCCCGCGCCGAGCGGGCGCGGCTCGCCTGGGGGGGCGAAGGGTGCGCGTGGGAGCTCCGCGTCGCGCTCGGCCGGGTGCGGCTCGCGGCGCGCCCGGCGGCGCCGGAATCCCGAACCGGGACGTTCTCGTATACTTCTTTGATTCCGGGCGAAGTCGAGCTCTCCGAGCTCGGGCTTCGCCTCCGGATCCGGCGCTCGGGGGTCGAACCCTGGATGTTCTCGGGAGACCCGCGGCGCGCCGCCCTCGCGCTGCCGGAGCCTTTGCCGGTCCCGGCGGTCGTGACGGCGCGCAACCGGCGGCCGGGGGATCGGCTGCGGCCGCTGGGCGGACCCGGGGAGCGCAAGCTCAAGGACCTCCTCATCGACCGCGGGATCCCGGCGCGCGAGCGCGACCGGCTGCCGATCGTCGAGATCGGCGCTCGGATCGCCTGGGTGCCGGGGGTGACGATCGACGAGCGCTTCCGGCTCGCGGCCGGGACGGAAGTTGCATGGGTCGTCGAGCTCGAGGGGATCGCCGGCGCCGGGAACAACCCGGCGGCCGGCGCGGTTGAAGCGGTCGAAAGGGAGAGCCGTTGAACTCAACGTTCCGCACGCTGCTGGTCTGGCTCGCGATCTTCGTGGTGGTCATCCTGGTCTGGAACGCGTTCCAGGTCGGGCGCAAGGCCCATCACGACCTGACCTACAACGAGTTCATGGAGCAGGTCACGAAGGGGCACGTCCAGAAGGTCGTGCTCACCGAGCAGACCATCGAAGGGAGCTTCCGCCGCGGCGGCCAGTACGCCGAGGGCGAGGCCTTCAAGGTCGAGCTGCCGTTCCGACCCGATCCCGCCTTCACCGACAAGCTGCTCGCCTCCCGCGTCGAGGTCGTCGCGCAGCCGCCCAAGGACAGCCCGGTGCTGGCGATCCTGCTCGGCTGGGCGCCGATCCTGCTGATGATCGGCCTCTGGATCTTCTTCATGCGCCAGATGCAGGCCGGCGGCAACAAGGCGATGTCGTTCGGCAAGAGTCGGGCGAAGCTGCTCTCGGCCACCGGCAAGAAGGTGACGTTCAAGGACGTCGCCGGCGTCGAGGAGGCCAAGGAAGAGCTCCAGGAGATCGTCGAGTTCCTCAAGGACCCCCAGAAGTTCCAGCGCCTCGGCGGCAAGATCCCGAAGGGCGTGCTGTTGATGGGCCCGCCCGGAACCGGCAAAACCCTGCTCGCCCGCGCCATCGCCGGCGAAGCCAACGTGCCGTTCTTCTCGATCTCGGGCTCGGACTTCGTCGAGATGTTCGTCGGCGTCGGCGCCTCGCGCGTCCGCGACCTGTTCGAGCAGGGCAAGAAGAACGCCCCGTGCATCATCTTCATCGACGAGATCGACGCGGTCGGCCGCCACCGCGGCGCCGGCC
>BTUO01000012.1:0-75000 GCA_045862895.1 Acidobacteriota bacterium
AGCGCGCGGCTCGGCAGCCGCCCGGGCCCGCGTCGGCGCTGGATCCACCCGCTCGGCCGGACCTACCTGGCCTACCCCGGCGCCGCGCGCCGCCGCTTCTCGCACGTGCTCGGCGCCACCGCGGTCGCCGGCCGCGTCTTCGACGCGGTGATGGCGAAGCGCCCCGGCATGATGGCGCGCGAGGAGGCGGCGCACGCCCGCCGCCTGGTGCGCGCAGCGGCGCTGCTCCACGACGTCGGCCACGCGCCGTTCTCGCACTCGGCCGAGGACCGCTTCGAGGGGGGGATCGATCACGAGGAGATGACGCGCCGGCTGCTCGGCGCCGAAGAGGTGCGCGACCTGTTCGACCGTCTCGGCCGCGGCCTCGCCGTCGAGCAGGTGCTCGACCTGCTCGCCGGTCGCGTGCCCCCCGAGCGCCGCTTCCTGGCGCAGATCGTCTCCGGCGAGCTCGACGTCGACAAGATGGACTACCTGCTGCGCGACAGCCTGTTCTGCGGCGTGCGCTACGGCGTCTACGACCTCGACCGGCTGATCGATACGCTGACCCCGATAGGGGATCCCGAAACCGGCGCGATCGGGCTCGGCATCGAGGAGGGGGGCGTGCACGCGGTCGAGGCGCTCATCCTCGCCCGCTACTACATGTTCACGCAGGTTTACTTCAACGTCACCGGCAAGGCGCTCGAGCACCATCTGACCGAGTGGCTGCGCGCCAGTGGCCGCTACTGGGCGGCCGATCCCGCGCGCTTTCTCGCCGAGGACGACCACTCGACGCTCGCCGCGATGCGCGCCGACCCGGGCGTCCACGCCCGCGCCGTGGTCGACCGCGCCCACTTCCCGCTCGCTTTCGAAACCCGCGAGCACCCGAGCGCGGCCGAACGCGAGGCATTCGACGCCGCCGTGCCCGAGCTCGCGAATCGCTACGGCGAAGGCTCGATCCTGGTGGTGCGTTCCGCCAAGGACCCGCACCGGCTCGGACCCAGCCGTGTGCTGGTGGCACGCTCCGACGGCCGCGTCGAGCCGATGGAGCGCGCCAGCCAGTTCCTGCGCCACCTCACGCGCATCGATCGCTCGCGCGTCTACGCCCGACCCGAGATCCGCGACGAGGTCGCGGCCCACCTGCGCCGCGCCGTTCCCGAAACCGACGAAACCTGACCGCGGGCGACTCGGCGACGACTCTTCGGCGGTTCATGGCAGTTCCGCCCTGCCGGATTCTCGCGGCCGATGCGGGAGCCAGGGCACGAAGGCGCTGGTCCGTTCGACGTACTCGCGCCAACCCGGCTTGCTCTGCGCCAGCCCCTTTTCGAGCAGCGCCACCCCGGAGACGCGGACCAACAGAAAGGTCATCAGCGCCGGTCCGATCGCCGTAGCGAAGCCGCCCGGCGTCGCCGCGGCGGGCAGGAAGATCCCCCACCAGAGCAGCGCGTCGCCGAAGTAGTTGGGGTGGCGGGTATAGCGCCAGAGTCCGCGGTCCATCACCCGGCCGCGGTGGGCCGGGTCGGCCTTGAACCGCGCGAGCTGGGCGTCGCCGATCGCCTCGAACAGGAAGCCGGCGAGCCAGACGCCGAGACCCGCGAAGTCGAGCGGCCCGAGTCGCGCCGGCTCCGGCGCGGTCGACGCCGCCAGGATCGGAGCGGCGACGATCAGCATCAGCCCGCCCTGCAGCAGGAAGACCGTCCACAGGCTGACCCGGCCGAAACGCTCGCCGTGGCGCTCGCGCATCGCGCGGTAACGGTAGTCCTCGCCGCGGCCGCGATTGCGGCGGTGGATGTGGAGGGAGAGCCGCAGCCCCCAGATCACGACCATCGCCGCGACGAGGCCGCGGCGCGCCGGAGCGCCCGCGCCGAGCGCGAGGCCGAGCGCGGCGATCAGGGCGAAGCCGGCCCCCCAGACCGAGTCGACGAGGCTCGCGTCGCGCCGCACCAGCGACAGAGCCCAGGTCGCCAGCATCAGCGCGCCCACCGCGGCCGCCGCGACCAGCGCCAGGCCGGCGAAGCTCACCGCCGGCCCACCAGGGCGTCGAGCGCGCCGTCGAGCTCCGGCTGGGCGAAGGTGAAGCCGGCCTCGACCAGCCGCGCCGGGATCACGAACTGGCTGGCGAGCAGGACGGTCGCCATCTCGCCGACCGCGAGCCGCAGCAACGGCGCCGGCACCGCCGCGACCGCCGGACGCCGGAGCGCCCGGCCCAGGGCACGGGCGAAACCTCGCTGGGTGGTCGCTTCGGGCGCGACCAGGTTGAAGGCTCCGGATAGCTCGCGTCGCTCGAGCAGGAAGCGGATGGCGCCGACCTCGTCGTCGAGGTGGATCCAGGGGAACCACTGCCGGCCGCTGCCGAGCGGTCCGCCGAGCCCGAGCCGGAACGGCAGCATCATCTTGGCGAGCGCGCCCCCTTCGCGCGCGAGCACGATGCCGGTGCGCAACAGGACGCGGCGCACGCCGAGCGCCTCGACCGGCTGCGAGGCCTGCTCCCAGCGTTCCGAGAGCTCGGGCAGAAAACCCTCGCCACGCGGCGCCCAATCGTCGAGCCCCGCCTCGCCGCCGTCGCCGTAGTAGCCGACCGCCGAACCCTGGAGCAGGGCGCGCGGCGGCACGCGTGCCGCGCCGATCGCCTCGACGACGGCGCGGGTCGGCTCGATCCGGCT
Organism: Acidobacteriota bacterium; assembly: GCA_045862895.1. GTDB lineage: Bacteria > Acidobacteriota > Thermoanaerobaculia > Multivoradales > JAGPDF01 > JACTMI01. Next base: position 2,640 of record BTUO01000012.1, read on the forward strand.
CGACTCCAGCCGTCGCTTGCGCGCCGCCGTCCAGCGGCCGGAGGCGACGTTCTCGCCGGCCAGGTTGACCACCGCCTCGGCGCCGTCGCATTCGGCAGCCCAGCCGGCCGCGGTGCGACCGTCCCAGCGCACGACGCGCACGCCGGCGGGCAGCCCGGAGCCCGGTTCGGAGCGGCTCAGGACGACCACCTCGACGCCCGCCCGCACCAGCTCCGCGGCGAGCGCGCGGCCGATCAGGCCGCTGCCGCCCGCGAGGACCACCCGCCCGGACTTCCCTTGCGTGCTCACGATCGCCTCACCGGGACCTGCTCGAGCTCGTCCTCCAATCGCTGCAGACGATCGAGCTCGGCGTAGGCGCCGCCCTTCGCCAGCAGCTCGGCATGGGTCCCCTGCTCGACGATACGTCCGCGATCCAGGACCAGGATGAGATCGGCCGCCGCCACGGTCGAGATGCGATGGGCGACGACCAGCACGGTGCGACCGCCGGCGTGGCCGGCGAGCTCGCCGAGAATGCGCGCCTCGGTGGCGGCGTCGACGGCCGAGAGCGCGTCGTCGAGCAGCAGGATCGGCGCCCCGCGCAGCAGCGCGCGCGCCAGCGCCACGCGCTGCTTCTGCCCGCCCGACAGGGTCAGACCGCGCTCGCCCACCGTGGTGTCGAACCCGCGCGGAAATCCCCGCAGGTCGTCCTCGAGCCCGGCCGCCGCGGCCGCCGCGGCGATCTCCTCCGGGCTCGCGTCCGGACGGCCGAGGGCGATGTTGGCGGCCACCGTCGCCGAGAACAGGAAGCTCTCCTGCGGCACCATCGCGATCGCCCCGCGCAGGGCGGCGAGCTCCAGGTCGCGCACGTCGTGCCCGTCGACGAACAGCGTCCCCGGAGGCGGGTCGTGGAGCCGCGCGAGCAGCGAGAGCAGCGTCGACTTGCCCGAGCCGGTGCGGCCGACGATGCCCACCGTCGAGCCCGCCGCGATCTCGAAGTCCACCGCGACGAGCGCCGGCGGCAGCTCGGCTCGGTAGCGGAAGGTCAGCGACCGCGCCGCGATCGCGCCACGGATCGCGGCCGGAGCGATCGCTCCGGGCCGGTCGGTGATCGTCGGCTCGCGGTCGAGGATCGCGGTCAGCCGCGCGAAGCTGGCGGCGCCGCGCTGCAGCAGGTTGACCACCCAGCCGACGGCGATCATCGGCCAGACCAGCTTGGCCAGGAAGAAGTGGAAGGTGACCAGCTCTCCCACCGTGATCCGGCCGGCCAGCACCCGGCTGCCGCCGAAGCCGAGCACGGCCGCGAAGCCCAGGCCGACCAGCAACTGGAGCAATGGGTGGAACGCGGACTGCCAGCGCGCCAGGCGCAGGTTCGCCTCGACGTAAGAGCGCGAAACGCCCTCGAAGGCGCGCTCCTCGGCCGCCTCCTGGGCGAAGGCGCGCACCACGCGCACGCCCGCAAGGTTCTCCTGGGCCCGCGCCGAGAGCTCGGCCAGGCGTCGCTGCACGACTTCGTAGAGACGGTGGATGCGCGCGCCGAACAGCTGGGTCGTTCCGGCCACCAGCGGCAGGCAGGCGACCGCGACCAGCGCCAGCGGCGGATCGATCCAGAGCATTCCCGCCATGGCGCCCGCCGCGGTCGCCACGGTGTGGACCGAGTACATGATCGCCGGCCCGCAGACCATGCGCACGGCGCCGATGTCGGAGGCCGAGCGGGCCATCAGGTCGCCGGTCGGGATGTCGTGGAAGAAGGCCGGCTCGAGCCGTTCGAGATGGCAAAAGAGCCGGTCGCGCAGGTCGGCTTCGACGTCACGCGAGACCGCCACCAGCAGCCGCCGCTGCAGGAAGTTGGCGAGACCCTGGAGCGCCGTCACGCCGACCAGCAGGGCGGCGTAGCGGGCGATCGCCCCGCCCAACTCGGCACCGGTCGCACCCAGGGTGTCGACCGCGCGGCCGAGCAGCATCGGCGCCACCAGGCCGAGCCCGGCCGAGGCCAGGATCGCCGCCAGCCCGATCCCGACCCGGCCGCGGTGCCGATCGAGGTAGGGGAGCAGCCGCACCAGTCCGCGCATCGAACCGGTCGGCGCGGCCATCGGTTCAGTCTCCGCTCTCGGGAAACTCGTCGGCCGTCACCGCAGTGAGCAGCTCGGCCTCCCCTCGCGGGTGGAGCTCGGGCGCTCGGAGCAGCGTCGCGCCCAGGCGCAGGATCGGCCGCCCCTCGGCGACGTACTTCGCCTCGTAGTTGGTGCGCGGCCCCTCCGGCCAGCCCGGCTCGATCCGCTCGACCTCGAGCGCCGGGTGCGAGCGCAGGATCTCCTCGACTTCGGCGCCGTAGTCGAGGAAGTCGGTCGCGAACCAGAGTCGCCCGCCGGGAGCGAGCGCGCCGAGCACCAGGTCGACCGACGCCGGCGAGAAGAGCCGCCGCCGCAGGTGGCGCGACTTCGGCCAGGGGTCGGGGAAGTAGACGTGGAGCTCGCCGGCGAAACCGCGCGGCAACACCGCTGCGAGCAGGTAGAGCGCCTCTCCGTGCAGCAGCGCGACGTTGCCGAGAGCGCGCGAGCGCGCCCGGCGCGCGGCGAGTCGGAAGTACTCCCCGGCGACCTCGATTCCGAGGTACCGGCGCTCGGGCCGCGCCGCCGCGCGCGCGAGCAGGAACCGCCCCTTGCCGAAGCCGATCTCGACCTCCCAGGGGCCGGTGCCCGGCAGCAGGCGCTGGAGGATGCCGTCCGCGCCCGGCTCGGGAGGCGAGCCGATCCGCCCCGCGACCGCGGTCTCGAGCGGCGCGGTCACGCGCCCTCCGCGCCGGGCGTCGCCGGTTCCGTCGGCCAGAAGTCGAAGAAGGTGTACCACTGGTCGGGCCAGCGCGCGACGCCGCGCTCGAGCACCGCGATCCAGCGCTCGAGCGCGCGGCGGATGTCGGCCTCGCGATCCGCCGTCCGCTCGACCGCGATCGGCTCGCCGAGCTCGATCTCGAAGCGCTTGTCCGGGGCGTACGCGATGAACACCGGCCAGAGCCGCGCGCCGGTCATCCGGGCCAGGTGGAATGGCCCCGCCGGAAAGCTCGCGGGGACGCCGAAGAACGGCAGCTCGACGCCGCGGTCGTTGAAGTCGCGGTCGCCCTGGAGCGCGATCACCCGCCCCTCCGAGAAGGCGCGCAGCACCGGCAGGCTGGCGAAGCGCTCTTCCGGGTGGATCGGGATCTCCTCGAGACGGCCGAACGAGCGCAACAGGCTCCGGAAGTGCTCGGCTTCGCCGAACTCGTCGGGGACGTAGACGACCGAGACCGGCAGGCCGCTCTGGCCGGCGAGCACCGCGCCGAGCTCCCAGTTGCCGAGGTGCGCGGTCATCAGGATCACGCGCTCGCCGGCCTCGCGCGCGCGCTGCACCGGCGCCAGCGAGGCGGCGTCGGCGTCGACCACCAGGCGCATCAGTCGATCGGCGGGCAGCTGCGCGAAGCGGAACAGGTCGACCCAGTAGTAGGCGAGGTGGAAGAGCATCTTCCGCGTCGCGCGCGACACCGCGCGCGATTCCGCGCTCTGCCCGATGATCCGCGCCAGGTTGCGCGCGATCGCCGCCTTCGGCTTCGAGTGCAGCGTCATCACGACCGAGATGACGACGCGCGCGCCGGCGTGCAGGAACCAGCGCGGCGCGCGCGGCGCGATCCAGGCGAGCGCCGGAAAACCCCGCCGGATCGCCCAACGGTTGAAGCGGTCGGAGATCCTGCTCGGGCGGGCGATCTTGTACTGCATGGCGGCGCAGGGTCCGGCTCGAATGGTTCGGCTCAGAGCAGGTCGCTGCGACCCGCCGCCTCGAGCGCCTCGACCACGCGCCGGACCTCCTGCGCGCGCTCGCGCGGCAGCACCAGCACGGCGTCGCCGGTGCGCACGACGACCAGTCCCTCGACGCCGAGCACGGCGACCGTCCCCTGGTCGGAGAACAGCAGATTGCCCTGCGACTCCACCGCGACGGCCTCGCCGTGCACCCGGTTGCCGGCGGGGTCGGCGGCGAGCACCTCGTAGAGCGCCTGCCAGGAACCAAGGTCGTCCCAGCCGCAGTCGAGCGGCAGCGTCGCGAGCCCTTCGAGCTTCTCCATCACGGCGTAGTCGATCGAGGTCGCCGGCAGCGCCGCGTAGAGCTCGGCCGCGCGGGCCGGCTCGGCGCGGATCGCGGCGAGGCCGCGCCCGATCTCGGGCGCCAGCCGCTCGAGCTGGCCGAGCAGGGTCGAGCCGCGGAAGACGAAGATGCCGGCGTTCCAGAGGTGACGGCCCGAGGCGAGGTAGGCCTCGGCGGTGGCGCGGTCCGGCTTCTCGCGGAAACGCGCGACGCGGCGCAGCCCCGCGGCCCCCGGCAGCGCCTCGCCCAGCTCGAGCCAGCCGAAGCCGGTCTCGGCCCAGCGCGGCACGACGCCGAGCGCGACCACCCGGTCGTCGTCCGCGGCCGCCGCGAGCGCCGCCGCGAGCGTCGCGCGAAACGCGGCGGCGTCGCCCACGCGGTGGTCGGCCGGCAACACGGCGACCGGCCCCGAGCGCACCGCCTCGGGCATCGCCCCGAGCGCCCAGCCGATCGCCGGCGCGGTGTTGCGCAGCGCCGGCTCGACCAGGATCCGCTCGCCCGCGAGCTTCGGCAGCTGAGCACGGATCTCGCCGGCGAGCGCGGCCGTGGTGGCGATCCAGACGCGGTTTGCCGGGACCAGCGGCGCGAGCCGGTCGACGGTCGCCTGCAACAGCGTGCGTTCGCCTTCGAGGGCGAGCAGCTGCTTGGGTTTCGAGCGGCGCGAGGCGGGCCAGAATCGGGTTCCGGAGCCGCCGGCGAGGACGAGGGCCGAGGCCGGCATGAGCGAAGGAGTGTAACAACTCCGGGGCGCCCCGTTTAGACTTCCGGCATGGACCTTCCGATCGCTCCCGACCTCACCGCCCCCGACGTCGGCGCGAGCGATCGGCGGCCGGCCCAGTCCGAGGCCGAGCGCGCGATGCGCACCTGCCCGGTCTGCGGCCACGAGTTGGCCGAGCGGAAGTGCAAGCTCTACTGCCCGCGCCCGGGCTGCGGCTACTTCCTCTCCTGCGCCGACTTCTACTGAGCGCGACGGCTGTCGCGCTCCGAGCCCGGCTGGACGCGCCGTCGCGCCCGGGCAAGAATGCTCCCTTCTCCGGAGGAGGCTCCATGTCGCTTCGCCAGGCTCTCGCCCTGTCCTTCCTGTCGCTCTGCTGCGCACCGCTCGCCGCCGCCACCCTCGACGAGGGCAAGCTCGACCCGGCCTGGTTCGGCGGCGTCTCGGAATTCCGCGAGGCCGACGAGATCGACTATCTCTGGGTCGCCCCGGGCTTCTCGCTCGACGGCAAGAAAGTGCGCTTCGTCGAATGGCCCGAGCCCGAGTTCCTCGGGCCCAAGGCCTCCGAGCGCGACGCCGGCGACCAGCGCCTCGCCCGCCAGATGAACTCGACGATGCACGAGCTGTTCCGCGACGCCTTCGCCGGCGCCTTCGGCGGTCGCCTCCAGGTCGTCGACTCCGGCGAGGATCTGCGGGTCGAGGGGCGCATCGTCGACTGCTCGACCGGCGCGGTCGCGGCCAAGGTGCTGGTCGGCTTCGGCGCCGGCTCGGGCTCGACCACCGTCGACGTCCGCTTCGTCGACGCCGCCAGCGGCGACACCCGGATGGCGATCCACCACCGCTCCGTCTCCGGCACGACCTGGTCGACCACCGACAGCAAGTTCGTCAAGTGGGTCGACGAAGTCGCCGAGGAGGGGGCGAAGAAGGGATTCGACAAGCTCTACGCCAAAGGCGACCGCGTCAAGAAGTGACGCGAGGCGCCGGTTCCCGCCAGACCGCGACCTCGTCCAGGCGCTTGCGTTCGAGATCCGGCACCGTCGCGTCGGGTGCCGGCAGACCGACCGGGAAGAGGATGTACGGCTTCTCGTTGTCCGGTCGGCCGAGGATGCGGTTGAGGAAGGCCATCGGGCTGGGCGTGTGGGTCAACGTCACCAGCCCGGCCTCGTGGAGCGCGGCGATGAACAGGCCGCAGGCGATGCCGACGCTCTCCTTGACGTAGTAGTTCTTGATTTTCGTCCCGTCGTCGCGCGCTTCCCAGAGCTCGGCGAAGACCACGACCAGCCAGGGCGCGACCTCGAGGAACGGCTTCCTCCAGTCGGTACCGAGAGGCTCGAGCGCGGCGAGCCACTCCTCGGACATCCGGCCCTCGTAGCTCGCACGCTCCTCGGCCTCGGCGGCGATCCGGATCTCGCGCTTCACCGCCGGGTCCGAGACCGCGACGAAGCGCCAGGGCTGACGATGCGCGCCGGAAGGAGCGGTCGCGGCGGCGGCGATCGCGGCCTCGATCAGCTCGCGGGCGACGGGCTCGGGCGAGAAGTCGCGCACGCTGCGTCGGGTCGCCAGGCGGTCACGGCAGGCACGTGCGCGGCGGAGTCGCTCGTCGGCAGCGAGCGGCTCGATGTGGAAGGGGATCCTGGGCGCGGGGCTCACCGCGCGACGATAGCGCGCCGGCCGTTCAGGGGCTCACCAGCGACCAGTTGCGCGTGGCTCCGGAATCGACGCCGTCGCGGAAGATCAGGTCCGACACGATGTCGAGCACCGCTACCGTCGCCGAGCGCGCCGGCAGCGTCAAGGTGAAGCCGTTGCCCGCGACCGGCACCGTGCCGGCCGATCCGAGCGGCGATGCGGGCGTGAATCGCCACAGCGCCGCCGGGCCGGACACCGCCGCGGCGACGTCCACGTCGACGTCGCGCGCCGCGGTCTCCTTGTTGAACAGCAGCACGTAGAGCTGATCGGACGGCCCGCGCACGGCGTAGGCGCCGACTTCGTCGAGGTCGGAAGAAACCGTCGAGACGCTCTCGCCGGCGACCCGCGCCCCGGCGCCGTCGTAGTCGAGGAAGAACCGGAAGGAATCCTCCGTCCGAGTGCCGGTTTCCGGTACCACCCACCGCGTCGCGAGATCGACTCCCTCTCGGCCGAAGATCGCCAGCACCTCGGCCTGGGCGAGCGCGGCCGACGGCGCGTCGTCGGCCCCCCAGGCGTACTCGGTGATCGCGATCCTCGTCCCGGGGCAGGCCTGCGCGATCCACTCCTTGAGGCGCGGGATCAGCCGGACGTTGGCGCCGATCCACGACTGCGAGACGTAGGTCGGCGAGTCGAGCTCGCGGATCGAGTCGAGGCGGATCGCGGCGTACTGCTCGCCGCCGAACGCCTCGCCGCTCTGCGGGTAGTAGTGGACATCGACGTAGTCGACCAGGCGGACGCCGTTCTGCTGCTGGTAGGCACAGACCTGCCCGAGATACCAGCGCACGAACGGCACGCCGCCGTGCGCCTGGCGGTCGGGTCCGTCGGTGCAGTCGTCGCCGACCCCGCCCACGTCCGCGGCCGAGGTCCACAGGTCGCACCACCCCCAGGTGTCGGGCCCCAGAATCTTGATTCCGGGATGCCCCGCCTTGACCGCGGCGGCGACGTCGCGTCCGCGCTGCCAGACCTCGGCATAGGTCGCCGGCGCCGGGTGGACGTCGGCGTGCGTCGAGTTCCAGAGCATCGGTTCGTTGTCGAGCGCCGCGAAGCGGACGCCGCCGCCGCCCGCCGGGCCGACGCGGGTGGCGACGAAGTCGAGCCAGGACTCGACGAAGGCCGGACCGACCGGAATCGAGGTGTCGTCGGGGTCGTTGCCGACGATCCGTCCCGCCGGCGAGCAGAAGCCGGTGGTGTTGACGTCCGGGTCGCACAGGCCGTTGCCGGCGTCGGGCTGGCACCAGCCGGGCGCCGGCGGCGGGAAGTAGCTGCACTCGTCCTGGAGCTGCGGACCGTAGAGCGACTGCGAGAAGCTCCAGCGCCGCTGCCGGTCGGGGCCGGCGACGCGCCCCATCGACGGCAGCGTCAGCACGACGTCGGCGCCGGCGGCGCGCGTCGAGGTGATGAACTGGTCCGAGCTCGAGCCCTGCGGCAACGGCTGCCCCTCCGAGCCGGTGTAGTTCTGGTAGAACCAGTCGAAGGCGCTGTTGTCGACGTCGAGCTGCCAGTGATAGCGCGTGGTGCGGTTGCCCCCCCAGCGGTTCAGCGGGTAGCCGACGTCGGCGAGCTGCGCCGGGCTCGCGAAGTTGACGCCGTAGATCAGGTCCGAGACCGGGCGTCGGTCCGCGTTCGGGTCGACGTCGACCGCGATCGGACCGGGCGGCGTCGGGTCCGCGCTGAACAGGACGTCGTCGAACAGCACCGCGGCCTGGTTGCCGCCGGTCGCGTCCTGCAGCGTGATCTCGTTGAACGTCCCGTTCGTCAGTCCGATGGCGGCGAAGGCGACGATCGCCTGACGCCACTGCGATCCCGAGATGCCCCCGGTCACGAAGTCGGAGAGCGCCACGCTCGCGCGCGTCGCTCCGTTCGACTGGATCAGCAATGTCAACTGCTGCCCACCGCCCGACTGCCCCTTGACCCAGAGCCGCAGGTCGACGAAATCGCCGACGTCCTGCAACGTGTCGCTGTGGAAATAGAGACCCGCCCAGCCGTCCGGCTCCATCTGGATCGAGTTGGGGGCCGAGTGGCTCTGACCGGTGAAGGCGAGATTTCGGGTCGCCCAGCTCCAGTCCTGGAAGCCGTTCCGGAGCTGGTTGTCGTAGACCAGCAGGTCCTGCGCGACGAGCGGCGCGGTCGAGCCGACCAGCGCGAGGCCGGCCGCGAGAGCGAGGCGACGAATCATGCGGTTCTCCCGGACGAGGCGGGAGGACGCTAGCAGCGGCCGGCGGCGGGCGAGGTGGAGGATTCCACCGCCGGCGGGCGGAGGCTCAGAGCTCGACGGCCTCCTCGGCGAGGAGCAGGCGGGGCGAAGTCGGCGCCGGCGCGCCACCGGTCCGCTCGAGGGTGATGGCGACCGCCGAGACGCCGGGCGGAATCCTGCTGTCGGCCCGGCCCCCGGTGCGCCCTTCGCGGACCTTGAAGCAGCCGCCGGACAGCGGCAACTCGTCGACCAGGAACCAGACCTGGTACTCCTTGCCCTCGGGCGGCGGCGCCAGTCCGGCGACGTCGAGCTGCCACTGGCGCCGGTCGCCGGCCACCCAGAGCTTGCCGCGGGCCCCCGGTTGCGGCGATTCCGACGGCGGCCGCAGCGCGTAGACCACCGCCGCCGGACCCGAGGCGAACCGGTGGCGGCGCTCGAGCTCGTCGAACTCGGTCTGCAGGGTCGAGACCTCGGCGGCACGCTCCTTCTCGACCCGGGCCAGATCCGTCGCGAGGCGCGAGGCGCGCGTCCGCTCCGCCCGCAGTTCCGAATCGAGCCAGGCGGCAAGGAATCCCAACCCGATCGCCGCGAGCGCGAACAGCGCCGCGAGCGCCGGCGCGAACGAGCGGCGACGCTTGGCGGCGGAGTGCGCGGGAAACGGCACCGCCGGCGCCGGTTCCGGGCGCGTCTCGGGCGCCGGTGGCACCGCGGACGGCCGCGACGGCGCCGCGCTCGCCGCGGGCTCGCCCACCGGCGCGACCTCCTGGGTGTCCTCGGCGGCCAGCCGCGCGAACAGCACGTCGCGCGTCTCCGGCCGCGGCACCACCGGATCGAGGGCGAAGGCGAGCAGCCCCACCGCCTCGAGGTCGAGGCGGCGCAGTACGTCCTCGACCTCGTCCTCGCCCGCGATCACGCGGGTGTCGTCCGAGCCGGGGGTGCGTCCGAGCTCCGCCAGCACCGACAGGGCGGCGGTCTCTTCCGGATCGATGTCGCGGTCGCGGCTCACATCAACTCCCGGATCTCCTCGCGCAGCGCCTGCCGGAGCTTCTTCATACCGAGCAGCGCGCGCGTCTTGACGGTACCGAGCGGCGCGCCGGTGCGCGTCGCGATCTCGGACTGCGAGAGCCCCTCGTAGAAGGCGAGCTCGAGCACCTGGCGCTGCTCCGGCGGCAGCTCGACGAGGGCCTCGCGCACCCGCTGGCGCCGCTCCGCATGGAGTACGTGCGACTCGGCGGCGGAGGATTCATGGCTCGGGAGGTCGGCGCCGGCGCTCTCGGCGGTGCGCTCGCGGCTGCGCCGCGAGCGCAGGCGGTCGAGCGCCCGGCTGCGGGCGATCAGCACCAGCCAGGTGGTCACCGACGAGCGCCCCGCGTCGAAGCGGTCGGCCTGAATCCAGGACTGGAGGAACGACTCCTGGAGGACCTCTTCGGCGTCGCCCGCGGGCCCCAGGATGCGACGGACGACCGCGAGCATCAGTGCCGAGTAGCGGTCATAGAGCTCCGCCATCGCCGGCTCTTCGCGGGCGGCCATGCGGCGCACCAACGCGAGATCGTCGGCGGCGCGCAACTGGGCCGGAAGTGCGGAGGGCGAGTCCGTCATGGCGAGCGCAGGAGAAGGTCGCTACGATAGCATGCGCTGGTGTCCCAACCTCTGCAGATCGCCGTCGTCGGCGCCGCGACCTGCGACGAAGCGACGCTGGAGATGGCGCGCGAAGCCGGCGAGCGCATCGCCGAGGCCGGCGCCACCCTGATCTGCGGCGGACGTGGCGGCGTCATGGCCGCCGCCTGCGCCGGCGCCCGCGCCAAGGGCGGTCGCACCGTCGGCATCCTCCCCGGCCGCGACGAGAACGCCTCGGCGCCCAACGAGAACCTGGACGTCGTGCTGTTCACCGGCCTCGAGCAGGCTCGCAACCAGATCCTGGTGCTGTCGTCGGCTGCCGTGGTGGCGGTCGGCGGCGGCTGGGGGACGCTGTCGGAGATCGCGCTCGCCTTGAAGTTCCGCGTGCCGGTGGTGGCGCTCAAGGGATGGAACCTGCGCCGACCGGACGGCCTGTCCGACCCGCTGCTCTCCCACGCCCGCACCCCCGCCGACGCGGTCGCGCTGGCGCTCGCCGGCGCCCGCCGCGAGCGGGCCGTGCCGGTCTGAGACCGTCGCGGACGTTGCGCCTCGAAACCACGCCACTGCCGGAGCCTCGATGAGCGACGCCACGATTCCGACCGGACCGCGGATGCCCGCGATCCGCGTCGTCATGATGCCCAAGGACACCAACGCGCTGGGGACCATCTTCGGCGGCGTGATCCTGTCCTACATCGACCAGGCCGGCGCGGTGGAAGCTCATCGCCACTGCCCGGGCCGGATCGTCACGGTGGCGATGCGCGAGGTCGTCTTCCACGCGCCGGTCTTCGTCGGCGACCTGGTGAGCTTCTTCACCCACACGGTCAAGCTCGGCAACACCTCGGTCACCGTCCACGTCGAGGTCGAAGCCGAGCGCGGTCATCCGGGCGGCCCGAAGGCCAAGGTCACCGAGGCCGACGTCGTCTTCGTCCACGTCGGCCAGGACGGTCGCCCGCTTCCGATCGTGCGCGCCACCGGCTGACCGCACGGACCGTCGCGCCTCAGATCCGCCAGGGCTCGAAACAGCGTCGGCAGCGCGCCTCGTAGGCCTCGGCGTCGCCGACCTCGACCTGGTCGCCGCCGCCCGCGATGCGCTGGCTGTAGTGAGCGGCGGCGCCGCAGCGCACGCACACCGCGTGCATCTTGTCGACGATCTCGGCGAGCGCGAGCAGGCGAGGCATCGGGCCGAACGGACGGCGCAGGAAATCCTGGTCGAGGCCGGCGACGATCACCCGCACGCCGTGGTCGGCGAGCTCGGTGACGGTCTCCGGCAGCGCGTCGTCGAAGAACTGCGCCTCGTCGATGCCGACCACCTGGACGCCGAAGCGCAACGCCGCCTTGAGCTCGACCGAGGTGGCGACGCTCTCGGCCTCGAGCTCGCGCAGGTCGCGGGTCACCAGGCGATCGGGGTCGTGGCGCGTGTCGGTCGCCGGCTTGAACACCTGCACGCGCTGGCGCGCGATCGCCGCGCGCCGCAACCGGCGCACCAGCTCCTCGCTCTTGCCCGAGAACATGCCGCCGGTGATGACCTCGATGCGCCCCGAGGCGCCTTCCATCTGGATCACGCCGCTCTCCCACCGTCGCGCGCGCGCCCGTCGCGCGCGCCGCGCGATGCTATCGTCTCCCGCGATGAGCCCGTCCTCCGGACGGCCGGTCTTCAGCTACGACCAGGCCCTCGCCAGCTTCCCCGTCGTGCGCGACCGCACCGAGGCCGCCGTGCGCCAGATCGAGGCGCTGGTCAACGGCCTGCGCAGCCAGGACGAGGTCGAACTGCGGCGCGAGGAGATCGAGGAGGCGAGTCGCGAGATCGTCGAGCGCTGGACCAAGGAGCTCGAGTCGATCGGCTGCGAGGTCAAGGGGCCCTGGCTGGTCGACTGGAACTCGGGCGACGGCTACTACTGCTGGCGCTACCCCGAGCCGACCATCGGCCACTTCCACGGCTACGAGGAAGGCTTCGCCGGCCGCGTCCCGGTAGCCTGAGCTCGACCTGCCTTCTCTTCAGTCCCCCGCGAAGCGCTCGACCAGCCGCTCGACCGACAGCTCGGCGACGCTGCCGACCACCCAGTCCGCCGCCGCCAGTGCCCCGGCCGGGTAGCTCTGCGCCACGCCTACCGCGCGCAATCCGGCTCCCGCCGCCGCTTCGAGCCCGGCCGGGCTGTCTTCGATCGCCACCGCCTCGTGCGGGTGGATCAGCCGCCCCGCCACCGGCGGATCGACGTTGAGCGCCTCGAGCGCCCGCCGGTAGCCCTCGGGATCGGGCTTGCCGCGGTCGACGTCCTCGGCGGAGACGATCGTCCGGATCGCCGACAGGAGGCCGGCCTCGCGCAGAGCCCCTTCGACCTCGTCGCGCAGCGCGCCGGAGACGACGGAGAGCGCCAGCCCCGATTCCGCGGCCGAGCGCACCAGCTCGACGGCGCCGGCGAAGAAGGGATAACCGGCGCGGCGAATCTCCTCCTGGTAGCGCGCCGCCTTGCGCGCGATCAGCCGGGCCACCAGCGCGGGCGGCGCCTCGCGGCCGGCGTCGGCGAGCGCGGCCGCCAGGCAGCCGCGGTCGTCGAAGCCGAGGTAGCGGCTCCAGTAGGCGTCCTCGGTCAGCTCGACCCCCTCGTCCGCGAGCACGCCGCGGAAGAGGCGGAAGTGGAGGGGCTCGTCGTCGACCAGGACGCCGTTGAAGTCGAACAGCAGCGCGCGCAGCACGGCGTGGATCCTATCGTCGCGGCCCGCCCCGACCGGCGGCGACCCGACGCCTCGGCGGGCGGCGACCGGGGCGGATCGGCTGGTAGAATCGACCCGGCGCCGACGGCCGGGAAGAACCCGGCGCGGCCCGGCGTTGTAGCCCCCGAAGGAGGAGCGCCCCGAGATGGAGACCCCCACGACCCACCCGACCGAGGCCCCGGCCACCGAGGCCCCGATGCTCACCCTGACCCCGAAGGCCGTCGAGATGGTCAAGACCACCCGCGACCAGGAGGGGATGGACGCCTCCTGGGGCTTGCGTGTCGCCGTGATGGGCGGCGGCTGCAGCGGCTTCCAGTACGCCCTCGACTTCGAGCAGGAGGCGCGGCCGACCGACCACGTCTTCACGGTCGGCGATCTGAACGTGTACGTCGACCCGGTGAGCTCGCGCTACCTCGAAGGGGTGACCATCGACTACGTCTTCGGCATGTCCGGGGCGGGCTTCAAGTTCGAGAACCCGAAGGCGACCGGCAGCTGCGGCTGCGGCCACTCGTTCGCCGTCTGATCCGCCACCCGCGCCGGCGCGGCCCACCGCGCCGCGAGAAAAGGAAAGGCCCGCACACCCGTGCGGGCCTTTCGCTTTCCTGCCTGACGTGGGCCGGGGCGATCAGAACTCGAAGCGCACGCCCACCTGGTAGCGGCGGGGCCGCTGGTGATCCAGGGCGCCGCCGAAGTCGACGCTGCCGCAGCCGTCCTCGTTCTCGCAGACCAGCGTGACCTTCTCCTCGCTGGTCAGGTTCTGCACGGTCGCGATCAGCGTCGAACGGACCGGGCCGAACTGGAACGCCTTGCGCACGTCGAGGTCGATGGCCATCAGGTCGTCGCCCTCGTAGCTGCCGCGCGGATCGACGAACTCGTCGCCGTACGGCTCGGTCGGACGCAGCTTCGAGTAGGTGAACTCCGAACCGTAGAGTCCCGCGACGCTGACCGTGAAGTCCATCGGCAGCAGGAACGCGCCGTGGACCTTGACGCGGTGCCGGCGGTGGTCGGACAGGTACCCGTAGGCGTTGGTGAAGTGCTGCGGGAAGACGTCGAAGTCGATGCCCGCGTTCTGGGTGTCTTCGATCGACCCCTCCGAATTCGAGTAGGTGTAGGACGCCTGGAGATTCAGCCAGTCGAGACCCCGGCTGTCGAATCGGACGATGTAGCCCTCGTAGTCGCGCTTCAGCTCGTCGAAGTTGCGCATCACGTAGAAGTCGCAGGAGGCGTCCGGCGAGGGCGTCACGGCATTGCCGTCGCAGGTGTCCTCGAACACGTCGCGGGTCTTCTTGTTGACGTAGGAGACCTCGACCGACGTGCGCGGCGCGATCTGGCGCTCCAGAGCGAGCACCAGCGTGTCGGCGTGCATCGCCTCGAGGTCGTCGGCGATCCGGTTGGGCGACGAGCTGAAGATGTTGCCGGAGACCAGCAGGTAGCCGGCCGGATCGAAGCCCTGCGGATCGTCGATCCAGGTGTCGACCGTGAAGCCGCCGGCGGTCAGCTCGCCGCCGAAGATGGCCTGGCACTCCCCGCGGGTGAAGCCGAAGGCGCTGCACGACAGGTAAGCCATCGACGGCGCGTTGTTGGTGCGGGCGAAGTTCGGCAGCGTCGTGGCGTTGGGGTGCATGAAGCGGCCCCATGAGCCGCGCGCCACGGTCGTGGCGTCGCCGAGGATGTCCCAGGCCAGGCCGACGCGCGGCTGGATCTCGTCGAGGGTCGCCAGCTCGACGCCGGCGTTGTTCTCGTACGCGTACTCGTCGTAGCGCACGCCCAGCGACAGCGCCAGGTTGCCGATCTTCCAGCTGTCCTGGAGGAACGCGTTGAGACCGTCGCCCTTCGACTCGGCCTCGCCGGCGGAGGGCTCGAACCAGAGGATGAAGGGCAGCGTGCCGTCGTCCTCGTAGCGGAAGCCCGAGACCGTCTCGTTGCGCGAGGTGAACGAGAGCCGTTCGATGCCGACGCCGCCCTTGACCTCGTGAGTGCCCGCGGCCTCGACGAACCAGGCGAGGTCGGTCAGCAGCTGGTCGCGGTCGCGCTCGGAGAACTGTTGGTTGGTGTAGTTGACCGAATCGGGCTCGACGCCGTTGAAGTCCGTGTGTCCGGCCAGGTCGAAATTGCCGCTCTGCGGGAACGAGTTGAGCTCCTGGCGGTTGATGCCGCCGCGCACGTTCCAGAGCAGGTTCGAGGAGAGCGTCCCGGTCAGGTCGGCCTGGAAGATGTCGCCGCCCTGCTCCTGGAAGCGGTTGGCCTCGGCCTCGACGGTCTGGCTGGCGTTGGCGTTGTCGATCTCGGCCGGATCGGCCGAGTACTTGGCCGAGAGCTGCCAGCTCGGCGCGAGCTGCGCGGTCAGCTTGCCGAGGTAGTAGCTGCCCTCGAACTCCTGGGTGGTCTCCGACAGGTCGGGCGTCACCTCGGCCTGGTCGTTCTGGAAGGCCAGGAAGTACCAGACGCGGTCGCGGACGATCGGGCCGCCGAGCGTGGCGCCGAGCGTGCTCGCCTCGGACTTCTGCAGGTCCTTCTCGAAGAAGTCGCCGTCCTCCACCAGGTCGTTGTTGCGGAAGCGGTAGTCGAGGGTGCCGAACAGATCGTTGCCACCCGACTTGGTGACGATGTTGACCAGCCCGCCGGTCGCCCCGCCGTACTCGGCGCGGAAGCCCGCGGTCTCGAAGTTGATCTCCTGGATGGCGTCGAAGTTGAAGTTCGTGCCGAAGGTCGAGGTCACCGGATCGGTCGTGTTGACGCCGTCGATGTAGTAGGCGTTCTCGGCGTCGGTCGAGCCGAACACCGCCGGGTTGCCGTCCTGGTCGACCGCGCCGGCCGCCTGGCCGAGCACGTCCTGGTAGCTGCGGTTGTTGCCGGTCACCACCTGGTCGAGGTAGGCGGCGTCGAAGGTCTGGCTGATCGAGACCTGCTCGGGGTCGACCACCGGCGCCTCGGCGGTCACCGTGATCGTCTCGGTGAGCTGCGAGCTCGAGAGCTGAACGTTGAGCTCGGTCGTGCGATCGAGCCGGACGGCGACGTCGCCGAGCTCCTGGGTGGCGAAGCCGTCGAGGTCGAAGCGGACGGTGAACGCGCCGGGGGTGAGCTGCGGGAACGAGTAGCTGCCGTTCTCGTCGGTCGCGGTGACCTGGGCGCCACCGATCTGCGAGGGCGAGGTCGCGGTGACCGTGACCCCGGGCAGCGGCGAGCCGCCGTCGGTGACCAGGCCCGAGAGCTTGCCGGTGGTGCCGGCGAACGCCGCGGAAACCAGGCCGAGGCCCAGGGTCAGCGCCAGGGCAGTTCTGCGAAGTGGATGCGTCATGCGGGTCCTCCTTGAAACGGGCCGGAGATCCGTCTCCGGCCGCCACGCACCCGTGAACCTCGCGAGTCGGATGCCAGCACGACCGCACCCGACGCGGCCGGCCGGTGGACCGGCAGGACCGCCCGGTCCCGAGCGCTCCAGCGTCGTGTCGCCGGAGCCGCTCGAGGCCGAGCGGAAATCTGAATCGGGCGCGGCGACCGGGTCAGTCGGCGCGGGCGCCGTCGAGCCAGCGCGGCAGCTCGACGGCCGCCGAGCGTCGCCAGGCCGCGCGGTAGAGGCCCGCGAGGAATCGAGTCGCCGCCTCGAAGCGTCGGCAGGCGAAAGCAACGGCGACGGGGCCGGGCTCGCCGTCGCCGTCGGCGAGCTCCGCCAGCGCGGCGTAGGCGGAATCGAGCTCCGAATGGCTCGCCGCGAGCTCGCGCGCGATCGCGGCGTCGACGTCGTCGATGTCGAGCGGCTCGAGGTCGCCGGCCGCCGCGCGCGGCTCGGCGACGACGCGCTCGAGCAGTCCGTCGAGGGTGGCGTGGACGCCGTCGACCGGCGAACCGCCGTCGGGAAGCGCCCAGCCGTCGTGGTGGATCGAGGTGTGCAGCGGTTGGGCGAGGTCGGCCGCGAAGTGCGCGAGCCATCCCGCGATCACCAGGCTCGCGGCCCGAACGTCGGGGTCGTCGGGCCGGCGCCGGTGCTCGGCGAAGGCGAGAGTCAACCGCTCGGTGAGCTCGACGATCGTCCGGTCGAGCTCGCCGTCGCTGACCTCGATGGAGTCGAGGTGGACGTAGTGCCACGGCACCGTCGCGGCGCCGAGCTCCGGGGTGGCTGGGTTGCGCCAGACGTCGGGGTCGACGCTGTGGTGCGCGATCGAGCCGGCGCCGGCGCGGAAGTACGAGGGCACCTCCTCGGGCAGGATCGCGACCGCGCCCAGGGCCGCGGCCCGATGGCCGCGCGCGTGCCAGGCTGCGGCGGGCGCCGCCGCCAGGACGAGCGCGAAGACCGGCGTGATCCGTCGCCGTGTCGATCGGTGCTTCACGGCCCGAGCCTACCGGTCGTCGGCGCGGGCGCGGAAGACGACCGGCGGTGACGATCGCGGAACCGTTCGGGCGACCGGTGGATTGGCTAGAATCGCCCCGTCTCTTCGAACACGACCTCAGCGCGCGCCGGACTGGACCGGCGCGACCTCCGCGGAGCGCGACCCGCCATGGCCAAGTACCTGACCGAGCTCGTCGGAACGTTCTTCCTCGTCCTGACCGTCGGCCTGACCGTGATCGGCGGCGGCACCGGCGTCATCCCACCGCTCGCCATCGGCGCCGCGCTGATGGTGATGGTCTACGCCGGCGGCCACGTCTCCGGCGGCCACTACAACCCGGCGGTCTCGCTCGGCGCGCGGATCCGCGGCCGGCTGTCGAACGCCGACCTCGGCTCCTACTGGTTCTTCCAGCTGGTCGGCGCCGGCCTCGCGGTGCTCGCCGTGAACTACCTGCGTGACGGCGTCGTGACCTCGCCGATGGTGGTCGAGACCGGACCGGCCTTCCTCGCCGAGTTCCTGTTCACCTTCGCCCTGGTCTACGTCGTGCTCAACGTCGCGACGGCCAGGAAGAACGCCAACAACTCCTTCTACGGGCTGGCGATCGGCATGACCGTGATGGTCGGCGCCTTCGCCGTGGGCAACATTTCGGGCGCGGCGTTCAATCCGGCGGTCTACGTCGGCGCCTCGGCGCTCGGCCTGCTCTCCTGGTCGGCGATCGCGACCTACCTCGGCGCGCAGCTGCTGGCCGGCGCCTGCGCCGGGCTCTTCTTCAAGGCGCTGAACCCGGGCGACCACTGACGCCGGCCGCCGCGGCCGGCGCCGGGAACCAGTGCCGGGTGCGGTTGCAGAAGGCGCAGACCGAGAGCATCACCGGCACTTCGACCAGCACGCCGACGACGGTGGCGAGGGCGGCGCCCGACTCCGGACCGAACAGCGCGATCGCCGTCGCCACCGCCAGCTCGAAGAAGTTGCTGGCGCCGATCAGCGCCCCCGGCGCGGCGACGTCGTGCGGCACCTTCAGCCACTTCATCAGGCCGTAGGTCAGGCCGGAGTTGAGGTAGACCTGGATCAGCAGCGGGATCGCGATCAGGACGACGTGAAGGAAGCGACCGGTGAGGTTGTCGGCCTGGAAGGCGAAGATCATCACCAGGGTCGCGAGCAGCGCGACGACGGTGACCGGATGGAAGGCGGGCAGGAACTTCCCCTCGAACCACTCCCTGCCCTTGGCGCGCAGCAGCAGGACGCGGCTCACCGCGCCGAGCGCGAGCGGGACGACGATGAACACCACCACCGAGAGCAGGAGCACCCGGAACGGCACCGTCAGGGTGCTCGCGCCAGTGACCAGCAGCCCCACGATCGGCGCGAACAGCACCAGCATGATCAGGTCGTTCAACGAGACCTGGACCAGCGTGTAGGCCGGGTCGCCGTCGGTCAGGTACGACCAGACGAAGACCATCGCCGTGCACGGCGCCGCGGCGAGGATGATCGAGCCGGCGAGGTACTGGTTGGCGAGCTCGGCGCCGATCCACGGCTGGAACAGGACGCGGAAGAACAGGTAGCCGATCGCCGCCATCGAGAACGGCTTGACCAGCCAGTTGACGAAGAGCGTGACCAGGATCCCCCGCGGGCGCTCGCGCACGGCGACGATCGAGCCGAGGTCGATCTTGAGCATCATCGGGTAGACCATCAGCCAGATCAGCACCGCGATCGCGACGTTGATCTGGGAACCGGCGCCGAACTCGAGGCGGCGGACGGCGTCGGTGAAGCCCGGCAGCAGCTTGCCGAGAGCCACGCCGGCGACCATGCAGAGCGCCACCCAGACCGACAGGTAGCGCTCGAAGACGTTGAGTCGCTTCTTGCCGGAGTCGGCGGTCACGGCGCCGCCTCGCGTCCGGGAGCGATCCCTTCTTCGGCGAGCAGATCGCGGATGCGGCGGAAGAGCTCTTCGCGCACCGCGCGGAAGCGGTCGAGGGCGGCTCCTGCCGGCTCGTCGTGTCCGGCGGGATCCGGCAGCGGCCAGTGCAGCCGGCGCGCCGCGCCGAGGTAGACGGGGCAGACCTCCTCCGCGCAGAGGGTGACGACCGTGGCGACGGTCGAGCGGTCGATCTCGTCGACCGACTTCGAGCGCTGCGCCGAGATGTCGATGCCGCGCTCGGCGAGAGCGGTCACCGCGAGCGGGTTGAGCCGCGACGGCGCCGAGCCGGCGCTCTGGACCGCGAGCGCGGCGCCCGCGAGGTGGCGTGCGATCCCCTCGGCCATCTGGCTGCGCGCCGAGTTGGCGACGCAGAGGAAGAGGAGCCCCCGACTCATTTCGGTCCGCGGCTCTCCTGCCGCGTGAACGGCAGCGCGACCGCGGTGGCCGTGCCGCCGCCCTCGAGCGCGAGCTCGACCGGCGGCTCCCCCGCCCGGCGATGGACGAGCGCGAGCCCGAGCGCACCGAGGCGCGGCGAGCGCGCGACGCTGGTGGCGCGCCCGACCTCGCGCCCGTCGAAGAGCAGGGCCGTGCCGGACGCCGGCGCCTCCCCCGCGAAGCGCAGGCCGAGCGCCCGGCGCTGGACGCCGCCGCGGTAGTGGATGCGCGCCACCACCTCCTGGCCGAGGTAGCACCCCTTGGTGAAGCTGATCGCCGCCGGGTCGCCGAGCTCCTGCGGAAAGGCGTCGTCGCCGTAGTCGACGCCGAAGGCGAGCTCGCCGTCCTCGACGCGCGCCGTCTCGAGCGCCGCCGTCGAGACCTCGGTCGCGCCGGCGGCGACCAGCGCCACGGCCAGCGCGCGCGCCGCCTCGTCGCTCCCCGGCAGCCGCGGCCAGAGCTCGAAGCGCGGCCCACCCGGTCGCTCCGCCGCGAGCAGGTCGACCGCGACGCCGGCGACCTCGCTCGACTGGCAACGTCCCCTTCCCACTTCGGGCAGCCCGACGGCGGCGAGCACCGCCGCCGCGCGCGGACCGCGCAGGACGACGCGCGCGAGCGCCGTCGGTTCCGCGAACTCGAGGCGCGCCGCCAGCTGGTAGCGCGCCAGGTGTTCGCGCAACGCCGCGCCGCGTCCCGCCGGCAGGCGCAGGGCGAGACGCTCGCCGTCGGCCGCGAGGTCGAAGTCGGCGATCACGTGCCCCTTGCCGTCGGTGACGTAGCCGCGGCCGACGCCGTCGCTGGCGAGGTTCTGGAGGTCGGCGGTGACGTAGCCGTTCAGGAAGCGCCGGGCGTCCGGACCGTCGACCTCGAGTCGCTCGGCCGGCGGCAGGATTCCCACTCCCGAGCCCGCGCGCAGCGCTTCGAGCTCCACGTCGAGGGCGTCGTTTCCGCTCACGGGCGGCAGGCTACCACCCGCTCGTGACGCTTCGTCCCGCCGCGGTCCCGTTGGCGACCGCGCACCGCCGCTCGGAGAACCCGGACGGTCACGCGTTCGTAACAGGACGCAGGGGGATACCGCCATGCCTCGATTCCGGACGACCGCCACGGTCCTCGTCGCCGCCGTGTCGCTGCTGCTCGCCGGCACCGTTCGCGGACTCGAAGGGGGGCTGGCCGAGCGCGCCGAAGCGGCGATGAAGGCGGGCGACCACGCGACCGCCGAGCGGCTGTTCGCCGAGCTCGCGGGCGACCCGGCGCAGCGCGGCCACGCCACCTTCCGGCGCGCCATCGCCCTGCTCCACCTCGGTCGCATCGCCGACGCCCGGAAAAGCCTCGACCAGGCGGCCGAAGCCGGCTACACGCCGGCGGCGATCGCTTTCCGCCGCGCCTGCGCGCACGCGCTCGAAGGCAAGGTCGCCGCCGCGATCGCCGAGCTCGAGACGGCGGTCGCCAACGGCCTCGCCTCGCTCGCCTTCGTCGAGAACGAGCCGATGCTCGCGGCGGTGCGCGCCGACGCCGGCTACGAGGCGGTCAAGCTCGCGCTCGACAAGAAGGCCCGCCCCTGCCGGCACGACCCGCGCCACCGCGCCTTCGACTTCTGGCTGGGCACCTGGGACGTCCGCCCCGCCGGCGCGCCGGACACGGCGCCGCCGTCGGAGAACGTCATCACGCTGGAACACGAGGGTTGCGTCGTGGTCGAGCACTGGAAGTCGATCGGCGGCGGCACCGGATCGAGCTTCAATGTCTTCGACCCGACGCGGGGCCAGTGGTTCCAGACCTGGGTCGACTCGAGCGGCGGCCTGCACGAGTACCGCGGCAACCCGGACGGCAAGGGCAACATGATCTTCTCGGAAGGCGAAACCCCCGGCGGCCCCGGCCAGCCGCCCCGAGTCCCGACCCGCCTCTCCTTCTTCCGCCTCGCCGACGACAAAGTCCGTCAGCTCTCCGAGATCAGCCTCGACGGCGGCAACACCTGGACGGTAAACTACGACCTGATCTACACGCGGAGGCGCTGAGCGCCAGAACGCGCGGGCGCTACATCGGGGGTACTCTCGACGCCATCCAGGCTCCGCACGCGAGCATCACGAACGGTGCGGCCACCTGCAGCCCCACCAGACAATCGAGTCGGGTGCTCCTGATCCGCTTCCGAGATCGCCAGTATCGAAATGCAGTCGCCCAGAGAACACCTTGCTCCCAGTAAGACGGCCGGAAACCGATTGCTCTCAGCGCGCTGCGGAGGACTCCCTCCGCGTACAGATATCCGACGAAGGCACCTATGAAAACCACTGCCGCGGGGATGAGCTCTGGATGCTGGACGCGAATCACTGTCCAATCCGCCTCGCCAAGTGGTTCCGGAGAAGACGCTTGGGGAGCCCGAGGATCGGACGCTACCGCTCGGCGGGCTCCCCGCAGTTCGTCAGTTCTGCGTCGCGCTCCACTGGCTGGTGTCGCCGGTTTCGAAGTCGGCCAGGAAGGGCATGGTGTCCTCACCCGGAATGGTGACGGCGTAGCCGCAGTCGTCGAAGATCGTCTCGATCGTGGCCAGGTCCGGCGCCGGATACGCGAGGGCGACCGCGGCGTCGAGCACGGCCTGGGCCGCGGCCGACTGGTTGGTGTTGAAGGTGGTCAGCGCCAGACCTTCGAGGAACGCGGTGTCCGCCGCCTCGCGGCCCAGCGCCTCCTGGACGTCGATGTTGCACGAAGACCAGAACTGTCCGTCGGTGTGGATCTGTCCGACCAGGTCCTGGGGATACTGGTGGGTATCGTTCCAGTTCGTCACCCGGCCGCCCCAGAACGGGTTGTGCCCGTCCCAGGCGAAGACCCAGTTGTACTGCGGATCGGCAGGCGCCCAAAGACCGAAGGAGCGCATCCACGAGACGGCGAGGTAGTCGCCAGTGCCTTCCGAGAGGCCTTCGACCTGCGACAGCGAGCCGATGCCGAGCCAGTCGTGGACGCCGTGGCCGAGCTCGTGGATCACCACGTCCGGATCCTCGGCGTCGTCGACGCCGCCCTCGCCGAAGCGGAGCCGTCCGCTCCCCGAGCTGTAGGAGGAGTTGTCGGCGCCGTTGAAGCCGCGCGGGTCGTACTGCACGCCGCCGGGGTACTGGTGCGGATCCACCGGCACGCCGAGCGTGACGTTGGCGTAGCGCATCCAGGCGTCGATGTGGAAGTAGACGTTGACCGCCTCGAAGCGATCGTCGGAGCGGCTGTCGTAGGAGAAGTCCGAGCTCGTCTGCACCGGGCAGGTGCCCGCGGGAGCGTCCCAGTCGACGCACTCGGCGTAGGGGCCGACCAGGGAGTAGTCGGAGCCGGCGAGCGTGATGTCGAGCAGCGTGACGTCGCCGATCTCGGCGATCAACTCCGGCGTGTCGGCGTCGTTTCCGTCGACGTAGCCGGGGTCTCCGTAGAGGACGCCGGCGGTCGCCAGCGGGTTCGGCAGGAAGGCCTGGCCGGTGCCGTTCTCGTAGAGCTCGACGTCCTCGTAGCGGAAGATCTCGCCGGTCGCGGCGTCGACGAAGCTGCGCCATTCACCGCCGCCGGCGGCGCCGTCGAGCTGCGCGTCGATCCGCCACGCCAGGCGGGCGCCGTCCGCGGCCGCGAAGACGACCAGCTCGGAACGCTCCCAGAGCGGGTCCACCTCGATACCGAGCAGGTCGAAGGCGCGCGAGCGCGCGTCCGCCGCGGAGAGCGCCGCCGCCGCGGCCGGCGTGCCGGCGATCGGGCGCAGCGCGTTGCCGACGTGGATCACGCGACCGGCGCGATCGAGCGCGACCACCAGCTCGCCCTCGTGCACCGGCACGCCGCCGACGACCTGGCGGAAGCGGACGACGTCGACCGCCTTGCCGCGCCGGACGGCGCGGACCTCGAGCTCGGCGCCCGCGAGACCGGGGATCCCGAGCGTCTCGCCGCGGCGTGCCAGGAAGTCGCCGGCGCGCGCTTCGAGCGAGTCGCCGCGGGTCGGTTCGGCCAGCGCTCCGATCGCCAGCGGCCCCTGCGGACGCGCGAGGTCGATGCCGTGCCGGGTGCCGCGCTGGAGCGCGGCGTGGGCGGCGTCGGCGCCGAACGAGAGCGCCACCGCCGAGAGAACGAGAACCGCAACGATCGAGCTGCGCCGCATGACCTGCCTCCTTCGACCGACTCGGGGTTGTGGCGGCGACTCTATCCCAGTGCCGCCGAGGCGACTTCCGCGTAGCGCGAGCCGCCGGGGCCGAGGCGGCTCGCGACCAGCGACAGGCGATCGAAGCGGACCGCGATCCCGCCGGGCGCCGCGACGCGCTCGCGCCAGGCCTCGAACTCGGCGCGCCGCCAGGGCGGATCGGCGCGCGCCAGGGTCAGATGCGGCGTGAACGGGCGCGCCTCCGGAGCCAGGCCGAGGCGGCTCTCGCAGGCGGCGGCGACGTCGCCGGCGAGCGCGACGATCGGCGCGTGCGGGGCGACGTCGAGCCAGACCACCCGCGCCGGACCGCGCGGCGGAAAAGCGCCGGGCGTCGCGCCGATCGTGGCTTCGATCGCGGCGTGGCGACCGGCAATCGCCGCGAGATCGCTCGCCAGGGCGGCGACCGCGGCCGGGTCGGTCTCGCCCAGGAAGCGCAGCGTCAGGTGGGCGCCTTCGGCGCGCACCCAGCGCAGGCCGCGCTCAGGTGCCGTGCGGCGGAAGCGCTCGAGGATGCGCGCGAGCTCGGAGGTCGCGGACTCCGGCAGCGCGAGCGCGACGAACAGACGCATCGGGTCCGGGCACCGGAAGCGCGCGCCGGCTCAGAGGCCCATCGCCGGATCGGCCAGGCGCTCGGGGTCGATCTCGGTCAGGTCGGCGACGACGCGGTCGGCGCCGGCGGCCGCCAGCGCCGCGGCCGTCGTCCAGCCGGTCGCGACCGCCAGGCAGGGGATGCCGTGGGCGCGCGCGCAGGCGACGTCGAGCGGCGAGTCGCCCACCACCAGCGTCGCCTCCGGCGCGAAGTCGCGGCCGAGCCGCTCGAGCGCCCGGCGGCGCGCCACCGGCGGCAGCTCGTCGCGGTCGAGCGCGCCATCGCCGAAAGCGCCGAAAGCGAAGTAGCCGTCGAGACCCGGGCGGGACAGCTTGATCGCGGCGCCGCGCCGCCAGTTGCCGGTGAGCAGGCCGACCGCGACGTCCGTGCGCGCGACGAGCGCGTCGAGCAGCTCGCGGACGCCGGGAAGCACCCGGACACGGGCGGCGTCGAGCGACGCGTCGAGCTTCTCGACGTAGCGGTCGTGGACGGCCGGAACCCGCTCGAGAACTTCGTCCGCGCCGCGTCCGGCGCCGGTCAGCAGGTCGAAGACGATCCTCGGATCGGTCTTGCCCGAGAACTCGTAGCGGTCGATGTCGCCGGTCTCGCCGTAGACCTCGAGGAGCGCGTCGGCGAACGGCCGCCGGGTCTGGCCGGAGCAGTCGACCAGGGTGCCGTCGATGTCGAAGAGAATCAGTCGCACCCGGGTTTCAACCGCCGCCGAGCTTGCGCTTGACCTTCCACCACGCATCGTGCAGCTTCCAGAACTTGCTGGCCTTCATCGCGTCGAGCTCGGCGCGGCGCGCGGCGAGCTCGGCGCCGAGCGCGGCGATGCGCTGGTCGGACTCGGCCGGGCGCACGAAACGATCGCGCGCCTCCTCGGCGAAGCGTTCGACCAGGGGGCTCACGAACCCTTCGCGGTTCCCCATCCGGTGCTTGCGGCGGCTGTGGTAGACGCGCGCCGGCGGCACCTTCTCGCCCGGCTCCGGCGTGGCGTAGGGATCGAGGTAGGTGTTCATCGTCGCCGGCATGTTGGGCCGGCTGGTGTAGTGGACGACGAAGCTCTTGCGCGTCATCGTCGGGTCGAGCAGCTCGGCGCCGCCGTGCAGCAGCGAGTGGTGCCAGATCAGGCACTCGCCACGCTTCGGGTGGAACGGCTGCGGCGCGAGGCCCTTCTCGCGGCAGCGGTCGAGGTCCCATTTCTCGGCTTCGCGCGCGCGCTCCGGGGCGTCCTTCTTGTGATCGAAGAAGTAGCGACCGGGCTCGAACTCGAAGTAGGGCAGGCGGTGCGACCCGGCGACGTACTGGAGCTCGCCCGAACCGGGCCGGATGTCCTCGAGCGCGACCCACGAGGCGACCAGGTGCGACGGCGGGTTCATCCGCACGTGGATCGGATCGCGGTGGAGCGCCTGCTGGCTCCCCCACTGGAAGTAGAGCGACTGCGTGGCGAGCGCCGGTCGCTCGAGCACCATCTCGACGTAGCGGAAGAGCTGCGGATGGAGGTAGAGCTCGAGCGCCGGCGTCGAGAACTCGTGCAGGTCCGCGATGCGCGACGAGGGCTTCCTGTTCTCCTGATCGCTGCCCGAAAAGCGGGTGAGCAGACTGTGGTACGCGAAGGCCATCCACGGTGGCTGCTCGCGCCAGAGCCGCTCGACGTCGGCGTCGATGGCGTCGCAGGTCTCGGCGTCGAGCTCGAGCTGGAAGGTGAAGTAGCCGTGCCGCCAGAAATGCTCGAGGTTCGCCGCCTCCTCGTCGCTGATCCGGCCGGCGGCGCGCCGGCGCTCGATCTCCTCGGGGGCGTCCGGCCGGTCGAGCCAGAGGTCGCTCGCGAGCAGTCCGTCGGCGCCGAGTCCATGCCGCGAGGCGGCGCGGGTCGTGGGGGTCATCGGGGTTCTCCTCGCAGGCCGCGATTCACTCCCGCCAGCTCGGCGGGCTCTTGTGGTCCAGGAAGTGGGCGACGCCGCGCCGGCAGTCGGCGGTCGAGCGCGACGCCGCGTTGACCTCGGCGGCGAGGTCGAGCCGTTCGTCGAGCCGCCGCCCGAGGACGTCGAGCAGCAGCCGCTTGGTGCGCGCGATCGACTCCGAGCTGCCGTTGGCAAGGATCCGCCCGGCCAGCGCCTCGGCCTCGGCGCCCAGCCGGTCGGCCGGCACCACCCGATCGACCAGTCCGATCCCGCGCGCCCGCGCGGCGTCGAGGAACTCGGGAAAGAGCAGCAGCTCGCGCAGGTCCCGACCGGAGACGCGCAACGGCAGGAAGGTCGCGACCAGCGCGGCGACGAACCCGATGCGCACCTCGCTGTAGAGGAAGCGCGCGTCCTCGGCCGCCACCACGAAGTCGCAGGCGGTCGCCAGCCCGCAGCCGCCGGCCACGCACGAACCGTGGACGACGGCGACGGTCAACGCCTCCTGGCGCAGGATGGCGTCGAACAGGTCGCGCAGCCGGCGCGAGTCGAGGCGGTGGTCGAGCGGCGTGGCGTCGGCGAGCTTCCTCAGGTTGTCGAGATCGGCGCCGGCGCAGAAGTGCCTGCCGGCGCCGGCGAGCAGGATCGCCCGCACCCCTTCGGCGCGCCAGTCGCGACGGTACTCGGCGATCAGCGCGTCGGCGAGCGCCGGCGACAGCGCGTTGGCGCGCGCCGGGTCGTCGAGCGTGAGATGGAGCAGGTCGCCGCGGCGCTCGACGGCGAGCGGCGCGCTCAAGGGACGAGCTCCGAGGGCACCTCGATCTCCATCTCGAGCAGCCCCTGGCCGTGGGTCTTGCCCTGGGCGTCGGTCAGCAGCGACGCCGTGCCGCCGCCGCCGAGCGAATCGTGGAGCAGGAAGTTGAGCGCGGAGAGGTTCGGCACCTCGAAGCGCTCGACCTCGCCGCGGCAGACTTCGCGGAAGTGGGCACGGACCCGCTCGGCGGTGACTTCGCGGCGAATCACCTCGTAGAGCGCCTCGGAGTCGGCGATCAGGCCGACGTTGGAGGCGTCTCCCTTGTCGCCCGAACGGGCGTGGGCGATCCGGCCCAGCGCGACGCGCACGAGGCGCTCAGCCATCGCTCACACCTCCTCGACCGTGACCTCGAGCCGCGGCTCGACCTCTTCGCGCGCCAGCAGCGCCGGCCAGTAGGCGACCACCTCCTGCGGCTTCGGTCGGCCGCCCGCGAAACCGGTGACGCCCGGCGGGCCGGCGGTGACCAGGGGTGCGATCTCCTTGCCGAAACGCTCGACCTTGCCGCGGTCGGCGTCGCGTACCGCGAGGCGCAGCACCACTTCCGGCGGCGCGGCCGGCGGCGCCAGGATCCCCGGCAGGCAGGCGGCGACGCCGAGATACTCCTCGCGGCGGTCGGCATCGGCGAAGGTGACGCCCGCCCGCTCGAGCCGCTTCCAGACGATCTCGGCCGCGAGCCGCGCCTTGTCGAGCGCGCGCGGACCGGAGACCGTCACCTGGCCGGTCGCCTTCCAGCCGTCGAGGTAGGAGGCCGAGATCTTGAGGAACGGCGTCCTGGCGCGACCGCGGATGCCGGAGACGCGCACCCGGTCGGGCCCCCGCTGCTCGAGCCGGATCGAGGTGAAGTCGGCGGTGACGTCCGGCGTGATGTAGGACTGCGGGTCCCCCATCTCGTAGACCAGCTGCTCGGAGACCGTGTCGACGGTGACCGCGCCGCCGGTGCCGGGGTGCTTGGTGACGGTGAAGCTGCCCTCCTCCGTCACCTCGGCAACCGGGTAGCCGACGTTCGCGAGATCCGGAATCTCCCACCAGCGGGTGAAGTTGCCGCCGGTCGCCTGGGCGCCGCACTCGAGGATGTGGCCGACGATCGTGCCGGCGGCGAGCCGGTCCCAGTCGTCGGCCGCCCAGCCGAACTCGTGGACGAGGGGTCCGAGCGCCAGCGCGGTGTCGGTGACCCGGCCGCACAGCACGATCTGGGCGCCGCCCGCGAGCGCCGCCGCGACCGGCCGCGCGCCGATGTAGGCGTTTGCCGAAGTCACCCGCGGCAGCACCGGCTCGATCGGCTCGCCGCTGTCCATGTTGGCCAGTCGGTGGCCGCTCGCGACCAGCTCCGGCAGCCGGGCGAGCAGGTCGTCGCCCTCGACCACGCCGACCTTGAGCCCACGGATGCCGAGCTCGCGCGCGACCTCGAAGATCTTCGCGCGGCAGGCCTTCGGATTGAGGCCGCCGGCGTTGGTGACGACCTTGACGCGCTTGGCGACCAGCTCGGGCAGGGCGCGGCGCACGAAGTCGATGAAATCGGTGGCGTAGCCCGCCGCCGGGTTCTTCAGCTTCTGGCGCATCATGATCGACAGCGTCACCTCGGCCAGGTAGTCCATGCCGAGGTAGTCGACCGGGCCGCCGCGCACCAGCTCGAGCGGCGCGTCGACGTTGTCCCCCCAGAACCCCTGGCCGTTGGCGATGCGGACGGTCTTCACGCGGTCGACGAGCCTAACATCGAGCCCAGACGAGAGCTCGAGCTCGCCGCCGTTCGGACCGCCACCGACCGGGCGCTCGACTCTCGTCGCCCAGTGCGCGCGCTAGCGCGAGCCGGCGCGCGGCTGCGCCAGGGGGAGCAGCAGGGTGAAGGTCGTCCCCCGCCCCTCCGCGCTCTCGACCTCGATGGCGCCATGGTGGCCGCGCACGATGCCGAGCACGGCGGCGAGCCCCAGGCCGCGGCCGGTGAACTTGGTGGTGAAGAACGGCTCGAAGATCCGTTCGCGCAGCTCCGGCGGCAGGCCGGCGCCGTCGTCGGCGACGCGCAGGAAAACGTAGCGGCCTTCGGCGCGGTCGGCGCCGAAGGTCGCCGCCGCCAGGCGCTCGCGCTCGCAGTAGACCTCGCCGGTCGCGGCCTCGATCCGCCCCGCCTCGCCGTCGATCGCCTCGGCGGCGTTGAGCACCAGGTTGAGCACCACCTGGCGCATCTGGGTGGCATCCGCCTCCAGCCCGGGCGAAGGCTTGCCGAGCGCGAGCGCCACTTCGCGGCCGCCGCGCAGCGCCGGCCGCAGCAGCTCGACCATCTCCTGGACGATCTCGTTGAGCGAGATCCAGGAGAGCTGCATGGCGCCGCCGCCGGCGAAGGCGAGCATCTTCTGGGTCAGGTCCGCGGCCCGCTTCGCCGCCGCCTCGATCTCGCCGAGCGGGCCGGCCGCGGGCGAGCCCTCGGGCAGCCGGCGGCGCGCCATCTCGGCGTTGCCGAGCATCGCGGTCAGCAGGTTGTTGAAGTCGTGGGCGACGCCGCCGGCGAGCAGCCCCAGGCTGTCGAGCCGCTGGCTGCGCGCGAGCGCTTCCTGCTCGCGCCGCCGCTCGACCTCGGCCGCCCGGCGCTCGGTGACGTTGCGCGCCCAGATCGCGACGCCGTCGGGCAGCGGCACCACCTGCTGGCGCAGCCAGATTCGGCGGCCGTTGCGACCGGCCACCTCGAACTCCTCCTCCTCGAGACGGCCGCGCTCGATCACCCCCCGGTAACGCTCGAACAGCGAGCGGTCGCGGTGGACCGGGCAGCGCTCGACCAGGCTGCCGCCGAGGATCGCCTCCCGCTCCTGGCCGGTCAGCCGGCCGGCGGCGGAGTTGGCGTCGGCCATCCGGAAGTCGACCACGGTGCCGTGCCCGTCGCGCACCGCCTCGAGCAGGAAGAAGGCGTCGACGCTGCCGTCGAGCGCCGTGCGGAAGCGCTGCTCGCTGGTCGCCAGCCGCCGCTCGGCCCGATTGAGCTCGGTGACGTCCTCGGCCAGGATCAGCAGGCAGGTCTCGCCTTCGACCTCGATGCGCAAGCCCGAGATGCGCGCTTCGCGCGCTTCGCCCGAAGCGGCCACGACGCGCGCCGGCACCCGGCGGGCGAAGCCGCGCTCGACGATCGGCCCGAAGACCCGCATCCGTTCCTCGGGATCCGGCCACAGGCCGAGGTCGAGCGAGCTCCGGCCGAGCAGTTGCTCGCGCGGATAGCCGACCAGCTCGGCGAAGGCCTCGTTGACGTCGAGGAAGACGCCGTCGGAGAGGCGCGAGATGACCAGGGCGCCGGGGTTCGAGCGGAAGGCCAGCGCGAACTTGCGTTCGCTCTCGCGCAGCTTCTCGAGGGTCTCGCGCTCGACCGTGACGTCGCGCTGGCTGCCCCAGGCCGAGATCAGCCGGCCGCCCTCGACCACCCCGATCGCCGAGTTGAGGAACCGGCGGGGTCGCCCGTCGCGGTCGCGCTCGAACGACTCGACGTCGTGGTAGCGGTAGCCGCCGGTGACAAAAGCCGCCAGCGAGCTCCGGTTCGCCGGCTCGTCCGGAACCAGCCAGGCGGTGACCGGCAGACCGAGGATCTCCGCGCTCCGGTCGTAGCCGTACATCCGGGCCTGGGCGTCGTTGGCCGCGCCGACCCGGCCGGCGGCCAACATGGCGTCGACCTGCGCGTCGACCGGAAGGGCGGTGTCGACCGGCGGCTCGAAATCGAGCCGGTAGATCCCCTCGCCGCTGTTGGCGACCAGCTCGCGGTAGAGCTCGAGCTCCCGCTCGACCGCCGATCGCGTCGATTGCCGCTCGCTCAGGCCGGATTCCCCCCTCGGACGCGGAGAGTCTTCCCCGTCCGCGCCCGAGCGTCAACCGCGGCGCGCCCGGCCGTGGCGGAAGCAGCCGACGAGATGATCGTCGACGCAGCCGACCGCCTGGAGCAGGGCGTAGACGATGGTCGAGCCGACGAACTTGAAGCCGAGCCGGGCGAGCTGCTTCGAGATGCGGTCCGACTCCGCCGTCCGCGCCGGCACCTCGACCAGGGTCCGGAACCGGTTGCGCCGCTGGACGCCGCCGTACGGCTCCCAGAGCAGGTCGGCGAGGCCCTGCCCCGACTCGACCAGCGCCAGGTAAGCCCGGGCGTTGGTGACCGCCGCGGCGACCTTCAGGCGATTGCGGACGATCCCCGGATCGGCCAGCAGCGCCGCGGTCTCGCGCGCCCCGTAGCGCGCGATCTTCGCCGGATCGAAACCGTCGAAGGCCCGCCGGTAGCCCTCGCGCTTGTGGAGGATCGTCCGCCACGACAGCCCCGCCTGCGCCCCTTCGAGCAGCAGCATCTCGAACAGGTGCCGCTCGTCGAACGACGGCACCCCCCACTCACCGTCGTGGTAGGCGACGTAGAGCGGATCGTCGCCGCACCAGGGGCAGCGCACGGGTTCTCGCGCGGGCATGAGGGGTCGATGCTATCGCCGGGTCCGGCGCGGCGTGGCTTCGGGAGGCGGCTCGCCGAGCAACAGGCGGGCGAGGCTCGACTCGCGCTGGAAAAAGCCTTCGGTGTGAAAGGTCTCTTCGAACCGGTAGAGCTCGTAGTCGAGGTGGTGCAGCAGCTCGTGGACGAGAGTGCGCAGGAAGCTCCTGAACGCGACCACCCTCCGGCGCGCCGCGGTGCGCATCCAGAGCGTGATGCGCGCCGGCGGCGGCTCCGGCTCGTAGAGGCCGTGGAGCTCGCCGTAGTCCCCGGTCGGGCGGGCGGAGAGGACCCGGACCCTCACCGCCGGCACCGCGAGCCGGGCGCAGACGCCGTCCGCGATCCGACGGCACGCCGCCTCGACCGCCCGTCGCTCCTCCGCCGCCAGCGCCCGCCCGAGCTCGACCACGAGCGGCCGCAGATTTTCGGCGTCGGGCAGCTCGACACTCGCGATCGCGTCGCTCGCCCGGTAGGTCTTCTTGTCGCGCGCGCTCAGGCGCGCGTAGTAGGGGAAAGGCACGGCAGCTCCCGCGTTCGACCGCCCCTGTTCAGGTCTGCAGCACCCCGGTGCGGAACTCCGCGATGTCCGGGTTCGCGGCGCAGGCTTCGAGGCAGCGGGCGAGGACGGCGCGGGTGTCGCGCGGGTCGAGGATGGCGTCGACCCAGAGGCGGGCGGCGGCGTAGCGCGGGTCCATGGCGTCGGCGTAGCGCTTCTGGATGTCGGCGAGCAGCGCGCGCTTCTCGTCCTCGGAGACGTCGTCGCCGCGGTTCTTCAACTGGATGCCGAGCAGCGTCCTCGACGCCTGTTCGCCGCCCATCACCGCGATCGAGGCCGACGGCCAGGCGAACAGGAAGCGGGCGCCGTAGGCCTTGCCGCACATCGCGTAGTTGCCGGCGCCGTAGCTGTTGCCGACGAACACCGTGATCTTGGGCACCACCGAGTTGGCGACGACGTTGACCAGCTTGGCGCCGTCCTTGATGATGCCGCCGCGCTCGGCGCGCGAGCCGACCATGAAGCCGGTGACATCCTGCAGGAAGACCAGCGGAATCCGCTTCTGGTTGCAGATCTCGACGAAGCGCGCCGCCTTGTCGGCCGAGTCCGAATAGATGACGCCGCCGATCTGGAGCTCGCGGTCTTTCGCCTCGAGACCGGTCTTCTTGTCGACGATCGAGCGTTGGTTGGCGACGATGCCGACCGCGTGCCCTTCGATCCAGCCGGTTCCGCAGACGATGGTGCGGCCGTGGGTCGGCTTGAACTCGTCGAACTCGGAGGCGTCGACCAGGCGCGCGACGAGGTCGTGCGCGTCGTAGGGGCGCGAGCGCTCGACCGGCAGGATACCCAGCAGCTCGTCCGGGTCGAACGCCGGCGGCCGCGAATTGCGGCGCGCGAACGGCGCCCGCGGCGTCGCCGCCAACTTCTCGAACTGCGAGCGGATGGTCGCGTAGCAGGCGGCCTCGTCGGCGTGGCGGTGGTCGACGACGCCCGAGATGTCGGCCTGGACCACCGCGCCGCCCAGCGCCTCGTTGTCGATGCGCTCGCCGATCGCCGCCTGCACCAGGTGCGACCCGGCGAGGAAGATCGAACCGATCCCTTCGACGATGTGGGTCTCGTCCGACATGATCGGCAGGTAGGCGCCGCCCGCCACGCACGAGCCGACGATCGCCGCCGACTGGAAGACCCCGGCGGCCGACAGGCGCGCGTTGTTGTAGAAAATCCGGCCGTAGTGCTCGCGGTCCGGGAAGATCTCGTCCTGCATCGGCAGGAAGACGCCGGCCGAGTCGACCAGGTAGACGATCGGCAGCCGGTTCTCGAGCGCGATCTCCTGGGCGCGCAGCACCTTCTTGATGCCGAGCGGGAACTTGGCGCCGGCCTTGACGGTGGCGTCGTCGGCGACCACCACGACGTCGCGGCCGTGGATCGCGCCGAGTCCGGCCACCACGCCGGCGCCGGGAGCGCCGCCCCACTCCCCGTACATCCCGGAGGCCGCCCAGAGCCCGAGCTCGAGCCAGGGCGCGCCGGGGTCGCACAGCGCGGCGACCCGTTCGCGGGCGCTCAGCTTGCCCTGCGCGCGCTGGCGGTCGAGCGCCTTGGCGCCGCCGCCCAGCCGCAGCACCGCTTCCTGCTCGACCAGCCGGCCGACCTCGGAGAGCCAGTGCTCCCGCCGCTGTTCGAAGGCCTCGTCGAGCTTCAGAGTGGAATCGAGAACCGCCAAGCGCACCCCCGGAATCGGACCCGGTGATCCTACCGGAGCACGCCCGGCGCCCCTGCGCTACCATCGCCGGCGATGAGAGTCCGGGTCCTCGCCTTCGCCACCGCCTCGAGCGCGCTCGGCGGCTCGAGCCGCACCGAGGAGCTGCCGGAGGGGGCGACCGTGGCCGACCTGACACGGGCGCTGGTCGCCGCCGCGCCGGCGCTCGCCACGCTGCTGCCGCGCCTGGCGATCGCCGTCGACGGCGACCTCGCCAAGCCGGACCGCACCCTCGCCGACGGCTGCGAGGTCGCGCTGCTGCCGCCGGTCTCGGGCGGCTGAGCGCCGCCGTGCGCCTGGTCCGCGAGCCGATCGACGCCGCGGCGCTGCTCGCCCGGGTCGCCGGCCGCGGCCGCGGCGCCACCGTCCTCTTCCTCGGCACCGTGCGCGACCGCGATCCGAAGGCGGCCGGCCGCGAGGTCGTCGCCATCGACTACTCCGCCTACGAGCCGATGGCCGAGCGCGTGCTCGAAGCGATCGAGCGCGACCTCGGAGCGGAGCACGACGGGCTCACCGTCGCGCTCGTGCACCGTCTCGGAACGCTCGACGTCGGCGACGCCTCGATCGCGATCGCCGCCGCGTCGCCGCGTCGCGACGCCGCCTTCGCCGCCGCCCGCAACGCGCTCGAGCGGGTCAAGCGCGAGGCGCCGATCTGGAAGCTCGAGCGCTACGCCGACGGCAGCAGCTCCTGGCGCGAGGAAGAGGCGCTCAATCCACCGGATGCCCCTCGGTGACCCGCTCACCGGGTTCGGCGAGCGCCGCGACGCGGGCGTCGACCTCCGCCACCTTCAGGCGCGCCAGGAAGAGCCGCAATCCCGCCTCGAGCTGGTCGAGCGGACGGCCGAGGTGGGCTTCGAGGGCGTCGCGGCCGGCGCTCTCGCCGCGCGCGACGGCGGCGAGGAAGGCGCGGAAGCCGGCCGCGAGCTCGGCGTCGCCGCCGTCGAGCAGGAAGCGCACGAAGACGAGCGCTCGCGCGTAGAGCAGCGGCCCGCCGGCGCCCAGGAAGCGCTCCTCGCCGACCTCGACGAGGCGGGCGAGCGGGATCGGGTCGCGCTCGGCCGCGAGCAGGTCGATCGCGGCGGGCGGTCCGTCGAGGTAGATCCGGTAGCCCTCGCGCCGGACGCGTCCACGCAGCGCGCCCCACCGGAAGGCGCCGTCGACGGCCGGCTCGGCGTCGAACGGCGTCTGGCCCAGGTCCTCCGCCAACCCCTCGCCCAACCACGGCGGCAACGCCGGTCCGAGCGCGCGACGGGCGACGAGATGGCCGAGCTCGTGGATCAAGGTCGCCTCGACTCCGTCCGCTTCCGGGTCGGCAGCGGCGACCGCCGCCAGCCCCGACGTGGCGAAGCCGCCGGCGTCGACCGTCGCGAGCGACGGTTCCTCGCGCTGGAACGTGCGGTAGGCCTCGACCTCGGAGAACGCCACGACGGTCTCGGCCGGTTCGCCGAGCGGCGCCAGGCCGTAGCGCTCGAGGAAGGCGGTGTCGAGCGCCGCCGCCATCGCCGACCAGCGCGCGGGCGGATCGAAGTCGCCGAGGAAGCGATAGGGGCCGAGCGTCGACTCGCGGGCCGCGCTCCCGAGTCGCGCCACCGCGCGCTCGACGAGCTCCGGCGCCGCCGGCCGCGCGAGGAGCGGGCGCGCCGGCTCCGGGGTCCGGTCGGGCGGCCGCGCGGTCGCGGCCATGGACGGGGTCGTTCGCGGCGAGCTCGCGGCCGGCGCCTCCACTCCGGGCTCGGGAATCCAGACCCGGAGCACCGTCACCTCCGGCGGCTCGGACACCGGTCGCGGCGCGGGCGCGCCCGGTCGCCAATGCTCGCGAAAGCGCTCGGCGAACGCGCCGACCACGGGCCAGCCGGTCGCCCGGTCGATCCAGGGACTGTCCGGATGGCGTGTCAGCCAGGCGAAGCCGGCGGCGAGCGCGATCGCGACCAGGCCGGCGACGGCGAGCGCGCGGTCACGGCGTCCGTTCATCGACCGTCGGCCTCGCCGGCGTCGCGCGCGACCGCCTTGCGTTCCTCGAGCTCCTCGAGCGTCTTCGGCCAGTCGCCGCGGAGCAGTTGCGAGAGCGCGCGGTCGGCGAGCAGCCGTCCGCCGGTCTGGCACGCGGGGCAATAGTTGGCCTCGTTCTCGGCGTAGACGATGCGCTGCACCGCGCCGCCGCAGCGCGGACAGGGCTGGCCGAACCGACCGTGCACCGCCATCTCCGGCCGGAAGGCGGTGACTCTCTCCGGGAAGCGCTCGCCGGACTCGGCGCGCAGCCGCTCCGTCCACTCGTCCAGCGTCGAGCGGATCGCCGCGAGCAGGCGTGCCCACGCTTCGTCGTCGAGCTGGCCGGTGCGCAGGAACGGCGACAGTCGCGCCGACCAGAGAATCTCGTCCGAGTAGGCGTTGCCGATGCCGGCGACCAGTCGCGGGTCGGTGAGCGCGCGCTTGAGCGTCCGGTTCTCGCGCGCGAGCGCCGCGCGCAGCTCGCCGTCCGCGGCGACGAGGGGCTCGATCCCGCCCGGATCGTGCGCGGCGAGCGCGGCGGCGCCGGCGACCAGGTGCAACGCCGCGCGCTTCTTCTTCGAGGCCTCGGTGAGCAGCAGCGAGCCGTCGTCGAAGTCGAAGGCGGCGAGCGCGATGCGGCCCGGCGGCTTCGCTCCCGGC
Source organism: Acidobacteriota bacterium (assembly GCA_045862895.1). GTDB lineage: Bacteria > Acidobacteriota > Thermoanaerobaculia > Multivoradales > JAGPDF01 > JACTMI01. The sequence goes on from BTUO01000012.1 coordinate 39,118, forward strand.
TTCGCCCAGCGCAGGCGGCCGGCGATCATCAGGTGAATCACCAGGAAGAGCTCGCCGTCGAGCGCGATCACCAGCCGCTTGCCGAGGCGACCGAGGCCCGCGACCCGGCGGCCCGCGGCCGCCGCGATCGGCGGCTCGACCGAACGCAGGACGAACGGCGAGAAGAGCCGCACCGCGCGCAGCGCGCGCCCCGCGATCCGGCGCTCGAGCGCCGCGAGGTAGACGGCGAGGTCAGGCAGCTCGGGCATCGGCCGGCGCTCCGGCGCTCTCGCGCCCGGCGGCCAGCGCCGCGCCGAGCGCCAGCAGGTTGACGGCAGGGAACCAGAGCAGCAGCGACTGCAGCGCGAGCGGCGGCTTCTCGCCGCGCAGGACCTCGTGGAGCAGCGGCTGCTGCAGCGCGTTGTAGGCGGCGCTCGCCGCCAGCAGCGCCGTCAACGCCAGCAGGTGACGCCGGGGCAGCGCCGGCAGCGCGGCGAACAGCAGCAGCTCGGTGTGGTCCCAGATCTGGGGCACGAACAGCAGCACGAAGGCGAGCGCGAAGGCGAGCGCCGCGGCGGGCGACCGGCGCAAGCGCGCGAGGCCCAGAGCGTAGAGGGGCAGCCCGAGCCAGAACAGGCCGCGCACCACCGGCGTCGCCACCTTCCCGCGCGGCGCCACCCAGTCGCGCGGTTCGCTCGCGAAACGCGCCGCCGTCGCCTGCAGAGATACCTTGTTGTAGTACGGCGTCACGCCGGCGGTCTTGGCATCGTCGAGGAAGCCGAGATAGCGCTGCCACGGAGCGACACCGGTCGCCGGCAGCGCCAGCGCGGCCACCAGCGCCGCGAGCGCCGCCGCGCGCAGCGCCACGCCGCGTCGGCCGGTCACGAGCAGCGCCACCGGCGCCAGCACCACGAAGGCCTTGAGGTGAACCGCGGCCGCCCAGCCGAGCCCCGCCCAGCCGTCGCGCCCGCGCTCGCCGGCCCACCAGGCCGCGGCCACGGCGGCGAACAGCAGCCAGGACCAGTTCTGCATCACCAGCGCGACCCAGGCCGGATGCGACAGCGCGAAGGCCCCGGCGACGGCGAGCTGGAGCGCGGGCGAGGCAATCCGTGCGAGGACGAAGAGCAGCCCGAAGCCGAGCGCCGCAGCGCCGAGCAGGCGGTGTACCGCCTCGGCGCGCTCGAACGGCAGCGCCGCGAGCGCGGCCGCCGGCGGCAGCCAGACCGGAGAGTAGAGCCAGGGGCCGACGCCGAACGGGCTGGCGTGCGCGGCGCGATGGGCCGCCGCCAGCTCGCGCCGGTCGTAGGCCGCGGCGGCGCGCCCCTCGCGCACCAGGAGCCCCGCCGAGTAGTAGGTGCAGAAGTCGCGGCAGGGCGCCGCGGGGGCGCGGAGGAAGACGACCGCGGCGGACGCGAGCGCGAGCAGCCCGGCGAGCCAGCGCCGGCCGCGCCGTCGGCTCGCGGTCGCCACGGCCGGCGCGCCCTCGGTCTCGGCAGCGATCACCCGGCCGACGCTAGCCCAGCCCGCGCCGGCCGGCCAACCTCTCGCCCTACTCGGCCGCCGGCAGTGGCTCGAGCGTCAGCGGATCGCGCAGCGGCAGATGCTCGACCTTGCCGTCGAAGAACTGCGCCATGGTCGCCCGCCCTTCGGGATCGCCCGGCGCGATCTCCTGCCAGGCGCCGACCACCAGGGCGACCAGCCGGTCGGGGTGCAGGTGCTCCCTGGCCGCCGCCAGCACCTGCTCCGCGTCGACCGCGCGGATGCGGTCGCGGTAGCGGTACCAGTAGTCGTGCGGGCGGCCGAGCAACTCGTCCTGGGCGAAGGTGCCGGCGATCTGCGCGGCCGACTCGAAGCTGCGCGGGAAGGTGTCGATGAACGAGCTCTTCGAGACCTTGAGCTCCTCTTCCGACACCGGCTCGCGCCGGATCCGGTCGAGCTCCTCGAGCAGGATCTCGAGGGCGTAGGCGACCGTCGCGTTCTTCGAGGCGTAGGACATCGAGAAGGTCGAGGGCCAGAAGGAGCCGAACCCGAATCGGGAGCTGGCGCCGTAGGCCAGTCCTTCGTCCGAGCGCACGCGCTTGACCAGGCGCGACGTGAAGCCGCCGCCACCCAGGATGTCGTTCATGACTTCCAGCGCGTAGATCTCCGGATCGCTCCAGTCGGTGACCTGGATCGAAGGGTGGCCGACCAGGACCTTGCCCTGCGGGATCTGCTTCTCGGCATGGTAGAGGCCGGGAACCGGCAGGTGCGTGGGGGCGGCCGGAGGCCAGGGCGCGCTCTCCGCGGCACGCCACCCCTCGAGACGCCGGCCGAGCTCGGCGAGCACCGCCGCCGTGTCGACATCGCCCGACACCGCGATCACCATCGCTTCGGGTCCCCAGGTGCGACGGTGGAAGTCGGCGAGCGCCTCGCTCGTGATCGCGCCGAGCTGGGCCGCGGTCGCCCGCCGCGACGAGTAGTGGTCGCGGCCGTGGCGCAGCCAGTCCCACTCGCGCGCGAGGATGTCGCCGGCGTCGTCGTTGCGCTGCTTCATTGCCTCGAGCGCCTTGCTCTTCTCGATCTCGAGCCGCGCGGCGTCGAAGCGCGGATTGCGCACCATGTCGAACAGCAGGTCGAGGCCGTCGTCGAGCGAGCGCGAGAGCACGTTGAGCGACGCGGTCGAGCTGGTGTCGCCGGATCCCGCCGAGAGGTTGGCGGCGAGGAAATCGGCACGCTCGTCGAACTCCTCCGGCGAGAGCTTCGCGGTACCGCCGACGCGCATCAGGCTCGCGGTGAGCGCGGCCAGGCCCGGCCGATCGACTGGCTCGCGGAAGGCGCCGGTGCGAGCGTGGAGCACGACCTGGACCAGCGGAAACGCGTGATCCTCGACGACGAAGACGACGACACCTCCGGGAAGCTCGTGGCGGAGCCGCTCGGCGACCGGCACCTCGAACTCGAGGGGCCCGAAGCTCAACTGCTCGGGGCGGGCCGGGATCTCGGCCGCCGCCGCGGACAGGGCGAAGGCGACCGCGCCCAGCGCGGCGGGAATCAGGCGGCGAACGACGGGATTCACGACTCACCCCCCTTCTCGGCGGCGCGCAGCTGCTCGAGCCGCTCGCGCGTGGTCCTCTCCATCAGGTCGATCACCGGCGCCATCTCCGGCGGTGCCGCGCCCTTCTGTTGGGCGATCATGCCGAGCAGTTGCTCGAGCTCCGCCGGATTCTCGTTGGCTCGGATCTGGCGCAGCTGCGCCATCACTCCCTGCTGGGCCTGCGGCGGCAGAGCGGCCAACTCCTCCGGCACCGCCTCGACCACGGACCCCTCCTTGCGCAGGTAGGTGGCGACGGTCCGGTTCTCCTTCTTGAAATACTTCTCGACCACGCGCCGGACGTCGTCCGCGCCCACCGCCAGCGTGCGGTCGGCCCAGGTGTTGATGTAGCCCCAGTCGCCGTTGCCGTCGTAGATCAGCAGCTGGAGCATCAGGAAGAAGGCGCTCTGCAGCCGCCGGTAGGAGCCGGCGACCACCTGGTTCTTGACCTTCTGGAGCTCCTCCTCCGGAATCGGCTCGGTGGCGAGCCGACCGAGCTCCTCGACCAGCGCCGCCTCGAGCTCGGCGGGGCTCGCGTCGCCGCGCACCTCGGCCGAGCAGTAGAAGAGCCCCGCCCACTTCAGCGAGTCCTGGACGCAGCTCGCCGAGGAGGCGATCCCCTTCTCGAGCACCAGCTTCTTGTTGAGCCGCCCGGTCTGCCCGTTGAGCAGGCCATCGACGACGTCGAGCGCGAAAGCGTCGCGGTGACCGAACGGCACGGTGTGGAAGATCAGCTGCACCTGGGGCTGGCAGTCGCACTCGGCGTTCATCCGCTTCTCGGCGAGCTGCGGCTCCTCGAGGGTGACCAGGTCGGGTACCACGCGCTCGCCGCGCGGAATGCGCCCGAAGTAACGCGCCGCGAGCGCCTTCACCTCGGCCGGGTCGAAGTTGCCGACCAACGCGGCCGTGAGGTTGTTGGGCGCGTAGTAGGTTTCGAAGAAGCGCTTGGCGTCGGCCATCGACAGCATGCGCAGGTCGGACATCCAGCCGATTCCCGACATGCCGTAGGGGTGCGAGGTCCAGATCATCGAGTCGAGCTGCTCGTCGAACGGACCCGTCGGCGTCGACTCGATGCGCAGCCGGCGCTCCTCCTGGACCACGTCGCGCTCGGCGTAGAACTCGCGGAAGACCGGCTGGAGCAGCCGTTCGGACTCCATCCAGAACCAGAGCTCGAGCTTGTTGGCCGGCACGGTGATGAAGTAGATGGTCCAGTCGTCGGCGGTACCGGCGTTCATGCCGGAGGCGCCGGCCTCGGTGTAGATCTTGTCGAACTCGTCCTTGACCATCAGGGAGCGCTGCTCTTCGACCAGCGCGGCGAAGCGCCGCTCGAGCTCGACCAGCTCGTCGGGCCGCGCCTCCGGATCGAACGGATCGTCGATCTCCCCCTTGCGATACCGCTCGCGCTGGACCTTGTAGAGGGCGCGGATCCGCTCCTGCAGCGCCTCCTGCTCGTCGATGATCTGCTGGTCGCGCGCCGCGTCGCGGGTGCCGATGGTGCGCGAGCCCTTGAACATCATGTGCTCGAAGAAGTGCGCGACGCCGGTCACACCCATCGTCTCGTTGGCCGAGCCGACCTTGGCGACCCAGCCGGCCCGCACGGTGGCCTGCTCGGGCCGCTGGACCAGCAGGAACTTCATGCCGTTGTCGAGCGTGAACTCCTCGACCGGCACCGCGGCCCGGCGCTCCTCGGCGGCAACCGCCGCCGGCAGCGCGAGCAGGGCGGCGAGGACCCACGACCATCGAATGCCTGCGTGATCTCGCATCGCTACTCCCTGTTTCGGATCGTCCGAGTGAGCGGGCGTCCGGTCTCCGAACGGCCGGCCCAGCCGATTCTAGCCGCGCTGCCGGCGCCGCCGGCGCTGTGCCCCCCGCTGTCCGGGGTCGCGGTGGGACCGCTTTAGCCCACGCCGGGGCGAGGCCGCGCCCGCCGGCGCGCCGATCAGTAGCGCGCGACGGACGGATCGACCTGCTCGCTCCAGGCGTCGATACCGCCGGCCAGGTTGAAGGCGCGGGGCCGGCCGCTGCGCCGCAGGTATTCGACCGCGCGCGCTGAGCGCCCGCCGACGTGGCAATAGACGACGACCGGACGGTCGGCGGGCACCTCGCCGGCGCGCCGGGGTAGGTCGCGCAGCGGGATCCAGAGGTCGCGCGGCAGGACCGCGAGCTCGCGTTCGAAGGCCTCGCGGACGTCGAGCAGCGCGATCGATTCGCCGGCACCGAGGCGCCGCGCAAGGTCGAGCGCCTCGATCTCGAAGGCGTCGCCGGGAATCTCGCAGACGTCGGAGTAGGCCTCGAGCGGCGCCGCGCTCCGCCCGGGCGCGCAGCGCGGGCAGGTCGGGTCCTTCGGCAGTCGCACCTCGCGAAACGTGCCCGCCAGCGAGTCGAACAACAGCAACCGCCCGACCAGCGGCTCTCCGACGCCGGTGATCCACTGGATCGCCTGCGCGGCCTGAAGCGAGCCGATGACGCCGGGCAGCGCCCCGAAGACTCCGGCCTCCGCGCACGACGGCACCAAACCCGGCGGCGGCGGCTCGGGAAACAGGCACCGGTAGCACGGCCCGCCGGGTGCCGCGAACACCGAGACCTGCCCCTCGAAGCGGAAGACCGAGCCCCAGATCAGCGGCCGTTCGGCCCGCACGCAGGCGTCGTTGACCAGGTAGCGAGTCGGGAAATTGTCGGTACCGTCCACCACCAAGTCGTATCCGGCCACCAGCCCGAGCGCGTTGCCGACGTCGAAGCGGGTCGGGTGCCGTTCGATCCTGACGTGCGGATTGGTCGCGCCCAGCCGCTCGGCGGCGGCCTCGATCTTGGCGCGGCCGACGTCGCGCGTGGCGAAGAGGATCTGACGGTGCAGGTTAGTCTCGTCGACGGCGTCGAACTCGACCAGGCCGAGGGTACCGACGCCGGCCGCCGCCAGGTAGAGCGCGGCCGGGGAACCCAGGCCACCGGCGCCGACGACCAGGACCCGGGCGTCGCGCAGACGGCGCTGCCCCGCGATGCCGATCTCGGGCAGGATGATCTGCCGGCCGTAGCGACGCAACTCGTCGGGCGCGAAGTGCTCGGTCATCCCGGGAATGCTATCTCCGCCCGTGGCGGCGAGGCGGTGAGCTACACTGGCGGGGCGCCATGCGCGGAGACTCCGAATCGGACCCGGCCCGAGCCCTCGAGTCCGGGGGCCTGATGATCGTCGACGACACCGCCGCCAACCTGCGGCTGCTGACCCGGATGCTCGGCGCCGCCGGATTCCGCGTCCGTCCGGTAGCCTCGGGCGAGGCCGCGCTGGCCGCGGCGCGCTCCGAGCCCCCGGACCTGGTACTGCTCGACATCGACATGCCCGACATGGACGGCTACGAGGTTTGTCGCCGCTTCAAGGCCGAGCCGGCGCTCGCCGAGGTGCCGATCCTCTTCCTGTCGGCACTCGGCGAGACCGAGGACAAGCTCGCGGCGTTCGCGGCCGGCGGGGTCGACTACGTCACCAAGCCGTTCCGCATCGAGGAGCTCCGGGCGCGCATCGCCACCCACCTCGAGATGCGCCGGCTGCGTCAGGCGCTCGAGGCGCGCAACCGCGAGCTCGACGACAGCTTTCGAAAGCTTCGCGACCTCGAGCGCCTCAGACACGATCTCATCCACATGTTGGCTCACGACATGCGCTCGCCGCTGATGGGAATCTCGGGCTACCTCGAGCTGCTCGAGATCGACCGCCAGGAGCTGTCGGAGGATCATCGCGATTTCGTCGCTCGCGCCCTCGACTCGACCCGGACGCTGGTACGCCACGTCGACGCCATGCTCGACGTCGCCCGGCTCGAGTCGAGCCGGGTCCCGATCACCGTGGCGGATCACGACCTGAAGGTGCTCGTCGAACGCGCGATCGCGGCCCTGGGACCGATCGGAGCCGCGCGCGTCGTCTGGCGGCCGGACTCCGACACCACCCTCCGCACCCGGTGCGACTCCGAACTGGTGAACCGCATCGTCGGCAATCTGCTCGCCAACGCTCTCATCTACAGCGGTGACGAGGAGTCCGTCGAGATCACGGCGCGCGACCTCGACTCCGGCGTCGTCCGCGTCGAGATTCGCGATCACGGACCGGGAGTGCCGGTCGAGCTGCGCCCCCGGCTGTTCGAAAAGTACGTGGCTCGTGGAGCCGCGCGCGGGCGCAGTCGGTCGATGGGCCTGGGCCTCGCCTTCTGTCGACTCGCGGTCGAGGCCCAGGGCGGTCGGATCGGGTTCGATTCGCCGGAAGGCGGCGGCGCCACGTTCTGGTTCGAGCTTCCCGCCGCGACCCGTCCGACGCCGTCGTGAAACTCCTCCTCGCCCCGCGGCTGGCTCGCGATCTCGAATCCGCTCCGGTCGCGCTGCTGCTGGTCGACCCGTCGGGGCATGTCCGCTGGTCGAACGCCCGCGCCCGCGCCTTGACGGGAGGAGAGTCGCGGACGATCCAGGACCGCGCCGTCGGCGAGCTCCTCAAGGCCAGAACCCCGACGGCTGGCGGCCTGCCCGGACTCGCCGAGGCCTTCCATCTGCCGCTTCGCGCCGACGGTAAAGCCGCGCGGGTCCGCGGACTGCCGCTGACCCATTCGAGTCGGGGCTGGACGGTGCTGCTGCTCGAAGAGGAAGCCGACCTCGCCGACGCGACGTTGCCCACGCCGGAGTCCCGCGAGGCCTTCGAGCGGGGCGAGAGGCTCTACCGGGCGGTCTTCGAGCAGTCGTATCAGGCAACCTGGGTGCTGTCGGCCGATGCCGCGATCCTGGCGGCCAATCGGCGAGCGCTCGGACTGATGGGCCGGCGGAGCGAGGCCGCCGTGGGCAACGACGCCTCGGACCTGGCCTTCCCGAGGGCCACGGAAGCGTCTCGAGCGGCCCTCGAGATCGCGCTCGGATCCATCGACCACGCCGAGCCGGCGCACCTGACCATCGAGGACGTCGACGGAGCGGGTGCTCGGCGCGTGCACGAGGCGACCGTGCGAGCGGTCACCGGCCCCGACCGCCGACCGCTGTTCCTCGTGCTCGAGGCGCGCGACGTCACGGATCGCCGGCAATTCGAGGAGGACCTCGTCGCGGCCCGACTCGCCGCCGAGGCGGCCGATCGCGCCAAGAGCGTCTTCCTCGCGCGCATGTCGCACGAGATCCGCACGCCGCTCCACGCGGTCCTGGGATTCGCGCGACTCCTGCTCGACCGCCCCGGCGGCGACGACGATTCGGTCGAGCCGCTGCGCGCCATCGAGCAGGCCGGCAAGCGGCTCCTGGCTCTGATCGACGACGTGCTGGACCTCGCCCGCCTCGAGGCCGGTGGCATGGCGGTCGCCGATTCTCCCGCCGACACCGGCCTGCTGCTGAGCGAGCTCGGCCGCAGATACGGGGAGGCCGCCGCCGTCAAGGGACTCGAGTTCGAAGTCGACCTTCCCGAGGACCTCCCGACCTGGCTGCTGCTGGACGAGCCGAAGCTGCGGCGGGTTCTCGGCGACCTGCTCGACAACGCCGTCAAGTACACCGCCCGGGGGACGGTCCGTCTGGTCGTCGCCTGGGAGCCCGCCGGCCTGCGCGAGCGACTGGTGCTCGAGGTCTCCGACACCGGGCCGGGGATCGAGACGGAAGCGCTCCGCCGCCTGTTTCGCCCCTTCGAGAGCGGAGCTCCGAGCCGCGCCCAGGGGACCGGCCTCGGTCTGGCCTTGGCCCACCGTCTGGTGCGCCTGATGGGCGGCAAGCTGCGCGTCGACAGCCAGCCCGAGCGCGGCACCCGGATCCAGGTGGAAGTTCCCGCCCGACCGGTCGAAGGGCTTGCCGGCGCCGCTCCTCCTACGTTAGCGACACCAGCCAGGAGCTCCGGCTCGGGGTTGGTCGGCCTGTCGGCGCTGGCTCCGGAGTTGCGCGACGAGCTCGAGCGGGCAGCCGAGACTGCCGATTTCGCCCGGCTCGAACGCGCCGTGGAGCGTGCCGTCGCGGTCGATCCGGAGCTCGCCCCCGGGCTCGCCGCGGCGCTCGATCTGTTTGACTATCGACGGCTGCTCGACGCGCTCGGCTCGGCATCCTCGATCGCTGATCCGGACGAGTGAATCAGCCGGCGGCTACTCGCAGCAGCTCGACGCGCGCCGCACGTTCCGCGTCCACATCCAGGTAGGGGAGGCGGACGAGGTCTGAAGCCGAGACCGGCGGAGAGAACAGAAAACCCTGTCCGAGCTCGACCCCGAGCGAGCGAACCGTCTCCAGGTCTTCGCCGGTCTCGATTCCCTCGGCGACCACCGCGGCGCCCACCTGATCGGCGAACATGCGAATGGCGCGCAGCGTCGCCTGCCGGAACGGGTCGTTGCAGAGGCCCCGGATCAGGCAGCGATCCACCTTGAGCAGCGACGGCCGCGTCAGCAGGATCATCCGGAAGTTCGAAGTCCCTGCGCCCACGTCGTCCAGGGCGATGGAGATTCCGGCACGGCGCAGCGCGAGCAGTGCTTCGAGGTACGGAGTTTCCTCGACGAGCTCGGAGTGCTCGACGATCTCCAGGGTCAGCCGTGGGAGCGCCACGCCGTAGCGAGCCCCGACCTCGGTCAGGAATCCGAGCAGGCCGGCGTCGCGAGCGACCGTCGCGGCGTGGATGTTGACGTGGAGGACCGGCTCGCCGGGCACCTGCGCGGACGCTGCGAGGATCGCCGCGATCGCAGCGCGGTCGAAGCGCGTCTCTTCGTGTTTGCGGCGCGCGTACCCGAACAGCAGGTCGGGCATCTCGAGATTCGAGCCGGAGCGACCCCGGGCCAGACCCTCGATCGCCGCCAGCACCGGGCGAGGCCGACGCAGGTCGACGATGGGCTGGAACAGGGCGCGAATCGCGCCGTCTTCGGTCATTCGATCGAGCAGGCTGAGACTCATCGGGGGCCCTCCTGGAGAAGTGCGTTGAATCGCGCCTGAAGCTCGGACAGGGGTCCGGACTTGAAGTGGACCCCGGAAGCGCCGCGCGAACGGCAAGCGTCGTGCACGAGCGGATCGGGGTTGCCGGTGATGACGACGATGCCCAGCCGCGGCGCACGGGCCCTCGCTTCCGCGATCAGCCCGAGCCCCTCCAGGCCATTGAGACCGGAAAGATCGAGATCGACGCAGAGCAGGTCGAAGTCGAGATACTCGAGCATCGTCGCGGCCTCTTCGGGTTCCTCCGCGCAGGTGACGTGGTAGCCGCGGCGCGCGAGCGCGGCGCTCAACAGCTCGCGCACGGCGGGGTCGTCGTCGATGACCAGGATGCGCGGGGGCGAGGCGGCCGAGGGGCTCGAAGCGGAGGCGTTCATGCCTGGCATCCAAGGCAATCCCGGTGCCATCCGGACCACCATCGCAAGTCACTGAATCAAAGCGTCTTCCATCGATCGAACGAAGCACCGGTCGAGCCCGTGGTGTCCCGCTCCAAGAGGCCGTCCGGACTCTGGACGGGCCTTATACTGGCGAAGCGAACCTCGAGGTGACCGGGGCCCATGAACGACACCTGCCTGCTGCTGATCGACGACGACCGCAGCGTCCGCGACCCGGTGCGGCGGCTGTTCGTCGCCGAAGGGTGGCGCGTCGAGGAGGCGGAGACCATCGCCGATGGCCAGCGCGTGTTCGAACGCGTCCGGCCCGACGCGGTGCTGCTCGACTTCTCGCTGCCGGACGGATCCGCCCTCGATCTGCTGCCGCGGCTACGTCAGCAGGATCCGGACGTCCCGATCGTGATCCTGACCGCGCACGGCGAGATTCAGCTCGCGGTGGCGACGATCAAGGCCGGCGCCGACCAGTTCCTGGTCAAGCCGGCGGAGCTCAGGACGCTGCGCGAGGTGCTGGAGCGCGCGCTCGAGCTCCGCCGCTCGGCCCGGCGGGACCGGGCCGGTGCGCGTCGCGACGACCGCGGCGGCGTCGACCCGTTCGTCGGCGAGTCACGCGCGATCCGCGAGCTGGAGCAGGAAGCTCGGATCGCCGCCGACGCCGAGAGCCCGTTGCTGCTGCTCGGCGAGACCGGTAGCGGCAAGGGGGTGCTCGCCCGCTGGCTCCACCAGCACGGGCGCCGCTCGCGCGAGGCCTTCGTCGACATCAACTGCGCCGGGCTGTCGCGCGATCTGCTCGACAGCGAGCTGTTCGGGCACGTCCGGGGCGCCTTCACGGGAGCGGTCCAGGCCAAGTCCGGTCTGTTCGAGATCGCCGACCGCGGCACGCTGTTCCTCGACGAGATCGGCGACATCGACCCCAGCGTCCAGCCGAAGATCCTCAAGGTGGTCGAGGAGCGCCGCTTCCGCCGGGTCGGCGACGTCGCCGAACGGCGGGTCGACGTCCGGCTCCTGGCCGCCACTCACCGCGATCTCGCCGCCACCGTGCGCGCGGGATCGTTTCGCGCCGACCTCTACTATCGACTCAACACCCTGACCTTGCGTCTACCGGCCCTGCGCGAGCGCCTCGAAGACCTGCCCGCGCTCACGGAGTCGATCCTCGGACGGATCCGCGCCGAAACCGGGCGGGGAGTCGAGGTCGATCCCGACGTCGTCGATCGGCTCGCTCGCTATTCGTGGCCGGGCAACATCCGCGAGCTGCGCAACGTTCTGGAACGCGCCACCCTGTTCGCCCGCGACGGGCGGTTGACTTCGGCGACGCTGCGCATCGAGGACGGACCCGCGCCGCTGGCGAGCGCGGACGCCGCGATCGATTCGACCGACGTCCGGTTGGCGGACCTCGAACGTCGGCACATCGAGCGGGTGCTGGCGCACGAGCGCGGCCAGGTCGACCGCACCGCCGAGCGCCTCGGAATTCCGCGCAGTACGCTCTACCAGCGACTCAAGGAATACGGCATCTCCGCGGCCGCGTACCGCGGTGGCGGCTCGGAGGAAATTCCGGAAGGCTGACACCCGGGCGTCGACGCGGCCGAGAACTTCGGCGCCGGCACGACGCGCATCGGCGCGCCGCGTCCGATCCGCCAGCGCGAGTCGAGCCCGAGCGTCGATCGCCGCTCGCCGGGCAGCTGGCGGACGATCAGCACGAAGCCGCCGCCGCGCTCCACCAGCTCACGGGCCAGGGTCAGCTCGTCGGCGTCGAATCCGACGCGGCCGCCGCCGGTCCGACGTTCGCTCGAGATCACGTGGACCGCGAGCAGGATGCCGGGCGCCGCCGGAGAGCCGGTCGGTCGGGCGACGAGCTCGAACCCACCCGCCGCGAGACCGCGGATCGTGCGCGCCAGGAGCTTGACCGCCGCCGTCGACAAGCGACGCCGTTCCGACCCCGGTACCTCGAGACCCTGGGTACAGTCGACCGCGGCATCCACCTCGCCGAGCCCCGCCGCGAAGCAGCGGCAGACCTCTTCGAGCATCGACCCGACTCCGATCCAGTCTGATTGCGCCAGAACCTCGGGCTGCTCGGGCTCGTCGCGTGGGGTGCTCGCCAGCGTCATCGTGGACCTCCCTTCGGTGACTGGGGATCGCAATCTCCCGGCCAACCGAGTGGCCTCGGTCCGAGCCAGCCGAATCAGAGACTTAGGGTCCGCGATGGCGGCGAAGTCGGGGTTCCGGAAATCCGGTGTCCGGAATCCGGAGACCGCGGCGCGAAGGCTCAGTCGCCGGCCACCGGCGGCTCGAGCCGCTGCACGATCTGGGCGACCTCGAGCTCGGCCTTGCGGATCTTGCCGCGGCAGAGCTCGAGCAGCTCGGCGGCGCGGCCGAGCTCGGTGGCGAGGCGGTCGAGATCGACCTCCTCCCCCTCGATGCGCGCCAGGATCGCTTCGAGCTCGCGCATCGCCTCGGTGAACGAAACGGCCGGCGCCTCGGTGGCGCCCTTCTTCGCGGTCATGGCTCCTCCACGCGGCTGGCGAGCGTGCCGGCCGCGGTCTCGGTGGTCAGTCGGCTTCCCGGCGGCGCGTCGTCCGGACGACGGACGATGCGGCCGCCGGCGCCGCGGGTGATGGTGAAGCCGCGCTTCAGCGTGCGCTCGGGGGCGAGGCCCGCGACCAGGCGCTCCCGCCCCTCGAGCCGAGCGGCGGCCTCGGCGAGGCGGCCCCGGCCGGCGCCGACCAGCCGCCAGGCCACGACGCTGCGCGCGCGCTCGAAGCGCTCGAGCGCGCGCGGCGCCGCGCGGCCGATGCGCGCGCCGAGGTCGACCGTGCCGGTCGAGGCCCGGCGCACCGCGCGTCGCGACGCGCGCGCCAGCGCCTCGACCAACGCGCCCAGTCGGGCGCCGGTGCGCTCGAGGCGGGCGCGGGCCGAGAGCGCCCGGCGCTCGGCGTCGAGCAGTCGCTCGCGCGCGCCCGAGAGCGCCGGACGGACGGACGACGCCAGTCGCGCGGCCGCCCGCTGCGCGGCGACCTCGGCCTCGCCGAGCCGCGCGACCAGGAACTCTGCGACCTTGGTCGGCGTCTTGAACGCCTGGTGCGCGGCGAGATCCGCGACCGAGCGGTCGATCTCGTGACCGAGACCGGTCAGTACCGGTTTCGCGCAGCGGGCGACCGCCTCGGCGACCGCCCGGCTGTCGAACGCCGCGAGATCGGTGCGCGAGCCGCCGCCGCGCACCAGCGCGACGACCTCGACCGGCGAGCCGCCCAGCAGCTCGAGCGCCGAAGCGACCTCGCGCTCGGCCTCGGCCCCCTGCACGGCCGCGTGCACGAACAGCACGCGGAAACCGAAGCCGCTCTCGGCGAGCGTCGACAGGAAGTCATGGTAGGCGGCGCTGCCGTGCGACGTCACCAGCCCGACGGCGAGCGGCAGGTCGGCGAGCGGCAGCGCGCGGTTGGCCTCGAGCAGGCCGGCCGCCGCCAGCGCGTCGATCGTCTCGCGCCGGCGCCGCTCGAGCTCACCGAGGGTGAAGGTCGGGTCGATCTCGCGGATCTGCGCCTGCAGCCGCCCGCCGGGCGGATAGAAGTCGAGCGTCACCCGGCAGCGCACGGCGAGGCCGTCGGCCAGCCGCTCGCCGGCGCGCTCGAGCACGGCGCGGATGCGCGCCCACTCGCCGCGCCAGACCACCGCCGAGAGGGTGCCGACGATGCGATCGCCCTCCCCCTTCTCGACCAGATCGAGGTAGTGGTGCCCGGCCGCGCTCGGCCGGTAGCGGGCGACCTCGCCGGTCACCCAGACCGAGGCGAAGGCCTCGCGCAGCAGCTCCTGCACCTCGCGCCCGAGCTGCGAGATCGTGAAGGTCGGCGTCGGCTGCGGGGCCCGACCGTCGAGCTCGGGGGAGAAGAGGTCCAGGGCGCCTCCGGGTCAGTGGTAGCTCTTGAGCTCCTTGGCCGAGGCGAGCGGCAGCCCCTCGGCCCACTCCACCGCCTTCCGGTCGCCGCGCTTCTTCTCGAAAGCCACCGCCTCGCGGCGCTCCTCGAAAAGGCGCCAGAGGAAGGTGTGTCCGGCCGGGGCGGTGAAGTAGGTGAAGCGTTCCGGCTCGGCGAGCACCAGCGGCGCGGTCTCCGGATCGCCGTTGACGCCGACGCAGGCGGCGCCGATCGCCCGGTGGGCGAGGGTCAGCGCCCGCAGCGCGTCGTCGTAGTCGCCGAGCTCCTCCTTCGACTGCGTCGTGTGGTGGAGGGCGATGCGGCCGGCCTCCTCCTCGGCGAGCAGGTTGTAGGGGACGTCGTAGCGGTCCATCGCCTCCTTGGTCTCCGACGTGGTGACGAAGACGTCGTCGGTGCCGACCACCTTGTAGGCGATGCAGAAGACTTCCGATTCGAACTTGGGGAACGCCTCGGCGAGGATCCCCTCGTCCTCGACCGTGAAGTAGAACAGGCGATTGAGCAGGCGGCGAGACATGGCGAAGCCCTCCGTGGCCGCCCCTTGTATCACACCGATCCGGACCGCGAGAGAGCGGTTAGAGTAGCCGGCGGTGACCCTCGCCGGCCTCTCCACTCTCGAGTTGCGCATCCCCGCGGCGGCCCTGCGGATCTGGGTGGACGGTCCGGCGCCCCTGGCCGCCCGGGTCGACGGTCTCGCGGCCGCCGGACCCGGCGTCGCCAAGGTCCGCGCCGGCCTCTGGCTGGTGCTGCCCAGCGCCGGGCGCGCCGGGGTGTTCGACGGCGCGATCGAGCTCGCCGGCCGCCTGCTCGAGACGCTCGCGGCCGAGATCGGGCCGGGCAAGGCCCGGGCTCTGGTGCTGCCGGCACTCGCCGCGCTCCAGGCCGGCACGCCGCGGCTGATCGACGATC
Source organism: Acidobacteriota bacterium (assembly GCA_045862895.1). Lineage (GTDB taxonomy): Bacteria > Acidobacteriota > Thermoanaerobaculia > Multivoradales > JAGPDF01 > JACTMI01. The sequence continues at coordinate 54,276 of BTUO01000012.1, forward strand.
CGCTGATCACCGAGCTGGTGGCACGGCCGCCCCGCCTGGCCGCCGACGCCGTGCACCTGACCACCCACGCCGCGCTGGCGCTCGAAGGGCGCTGGGCGACGGCGCCGGCCGGACAGCTCGACTCGCGCACCGGCCGGGTGGTGCCGATCGTCCTGCTCGGACCGCCGGCGCCCGGCCTGCCGCCCTGGCGCAATCCCAGCGTGCTCACCCGGACGCCGCGCTGGGTGCCGCGCGAACGGCCGTCCGCGGAGCTCGCGAGCCTGCTCACCGGTCCGGCCGCGCGCCTGGTCGGGCCGCTCGGCGTCGGCAAGACTCGGCTCGCCTGGGAGGTCCTGCGCGCCGCCGGGCGCGCCGCGATCTGGCGCACTACCGACGTGGAGCCGCCGCGCAGCACGCTGCTCGAAGTGCTCGCGGCCGAGCGCCAGCGGCCGCTCTGTCTCGTCTACGACGGTCTCGAGGTCGGCTCGACCGAGACCTGGGCGGAGATCGAGACGCTGCTCGAGCGCCCCGACCTCGGCCGCGGCGTCCACCTGCTGCTGATCCGGCGGCCGGGCGCCGGCTGGCCGGGCCGGACCGCCGAGCTCCCCGAGCTCGAGCTCGGCCCCCTGAGCGGCGACGAATGGGAACGCCTCTCGACCCAGCTCTTCCACGGCCTCGCGTTGCCGCCGACGGTCGCCGAGCGGCTCGCCGAGGGCGCCGCGGGCAACCCGTTCGCGCTCGAAGAGTCGCTGGTCCACCTGGTGCGCGACCGTCAGCTGCGCCAGGTCTTCGGTTCCTTTTTCTTCAGCGGCCGCGAGGCGGACGCCCAGTTCCTGCCGTCGGCCCGCTTCCGGCTGCACGCCGAAGCCGAAGCCTCCCGATGCGGAGATCCGACGCCGCTGCGCCTGCTGGCGCTGGTCGAAGGCGCGGTGCCGTCGACCGAGGTGCGCGCCGCCGCCAACGCCCTGGGCGCGAGCGGTGTCGGCCCGGACTGGGCCGAGTCGTTCGGCGCCGCCGGCCTGGTCGAGCCCGCGCTCGGGCCCTGGGGCGAAGGGGTCCGGGCCGCGATCCCCGCCGTCGTCCGCGCGCTGGCCGAGGCGCTCTCCGAGGAGTCGACCCGCAAGGCCCGCCACGCCCTCGGCGAGCTGCTCGCGGCCCGCAGCGCCGCCGCCGACGAGCTCTGGCAGGCCTGGCCGCTGCTCGCCGGCACCGACGAGGGGGCGCGCACCGCGCTCGCGGCGACGCGCACCCGTGGCGGTGCGCCGCGCGACGAGCAGTTCGCGGCACTGCGCTCGGAGCTCGCCGCGCTCGCCGAGCGTGGCGGCGACCGCGGCCTCGAGATCGACCTGCTGTGGGCACTGCTGCCGCTGGCGCGCCGGCTCGGCCGGCTGCACGAGCTGGAGGGCGCGATCGCCCGCGGCCTGGCGCTCGCCGAGGGCAACGCCGAGCGCTTCGTGGCGATCGCCGCGGTGGCCGCGGAGCTCGCCCAGAAGGAGGGCCGGCTGCGCGAGGCCGAGACCGTGCTGCGGCGCGCGCTCGGTGCCACCAAGTCGCTGGACGAGCGACGCAAGGAACTGCTGATCCTCGAGCTCGGGAGGGTCCTGGTCCAGCTCGGCCGCAAAGCCGAGGCGCACGACCTGTTCGAGAAGACGCGCGTCATCGCCGAGCGGGGCGGGCGGTCGTCGATCGCGGCGCAGTGCCTGTTCCTGCTCGGCAACCTCGCGTTCCACGACCTCGACTTCCCGACCGCGCGTTCGCTCCACGAACAGGCGCTCGAGCTGCGCCGCGGCGCCCGCCAGAGTGCCTCGGCGTCGGCGTCGTTCGCCGCGCTCGGCGCGGTGGCGCTGGCCGAGGGCAATTTCCCGGCGGCGATCGCGCGTTACGAGGAGGCGCGGACCGCGCTCGGCGACGACAGCTCCGAGCTCGACGAGGCCTTCGCGCTGCTCGGCCTCGGCCGCGCGCTGGCGCGGCTCGGCGACTCCGCCGGAGCGCTACCGGTACTGCGCCGCTCGCTGGCACTGCGCGAAGGGCGAGACGATCCGCGCGGCGAAGCGATCGCGCGCGTGGCGGTCGCCGAAGCGCTGCTGCGGCTCGGCCAGCTCGAAGCGGCGCAGGCCGAAGTACGCAAGGCCCACTTCGCGCTCGCCATGCTGCCCGAGGGCGAGGCGCGTGCCGAAGCCGAGCGCGTGCTCGGCGAGATCCAGATGCGTCAGCGCCGGCCGGCAGAGGCGAGCGGGCACCTCGCCGAGGCCGAGCGGCTCTACCGCGCCTCCGGCAACGACCTGGCGCTCCCCGAAGTGCTCGCGGCGCGACTCGAGGCCGCCGTGGCGCAGGGTTCCGCCGAGCTGATCGGCGCCGCGGCCAAGGCGCTCGCCGACGAGCGCCAGCGACGGCCGGAGATCTCCCCGGGAGCCATCGGCGACTTCCAGCTGTTTCGCGCCGGCGAGTGGCTGCGCGCCAAGGGGTTGTCGAAGGAGGATCCGCTGCCGCACCTCGAGCGCGCCTACGCCGAGCTGATGCGCGAGACCGCCTTCCTGGCGCCGGAACACCGCCAGCGCTTCCTGTTCCAGGTGCCGACCCACCAGGCGATCGTCGACGCCGCCACCCGCCGCGGCCTCGGCATGCCGGCCTGACCGCGCCGGCGCGGCGCTCAGCGCGCCGCGGTGATCAACGCGTCGAGGGCGGCGCGGTCGGCGGCGGTCAGGTCGGCATCAGCGAGGAAGAACTCGCCGGCGCCGGCCGGCAGCGGGATGGCGGGGCGCTCGAGGGCGTCGCGCACCGGCGCGCAGTCGATCGCGCCGAACGAGAGCATCGCCGCGCCCTCGCAGGCGCCGACCACGCGGTCGATCAGGCCGGAGCGGATCTCGACACGCACCGCCGACGGCATCTGCTCCGGCACCACCTGGTAGCCGCCGTCAGCGCGCGCCAGGCGCACCCGCCCGTCGAGCGCGATGCGCTGCGGCGGCAGGATCAGCTCGTCGGCCAACCGCGAGACGTTGCCGGCGAGGTCGACGTCGGCGACGATCTCCCCCTTGCCGAGCAGCTCGATCTCGAGCCGCCCCTCGGTGCGCCCGCCGCCGAGCGGCCGCATCGAGATCCGGTGGTCCCGCACCATCACCGTCTGTCGCGGCGAGCTCAGGCGAACGGTGACCGGATCGAGCGCGACCGGCGCCAGCTCGCCCACCAGGTCGGTGTAGACGCGGTTGAATCCCTCGAACTCGAGCTCGTGCGCGGGGGCCTCGGCGACACCCGGCGCGACGGCGGCGAGCCCGAACGAAAGCGCGAGAACGAGCGTCCGGTGTCGGTTCATCGTTCGCCAGTGTAGTCCCGCCACCTGCCCGCGTCCAAGCGCCGGCGGTCAGGGCGTGTAGCCGCGGGCGCTGCGCGCGCGATGGGCGCGATCGCGCGGCCGAACCTCGATCTCGTGGCGCTCGCCCTCGACCGCCGGCGGGTCGGGCGAAAAGGCGAGCAGGTACTGGCTGCGCAGCTCCCGTTCGATCTGGTCGTAGACCCCGGCGAGCTCGGCGGCCTTCTCGATGAAGAAGGTCCGGCCGCCGGTCTCCGCCGCGAGGTCCTTGAGCTTGTCGCGGATCGCGAGCGAGCCCGGCCCGATCCCGAGGCCGATCGTGTAGATCGACACGCCGGCGCGCTGGGCATAGGTCATGACGTCCGCCCACGGCACCAGGCTGGCGGTGTCGTCGCCGTCGGAGAGCAGCACCATCGCGCGCCGGCCGCGCACGCCACGGTACTGGTAGAGCGAGTAGACCAGGGCGTCGTGGAGCGCCGTGGCGCCGATCGCCGGCAGATCGCGGAACGACACGTCGACCGCGGTCGCGTCCGAGGTCAGCGGCATCAGCAGCACCGGACGCTCGGTGAAGCCGACCGCGAAGCAGCGGTCCTTCGGCGTCATCACGCTCGCGAGGAACCCGGAGGCCGCGCTCTTGGCCTCGCCCAGCGCTTCGCGCATCGAGCCCGAGGTGTCGAGCACCAGCCCGAGGGTGAGCGGCAGCTCGCGGACCCGCTCGAACTTCGAGATCCGCTGCGGGCGCCCGTTGTCGAGCAGCTCGAAGTCGCCGGCCCCCAGCCCGTCGACCAGATTGCCCTCCCGATCGGTGACCGTGGCGAAGACTTCCACCAGCTCGACCTCGATCTCCTCGAGATACTCCGCCGAGTTGAGCACGCGGAAGTCCTCGACCCGGGTGCCGTCGTCGTAGACCGCGGTCACGGTCAGGTAGGCGAGGTCGGTGTCGGACGGTACCTCGAAGCTCGCCTCCCAGGGCGGCATTTCGAGCTTCGCGACGACCTCGTCGTTGACCTGGAACTCGACCGACTCGACCCGCCGCCCCTCCGGCACCACCACCGCGGCGCGCGCCCGCACCCGGCCCGAGACCCGCTTGCCGCGCGCCGGCTCGAGCAGCCGCACTCGCGCCTCGCCCTGCGGCTCGTTGATCAGCAGCTCGTCGGCGGCGACGACCTTGCCGGCCTCGTCGAGCCCCTCGACGCGGACCACCACTTCGCGCGGAATCGTCGGCAGCCTCAGCTCGGCGCTCCAGGGTGGAGCGCTGCGGGTCAGCTGTGGCTTGTCGTCGAGCGAGAAGACGACCTTGCGGATGCGCTCGCCCGCCACGATCGCCTCCGCGCGGAAGAGTCCGAACAGCACGTCGTCGGGCGGCGGGAGCAGCACGATGGTGTCGCGCCCGGTCAGTCGGGTCAGCGCCAGATCGCGACCGGCGACCGCGGTCGCCGGCAGCGGCTCGGGGTCCGGTGTCGGCTCGGCCGGCACCGTGACGCCGTGGACGACGCGCACCAGCCGCCCGGTGGTTTCGTCGCGCAGCTCGAGGCGCAGCACGAACTCGGAGCGCGGTCGCAGCGCCCGCTCGGCGACCAGCGCCACCGGCGTCTCCAGCGCCGGCGGCGCCATCACGAATCGCGTGCGGAACTCCTCGAAGGTGCCCTCGCGCTGATCGACCACGCCGTGGAGCGCCAGCCGCACCTCGCGTCCGCCGGCCGCGTCGACCGCCTCGAGCGAGGTTCCGGGCGGCAGGGTGAGCCGCAGGCGCGCGACCAGGCGCTGGTCGCGCCAGGCCGGAAAGCTGACGGCGACCTCGGGCGTCGGCAGGGCCGAGCCGGGGTCGGGCCGCGGCTCGGCGTTCGCCGCGCGCGCCCAGGCGGCGAGATCGGCCGGCGGCTCGAGCCACCGCGCGACGTCGGCGTCCTTGAGCCGTCCGGAGCGGAAGCCGAACAGCCCCGAGACTCCCGTCAGGTCGTCGATGCGCTCGGCGTCCTTGCAGATGCGCAGGTCGATGCGCTTGCCGCGGATGCGCCCCCGCAGCTCCTCGAACTGCTCGAGCAGGTACTCCATCTCGTCGGTGTAGAGGTCGCGTTTCGAGTCGGTCGGGTACCAGAGCCGGAAGTGCCGCCCCGCCCCGGGCCGAAACAGCAGCGCGGTCCGCGCCGAGCCCGGCGCTCCCCAGCTCCAGAGCTCGAGCGGAACGAAGGTCTCGGCGCATTCGATCTTCGTCCGTTCGGTCGGGAGGCCGTGCAGGAAGAGCAGTCGGCCGCGATCGTCGAACGGCGACAGCCCTTCGGCCGCGATCCGCTGCCGGCGCGCCGCGATGCCGGCCAGCAGCTCGTTGTCCGGCGTCGAAGGATCCGGATCGGCGGCGAGGAAGCCGGCGACGAAGGCCCGCCGCTCGGCGGGGCTCGCCGCGGCCAGCCGCTCCCGCTCGGCCTCGGTCACCAGCAGCGCCGCGCCCTCCTCGAAGAAGGCGCGGACCGTCTCGTCGTCGGCGGCCCGGGCGGGCCTCGCCGCGCCGGCGAAGGCGGCCAGGATCGCCAGGATCGGGATTCCTGCCCGGAGGGCGGGGCGCGGACGCGGCGAAATAGGGGGCATGGTCGTCTCCGGGTACGTCGGCGGACTCGCTCCGGTTCTAGCAAGCCGCACGCCGGGGGGTCGGCTGTCCCGTGCGCCCGTCTTCTGCCTTGCATCCTAGAATGCGGGCGATGCCCCCCCCTTCGAAGTCCTCGCCCGAGGGCCGCCCGATCTCGACCTGGAAGCCGGGAGATACCGTCCAGGGCTTCGCCCTGCTGCGCAAGAAGGAGGTGCGCCAGGACAAGAGCGGCCGTGACTACCTCGACCTCGAGCTGGCCGACGCCTCCGGCTCGATCACTGGCAAGGCCTGGTCGGATTCGGCGGCGCTCGCCAACGCGTTCGATCCGTACGACTACGTCAAGTTCCGCGGCCAGATCCAGAGCTACCGCGACCAGCTGCAGATCAAGGTCGACAACCTGCGCCGCGCCACCGACGAGGACCGCGCCGAGGGATTCGACGAGGGGGTCCTGGTCCCGACCACCCACGAGAACATCGACCAGCTCTGGGAGCGTCTCGCCGGGCTGCTCGAGAGCCACCTCGCGCGGCCGTTCGCGCGCCGGCTCGCGGCCGAGACGGTGGCGGTCTACGGCGAGCGGCTGCGGCTCCACCCCGCCGCCAAGGCGATCCACCACGCCTATCGCGGCGGCCTGCTCGAGCACGTGGTGTCGATGATGGGCCTGGCCGTGCGGCTGTGCGACCACTACCCGGAGCTCGACCGCGATCTGGTCGTCCTCGGCGTCCTCTTCCACGACCTCGGCAAGCTCGACGAGCTCGGCGCCATGCCGCGCAACGACTACACGCCGGTCGGGCGGCTGGTCGGCCACATCGTCCTCGGCCGCGACCTGGTGCGCGAGCGCGCCGCGGCGATCGAGGGCTTCCCCGAGGACTTCCGGCTCCAGCTCGAGCACCTCGTGCTGTCCCACCAGGGGCGCCAGGAGTTCGGATCGCCGGTCGAGCCGATGACGCCGGAGGCGATCGCCCTGCACGCCGTCGACGACCTCGACAGCAAGCTCGCGGTGCTGCGCGGCCTGAAGGCCACCACCACCGCCCCCGGCTTCGTCTGGGCGCGGAGCCTCGACCGCTTCGTCTGGCTCGCCGAGCTGCCCGCCGCCGAGACTCCCGAAGCGGATGCGGACGAGGAGACCGGGCCGGTCGACTCGAACGACGGCTGAGCGCGGCCGGGCGCGCAGCTCAGACCCAGCTCGTGCGGTAGAGCATCCAGTAGACGACCACGCCGGTCACCGAAACGTAGAGCCAGATCGGCAGCGTCCAGCGCGCGATCGCGCGGTGGCGATCGAACTTCGCGGCCAGCGCGCGCGACAGCGTGACCAGCGCGAGCACCGGCACCGCGGCGGCGAGCACGGTGTGGGTGAGCAGGATCGCGAGGTAGACCGTGCGCACCGTTCCGGTGCCCTGGAAGCGCACCGAGCCGACCTGGAAGTGGTAGACGAGGTAGGAGACCAGGAACAGCGCCGAGCAGGCCAGCGCGCCGAGCATCGCGCGCCGGTGCGCCTCACGCCGGCCCCGGCGGATCAGGACCCAACCCGTCACCAGCAGCGCCGTCGCGCCGGCATTGAGCAGCGCGTTGAGCGTCGGCAGGTCCCGCAGCGTCATGGCCGCCTCCGGGCCTCGCGCTCGAGCGCGGCGGCATCGTCGAGGAGCCGCTCGAGCTCGCCCTCCTGCTCGAGCGGCGAGTAGTAGCCGCGGATCCGCCCCTCGCCGTCGACCAGGGCGAAGCGGCTGCTGTGCATCACCGGCATCGCGACGTTGTCGGGCGTGTCCTCGACCGCGAGCAGGAAACCATCGCGGATCAGCTCGCGCACGGCACCGCGCTCGCCGGTCAGGAACAGCCAGTCACGGCCCGAGATCCCCTTGCCCTCGGCGTAGGCGCGCAGCACCGCGGGCGTGTCGTGCTCGGGATCGACTGAGATCGAGACGCTCGCCAGCCGCGAGCCCGCCGGCAGTCGGCGGCGCAGCTCGGCCATCTTCGCGGTGAGCAGCGGGCAGACCACCTGGCAGCGGGTGAAGACGAAGTCGGCGACCCAGGGGCGGCCGGCGAGCTCGCGCAGCGTGACCGTCGAGCCGTCGCGCTCGGTGAGCGCGAAGTGCGGCACCGTCGCCAGCACCGGCAACGGCTCGCGCGAACGCTCGCGCGCGAGCAAGGCGATCGCCACCACGGTCGAGGCCGCGAGCAGCGCCCAGGCGAGGAGCTTGCGCATCGCTCGCCGCTCAGCTCCCGATCCGGTGGTCGGCGACCAGCACCGCGAGCAGCGCCGGCAGGTAGCTGACCGAAGCGAGCAGCAGCCGCTTGGCGCTCGGCACCGCCGGCCGCCGCGCGAAGCCGATCGCCACCGCCAGAAAGGCGCCACCCAGCACCAGCGCGCCGGCGAGGTAGGCGACGCCGGCCAGCCGGATCGCCGACGGCACCAGCGAGACCGGCAGCAGCGCGACCGTCCACAGCGCGGCCTGGCGCGCGGTGCGGCCGAAATCGGGGTCGTCGATGGTCAGCAGCACCATCCCGGCGGCGCGGTAGTCCTCGCGATAGAGCCAGGCGATCGCCAGGAAGTGCGGCAGCTGCCAGAGAAAGAGGATCGCGAACAGCACCCAGCCGCCGAGCTCGACGCCGCCGTCGGCCGCGGTCCAGCCCAAGAGCGGCGGCGCGGCGCCGGGGACGGCCCCGACGATGGTGGCGAGCGAGGTGCGGGTCTTCATCGGCGTGTAGACGAAGACGTAGAGGACGAGGGTCGCCGCCGCCAGCACCGCGGTCAGCGGCTCGACCGCGAAGGCGAGGCCGAGAATCCCGGTCGAGGCCAGCACCGAGCCCCAGAGCAGCGCGGCGTCGGCGCTCATCCGACCGGCGGGCAGCGGCCGCGCGGCGGTGCGCCGCATCCGCCGGTCGAGCTCGCGCTCCCACCAGTGATTGAGCGCCCCCGACCCGGCCGAGACCAGGGCGATCCCGAGGACCGCCAGGACGAAGCGCAGCCAGGGCAGCGGCCCCGGCGGCTGCGCCAGCAGGAAGCCAGCCGCCGCGGTGACCGACACCAGGCCGGTGATCCGCGGTTTGGTCAGCTCGACGAGGTCGGCGGCGCGCGACGGCGCGGGGCGGGCGGCGGACATCCGGCGCGGATGCTATCGCGCCGCTCTCCGGCGATTCGGCCGGAGCGCCCCATTGCGCGTAGGGTTGACTGTCCGGAGGGTGCCGATCCTGTCCACGAACCGCGCCGCGCCGCTCGCCCGCCTCGATCGCGTCACCAAGGTCTTCCCGGAAGGGGAGGGCGAGCGCGTCGTGCTCGACGGCGCCTCGCTCGAGCTCTACCCGGGCGAGCTCGTCGTCCTGCTCGGGCGCAGCGGCTCGGGCAAGTCGACCCTGCTCCACCTGGTCGCCGGGCTCGACCGGCCGACCGCCGGGAGGATCGAGCTCGCCGGCGCCGACCTCGCGACTCTGGGCGATTCGGCCCGCGCCCGGCTGCGCCGCGAGCGGATCGGCTTCGTCTTCCAGTTCTTCAACCTGGTCCCGACCTTGACCGTCGAGGAGAACCTGCTGCTGCCGCTCGAGCTCGCCGGACGGCTCGACGCGGCCGGGCGCGAACGGGCCCGCGCGCTGCTCGCCGAGGTCGGCCTCGACGACCGCGCGCGCCAGTTCCCCGACCGTCTGTCGGGCGGCGAGCAGCAGCGCATCGCGGTCGCCCGCGCGCTGGTCCACGAACCGGACCTGGTGCTCGCCGACGAGCCGACCGGCAATCTCGACCTCGACACCGGCCTCGCCGTGCTCGAGCTGCTCGACCGGCTCACGCGCCGCGCCGGCAAGGCGCTGCTGATGGTGACCCACGGCCGCGAGGTCCAGGGCGTCGCCGACCGGCGCCTGACGCTCGACCACGGCCACATCGTCGAGCTCGCGCGGGAGTCGCGCTCTTGAGCCTGCTGGTGCGCGCCGGCGTGCGCGAGCTCGCGCGCCACCCGGTGCAGCTGGTGCTGGCGCTCGCCGGCATCGCGCTCGGCGTCGCCGTGGGCGTCGCCGTCGACGTCGCCAACGAGAGCGCGGGCCGCGCTTTCTGGCTGGCGACCGAGGCGACCTCGGGGCGCGCCACCCACGCGATCGCGGCCGGCTCGACGGGCGTCGACGAGCGGCTCTACGCGCGGCTTCGGCTCGAGCTCGGCCTCTCCGAGTCGGCGCCGGTGGTCGAGACTCGCGTCGTGCTGCCGGGCCGCGGCGGCCGGACGCTGCGCCTGCTCGGCGTCGATCCGTTCGCCGACGCACCGTTCCGGCCGTTCGTCGCCGCCGGCGCCGGCTCCCTGGGCGACGTCGCGCGACTGCTGACGGCGCCCGGCGCGATCGCCCTCTCGCGCCCGACCGCCGATCGCCTCGGCCTGGCGCCCGGCGACCGCTTCGCGGCGCGCTCGGGGGCACGCCGGGTCGAGCTCGAGCTCGCCCTGGTCATCGATCCGGCCGACGACACGAGCGCCGCCGCGCTCTCCGACCTGGCGCTCGCCGACATCGCCACCGCCCAGGAGATCGCCCGCCGCGCCGGCCGCCTCGACCGCATCGAGCTGGTCCTGCCCGAAGGGGACGCCGGTCGCGAGCTCGAGCGGCGCATCGCCGCGCTGCTGCCGGCCGATGCGCGGCTCGAGCCGGCCGGGGCGCGCGCCGGCGCGCTCGACCGGATGACCCGCGCCTTCCGCTTCAACCTGCGTGCGCTGTCGGGGCTGGCGCTGCTGTGCGGCGCCTTCCTGATCTTCAACGTCGCGACCTTCTCGGTGGTGCGGCGGCGCGATCTGTTCGCGCGGCTGCGCGCCACCGGCGTCGACGCCGGCGCGCTCGTCCGCGCGCTGGTCGCCGAGGCCGCGCTGCTCGGTACCGCCGGATCGTTGCTCGGCCTCGCGCTCGGGGTCGCCCTGGCCCGCGGTCTGGTCGACCGGGTGTTGGGAACCATCTCCGATCTCTACTTCACCGTCTCCGTGCGCGACTTCGAAGTTCCGGCGTCGACGCTCGCGATCGGATTCGCGCTCGGGCTGGTGACGACCGTCGCCGCCGCGCTCCCTCCCGCGATCGAGGCGGCGCGGGCGCCCCTGCGCGACGCCCTCGCCGGCTCGGCCCTCGAGCGCCGCGCCGGCCGGCTGATCTCGATCGCCGCCCGGCTCGGGGTGGTGACCGCGCTGGCCGGAGTCGCCGCGATCGTCTTCGTCGCCGGCTCGCTGACCGCATCGCTCGCCGGTTTCCTGCTGCTGGTGGTCGGAGCGTCGATGCTGGTGCCGGCCGCGCTCACCGGCGTGCTGCGCGCCGCGGCCGTGCTGCCCGGGCTGGCGCTGCGGCAGGCCGCGCGCGGGGTCGAGCGGTCGCTCGCCCGCTCCGGTCCGGCGGCCGCCGCTCTCGCGCTCGCGGTCGCGGTGTCGCTGGCGATCGCACTGTCCATCGCCAGCTTCCGCTCGGCCGTGGTCGAGTGGCTCGACGCCACCCTGGTCGGCGATCTCTACCTCGCCGCCCCCGCCGGCGCCGGCGCCGCCTCGCCGGCGCTGCCGCCGGAGCTCGTCGCCCGGCTCGCCGCGCTTCCCGGCGTCGAGCGCGTCACGGCGCTGCGCTTCGAGACGCTGCCCGACGACGAACGCGGCGCCGGGCCGGCGTTGCTCGGCGTCGACACCGATCCTCGGGCCTTCGCCGGCTTCCGGCTGCGCGCCGGCGAGCCGCGCCGGGCGCGCGAGCGGGTCGCGTCCGGGCGTGGCGCGCTGATTTCGGAGCCGCTCGCCCGCCGCCTCGGACTGGCACCCGGCGATCGGATCGCGGTCCCGACGCCCACCGGCGCGGTCGACTTCGAGGTCGCCGGGATCCACGTCGACTTCGGCTCGGATCGCGGCGCCATCGCCATCTCGCAGGAGCGCTTCGTCGAGCTCTTCCCCGGGACCGGACTGGCGGCGCTCTCGATCGCGGCGGCGCCCGGCGCCGATCTCGCGCAGCTCGGCCGGGCGGCCGCGCTCGCGGCGGCGCCGCTCGAGCTCGACGTGCGCTCCCAGCGCGACCTCAAGCGCTACTCGCTGGCGGTCTTCGACCGCACCTTCCGCGTCACCGGCGTGCTGCGCACGCTGGCGCTCGTGGTCGCCGGCTTCGGCGTCGCCGCCGCGCTCGCCGCGCTGGCGCTCGAACGCGGACGCCACTTCGCGCTGCTCGCGGCGCTCGGCCTCGACCGCTGGGGCGTGGCGCGGGTGGTGCTGGCCGAGTGCGCGGCGCTCGGTTTCGCCGCGGGTCTGGCGGCGCTGCCGATCGGCGGCGGTCTGGCGGGGCTCCTGGTCGGCGTGGTGCAGCGGCGCTCGTTCGGCTGGAGCTTTCCGCTCGAGCTGCCGCTCCGCCCCTTCCTCGAATCCCTGGCCCTCGCGGTGGGCGCCGCGGTCGTTGCCGGCGCCCTGGCCGCGCTGCACGTGGCCCGGCGCGAGACCGCCGAAGCGCTGCGGGCGGAGTGACGATGCGCGGAATCCTCCGCCTCGCGGGACTCGGCGTCCTGCTGGTCGCCGCCGGCACCGGCGCCGCGGCGTGCCGGCGCGGCGACCCGCCGCAACGACCGATCGACGCGTCGATCGACGTCGCCGGCGCGCTGGGTGGGGCGGCCGACGCGGGTTTCCGCCGCGCCGATCGCCCGCGCGAGCTCGCGTTTCCGAGCGACCACGGGCCGCACGACGGCTTCCGTACCGAGTGGTGGTATCTGACCGGAAACCTCGAGACCGCGTCCGGACGCCCTTTCGGCTACCAACTCACCTTCTTCCGACAGGCGCTCGCCGCCGAGGTCGTCGCGTCCGATTCCGCGTGGCGCAGTGGCCACGTCTGGATGGGGCACCTCGCGGTCACCGACGTCGCGGGCGAGCGCTTCCGCGCCTTCGAGCGCTTCTCGCGCGAGGCGCTCGGCCTCGCCGGCGCGCAAGCCGAGCCGTTCCGGGTGCACCTCGAGGACTGGCGGATCTCGGCGGACGACCGGACCTGGCGACCGCTCGAGCTCGTCGCCGGCGCCGGCGAGATCCGCCTCGAGCTCGCGCTCGAGCCGGCGGGCGCGCCCTGGCTCCAGGGCGACCGCGGGCTCTCGCGCAAGGGGCGCGACCCGGGCAACGCTTCGTACTACTACTCGATGCCGCGCCTCGCCACCCGCGGCAGGATCACCTGGGGCGACCAGCGCTTCGAAGTCTCCGGCCTCTCCTGGCTCGATCGCGAGTGGTCGACCTCGGCGCTCGACGACGGCGTCGCCGGCTGGGACTGGTTCGCCCTCCATCTCGACGACGGCTCCGACCTGATGCTCTACCGGCTGCGCCGCGCCGACGGCTCGAGCGCGCCCGAGAGCGCCGGAGCCCTGCGCCGCCCGGACGGGAGCGAGGTGCGGCTGGCGAACGGCGACTTCGAGCTGACGCCGATCGGAACCTGGCGCAGCCCGCGTGGCGGCGACTATCCGGCAGCCTGGCGGATCTCGATCCCGGCGCGGGAGATCGAGCTCGCGATCGCTCCGCGCCTCGCCGACCAGGAGCTGGCGCTGGCGGTGCGCTACTGGGAGGGGGCGGTCACCGCCCGGGGGACCCGCGGCGACGCCCCGCTCGCCGGCGCCGGCTACCTCGAGATGACCGGCTACGCCGGGAGCGCGCAGCCCGGGTCATCGCGCTGATAGGCTCCGTCGCCCGGGCGTTCCGCCCCGATCCCGATTCCGGAGCTCGACCCATGACCACGCGTGCCTCGCTCACCACCGGCCTCCTCGCACTCGCTCTCGCCGCCTGCGGCGGCGACAACCGCAGCTCGACGCCGACCACCCCGCCTCCGCCGCCGCCCCCCGCGCCGTCGATCGCCGGTAACTGGAGCGGCACCGAGACGGTCACCTCGGTCCGGCCCAACGATCTTTGCGTCAGCAACAACTACGAGACGACGCGTCTCAACCAGGCGCTGCCGGTCACCGCGACCTTCACGGTCAGCGGCTCGAACATCACGATCACCTACAACCATCCGTTCGGCACCTACACGGCGACCGGCGCCCTGACCGGCCAGAGCTTCACAGCGACCACCAACACCGCGGCGCCGGCCGAGCACCGGATGGAGTGCCAGAAGACCGGCAGCGGCCAGCGCGTGACCCGATTCGCGAGCCTCGACACGCAGACGATCGCGGGCAGCGCCAACGCGAGTTTCACTTCGATCACCGCGACGGTGACGACGCGCGAGAACACCCGCGGTCCCTCCGGTTCGAACACGGATCCGGTGACGACGGTCGCGACGCTCGCTCTGACCAAGCCCTGACGATCGGATTCCCGCGCCACGGCCGCGGCTTCGGCCGGGCCCGTGGCGCGGATGGCTTCAACCGGCGGTCGCGCGGACCTTCAGCGTCCGGCCGATGAGCTCCATCATCCGCCTCAGCTCGTCGTAGTCCGGGTGCTTCAGCCGGAACCAGGCATTGGCGAGGTAGCCCTTCTCGATGGGCACCGTGCGGCGTCCCGGTCGCGGCAGCTCGTGCGCCCAGATCCAGTTTCCGCATGCCTTGCGCACCGCGTCGAGCCCCGAGTAGCCGGCGATCCGGCCGTCCCGATCGGGGCGCACCTGCACCGATCCGGTGGCGTAGCGACGGCTGAGCCCGGCTTCGACGCGGCCGGTGAGCAGCGCCCGCGCCCACTCGCGTTGGAGATCGATCTCGTTGCCGACGCAGTAGAGATCCCAGAGGCTCTCTCCCGGCGGCCGCGCACCGATTTCCGAGACCTTGAGCCCCTTGGGACCGAAGAACCACTCCATGTGGGTCGCGCCGGTGCCGAGCCCGAGCGCGCGAATGACCTTGCGCCCGGTCGAGCGCAGCTCGTCGTAGCTGGCGAGCGCGACTCGGTTGGTCGCCGCGATCTGCGGCGCGACCCGCCGGTCCGAAAGCGCCTCGAGCACGCTCGGGTAGTAGTGCGAGACGAACTCGTGGGCCGGCTCGCCGTCGATCGACAGCGTGTCGTAGAACCCCTCGTGCCCGACGACGAATTCCTCGACCGCGACCGAAACACCGGCCGAGCCGACGCCGAGCTCGCGCGCGGCGCGCTCGAGCCCAGCTCGGTCGTCGACACGGAAGGTCTTCTGCGATCCCAGTCCCGCGCGCGGCTTGACGACCAGCGGATAGCCGACCCGCTCGGCGAAAGCGGCCAATGCCGCGAGCGACTCCGCGGAATCCGATTCGGCGCACGGCAGGCCGGCGCGCCGCAACGCCTCCTTCATCATCGGCTTGTCGCGGCAGAGTCGCGCGGATGCGGGCGAGAGCCCGGGGAGACCGAGGCGCGCCCTCGCCTCGGCGGCCGGTTCGATCAAGCGTTCTTCGAGCGTTTCGAGCCGGTCGGCCGGCCGGCGGCGCGAAGCGGCGGCCACGGTGCGCGCGACCTCGTCACCGTCGAACGGCGAGCGCACCTCGAGCCAGGCGTCGAGGTGCCGGGCCAGTCCGGCGCGCAGGCGGGTGCGGGGTGTGGCTCCGACTCCCGTCACCCGCGCGCCGCACTGCTTGAGTCCGCGCGCGAACTCGTTGTACGCCGCGAACAGGTCCGGCCCGAGCAGGACGACGTGGCTCGTCAAAGCCCGGGCAGCCTACTACGGCGTCACTTGACGACCAGGATGCCCTTCATGCCGGCCGCGTAGTGGCCGGGGAAGCTGCAGATGTAGACGTACTCGCCCGGCTCGGTGGGCGCGGTGAAGGTGACCTCGACGGTCTCGCCGCCGCCGGCGAGCTTGGTGCTGGCGAGGATGCTGGCCTTCTTCGCGGCCGGGATGTACTCGGTGTTGCGCGCCATCGAAGCGGCCATCACGAACGAGTCGACGTTGGTGCCCTTGGCGAGCAGGATGAAGTTGTGCGCCATCTCGGTCTTCGGCATCGAGCTCACGGTGGAGAGCACGATCTTCAGCGACTCGCCGGGCTTGGCCTCGATCTTCTTGACCGAGTACTGCATCGCGTCCGTGCCGTTGATCTTGATCTCGCGCGGGGCGGTCGCGGAGGCGGGGAAGGCGACGAAGGCGGTCGTGATCACCGCCAGGGCGACGAGTAGCGAGAACGACTTGCGAACCATGTTCGGAGGTCCTTTCTGGAAGCGCCGCGGGGGCCGCGGCGGAACAATTGTAGCGCCCGGTAGTTCTAACCCGGCGGCCGTGCCGCGATCCTTGCGGCCGCGCAAGCCGGCGGCGCCACCTGCCCGGGCGGGGCCGGCAGAACCGGCCGCTGCTAGTCGTCGCCGCCGGCCAGGCGCTCGAGCTCGGCGATCCGGCGGACGACGACGCGCTGTCGGCCGACCTCGAGGATCCCTTCGCGGGCCCAGAGGGCGAGCAGCCGGCTGGCGGTGAACATCGAGGTGCCGGCGAGGTCGGCCAGCTCCTGCCGGCCGAGCCGGTGGTCGATCGGTACCCGGCCGCCTTCGGGACGGCCGTGCTCGCGGGCGAGCCGGAGCAGCGCCCGCGCCACCCGGCGGCCGGCGCTCTCGGTCGACAGCTCGCGGATGCGCGACAGCGACTCCTGCATGCGGTCGGCGATGGTCTGCAGCACGTTGTCGCGCAGCTGCGGGTGGCGCGACGCCAGCTCCTGGGCCCGCTCGCGCGGCCAGACCAGGACCCGGGCCGCGGTCACCGCGACTCCGGTCACGGGCAACACGCGCTTGCCGAGCACGGCGACGCCGGCGAGGATCGCGCCCTCGCCCGCGGTGCGCACCACCACCTCTTCTCCCTCCGGAGTGACCTGGGAGAGCTTGAGCCGTCCGCTCTCGACCACGTAGAGCGCCTCGACCGGATCGCCCTGGAGGAAGAGCGACTCGCCGACCGCGAGGGTCCGCACCGATGCCGCCGCCAGCACTTCGCCGATCGCGTCCGCCTCCATGCCGTGGAACAGCGGCGAGGTGGAGACGGCGGAGAGGTCGCGACCCGACGGCATGGCCGGGATTCTGGCACACGCCTCCGTGAGCGAGCCCCGCGGCGGGCGACTACGCGACGGGCGTCTCGGCGCCGCGCCGCTCGGCGAGCTCCGCGCCCAGCGCGCGCAGACGCTCGGCGTCGATCAACCGGCGCGCGAAGCCGAACAGCACCTCCTCCTCCTTGAGGAAGTGCTCGCGGGCGACCGCGACGAGGCGTTTCAACTCGCCCGCGAGATCCTGTTCGCCGGGGTCCGCGCCGTCGAGCCGGGCCAGCCGCCCCTCGATCTCCTCGTGCTCGGCGCGCATCACCGCCAACGGGCCGTGGTCGGCCGGCAGCGATCCTTCGAGGGAACGGAACAGCAGATCGTCCTCGAGCCGCGCGTGGGTCAGGAGGTCGTGGACGAATCGGGCG
Organism: Acidobacteriota bacterium; assembly: GCA_045862895.1. Lineage (GTDB taxonomy): Bacteria > Acidobacteriota > Thermoanaerobaculia > Multivoradales > JAGPDF01 > JACTMI01. The sequence goes on from BTUO01000012.1 coordinate 71,402, forward strand.
AGGGATTCGCGCGTGACCCTCCCGGCCTCGAGCTCGCTCATCGCGGCGCGCAGCTTCAGGTGGTCGGCCAGCAGCTCTTCGACGATGTCCATGGCGCCTCCTTGGCGGCCGGGCCCTCCGGCCGGTCACGCGCAACCCTACCCACGTGGGTGGCGCGGCGACGTTGCCCCCGCGCAAGGATTCGCGGGAAGGATCCCCCTAACGTACCGGTCCGTGGGAGGGTCGACGGTGCTAGAAGAACTCCGCAACAACTCCGCTCTGCTCAAGCTCGATCTCTACTGCCGCGGCGCGCGGCTCGACGACAGCTGCTTCATCGAGGAGGACGGCGGGCGCAAGATCCTGCGCACCCGCGCCGGCCTCGGCAGCGGCCTCGAGGTGATCCTGCCCGGGGGCCTGTGGACCAACGTCCCGGTCTCCGAGTCGTTCGCCCACGAGTCGCCGTACCTGTTCCGCCGCGAACACGGCCGCTACCTGCTGTACCGGGACGGCGAGCCGGTCTCCCGGGTCGACCTGTCGCCGCGGCCGGACTGGTACGACGCCACGACCGCGACCGGCAAGCCGATGACCCGCATCGGCACGCTCCAGGGCACCTACCTCGGCATCTACCAGGCCAAGGTCTGCGAGTACTGGACCCAGAAGCCGACCAAGGTCAACTGCAAGTTCTGCTCGGTCGGGCTGAACCTCGGCGTCGACGACGCCGACGAGAAGTCGGTCGACGAGGTGCTCGAGGTGGTGCGCGCCGCACGCGCCGAGAGCGGCATCACCTACGTCGACTTCAACACCGGTCACTACGACGGCGACACCTACCTCGACATCCTCGAGCCCTACATCCTGCGCATCAAGCAGGAGCTCGGCTTGCTGATCGGGGTCCAGACGCCGCCGCACCGCGACCTCAAGCGCTACGACCACCTGCGCGAGATCGGCGTCAACCGGGTCTCGTTCTGCTTCGAGATCTTCGATCCGCAGATCTTCCGCGAGATCTGCCCCGGCAAGCACGAGGAGTACGGGCTCGACTTCTACCTGGAGGCGATCCGCTACTGCGCGCAGCTCGGCGCCAAGGGGCCGCGCATGGAGCCGTGGGTGACCAACGGCGAGATCATCGCCGGACTCGAGCCGGCGGAGTCGTCGATCCGCGCCATCGACTGGATCACCTCGGTCGGCGCCATTCCGACGGTCTGCGTCTTCCGGCCGCTGCAGGGCACCGATCTCGAGGACGCCGCACCGCCCAAGACCGAGGAGATGGTCCCGGTCTTTCGCCGCCTCTACGAAGCCTGCATGGAGAAGGGCCTGCCGATCGGTTGCGCCCCCAACGTCCACGTCAGCCTGGTGATGCTGCCGGAGGAGTGCGCTTCGCTGTCGCCGAAGCGCTATCCGTTCAAGGAGCTCCGGCGCCGGGCGATCAAGATGGTCGTCGGCCGCCAGATCCGCAAGCGCCTCGCCGACCACGACGCTCGCGCCGTCCAACGCGCGGCGGCGCCCAGCGCGCCTCGCCCCGCGCTGCCCGCGGCCTGAGCCCGGCGCTCGCCCGCCGGGTTCCCGGCGCGGAGGTCCCTCGTGCGCTTGCCGGGCAGCGACGCGCAGGGGTTGCGCAGGGGCTCTCTGACCATCGAGTCGGCCGAAAAAACTGAGGCCCGCGAATCGTCGAAACGACGCGCGGGCCTCGAAAATTACTTCCCGGCAACGACCTACTCTCCCACCCACCTACGCAGGCAGTACCATCGGCGCTGAGGGGCTTAACTGCCGTGTTCGGAATGGGAACGGGTGTTTCCCCCTCGCTAGAGTCACCGGAAAACTCGAATGCTGTAAAAGAGCCGAAACGAAGTTCGACTTCGAAAACCGAATCTGCTGTAGCGATTGGATTCGCCGGCCAGCGAATCACTATGGTCAAGCCGAACGACCGATTAGTACGGGTCAGCTCAAGGCCTTGCAGCCCTTACACCTCCCGCCTATCAACCTGGTCATCTCCCAGGGGTCTTCGGGGAGACCTCATCTTCAGGGGGGCTTCACGCTTAGATGCTTTCAGCGTTTATCCTTTCCGAACATAGCTACCCAGCCGTGCCACTGGCGTGACAACTGGTGCACCAGAGGTTCGTCCGTCCCGGTCCTCTCGTACTAAGGACAGCTCCTGTCAAGTCTCCTGCGCCCACACGAGATAGGGACCGAACTGTCTCGCGACGTTCTGAACCCAGCTCACGTACCGCTTTAATCGGCGAACAGCCGAACCCTTGGAACCGGCTTCAGCTCCAGGATGCGATGAGCCGACATCGAGGTGCCAAACCCTCTCGTCGATGTGAACTCTTGGAGAGGATCAGCCTGTTATCCCCGGCGTACCTTTTATCCGTTGAGCGATGGCCCTTCCATGCGGGACCACCGGATCACTAAGTCCTACTTTCGTACCTGCTCGACTTGTAGGTCTCGCAGTCAAGCTCCCTTCTGCCTTTACACTCTGCGGCTGGTTTCCAATCAGCCTGAGGGAACCTTCGAGCGCCTCCGTTACTCTTTAGGAGGCGACCGCCCCAGTCAAACTACCCGCCTGACCTTGTTCCCGACCCGGATCACGGGCCTGGGTTAGAACTCCAGAACGCTAAGGGTGGTATTTCACCGTTGGCTCCATCGAGCCTAGCGGCCCGACTTCAAAGCCTCCCACCTATCCTACACATAACGCACCGGGGTTCAGGGCCAGGGTGCAGTAAAGGTGCACAGGGTCTTTCCGTCTACGTGCGGGAAACCGGCATCTTCACCGGTACTACAGATTCGCTGAGCCCCCTGCGGAGACAGTGCCCAAATCGTTACGCCATTCGTGCAGGTCGGAACTTACCCGACAAGGAATTTCGCTACCTTAGGACCGTTATAGTTACGGCCGCCGTTTACCGGGGCTTCGGTTCAGAGCTTCGCCTTGCGGCTAACCCCTCTCCTTAACCTTCCGGCACCGGGCAGGCGTCAGACCCTATACGTCGTTTTCGACTTAGCAGAGTCCTGTGTTTTTGATAAACAGTCGCTTGGGCCTTTTCACTGCGACCGTCATGGGCTTCGGGGGCGAACCCCTACACCCGCGACGGCACACCTTCTCCCGAAGTTACGGTGTCAAATTGCCGAGTTCCTTCGCAGGGGATCACTCAAGCGCCTTAGGATTCTCTCCTCGTCTACCTGTGTCGGTTTACGGTACGGTCTCCGATTCGGATCCCCATCGAGGTTTTTCTCGGCGGCATGGAGTCGGCGGCTTTGTGGCCCGAGGGCCTCGAGATCACGCCTCAGCGTTTGGAATGGAGCAACGGATTTACCTGCCGCTCCCGCCTTCACGCTTCAACCCACACATCCAATGGTGGGCCCGCTTATCCTTCCGCGTCACCCCTGGATCATCTCCTCACGGAGGTACAGGAATGTTGACCTGTTTCCCATCGACTACGCCTTTCGGCCTCGCCTTAGGGACCGACTAACCCTGGGCGGATTGACCTAGCCCAGGAAACCTTAGACTTTCGGCGAGCGTGGTTCTCACACGCTTTGTCGCTACTTGTGCCGGCAGAGTCTCTTCTGTGCGCTCCACCCGTCCTTACGGTCGAGCTTCGACGCCCACAGAATGCTCCCCTACCACTGTCGGC
>BTUO01000013.1:0-36597 GCA_045862895.1 Acidobacteriota bacterium
CGTCGTCGCCATCGTGATTCCAGCCCTCGACCATGCCGGCAAACCCCTTTCCGAACGAAGCAAAGAACGCTGGATCCGAGCCGCCCACGACGAGCTCCTTGCCTGCTTCGGCGGAAGCACGCAAGTCTCCAACCTCGCAGCACCAGGCAGCAACATTGTCGCTGGCCGTGTTCTCATCGAGTACGGACAAACGCTCGTTGCCGCGCTTTGCGCCGATCACGCGGCCTACCTTGCCAAGAAGCCGCGTCTCCGAGAGTTCGCGCTTCGAATGCAACGAGCATTGCGACAGGATTCGGTTCTCGTGGTCGGCCTGGAGGCCGACGCGGAGATCCTGCGGTGACTCCACACGGGAACCATCCGGAGGTGATCAAGCGTGAAGAAAGAAGGGGTCATCTTTCTCGAGATCCAGAACGACCCCGAGCTTCGGAAGAAGGAACAGCAGGCGTCCGAGGCTCTGCGCCGCTTCTACCCGCACTGTGGTCCTGTGCGCCTCTATCGCACCGCGCACGGTGAGGTTGGCGTCCAGGCAACCCTTCCGATCGTTCCGGGCGACCGCCAGCGCATCGAGGACGCTTATCGCGCCCTCATGGAAGCCATCGGCGAAGCACGCGGCCGCCCGAAAGGGCCCGACACCGTGCAAACCAAGCTGCGCCTCGAGCGCGCGGTTGTCGCACGCATCAAGAAGGAGGCGCGCCGGCGGCGCACGACCATGTCCCGCGTCGTCTCCGACGCGATCGCTCGGCTGCCGAGCTAGCGCACGCCGGCGCCCACGGCGGGCGCCGGCGCAACCGCCACCGCCCGAGTACAATTCGGACGCATGCCACTCCCCGAGCGCCCACACCTCGACAGCAAACCCTCCGGTGCGCCCTCTCTCGCCGCGCACGACCAACCCCGCCTCCGGCTCGAGCATTTCGCCTTGCTTGTCGTTGCCGCCTTTCTGCTCTTCTGCGCGCTGGTTCAACCCGCCGCCTTCCGCGAGCTCGCCGCGCTTCTCTTCTCTGTCCGCTAACCCGTCTCCGCGCGCCGCCACGCCCACGCCGTAGCGCGCTCCGGCCCCGCCACCGCCGAAACTGGCCGGCGTTCCGCAGCAGCGCCCCCACCGCCTTCCCCGCCTCTCTCTCGGCCTTCTCGTCTCGTTCTGACCCGTCGCGACCTTGGTCGCGCAACTTCGCCGCTCCGCTTCGTCCGGACGCGCCAGGCGCTTCACGCCCGTCACGCCGGCCGCGATCGCTTCGCATCGTTCCTGATCGCGCGCCCACGCCGCGCCTGCTTCCCCTTTCTCCGCCCGCGTCACCGGGAGCCTCGGGTGACCCGGCAGACGCGCCGGAGAAAGGGAGAAAGCAAGATGAACGAGACGACCAAGAAGGCCCCCGAGGTGACGCTTTACGGCAACGTCGGGGCCGACCCCGAGACCCGCAGCATTCCCGCCAGGACGGTCGCCAAGCCCGTCTACGATCCGGTGACCGACCAGGTTGTCACCCGCGAGTTCGAGAAGCCGTCCCGGACGCTCCGCACGTTCTCGCTGGCGGTCAACGCCAAAGGCACTGCCGGCGAGCCCATCACCCGCTGGATCCGCTGCGAGGACTGGAGGAACCTCTCCGAGGCCGTCCGCAAGGGCGATCGCCTCCGCCTCCGCGGATACTTCGTCACCCGCACCTATGAGAAGGACGGCGAGCCGAAGGACGTGCGCGCCTTCGTCCTCAAGGCCCTCCACGTCGAGCGCTCGAAGTCGAGCTCCGAATCGCCGGCCGAGTGATCGGCCCCGGCGGCGCCGCCCGCGGGCGGCGCCGCCTTTCTGCATTCCGTCCTTCCTGCCACCGCACCTCCGCGCTTTCGAGGCGCCCCGCGTCCCACCCTTCGCGCGTCCGCGCGGCCCCGCCTTCGCGCCGTTCCGCCGCTTGGGCGTCGCGCTTGCACGCATTCGCGAATGCATGTATACTCCCTCCATGCCACCCTGCGCGCGTGCCGCTGCGACGACCTACCGTCCCGCCGCTGTGCCACCTTGCATTCGCGAATGCACGCCGCCACGACAGCGAGGAGTCGCGCAATGCAGAAAGTCCGCTTGACCGTCTCCGCGATCGCGGGACGACCCTTCAACGGCGAGGCCCAGGCCACCGTCGAAATCGACCGGGCGCCCCAGCGCGCCCACGTCCGCGTCCGACCGTACCGGTCCCGCCGCGTCGTCGAGATTCCGCTCCAGGACCTGGTCGAAATCGTTCTCGAGCGCGACGCCAAGGCCCGCGTCCGAGAGGCCCTCCGGGCCCGCCAGGCGGCCCGGGCGGGGCGGGGGAGGGGCTGATGCTCGCGGACCTCCCCGCGGCCGCCAGAAGCCCGTACGTGGTCGCTGTAGCGGCCACGAAGGGCGGCACCGGCAAAACCTCCATCGCCACCGCCTTGGCCGTCGAATCCGCCCGCCGCGGCCTCGACGTCCTGCTCGTCGACGCCGACGCCCGCCAGCGCTCGGCGGCCCTCTGGGCGGCCGCCCGCGAGGCCTCGCCGCGCATTGCCTGCAAGGTCTTCACGCCACCCCCCCCGGAGTCACAAACAAACCCCCTCCTGGCCCTCCGGGATTTGATCGGGGACCGGGACTTGGTCCTCCTCGACGCCGGCGGCGCCGACTCCAGAGCCCTCCGGGCCGTGCTCGCGGTCGCGGACCTCGTCCTGGTGCCTCTGCGGGCCGGCGCGTTCGAGCTCTGGAGCCTCGACGACCTCGCCGGCATCCTCGACGCCCTGGCGGTCGTCCGGGACGCTCCGCCGCCCGTCGTCCTGGTCCTCAATCAGGCCCCGGCCGGAAAGCTCGCCGACGAAGCGCGGGCCCTCCTCGAGCCCTACGGAGCCCGGCCGGGTTGGACGCTCGCGCACCACGTCGTGCGCGCCCGCGTCGCCTGGCCCCGGGCGGGGGGGTCGGGCCTCTCTCCGGCCGAATTCGACGCGCCCGCCCGGGCCGATATCGACCGCCTCTACGACCTGCTGACCGGCCTCGGCTTGCCCGAGCCACAGGAGACCTCCGAATGAGCAAGCCGCCCGCCCTCCGCGCCCGCCCCGCCGACCTCGAGCGCTTCATCGACCAGGGTTCCGAGGTTCCAGTCGCCCCCCGGTCCGCGACTCCCACGGCCCCGGTTCCGGTGCCGAGCGAGTCGCGGTCTCCGGCGGCCGTTCCGGCCGCCGGACCGAAGCCGAAAAAGGGTGGTCTCGAGCCGATCACCGCCCGACTCCCGCGAGCGCTCGTCGAGCGGATTCGGAACATGGTCCACGCCGAGAACATCGCCTTCGCCGAGCTGCTCCGACAGCTGCTCGAAGCCGAGCTGACCCGACGCGAAGCGGCTCGGGGCGGCGCCTATCCACCCCGACCCTCGGCCGGCGACGCCACCCCGTTCCTCGTCCGGGAGTAGGGGAGGGGAGCCTCAGCCCTTGCCTTTCTTCGCCTTCGCGCCCCGCTTGGCCGAGCGGAGCGCGAAGGCGACCGCCTGGGTCAGCACTTCGTCCACGCTGACCTCGCTTTCCGTGGCCAGCCTTCGGGCCAGCTCGGCATCGGCGGCGCTCAGCTTGATCTTCACGGTCTCGTACTTCGGGGCCTCGGCTTTCTTGATCTGGAAGCTCATGGGCGGGAACGCTAGCATCGCTTGACGGTCAGCCGGAAGGCCCAGCCGCCTCGTCCCCTCGTGTCCAAAGCACAGACTCCGCGAGGCTTCTGAAGGACCCGTAGAAGGTGGGGCCTTCGGCCCATCGGATCGGATTTCCAGCCAAGGCCTTGAGGATTCACACGCTACGCCCTGGTGGGCTAATCCTTGCCTTTAGGTACCGCCTTGGTACTAGCTGCACTTCTGCTGCACGTGGCTGTAGAGCTGCACTATAGAGTATTCTAGCTGCTGCGCTGCGAATGTCTTGACAGCCGGACAGGTCTCCGCCAGACTCCGCACAACATATGCCCGCCCGAGCCCGAGAGCGCCGCTCGAATCGCTTCACCGTCAACGTCGATCCGTTGACGCATGCTCGCCTTACCGTACTCGCCGCCGAGGCTGGTACGTCGCTCTCCGCGTTCGCTCTTGACGTCCTGTCGCGCGCCGCGATGGAGCGTGGCGCTGCCGACCGACTGGCCGAGCAGACCCATGCGACCACCTCCGCAGCGCTCCAGCTCTTGGTCCGGCTCCTCGAGCGTTCGGGCGTCGAGCCCAGCGAGATCCGCGACGCGCTCGAGGAGGGGCTCACGCACGGCCTCGCCGAGGCCCGCCAGCTCACGGATCCCGTTTCTTCGTTCCTCGTTCGCGAGCCAGCTGCCGAACCGGAAGGGTAGGCGAGACCGTGCTTTCGATCGGCGGATGGAAGACCTCCAAAGCGGTCTTCGCGTACTTCGATGAGCACGTGGGGCGGGACTACTACACCGGCGACCAGGCGGCGCCGCTTCACGCTGAGTTCCTCGGCTCCGGGCGCGAACGACTCGGCGTCGAGGAGGCCTTCGACCGCGAGACCTTCTTCCGCCTGATCGACGGACAGGACCCACGAACAGGGGAGCTTCTGACGAACGCCGAGAAGGTGACGGCGGGGGAGCGACGCGGAGGCCTCGACTTCACCTTCAGTCCCACAAAGAGCGTCTCCATCGCCGGTCTCGTGGACGGCGATTCCCGCGTCGTCGCGGCGCACCGTGAGTCGGTTCGCGAGGCGGTCGCAGAGCTCGAAGAGTTCCTCGGATACCGTGTGACCAACGAGCACGGGGATCGCGAATTCCGTTTCGGCGGAGAGTTCGTGGCTTCGGCCATCGAACACGAATTTTCCCGAGAGCTCGACCCGCAGCTGCACTCGCATGTGGTGTTCGCCAACCTCGTCCACGCCGAAGGATCCTGGCGCACGGTCGAGAGCCACGAGGCGTTTCAGCGAGAGGCTCGTCAGTACGTCGAGCAGGTCTACGAATCCGCCCTCGCCGGGCGTCTCGCTGGGCTCGGATACGCGGTGGAGAAGGACCCAAAGGGTCGGACCCATCTTTCGGAAGTTGGACAGGACGTCCAGGCGGCGTTTTCGAAACGGTCCCAGCAAATTGAGGCCGAGATCGCGGCCCGCCTGGCGCGCGGGGAGGTCGTCGATCGTCAAACGGCGGTCCTCGCCACCCGGCAGGCCAAGGATGGCGTTCCGGATCGCGAAACGCACCGCGAAAGCGTCTGGGTCGCTGAAGCTCGAGCTGCCGGATACGAGCCCGGCCAGGCGATGCGCACGGCCCTCGCGACGCCGGCCGGCGCGCGCGATCCGGGGGACCGCGAAGGCTCGGCCGCCGACGCTCTCAAGTTCGCCCGGGAGCACCTGTCCGAGCGCCAGGCCGTTTTTTCCCGCGCCGAGCTGCTGACGGAGGCCCTGCGGGCCGCCCCGCCCGGCGTCGGCCTCGCCGACATCCGGTCGGCCGTCGATCGCGCGGCCTCCCGCGGTGACCTGGTCGCCCGGTCGGCGATCGTCGTCGAGAGCGCCCACGGCGACTACACCTCCCGAGAGGCCCTGCGCGTTGAGCGCGAGCTCCTGCGGTCCGCGCGGGCGGGGCGGGGCGCCCACCGGGCCATCCTCGACCCGGAGCGGGCCGCCCGGGCCGTGGCCGCCGCCCGGGTGGGAGAGGACCGCCTCCGGCCCGAACAGGCCGAGGCGGTCCGACGGCTTCTGGTCAACCGCGACCGGCACGTGCTGGTCGAGGGCGTCGCCGGCGCCGGCAAGAGCCATAGCCTCGCCGCCTTCCGCGAGTTCGCCGCGGCCGAGGGCTACCACGTCCGCGGTTTCGGTCCCAGCCACCGGGCCGCGGACGAGCTCGGGGAGAAGCTCGGCACGCCCACCTCCACGATCGATGCGCTCGAGCGGACCCTACGGCAGCAGCCCCCCGGCGAGAAGCCGGAAATCTGGATCGTCGACGAAGCCGCGATGGCGTCCAATCGCCACGCCGCGCACTTGGTGGGCGAGGCCGACCGGATCGGGGCCCGCCTCGTCTTCGTCGGCGATCGCCGCCAGATGGCGGCCGTCGAGGCGGGCCGGCCCTTCGACCTGCTCGACCGGCACGGCCGCGTCGAGCGGATCGACCTCCGGGAGAACCTCCGCTCCCGCGAGGCCACCCACAAGGCCGTGGTCGACCTGCTGGCGGCCCGCAAGGCCGCCCTCGCGGTCGACCGGCTCGACCAGGCCGGCCGGCTCGAGGTCGTCTCCGACTACGCCGAGCGCGCCGAGGCGGCCGCTCGGGCCTATCTCGCCGCCGGGGGGCCGGACAAGGCCGTCCTGGTGGTCGACGTGCACCGCGACCGCGAGGCCTTGAACGGCGTCGTCCGCCGGCAGCTGCGCGACGCCGGCGCGCTCGGCCGCGAGGAGCTGACCTTCCGGACCGTTCGCGGCGGCGATCGCAGCGCCCCGGAACTGCGCCGCGCCGACCGGTTCGAGGTCGGGGAACTCGTCCAGATCCACGGCCGGCGCACCGCCTCCGCCCTCGGCGTCGAGCGCGGCGACGTCGGCCGCGTCGTCGCCATCGATCGCGGCGCCGGCAAGGTCGGCCTCGAGCTCGAGGACGGCCGCCGGGTCGACTTCGAGCCCGCGAAGGTCCGCGGGCTCTCCGTCCTCCAGGAGGCAGAGCGCCGCGTCGCTGCCGGCGATCGCCTGGTGGCGCTCGAGCACGGCGCTGGCTACAAAAAGGGAGACCAGTTCCGCGTGGAGAACCTCGTCGGCGACCAGATCCGGCTCCGCCGACTCGACTCGCGCGGCCGAGACGTCGCTGGCGAGAAGGCCGTCGTGACGCTTCGCGCCGGCGAGCGCGCCGGCCTCGACCACGGCTACGCCAACATCGTCGAACGCCTGCAGGGCCTGACCGCCGACCGCGCGATCGCCTTCCACAACTCGGCGAACGCCAAGAGCCGCCGCGGTCACGCCAACATCTACACGGCGCTCTCCCGGGCCCGCGATGAAGCGCGGGCTTTCACCGACGACCGCGAGGCCTTCCGGCGCGACGCCGCGCGCCTCGCGGAGAAAGCCTTGGCCGTCGAGCCGGCGCGATCGCGCCCGGCTCCGGCCCGCACCGACTCCCCGCCGCGACCTGGAGCTCGTCATGGACGAACCGCAGTTCCCGACCCCCGCCGCGAGCGCGCAGACGCTCCGGCAAGCCGCGGACCAAGCCCTTCGCGCCTCGAGCGCGCTCGCGCGCAACGTCTCGGACTTGGCGTCGATCGACCGCAAGGCGATCGCGCTCGCCGGGATCGGCCTGTCGCTGCTCGCCTTCGCGAGCGCCTTGCTCGGCGGCCTGGTCGCGAGCTGGGCGCTCCTCGCCTCCGGCGATCCGAGTCTCTCGTTCGGGCGCTTCCTCGCGCGCGCGCTGCGGTCGCTGGTATGACCGACGCCATTCGCACCCGCGCGGCCGCACTCGCCGACCGCATCACCCGTTCGCCGGTCGCGCGCGCATCGCTGCGCGAGGATCGGCGCGTCGAGGCCCACGCGGCCGCGGAGAAGATCCGCCGCGGCCAGCGCACCCCGGAGCAGCGCCTCGAGCGCGACGCGCACCGCCTCGAGCGCCTCGGCGGTCGCCGCCAGGTCGCGACCCGCCAGTTGAACGAATCCAAGGAGCAGCTACTGCGCGCCGATCGCGCCGGAGCTCGCGGGCTCTACGTCGCGGCTGAGAAGGCCGCGCAGGTTCCCGCGGGCGCTCGCCGGCTCGAGGCTGTGGCCAAGCTCCGCGAGGCCTACGGCGCCGCGGCGGCGAAGCTCGCCCGCGGCTACGGCCAGGCTCAGCACGCGCTCGCGCGCGTGCGCGTCGCGGTCGCCGCCACCGAGACGCGCTTTCTTGACACCTTGAACGCCCTCACCAACTTCCGATCGCCCACGCAGGCGGCGCGTTCCGGCGCGCAGCTCGCCGTCAACGCCTTGCCGCCGAAACTGCGCGTGCCGGTCGAAATCGCGCGCAAGGCGTCGACCGTCGTCGCGCGCGCGATCGCCGACGCGCGCGGAATCGAGCGCGGGCGATGAGTTCGCGCGCCCTGCTCCACGCCACCGCCGGCGCGGCCGTCCCGGCCGCCGCCGGCGTGCTCCTGCTCGCCGCGCTGCTTTTCGGTGCCGGCTCGCTCCCATCGCTCTCGCCCAAAGCGCAGAAGCTCGGCAAACTCGCCATCCCCGCCGTCTTCCTCGGCGGCGCGTACCTCTGGTCGCGCCGCAACACCACGACCACCGCTCACGGCTCCGCGCGCTGGGGCAATCCCACCCGCCTCCGGCGTCCGGTCGGCCTGCTGCTCGGCGCCGATCGCGGCGACGTCCTGCGCGCGCCGGCGCTCGAGGGCCACCTCCTGACCGTCGCCCCCACCGGCGCCGGCAAGGGAATCGGCGCCGTGCTCCCGAACCTGCTCGACTACCCGGGGTCCGTGCTGGTCAACGACCCCAAGGGGGAGAACGCCCTCGTCGCCGGCGCCTGGCGAGCGCGCGAGCTCGGTCAGCGGGTCGAGATCCTCGACCCGTTCGGCCTCGCCGGCGGCTCGGCCGCCTGGAATCCCCTCGACCTGCTCGACCCCGACAGCCCCGACTTGGCCAGCGACGCGATGATGCTCGCGGGCCTGCTCGTGCAACGCCCCGCGCAGCAAGGCGACGGAGCGTATTGGGATGACGAAGCCCAGGCGCTCTTGCAGACCCTCATCCTCCTGGTCGCCACCAGCGAGCCCGACGAACGCCGCAACCTCGGCCGCGTCCGCGAGCTGCTCACGCAGCCCGCCGAGAAGTTCGACCTCATGTTGCAGGAAATGCTCGAGTCGCCGGCGGCCGCGGGCCTGCTCGCCCGCGGGGCCGCCCGGATCCTTCAGAAGCACGAACGCGAGCGCTCGAGCGTCGTATCCACGGCCCAGCGCCACACCCACTTTCTCGACTCGCCGCGCATCGCCGCCGTCCTCGAACGCTCGACCTTCCAGCCGATCGAGCTCCGCTCCGATCGCCTCTCGGTCTTCCTGTGCCTCCCCCCCGCGCAGCTCTCGGAGTTCTCGCGCTGGCTCCGCCTGGTGATCGGCGGAACGCTGCGCGCCCTCTCGCGCACGCCGCACTCCACCGCCGAGCCGACCTTGATCCTGCTCGACGAGTGCGCCTCCCTCGGCGCACTCGAGGCCGTCTCCTCCGGGATCTCGCTCCTGCGCGGCTACGGCGTAAGGCTCTGGACGTTTTGGCAGGACCTCGCGCAGCTGCGCGCGACCTACTCGCACGGTTGGGAAACGATCCTCGCCAACAGCCGGTTCCTCCAGGCCTACGGAACGGCGGACGAGTTCACCGCGGACTACCTGTCGAAGCTCACCGGTATGGCCACGGTTCGATCGACGTCGACGAGCCAGACCGCCGGTTCGACCGCAGCCGCCGCCTTCGCCGGCGGCTCGAGCTCCACGTCCACGGCGACGAGCACCCCCGAGGTGGCCCGTCGCCTTCTCACCGCGGACGAGATCCGGCGCCTACCTCCCACCAAGGCGCTGCTCTTCGAGCAAGGGAGGGATCCTCTGCGCGTCGAGCGCCTCTCTTACCTGACGAACCCCATGCTTCGCGCCCGCGCGGGCGCGCATCCCGCGCACGGAGGTTGACCATGCACCCGGCGACCCCACGCACGCTCGACTTCGTCTCGCTCTCGGCCGGCACCGGCGCCCTCGACGGCCGCCGCGATGCAGCCGCGCACCGGCCACCGGCGATCGCCGACCACGGCGACCCCGCGACCTGCAGCTGCACGCTCTGCCGGGCGTACCGCCAGGCCTACCGTCGCGCCTACCTCGCGGTCGCGCGGCGCGAGGCCTCGACCTCGTGACGAACGCCGCGGCGGCCGCCGCCCTCACCGAGCGCGAGCGGCGCTTCCGCGCCACGCTCGAGCGCGAGCTCGGCGTCACCATCGGCGCCAAGCTCCGCGACTCGGCCGTCACCAACCTCGGCATCCTTGAAACCGGCCGCCTCTGGTACGAGGCGGCGGGGGAGGGTCTCGTGGTGCTCGAGGAGCAGATGCCCCCCGACCAGGTCCGGGCCTTGCTCGCCACCGTCGCCAACTTCCTCGGGGTCGAGCTCACCGCGGAAACCCCGCTGCTCGACGGGGAGCTCCCCTATGACGGCTCGCGCGTTTCAGCTTGCATTCCGCCGGTCACCACCGCCCCGACTCTGACCATTCGCACGCATCATCACAAGGCCATTCCGCTCGAAAGCTACGTCGCCTCCGGGGCGCTCTCGCCGGCGCACGCCGACGCCGTGCGCCAGGCGATCGGCGAACGCGCGAACCTGGTCATTTCCGGCGCTACCAACAGCGGCAAGACGACCTTCGCGAACGCCGTACTTGCCGAGATCGTCGCCTCGGCACCCGAGCACCGCTACCTGGTGCTCGAGGACACTCGCGAGCTGCACTGCGCGGCCGCGAACCTGCTGTCGCTGCGCACCACGCTCGAGATCTCCATGCGAAAGCTCTTGGCCAAGAGCCTGCGCGAGCGGCCCGACCGCATCCTGATCGGCGAGGTGCGTGGCGCCGAGGCCCTCGATCTCCTGAAGGCCTGGAACACCGGACATCCCGGGGGGCTCTGCACGCTCCACGCGAACAACACCCGCGCTGCCCTCATCCGGCTCGACTCGCTCGTGCAGGAGGCCGGCGTCCCACCGCAACGCGGCTTGATCGCCGAGACGGTTGGTCTTCTCGTCCACCTCGGCTTCGCCGGCGGCCGCCGCCAGGTCCTCGAGGTCGCGCGCTTGCGCGGCCTCGACGCCGCCGGCGACTTCGTGCTCGAGCTCCTCTAGGGCGCCCTGCTTTCGTGCATTCGCGAATGCACGGTCTCCCGGGCTCCCAGCGCCGTCCCGCTGTCTCGTTCTGACCTGGTTCGGCCTGCCGCGCAAATAGGCCGCGCCGCTTCGGCGGCCGCGCCAGGCTCCGCCTGTCACGCCCGCCGCGAGCGCTTCGCACGGTTCTCGATCGCGCGCCAAGCGCGACCCCGCTTTCCCTCTCGTCCGCCGGTCGCCGGGGTCCTTGGTGACCCGGCCGACGCGCCGGACGAGAGGAGAAAGCCAAGATGAACGAGACGCCGAAACGCACCCGCTCCGAACACCCGCTCCTCGCTGCTCTCAATCGCGACAGCTCCGGCGCTCGACGCCGGCGCCCCCGCACCCAACTCCTCGCCCAGACCGACCCCAAGCGCTGGGACCGTATCCAGGAGTTCGTCGCCGCCGCCATCTTCGACCGCGCCCTGGGGCCCCGCTCGTGACGGCCTCCGGCCCGCTCCTGCCCGGCGCCCGCATCTACTACCGCGGCGACATGGCCAACCCTGATGGTTGGCTCACGGTCGTCCGGGTTCACCCGCCAGACCGCTGGATCGCGACCGACTCCTACGATTGCGAGTTCGACCCCGCCGACCGGGACTGCGGCGACTTCCAGCGCGAAGAAATCCTGCGCCTCCCCGACCACCAGGTCCACCGCGTCGATCGCGGCAACGGCGCCACGCGCTTCGTCACCGAGGCCGCCTACCGCGCCTTCCGCGCGGCCCAACTCGCTGCCCTGCTCAAGACCCCGCGATGACCACGCGTCCTCCGATCTCCGGCGCTACACTTGGTCGCACCATGACCCGCGACGCCCTTCACCAACTGCTGGACAGCATCCCACCCGAGAAGCTCGCGGCTGCGGAGCGCTTTCTCACCGCCCTGCAGGAAGGCGACCACGAGGACGCCGGCGACGTCGCCGCCTGGTTCGCTGCCCGCGAGCACTTCGATCTCTCCGGCGCCGCCCCCATTCCCTGGGACCAGATCCGCGCCGAGCTCGAGCTCGACTGACTTTCCTCGGCACGCTCGTTCCCGTAGCTCGACCTTGGTGCGCAACTAAGCCGCTCCGCTTCGGCGGGCGCGCCAGGCTCCGCCTGTCACGTCCGCCGCGACCGCTCCGCACTCTTCTCGATTGCGCACCAGAGGTGCGAGCCCGCTTTCCCTCTCGTTCGCCGGCCGCCGGGGTCGTTAGTGACCCGGCCGACGCGCCGGACGAGAGGAGAAAGCGAAGATGAACGAGCCGACCGCCACCGCCCCAAGCCACCTTGAGCAGCTGCTCCCGCTCCTGCGCCGCTACGTGCCCGCCGCGCAGTTGCGCTTCCTCCGGAGCCTCGCGACCGACAGCGAGGAATCCGAGGCCTTCGCGAACCTGCTCCGCGAGCTCGCCGCCACGATCGAGGCCATGCCGCTCACCTACCAAGGCGACAGCGTCGCGCGGCTGCACTACTTCGCGCCCTCGGCGGACTGGTGGATCACCGAGCTCGACGCCGGCGACGGAACCGCCGCCAACCCTCGCCTCGAGCCCCAGCACCAAGCCTTCGGCTTGGCGCGGCTCTTCGACGATCCGGAGCTCGGCTACATCTCGCTCCCCGAACTGCTGCGCGCACCTGGCGTCGAGATCGACCTCTACTGGAGCCCCAAGCCCGTCGAGAACCTCCGGACGCGCCGGGCCGGTTGACGGGTACCCACGGTGGTTCCCGGCAGGCGTTCCCGACGCTTCCCTGGAGCACCGCACCGGTGTAAAGTGGTGCGTGCTCGCCCATGGTCGCTCGCGCGCGCCCCGCCGGTACCGGGCCGAAGGCCCGCCAGACCCCGCTCGTTCGGGTCTCTATCGGCCTTCCGCCGGACGTGCACGAAACACTCGGCCGGCTCGCCCGAGAGCGCAAGGTTTCCCTGGGTTGGATCGTCCGCGACGCCACGGAGAAGTACCTCGCCGACCGCTGGCCCCTCTTTCGCTCCGACGACCAGCCGTGACGTGGACACCCTCAGCCCAGCCGACCGCTCGCGCCGCATGGGGCTCGTCCGTGCCAGGGACACCGGCCCCGAACTCGTCGTCCGGCGCCTCGTTCACGCCGACGGGTACCGGTACCGCCTTTATCGCCGCGACCTACCCGGTTCGCCGGATCTTGTCTTTCCGTCTCGCCACAAGGTCATTCTCGTCCACGGGTGTTTCTGGCACCGCCACGCGGGCTGCCAACTCGCCCGTCTGCCGAAGTCTCGTCTCGACTTCTGGATCCCGAAGCTCGAGGCCAACCGCCGCCGCGACGCCCGCGACCGCCGCGCGCTCGAGCGCGCCGGCTGGTCCGTCCTTGTCGTCTGGGAGTGCCAGCTCGCGCGGCCGGACCGTGTCCGCCGCGCCCTACGGAGGTTCCTGAATGCGTAGCGTGGAGCTCTTCGCCGGCGCCGGCGGGCTCGCGATCGGTATGTCCAAGGCCGGCTTTCGCCACGCCGCCGTGATCGAGTGGGATCACGACGCCTGCGAGACCTTCCGCGAGAACCAACGCCACCACTCCGCCGACGTCGAAAGCTGGCCGCTGATCGAGGGCGACGTTCGCCTATTCGACTACAGGGCGCTCCCGTCGATCGACGTCCTCTCCGGCGGGCCACCCTGCCAGCCCTTCTCGATCGGTGGCAAGCACCGCGGGTACCAGGACGCCCGCGACATGTTCCCCGAGGCCGTCCGCGCCGTGCGAGAGCTGCGCCCCCGGGCCTTCATCCTCGAGAACGTCAAGGGCCTTCTGCGCGAGACCTTCGCCAACTACTTCGAGTACTTGCTCCTCCAGCTGACCCATCCCAGCGTGGCCCGCCGCAAGACCGAGACCTGGCGCGACCACCGCGCCCGCCTCGAGCGGCATCACACCTCTCGCAACACGCGCCACGAATACAACGTGGTCTTCCGCCTTCTCAACGCCGCCGACCACGGCGTACCCCAGCGCCGACACCGCGTCTTCATCGTCGGTTTCCGTTCCGATCTCGCCGTCGAATGGACGTTCCCCGAGCCCACACACTCGGAGGCCGAGCTCCTGCGCTCGCAGTGGATCGACGGACTCTATTGGGACCGACATCGCGTGCCGGCCGCGCAGCGGCCGGCCGTTCCACCCCGCTTCGCTGGCCGCGTCGCGCGGCTGCGACGCCAGCCCGCCGAGGGCTACGCGACGCTTCCTTGGCGCACCGTTCGCGACGCGATCGCCGACCTGCCCAACCCCGAGAAGCGTCCGTGGCGCGACGTTCCCAACCACAAAGTCAATCCCGGTGCGCGCGGCTACGTCGGCCACACCGGCAGCCCGCTCGACGAACCCGCCAAGACCCTGAAAGCAGGCGATCATGGTGTCCCCGGCGGCGAGAACATGCTCGCCCGGCCGGACGGTACCGTTCGCTACTTCACCGTCCGCGAAGCGGCACGCCTCCAGACCTTCCCCGACGACTACGTCTTCCGCGGACCGTGGAGCGAGGCCATGCGCCAGCTCGGCAACGCCGTGCCCGTCCGTCTCGCCGAGGTCGTCGCTTCCTCCGTCGCCAAGACCCTCCGCGCGCTCGATCTCGCCAACTAGCCTCCATGGCCCGGAACCCGACGCGCCTCGAGCAGCTCGCCAAGCAGCTGCTCACCGTCGCCACCGAGCTCGAGGGCGCTCGCGCCGCCGAAGCCGCCACTGGCGGCCGCGCGCTCGTGCGCGTCCGCGAGTCCATCGACCAAGCCGCTCAGCGGCTTCGCGAGCTCCTCGAGCAACTCGCGACCACCAAGACCCCCGGCTTCGTCTTCGACCCGGCGAGCCCCGACGTCGCCGGCCGCGTCGTCGCCCTCGCGCTCCTGATGCAGGACCCCAAGCCCTTGGCCGACGCCGACCAGGAGCGCTTCTACGGCTCCGGCGTCTACGCCCTCTACTATCGCGGCAGCTTCGACGCCTACCGGCCCCTCGCCGGCAAGGATCACCCCCTCTACGTCGGCAAGGCCGAACCCGACGATCCCACCAGCACCACGCCGCGCGGCCAAGGCGAGCGCCTCTCGCGACGCGTTCGTGAACACCGGCGCACCATCGCCGCCGCCACCACGACCTTGGACCTCGCCGACTTCGCCTACCGCGCGCTCGTCGTCGCTTCCGGCCACGAGGGCGCCGCGGAGAAGCACCTCATTCGGCTCTTCAAACCCATCTGGAACAGCGAGACGAAGATCTGCTACGGGTTCGGCAAGCACGGCGACGCACCCACCACCCGCGCCAATCTTCGGTCGCCTTGGGACACGCTTCACCCGGCGCGCGCTTGGGCGACCACGCCGCCCGCGCGCTCAACGAAGGAAATCCGCGCGGACATTGCCCATCACTTGACCGAGAATCCGCCCTATTCGTCGCTACGCGACGCGCTCCACGCCTTCCTAGAAACCTTTCGCGCGCCGCGCTGACGGCACCCCCTGAAAGCCCAAGGGCCGGGGAGGCAACGCGTCCCCGGCCCTTGACCTGGCCCCCGCCGCCACGCGCGCCGGGCAGCCTCCAACCGCGTCCGAAAGCCTATCCGCGAAGCGCCGAAAAAGAGGGCCGGCGAGGCATGGGGTGCCCGCCGGCCCGAAGGACAGCGGCGCCGAGTCTATCGGGCCGCGGCTCCGCCACTGCCGAACGGAAGCCCGGCCTTTCCACCATCACGGCGTTCCTTCCGCCTCCTCCGACTTCTCGTCCGGCTTCTTTTCGGCCGCGCCCTCCGCCGGCTTCGCCTTCTGTTCTTGCTTGACCGGCGGACTCAGCGCCGCCAGGAACTTCTCATCGGCCTTGTCGCTCGACCCGAACCGCCACGCCACTCCGACCGCCCAACCCCGCTCGAATCCCTTCCCGAGTTGCGACAGGGTGTTGGCCCCGTTGATCGGGGCTTCGCCCTCGCGCTGCCCCGCCGGCAATCGATCCACCTTGCCTCCGAATGCGCCAGCCGCGACCAAAAAGCGGTCCCCGATCAGCCAGCTCGGCCCCAGAAAGTAGCGCGGGTCTCCCCCGTCTCCGATTCCAAGACCGACGGTCATGCCAAGACGGCCCCCCGCGCCCCACCACTTCGGCGTTCGCGGCGCGGTGATCGACGCGTAGGCCATCAGGTCCGGTCGGAAATCGTCCGAGCTGCTCTCTGCCAGCACCCGCTGCTCGTCGTCGGCCGTCTCCGCCGTGCCCTGGTCGTCGGTCTCGACGAAGAACCGATCGCTCGTCACGTCCGAGAACGCCAGCCCCGTCGCGAACCCCAGCTGCGCGCGACTGTCGCGCACCCACACGGGGAAGGTATACGGGTAGAGCACGCCCTTCTTCGCCGCGTCAGCAACGACCGCATCCGCACCAACGGCCTTCCCGCTCTCGAAGACCTTGAGCGCCTCCCGAGGATTCATTCGGAACACCTTGAACCGCGCCGCCTCCGTCGGGCTCTTGGACTCGGTCGCCGCCTTCTCGAGCACCGCGGCGGCCGCCGCCGTCCACGCCGCAGAACCTGAAATCTCGATCTTGTGGAGCGGAAACCCCTCCACGAACCGGAACGAGACGCAGACCGTCACACCGTCTTCCTTCTTCACCGCGACCGGCTCCCCCACCACCTGCCCGGGCCCACCCGCCGCCGCATCGCTCGCGACAACGCTCGAGCTGTACGTGAACGCGTAGGGGTGCGTGTTCGTGACGACCACCACGAACGGATCGCCGTCGCGAACCCACAGCTGCGCCGGCTGCGGCCAGACCAGCTCCCCCGCCGCATGGTCGAACACCACGACGTCGAGACGACCTTTGTAGCCGCTCGCCGCCCCCAGCGCCGCGCAGGTCGCCTCGTCGCGAACCTCCCGCGCGCTCTTCGCCCCAAGCGGCCCAACCGCCCCCAGCAGAGCAACCGTCACCACGCCCACCAACCACGCTTGCCGCCTTCCTGGTCTCATGCCCCTTCTCCCCCAACGAATCAGCGAACGGACGGACAGTCGTCCCACCTCTAGGACGAACGACCCGGCGGTTCCGGACACCGCGCCGCCCGCCGCAGGTCGCCGCCCGCCCAGGCGCCCGCCGGAAGCCCTTCCCGGCACCGCCCCAGCCCTCCCTCAAAAAAACTTGCCCCCGGGTGTCACAAGAGACCCCTCTGCGGAAATGTCTTTCTTAGTGAAGCCAGAGAACCCTTTCTTGGGGCTTGCCAGCCCCAAGGCCAACGTGTACTTACGCGCCTAAGAAACTTGCGTACTACAGCCTCTTGACAATAGGACCTGTCGCGCCCAAGAATGCGCACAACTTCGCAGCGCGCCCAGAAAGGGGAGGAACGTCATGTCTCGATTCGCCCAAATGCTCGATTGGTTGGCCAACGAACTGATGGGACCCGTCGCCATCGCCATGATGGTGCTCGGCGTCGTCGTCACCGGCTACAGCTGGTTCGTCGGCGGCTCGCAGCTCGGCATTCGCCGCGGCATTCAGATCTTGGTCGGCGGCGGCATCATCCTCGCCGCCCGCGAAATCGCCTCGGCCATCTTCTGACACCGCAGGGTCCGGCCTTGGCCACCGCCGCCCGCACCACCCGACCGCTCTACCGGTCGCTCGCTCGACCCGACTTGCTCTACGGCGTCGAGCGCGACCTCTTCCTGCTCGAGGCGATGCTCGCCATGTTCGGGATCTTCTTCGTCCCCGCCTTCGCGTGGAAGCTCGCCACCGCCGCCCTGCTCTTCTTCATCGCGCATCCGCTGCTCGTGCGCGTGGCCAAGACCGACCCTCGTTTCTCGCGCGTCTACGTCCGGAGTTTGCCGTACCTCGATTTCTATCCGGCCGGCTCGCACGCGGACGTTCGCCGCCAGTCGATCGAGGAATTCCGGGCAGGAGTCGAGCGGTGATCCTCCGCGAGTTCCGGCGGCACCCGGAGGGCTTGGCCGATCTCCTCGGCTGGGCTCTGCTCGTGGCCGACGGGGTGGTGTTGCAAAAGGACGGCTCGTTCCTAACGGGCTGGGAGTTCCGGGGGCCGGACATCGAGAGCGCTTCGCCCGAGGAGCTCGAGGCGCTTTCGCATCGCCTCTCGGCCGCCATGTTGCCGTTGACTTCGACGTGCTGCCTGCACGTCGACGCGATCCGCCGGCGGGTCGAGGAGTACCCGACCGGCGGGCGCTTCGCTCATCCCGTCGCCGCGTGGATCGACGCCGAGCGCCGCGAACGCTTCGCGCGCGGCGTGTACTACGAAACGGTCTATCGCGCCAGCTTGACCGTCGTCGCCGCGACCTCGACCGAGGCCCGGATCGCCCGCGCCCTCGTCACCGACGAGGAGCGCGTCGGCGGCGACCACTGGCACCGGGAGCTCGCCGCCTTCGAGGAGCTCGCCGCCGAGTTCGGCGAGCGCCTGGCGGCGACGCTCGCCGCGAGGCGGCTGGGCTCGGGCGAGCTGCTCGCGCATCTTCACGAGACGCTGACCGGCTTGGCGCATCCCGTGGCCGTGCCGCGCCTGCCGGTCTACCTCGACGTCCTGCTCGCCGACCAGGACCTGCGCGGCGGCTTTCAGCCGCGCATCGGGGACCTCCACCTGCGCGTCCTCTCGGTCGAGGGGATGCCGGGCGAGACGGCGCCGGCGCTGCTCGCGGAGCTCGCCTCCCTTCCCGGCACCTTCCGCTGGTCGACCCGGTTCCTGGCGCTCGACACCGTCGACGCCGAGCGCCACCTCGAGAAGCGGCGCAAGCGCTGGTGGGCCAAGCGCCACGGCATCTGGCAGCTCGCCACGTCGAACAAGGAGGACGACGCGAATCCCAACACGGCGCCCCGGCTCGACCAGGACGCCGTCCGCATGGCCGAGGAGGTCGACCAGGCCAAGGCCGAGAACGCCGCGGGGCTTGCCCGCTACGGCTTCCTGACCACGACCGTCGTCGTCTACGACGAGGATCCCGCGGTCGCCGATCGCAACGCGCGGCTCCTGCGCAAGGAGCTCCAGAACCGAGGCCTCGGAGCGCGGATCGAGACCACGAACGCCATGGACGCCTGGCGCGGATCGCTTCCGGGCAACAGCGCCGCGAACGTTCGGCTCTCGCTGGTCCGGTCGCTCAACTTGGCCGATCTCCTGCCGACCGCGGCCCTCTGGGCCGGTCGCCGTGCGAACCCCTCGCCGTTGATGCCGAAAGGGTCGCCGTGCCTCCTCGTCGGTGGCGCGGGCTCGACGCCGTTCTTTTTCAACTTGCACGTGCAGGACGTCGGACACTCGCTCGTCCTGGGGCCGACCGGCGCCGGCAAGTCCACCCTGCTCGGCTTGATCGAGGCGCAGTGGCTGCGCTATCCCGGAGCGCGCGTCTTTCACTTCGACAAGGGGCACTCCGCGCTCGCGCTCTGCCTCGCCGTCGCCGGCGCGCACTACGAGCTCGGCGCGGAGAACGCCGCGGCGCCGCAGTTCGCGCCGCTCGCCCGGATCGCCGATCCGCTCGAGCGCCAGTGGGCCGCCGAGTGGATCGACGGTTTGGTCTCGCTCTCCGGGCTCAACCTCACGCACGAGCACCGCCAGGCGATTCGCCAGGCGCTCGACCTGGTCGCGGCCACCGATCCGCACCCGACGCTGACCAACTACGCCGCGAAGCTCGGAAGCTACTCGCGCGAGCTCGCCTCCGCGCTCGCGGACTACGCGCTCGCCGGACGCGACGGCGCCGGCGGCGGCGGCTTCGCGGACCTCTTCGACGGCGAGCGCGACCAGCTCTCGACCGCCGACCTCCAAGTGTTCGAAATGAGCGCCCTGGCGACTCGCGGACAGCGGGCCGTCGCCCCGGCGCTGCTCTACCTCTTTCACCGGATCAACGCTTCGCTCGACGGGCGGCCGACGCTGATCCTGCTCGACGAGGCGTGGACCTACCTGCTCAACCAGCTCTTCGCCGCGCAAATCATCCAGTGGCTGAAGGAGCTCCGCAAGAAGAACGCCGCCGTCGTCTTCGCGACGCAGTCGCTCGCCGACGTGCTCGACAGTCCCTACCGCTCGACGATCCTCGAGTCGTGTCCCACGAAGCTCTTCCTGCCGAACCCCGAGGCGGCCGCGCCGCACGCGGCCAAGCACTACGAGCTCCTCGGGCTCTCGCCTCACCAGGTGGAGCTCCTGGCGAAGGCGCAGCCCAAGAGGGACTACTACCTAGTCACCCCCGAAGGTCGGCGCATGTTTCGTCTCGACCTCGGGCCTGTCGCGCTCTCGTTCGTCGGCGCCGGCGGCGCCGAAGACCTCCGCGCCGTGCGCGAGCTGCGCGCCGCGCACGGGCTCGCCTGGCCCGCGCGCTGGCTCGAGCTGCGCGGGGTGCCCGCACCTAACGTCGCGGCGTTCCCCGCCGCCGCGCAAGAAGGAGCTTCCGCATGACGCACCAGCTCGACGACACTCGGCCGGGCTTCGCCCCGGCCGCGCCGGCCACCCGGCACACCTGGTCCCACGGGGCCGCGGACTTTCGTCTGGTCGAGCACGCCTCCGGGCGCTGGGCGGTCGAGACCTTGGGGTTCGGCGCCTCGGTGCCCCTCGACCTCGCCGCGCCGCTCCCCTGGCATCGCCTGCTCGCAGAGGACGGCCTGTCGGCCGCTGCGCGCGAGCTCGCGCGCCTCGCGGCCTCGACGGCCGCGCGTCGAACGCTCCTGGCGCTCGCCGTCATGGGGAACGCCGACGGACTGGCCGACGCCGTCCGCGCCTTCCTCGCGGACCCAACGTCCGGTCACGCCCGGAAGTTCCTCGAGGCGCACCTCGAGGCCTACACCGCGCTTCGCGCGGACTACACCGAGCGGCATGCCGGCGACGCCCCGAGCGTCGCCAACGCGACCGCCGACCTCACCGGAGGGTTGATCCCATGACGTCCGCACTCGCGCGCCTCTTTTCGGTCGGGGCCCGACCGAGCGCCGAGCGCCCCAGCGCTCGCCGCGAAACTCGCATCCTGAGCACGGCCAATTCCATGATCACGTGGCTTCGTCGCTTCGCCGCTTCGACCGCGCTGCTTGCGCTCTTGATCGGCCTCGTTGCTCCGATCGCGGCCCCTGCGCCCGCCGAGGCGCAGTGGGCGGTCGTCGACGTCATCCAGGAGATTCAGCAGTGGCTTTGGTATGCGCAACAGATCCTCAAGTGGATCGGCGCCGCGCAACAGATGTTCGACGATGACACCGGGTGGAACCAGCGGATGTACATCATGTTGGACGTCGCGGGGCTCCTCGGCTACGGCACCTCGCTCGCGCCCTATGCCGACCTCTGGCAGGCGGTCTTCCCCGACACCTACGGAGGGTGGCTGCAAGATGGGTGGTACGAGGACGTCGCCGGCTGGGGGCGCGCCACGAACTACGCGCAGCTGCGCCTCGCTCGAGCGCAGCAGATCCTCCGAACCGTCGAGCGCGTCGGCTACACCAACGTCACCGGCTCCTGGCCGCTCCAGCCCATGCAGGTCTTGAACAAGTGGCTCTCGCAGCTCTCGGGGATGACCGACTCCGACGCGGCCGAGCTGGAAGTCAACAATATGTACAACAGCCTGCAGACGCAGTACCAGAACCAGCAATTCAACACGCAGATGCAGGCCGCGAATCTCATGGTGCTCAAGACGGCCATGGAGGTCGCGGACGAGCGCGACCGCCTCGAGGCCGACCAGCGCCTCTACGGCCAGCCTTGGGTGACCGAGTGAACCGCTTCGCTCGCTACTCGGTCGCGTGTCTGCCCGCACTGCTCGCTGGCGTGCTTCTCCATGGACCTGCCGTCAACGCCGAGCTCGCACGACGAGACGCCGAGGCCTCTCCGCTCGAAAGTCTCGCGGCGCCCCTGCCGTCGCAAACCTACGGCTTCAGCTATTGGCGCGATCAGGCGCGTCGCCGGAGTGCCGAGTGGCGCGCTGCCGTTGCTGCCTGCCAAGACGTCGAGTTCCATGACCGACCCAACTGTCTCACCGTTGCCGCCTTGCGTCATTTGGAGCTCGTTTCGTGAACCTCTCCAGCCCGAGCCAGGTCGCCCAGCTGTTTCTTTCACAACTCGAGAGCGCCGCCGCAGGCTACGCCATGAGTCTCTTCCAGTACGTGCGCGTAATCCTGGTGGCCCTAGCTCTTCTTGATTTGATCCGACTGGCCTATGACGTGTGGACGTCCCACCAGGGACCCGACGCCGCGCTCCCGCGCCTCGGTCGCTGGGTTCTCTACATGGCGGCGGTCGCCGCGCTCGTGCAGACATCCCACCAAGTTACGGTCGGCGGCGACTCCATCGCCCGCTATGTGTACGACCTTTTCCGCGAGTGGGGCGAGCGTGCTTCCGGTCTTCCGGGTTTCACGCCTGCCGACATCTGGACGGACGCCCTGGTAATGGGCAACAAAGCCATGGCGACGGTGTCTTTCGGTTCCCTCTGGGGCTCACTTGGTACAACGTTGCTCTTGATTCTTTTTCTCGTGGTCACTCTCCTCGTCTACGGCTACCTCACGCTTCTCTTCTACTTTCTCTTTGTGGAGTGGTTCATCGCTCTCGGCCTTGCTCCCGCGTTCCTCGTAACCGCCGCCCACAAGTGGACCGCTGGAATCGCGGAGAGCTACGTCTCCTACCTCGTTCAACTCGGTTACCGCACCCTCGCGATCTTCTTTTGCTACCCCGTCGCGATCGCGTTCACCAGCCAGATTCGGGATGCCTTCGAGGAGGCCCTAGAAGCGAGCACCACCGCGCCGCCACCCCTCCCCGCCGACGATCCCTCGATCATCGCGATTGTCCTCGGCGCTTGCTTCGCCGGCGCACTCCTCGCGGCCACGATCACCGCTGTCCGGGCCTACGCGAACCGAGTCGCTCCGCAGGGCCGAGTGTTCAATCTCGGCGGCATCTTTGAGTCGATCTGACCATGACCACCCGCAACCACCTCCGCGCCGTTGCCGGCTCCGACGACCAAACCTTTGCTTGGGCGCGTCGCGAGTGGGAAGACCGTCTCGCCGCGCCGGCGAAACGGATCCGGAACCTCCAGCTCGCCCTGGCGGCCGCCGGGCTCCTGATCGCGGTGCTCTCGGCCTATGTCTTCATTCTCGGCAACCAGGCGAAGACGATTCCCTACGTCATCGAGGTCGACAAGCTCGGCACCGCCGTCGCGTTCGGGCCGGCGGCCGAGCTCGGCCGCTCGAGCGAGGTCCTCGAGCGGTACTTGTTGGCCGGCTGGATCACCAAGACCCGCTCCGTCCTGGTCGACAAGGTCGCCCAGGAGCAGTACCTGGTGGACTCCCTCGCTTACGTCAAGGGCGACGCTCGGCAGTACCTCGACCAGTGGCTCGTCTCGCGCCAGGGCGCGGCCCTCGATCGCCGCGCGCAGATCTCCGTTACGCCGCTTTCAATTCTCCGGCTCTCGCCGGACACCTGGCGCATTGAGTGGCGCGAAGTGTCTTACGACTCGGGCCGAGCGCTAACCGACGAGTATTGGCAAGCCGCTGTCCGCGTCGAGCACCACCCCCCGAAGCTCGAGGACGCTCTCCTCCGCAACCCCCTCGGGTTGTACGTGGCGGACTTGAACTGGTCGCGCGTCAACGCGCCCGCGCCCCCGGTTCCCCAGCTCCCATGAACGTTTCTACGACCAAACCCTGCGGCCGAAGCCCGGCCGCGCGCGGGCCGCAAGGCCTTCGCGAAGCTGCGATGTCAGCAGTTGGCTGGGTTGCTGACCTCAACTGGTCGCGGGTCAACGCGCCCGCGCCACAAGCCCCGCAACTTCCCTAGACCCGAAAGGAGAACGTCCCATGAACGCACCCCTGTCCCCTCGCGCCGCTTCGCCGCTCGCGCGAACCGTGATCCTCGCCCTGCTCCTCTCCGGCCTCGTCGCCGCCGGCGTCTCGGCCGACGAGCCCGGGCCTCAGCTGACCCCCGAGCCCGTCGCCACGATCGCCGAGGCCTCCGTTCCGGCGGCGATCGCCGGCGAGACCGCGCCCTCGCCGGTCGAGCCGGCACGGCGCTTCCCCGGCGTTTCGATCGCGCTCGAGCGCGCGATCCTCGACTACGAGAAGAACGGCACTCCGCCGCCCGTCCTCGTCGAGGCCGGCGCCGTGCGCGTGCCCTACTCGCTCCGCCCCGCGGTCGTCTCGTGCCCGCCGCTCACGGTCTGCGACGTCGAGCTCGAGGCCGGAGAGACCATCGCGGGGCTCGCGGTCGGCGACACGGAGCGCTGGGCCGTCGAGGAGAGCCGCTCCGGACCCGCCGTGCGGCCGACGCCGCACGTGCTCGTCAAGGCGCTCGACTACTCGCTCGCCACCAACCTGGTCGTGCACACCGATCGGCGCAGCTATCAGCTGCTCTTGACTTCGCCGGCGAAGGACGAGCGCGGGGTCGCGCCCACGCACCGCGTGGCCTACTACTACCCCGACGAGCTCCTCCGCTCCGCGGCGCGCGCCGAGGAGCTCGCCGTTCGCGCGGCCGCGGAGGCCTCCGAGCGGAAGGACGCTTCGTTCGGACAGCTCGATCTCTCGCGCCTCAACTTCAACTACTTTGTTGAGAAGGGCCGGGGCTTGCCGTGGGCGCCCGTCCAGGTCTTCGACGACGGAGCCCACACGTACATCCGCTTCCCCGCGGCGATCGCTTCGCAGGAGCTGCCGACGCTGCTCGTCTCCGGCGCCGGCGGCGAGGCCTCGATCGCCAACTGGCGCCTGCTCTCCGCCGCCGGCGGGCCGATCTACAAGGCCGATGGGGTGTACCGCGAAGCGCGTCTCGCGCTCGGCGTCGGCCGCAAGGCCGAAGCTGTTGTCGTGCGCAACAAGGCGTTCCGCGGGGGCCGGTGATGAGCTTTCTCGACCGCTTCCGGCGCGGTTCCCGCGCCGACGTCGCCGGCGAGGACCTCGCTGGCTCCCGACCCGCCGGCGGGAAGATCGAGGGTGATCTTCAGCCGGAGCCGCCGAAGGCCGCGCGCGCGAGCTCGCTCGCGCTCTTCGTGGGCGTCGCGATCCTGCTCCTGCTCCTCGGCACCATCTGGACGGGTCTCCGCCGCTCGAGCCGAATCGAAGTCACCGCCGCGCCCTCGACGACGGCGCCTTCGACGCAATCCGAGCAGGACATCTTGGAGGAGCTGCGGCGCCGCTTCCCGACGCTCGCCGACGACGACTACCAGGCCCAGCAGAACCGGCTTGAGGCGATGAAGCAGCAATACCCCGACGGCTTTCCGGTCGGCGGCGGCGATCGCAACCCCACGGCTTCGCCGTCGCTCGAGGAGCTCGAGGCCATCGAGGCTCAGAACCGGGCCTATCAGGCACGCTACGCGAACTACGGGGAGCCCCAGCGCCGGGAGCTGACCCCCGAGGAGAAGGCCCTTCGGGCGCCGCTGCGGCCCAAGAGCGGCAGCTCCGCTTCGGCCGCTCGCGCGGCCGCGCCGGCGAGCTCGGCGGAGCGGCTGCTCGCCGAGGTCGAGACCACGCCGATCGATCATCCGATCCTGGCTGCGTACCGCGATCGGATCGTCGACACCTTGAGCCAGCACCGGCGCGCCATGGAAGCCGCCTACGCGGTCCAGACGGACGCGAAGGCCCCGGCGGCCGACCCGGAAGCCGTCGTCGTCCCTGGGGGCGCGGGTGGCGCCCCAGCGGCCTCCGCGCTCGCCGGTCACGGTCAGGGGTGGCTTCGTGGACCGGGCGGCGCGCCGCCGGTCCTGCTGTCGGCGGTCCACGCGCCGACGACGCCCTACCTGCTGCAGCAGGGTGCCGTTCTGCCCGCCGTGCTCGAGACCGCGGTCAACTCGGACCTCCCGGGCCAGGTCAGCGCGATCGTTCGGGCGAACGTTTTCGACTCTCTCTACGGCCGCTACCTCCTGATCCCTCAGGGGACCCGCCTCCTCGGCGAGTACGCAAGTACGCAGGCGTTCGGGCAGAACCGGCTCCTCATGGCCTGGAACCGCCTGATCTTTCCGGACGGGCGAACCCTCGACCTGGGCGGACAGCCGGCCGTCGACGCCCTCGGCGCTGCCGGCGCCGCCGACAAGGTCAACCATCACTTCGGCCGGGTCTTCGGGTCGGCGCTCCTGATCTCGGTCATTGGTGCCGGCGCGGATCTCGCGCGCGGCGACCGGACGCTCCTCCTCGAGCAGCGCGACGTCCAGGAGCTCATGGCCTCGAATCTCGCTGACGAGTGGGAGCGAGTCGCAACCGAGTACCTGCGGAAGAACATCGACCTCGAGCCCACGATCATCCTGCGCAATGGCCTGCGCTTCGGCGTGAGCCTCACGCAGGACCTCGTGCTGCCCGGGCCCTACCTCGACGCGCGCGGCGCCGCCGAAGTGGACCTGGTCGGAGCGGTCGGGGGGCGGCCGTGAACCGCGCGGCCGCGCTCCTCGCGCTCCTCGCGCTCGCCGCCTGCGGCGGCGGCGTTGGAAGCGCGCCCGACACCGTTGCAAAGGGAGTCGACATCGAGGCGGAGCTCGCTGCGCTGCGAAGCACCACGCCGTCACACCGAGACGTCGGCTTCTGGACCGCCGAGGGGGACGCTTTCTCCGCCCTCTGGGCTCGCGCGCTCGCCGCTTGCTATTTCGCAGACGACGACTATTTCGAGCGCGACGGGCCAGCCGTCCCGAACTGCGAGGCCGTTCTCCGAGCAGCGAAGTCTCTCGCCACCGCGCACGTTCGCCGTTGGCAACAGCATTTTTCCTACGACGAGGGGCGTGGTTTCACCGATAAGTCTAACGTCGCCAACACGTACTCCCGCGGCGAGCTCTTCGCTGCCCTCGCCAGCGACGCGGCTCACCCGCTCTTCGCAAACTCTGCCTACTGGACTAGCGAAGCGCGCAGCGCCTCGCCCCTGTGGGCCGACGCTTTTCACTACTGCGCCACGAAGGCTCCGCCTGGGAAGAACCCGAACTGCGTGGCTCTCCTCATAGCCGCCAGCCACCTTTACGCCAGCGAAACCTATTCGGGATGGGTCCAACGCCAACGGCGTGAGTCCTCCCCTCGATGAAGGCTCTTTTCGTTTTCCCGGCGTTTCTGCTCGCTGCCTGCGCGTCCCCGCCGCCGCCGATCCCGGCGGCGCCGGCAGACACCGCTCGCCTGGCGGCGCTCGCCTCGGCCGAGGCCTCGGCCGAGCTCGCCGGCGTCACCTGGTCGGCCGAGGCCGCCCGGTGCTCCGCGCTCTGGGCGCGCGCCGCGAGCCTTTGCGTCCACGCCGAGCGCGCCGCCTTCGACGGCTCGCCGGCGTTGCCCAACTGCCGCCCGGTGCTCGAGGAGCTCGACGCCACCTACGTCGCGAGCGCCGAGCGCTGGAAGGCGCTGCTCAGCCCCGTCCCCGCCGCTCGGCGCGTCCCGAAGGTTGCGCCGGCCGCAGCGGGCCGACTCGAGCCCGCGGAGGCCTTCGCCGCGATCGAGCAGACCGCCATCGCGCCGGCGATCTTCGCGCTCGAGCCGTGGCGCGAGGAGGCCCGCACGTTCTCGCCGCTCTGGGGCGCCGCAGTCGAACGCTGCGCCGCCGCGTCGGCGGAGCCACGGCCGAACTGCGCGCCCGTGTTGCTGGTCGCCGTGCAGACCTTTGGCGCGCACTTCCAGGCGCGCCTAATGAACACGCTTTCAACGTTGCCTGAACCCGCCCCGCTGTCCTCCCCCGGCACGGGCCCGACCGGAGGAGGTCCCTCATGAAGCGAACTGCCGCCGCTGTTGCACTCGCCACCGCGCTGCTCGCCGTGCCGGCGAGCGCGCAACTGATGACGCTCTACAGCCAGCTCGAGCAGGCGCACGTGGACGGGCTGCCCGACCAGGACTTCGAGCCGACCTTCAACGCTTTCGACTCCACTGCCGCGGACGACTTCGTCGTTCCGCCGCCTGGCTGGCTGCTCTACCGCATCCGCACCGTCGGCTCGACCGGTGTCGCCGGCGGCGCGACGGTCGACGTCACGATCCGCGCGAACGTGATCGGCGGCGGCAATCCCCACCTTCCTGGTGCCGCCGTCTGCACCTACTACGACGTCGTCCCCTCGGACGACTTCGCCGGATCGCTCACGATCGACTTGCCCTCGCCCTGCGAGCTCGGCGCCGGAATCTACTGGGTCCAGCTGCAGGTCGCCCAGAACTCCGCCACCCATGGGAACCACGAGTGGCGCACCGCGACCACGCAACGGAACTCCGAGGCGGTCTGGCAGAACCCGGGCGCCGGTTTCGGAACGAATTGCGAAATCGGTTGGTGGCCAATGTCGGGTTGCGGCATCGTCGCGCCGACCACCTACGACCTGCTGTTTCAGCTCCTCGGGCAGCTCCAGCCAGTTTCCCTGCACGATCAGACCGATAGCCCGGGCGCTGGGCTCGTGCCGGACCAGGACTTCCAGCCCGCGTTCGACATCTTCGACGCCCACGCGGCCGACGACTTCGAGATCGTCGACCCGCTCGGCTGGATCGTCACCCGCCTCGAGACCGTGGGTCAGACCGGCGTCGCCGGCGGCGCCACGCTCGACGTTGCGATCCACGAGAACGCCGGCGGCCTCCCCGGCGACGCGCTCTGCCAGGGCAGCAACCTCACCCCGCGCAGCGACAGCGGCGGCAGCTTCTCGGTCGACCTCCCCACCCCCTGCACCCTGGCCATGGGAACGTACTGGCTCGTTCTGCAGACGAACCAGAACTCGAGCACCCACGGCGCGCACTACTGGCGCGGACGGAGCGCTGCGACCGGCCTCCCAGCGGCCTGGCGCAATCCTGGGAACGGCTACGGCACCGGCTGCACCAGCTGGGGCACAGTTGCGAGCTGCGCGCCCAACGGTGCGACGGAAAGCGACCTGCTCTTCCGGGTGATGGGCACAAACACGACCATTTTCTCCGACGGCTTCGAGTCCGGCAACACCGCCGCGTGGGCCGGCTGCGTTGGTTGCATCTGAGGAGAGCATGACGAACCACGACACCATCGCTTCTCACCACCGGCCGGCCGGCGGCCGCGCGCGGGCCGCAACGCGGCCCCGCGGAGCTGTGACGTTGGCAGCACCGGACGCGATCAACTTGTTTCAGTACGCGCGCGTGATCCTGATCGCTCTTGACTCCATCTACGGCCGGTACCAGAGACCGCAATGCTGACCAACACAACATCAACTTCGCAGGCCGTTGCCCGGCCTGGCGCGGCGACACCGCCGCATCGCGCGAAGCGCTCGGCTCCGGCCGCGCGCGGGCACAAAATTCATTCGGCGGCCGCCTTCGAACGCCGCCGCGCCACGCTCCGGCTCTACCCGAGTGTCACGCAGGAGAAGCAGCTTCTGACCTTTCTGCGCTTGCACTGCGAGCTTTACAACGCCGCGCTTGAGGAACGCCGCGAGGCATGGCGCGTCGCACGGAAGAGCCTCACCTTCTTCGACCAGGTCCTCGAAGTCCCCGCGCTCCGAAAGCTTCGCCCGGACATCATCCCCCTCAACGCCCAGGCGATTCAGCAGACCTTGAAGCGCGTCGCTCTCGCGTACCAAGCGTTCTTTCGGCGGGTCCGCACCGGCAACGGCCCCGCCGGCTTCCCCCGCTTCCGCGCCTGGCGCGACTTTCCGGGCTGGACCTACACGCAGACCGGTTGGCGCTGGACACCGCGCCAAGACGGCAAGCACGGCCGGCTCGAGCTCGCGAACGTGGGCTCGATTCGGGTGCGCGGCGGAGCGCGCACGCTCGGCCGGATGAAGACCTGCACGATCCTCCGTCGTGCGGGCAAGTGGTACGCCAGCATCGTTCTCGAGTGCCACCCCGAGCGTCGCGGTGGCTCCGAGGCCCTGGGCCTCGATTGGGGCGTTGCGCACTTTGCAACGCTTTCGGACGGTTCGACGATCGAGAATCCGCGGCTCCTCGAGCGGGATCTCGAGAAGCTCGCGGCCGCGCAGCAAGTCGTCGCGCGGAAGAGAAAGGGCTCTCGCCGGCGAGCGAAGGCGAAGCTCGCCGTCCACCGGCTCCACGAGAAGATCCGCAATCGCCGTACGAACTTTCTGCACCAGGTCTCGGCCGACTTGGTCGCGCGCGCTTCGTTCCTGGCCACCGAGAAGCTCGCGACGAAGAACCTGACCCGCTCGGCCGCGGGCACCGTCGAGGAACCGGGCACGCACGTCGCGCAGAAGGCCGGCTTGAACCGAGCGATTCTCGACACCGCGCCGGCGACGCTCCTCGCCCTCTTGCGCTACAAGGCCCAGGAGGCCGGCGTGCCGTTCGTCGAGGTGGACACGAAGACCGTGAAGCCGTCGCAGCGGTGCCCTAGCTGCGGCGCGGTCGCGAAAAAGGAACTTTCCGAGCGCGTCCACCGCTGCTCCTGCGGCGCCGAGTTGCCGCGCGACCAGGCGGCTGCGCTCGTTTGCCTCGGCGTCGCCTTGACCGGCGATTCTCGAGGTGCCTGGCCGCCGGCGTCCCTTCGCTCGGCCGGCGGCCGGCTCCGCAGTGAAACGACCGCGTGTGGCGGTCAAGGCCGGGGGGCGGCGGCACCCGGCGGGGAGGTCGGTTCGCCGCCGCCCCCGGTCTGTTTGCGGAACCACGCGATGCTACCCCTGTCGCCCGGCGACGTCGCCAATGACGAGGACGACGAGCTCCTCGAGGAGGACGCCTAGCATGCGACTCTGGCTTGCCGAGAAGCCCAAGGTCGCCGCGGCGATCGCCGGCGAACTCGCTTCGCGCCCCGTGCGCGAGGCGGGCTTCCTTCGTGCCGGCGATGACCTGGTGACCTGGTGCTACGGGCACCTGCTCGAGCCGGCACCGCCCGAGGCATACGACC
The DNA here is from genome assembly GCA_045862895.1 of Acidobacteriota bacterium. Taxonomy (GTDB): domain Bacteria; phylum Acidobacteriota; class Thermoanaerobaculia; order Multivoradales; family JAGPDF01; genus JACTMI01. Next base: position 30,313 of record BTUO01000013.1, read on the forward strand.
CGGCGCTCGCGCGCTGGTCGCTCGAGGCGCTGCCGATTCTTCCCGAGGCCTGGCAGCTGCTCCCGCGCGATGGCGCGAAGGACCAGCTCGCCGTGCTCGAGCAGCTCCTCCCCCAGGCCGGCGAGATCATCCACGCCGGCGATCCGGACGCCGAGGGGCAGCTGCTCGTCGACGAGGTCCTCGAGCACTTCCGCGCCGACGCGCCGGTACGGCGGCTGTGGCTGTCGGCGAACGACTCCGACTCCATCCGCGCCGCGATCGCGCGACTTCGGCCGAACGGTGAGTTTGCCGGGCTGCGCGAATCCGCCCGCGCTCGCCAGCGGGCGGACTGGCTGATCGGCATGAATCTCTCGCGGGCGTTCACGCTTCACGCTCGCCGCGCCGGGGCCGACGTGCTCCTCTCCGTCGGCCGCGTCCAGACGCCGACGCTCGCGCTCGTCGTTGCGCGCGATCGCGCGATCGAAGCCTTTCGCGCGGAGCCTTACTTCCTGCTCTCCGTCGAAGTCGAGCACGCCCAGGGGCGCTTTCGCGCCCGCTGGAAGGCGCGAGAAGCCATGCCCGGGCTCGACGGTGCCGGCCGGCTCGTCGATCGCGAGCTCGCGACGAGACTCGCGGCCGCAGCCTCCGGCGCGCCGGGGCGCGTCAGCCTGGCCAGTCTCGAGCCGAAACGCCAGGGGCCGCCGGCGCTGTTCAACCTGACGACGCTCACCGCGAAGGCCTCCGCCGTTCATGGCCACGGCGCCGGCGACACGCTCGCGGCTCTGCAAGCGCTCTACGACGCCGGACACTTGACCTACCCGCGCACGGACTCGTCGCACCTCCCCGAGTCGCAGCACGGCGACGCGGCGCGCATTCTCGCCGCGATCGGCACCACGCTTCCCGCCCTCGCCGGCGCGGTCGGCGAGGCCGACCTGGACCGCAAGAGTGCCGCCTACGACGACTCGAGGGTGACGGCGCACCATGCGATCGTGCCGACGCGCAAGGCCGCGGCCGCCGGCGCCTGGTCCCGCATCGAGCGGGACCTCTACGAGTTGGTGGCTCGTTCGTTCGTCGCGCAGTTCCACCCGGACCACGAGTTCTTGGCCGCGACGGTCGAGCTCGAGCTCGCCGGCGAGACCTGGCGCGCCACCGGGCGGACCGTCACCGTCCCGGGCTGGCGCGTCGTCGTCGGCGAGGAACCCGCCGATGAGGAGAAGCCTGCCGGCGACGAGGAGCCGGCGCAGGCCTTGCCGCCGGTCGCCGTGGGCGATCCCGTGCGATCGCTCGAGGCGCAAGCCGCGCAGAAGAAGACCAAGCCACCGGCGCGGTTTACCGAGGGCACTTTGCAGAAGGCCATGGCGGAGATTCACAAGTACGTCGACGATCCCGAGGACAAGCGCGTCCTGCGCGAGGGCGACGGCATTGGGACCGTCGCCACGCGCGCCGCGATCATCGGAGAGCTCAAACGCAAGGGCTTCCTCGACCTCAACGGCAAGCAGATCGTGAGCACGACGCTCGGCCGAGGCGCGATCGACAGCCTTCCCGAGGAGGTCAAGAGCGCGCGCTTGACTGCCCTCTGGGGCCGCGAGCTCGCGGCGATCGAGCGCGGCGAGAGCGACCCCGCGCACTTCCTCGGCGGCCAGGTGCGCCTGGTGGTCGACCAGGTCGCGGCCGTCGCCGGCGGCGCGGCCGCAGCGCCCGCCCCCACGCTCTTCGCGGGGCCCGAGTGCCCGCGCTGCGGCGAGGGCCGCTTGCGGCGCATTCGGCGGAAGGATCAGAGCGGCTTTTTCTGGGGCTGCTCGCGGTGGCGGGAGGGCTGCAAGGCGACGTTCGACGACCAGGACGGCAAGCCGGCGATCGCCGGCGAGGCGTCGAGCACTGCGCGCTCCGTCGCACTGCGCACCACGACAGCGCGCAGCGCGGCGAAGCCGCGCAAGACCACGCTGCGGAAAGGGCGATGACCGAGGACCTGGTCGAGGACCTCGAGATCCTCGGAGCCGGCGACGACGTCGCCGGCGAGCGCGGGAGGCCGAGCGAGAGCGCTTCTCCGGCCGACGTTTCGCGCAGGGGGTCGACCCACGCGACCCCCAACGCCGCCGCGAATGCGGCGGCCGGAGGCGCATCATCCGGTAATGTCGGGGCCCAACACACCGACTCACCGTCCGCCCGAGAGGCCTCCCCGCCCCCCATGACTCAGCGACGACGACCTGCCTATCGTTTGGGCAAGCCGCGCAAAACGCCCAGCGGACCCGTCACGCCGCACCACTGGCGCTTGCTGTTCGCGCTCAGCCACTTCGACGGCCCCGTTTCCGCGCCAGACCTGGCGATCTGGATGGAACAGCACCTCCACCCCGCCACCGTGCGCGATCGCGCCAGCCTCGCGGCTTCCACCAAAGGCGCGCTGGAGGACCTCGTTGCGCGCGACTACGTCGAGGTCAACCGGCGGCCCTGGCCCCACACCTTTCGGCTGAAGGTCGAGCCGCTCGCGCTCTTCCGCGAGGCAGTACTCGAGCGCGTGCTCCCCGCCTGGGTGATCACGCCCGAGCATGCGCGCATTTTCGGCGAGCTTGCGTTCGAGTACATGCGAGGCCTCGCGGCGACGCAGCACGACGCGGAGCTCGAGCACCAGCACCGCGCGTCGGCTCCGCTCGACGACGACGAGGACACCAAGGCCTGATGCAGCCTGACGCGCTCGCAAGCTCGCGCTTGGACGGCTCCGCGGCCGCCCACAGCCCGCACAGGCCCGACGAGGGGGACCCGTGGTCGCCCAGATTCCGGAGACTCCTCGAGGCGTGCGAGGCCCTGGGCGCCGCCGAGGACCTGGCGGTCCTCGAGCGCGCCATCGAGAGCTTCGGAGTCGATCGACTCGGGCGCGTTCAGCTCGAGCTGCCCGTCGCTCCCTCGCCCAGGGCGCGCCTGCTGCTGCGCGAGCTCTGCGACGTCGTGCTCGCGCGCAACGGCGAGCTGGTGGTGCGCTGGGCTGACGACGAGACGTCATCACCACGCGGCCGGCTGGCGGCCGCGCGCGGGCCGCGAGGCCTTCGCGGAGCCGCGACGTCGGTGGCACCAGGTAACGGGCCTTTTCTTTTTTGCACGGGCCCAGCGCAGCACGCAAGCGGTGGTACCCCTCCCGCGAGGGAGTACAATCTGTTGTGCAGTAGTGACGAAGGAAAGGCCGACGGCCGGCCAAGCGCGAGCTGTGTGCCCCGCGCGAAACCGCGAAGAGCGGAAGCCGTTTCGCGGCCCGTCACGAGCGGGCCGCCGAAGGACTGTCAGCTAGTGCTGTAGGACGCTGACCGGCGCGCGTGACGCCGGCAACAGCGCACAAAAAGGAAACGGCCGGTCACGAGCCGGCCGCAGGTACAGTCGGGGTTGCGTCGTGGTGGCGCGATGGGCCCGAACTGTGAGCGGGTGAAGTGTACTCTGCCCGCCGCAGCGGCGCAACCCCCGGGAGGTGACGGCCACGTGACTGGCCGGAGAGCACCTCAACCGGGGCGATGGCGCCAGGCCTAGCCCCCCAAACCCACCCGCCGGCCGCCCTCCGGGCGCCGCGCCCCGCCTCGCGGCGGGCGCGCCTGCGGTTCGTGCAGCTCGGCGCCGCCGGCGACGTCGCCGCCCAGCGCTGGGTCGGCGCCGCCGAGGAGGCCTCGGCGGCCGCCGCGCTCGAGGGAGCCGAGGACGCCTACGGTTGCCCGCACTACTTCGTGCAACGCGACGGCCAGCTGCGACCCACGCCGGAGCACCTGCAGCTGCTCCGTGCCTGCTACCTGGACTTGGACACGTACCGCGACCCCGCGCTCGCCGGCCTCGAGCCGGACGAGCTCGCGCGCCGCGTCCTCGAGGTCCTCGAGGCCGCCAGGATCCCGCGACCGACGATCGTCTTCACCGGCCGAGGCCTCCAGCTGGTCTGGCGGTTCGCCGGCGGGATCCTCCCCTCGGCCCTTCCCCGCTGGAAGGCGGTGCAAACCGCGCTGGACGGCCTTCTGCGGGCTTTCCGGCCGGATCCGGCCGTGACCCTCGATCCGGTGCGGATCCTGCGCCTGCCGGGCACCGTCAACCGCAAGAGCGGCCGCCGCGCGGCCGTCCTCGTCGCCGGCGACGTCGTCACCTTCGACGAGCTCGCGGCGGCCGCGCTCCCCCTCACTCGGCCGGCCGTCCGCGCGCTCGAGCTCGAGCGCCGCACCGCGGCGCCGTGCGCGGCGCCCACGCCGCGCCAACTGGCCACGGCGCGCGAGATCTCGGCCGAGCGCGCCGAGGCGATCCCGGACGACGTCGCCGGCGATCGCCGCGCCCTGGGGCGCTGGATCGCCGAGCGCGCCCGCCGCGGCCGCCGCCGGCCTGTCGAGCAGCTGCTCGCCGAGGCCTCCGCGCTCCTCGACCACCGCGGCGGCCTCGAGCCCGGCCGCCGCGACCTGGTGCTCTTCCCGCTGTGGTGCCTCCGCGGCACCCTCGCCGCGAGCCAGGAGGCCCTACGGGCCGCGATCGTCGCCGACGGCCGCCGATGGGCCGCCTGGAGCCCGCTCGAGGCCCTGGCGCGCGCGCAGGCGGTCTTGAGGTACCACGCCGAGGGGCGCTGCCGCGCCCCTTCGGCGGCCGCTCTTCGTGCGCTCCTGGCGCCGACGTCGGCCGAGGTCGACGTCCTCGGCCTCCTCGAGCTCGACCCCGACCGCGATCGCGCTCGAGCGCGCCGGCTCGAGCGGCGGCGCCAAGCGGCCCGCCTTCGCGCCGAGCGCCGCCGCCGGGCCCAGGAGCGCCCCACCCGCGCCGCGCTCCGCGCCCAGCGCCGGAGCCTCGCCTCCGAGGCCCTCCGCCGTCGGCGGGCTGGCCAGAGCCTGCGCGCGATCGCTGTGGCGATCGGCGCGCCGCGATCGACCGTCGCCCGCTGGCTCGCAGCCGCCCCCGAGAGGTTTCGCACCGCCCGGGTGTCCCACTCGCGTTCGCGACGTCATGATGGCGAAGCCTTGCGCGGTCGTCTTGCCGCCTCGTTGGGTCCCTCGAGCTCGTCGTCGTGGCCGGCGCACTGTGGGCCGCCGGCGCGCTGGGTCCGCAGCTCTGCTGCGGGCCGCGCCGAAGCGGTCCAAGCCTGCGGAAAGCCGCGTTCCCCAGCGGCTTTCCGCAGGCGGCAGGGCGACGGCCGGGGGGGTCCGGGGGGGTCCGAGCCTGCGGAGATCTCGCCGGCGAGCAGCTGCTCGAGCTCGCTGCCAGAGACCTTCCCTCCTCCGCGCCGCCGGCGACGTCGCCGGCGCGCCCGGCGGGCGCCGGACGACTCGACTTAGAATGCCGTTGGCGGCCGGTGCCCGGCCGCGCGCGGGCCGCGAGGCTTTCGCGAAGCAGCGATATCAGCCGCAGGCACGGGATCTCTCCCCGCGCTTCGCGCGCGCCCACTGGCCGCTCCGCTTCGTCCGTCGCGCCAGGCTGCGCCTGTCACGCCCGCCGCGAGCGCTTCGCACCACTTCCTCTCGGCGCGCGCTCTGCGCGTCCGCGGCCCCTGGTCGTGGTGTCCCCGTCCCCGATTGCGAGGACGCGGACACCACGACCAGGAGACCGACGAAAAATGACGATCCCGACGCAACAACTGGAGTTCGAGCTCGCCGACACACCGGACCCGCGCAAGGGCGACCGCGTCCAAACCACCACCACCGTCGCTCGTTACCGCCTGTCGCTCGTTCGAGAGCCCGAGGCCGCCTACGCCGCGGAGCTCGGCACCGAGCCTCCCCGCCTCTCCGATCCCCGCGCCGTCGCGCGCTGGCTCGCCGAGCACCTGGACCAGGAGCCCTACGAGGCCTTCGGCGCCCTCTTCCTCGACACCAAGCACGCCCTCATCGGAAAGTCGATCCTCTATCGCGGCACCTTGAACCGCGCGGCCGTTGAGCCTCGCGGCGTGCTCGCGAGCGCCCTTCTCCTCAACGCCGCCGCCGTCATCGTCTTCCATAACCACCCCAGCGGCGACCCGACTCCGTCGGCCGAGGACATCGCCTTCACCCGCCGCCTCTCCGAGGCCTGCGAGCTCGTCGGCGTCCGCCTCGTCGATCACCTGGTGATCGCTTCCGCCCAGGCTTCGGTTTCCATGGCCGAGCGCGGCCTGCTCTCCTGAGGACCCGCCCGCCGGCGCCTTGACAAACTGGTACCTGGTACCTCAAACTCCCCTCAGAGGCTTCAGGCGGCCTCGCGGGGCGAGACGCGGCGCCGCTTTACCCGAGGGACGCTTGCATGAAGAGCGAACGCCCCAAACAGATTCACCGCCTCCGCTACGTCGTCGCCATCGTGATTCCAGCCCTCGACCATGCCGGCAAACCCCTTTCCGAA
>BTUO01000014.1:0-34733 GCA_045862895.1 Acidobacteriota bacterium
CCGCCACTTCGCGCGAGGAAGGAGCACGCCCCCGGCCTCGGAGCGGCCGTGCAGCTCCCGGCGATGGACCAAAGGACGGTCGAGTTGCAAGTCGTAGTCGAGCGCGCCGTCGTCCACGAGCGCTCCGAGGCCGGGGCTGCGATTCCTCCTCGGAGCGAAGTGGCGGGGGGCCCCGACATCCAGTGTCTCTTCCGATACCCGGGGTACCGACCGTAGCGGAGAGGAGGAGTCGCAGCCCCGGCCACCCACGAACGCCGAGGTGTAGCGCCCTTCGGAGGGGGTAACGGTAAGATCGCGCCACGAAAGGAGGACCCATGGCGAAGAAGTCGCTCAAAGGTCTCCACAAGAACCCCGCGGTGCTCGCCAGCCAGCGCCTGGTGAGCGCGTTCAACGGCCAGATCGGCAACGAGATGCACGCGTCGCTGCAGTACGTCTCGATCGCGGCCTATTTCGACGCCGAGAACCTGCCGCAGCTGGCGCAGTTCTTCTACCGGCAGGCCGACGAGGAGCGCCAGCACGCGCTCAAGTTCGTCAAGTTCGTGGTCGACCTCGGCGGCAAGGTCGAGATCCCGGCGGTGTCGGCGCCGCGCACCGACTTCGCCAACGCCGCCGAGGCGGTTCGCCTGTCGCTCGACTGGGAGCGGACGGTCACCGAGCAGATCTACGGCCTGGTCGACGTCGCCAAGGAGGACCGCAACTACATCGCGCAGCGATTCCTCGACTGGTTCGTCACCGAGCAGCTCGAAGAGATCACCCTGATGGACCAGCTGCTCGCGCTGGTCGAGCGCGCCGGCAGCAACCTGATCTTCGTCGAGGACTACCTGTCGCGCAATCCGCTGGTGGTCGAAGCCGAAGGCGGCGGCGCGGAGTAGAGCGTCGCGGGCGCGGCCGGCGCTCAGCTGGGGCGACCGGCCGCGAGCATCGCCTCGGCGAGGTCGAGCGCGTTGAGCGCTCCGCCGCGCACGAGGTTGTCCATCGTCGCCCAGACCCAGAAGGCGCCCGGCTCGCCCGCCGCGCGCACCTCGCCGACCAGCAGCGACTCCTCGCCGGCGGCGGCCACCGGACCCACCTTGCGCGGATCGCGCGCGAGCGAGATCGCGCGCGCCGCGCCCAGCCGCTTGCGCACGTCGGCCGGCGTCGCCGGCTCCGCCAGCTCGACGCGCAGGCTCACCGCGACGCCGTGGAAGATCCCGCCCTGGACGAGCTGGACCGAGAGGTCGACATCACCTCCCAGCGCCTGACGCGCGGCGCGCTCGACCTCGTAAGAATCCTCCGTCGAGGGCAACAGGTTGAAGGCGACCTGCGTCGGGAACAGTTTGCCGCGCGGCGTGCCGGAGAAGGCGAGGATGCCGCGCGTCTGCTCGAACAGCTCGTCGATGCCGCGCTCGCCGAACTTCGAAACCGGCACGATCGCCGTCGCCGTCGCCCGCCGCGGCCGAAAGCCGGCGAGTGCGTCGAGCATCAGCACCAGCGCCACCGCGGCCGGATGCGGCGACAGCGCCAGCTGCTGACCGGCGAGCGATTCGGCACCGACGCCGCCGACGGCGGCCGGGGCGTCGTCGACCGTGGCGCCGTGCGACAGCAGCACCGCGACCGCGGTGCGCGGCAGGCGCGCAAGCGTCGCGCGGTCACGTTCGATGTCGCCGCAGAGAAAGAACAGGTCGACACCGTCGAGCGAGTCGTCGTCCAGCCGGGAGACGAAAGCAGCGGCTCCTGCAGCCTCGGTGACCTGGCCGACCTCCTCCTCGTCGTCGGAGAGCAGACGCAGTTCCGTGCACAGGTCGGCGCGCGTCTCGAGCCGCTCGCGCAGCTCCTTGCCCAGGAGCGTCGTCGGATGAACGACGGCAGCGACTCTCACGGCTGCTCCGGGGGGAGCTTGCGGGTCGCCGTGTCGGCGCTGCTCACCCGCCCGGGTCGCGAGAAGCGACCGAACAGCCACATCAGCGGACCCGAGGCGGCGTAGGCGACCGCGAAGCCGGGGAAGAAACGCTCGGGCCAGAAGGCGAGCAGCAGGATCACGGCGGCGAGCGGCAGCGCCATGCGGTAGCTCCGCGGCTGGCGGAAGTCGAGCGCCTTCAGGCTCCAGAAGCGGAAGGTCGACACCATCAGCAGCCCGAGCGTGATCAGCATCGCCGCCATCGCGCCGTTCATCCACGGCCGCCAGTCGCGCGAGACGCCGACCAGCAGGAAGGAGGCGATGGTCCCGGCGGCGGCGGGCGAGGGGAGCCCGACGAACCAGCGGCTGTCGACCCGCGACACCTGGACGTTGAATCGCGCCAGGCGGACCGACGTCGCCACCACGTAGAACAGCGGCACCAGCCAGCCGGCGCGGCCGAGCTCGTGCAGCCCCCAGGCCCAGGCGCAGAGTGCCGGAGACATGCCGAAGGTCAGCACGTCCGCGAGCGAGTCGAACTCGCGACCGAACTCACTCTCGGTGCCGGTCATGCGCGCGATCTTGCCGTCGAGGAAGTCGAGCACCGCGGCGAGCAGGATGCAGAAGCCGGCGCGCTCGAAGCGTCCCTGCAACGCCAGAACGATGGCGAAGAAGCCGAGAAAGATGTTGCCGATCGTGAACAGGCTCGGCAGGATGAAGGCGCCGCGGCGCAGCGGCGGCGGCACGGTCCGGGTGGAGGTCACGGCGTAGCCTCCGCGGCGGGAATGGTGCCTGCCGGCCGGGCCATCGGCGTCTCGCCGTTGCGCACGCGGTCGCCGACCTTCACCAGCACCTCCCAGCTCTCGGGGACGAACAGATCGACGCGCGAGCCGAACTTGATCACACCGAGCGGGTCGCCGCGCCGCTTCTCCTGGCCCGCGCCGATCCAGGAGACGACGCGACGCGCGATCAGTCCGGCGAGCTGGCGCACGCCGACGCGAGTGCCGTCCGCGGTCACGAAGACGTTGGTGTGTCCCTCGTTCTTCTCGCCGACGTCCGGGTTGAATGCGGCGAGCTTGAGCCCGCGGCGCAGCTCCGAATGGACCACCTTCCCGTCCACCGGGCAGCGCTGGACGTGGACGTCGAAGACCGACAGGAAGGTGACGATGCGCCGGTGGCGACCGGGGCCGATCTCGGGGTCCTCGACCACCTTGATCTCGGTGATCTTGCCGTCGGCCGGTGCGATCGCGACCCCCGCCGGACCGTCGAAGCGGCGGGAGGGGTCACGGAAGAAGAGCAGGACGAGGAGGCCGACCACGAGCAGGCCGGTGGCCCACCCCGGCCGGCGGAAGGCGTAGAGCCCTCCGGCAGCCAGGAGGAACGGAACGACGAACGGCCAGGCCTCCTTGGCGAATCTCATGGGTACGGCGGTGCGGCAGCCGCGGCTCAGGCCGGCGCGGCGGCGCGCTGCTCGCGCAGGAGCTCCTCCATCCGGTCCTTGAGCGCGAGCTTGTGGATCTTCAGCCGCTTTTCCTCGACCTCGTCCTCCGGATCGGGCAGCGTCTTGTGGGCGAGCTCGGCGAGGCGGTTCTCGCACTCGTGGTGCTCGTCGTGGAGACGCCGGTACTCGTCGTGACTCCGGAGCATCTCTTCCTTGAGGTCGGCGGGAATCGGCATGAGCCCCTCCTTTCGCGAAGGCGTTCGCACGGCAGGTGGGTCGGCCGGCAGGATAGCACCCGCCTCCGGGAGCCTCAACCGTTCTCGACCGGTCCGCGCGACATCGTCAAGGCATCGGAGCCGTCGGCGTAATAGCCGCGTCTGCGCCCCGAGACCGAGAAGCCGAGACGTTCGTAGAGGGACCGAGCGGAGACGTTGTCGCTCGCCACTTCGAGGTACGCCCGGGGGCGGCCGGAACGCTCCAGGACGTCGAGAGCGCGATTCAGGAGGCGAGCGGCCAGGCCGTGCCCCCGATCTTCGGGGCGAGTGGCGACGCGCAGCAATTCGGCTTCTTCGGGCAGGAGGAGAAAGAGCGCGTAGGCGAGCGGCGGCGCCACGCGACGCTGGCCATCTGGCATGACATCGATGAGCCAGATGGCGGTGTTCCTGCCGGCGAGCTGCGCGCTGAGCTGGGCCATGCTCCAGGGGCGGTCGAAGGTAACCGCCTCGAGCGCCGCCAGGAGCCCGAGGTCGCGGCTGCGGCCCCGTCGGATCCGGAGATCTCGAAGTGCGCTCACTTCGGCGAGCTCGTCGCCGGGGCGCGCAGATAGCGCGGGCGGACGAGCAGGTCGTGGGTCCAGGGCCAGCGGCCGAGGCTGGCGGCGCACGCGACGGTGGCGGCAGCGTTGGCCGGTTCGCAGAGGGCGGGCGTCGGTCCGGCCACTCCCGCGGCTGCCATCAGCCCCCCGAGGCCGTGGCCGACGACGAGGTCGACACCCGCGAGGTCGACGTCGGCCGCGCGCGAGAGGCGCGCTTGCTCGAGGCCCTCGACGTCGAGCGCGGGGCCGCGCCGGAAGCCGGCGACGAACCACTCGCCGCGCAGCGCGTCGACCGCGGCGAGCACGGTGCCCGCTCCGGCGGGCGCTGCGAGGGCGAGCGCCTCGAGCGTATCGACGCCGAGTGCCGGCCGCCCGGTCGCCTGCGCGAGCCCGAGCGCGGTGGCGCAAGCGATGCGCAGGCCGGTGAAGCTGCCCGGGCCGGCGAGGGCGACCCAGCCGCCGACGTCGCCGACCGCCGTACCCGCGGCGGCGAGCGCGCGCTCGATCAGGACCAAGGGCTCGGGACCCTCGCCCGCGGAACGCGGCTCGTCGCTCGTGGCCAGCAACACGGCGCCGCGTGCCACGGCGACCGCGGCGCGCGGGGAGGCGAAGTCGAGGGCGACGACGAGGGGAGCGGCCGACATCGCGCGGAGTCTAGCCGCGCGCTGTCCTCATCCGTCGGCGGCGCCGGAGGTGTGGCAGGCGGGCAGGGCGTTGGGCACCGAGGGATGGTGCGCCGCGCCGGCGACCAGCCAGACCGCCGCGGCGAGGTAGACGACGGCGGCGGCGCGCCGAGTCCATGGGGCGCGCGCGAAGCGCGCGACCGCGGTCGATGCCAGACCGGCGGCGAGCAGCGCCGGCAGGGTGCCGAGCCCGAAGGCGAGCATGCCGAGGGCGCCGCCCGCGGGCGAGCCGGCGGTCGCGGCCACGATGAGCGAGGTGTAGACCAGTCCGCAGGGGAGCAGTCCCCAGACGGCACCGAGCGCCGCGCGGCCACCGAGCGATCGCGTCGCGAGCAGGCGGGACGCCGCCGGCGCGACCCGCTTCCAGAGGCGCCCGCCCAGGCGCTCGATCGGCGCGACCAGGGTCGGGATCCCCGCCAGGTAGAGCGCGAGCGCGACGAAGCAGAGCGCGGCAACGCCGCGCGCGATCAGGCGGGCAGCCGACGGCGGCAGCACCGCGACCGCCGCCGCGCCGGCCGCGCCGGCGACGGCGCCGAGCGCGGCGTAGGTCGCGATCCGGCCGGCGTTGGTGGCGAGCAGCGCGGCGAGTCGAGGCCGACGTCCGCCGCGGTCGCCCGCCAGGGCGAACGAGCCGGCGATGCCGCCGCACATGCCGAAGCAGTGGCCGGAGCCGAGCAAGCCGGCGAGCAGGAGGCCGAGCAGACCGGCGTCGGGCATCGCGTCAGAGCGCCGGTGCCAGCTGGCAGCCGCGCTCGGCGGGCGAAGCGAGCACGCCGACCAGGCGCCACTCGGCGGTCTCGAGCTGGACATGGTAGCGGCCGCGCGCGAGAGCTTCGACGCGGCCGCGATAGGCGCCGTCGGCCGCGCGCTCGAGGGCGACGCGGCGGTCGCGGCCGCCGAGGGTGGCGTGGAGGAAGGACAGCTCGAGCCGGTCGGGGAGCGTCCCGGCGGCGGAAGCGATCGCGACCTCCAGCTCGCCGGTCGCGGGATCGGTCTCGACCCGCGCCTCGAGCGCGCGCTCGGCCGCGGCGCGGTCGCGCGCGAACACCCGGTTGATCGCCTTGCCGCGCGCGTAGTAGTCGTCGACCACGACGCCGTCGAAGACCGAGAAGGCGAGGACGACGGTCGCCAGGCCGGCCACCACCGAGCTCGCCGGCAGCAGGATCAGCAGCCAGGCCGCCGGATTGAAGCGGCGGCGGGACGGAGCTTCTTCGTTCACGAGCGTTCTCCGGACGGGCGGGCGGCGGGGCGAGGGCCGAGGAAGCGCGACCCTTCGCGGACTTCGATCCGCTCGTCGTCGATGGCCTCGAGCTCGAGCTCGATCTCGGTGCTGCGCTCGGTGAGGCTCTCGGGCGGGATGCGCACCCGCACCGCGACGTCGCGAATCTCGCCGGCGCCGACCCGGAGCTCCTCGGCGCGGTAGTCGACGCTGGCGCCCTCCGGTCCCTCGACCTCCAGGCGATAGAGGTGGTCGCGCTGGTCCATGTTGAGCACGCGCAGGCGGTAGACGTTCTCGATCTCGCCGTCGCGGCTCTCGCGGTAACTGGCGGTGCGGTCGCGCAGCACGTCGAGCTCGAGCGGCACGCGCCGCACCAGCGCCACGGTGAGCGCCAGGACGACCGCCGAGATCAGCGTCGAGTAGATCAGGACGCGGGGCCGCGCCAGGCGGGCGCCCCGCCCCTCGAGCGCGGCGAGCGTGGTGTAGCGCACCAGGCCGCTCGGGCGACCGACTCTGGCCATCACCGGTGCGCAGGCGTCGATGCAGGCGGCGCAGGCGATGCACTGGTACTGCAGGCCGTCACGGATATCGATGCCCATCGGGCAGACCTGGACGCACAGCGTGCAGTCGACGCAGTCGCCGCGCTCCGGGGCGCGGCCGATCGGACCGCGCGGCTCGCCGCGCCCGGCGTCGTACGAGATGATCAGGGTGTCCTGGTCGAACATCGCGCTCTGGAAGCGCGCGTACGGGCACATGTAGATGCAGACCTGCTCGCGCATCTTGCCGGCGAAGAGCAGGATCGCGACGGTCGACAGCCCTGTGAAGAACCAGGTCGCCGGATGCGCCGTGCCGGCCGCGAGATCGGGCAGCAGCCGTCGGATCGGCACGAACCAACCGATCGCCGAAAGCGACGTCCAGAGCGCGACCGCGGTCCAGAACAGCAGCTTCGCCCCCTGGCGCGCGACGCGCTCGACGGTCCAGCCGCTCCGCGCGAGCCGGAGCTGGCGCGCACGGTCCCCCTCGAAGAGCCGCTCGATCCAGACCAGGATCTGGGTGAAGACCGTCTGCGGGCAGGCGTAGCCGCACCAGATCCGGCCGGCGAGAGCCGTGACCAGGAACAGGAAGAGCGCGGCCGAGACCAGCAGCGCGGTCAGGTAGATGAGGTCCTGGGGCCAGAGCACCAGGCCGAACAGGTGGAACTTCCGATGGGGCAGGTCGAGCCAGATCGCCGGGCGGTCTCCCCAGGTCAGCCAGGGGACGCCGTAGAGCACGCCGAGGGTGGCGAACAATGCCGCGACGCGCAGCCGCGCGAAACGCCCATCGACGATGCGCGGGTGGACCTTGACGTGGCGCGAGAAGTAGCCGCGCTGGTCGGCCGCGCTCACTTCGCTCCGCCGAGACCGTAGACGTAGCCCGCGAGCAGGCGGATCTTCTCCGGCCCGAGCAGGTCGCCGTGCGGCGGCATCACCCCCTGGCGGCCGCCGGCGATGGTGGCGCGGATCGTCCCTTCCGAGCCGCCCCAGCGCCAGAGGTCGTCGGTCAGGTCGAGGCCGCCGACCGCGGGGTTGCCCTGGCCGCTCATCCGGTGGCAGGAGAAGCAGAAGGTCTGGAACAGCTCCTGGCCCTTCGCCGCCTTCTCGGCGTCGGCCTCGCGGCCGGCGAGCGTCAGGACGTGGTGGGTGAGCTGGTCGACAGCCTCGGCGCCGAGCGGCTCGCCCCAGGCCTGCATCACCCCCTGGCGTCCGTCGCGAATCGTGGTCTCGATCGCTTCGGGCGTGCCTCCCCACTGCCACTCGCTGTCGCGAAGCGACGGGTAGCCGACGCCGCCCTGGGCGTCCGAGGCGTGGCAGGCGGTGCAGTGGTTGAGGAAGAGCCGCTCGCCGATGCGGCGGGCGTCGGCGTCGGTCGCGAGCTGCTCGATCGACATCGCGCCGAGGCGCTGGTAGATCGGCGCGTAGAGCGCCTCGGCGTCGGCGACCTCGCGCCGCCACTTCTCCTCCTGGGTCCAGTTGCGCGTTCCCTCGAAGAAGCCGAGGCCGGGGAAGAGCACCAGGTAGCCGGCGCCGATCACGATGGTGCCGTAGAACATCCAGCGCCACCAGCCCGGCAGCGGGTTGTTGTTCTCGCGCAGGTCGCCGTCCCAGACGTGGTCGGCGATCTCGTCGGCCCGCGGCGGCCGGCCGTTGCTGGCCCACCACAGGAAGAGAGCGCACAGCGCGATCGAGACGATCGTGACGAGGCCGATGGTCCAGGGCCAGAAGGCGCCTTCGAAGCCGCTCATTTCGAACCTCCTTCACCCGGCCGGGCGTTCGCGTCGTCCTCGAACGGGAGCTGCTGGGCCTCGTCGAATCGGCGCCGGGCGCGCCGGCTCCCGGCCCAGAGCGCGATCCCCACGAACGCCGCGAAGGCCAGGACCGTCCAGACCGCCTGCACGATCGCCGGATCCACCGCGCTCACCGCTGGCTCCGGATCGCGGTGCCGAGCGACTGGAGGTAGGCGACCAGCGCGTCGAGCTCGGTCTTGTCCGCGAGCGCCTCGGGCGCGGCCGCGATCTGCTCGTCGGAGTACGGATGGCCGAGCCGGCGGAGCACCTCCATCTTGCGCCGGATGGTGGCGGCGTCGGCCGGAGTCTCGGCCAGCCACGGGTAGGCCGGCATGATCGACTCGGGCACCAGCGAGCGCGGATCGAGCAGGTGCTCGCGCTGCCAGGCGTCCGAGTAGCGGCCGCCGACGCGCGCCAGGTCCGGCCCGACCCGGCGCGAGCCGAACTGGAACGGCCGGTCGTAGACGAACTCGCCGGCCACCGAGTAGTGGCCGTAGCGCTCGGTCTCGGCGCGGAACGGGCGCACCTGCTGCGAGTGGCAGGCCATGCACTGCTCGCGCAGGTAGATGTCGCGGCCGGCGAGCTCGAGCGGACCGTAGGGGAGGAGCCCCTCGATCGGCTCGGTCACCGATTTCATCGCCCAGAGCGGCACGATCTGGACGAAGCCGCCGACGCTGATCACCAGCAGGATGCCGAGCGCGAGCAGCCCGACGCTCTTCTCGAAGCGGCCGTGGGCCTTTTCGAAGCTCATCGTCTCCCTCCGCTCACGCCGCCGCCGGCGCGGGAGCCGGCACGGTCATCTCGACCGAGCGCCCGCCGCGCACGGTCTTCCAGAGGTTCCAGACCATCAGCAGCACGCCGCTGAAGTAGGTCAGGCCGCCCGCCAGGCGCACCAGGTAGTAGGGGCGCATCGCCTCGACCGTCTCGACGAAGCTGTAGGTCAGGTTGCCGTCGCCGTCGACCGCGCGCCACATCAACCCCTGCATGATGCCGGCCGCCCACATCGCGGTGATGTAGAGGACGATGCCGACGGTCGCCAGCCAGAAGTGGATCTCGCACGCCTTCAGGCTGTGGAGCTCGCGCCCCCAGAGCTTCGGGATCAGGAAGTAGAGCGAGCCCATCGAGATCAGCCCGACCCAGCCGAGCGCGCCGGAGTGGACGTGGCCGACGGTCCAGTCGGTGAAGTGCGACAGGGCGTTGACGGTGCGGATCGACATCATCGGCCCTTCGAAGGTCGACATGCCGTAGAACGACAGCGAGACGATCAGGAACTTGAGGATCGGGTCGGTGCGCAGCCGGTGCCAGGCGCCCGACAGCGTCATCACGCCGTTGATCATGCCGCCCCACGACGGCGCGATCAGGATCAGCGAGAAGACCATGCCGAGCGACTGCGTCCAGTCGGGCAGCGCCGAGTAGAGCAGGTGGTGGGGGCCGGCCCAGATGTAGGTGAAGATCAGCGCCCAGAAGTGGACGACCGAGAGGCGGTAGGAGTAGATCGGCCGACCGGCCTGTTTGGGGACGAAGTAGTACATCATCCCGAGGAAGGCCGCGGTCAGGAAGAAGCCGACCGCGTTGTGGCCGTACCACCACTGCACCATGGCGTCCTGGACGCCGGCGTAGACCGGGTAGGACTTGGTCCAGGAGACCGGCAGCGCCAGGCTGTTGACGATGTGCAGCAGCGCGATGCCCAGGATGAACGCCGCGAAGAACCAGTTGGCGACGTAGATGTGCTTGACCCGCCGCTTCCAGAGCGTGCCGAGGAAGACGATCCCGTAGGCGACCCAGACCAGGGCGATCAGGACGTCGATCGGCCACTCGAGCTCGGCGTACTCCTTGGCGCTGGTGATGCCGAGCGGCAGCGTCACCGCCGCGGCGACGATCACCGCCTGCCACCCCCAGAACGTGAAGGCGGCGAGCCTGCCGGCGAACAGGCGCGCCTGGCAGGTGCGCTGGACCACGTAGTAGGAGGTCGCGAACAGCGCCGAGCCGCCGAAGGCGAAGATCACCGCGTTGGTGTGGAGCGCCCGGATGCGACCGTAGGAGAGCCAGGGCTGGTCGAAGCCGAGCTGGGGCCAGATCAGCTCGGCCGCGATCCAGAGGCCGACCAGCATGCCGACCACCGCCCAGACCACGGACATGACCGCGAACTGGCGGACGACCTTCAGGTTGTAAGTTTCCACGGGCTCGGTCATCGGGGTGCGCTCTCCTCGCAGGTCGGGCGGAGCGCACCACCGTGCGCCGCCAGGATCGGTTGAAATCTAGGGGCGCGCGGCGCGCCGACGGCCACCCGCACGGGTGGTGGACCTCTCCCTCCGGAGGGCGGCGCGGGATCGCGTCCGCCGACCGTAACTTCCCGCGATGTCCGCGGCCGCGATCTCCTGCCACCACTGCGGTCTGCCGGTGCCGGCGGGCGCGCCGTGGCGTCTCGAGCTCGACGGCGCGATCCACCCACTCTGTTGCGCCGGCTGCGACGCGGTGGCGCACGCCATCCTCGACGCCGGCCTCGTCGACTACTACCGCCACCGCACCGAGCCGGCCGCCCCCGGCGCGGCGCTGGTGCCGGCGGAGCTCGAGCGGCTCGGCGCCTGGGACCGCCCCGAGGTGGCGCGCGACTTCGTGCGCGCCGACGGCGAGGCGCGCGAGGCGGCATTGCTGCTCGACAACCTGCGCTGCGGCGCCTGCGTCTGGCTGGCGGAGCGGCGGCTCTCGCGCTGCCCCGGGGTGCTCGGCGCGGAGGTCAACTTCGCCTCGCGGCGCGCGGACGTGCGCTGGGACCCCGCGCGCACCGGTCTCGCCGCGATCCTCGCCGCGCTCGCCGAGGTCGGTCTCGCCGCGCACCCGTTCGATCCGGCGCGCTCGCGCGCCGCGCTCGAAGCCGAGCGGCGCGACCGGCTGCTGCGCTTCCTGGTGGCGGGCGCGCTGGGCATGCAGGTGATGGTGCTTTCGGAGGCGCTCTACGCCGGCGACTTCTTCGGCATCGAGCCGGAATTCGAAGGATTCTTCCGCTGGGGGAGTCTGTTGCTGACGCTGCCGGTGCTGGTCTATTGCGGACGGCCGTTCCTGGCCGGCGCGCGCGACGACCTCGGGCACGGCCGGGTCGGCATGGACGTGCCGGTGGCGCTCGGGCTCTGGCTCGCCTTCCTCGGCAGCGTCTGGGCGACCTGGAGCGGCCGCGGCGAGGTCTACTTCGACTCGGTGGTGATGCTGATCTTCCTGTTGCTCGGCGCCCGCCTGCTCGAGAACGGCGCGCGTCGCCAGGCGCTCGCCGACGTCGAGCGACTGGAGCGGCCGGTGCCGGCGATGGCGACGCGGCTCGGAGAGGACGGCGCCGAGGAGTCGGTGGCGAGCGCCGCGCTCGGCGCGGGCGACCGGGTACGGATCCGGCCCGGCGAGGCGTCTCCGGCCGACGGCGTCGTCGCCGCCGGCGCCTCGAGGTTCGACGAAGCGGTGCTCACCGGGGAGAGCCTGCCGGTGGCGCGCGCGACGGGGGAGCGGGTGCTGGCCGGGGCAATCAACGTCGAGAGCCCGGTCGACCTGCGGGTGACGGCGGCCGGCTCCGAGACCGCGGTGGCCTCGCTCGCCCGGCTCGTGGACCGCGCGCGGAGCTCGCGGCCGGCGCTCGCGCGCCTGGCCGACCGGGTCGCCGCGCGCTTCTCGGCGTCGGTGCTGGTGCTGACCGCGGGAGCGGCGCTCGCCTGGTGGGCGATCGCGCCGGAACGCGTCCTGCCGGTCGTGGTGGCGCTGCTGGTGGTCGCCTGCCCGTGCGCCCTCGCGCTGGCGACGCCGCTCGCGATCGCCGCCGGTTCGGGCGCGCTGGCGCGCCGAGGCTTCCTGGTGACGCGCCCGCACGCGCTCGAGTCGCTCGCCGTCGCCGAGGTCGTGGTCTTCGACAAGACCGGAACCCTGACCGAGGGGCGACCACGACTGGTCGCGGTCGAGACCGCCCGCGGCTGGAGCCGCGAGCGAGCTCTCTGCGTGGCGGCCGCGCTCGAGCGCGGCTCGGAGCACCCGCTGGCGGCGGCGATCCGTGCGGCGGCCTGCGGGCTCGAGATCCCCGCCGTCGAGGACCTCGTCAACCGGCCGGGTCGCGGCGTCACAGCGACGATCGCCGGCGCGCGCTGCGCGCTCGGCTCGCCGGACTTCGTGGTGGAGTCCGAGGGTGCCGTTCGCGAGCCCGGAGGCGCGAGGCCGATCGACGGCACGACGCCGGTCCTGCTCGCCTGCGCGGGCGCCACCGTCGCCCGCTTCGCGCTCGCCGACGAGCTCCGCCCCGGGGCGCGCGAGCTGGTCGCCGAGCTGCGCCGGACGGGCCGCCAGGTCTTCCTGCTCTCGGGCGACCACCTGGACACGGTGGCGCGGATCGCCCGCGAGCTCGGCGGCGTCGCCTTCGAGGCCGCGGCGACTCCGGAGCGCAAGCTCGAGCGGGTGCGCGAGCTCGCCTCCGGCGGCCGGACCGTGGCGATGGTCGGCGACGGCGTCAACGATGCCGCGGCGCTCTCCGGCGCGGCGGTGTCGGTGGCGATGGGCGGCGGCGCCTGGATGGCGGCGAGCGCGGCCGACGCGGTCCTGGTCTCGTCGCGGCCGGAGGATCTCGCCTTCGCGTTCGAGCGCGCGGCGCGGACGCTGCGCACGATTCGCGCCGGGCTCGCCCAGGCGCTCGTCTACAACGCGATCTTCCTGCCGCTCGCCGCGCTCGGCCGGATGCCGCCGTGGCTGGCGGCGATCGGCATGTCGGCGAGCTCGGCGGCGGTGGTGCTGGTGGCTTCGCGGTTGCGCAGGGAGCGGCGACCCCGCGATCCGCGCCCGACCGAAGCCCCCGCCGCGTCGCCGGGCTCGGCGCCGGTACCGGCCTGAGGAGCGCCCGGGAACCGGTCATGGAGATCGTCTTCGTCCTCGTCCCCCTCGGCGTCGCCTTCGCGGCGGCGGTGGTCGGCGTGCTGATCTGGGCGGTGCGCAGCGGCCAGTTCGACGACCTCGAGGGGCCCGCGCACCGGATCCTGCTCGACGAGGAGGAGATCGGCGTCGATGGCGTGCCGCGCGCAGCGGTCCCGGGCGAGCCGCCGGTCGCGCGGCCGCCACGCTGAGCCCGGGTCCGTCGCAGCGTGCGCGATAGAGTCGCGCCCCGTGCCCGTCGCCGCCGAGACGACGCCGATGCTCCGGCACTACCTGGAGCTCAAGGCGCGCCACCCCGACGCCCTGCTGTTCTACCGGATGGGCGACTTCTTCGAGCTGTTCTTCGAAGACGCGCAGGAGGCCGCGCGCCTGCTCGAGCTCACCCTCACCGCGCGCGGCCGCGGCACCGGCAACGAGGCGCCGATGTGCGGCGTGCCCCACCACGCCGCC
Source organism: Acidobacteriota bacterium (assembly GCA_045862895.1). Lineage (GTDB taxonomy): Bacteria > Acidobacteriota > Thermoanaerobaculia > Multivoradales > JAGPDF01 > JACTMI01. The sequence continues at coordinate 13,697 of BTUO01000014.1, forward strand.
CCCGGCTACATCGCGCGGCTGCTCAAGATCGGGCGCAAGGTCGTGCTCTGCGACCAGGTCGAGGACCCGGCGCAGGCCAAGGGGCTGGTCAAGCGCGAGGTCACCCGCATCTACACCCCGGGCACCCTCTCCGACACCGCGCTGCTCGAAGGGCGCGAGGAGAACCTGCTGGCCGCGCTGCTGTTCGACGGCGAGGCCGGCGCCGGCGCCTTCCTCGACGTCTCGACCGGGGCGTTCCACGTCCGTCGTTTCGGCGACGTGGCCGAAGCGCTGGCCGAGCTCGAAGCGTCGCGACCGCGCGAGCTGCTGGCCGAGGTCGCGGCGCTGCCCACCGAGATCGCCGCCTGGGCGGCGCGCGAAGTGGCCTGTGTCACGGCCCCCGGGTCCCGGCTGGAGGGGGGCTTCGCGGCCGCCGAGCGGCTGAAGCGCCACTTCGGCGTCTCGACCCTGCGCGGCTTCGGGCTCGACGAGGGGGAGCCGGCGGTGCGCGCGGCCGCGGCCGCCCTCGCCTACGCCCAGGAGAACCAGCTCTCGGGGCTCGAGCACGTGCGCGAGCTCGTGCTGCGCGCGACCTCGGACCGGCTCGTGCTCGACGGACCGACGCTCGCCAACCTCGAGCTGTTCCGGGCCGCGCGCGACGGCGGTCGCAAGGGGACGCTGCTCGACCGGATCGACCGGACGCGAACCGCCCCCGGCGGGCGACTGGTCCGCGACTGGCTGAGGCGGCCGTTGCGCGACCCGTCCGCGATCTCGGAGCGCCAGGACGCGGTGGCGGCGCTGGTCGAGGATCCGGCGCGTCGCGATCGCGTCGCGGCGGTCCTGGCGCGGATCGCCGACTTCGAGCGGCTCGCTTCGCGCGCGGTGGTCGGAACGCTGGCGCCGCGCGAAGCGGCGGCGCTGCGCGATTCGCTCGCCGCCTTCCCCGAGCTCGCCACCGAGCTGGCCGGGTCGCGCTCGCGCCGGCTGGCCCGCGCCGCGGCGACCGATCCGCTGCGAGAGCTGCGCGAACGGCTGCGCGCGCGCATCGCACCGTCGCCGGCCGCGAGCGTCGAAGACGGCGGCGTCATCGCCGAGGGGGTCGACCCGCGACTCGACGAGGCGCGTTCGCTCGCACACGACAGCAAGCGCCACATCCTGGCGGTCGAGGAGCGCGAGCGCGAACGCACCGGCATCGCCTCGCTCAAGATTCGCTACAACCGGGTCTTCGGCTACTCGATCGAGATCTCGAAGGCGAACGCGGCGAAGGTCCCGGCCGACTACCAGCGCCGGCAGACGCTGGTCAACGCCGAGCGCTACGTGACCCCGGAGATCCAGAGCCTCGAGGACCGCATCCTCAAGGCCGAGGACGAGCAACGCGCGCTCGAGCGTGCCCTCTACGACGAAGCTCGCAACTGGGTCGCGGCGGCGGCGCCCGGTCTCGCCGCGCTCGGCCGGGCGGTCGCCGAGATCGACGTGCTCTCCGGCTGGGCCGAGCTCGCCGCCCGCCACGGTTGGCACCGCCCCGAAGTCCTGCCGGCCGGCTCCGGCGTGCGCATCGCCGACGGTCGCCACCCGGTGGTCGAGGCCGCGCTCGGTGCCGACTTCGTCCCCAACGACGCCGAGCTCGATCCGGGCCAGAGCCAGATCGTGCTGCTGACCGGCCCCAACATGGGCGGCAAGTCGACCTACCTGCGCCAGGTCGCGCTGATCGTGCTGATCGCCCAGACCGGCTGTTTCGTGCCCGCGAAGTCGGCGGCGATCGGCGCCGTCGATCGGATCTTCTCGCGCGTCGGCGCCTCGGACGACCTGGCGCGCGGCGAGTCGACCTTCATGGTCGAGATGATCGAGACCGCCAACATCCTGCGCTTCGCCACCCCCGAGAGCCTGGTCATCCTCGACGAGGTCGGCCGCGGCACCGCGACCTTCGACGGCCTGTCGCTGGCGTGGGCGATCGTCGAGCACCTGCACGAAGGGCCGCGACCGCTCACGCTCTTCGCCACGCATTACCACGAGCTGACCGAGCTCGAGTCACTGCTGCCGCGCGTCGTGAACCGGACGATGGCGGTCAAGGAGTGGCAGGATCGGATCCTCTTCCTGCGCCGGGTCGTGCCGGGCAGCGCCGACAAGTCCTACGGCCTGCACGTGGCGCGGCTGGCCGGGATCCCCGAACCGGTGGTCGAGCGCGCCGAGCAGGTGCTGCGCAACCTCGAGGCCAAGGAGTTCGATCCCACCAGCGGCCGGCCGCGCCTGGCCGAGGGGGCGAGCTTCGCGGCCGAGCGACCGGGACAGATGCCGCTGTTCACGCCGGCCGAAGAGATCGTGGCGAAGATCCTGCGCGAGGCCGACCTCGACCGGCTCACCCCGCTCGCCGCGCTCAACCTGCTCGCCAGCCTCCAGGACCGTCTCAAGTGAAGGGCGGAGGAGTCCTCGTCGTCGGCGTCGAAGGAACACGCCTGACGGCGGGAGAGCGCAAGTTGCTGGCCCGCATCGCGCCGTTCGCGGTGATCCTGCTGCCCCGCAATCTCGACGACGCCGGCACCCTGCGCACGCTGATCGCCGAGATCCGCGCCGCGTCCCCCGGCTCGCTGCTCGCGCTCGACGCCGAAGGGGGGAGAGTCGATCGCCTGCGCCGGATCGTGGCGCCGGCCCCCGCCGCCGCCACGCTCGGCGACTGCGACCCGACGTTTTCGCGTCGCGCCGGCCGCCTCGTCGGCGCTTCGCTCCGCGCCTTCGACTTCGATCTCGACTTCGCTCCCGTCGTCGACCTCGACCACGGTCTCGAGGGCAATGCGCTCGACCGCCGCTGTTTCGGCTCGACCCCGCGCGGCGTGATCGCTCGCGCGAAGTCGTTTCTGGACGGGCTCGAGAGCGCCGGCGTCGCCGGTTGCGTCAAGCACTTTCCCGGCCTCGGCGGCGCGCCGAAGGACACCCACCTGGAAGCGGCCCGCATCGAGCGCGATCGCGAGGTGGCGATCCGCGACCTGGTCCCCTTCGCGGCGCTGGCCGAGCGCGCCGGAGCCGTGATGGTCGGCCACGCGATCTACCCGGAGCTCGACCCCGCAGAGCGCCCCGCAACCCTGTCCCCGCCGATCGCGACGGAACTGCTGCGAAAGGGGCTCGAGTTCCACGGCGCGACCTTCTCGGACGACCTCGAGATGGGCGCGCTGGCGAAGCTGGGCACTCTGCCGGAGCTCGCGGAAGCGTCGCTACAAGCCGGCTGCGACGGACTGCTGTTCTGCAGGAGACTCGAGGAAGCGCCCGCGATCGCGAAGCGGCTGGAGCGAGCGACGAACGAACCTCGACTCCGGCAGGCGACGAAGCGCCTGAACGACTACAAGATGAGACGAAAGGCGCTCAGAGAAGGGAAGGGACCCACCTTCGATCTGGGGAAGGTCTCGAAGTCTCTCGCCGAGCTGACCACGAAGGCCGAAGAGCGGGCCGGCCGCCTCCCTTCGCGCGCGGGCAGCTCGGAGGCCGCATCCCCACCGTAGCGGGGGGCACCACCTCCTCAGATCGCGGCCGGAGCGCAGGCGCGAGCCAACGCCCCGCCCACCGAGAGGCGAGAGCCGGTGCCCGCGCGCGAAGGGACGCGGCCGGCCTGCTACCGCGAGTCTTGGTTGTCTTCCGTCCTCGCGACGACGTCAGAACGGAATGTCGTCGTCCCCGATCTCCCCGCCACCGCCGCCGCCGCTGCCACCTTCCGGCCCGGAGTAGGAGTCGTTCGGAGCGCCGTAGCCGCCGGACGAACGGCTGCCACCGTCCCCCTTCGACCCGAGCATCTGGAAGTTGTCGCAGATGATCTCGGTGCGGTACTGCTTCTTGCCTTCCTTGTCCTCCCAGGAGCGGGTCTGGATCCGCCCCTCGAGGAAGATCTGCTTGCCCTTGGTCAGGTACTGCGCCGCGATCTCCGCCTGCTTGCCGAAGACCACGATGTTGTGCCACTCGGTCTCGTCCTTGCGGTTGCCGTCGCGGTCCTTGTAGCGGCGCGACGTCGCCAGCGAGAAATTGACCACCGGCTGTCCGCTGGGCAGCGAACGCGACTCCGGGTCGCGGCCGAGGTTGCCGACCAGGATCACTTTGTTGACCATCGAAGCCTCTCCTTGCGCTGTTCGCTCTTGGCGAGCGACGGTATCATGGGGGTCGCCCCGCGCGACCCTACGAGAGGACGAGGACGGAATCCGATGCGACTGGTCTTGCAGCGGGTGGCGAGCGCCCGGGTGGAGGTCGCGGGAGAGCGGGTCGGAGCCATCGGCCGCGGCCTGCTGGTGCTCGCCGGCGTCGAGAGCGGCGACGGGGCAGCGCAGGTCGACGCCGCCGCCGACAAGCTCCTCGGACTGCGCGTCTTCGAGGACGAGCGGGGGCGCATGAACCTCGACCTGCGCCAGACCGGCGGCGCCGTCCTGCTGGTCTCCCAGTTCACCCTGGCGGCCTCGACCGATCGCGGCCGCCGCCCGTCCTTCGACGGCGCGGCGCCCGCCGAGGTCGCGCGCCCCCTGCTCGAGCGATTGCGCGCCCGCCTCGCCGCCGCCGGCGTGCGGATCGAGGAGGGTCGGTTCGGAGCGCACATGGCGGTCGACCTGGTCAACGACGGTCCGGTCACCTTCGTGCTCGAGATCCCGCCCGGCGATTGAGCCGCGCCGCGGCCAGGCGCCGCAACTATGATGGGCGCAGTACCACTCACGAGCGGAGTCGACGGTGGCCACGCGGCGGCGCAGCACAGGAGGCGCAGGCGACGAACGCCAGGTCGAGGTCCTGGCGCGCATCGCGCGTCTGGCCACCGAAGATCTCGAGCTCGGCCCTATGCTGCAGCGCGTCACCGACGCCCTGGCCGAGATGTTCGAGTGGGAGTTCGTCGCCCTCGTACGGGTCGACCGCGAGTCCGAGCGTTTCGTCTGCGAGGCGGCCACCAGCCGCGTGCCGACCGAAGTGGCTCCCGGTTACAGCCGACCCTTCGGCAGCGGCGTCGTCGGCCATGTCGCCGCCACCGGCTCGCCGCTGCTGCTCGACGACACTTCGACCTTCCCGGAGTTCGTCGACACCCTGCACGGAGCCCGCTCCGAGCTGTGCGTGCCGATCCGCCACCGCGGCGAGGTGGTCGCCGTGCTCAACCTCGAGAGCCCGCGTCCGGCGGCGTTCCGCGGCCAGTTGCCGCTGGTCGAGGCGATCGCCGGCCAGATCGCCGGAGCGATCGCCAGCGCACGCCACCTCGAAGAGGCCCGGCGCCGGGCGGCGGCGTTCGCGACCCTGTCGGAGGTGGCACGCACCGCGCTCGAGAGCGACGACATCGACCGCGTGCTCGACGGCGTCACCTCCTACCTGCAACGGCGCTTCGACCTCTACCTGGTGTCGATCGTGGTGACCCGGGAAGGCGGCCTCGAGTGGCACCACCGATCGTTCGCCACCCGCGAGCCGCTGGTGCTCAAGACGCCGCCGTCGTGGCCGGTCGAGCGCGGCGTCGTCGGCCGCGCCCTGCGCAGCGGCCGGCCGCAACTGGTGCTCGACGTCTCCGCGGATCCCGACTACTTCTCGATCGACGATCGCGTCAACTCGGAGCTGGTGGTGCCGATCCGCTGGAGCGATCGCACGCTCGGCGCGCTCAACGTCGAGAGCGATCGCGCCGAGGTCTTCGACGCCGAGACCCGAGAGCTGCTCGAGCTCGCCGCCGGGCAGGTCGCGGGCGCCATCCGTTTCGCATTGGTCAATCGCCACCTCGCGGAGACCCGCGACGAGCTCGAGAGCGCCAACGCCCAGCTCCAGCAGCTTTCGCTCTCCGATCCGCTGACCGGGCTCGCCAACCGGCGACGCCTCGACGCCGCGCTCGAGCTCGAGTGGCGGCGCCTGGCGCGCGCGCGCCGGCCGATGTCGCTGCTGCTGATCGACGTCGACGCCTTCAAGGCGTACAACGACAGCCTGGGACATCCGCGCGGGGACGAGTGCCTGCGCCGGGTCGCGGCCTACCTGGCGGAAGGAGTGCATCGCGCCGGCGACCTGGTGGCGCGCTACGGCGGCGAGGAGTTCGCGGTGCTGCTCGGGGGCACCGGCGCCGCCGACGCCGCGGCGGTGGCGGGCCGGCTGCGCGCCGGCGTCGAGGCGCTGGCGCTGCCGCATCCGGCCTCGCCGGTCGGCGACGTGGTGACGGTGAGCATCGGCGTCGCCGGCTGGGTGCCGGGAATCGACGGCCCCTGTCCGGAGGAACTGGTCGCCGCCGCCGACCGCGCGCTGTACGCCGCCAAGCGTGCCGGGCGCAACCGGGCGATGGTCTCAGGCTTCGGCGTCGACTGACCCGCCGTCAGCGCCCGAGCAGGCCGACCACCCGGATCGGCACCGGCATGAAGCAGAGCGCGAAGATGACGAGGCCGGCGGCCACGCCCCAGCGGCCGCTTCGGCCGAGCGGCGCGCTCTCGTCGGCGAGCGGAGGGTGACGCAGGCCGAGCACCAGCGCGACCACGCACCAGAGCCACCAGCCGGGCCAGACCAGGCCGAGCAGCGCCACCGCCAGCCAGATCGGCTTCGCCAGCCGGTACTGCCGGCGGCCGGCCGCGGCGTAGAGCAGGTGGCCGCCGTCGAACTGGGCGAGGGGCAGCAGGTTGAGCATGGTCGCGAACATTCCGACCCAGGCGGCGAGCAGGAACGGGTGAGGATCGAGGATGCGGTCGCCGACGTTGCCGTGGAAGGCGAAGACCAGGGCCCGTTCGAGCAGGCTCTCGCCGGGGAGGTAGAGCCACGGCAGCGCGTCGTCGAGCGTGGAGGTGACACGCACTGCCACCGGCTCGGAGCGCGCCACGCCGAGGACCAGGAACGGCAGGAGCGCGACGAAGCCGGCGATCGGTCCGGAGACGCCGACGTCGACGAGCTGTCGCTTGTCGCGGATCGCCGAGCGGATCCTGAGGAAGGCGCCGAAGGTGCCGAATCCGACCGGCGCCGGCAGGAAGTAGGGGGGCGTGACGCGCAGCCGATGGCGGCGGCAGGCGAACCAGTGCCCGAGCTCGTGGGCGAGGAGGATGCCGAGCAGGGGCAGGGCGAAGGACAGCCCCGCCGCGCGCAGCGCCGGATCGGCCCACACCCGGCGGACGGTGTCCGGCAGCAGCAGCGGCAAAGCCTCGGTCGAGATCCCGACGCGGGCCGCGACCGAGAAGGCGCCGCCGACGGTGATCGTCGTGGCCAGGGTGACGAGAAAGAGCAGGATCGCGAGCGGCCAGGATCCGTCGCGTCGTGGCGCGGCGGGCGGCGCCTTCGGGGCGTCGAGCGACGGCAGGTGCTCGAGGCGGAGGGGGTTCAGAGGTTGCGCAGGTCCTTGCCCGGCTTGAAGCGGACGGTGCGCCCCGGCGTGATCGCGACCTCGACCCCGGTCTTCGGATTGCGCCCGACGCCGCGCTTGCGGTCGCGGACCTGGAAGACGCCGAATCCGCGCAGCTCGATGCGCTTGCCGTCGCACAGCGCGGCTTTCATCGAGTCGAGGATGGAGTCGACCGCCTGGACGGCCTTGATCCTCGGAATGCTCGAAAGCTCCGCCACGCGGTTGACGATGTCCGCCTTGATCATGGCTGGGGGATCCTTTGAATCAGACTATTCGACGCTCTCCGGAGTGTCAACGAACCTTCGCGAACCGCGCTCCATCGCATCGCCGGTCACGCCTTGTGCAGCTTCTTGCGCATGATGCAGAGCTCGAGCGCGATCGCGGCCTTGGCCGCCAGGCTCTGCAGGTCGGCGAGCGTGTCGCCGGCGGGCGCGGCCGGGTCGGGGACGACGAGCAGCGCCGCGGCCAGGCGATCCCGCACCCGCAGCGGCATCAACAGCAGGTCGGAGCTCACGTTCGAGCCGAGCAATCCGCGCAGCTCGGCGTGCGCCGGCAGCTCGGCGAGCGGGCCGCGCAGCAGTGAGCCGCCTTCGCGCAGCGTGAAGAAGACCGACGGCCGATCGAGCGGAATGCGGATCGACGCGAGCCGCTCGACGTCGAGGCCGTGGCCGAGCCAGCCCTGGATCTCCTGTCGCTTGGTCCGGAACAGCGCCGCGGCCCGGACCCGACCCGACATGGCGTCGATCAGGATCCGGCCGATGGCGTCGGCGTCCTCCGGCTCGAGCAGGCGGCGCTCGGCCTCGGCCAGCGGCATCGGACCCGCGGCGGGCGGTGGCGGCAGAGGGGGTGTAGCGCGCGGCGCGGCGGCGGCGGCCGGCCGCGGTGGAGGCACCTGCAGGTCGACGCGCGGCGCGAACTCGTGCGGTGATCTCGGCGTCGACGCCGGCGCGAGCTCTGCTGGTGAAGTCAGGATCGCCTCGGTCACCGGCGGCGGCTCGAGCGCGGCGCTCCCCGGCGCGGGCGTCGCTTCGCCCGCGGGCCGGACGCCGAGCGCCGGATCCCACTGCAACTGGTCCGGGCTCTTCGCCTTCTCGCGCGAGCCCCACAGGAAGCGGGCGCGATTGAGCCGGTCGACGAGCTTGGCGAAGCGGGTGGGCGCCTCGAGTCCGTAGTACTTCTCGAGCGCCTCGAAGACGCGCGCCTCGCTGGCGATCAGCGGGCGCACCCGGCGGCCGGTGACGAAGGCGAGCTCGTCGAGCGCGGCGAGATCGCGGGTGTCGATCATCGCCACCTCGACCTGGGTGGAGGTGGCGCGCACCGGCACGGCGAACCGTCCCTTCGAGACCTTGCCGGGGATGACCGCGCGCACCTCGGCCGGGACGTTGCGCAGGTCGTCGGGCGTGGCGAACGGAACGCTCTGCTGCTCGCCCAGCGCGCGCAGCAGCTCGTCCTCGGCGAGAGCGTCGATCTCGAGCAGGCAGGTTCCGAGCTTGCCTCCGACCACCTTCTGGTGACGCAGGGCGCGCAGCAGCTGCTCGCGCGACAGAGTGCCGTGGCGCTCCAGAAGCTCACCGAGTCGGGGTCCGCGGGGGCGCATGATTGGACTAAGTTCTTGGCCGGGAACGACTTGAAAAGGAGGTCGCATCCTACCGGCCCGGACCGGCCGAGGCAAGCGCGGCGGCGGAGCCGGTTGCGGATAGCATCGCGGCGATGCGTCGCTCGCCGCTCCTCGCCCTGCTCCCGTTCGTTCTCGCGCCCGCGATCACCGCCGCCGAGGTTTCCTCCGAGCCGCCTCCGGCGGTCGCGGCGGGCGCCCTCGCGGCCGACTTTCTCGACGCCCGGCTGCTCGCCGAGGAGGGGTTCCTCGACGAAGCGCTGGCGCGCCTCGACCGCGTCGCGGCGGCCGTGTCGGGGGACGCCTACCTCCGACTGGCGCGCGCCGAGCTTCTCTTCCGCGCCGGCCGCATCGACGAGGCTTCGGCGGAGGTGGCGGCGGCCGCCGTCGCCGCGTCGGACAATCCCGACGTCCTGAGGCTGCAGGGACGCGTCGAGCTGGCGCGGGCGGATCGCGAGCCGCAGGCGCTCGAGACCGCCACCACGGCGTTCGAACGGCTGCGTCAGGAGGATCCCGAGGATCTCGAGTCGCTGCTCTCGCTGGGACAGCTCTATCTCGCCACCGGCCGCGCCGGGCTCGCCGCCGACGCGCTGGCGGAGGCCGCGCGGTTGCGGCCGGGCCATCCCGGAATCGAGAGCCTGCTGGCGCGGGCCCTCGACTCGACGCCCGATCCGATCCAGGCCGAACGGATCCAGCGCGACCGACTCGCGCGCGAGCCGGAAGGGCTCGCCCAGCGGCTCGAGCTCGCCGACCTGCTGGCGCGCCGCGGCGCTCACGCCGAGGCCGTTTCGGTGCTCGAGGCGGCGCCGGCCGCGCAGGCCGGGTTGCTCGATGTCCGGCGCCGTCTCGCCCTCGAGCTCTTCCTCGGCGGCGAGCTCGAGCGCGCCCGGGTTCTGGCCGAGGCGATCGTCGAGGAGTGGCCCGGCTACGGCGGCGGACGCCTGCTGCTGGCCCGCATCGAGGTGGCCTACGGCCGATTCGTCGAGGCCGAGTCGGTGCTCGCTCCGCTGCTTCGGCCCGGGGTCCGGCCTCCGGCGGTCGAGCAGCTGCAGCTGCGCATCTTCGAGGCCACCGGCCGGATCGACGACGCGGCCGCGCTGGTCCAGGCCGGGATCGACCGCTTCGCCGCCGAGGGACGTGCCGCCGATGCCGCGGCCGCGACGCTCGACCTCGCCCGGCTCTGGGCACGTCATCAGCGGTGGAACGAAGCCCACGACGCCGCGCGACGAGCCCTCGAGGGCGCCGAGCCCGAAGTCGCCGCGTCGGCGACCGAGGTCGCCGCCGGGGCGCTCGGTGAGCTGCGTCGATTCGACGAGGCGCTCGGGCTTCTGGGCGAGGCCGACCCGGCACGGCCCGAGATCGCGGCCCGACGCATCGGGTTGCTGCTCGATGCCGGGCGCAGCGGCGCCGCGCGCCGCGAGGCCAACCGGTTGCTCGACGCGGCGCCGGCGGCCGACCTCGAGCTCGCCGCCACTTACGCCGCGCGCGATCGCTGGAGCGACGCCCTGCCGCTGTTCGAGCGCGCGGCGACGCGCGAGCCCGACTCGCTCGACGTCGAATTCCGGCTGGCGGTCGCGCTCGAGCGTTCCGGACGGATCGAGGAGTCGATCGACCGCTTCCGGCGCGTGGTGGACCGCGCTCCGGAGTTCGCGCCGGCGCTCAACTATCTCGGCTACCTCTGGATCGAACGCGAGGAGAGCCTTGAGGCCGCGCTCGAACTGGTGATCCGCGCGGTCAAGCTCGACCCGGACAACGGCGCCTACGTCGATTCGCTCGGCTGGGGCTTCCATCGGCTGGGGCGCGCCGCCGAGGCGGTCGAGGCGCTCGAGCGGGCGGCTCGGCTGATGCCGGGCGATCCCACCGTCCTCGGCCACCTCGGCGAGGCGCTGCTCGGCGCCGGCGAGCGCGAGCGCGCGATCGAGGCGTTTCGCCGCGCGGCTCGGCTCGAGGGACCCGATGCCGAGGCGGCGGCGCGGCGACTGGCGGCGCTCGAGGTCGCGCCCTGAGCGCGGCGAAGCGCGGGCGCCGTACGCTCGCGCCGGTCTTCGTCCTCGCTGCCTTCGCGCTCGCCGCCTGCCGCACGATGGCGCCCGCGACGACCTCGGGCGCGCCGGTGGCCGCCTGGGAGCTTCCCGCCGAGGAGCTGGGCAGGCAGAGCCTCTATCGCGTGCAGTTGCGGGCGGGCGAGGAGCGCGGATCGCTGCGGCTGGTCCTGCGGCTCTGGGATCCGGCACGTTTCGAGCTCGCGGCCACCGACGCCCTCGGCCGCTCGCTCTGGTCGTTGCGCTCGGCGGGGGGAGCGGCGGTCTGGTCGGAGCGAGATCGCGGCGGCCCGTGCGCGCTCGCCGCCGGCCGGACGATCCGCTGGCCCCGCTTCGGGCTGACGTTTCCCGCCAGCGATCTTCCGTGGCTTCTGATCGGGCGCCTCCCGGAGCCGCCGTCGACGCCGGCCGGAGGGGCGACCGCCGGCGAGAGCGAGATCGCGACGGCCAGCGGCAGGCGGTTCCGGGTGACGATCGCCGGGGGTCTGCCGGTGCGCTGGAGCGCGCTCGACGAAGCGGGCGACCCGACTCTGACCTGGACGCGTGACGAGGACGGCGGGCGACTCGACGGGGCCGAGGGGCTCGAGGTGCGCTGGCGGCGGGTGTCGAGCGAGGCGGTGGCCGGCGCTCCGCCCGAACCGCCGGCCGGTGACCTCCCGGAGTGCGACCTTGAGCAGCTACGCTAGCTTCGCCAAGGTCAACCTCCACCTCGAGGTCGTCGGTCGCCGGAGCGACGGCTACCACGAGCTGCGCACGATCTTCCAGACCGTCGACCTCGCCGACCGGATCACGATCGAGCCGCGCCGTGAAGCGGGGATCGCGCTCGCGGTCCGCGGCGCGCCCGAGCTGTCGGCCGGCCCTCGGAACCTCGCGGTGCGGGCCGCCGAGGCCTTCCTCTCCGCTCACCCGGAGTCACCGTTCGGCGGCGTCACGATCGAGCTCGACAAGCGGATCCCCGCGGGGGGCGGCCTGGGCGGCGGCAGCTCGAACGCGGCGACGGTCCTGCTCGGCCTCGCCCGGCTCGCCGGCCTCGACCCATTCGATCCGCCCGTGGCGCGGCGGCTCGCGGCACTCGGTCGCGAGCTGGGCGCCGACGTCCCCTTCTTCCTGGTCGGCGGCTGCGCGCTCGGCGTCGAACGCGGCGACCGCATCGTGCCGCTGCCCGACCCGGAGCCGCCGGCCGCCGGCGGCGATCTCTACCTCGTCCTGCCCCCGTTCGGCCTGCCGACCGCCGAGGTCTTCCGCCGCCTCGAGCGGATCTCCGGGCCGGTGCCGTTCGATCCGCTCTCGCGTGCGCTCGCCGGTGAGCGGATCCCGGTCGATCAGCTGGTCGGCCGCAACGACCTCGAGACGCCGGCGTTCGCGATCTCGCCGCCACTGGCCGCGTTGTATACTTCGTTGGTTCGCAGGGGAGCGGGGCGGGTCCGGATGTCGGGCAGCGGCTCGTCGCTGTTCGCCTTCTTCGCCGATGCTGCGGCCGCCGAGGCGGCCGCCGACGCGCTGCCGCATGGGGTCCAATGGTTGCGGGTTTCGTTGCTCGGCCGCGAAGCGTGGCGGCGCGCTGGAGGATTCGAACCTCCGGCGGGGGGGAGTTGACGTGGAGATCACCGAGGTCCGGGTCTTTCCGGTCCAGGAGGAGAAGCTCAAGGCCTTCGTGTCGATCGTCCTCGACCGCTGCTTCATGGTCAACGACATCAAGGTGATCCAGGGCAAGGACGGGCTGTTCATCAGCATGCCCTCGCGGCGCAAGAAGAACGGCGAGTTCAAGGACGTCGCTCATCCGCTGAATCAGGAGACGCGGCGATGGGTGGAGGACCGGATCCTGGGCGAGTACCGGGCGGCGCTCGAAGGTCGGGCGGCGCAGCACGAGCCGAGGCCGGAGGAGAGCGGGGAGCGGACGCTCGAAGAGGTCGAGCGGGCGCACCTCAACGATTCGTTCTGGGGAGTCAGCTGAAGACCGCCGACTGGGGCGTCGCCAAGTGGTAAGGCACGAGACTTTGGATCTCGCATTCGGAGGTTCGAATCCTCCCGCCCCAACCACGACGGCGTCGCCGCGCTCGGCCGACTTGCGGGGACGGCGCGCGTGAAGGGCAATCACCACGACACCTACGGCGAGATCAAGATCTTCGGCGGACGGGCGCATCCTTCGCTGACCCGCGAGATCTGCGACTACCTCGGCATCGAGCAGGGGCGCTCGAGCGCCTACAACTTCTCCGACGGCGAGACCTTCTGCCAGATCGACGAGAACGTGCGCGGCTCCGACGTGTTCATCGTCCAGCCCACCTGCCGGCCGGTCAACGAGAACGTGATGGAGCTGCTGATCCTGCTCGACGCCTTCAAGCGATCCTCGGCTTCGCGGGTGACCGCGGTGCTGCCGTACTACGGCTACGCGCGCCAGGACAAGAAGGACGCGCCGCGGGTGCCGATCACCGCCAAGCTGGTCGCCGACCTGGTCTCGGCGGCGGGCGCCGACCGGGTCCTGACCATGGACCTCCACGCCTCGCAGATCCAGGGCTTCTTCGACGTTCCCGTCGACCATCTGTTCGCGGCGCCGGTGCTGCTCGACGCCATTCGCGCGCTCGAGATCGACGATCTCGTGATCGTCTCCCCGGACGCCGGCGGCGTCGAGCGGGCGCGCGCGATCGCCAAGCGACTCGGCGCCGGTCTCGCGATCGTCGACAAACGGCGCACGGCGCCGAACGTCGCCGAAGTGATGCACGTGATCGGCGAGGTCGAGGGCATGAACACCCTGATCCTCGACGACATCATCGACACCGCCGGCACGCTGACCAAGACGGTCGACGCGCTGCGCAGCCAGGGCGCGCGGCGGATCCTCGCCGCCGGCGTCCACGGCGTCCTCTCCGGCCCGGCGATCGAGCGCATCGACAAGTCGGCGCTCGAGCTGGTCCTGATCACCAACACCACCCCCGTCGACGAGAAGCTGCAGAAGAGCTCCAAGCTCCGGGCCCTGTCGGTCGCTCCGCTGCTCGGCGAGGCGATCCGGCGCATCCACGAGAACAGCTCGGTCTCGTCGCTGTTCGTCTGACCCCCGACTCATCAAGGAAGGCTGGCCATGGCTGAAACCGTGATCGAAGTCCAGAAGCGTGAAAACGTCGGCAAGTCGGCGAGCCGCGGGTTGCGTCGCGCCGAGATGGTTCCCGCCGTGCTCTACGGCGGCGGCCGCGAATCGGTCTCCATTCAGGTGCCGAAGAAGCAACTGCTCGACCTGTTCAAGATCGGCGGCCACGAGAACCGGATCTTCCTGCTCAAGCTCTCGGGCACCGACCAGAGCCGGCACGCGATGATCCGCGACCTGCAGCTCGATCCGCTGACCAACCAGGTCGTGCACGTCGACTTCCAGCGCATCCTGATGGACCAGAACGTGCGCGTGAAGGTCCACGTGACCCTGGACGGCACGCCGCATGGCGTCAAGGTCGAGCTCGGCATCCTCGACTTCGTCACCCGCGAGCTCGAGATCGAGTGCCTGCCGAGCGCGATTCCCAGCGAGCTCCGGGTCGACGTCACCGGACTTCACATCGGCCAGCATCTCGAAGCGCACGAGGTGGCGCTGCCCGAGGGGGTCGAGTACGTCGGCGCTCCCGACGTCGTGATCGCCTCGGTGAAGCACGCCCGGGCCGAAGTGGTCGCGGCGCCGGTCGAAGGCGTCGCAGCGCCGGCCGCCGAGCCCGAGGTCATCGCCAAGGGCAAGAAGGAAGAGGCCAAGGAATCCTGAGCGCGCGCCTGGTCCTCGGCCTGGGCAATCCGGGCGAGAGCTACGCCGCGACCCGCCACAACCTGGGATTCCGGGCGGCCGAGGCCCTGGCGAAGCGCCGGGGCCTCGTTTTCGATCGCGACGAGTGCGCCGCGCGGGTGGCGGCGGGCGACGGACTGATCGTCGCGCTGCCGCAGACCTTCATGAACCGCAGCGGCTATGCGGCGCGCTGCCTCGCCGAGCGCCACGGCGTCGAGGCCTCCGGCGTGCTGGTCGTCTACGACGACGTGGCGCTGCCGCTGGGCCGGCTGCGCCTGCGCGCGCGGGGGAGCGCGGGCGGTCACCGCGGCATGGAGTCGGTGATCGAGAATCTTCAGAGCGCCGAGGTGCCGCGCCTGCGCCTGGGCGTCGCCCCGGCGGCCGGATTTCCGGCCGGCACCGACCTCGCCGAATGGGTCCTGGCGCCGTTCGAGACCGCCGAAGCCGCCGCGGTCGAGGCGTTGGTCGAGCGCGCGGCGGACGCCGCCGACTGCTGGCTCGACGAGGGCACCGAGATCGCCATGAACCGATTCAACCGCGAGGACTTGAGCCCCGAGCCGGGGCTCGGATAGGATTCCTCGCCCGCCGGTCTCCGGACCGGCGGCAACGGCGCCGCCCCGCGGGCGGCGGCCGACCTCTCTGTTCCACTCCGCGGAGTGGGACCTCACGGCCATAGGGAGGCCCGATGAGAACTTACGAACTGGCGATCGTCGCCGATCCCAGGCTCTCCGACGAGGAGTTCACCGCGCTCGTCGACGAGTACAAGCAGATGATCACCGCGCGCGGCGGCGAGCTCGTGCGCGAAGAGCTCTGGGGCAAGCGCAAGCTCGCCTATCCGATCCGCAAGCTGACCGAGGGGCGCTACACGTTCCTCTACCTCCAGATGGAGCCCGCCACCGCGGGGGTCATCCCGGAGGTGGAGATGCGTCTGAGCCAGAACGACAAGGTGCTGCGCTTCCTGACGGTGCGCACCGACGAGGATCTCCAGCGTGCCGCCAACCGGGCCAAGCCCGGCCAACCGGTCAAGACCATCCATTCCGACCCGGCGAGCGACGTCGTCGCCGAGCCGGAAGTCGCCGAGGAGGAGTAACCATGCCGCCCGGAAGATTCGGAGCGCGCGGCAAGAAGCCGGCCGGCAAGAAGAAGCAGTTCTTCAAGCGGCGCAAGATCTGCCGCTTCAGCGCCGAGCACATCGAGTACGTCGACTACAAGGACGTCAAGCTCCTGCAGCAGTACATCCTGGAGCGGGCGAAGATCCTGCCGCGTCGCATCTCGGGCAACAGCGCACGCCACCAGCGGATGGTGTCGACCGCGATCAAGCGCGCGCGCCACCTGGCGCTGCTGCCGTTCACCACGGACTGAGGGGAGATCGCCGCCATGAAGATCATCCTCCTCTCGGATCTGCGCCACCGCGGCCGCCGCGGTCAGGTCGTCGAGGTCAAGCCCGGGTACGCGCGCAACTTCCTGCTGCCGCAGGGGCTCGCCCTCGAGGCCACGCCCGGCAACATCAAGTACTTCGAGCACCAGAAGAAGAAGATCGAGGCCCGGCACGAGGCCGAGCGCGGCGCCGCCACCGACGTCGCGGCGCGGATCGCGGGCGTCAAGGTGAACCTGCGCAAGCGCGCCATGGAGAGCGGCGCTCTCTACGGCTCGGTCACGGCCGGCGAGGTCGTCGAGTTTCTCGCGCGGCAGGGCATCGAGGTCGACCGCCGGCAGATCGACCTGGCCGGAGGCATCAAGTCGCTCGGAGATCACACGGTGCGGATCGATCTGCACTCCGACGTGGTGGCCGAGCTGGCGGTGACGGTCGAGGCCGAAGAGTAGAGCCGTGCCGGCGGGCGAGCCCGGGAGCGAGCGCGAACGCCTGCCCTCCGGGCCCGCGATCGAGCGTTTCCTCGGCGAGCCGACACGCGACATCGGGGATTGGCGATGGCTGTGGGACGGGAACCAGCGGTTCCCGATCCGCAGCCATCGCGGCGTTCTGGGGCGCCTGATCGTCGGCATCAAGAAGCTGATGCGCCCCTTCGTCGCGGCGCCCCAGGCCGACCTCTGGGAGCGGCAGCGCGTCTTCAACCTGGTCCTGCTCGAGTATCTCCAGCGCGGCGAGGACACCCGCAAGATCGTCACCGACGTCCACGAGCACCGCATCAACCACCTCGAGGCGGTCTGGCGCGACGGGCTGGTCGAGGTGATGGCGCACAACGACGCGCTGTTCGCCCGCGCCGACCAGAAGCTCGACTTCCTGCGCCGCGAGTCGCGCGAGACCTGGGCGCGCTTCGCCTCGGTGGTCGCGGCCGTCGAGCAGGGCGGCGCGGCGGCGGCGCCGCGCGCCCGTACCGAGCAGGACTACCTCGAGCTCGAGCGCCGCTTCCGCGGCACCGAGGCGGACATCGCCGGCCGCATCCGGCCCTACCTGCGCTTCCTCGACGGCGCGCGCGGCGAGGTGCTCGACCTCGGCTGCGGGCGGGGCGAAGCCCTGGCCATCCTCGGCGAGCACGGCATCCCGGCGCGTGGCGTCGACCTGTCCGAATCGATGGTGGAGGAGTGCCGGCGCAAGGGGTTGCGCGCAGAGGTCGCGGACCTGTTCACCGCGCTCGCCGCCGTGCCGGAAGCCTCGCTGGGCGGTGTCGTCTCCTTCCACGTCATCGAGCACCTCGACCCGGCCGACGTCGACCGGCTGGTGCGCATGGCCCGCCGCGCGCTGGTCCCCGGCGGCGTGCTGGTGCTCGAGACGCCGAATCCGCTGTCGCTGGTGGTCGCCGCGCGCAACTTCTGGATCGACCCGACCCACCGCCGGCCGATCCATCCGGAAACGCTGCGCATGATGTTCGACGTCGCCGGCTTCGATCCGGTCGAACGCATCGACTTGCGCCCGTTCCCCTCGGAACATCGCCTGCCGGAGATCGACCTCGACGAGATCGATCCCGGGCAGCGCGATCTCGCCCACCGCGCCAACGAGCTGCGCGACCGCCTCGACGACCTGCTTTTCGGCTGCCAGGACTACGCCCTGGTCGGCACGCGCTCCGTGCGCGGCTGATCCGGCGACTCGCTGCGAATCCGTCGGATCAGTCGCCGGCTTCCTCGCCGGCTTCGGCCAGGGCCTCGGCGGCCGCGGCGAGGTCGGCCGGCATGCGCTCGCCGGGCCGGGGGCGGTAGAAGGCGAGCTGCTGCGGCCAGGGCAGCGAGAGGATCGCGTCCCAGCGCGGGTTCCAGCTCTCGGTCGGCGCGCTGCCCGAGAGGAATGCCTCCTGCACGACCCTGCCGGCGCCCGGCGCCGCCAGCAGGCCGCTCGCGGCATCGACCGCGCGCAGGTCGACTCCGGGCGGCACCGAGAAGGTCTCGCCCGCGGTCAGCCAGCCGTCCTCGAGCCCGGCTTCGGCGACCTGCCGCCAGATCGGAAGCGCCGCTTCGGCGCCCGTCATCTTGTTGCCGATCGGCTTCTTCTGGTCTCGGCCGAGCCAGACCAGGATCGTGTAGCGCGGCGTGAAGCCGACGAACCAGGCGTCGGTGTAGTCGTTGGTGGTGCCGGTCTTGCCGGCGATGGCGATCGGCAGGTCGGCGATCTTGCCGGCGGTACCGCGGTCGATGACCCCCTGGAGCACGTGGGTCAGCAGGTAGGCGACCTGCGGCTCCATCGCCTTGGTCGCCTCGACCTGGTGGCGCTCCAGCGCCGCGCCGTCGGGCCGCCGCACCTCCTCGACCAGGTAGGGACGGACGTGGACCCCCTGGTTGGCGATCGCGGCGTAGGCGGCGGCGAGCTCCACCGGCAGCAGATCGGCGCTGCCGAGCGCGAGGCTCGGGTAGGGCGGCAGCTCCGAGGTGACGCCGCAGCGGCGCGCGAAGTCGACGACGCGGCGCACGCCGACCAGGTCGAGCAGCTTCACCGCGGGTACGTTGACCGACTGCTCGAGCGCCCGCCGCAGCGTCAGCATGCCGGAGTAGCGGCGGTAGTAGTTGCGTGGGCTGTAGCTCGGCAGACCGTCGGCGCCGAGAAACACCGCGGGCGCGTCGAACAGCCGGTCCGCGGGAGTGAAGCCGCTCTCGAACGCGGCACCGTAGACGAAAGGCTTGAAGGCGGAGCCGACCTGGCGCTCGGCCTGGAGCGCGCGGTCGAACTTGCTGCGCCGGAAGTCCCAGCCGCCGACCAGACCACGAACGGCGCCGGTCGCCGACTCGATCACCAGCACGGCGCCTTCGATCGCGGGCTCCTGCTCGAGCGCCTGGAATCGCGTGCCGCTCTTCTCGTCGTCCCGCGTGCTCAACCAGATCAGGTCCCCCGAGCGCACCACCGCCGAGACCTCGCGACGTCCGGTCCACTCGATGCCCTTCGGCTCCAGGCGGACGTCGCCCGACGGCGTGCGCACCATGGCTCCCGCCGCGTCGGCGGCGACGACGAGGCCGGGCTGCCAGGACTCCGGCAGGGGGTTGCGGCCGACGTGGGCCTCGACCTCCTCGCCGGTCATGCCCGGGCTGGCGTCGCGAGCGATCGGACCGCGCCAGCCTCGCCGGCGATCGAGCCGGCGCAGTCCGTCGTGGAGCGCGTCCTCCGCGGCGCGCTGGATGCGCGCATCGAGCGTGGTGCGGACTTCGAATCCCTCCGTGTACAGGCGCTCGGTACCGTAGGTCTCCTCGAGGCGGCGTCGCACCGCCTCCGCGAAGTAGGCGCCGAGCTCGCGCTGCGCCCGCTGGCGGGCCAGCACCAGCGGCGCCAACACGGCGGCGTCGTGAACCTCGCGCTCGATGTGCCCCTCGTCGAGCATCCGGCGCAGCACGTAGTTGCGCCGCGCCACGACCTTGTCCGGGTGCCGGTACGGGCTGTAGTCGCTCGGCCGCTGCACGATGCCCGCGAGCGTCGCGGCCTCGGCCAGATCGAGCTCGGCGACGCCGTGTCCGAAGTAATCGCGCGCGGCCGCCTCCATGCCGTAGTTGCCGTGGCCGAGGAACGAGATGTTGCAGTAGAGCGTGAGGATCTGCTGTTTGGAGAGGCGTTTCTCCATCTCGACCGCGAGCAGCGCCTCGGTGATCTTGCGCTCCCAGGTCTTCTCGCGCCGGTCCATCAGCTGTCGCGCGAGCTGCATGGTGATCGTGGAGGCGCCCTGCGCGCGCCGGCCGCGCTGGAAGTTGACCGCGAACGAGCGAAGCACCCCCACCAGGTCGATGCCGCCGTGGCGGAAGAACTCGGCGTCCTCGGCGGCGAGCACCGCCTGCTGGAGGAGCGGCGGCACCTCGCCCTCGCGCAGCAGCAGCCGGCGCTCGCGGGCGTAGGTGGCGATCACTTCGCCGTCGCGATCGATCAGGCGGGTGATCAGCTTGGGGCTGAAGCGGGCGACCTCGTCGACGTTGGGTACCCGGATCGCGGCGGCGACTCCGACGCCGACGACCGCGCCGGCTCCGGCGGCGACGAACAGCGGCAGGAGCCAGCGGCGCCAGCGTCGGAGTCGGTCGGAGCCGCGGGGAGGGCGCGCGGAGGCCCCGGTCGAAGGCACGGTACGGACCACGGCGCTCGCCACCGCGCGATTATAGACTCCGGGTCACCGTGGATCCGATGCCGCCTCCGCCGCCCCCCGCGCCTCCGGGACGTCCGTTCGAAGCCGCGCCGCGCCCGTCGCCCAAGGGCTGCGGTCGGCCGCTGCTGGTGGGCTGCGGCGCGCTGGCGGTCCTGGTCGGCATCGCCGCGATCGTCTTCGTGCTCAAGGCCAAGGACCTACTGACCTGGACGATGGAGAAGCTCGAGGATCAGGTCGTGGCCGCTTTGCCCGAGGACGTCACCGCCGAAGAGCGCAGTCGCCTCGCGCGTGGCTTCGACGCCGCCATCGCCAAGATCCGCGCCGGCGAGATCGAGCCGCCGTCGCTGACCGCGCTGCAGCGCCAGCTGCAGCAGGCGGCCGAGAAGGCGCCGAGCAAGCAGCTGACCCGCGAGGACGTGCTCGACCTGCTCTCGGCGCTCGAGCGCGTCGGCGGGCTGCTGCCGGCGGACGGGGAGCCCGGCGAGGCGGGGCCTTCGGAACCGCCGGCGGCGCCGGCGGAAGCGCCGCCCTCGGGCGGGCCGTGAGCGACCGCTTCACTCTCGTTTCGCCGTTCACGCCGCAGGGGGACCAGCCGCAGGCGATCGAGCGCCTGACCGCCGCGCTCGCCTCCGGTCAGAGCGAACAGGTCCTGCTCGGCGTCACCGGCTCGGGCAAGACCTTCACCATCGCCCAGGTGGTCGCCGCCTGCCACCGCCCGACCCTGGTCCTCTCCCACAACAAGACCCTCGCCGCGCAGCTCTACCAGGAGTTCCGCGCGTTCTTCCCGGGCAACGCGGTCGAGTACTTCGTCTCCTACTACGACTACTACCAGCCCGAGGCCTACGT
>BTUO01000015.1:0-20545 GCA_045862895.1 Acidobacteriota bacterium
GCTCGAGCGGACAACAGGGCTTCGCCCTGTTGCCGCTCAGCTCATGATCCGTTAGACGACATGAGCAACTCTACTTGGCCGATCGACGTTCTCTTCCTGGTGGGTGCGGCAGCCGCGTGGGTAGTTGCGTACCGCTCAGCTCGATCGGCATACGGTTTGCGCGTGGGATCGTTGGTGGATTCAGGCGTGCTTCCCTCCGCTCGTCAACTAAGCGGCCGTCGTCCTTCGTATCAGCAAGTACTTGTTCGCGCGCTTGAGGCGATTGGCGTCGGCTTCGTACTCGCGGCTATCATCGTCCTAGTTCGGCGCTTCTGACATGTCTTCTAACACTTCGTTCGAGCGGACGCGCTCCGCAGCCGTGGCCCGCTTCGCGGTCCGTCACTGGTGGCGCGCCGCTCAACTCATGAGCCGTTAGGCGACCCGGTAAGTCTTCTCGTTCTGCAAGCGCCCGTGAGAGATCCAGGACAGTACAAACTCGCCGCCAAGCTCATCTTCGAGCGATTCGTCGAGCAGCTCGAGCCCATTGGCTTCTCTCGAACGCGAAAGAACTTCCTGGTGCGCTTGCGCCCTCATTGGGTCGACTTCATTCGCGCCAGCTGTCCACCACTTCACCGTGACTATCAACTCCACGCGTCTGTTCGAATTCTCAATGATGATTTCGCTGGCGCCGGAATTGTCGGGCCATCCACGCAGGCCTTCGATAGGCGATTCAACCTGTGGTTTGTCGACTCTCCCGACTCAATCGTTCGCTGCGCTGCGGAGATGGGCGCTTGGGTCAGCACGGTTGCCCTACCGTGGTTCGACGCGCAATCCACTGAAGCTCTTCTGGGCGCCCAATCGCCGCTGTCCCCGAACACTCGATCGGCGCTTGCGGCAGCGCTCGCAGGTCGCTCTGTCCCGGACAATGTGCGGCTCTCTCGTAGAATCCTCGGGTTAGAGTCGTGACGGGTCGCCTAACCCTTCGTTCGAACGGACAAACACGCTCAGCGTGTTTGCCGCTCAACTCATGAGCCGTTAGGCAGCAGGCACGACAATGTGCGCGGTATTCAAGATTGATCTTCGAGGCTTTCACGAGTGGGACTCCGACCTGGTTCAGGAGCTCCGGGCGGCTGGCGGTCTTGAACCACATGTTGAGTCGAGGGACGAGCAGCGTGGGTTGCTTCGCCTTTCGCTCGCTCCTTGGGGTGAAGGCTGTGGGTGTGGCCTTGTTGAGAATCCAAACGAGGGCTGGAAGAAGGATCCGTGGGTACTTTCAACGCCCTCGATCCGCAACATGACTCGCAGCATCGAAGTACTTGCCCCACATGCACGAGAAGGACTGATACTTCAGCTTGACTGGCTCGGTCCTGATCGGCCGGACGTCGATGAGGAGAGAGTTCAACTTGGCGACCTGTTGCGCCGAGTAGCAACGAACAACCTCAAGGCAGGCCGGCGTTATGGGACTGCTGCCTAACCTTTCGTTCGAGCGGACGCGCTCCGCAGCCGTGGCCCGCTTCGCGGCTCGCCGCAGGTGGCGCGCCGCTCTACTCATGATCCGTTAGACGACCATGCAAAGTTCTCTCGGCTTGAACCGCTCACACTTGCGGAACACTGCGGCTTTTCTCGTGCTGTTTCTTGGCGCAGTTCTCATTACTATCGCCGCTGGCTCGCTCCTGCTGCATGAGCTCTATTCGTGGCCTTGGCGCCCCCGCGCGCTCGGACTTGTTCTCGTCGCCTTGATCGGGTTTTCATGTCTTCCGTACATCGCGCCCGGTACCCGGTGGGCAACATTTCGCGAGAACCTAATCTGGAGTCTGTTCCTAACTTCGTTTGCAGCTTGCAGCATCGTGCTACTTCGTATCCCCCGCGCCCTCACCCAGGTTGATCTGCTTGTGCTTTCCCTCTCGGCTCCGTTTGTCGCATTTGCGACCATCTACTCATGGCGCCGTCGACATCGTTGACTGGTCGTCTAACAACTCGCTCCAGCGGACAAACGGGCTGCGCCCGTTTGCCGCTCAACTCATGAGCCGTTATGCGGCCTAGCAGCATCGCTGTCCTAGCATGCCTTTCACAGGGTTGTGTGGCCACGACCGTTCCTCCCGGCATGTCGGTAGTGCTCGGCCCAGAGCAGAACGCAATCATTCTCGAGCCGTGCTCGCGACCTGGCCCGGGCGAAGGCGCGGGTGGCTGGTTGGTCCCTGAGGACATAGCGGCGCGTCTCGATCTGGATCTCCCGAAACTCCGAAATCTCACCTCAAGAACGTGCTGTCTTCTTGGAGGCAGGGTAGACGACCCCGGAATCTATTTTCGCCAGTACTTCGGGGTAATCATTGGTGGTCGTAAGTTGGTCTATGTCAACGGTGTCGGCCGCCGCGGCGCGGACGGGTCTTGGCGAACGTCCGCTTTTTCAGTCTGTGACGGAGGTTCCGAGTTCTGGGGTGTGCTCTACGATCCAGAGACTAGGACATTTGGTGATCTGGCCTTCAATGGTTCGGCGTAGGCCGCATATCAACTCGTTCGAGCGGACGCGTTGGGCGCCCGCGACCCGCTTCGCGGGGCGGCAATTGTGCCGCGCCGCTCAACACGCGATTCGCTAAACGGCGGTGAACTCTTGTTGAGATCATGGGCTCGCTTTCTCGGCGTTGCCATGTGTTTCGGCTGGGTTGCGCTTATTGGAATTCAGTTCTACCTTTCGTGGAAGCTCGGAGAGTCTTGGGAGGCCGAAGCCCTTGGCAACGTTCCCTACGCTTTGGTCTCTTACTTCATGCTTTTCGGCGCCCTTGCTTCGTGGGTACTCGCGGTCATCGTTTGGAGCCGAGTTCCACGCCAAGGAATTGGGCACACCTTGGTGGCGGTTCCTCTCGTCCTGCTAGGTTTCTTTTGGTCCCACTTCTACCTCATAGCGCGCGCAGGCGAGCTCCCCAAGAGTGACTAGCGAATCGTGTGCAGCCCGCCGACGAACCCTTCGCTCTAGCGGACAGCCGCGCTGCGCGCGTCTGCCGCTGAGCTCGTGATTCGTTAGCTGTCACGGGCAACGTCATGGACGGGCGAGGCATTCTAGGACTGCTGCGGCAGAGGGACCTCCCTCGAGCGCTTCGATTCCATGTCTTCATCCCGGCGATCGTTGTCTTTATCGGCGTAACCGGGTTGGTATTCACGCTTCCCCCAGGGCCCCTCTGTGACGAGGGGATGGTCCTCTTCATGGAAGGGGGGTGCGACATGGGCGAGAGCAACATCTTCTTCTTCTCAAAGCTCGGTGCGCTCAGTTCAGTGAGCTTCGCGTTCGTCGTCGCCAGCAGGCGCGCGCCTCTCCGGAGCTACGGCTTCCTGCCTCACATTCTGCTGCTTTGCTGGCTCGGTTGGTACTACCGCAGCGGTGGCATCTGCGATACCTACTACAGCCACCCCAACGGCAGCATCGGGCAGATGGCGCTCGAGATCGCAGCATTCGGCATGCTTGGCCTGGCAGTGCTGCCGCTCGTCCGGGGTCGCCCGCTCCGTTGGATTCTTGGCGCCATGGCCCTCTGGAACGCGGCGCATGTCGGCTTGTTCTATGCGTGGCTTTCGGTCGCCGATCACTGGACCTGGGCGCATACCTGGCTGATGTGTGGAAGCATGCTTGCTCTTGGCGGCTTGGGCGTGACAGCTGGCAGATCGCTCAAGCGGGCAATTGCGCTGCCGCGCGCTTGCCGATTAGCTCAGAGCCGTTAGGCGGCACGAGCAATGAGACCGACTCTTGCAGCTCTGCTTCTCTCTCTTGGACTTGCAGCGTCCGGCGTAGCTGATTGCCTCAGCTGGGGTCCGGGCGCGGCAAGTCTCTCCGGGAAGCTCGTGAGCGAGACATTCCCGGGGCCCCCGAACTACGAGAGCATTGCGAAAGGCGATCAGCCGGAGACCCACTGGATTCTCCTTCTCGAGAAGCCAGTCTGTGTCGATGGCGTGGACGATCTAGGCCAAGGCCATCTCGAGGCGGGTGTGGAGCGGATCCAACTGGTGCTGACGCCCGAGCTCCACAAGAAGCATCGCGCCTCATTGGGAGGCATTGTGGAAGTCACGGGCATGTTCATGGCGGCGGTTTCCGGGCACCATCACACCAGAGTGTTGCTGGAAGCGACGGAGCTGCGCGAGTCGGAGCGTTGATGGCGTGCCGCATGACTTTTCGTTCGAGCGGACGCGCTCCGCAGCCGTGGCCCGCTCCGCGGCTCGCCGCCGGTGGCGCGCCGCTCAACCCATGAGCCGTTAGCCGACCATGCAGAGTCCTCGTGGAGCGAACCGTTCGCAGTTGCGAAACACCGCCGCTTTCCTTGTTCTCTCTCTTGGGGCGGTGCTTCTTGCCCTTGTCTCCGGTTCAGTTCTCCTGCATACGCTCTATGCTCTTCCCTGGCATCCCGGTGCTCTAGTAGCGCTTTCTGTCGTTGCCATGATCGGGTTTTCCTGCGCCTCGTACATTGCACCTGGTGCCACGTGGGCAACATTTCGCGAAGGCCTTGTCTGGAGTCTCTTTCTCGTCGCTCTTGTGGCGTTCTGCCTCGTGCTACTTCGGCTTCCTCGCACCCTGACTTGGCCCGAGCTGCTCGTACTGTTCATCTCGGCACCGTTTGTTGCATTCTTGATCGTCTACTCATGGCGCCATCGACGTCGTCAGCGGGTCGGCTAACAAGTCACTCGAACGGACAAATGGACTTGGCCCGCTGGCCGCTCAGCTCATGATCCGTTCGACGGCAGAGTGGCTGGTACGGGCGATGGACCTCAAGCCAATCGAAGCGAGTCTGATCCTGAGTTTTCTTCGACCTGGCGCTTCACTCGAACCGCGGATCGTGGTTCAGGCACGGGAGCTGACCGGGGTCGGCTTCTATACTCAGTTCTCAGTCGATACCGAGCTTCGCGAACTCGGGCATGGTGAACTGCCTACAGGCCCGATGCGGGGGCCCGCGATCGCTAGCCCAGAATCGCCGAGCGGGACGGATTCGCTACTGTGGCCAGGCGAATCTGGGATTCACACGCTGGAGGTCTTTACGTACGCCGATGCGTTTCCGGAGAACCTGCGTGAGTTCACACTCGAGCAGCAGTAGCCTGCCGTCCAACATTTCGTTCGAGCGGACGCGCTCGGCAGTCGTGGTCCTCTTCGCGGTTCGTCGCTGGCGGCGCGCCGATCAACTCATGAGCCGTTGGGCCGCATTCGCCGACAGCTCGAGGAACTGGAGGCCAAGTCATGTTCGGCGGTCTTGTACCGAAGCGTCTCGACAACGACTATCGGGGTCACAAGCTTGCTCTCTGGCTTCTCGGCGTTGTCGTTGCCCTGAAGGGCACTCAGAGCCTGGCCATCATCTTCAGCGGGTACGCAACGGCCAAGGGCGCCGACGGCGTTCCACTCGATTCGTTCTCTCCCGAGGCCGCGCAAACCGTCGTCGCTGTATTCACCCAGGGATCGCTCTGGCGCCTGACTTTCTGTGTCCTGTGTGCCATTCTTCTGGTTCGATATCGCAGCGCGGCCCCGATGATGCTCGCTCTCTTCGCTCTGAACCATCTGGCGGCACAAGTTCTGTTCCAGTTCGCGCCGCTGCCTCGTGTCGGGGCGCCGGTCGGCCCGCTGGTAAACCTCTTGCTGTTCGTCGTGACGTGCGTTGGCCTGGCGCTGTCGCTGTGGCGGCGGGGTGATTCGCTCGCGACGGGGTCGCATGCGGCCTAGCCATTCGTTGCACCGGACGCGCTCCTTGCCGCTCAGTGATTGGGTCGCGGTAGTGGGGCGCGCCGGTGAACTCGGGATCCGTTAGGCGACCACCGAAACGATGGTACACGCGTTCACGAGCCCCGGGTTTCGAGTGGTTGCCGCCGTGTCGGTGCCGCCGCTTCGCGACGACTACCGCCAGCGCGCGCAACTCGTCGAGACCTTCGACCTTGCCGAATCGTCGGATTATCTCTTCCTGGCGGCTGGGCCGGCGACACGGGACTGGCCCAATCTCGTTGTCGAGCAGCGCTACTCACCGGGCCCGATCTCCGGCTTCCAACCAGGCATTCACGTTGCCGAAGATGCCTCGACGCTCTTCGTCGGCGCTGGTACCCGCATCCTGGCTTATGACCTCGCAGCTCCGCGACGGTTGTGGGAGTCCACAGTAGACTGCGGTTTCTGGGGCTGGCGCCAGCACGGCGCCATTGTGATCATGTCCGCGGAGCTCGAGCTCGCAGCTTTCGGAGCTCAGGGAGCGAGGTTGTGGTCCAGGTCGGTCGAGCCGCCGTGGCACTACACCGAGACGGCTGGCCGGATTCAGCTCAACGTCATGGGCGAAGTCACGGAGTTTCCGATCGCCGTTGGGCCACGCTCGTGATCGGTCGCCTGACACCTCGGTACAGCGGACGCCACCCAGGCGATCTCGCAAACGACCTCGAATCTGGCGTCGACCGGCCGTTGCTCCGCTCGGCAACCCGGCCGGGTGGCGCCGCTGACCTCATGAGCCGTTGGACGGCGAAGTCGAGGTAAGGGTCGGGATGCGATCTTGCACGATCGTTCTCCAGTACAACTACGGGAAGCCGCGCTCGAGTCTCGGCTCGGTCTGGCTGTTCGCTGGCGACGGCCGAGAGGATGTCGCAATCGACAACGAGTTTGAGGAGCTTGCGGGCTGGCGTAAGGTCGTAGGACCGGTTGACTACGAGTTGGCCAGGAGCGTTCACAGCGAGTTCATCTCGTTCATGCAGGCATCCGGCGTCGAGGTGTTCGATGAAGGTGTCGCCGACTAGCTGTTCTGGAGTCACTTGTGGCTCGCCGCCGGACCATTCGCTGCACCGTGCGCCCGCATCGGCGCGGCTCGCTTCGCTCGGTGAAGTTGGTGGGGCGCGCCGCTGAGCTCAGGATCCGTAGACGACAGTGGAAATCCCCTCGCCATCGGCTCGGCTCGACGACTTCGTGAGGAGCTTCAGCGGCGAGTTCGCCGACGCTCTCGAGGACTACCTCGAGGGCCGTCGCGACCACCGTCGTTCGTTGCAGCCGACGCGCAATGTCCGACGAAAGCTGGTGCCGTATCGTGAGATCGAGCTCGCGAGAGTCGAGGAGCCCGGCCGGGGCTCACGTTTCGACGTCGGCACCGTCGTGCTCCGGGTCAGCGGCGGGCAGGAGCGTCTGGTTGCCATCGTCGCTCCGCACGAGGTAGCTCGAATCATCGAGCAGGGTCGAAAGGCGGTGGCGAATGTTCAGCGGTCAGCCGTCTGACCTCTGGTTCGAGCGGAGGCGCTGCGCAGCCGTGGCGCGCTTCGCGGTCCGGCCTTCGTGGCGCGCCGCTCGAGTCATGAGCCGTCAGGCGATTCGCTCGGCAGCCGTGGACGGCTATCGTCATGAGTAGCCCATCGCCTCGAAGTGCGACGTTCTGTCGCGACCTGCCCGCGAAGTTCGAACGCCATGCGGAGGCGCGGGGCGGGCTCCAGCGCGCCGCGGCGCTGACCCGCAAGGCGCGCGTGCGGTTAAGATCGCCGTTCCTACCCCGAGAGTAGAGGAGAGACAGATGGCCTACGTGGACGGATTCGTGATCCCGGTTCCGAAGAAGAACCTCGCCGCGTACCGCAAGGTCGCGCGCGCGGCGGGCAAGGTGTGGATGGATAGCGGCGCGGTTTCCTATACCGAGGCCGTGGGCGACGACCTGAACCCGAAGTTCGGCGCGCTCTTTCCGCGCATGACGAAGATGAAGAAGGGCGAGACGGTGGCCTTCTCGTTCATCGTCTACAAGTCGCGCAAGCACCGCGACAGCGTGAACGCGAAGGTCATGAAGGACCCGCGCATGGCGAAGCTGATGAAGCTGCCGATGCTCTTCGACGACAAGCGCATGGCCTACGGCGGGTTCAAGGCGATCGTCGACCTCTAGCCATGTCCGAGGCGCGGGCCGATGCCGTGCGTGGTGCTCCGCGCCGCGTTCCTGGCCTTCGTGGTCGGGGCCTCGTCGCGGCGGACGCCGCCCCGGCGAGCCCGCCTGCGCTGTGGCGGGGCTCAACGGAATCGGTTCGGTAACGGTCGAGTGCCGCTGGAGCCGATCTGAGTTGAATCCCCCCATTCTCGTCACGGGCGCCACGGGCTACGTCGGGGGCCGAATCTGGCGCCGGCTCGAATCGGACGGCCGGCGAGTGCGCTGCCTCGCGCGGCGGCGGGCGGGGCTCGCCTCGCGGGTCGGAGCGGCGACGGAAGTGGTCGAGGGCGACGTGCTCGATGCCGAATCCCTCGGGCCCGCGCTCGTGGGGGTCGAATCCGCCTACTACCTCGTGCACTCCATGGGCTCCGGGCAGGACTTCGAGGAACAGGACCGGACCGCCGCGCGCAACTTCGGCTCCGCGGCGCGGCGCGCCGGCGTGCGGCGCATCGTTTATCTGGGCGGCCTCGGACACGGACCGGATCTCTCGCCGCACCTGAGGAGCCGACAGGAGGTCGGCGAGATCCTCCGCGAATCCGGTGTGCCGGTCCTCGAGCTGCGGGCGTCCATCGTGATCGGCTCAGGGAGCCTCTCCTTCGAGATGATCCGCGCGCTGGTCGAACGGCTGCCCGTGATGATCACGCCGCGCTGGGTGGAGGTCGAGGCGCAGCCGATCGCCGTCGAGGACCTGCTCGCTTACCTGGTTGCGGCTCTCGACGTACCGCTGAAGGAGAGCCGGGTGGTCGAGATCGGCGGAGCCGACCGCGTGACGTACGGCGACCTGATGCGCGAGTACGCGCGGCAGCGCGGCCTGCGGCGGGCGATGATCCGCGTGCCGGTGCTCACGCCGTGGCTCTCGAGCTTGTGGCTCGGGCTGGTGACGCCGCTCTACGCGCGCGTGGGCCGCAAGCTGGCCGAGTCGATCAAGCACCCGACGGTGGTCTCCGACCCCTCGGCGCGCGAGATCTTCGCGGTGCGGCCGCGGGGGATCCGCGAGGCGATCGCCGCCGCCCTGCGCAACGAGGAGCGCGAGATCGCCGAGAGCCGCTGGTTCGACGCCTACTCGTCCGGGGGCGAGGCTCGCGATTCGGCCGGCATGAGATTCGGCAGCCGTCTCGTCGACTCGCGCACGCGGGAGGTCGAGGTCGGGCCGGAGGAGGCCTTCGCGCCGATCCGCCGCATCGGCGGCGAAACCGGGTGGTACGCGTACGATTTTCTGTGGCGGCTGCGCGGCTTCCTCGACCTGCTGGTCGGCGGCGTGGGCGTGCGCCGCGGCCGCCCCGCGCGCGAGGAGCTGCACGTCGGGGACGCGCTCGACTTCTGGCGGGTCGAGGCCTACGAGCCCGGCCGGCGGCTGCGACTCTCGGCCGAGATGAAGCTGCCCGGCCGCGCCTGGCTCGAATTCGAAGTCGTGCCCCGCGAGGGCGGAGCCACGATCCGGCAGACCGCGCTGTTCGACCCGGTCGGGCTCTTCGGCCGGATCTACTGGTACGGCGTGTATCCGCTGCACCGTCTGGTGTTCGCCGGCATGCTTCGTGGAATCGCCCGGGCGGCGACCGGCCGGTCGCCCGGGTCCGAACCGTTCCCCTGAAATTGCTCCCTTCGTGAGCTGACAGTCCTGGTTTCAGGACGAAGGGTCGGAGGAGGACTGGCTGCGCGGAAGCCGGTTCACGGAGGAGCGAGTCGTCACGTTGCCGAGCGCCGAGGAGGCGTAGCCCGAAAGCGCCGGGGGTCGAGGCGGTGGTGTACAGTTCGGAGAGCGACTCGTGAATCAACTTCTGGCGCTCGGCTGTCGGCTCGGTCTTCAG
Organism: Acidobacteriota bacterium; assembly: GCA_045862895.1. Taxonomy (GTDB): domain Bacteria; phylum Acidobacteriota; class Thermoanaerobaculia; order Multivoradales; family JAGPDF01; genus JACTMI01. The sequence continues at coordinate 9,677 of BTUO01000015.1, forward strand.
GCAGGGCATCGCCGATACTGCGCGAGTTGGAGAGTGTCGATCCGGAGGCGAACGGATCGCGCCCGGTCGCTGTTCGGCTCATGAACCCTGGGTCGATCGAGTCACTGACCCGTGTGACCAGGACGACCTCGAGGAGAGGATCATGAAGACGCGCAAGGTCCATGCAGCCTTCGCACTCGCTCTCTCTGCGCTCCTGCTGGCGTGCGGCGGCTCGCAGGACTCCACGACCGCCGGCGCTTCCGAAGGGAGCGTCTCCTGGGAGCCGGGCGAATGGTCCTTCGACGCCGAGCTCGACCCGTGGCCTGCCCCTGCCGGGACACCCGTGACGCTCCGGGCGGTGGCGAGCGTGGACGACAACGACGAGCCCTTCTCGGGCACGGTGTCGTACCGATTGACGACGCCGGGCGATTCGGGCATCTGGACCCGCATGCGGCAGGTCGGCGACGACGAGGGCGACAGGGTCTACGAGGCCACGGTGACTCTTCCGGACGAGAAGGTGGGGATCCACTTCCTCGTGTCCAGAAGCAACGACGGAACCACCCACGAGCTGACCGACTGGACTGTGGTTCCTCGGTAGGTGTCGGATCGATCCGCGATGAAGCGATTCCTGTCCGACCCGCGCTTCTACTTCGCCTGGCTGGTCGTCCTGGTCGCGGCGCTCTCCGCCTCGTACGCCACCGACCCGTACGTCTTCGGCTTCGCCGTGTTCGGGCTCGGCGCCGCGACGGTAGTGGTCTGCCTGGCGGGCGGCTGGCTCGTGATCCTCGACCCGCGCGCGGGTCGACGGGGACGGTGGGCCGTGTCGGTGTCGCTGGTGCTCGCTGTCGTCGTCGTCCTGCTGGCGCAGGCGATCCTGGGCACTTTCAAGTGGGCATAGACTCGCCGGCGTGCCCGCGGTGTCCCTGGTACGGTGAGGGTCGCGGGGCGCGCGGCCGAGCGCGGAACTCGTCAGGAGGCGCGTGAACCGGATGTGGCCATTCAAGAAGCGGTTCCCGCCCAAAGGCGAGCTCGTGCTCGAGCCGCGCTGGTCGCTCGACCAGGGGGAGTACGCCGGAAGGCCCCTCCTCTTGAGGGTGAATCGGGGTATCGACGCCGCGATCGGTCACCCGGACTACTCGCACCAAGTGGGTGTCGCGATTCCGCTCCGGGCGCCGGACGAGAACGGATTTCCCTCGCAGGAGGAGGGAGAGCAGCTCGGCCGAATCGAAGACCTGCTCACCGAGCGCCTCGAGGCCGCGCGACAGTGCATCCACGTCGCGACCGTTTCGACCGGTGGGATGCGCGAGTTCGTCTTCTACTCGTCGGATCCGGCCTCCACGCACGCCCTGCTCGAGCAGCTCGCCGCCGACGTCTCGACGCACGAGGTGCAGCACATCGTTCAGCCCGATCCCAAATGGAAGGCTTACCGCAAGTTCGCCTAGCCGTTCGCACCGCCGGACGCGCCCCGCGCGCCGCTCGAACGGCGGCCGCTGGTCCAAGGCGGTCGCCTTTCGCCGTGGCGAGCCCATCGTCGTCTCAGGGCGCTTCCCGTACCTACGGCGGGCGCTGCTGCACGAGGCGACCCTGAGAATCCTCTTCTGGTTCCTGGCGGCCCCCACCGCCGCGATCGCGATTCTGGTGCTGCTGCTCCCCCTCGCGGGCCGGCCGCTCTCCGCCGCCACGCCGATCTGGCTCTCCGCGCTCGCCGCCCTGGCGGTGCTCGCGATGGTGGCCTGGGCGCGGCGACTGGCGGCGGCGGGTCGCCCGGGCCGCGCCGGACTGCTCGTCGTCGGGTCCTGGTTCCTGTTCGCGATCGTCATGATCGGCAACGGCCTCGCCCGACTGCAGTCCTGGAACTGACGCAGGGAGCGCGACGATGGCAGCGAAGCTCGGGGCGGTGCATCCGGTGCTGGCGGCGCGCGACGTCGCCGAGTCGGCCCGGTTCTACCAGCGGCTCGGGTTCGCGCTCACCTTCGTCGACGATGCCGAGACGCCTCGCTATGCGGCGGTGGCGCGCGACGGCGTCGAGCTCCACCTGCAGTGGGCCGACGCCGGGCAGTGGGTGGCCGGCGTCGACCGCCCCGCGATCCGGTTCCGGGTCGACGACCCCGACGCGCTGCACGAGGAGTGGCACGCGTCCGGCGTCGCCGGCGGCCCGGCGAGCGACGGCAGCCCGTGGGCCGCTCCGGCCGATACGCCGTGGCGAACCCGCGAGTTCCACCTGCGCGACCCGGGGGGCAACAGCCTGCAGTTCTACCGGCCGCGCTGAGCGCCGCGCCCGACTCCTGCTAGCGTAGGGTCGGCGAGACAACGAATGACACGCGGACGCGGCGGTGAGCTCGGAGCGGACCTGGCGGCACTGGTGCTGCGGCTCTTCGTCGCCTTCGTGCTCGTCTACGGCACGCAGGACAACGTCTTCGACCGGGAGCGGATGCTCGAGTTCCGCGACTTCCTCGCCGAGCACGGCTTCCCGTATCCGCTGGCCAGCGCCCACCTCTCCGCCTACGCCCAGTTCGCGACCGGGATCCTGCTCGCGCTCGGCCTGCTCACCCGCCCGGCGGCGCTGGTGGTGGTGGCGAACTTCCTGGTGGCCCTGTTCATGGTCCATCTGCGGCTCCCATTCAGCGCCAACATCGCGCCGCTCGCGATGCTGGTGGGCGGGGTCTACTTCGCCCTCGCGGGGGCGCCGCGGTGGTCGCTCGACGCCGTCGTCGCGCGGCGCCTGCGCCGGAGCCCCGCGATCGGCGCCGCCAGGAAGGAGTAGGCCGTGACGCTGGCCGGTCTGCTCGACTTCAATCCCGCCGCGCACGGCGTCTGGTACGTCGCGTACCTGATGTTCGCGCTGCTCGGAGTCTTCGTTCTCGTCGACCTCTTCGATCGGTTGCGGGATCGCCTGCGCTCGAGGCGGGACGGGGAGAGCGGCGAGCCGCCGCCGGAGGCGCCGGAACGCCGCTTGCCCGCGGCCTCCGCCGGCGTCCTGCGCCGATTCTGGTCGGAGGGGCGGGTGAACCGCTCCGCGCCGGATCGCGACGCGGACCGGGACCGCGAGTGACGCGGCAACGGATCGACTCTCGGCCCGGCTACACTCCGACGATCGGTCGCCTGGTCGCGATGCTCACCTTCGCGCGGGAGACGACGATCGAGGCGGTCGCGGGGCTGTCGATGGCCGATCTCGACCATCGGCACGACGCCGGGAGCAATTCGATCGGAGCCTTGCTCGCGCACGTCGCGGCGGTCGAGTGGTGGTATCAGCGGCTGACCTTCGACGAGCGCGAGCCGACGGCGGCGGAAGAGGCGCCGTGGCTCGCGGCGCTCGACCTCGGCGAGCGCGCCGGGCGCGAGATCCGCGGCCGCGAGCTCGGCTTCTATGTCGCGGCGCTCGACGAGGTGCGTCGTGCGACCCTGGCCGCGCTCGCCGCGCGCGACGACGATTGGCTCGAGCGGTCGCTCGCGGCGCGCCCGGAGATGAACGCGCACTGGGCCTGGTTCCACGTCGCCGAGGACGAGATCAGCCACCGCGGCCAGATCCGCTGGTTGCGCACCCGGCTGCCGGGGGTGTAATCCTCCGGCGGGTCCGGCGTGGGATGGGGAGAAGCCGGCGCTTCCAGGAGTATCGTCCGGCCGGGGAATCGCGCGGAGACCGGCCAATGGAGGAGGGTCATGACCGAGACGGCCGCCGTGCGGTCGCCGCAGCCGTACGCCCGGGTCTGCGGCGCTCTCTACCTCTACATCATCGCCGCCGGGATGTTCGCCGAGCTCGCCGTGCGATCGAAGCTGGTCGTCGCCGGCGACGCCGCGGCCACCGCCGCCAACATCCTCGCCGACGAGACGCTCTTCCGCCTCGGTTTCTCGGCCGAGCTGCTGCACCTGGCCTTCGACGCCCTGATCGCGGCGCTGCTCTGGACGCTGCTGCGGCCGGTCGACCGCACGCTCGCGCTGGTCGCGGCGTTCACGCGCCTGGCCTGCGACATCGTCCTGGCGGTCGCGAGCCTCTCCCACTTCGCGGCGCTGCGGCTGCTCCAGGGCGCGGACTACCTGCCCGGCCTCGACGAAGCCGGCCGCCAGAGCCTGGCGCTGCTCGCGCTGCGGCTCCACGGTGACGGCTACTCGATCAGCCTGGTCTTCTTCGCCTTCACCTGCCTCGCGCTCGGCGTGCTGGTGGCGCGCTCGGGGTTCCTGCCGAAGTGGATCGGGAGGCTCCTGTTCGTGGCGGGTCTCTGCTATCTGGTCATGAGCTTCGCCCACTTCCTGGCGCCGGAGCTCGGCGGGCGGCTCTTCCCGGTGCTGTTCGTGCCGATCCTCGCCGCCGAGGCGTCGTTCACCCTCTGGCTGCTGATCCGCGGCGTCGACGAGGAGAAGTGGCAGACTCTGGCGCGTGAGCGGGGGGCGCAACTCCGGTAGTCGGCCGCGGCGGGAAACGCCGCGGTACCGCGTCTTCGTCGACGACAACTACCACTTCATGGAGCCCGGAGCGAAGCGCACGGCCGGGGCCTTCGGCACCTGGGAGGAGGCGGTCGCGGCCTGTCGGCGGATCGTCGACGCCTCGCTCGCCGAGCTCGTCGAGCCGGGAATGTCGGCCGGCGCGCTGCTCGGCAAGTACAAGATGTTCGGCGACGACCCCTACATCCTCGGCGAACCCGCGCCCGAGCGCTTTTCGGCCTGGCGCTATGCGGAGCGGCGCTGCCCCGAGATCTGTGGAGAGGAGGCCGGGGAGTGAGGCGTGGAAGAGCCTGACCTCGCGCCGGGGCGCGACCTCTCGATCGACCCGGGGCAGGCGACGCTGCGGGGCACCGCGGTCTCGTTCCTCCTGCTCGCGGTGATCTGGGTGCCGCACTGGCTGCTTCACGGCGAGAACGCCTTCCGGGTGCTGTTCCGCGCCACCGGCGGATGGTGGTTCGCGCCGGCGCTCGTCGCCGGCATCGTCGCCCACGAGGGGCTCCATGCCATCTCCTGGCGGATCGCGGGCCGGCTCCCGGCGGGATCGGTCGGCTTCGGGGTGAACTGGAAAGTCCTGATGCCGTTCGCCCATCCGCGCCTTCCGATGCCGGCGCGGGCATACGCTGTGGGCGCCGCGGTGCCCGGAGTCGTACTCGGCCTGCTCCCCGCGGTTGCAGGTCTCGCGACCGGCGCGGGAGCCTGGTCGGGGTGGGGGGCGATCTTCACCGCCGCCGCCGCCGGCGACCTGCTCGTGCTCCACTCATTGCGTGGACTTCCGGGCGCGACACCGGTGCGCGACCACCCGACGCGGGTGGGGTGCGAGGTGGTGGGCTCCGCCGATCCGGCTGCGGGCTTCGACGGCCGGCATCGGTAGCGGTAGGCTCCCGGCATGTCGAGAGCGCTCTCCGGGCGGCGCACGACGAGGTCCGCCGAGCTCGCGGCGTGGGCGAGTCGCCGGTGCGGGAGGTCGTCGACATGAACATCCTCGATGCCATCGGCGACACCTCGCTGGTCGAGCTGCGGCGGATCGTGCCGGCGAACGGCGCGCGGATCCTCGCCAAGCTCGAGTGGGAGAACCCGACCGGCAGCGTCAAGGACCGGATGGCGCTGGCGGTGATCGAGCGCGCCGAGGCCGACGGGCGGCTCGCGCCCGGCGGCACGATCGTCGAGTACACGGGCGGCTCGACAGGCGCCTCGCTCGCGATGGTGGCGGCGGCCCGGGGCTATCGCATCCGCATCGTCACCTCCGACGCCTTCAGTCGCGAGAAGCGCGACCAGATGGAAGCGCTCGGCGCCGAGCTGATCCTGGTGCCGAGCGAGGGCGGCAAGACCACGAAGAGGCTGATCCTCGACATGATCGAGCGCGCGCGCGAGCTGGCGCGCGCGCCGGGCGCCTGGTGGGTGAACCAGCTCGAGAACGAGGACACCATCGCCGGCTACCGCGCGCTCGGCGAGGAGATCTGGCGGCAGACCGACGGAAGGGTCGACGCCTTCGTCCACTCGGTCGGCACCGGCGCCTCGTCGCGCGGCGTCGCGACGGCGCTCCGCGTCCACCGCCCCGAGGTGAAGCTGGTCGTCGTCGAGCCCGCCGAGTCGGCGGTGCTCTCGGGCGGGGCGCCCGGGCCGCACAAGATCGAAGGGGTCGGCATCGGCTACACGCCGCCGCTCTACGACGCCGCGCGGGTCGACGCGGTCGAGCCGGTCGCGACCGAGGAGGCCAAGGCGATGGCGCGCCGACTGGCGCGCGAGGAAGCGCTGTTCGCCGGCACCTCCTCCGGCGCCAACGTCGTCGCCTCGCTGCGCGTCGCCGAGCGGCTCGGCCCCGGCGCCACGGTAGTGACGCTGATGTGCGACTCAGGACTGAAGTACGTCCACACCGACGTCTACCGGCGTTCCTGACTCCGCCCGGCGGCGGAGGTACGATTCCGTCGTCGGCGCGGCCGGACCGCGCCAGGAGGCGCGCGTGCGACGGATCCGATTCTCGGCGGCGGTGAGCCTGGACGGTTACATCGCCGGTCCCCACGGCGAGAGCGACTGGATCGTGATGGATCCGGAGATCGACTTCGGCGCGCTGATGGCGTCGTTCGACACGGTACTGCTCGGCCGCCGCACCTGGGAGGCGATGCGCGGGCGCGGCGGCGGGTTGCCCGGGATGCAGGCGTGGGTCTTTTCGCGCACCCTGCGCGCCGAGGACGTCGGCGGCCTGAATCTCTCCACCGACCCGGCGCCGACGATCGCCGCGCTGCGGGCGGCGCCGGGCAAGGACCTCTGGCTGTTCGGCGGCGGCTCGCTGTTCGCGAGCTTCCTCGATCTCGGGCTGGTCGATTCGATCGAGCTCGCCGTGATTCCGATCCTGCTCGGCGACGGTGTGCCGCTGCGGCCGCACCCGGCCGGTCGCGCCGGCCTGCGCCTCGTCGCGCACCGCGTCTATCCGAGAACCGGGACGGTCTGGCTCGAGTACGAACCGGTGCGCTCCGCGCCGGGGCAGAGCGAGCGCCGGGCTGCCCGTGGGCGGGCGCGCTCCGCAGGTGGCGCCCCGGCGCGCTCCAAGGAGGCTTGATGACCAGGAACTCGACGCTGCCATGGCTGGCCGCACTGACATTCGCCGCCGCGATCGCCGCCGGGACGCCGCTCACGGCGGCTGAACCTCCCGCCGGCGCGACGGAGGAGGCCGATGCACCGGCGCCACCGATGAAGATGAAACGCTACTTCCTGGCGCTGCTCTCCAAGGGGCCGACCTGGGTTCCGGGCGAGAGCGCGGAGATCCAGAAGATCCAGGAGGGGCACATGGCCAACATCCGGCGCCTCGCCGCCGAGGGCAAGCTCGCGCTCGCCGGTCCGTTCGAGGACGCCGGCGATCTGCGCGGCCTGTTCGTGCTCGACGCGGCGACGATGGAGGAGGCGCGCGCGCTGTGCGACAGCGACCCGGCGATCGCCGCCGGCCGCCTGCGCGCCGAGATCTTCGCGTGGTGGGCGCCGGAAGGGGTCGGCGTGGTGCCGCCGGCGGCGGCGCCGTGATCGTCCTGAACCCCAGAGCGGAGCCCGATCGATGAAGAGTCCTCGGCGTGGCGAGAAGCTCGGCTGGACCCTGGGTTGGACCGGGGGGTTCCTCTGGGTCGCGGTGCTCGCGGCGGTGGCTGCGGCGAACGGCGACGGGACGAGCGCGGCGATCGGCGCGCTGATCAGCGCCGTCGCGATCGCCGCGATCGTCGGGCTCGCGCCCTGGCGCCACCCGCGGCGCCCCCACTGGCAGCTGCTCGTGCCGATCTACCTGCTGTTCGCGGCGGCGATCCTCTGGGCGGTGCGCGCTTCCGGCGGCGCGGCCCAGGCGGGATTCCGGGGCAGCTCGCTGCTGGTGTTCCTGCCGGTCCTGCTGCCGTTCTTCGTGGCGGGGCGCCGCCGTTGGATCGACGGAGAGCCAGTCGACTCCGTGGTGCCCGACCAGCGGCCCGAGGCGTAGCGACCGGGTGCGCGACTCCGCTCCGAGCCGGCCGATCCGGCGCGGTCCTCCGGTCGTAGGGTAGGTCGTGAACCCGCCAGCTCTCGCTCCGTCCGATCGCCAGCCGCTCCTCCTCGCCCTGGCAATCGTCGCCACCACCGTCTCCGGATGCGCTTCCGGCACGGCGCCGGCGCCCGAGCTCGCGGACGGTCTCGCGCCGGAGGTCGCCGGGCAGTACCGGGTGTTGCTGCCGCCGGGATATCCGGACGCCGGTCCGTATCCGGTCGTCTACTTCCTGCACGACTACTTCGGCGGCAGTGCCGTTCTCTGGCGCAAGGGGGTGGCCGCGGAGCTCGAGCGGGGGATGGCGGCGGGGGAGCTGCCGCCCTTCGTGCTGGTCGCGCCGGCGGGGGACCGCGGCTGGTGGAGCGACTCGTACGACGGCCGCCGGCGCTACGAGAGCTGGCTGCACGACCGCCTGCTGCCGGAGATCGAGCGCCGCTACCGGGTGATCCCGGGCCGGGAGGGGCGCGCGGTCACCGGCATCTCGATGGGGGGCTTCGGCGCGCTGAAGTCGGCGCTCCGTCGCCCGGATCTCTGGTCGCACGCCTCGTCGCTCTCGGGCGCGCTGATCCCGCTCGACCTCGAGTCGGTGCTCGGCTTCCCCTGGCTGCAGCGCCGGATCCTGCGCCGCGTCTTCGGCCCGATCGAGAGCGCCGACGCCGTCTACTTCCGCGACGACCTGCGCACCCTCGCGCTCCGCACCGCGCCGCCCGACGCCCCGCCGCTGCTGCTGCGCTGCGGCCGCGAGGACGAGTACCGCCTCGCCCCCGCGGCCGAGAAGCTCGCCGCCCGCCTCGAGCGCTCCGGCTGGCGCGTCACCCTCCACCTCGAACCGGGCACCCACGACTGGGCCTACTGGAGAACCAGCGCCGTCGAGACCCTCGCCTGGCACGCCCACCAGTTCCTACGACAGCACCCGGATTCGGATTAGTTCTGTGACAACGCCCCCTTGACCCGCACCCTCCACGCCCCTACACTCGCCGCAACCCGAGCCTCTTCAATGAGCTGCCAACTCCGACCAGCTCCCACCCCGCAGGTTTATCCCCCCTTTGTCACACGGACTTCCCGCGAATCTTCGTGGGTTAAATCCTAGTTAGATGACGGTATGAAGAGCCTCGTGGCACTTACGTCAATTAGGTGGCAGATCATCGCGATCTTCGTCATCGTTTGGAATCTCTCCAGTCTGGCGGCGATGCGCCTGAACGGTTGGGACAATCGGTTTGAGGATCCTCGCTCCCTTGCCATCGTAGGCCTATCTTCTTTCGCTCTGGCGATCTTCGCGGCTTTAGTGCTGTGGTCTCCGTCATTCCGAAACTTGGTAACGTCTGCTCGGCGGAGGCAGTTCTACGACCCTTCACCTTTCATACTCATTCTCATTGTTTCGAGCTTCTTAGGTGCGGCTGCCGTTTACACGGGGCTTGGGTTTCGCCTGTGACCCGTCATCTAACCTTTCGTTCGAGCGGACGCGCTCCGCAGTCGTGGCCCGCTTCGCGGCCCGCCGCTGGTGGCGCGCCGCTCAACTCATGAGCCGTTAGGCGGCAGGGGCAATGAGGGTTCCCCTCCGAATCAGCCACTTCGGCGATAGGCCTGTTGATATTTCAGGGCGCCGCCTGGAGAAGGTCTTGTTCGACAACTGCTCGCTCGGGCCCCCATCGAGTCCGCGCTACAGGTCAAGGATCTCTGATATCGCGCTGATCGATTGCGCGCAACTTGCTTCCGGTGTTTGCGGGGCCATCCTAGAGAACGTGATCGTTTCGGGTTTGTCGAGAGAGGGTCGAATTCCACTCTTCCTTTCGGGCGTTGTGTTCAACCGGTGCCGCCTCGAGGGTCGCATCTCCTTTTTCAAGCTGCATGCCGCGCCATCTGCCCTGTCGCCGCCTTCGGAGACCGCGGTCTGGTTGGCCGCGAACCAGGACTTCTATCAATCTGTTGACTGGGCTCTCGATATCCAAGACGCCGATTTCACCTTCGGTCCGGATCTTCACTTCGTTCCTGGTGCGCTCGTAAAGAGGCATTCCGAAACGCAGGCGCTCGTAAGGAGAAGCAAGCTGACTTCAGTCAGTCTCGGCGACCTTCCTTGGGGCAAGTCGTCGCTCAGCCTCGCCGTTCAGTGGTTTCTGCAAGACAGCCCCTACGAAGATACTGTCCTGGTGGCTGCAAAGAAGTCTCGAGGATTCGCAGATGATCTTGCCGCGATTAGGATGTTGCGTGAAAACGGAATCGCCGAACCAGCGTAACCTGCCGCCTAACAATTCGTTCGAGCGGACAGCCGGGCTTCGCCCGTCTGCCGCTCAACTCATGATCCGTTAGGCGACCATGAGACCGTTGTTGCGATCCTCGATCTGTCTGGCGCCGTTGGTAATTCCGAGCGTCTATCTGCTCCTCGACATCATTGATCAGCGCGGCTTCTCCGAGGAGAGCTTCCCGTTCTTGTTGCTGGTCGGCGGTGTCTGCTATCCGTACTACGTTGTAGCCGGGCTGCTGGCGGCTTGGGCACAGAGCCGGTCGCTGTTGAAATCGCGTGTGGGTCTTGTTGTAGCAGGTGCGTTCGCCGGCGCCTTGCTAGCGGTACTGGCCGATCTGCCGAGCCTCAACCTGCTTCGGTGGCGCTACTACGCAGCAGCCGTGGCGGCTGGAGGCGTTTGGGCCTTCGTACTCTCAGTTATCAGCGGCTGGTCGCGTAACGACACTTTGCAAGGGGCACATCAGGTGCGTTTGTGACTCGCTCCGCTCGGCGCTCTCGTGGTGGCGCTCGACCGCGAGCTGTTCAGGTCGTGGTGCCTGGTCGCCTAACAATTCGTTCGAGCGGACAACAGGGCTTCGCCCTGTTGCCGCTCAACTCATGATCCGTTAGGCGGCAAGGCGGCTACTGTGAGCTACGGAGCGTGGTTTCGTCAGTGGCAAGCGGAACATTCTGTCGACCTTGAGCCGCCCTCGCCAGACGTGAAGCT
>BTUO01000016.1:0-9571 GCA_045862895.1 Acidobacteriota bacterium
CAATCGTCCCCACGTTCACGTGCGGCTTCGAACGATCGAATTTCTCCTTGGCCATCTCGCTCTCTCCGGTCTCTCGTTCCTGGATTCTCTGGTTCCGTGGATCAGCCGGCCGCTTTGGCGACGATCTCTTCGCTGACGTTCTTCGGGGCCTGCTCGTAAGCCGCGAACTGCATGGTGTAGCTGGCACGGCCCTGGGAGAGCGACCGCACGTCCGTGGCATAGCCGAACATCTCGGCGAGCGGCACCTTGCACGAGATCACCTGAACGCTGCCGCGCGGCTCCATGTGCTGGACCCGGCCGCGGCGCGAGGTGAGGTCGCCGATGATGTCGCCCATGTACTCCTCGGGGGTCACGACCTCGACCGACATCACGGGCTCGAGCAGCACCGGCTTGGCCTTCTTCGACGCGTCCTGGAACGCCATCGAGCCGGCGATCTTGAACGCGACCTCCGAGCTGTCGACGTCGTGGAAGCTGCCGTCGTAGAGCTCGACCTCGATACCCGAGATCGGGTAACCGGCGAGCGGGCCGTTCTCGAGCGCCTCGCGGATGCCCTGCTCGATCGGCTTGATGAACTCGCGCGGGATCACGCCGCCGACGATCTCGTTGTTGAACACGAACTCGGCCTCGGTCGTCGGACGGACCTTGATCTTGGCGTGTCCGTACTGACCGCGACCACCGGTCTGACGGATGAACCGGCCCTCGCCCTCGGCCTCCCGGGTGATCGTCTCCTTGTAGGCGACCTGGGGCTTGCCGACGTTGGCCTGAACGTTGAACTCGCGCGTCAGGCGGTCGACGATGATCTCGAGATGGAGCTCACCCATGCCCGAGATCAGCGTCTGAGCCGTGTCCGGGTCGGTGTGGACGCGGAAGGTCGGATCCTCCTGCATGAGCTTGCCGAGCGCCAGGCCGAGCTTTTCCTGGTCGGCCTTGGTCTTCGGCTCGATCGAGACCGAGATGACCGGCTCGGGGAAGCTCATCGCCTCGAGGATGATCGCGTGCGCCGGGTCGCAGATCGTGTCGCCGGTGGTCACGCTCTTCAGGCCCACCGCCGCGGCAATGTCGCCGGCCAGCACCTCGCTGATCTCCTCGCGCTTGTTGGCGTGCATCTGGAGCAGTCGACCGACCCGCTCCTTCTGGTCCTTGGTCGTGTTGATCACGCCGGTGCCGGAAGCGACGATGCCCGAGTAGACGCGGAAGAAGGCGAGCTGCCCGACGAACGGATCGCTCATGATCTTGAACACCAGGCCCGCGAACGGCTCCTTGTCGTCGGCCTTGCGCTCGAGCGGCTTCTCGGTTCCCGGCTCGAGACCCTGGACCGGCGGGATGTCGATCGGCGCCGGCAGGTAGTCGACCACCGCGTCGAGCAGGGGCTGAACGCCCTTGTTCTTGAAAGCGCTGCCGCAGATCACCGGCTGCAGACGGTGGGCGATCGTGCCGCGGCGAAGCGCCGCCTTGAGCTCGGCTTCCGAGATCGCCTCGCCGGCGAGGTACTTCTCGAGCAGCTGGTCGTCGGTCTCGGCGATGCTCTCGACCATCCGCTCGCGGGCCTCGAGCGCCCCATCACGCAACTCGGCCGGGATGTCGACCAACTCGTAGTCCGAGCCCTTCGCGTCGTCCTTGTACAGAATGCCCTTCATCTGGATCAGGTCGATGATCCCGCGCAGGGTGTCTTCCTTGCCCCAGGGCAGCTGGATGACGACCGGATTGGCGTTGAGGCGCGTGCGCATCATCGAGACGGTGCGCTCGAAGTCGGCACCGACGCGGTCCATCTTGTTGACGAACGCGATGCGCGGAACCTTGTAGCGGTCCGCCTGGCGCCAGACCGTCTCGGACTGCGGCTCGACGCCGGCGACGGCATCGAACACCGCGACCGCCCCGTCGAGCACGCGCAACGAGCGCTCAACCTCGACGGTGAAGTCGACGTGGCCCGGAGTGTCGATGATGTTGATCCGGTGCTTGTTCCAGAAACAGGTGGTCGCGGCCGCGGTGATGGTGATGCCGCGCTCCTGCTCCTGCGGCATCCAGTCCATCGTGGCCGTGCCTTCGTGGACCTCTCCGAGCTTGTAGTTGACCCCCGTGTAAAAGAGGATCCGCTCGGTGGTCGTCGTCTTACCGGCATCAATGTGCGCCATGATGCCGATATTGCGAGTCATCGACAGCGGGACTTGTCTCGCCATAAGGTTGCGCCCCGAAGGTACGCTCGTATTCTCGTCTTCCCATTGAACGGCATACGTGGCGGCGAGAGGCGCCGCCGCGCCGTTCGATTCAACTACCAGCGATAGTGAGCGAAGGCCTTGTTGGCCTCGGCCATCCGGTGGGTGTCTTCCTTCTTCTTGATCGCCCCACCGCGATTCTCGGAGGCGTCCATGAACTCGCCGGCGAGCTTCTGCTTCATCGACTTCTCGCCCCGCGAGGTGGCGTTCTGGATGATCCAGCGAATCGACAGCGCGAGCCGGCGGCCGGGGTTGACCTCGACCGGGACCTGGTAGGTCGAGCCGCCGACGCGTCGGGACTTGACCTCCACCGAGGGCTTCACGTTCTCGATCGCGCGCTTGAACACCTTCATCGGATCGTCCTGCGTCTTGTCCTTGATGATCTCCAGCGCGTCGTAGAGGATCCCCTGCGCCGTCGTCTTCTTGCCCGCGCGCATCACCACGTTGACGAACTTGGTGACCAGCTGCGAGCTGTAGACGGGGTCCGGCAGGACCTCGCGCTTCGGAACTTCCCTTCTCCTGGGCATTTTCGGGAACCTCAGGTCTTCGGACGCTTGGCGCCGTACTTGGATCGGCTCTGCTTGCGGTTCTGGACGCCGACCGAGTCGAGCGTTCCCCGCACCACGTGATAGCGCACGCCCGGGAGGTCCTTCACGCGACCACCGCGGATGAGCACGATCGAGTGCTCCTGCAGGTTGTGCCCGACGCCCGGAATGTAGGTCGTGACTTCGATCCCGTTGGTCAGACGCACGCGGGCCACCTTGCGCAGCGCCGAGTTCGGCTTCTTCGGCGTCTGGGTGTAGACGCGAACGCACACTCCGCGCCGCTGCGGCGCGCCCTGGAGGGCCGGGCTCTTCGTCTTGAAGACGACCCGCTCACGACCTTCCCGGACCAGCTGATGAATCGTCGGCATCCTGATGCTCTCTCTCGTCGCCTCTTTCGCCCGCGTCCTCCGCAGGCGTACCCCGGGCGCGGATCTGTTCCCGCGTCCGGGTCCTTCCCTGATTCGAACTGCCCGACTGGGTCCTGAGGGACTACAGCGGGGGGAGCGCAGAGAATAGACCACCGCGCCCCGAGCCGTCAACCGCACCTGCCGATCCCGCGCCGGTTTCTTCGGCGTAAAACCGGCAGAAATTCCGTTCTCAGCATCGATCCGCGCCGGCCGCCGAACGCAGGAACGCTCCCCTGCGCCCGGCCAGCCGGCACGATCGGAGTTACTCGCTCTCGAGGACCTCCTGCGGCAGCGTCCGGATCTCGTCGTCGCCGAAGTCGAACAGCGCCTCCTCCTCCGGCTCCGGACCATACTCCGGCAGCTCCTCGGCGAGGTGGAAGTCGTGGTACGGCGCCATGCCGGTGCCGGCCGGGATCAACCGGCCGACGATGACGTTCTCCTTGAGGCCGCGCAGATAGTCGACCCGCCCGGAGATCGCCGCCTCGGTGAGGACTCGCGTCGTCTCCTGGAAGCTGGCCGCCGAGATGAAGCTGTCGGTCGAGAGCGACGCCTTGGTGATGCCGAGCAGCAACGGCCGGCCGATCGCCGGACGCCCGCCCGCCGCCACCACGCGGTCGTTCTCCTCCTGGAAACGCCACCGGTCGACCTGCTCGTCGATCAGGAAGTCGGTGTCGCCGACCTCGGTGATGCGCACCGAGCGCATCATCTGGCGGACGATCACCTCGATGTGCTTGTCGTTGATCGCCACCGACTGCGAGCGGTAGACCTCCTGGATCTTGTCCACCATGTAGCGCTGGAGCTCGCGCTCACCCAGCACGTCGAGCACGTCGTGGGGGTTGATCGGGCCGTCGATCAGCGGATCGCCGGCATGGACCCGCTCGCCGTCCTGGACGTTGACGTGCACCGAGCGCGGCACGAGGTACTCGCGGCTCTCGCCCGAGTCGCCCTCGATGATCACCTTGCGCATGCCCTTCTGGACTTCGCCCAGTCGGACGATGCCGTCGAGGTGCGTGATGATCGCCGGCTCCTTGGGGCTGCGCGCCTCGAACAGCTCGACGACTCGCGGCAGACCGCCGGTAATGTCCTTGGTCTTGGCCGCCTCGATGCGCGGGATCTTGACCAGGACGTCGCCCGGCGAGACCTGCTGGCCGTCGTGGACCATCAGGTGCGAGCCCGAGGGCAGGATGTAACGGCGCTCCCTGCCGTCACCGCGGACCAGCAGCGCCGGAATCCGCTTCTCCGTAGCCGAAGCCTCGACGATGATCCTCTGCGACAGCCCGGTGACCTTGTCGGTCTCCTCGCGGACGTTCTCGCCCTCGACGATGTCCTGGTACTCCACCTTGCCGCCGATCTCGGAGAGGATCGACGACGTGAAGGGGTCCCACTCGACCAGCATCGCCCCGGCCTCGACCTCCTGGCCGTCGCGAACGTGGAGCCTCGAGCCATAGGCCAGCGCGTAGCGCTCCCGTTCGCGGCCCTTCTGGTCGACGATGACCAGCTTGCCGTTGCGATTGACCACGATGAGGTCGCCACTCTTGGCGTCGACCGTCACCACCGAGAGGAAGCGCACGATGCCCGGGTTCTTCGCCTCGTGGCGCGACTGCTCGGAGACTCGCGACGCGGTGCCGCCGAAGTGGAAGGTCCGCATCGTGAGCTGAGTGCCCGGCTCGCCGATCGACTGCGCGGCGATAACGCCGACCGCCTCACCGATCTCGACCATCCGGCCGGTCGCCAGATTGCGTCCGTAGCACGAGACGCAGGCGCCGCGCCGGGTCTCGCAGGTCAGCACCGACCGGATCCGGACGCGCTCGATGCCGGCGGACTGGATCGAGTTGGCCAGCTCCTCGGTGATCTCGTCTCCGATGCCGATCAGCAGATCGCCGGTCATCGGGTCGTAGATCTCCTCCTGGCTGGTGCGACCGACGATACGGTCGCGCAGCGGCTCGAGGATCTCGCCGCCTTCCATGATCGCCGAGACGACGATGCCGTCGATCGTGCCGCAATCCACCTCGTTGATGATGACGTCCTGGGCGACGTCGACCAGTCGCCGCGTCAGGTAGCCGGAGTCGGCGGTCTTGAGCGCCGTGTCCGCCAGGCCCTTGCGCGCGCCGTGGGTCGAGATGAAGTACTGGAGGACCGACAGGCCCTCGCGGAAATTGGCGGTGATCGGCGTTTCGATGACCTCGCCCGACGGCTTCGACATCAGTCCGCGCATGCCGGCGAGCTGCCGAACCTGCTCGCGCGAGCCTCGCGCGCCGGAGTCGGCCATCATCGCGATCGGGTTGAACTCGCCGCGCGCCTCCTCGACCCGTCGCATCTCCTTGAACATCTCCTCGGAGACGCGCTCGGTGGTGCGATGCCAGATGTCGATGATCTTGTTGTGGCGCTCGCCCTGGGTGATGACGCCCGCGGAGCGCTGCGCCTCGATTTCGACGACCTCGCGCCGGGCCCGTTCGAGCAGCTCCTCCTTGGCGACCGGGACCACCATGTCCTCGACGCCGATCGAGATGCCGGCGCGGGTGGCGTAGGTGAAGGTGACCTCCTTGAGGTCGTCCAGCATCTTCACCGTCAGGTCGTTGCCGTGGTTGATGAAGCAGTAACTGACCAGGTCCTGGAGGCCGCGCTTCTTGAGCAGGCCGTTGACGAACGGGATCTCCGGCGGCAGCGCCATGTTCAGCACGACGCGGCCCACGGTGGTCTCGATCAGCTTCCGCTCGAGCGTCTCGACCTCGGCGTGGACGATGTCCTGGTTGTCGATCTGGGTCTCGAGATTGATGCACTGCCCCGAGTAGCGGACCCGGATCACCGACTGCGTCTCGACCACTCCCTCGTGATGGGCCACCAGGACCGACTCGAAGTCAGGGAAGGTGGTCCCCTCGCCCTTCGCGCCCTTCTTGCCCATCGTCAGGTAGTAGCCGCCGAGGACCAGGTCCTGGCTGGGGACCGCGAGCGGGCGGCCGTGCGCCGGCGACAGGATGTTGTTCGCCGAGAGCATCAGCACCTGGCTCTCGATCTGCGCCTTGGGCGACAGCGGCACGTGGACCGCCATCTGGTCGCCGTCGAAGTCGGCGTTGAACGCCGCGCAGACCAGCGGATGGATCTGAATCGCCTTTCCTTCGATCAGCTTGGGCTGGAAGGCCTGGATGCCGAGCCGGTGGAGCGTGGGCGCGCGGTTGAGCAGCACCGGGTGGTCACCGATGACCTCCTCGAGGCAGTCCCAAACCACGTCCTCCTCGCGGTCCACCATCTCCTTGGCCGCCTTGATCGTGGTGACCAGGCCGCGCAGCTCGAGCTTGTTGTAGATGAACGGCTTGAACAGCTCGAGCGCCATCTTCTTCGGCAGTCCGCACTCCGAGAGCTTGAGCTCCGGACCGACCACGATGACCGAGCGGCCGGAGTAGTCGACGCGCTTGCCGAGCAGGTTCTGGCGGAAACGGCCCTGCTTGCCCTTGAGCGTGTCGGAGAGCGACTTGAGCGGGCGGTTGTTGGTGCCCTTGAGAACGCGTCCGCGCCGGCCGTTGTCGAACAGCGCGTCGACCGCCTCCTGGAGCATCCGCTTCTCGTTGCGCACGATGACTTCCGGCGCGCGCAGCTCGAGCAGCTTCTTGAGGCGGTTGTTGCGGTTGATCACGCGCCGGTAGAGGTCGTTCAGGTCCGAGGTCGCGAAGCGGCCGCCGTCGAGCGGCACCAGCGGCCGGAGCTCCGGCGGAATCACCGGGATCACGTCCAGGATCATCCATTCCGGACGCGTGCCGCTGCGCCGGAAGGCATCGACGACCTTGAGCCGCTTCGCCGCCTTGAGGCGACGGATCTGGCTGGTCTCGGTGCGCATGACGACGCGCAACTCCTCGGCCAGTTCGTCGACCTCGATGCGCGCCAGCAGCTCCTTGATCGCTTCGGCGCCCATCTTGGCCACGAAGGTGCCCTCGCCGAACTGGTCGCGCACCTCGCGGTAGCGCTCCTCGGAGATCAGCTCCTTCTCCTTGAGGTCGGTCTCGCCCGGATCGATGACGACGTGGCTCTCGAAGTAGAGGATCCGCTCGAGATCGCGCAGCGTGATGTCGAGCAGGTGGCCGATCCGTGACGGCAGGCCCTTGAAGAACCAGACGTGCGACACCGGGCTCGCGAGCTCGATGTGTCCCATGCGCTCGCGCCGCACCCGCGACCGGGTGACCTCGACGCCGCACTTGTCGCACACCACGCCGCGGTGCTTCATGCGCTTGTACTTGCCGCAGAGGCACTCCCAGTCGGTGATCGGACCGAAGATCTTGGCGCAGAACAGACCGTCGCGCTCCGGCTTGAAGGTCCGGTAGTTGATCGTCTCGGCCTTGGTGACCTCGCCGTGGCTCCACGCGCGGATCTTCTCCGGCGAGGCGAGGGAGATCTTGATCGCGTTGAAGTCCTTCAACGCCTTGGGCTTGTCGAACATGCGCAGGGATTGCACGTCCTGACCTCCGTCAGACCTTCATCAGCTCGACGTCGAGACAGAGACTCTGGAGCTCGCGAACGAGAACGTTGAACGACTCGGGAAGACCCGGATCCTCCGGGACCGAACCCTTGACGATCGCCTCGTAGACCTTGCTGCGGCCTTCGACGTCGTCCGACTTGACCGTGAGCAGCTCCTGGAGCGTGTAGGCGGCGCCGTACGCCTCCAGGGCCCAGACCTCCATCTCTCCGAACCGCTGGCCGCCGAACTGCGCCTTGCCCCCCAGCGGCTGCTGGGTGATCAGCGAGTACGGTCCGATCGAACGGGCGTGGATCTTGTCGTCGACCAGGTGAGAGAGCTTCAGCATGTAGATGCATCCGACCGTCACCTTCTGCTCGAACTCTTCTCCGGTCATGCCGTCGAACAGCGCCGTCTTGCCCGAGGACGGCAGCTTGGCCTCCGCGAGCATCTGCTGCAGGTCCTTCTCGGTTGCGCCGTCGAAGACCGGCGTCGAGAAATGCAGCCCCAGGACCTTGCCGGCCCACCCCAGGTGGGTCTCGAGGATCTGACCCACGTTCATTCGCGACGGAACGCCGAGCGGGTTCAGCACGATCTCGACGGGCGAACCGTCCGGCAGATAGGGCATGTCCTCGATCGGAAGGATCCGCGAGATCACGCCCTTGTTGCCGTGGCGGCCGGCCATCTTGTCGCCGACCTGCAGCTTGCGCTTCATGGCGACGTAGACCTTGACCAGCTTGATCACGCCCGGAGGCAGCTCGTCGCCCTTCTGCAGCAGCTCGATCCGCTCCTTGTTCACCTTGTGCAGGATCTCGATGTAGGAGTCGGTCTTGCGATAGATGATCTCGACCGCGTCGACCACCCGCTTGTCGGTCACCGGCAGGCGCAGGATCTCCTGGCGGGTGAGCGCCTGGAGCGCCGGCAGGGTGATCGTGTCGCCCTTGTCGAGCAGCTTGTCGCCGGCGCGGGACTTGACCAGCGCCGAGACCGTCTTGCCGATCAGCAGGTCGCTGATCTTCTTGTTGCGCTCCTCGGTCAGGATGCGGATCTCGTCGCGGGTGTTCTTCTCGAGCCGCGCGATCTCCATTCCCTCGATCTCCTGCTGGCGGATGTCCTTCTCGGTCCCCTTGCGAGAGAAGATCTTGACGTCGACCACCGTGCCCTCGATGCCCGGAGGCACCTTGAGCGAGGCATCGCGGACGTCGCCGGCCTTCTCGCCGAAGATCGCGCGCAGCAGCTTCTCCTCGGGGGTCAGCTGGGTCTCGCCCTTCGGCGTCACCTTGCCGACCAGGATGTCGCCGGCCTTGACCGTGGCGCCGATCCGGACGATGCCGGCTTCGTCGAGATCCTTGAGCGCGGACTCCGAGACGTTCGGAATGTCGCGGGTGATCTCCTCGGGCCCGAGCTTGGTGTCGCGCGCCTCGATCTCGAACTCCTCGATGTGGATCGAGGTGAAGAAGTCGTCCTTGACCAGCTTCTCCGAGATCAGGATCGCGTCCTCGAAGTTGTAACCGCGCCAGGGCATGAACGCGACCAGGACGTTGCGACCGAGCGCGAGCTCGCCGGCGTCCGTCGACGGACCGTCGGCCAGCACGTCGCCCTTGCGGACCCGCTGCCCCTGCGTCACCACCGGCTTCTGACTGATGCAGGTGTTCTGGTTGGAGCGCCGGAACTTGGTCAGCTGGTAGATGTCGGCGCCGAACTCCTTCTGCTCGCCGGTCTCGATGTCCTCGCCCTCGACGCGGACGATGATGCGCTCGGCGTCGATCAGGTCGACAACACCGCCGCGCTTGGCGACGACCACCGCGCCGGAGTCGCGGGCCACCGTGCCCTCGAGCCCGGTGCCGACGATCGGAGCCTCGCTGCGCAGCAGCGGCACCGCCTGACGCTGCATGTTCGAACCCATCAGCGCGCGGTTGGCGTCGTCGTTCTCGAGGAACGGGATCAGCGCCGCGGCCACCG
>BTUO01000017.1:0-5796 GCA_045862895.1 Acidobacteriota bacterium
GCGCGCGGTTGGCGTCGTCGTTCTCGAGGAACGGGATCAGCGCCGCGGCCACCGACACCAGCTGCTTGGGGCTGATGTCCATGTAGTCGACGCGGTCCCGCTCGACGGTCACGAAGTCGCCGCCGGCGCGGGCGATCACCCGGTCGTTGACCAGGTAACCGTTCTCGTCGACCTCGGCGCGGTCCGGCCGACCCTTGGTGTTGACCTGGGCGATGATGTACTTCTCCTCCTCCCAGGCGGTCAGGTAGAAGGCCTGCGGCTCGGCCTCGACCAGCCGCTTGCCGGCCTTGCGCAGCCGCACGTTCTCGGCCTCGAGGTCGTCCTTGACGACGATCTGACCGAGCTTGAACGGGCCGTCGGCGACCTTGACCACTCGGAAGTGATCCAGCACGCGTCCGTTCTCGACCTTCTTGTAGGGGCTCTCGATGAACCCGTACTCGTTGATCCGGGCGTAGGTCGCGAGCGACGAGATGAGGCCGATGTTCGGGCCTTCCGGCGTCTCGATCGGGCAGATGCGACCGTAGTGAGACGCATGGACGTCGCGAACCTCGAATCCCGCGCGCTCGCGCGAGAGACCGCCCGGTCCGAGGGCCGAGAGGCGACGCTTGTGCGTGACCTCGGAGAGCGGATTGGTCTGGTCCATGAACTGCGACAGCTGCGAGGAGCCGAAGAACTCCTTGATCGCCGCGATCACCGGCTTCGAGTTGATCAGGTCGTGCGGCATCGCCGAGTCGATGTCCTGGTGGACGGACATCTTTTCTTTGATGGCGCGCTCCATGCGGACCAGGCCGATGCGGAACTGGTTCTCGAGCAACTCGCCCACGGCTCGGACTCGGCGGTTGCCGAGGTTGTCGATGTCGTCGACGCGTCCGACGTCGCGGTGCAAACGGAGCAGGTACTCGATCACCCGGATGAAATCGTCGGCCGACAGGGTCTTCTGGTCGACCGGCACCTCGGTGTCGAGCTTGATGTTGAACTTGAACCGGCCGACACGCGAAAAGTCGTAGCGCTTGGCGTCGAAGAACATGCCGTAGAACAGCGAGCGCGCCGAGTCGAGCGTCGGCGGATCGCCCGGCCGCATGCGCCGGTAGATCTCGAGCAGCGCCTCCTTGGCGTTGCGCGTGCCGTCCTTGGCGAGGGTGTTCGAGAGCACCATTCCGCACAGGTCCCACTCGGGAAAGAACAGCTCGAGCTCGGTGTGACTCTTGCCCTGCAGGCGCTCGGCGAGGTCCGCCGGCACCGGGTCGTTGGCCTCGAACAGGACTTCGCCGGTACCGAGATCGACCACGTCGGCGATGAATCGGGCCGCTTCGACGTCGGTGGGTCGCACCGCGACGTCGACCAGCTCACCGGCTTCGAGGCGCGAAACGAGGTCGTGATCGAGGGTGATTCCGGCGAACACCGGGTAGGTGTCGCGGCGACCGCGATGCTGGCGGTCGCGCAGGCGCTCGCGCTCGAGCACGGACGGCGGGATGGCCAGCTCCCAGGTGGTCGGGCTGGCCAGTCGCAGGCCGATTCCGGAGTAGAACTTGCGCAGGATCGACTCGTCGGACTCGAGGCCGAGCGCACGCAGGAACACCGTGCCGTGGAACTTGCGCTTGCGGTCGATCCGGACCGAGAGGATCTCCTTCTGGTCGTACTCGAACTCGACCCAGGAGCCGCGGTACGGGATGATCTTCGACAGGTACGTGCGCGGACCTTCCTTGGTGAAGAAGACCCCCGGGCTGCGGTGGAGCTGCGAGACGATGACGCGCTCGGTACCGTTGACGATGAAGGTGCCGTGGTCGGTCATCAGCGGAATCTCGCCGAAGTAGACCTCCTCCTCCTTGGCGTCCCGCATCATCCGCGCGCCCGTCTCGGGGTCCTTGTCGTAGACGAACAGTCGGAAGGTGACCTTGAGCGGGACCGCGAAGGTCATCCCCCGCTCCTGGCAGTCGGTGATCGAGTACTCGAGGCGGAGATCGACCGGATTGCCGCAGGTGTCGCACTTGGTGACCTGGTTCTTCTGCACCGAGCCGCAGCTCGTGCAGGTGACCGTCTCCTCGTGCGGGTGGTCGGTCATGATCTTGGCGCCGCAGTTCCCGCAGGTCATGCGCAGGAACTCGAGGCCCTTCAGGTCACCGCACTTGCACTGCCACTCGCCGATCGAGTACTTGACGAAGTCGAGCGAGCAGGTCTCCCGGAAATCGGAGAACGGGAAGATGCTGGTGAAGACCGACTGCAGGCCGTGGTTGGCCCGCTCGTCCGGCAGCAGGTTCATCTGCAGGAAGCGATCGTAGGACCGCTTCTGGACCTCGATCAGGTTCGGAATCTGGAGCGACGCCTGGATGCGCGAGAAATCGCGGCGGACTCGGTTCTGGGTCTGGGATTTCGTTTCCATGATCTCGGTTTCTTCGACCTCGTGACCCGGAGTTCTTGGTTCGGAGAAAGACACCACGCCCCCTGTCGGGATTCACCCGACCTGCGGGGGCATGGCGCGGCGCTCGGCCCCGACGGCGCCGACCACGGCGGCGAGGGCCTCATCGAAGGGCACGGCCGAGCCGGCCCTTACTTGATCTCGACCTTGGCTCCGGCCTCTTCGAACTTCTTCTTGATCGCGTCGGCGTCGGCCTTCGAGATCCCCTCCTTGATCTTCTGGGGGGCGCTCTCGACCAGGTCCTTGGCCTCCTTGAGGCCCAGGCTCGTGACCTCGCGGACGGCCTTGATCACGTTGATCTTGTTCGAGCCCGCGTCGGTCAGCACGACGTCGAACTCGGTCTTTTCCTCGGCCGCCGGCGCGGCGGCGCCGCCCGCGGCGACCGCGACCGGCATCGCCGCGGCCGCGGCCGAAACGCCGTAATGATCCTCGAGCGCCTTGACCAGGTTGTTGAGCTCGAGAACCGAGAGCTCGTCGATCTGCTTGATGAAATCCTCGGTTGCGATGGCCATTTCCACTTCCTCCCGTCCGGACCCCGGAGTCCGTTACCTCTAGATTTCCCTGAAGACCGAGGAACGCCCCCCGGTCCGGCTTCGTTTCTCAGTTCTTCTTCTTCGCCACCTGGTCCAGCACGATCGCGAGACGCTGCGGACCGGCAGCCGCCAACACGCGAACGAAGCGGGTGATCGGCGACTGCATCAGATAGAGCAGCTTGGCGATGAGCTCGTCGCGACTCGGCAGCGACGCGATGTCACCGACCTGGTTGGCCGCGATCGGCCGACCTTCGATCAATCCGGCCTTGAACTCGAGGACCGGCGCCTCCTTGGCGAAGTCGGTGAGGACCTTCGCCAGAGCGACCGGATCGCCCAGACTGAAGGCGATGGCGGTCGGACCCTGGAAGTGATCCCGGACGCTCTCGAGCGGCTTGCCGGCGACCGCTCGGCGCGCCAGCGTGTTCTTGACGACGACGTAGTGGCCGCCCTTCTCGCGAATGCGGCGGCGGAGCTCGGTGACCTGCTCGACCGTGATCCCCTTGAAGCCGATCACGAAGGCGTGCTGCGCGGAGGCCATCACCTCCTCGTAGCCGGAGAGCAGCGATTCCTTCTTGGCGCGACTGACAGCCATGGCGAACCCCTCAGCCCTCGCTCGCGACCAGCAGCGACTCGTCGACCCGCACACCCGGGCCCATGGTCGTCGAGACGGTCACGGTCTTGATGTACTTGCCCTTCGCGGCCGACGGCTTGGCCTTCACCACGGCCGCGACCAGCGCCTGGGCGTTCTCGTGCAGCTTCTCTGCGCCGAACGAGCGCTTTCCGAAAGGGGCGTGGATGATTCCGGTCTTGTCGACCCGGAACTCCACCTTGCCCGCCTTGATCTCCTGGATCGCCTTGGCGACGTCCGCGGTCACCGTGCCGGTCTTCGGATTCGGCATCAGACCCCGGGGGCCGAGCACCTTGCCGAGCCGACCGACGACGCGCATCATGTCCGGCGAGGCCACCACCGCCTCGAAGTCGAGCCAACCGCCCTCGATCTTCTTGGCGAGCTCCTCGCCGCCGACGTGGTCGGCGCCGGCCTCCTCGGCCTCGCGGATCTTCTCGCCCTGCGCGAAGACCAGCACTCGCGCGCTGCGACCCAGACCGTGGGGCAGCACGACCGTGCCGCGCACCATCTGGTCGGCGTGCTTGGGATCGACGCCGAGCCGCATCGCGATGTCGACGGTCTCGTCGAACTTCGCGTAAGCGGTCTCGGTGGCCAGGACGATCGCGTCCGCCAGCCCGTGGGCTTTCGGCTCGACTCGCGCCGCCGCCTTCCTGTAGTTCTTGCCGTGCTTGCTCATGCCCTCTTCCCTCTGGTGCGAACGGCCGCGCGAAGCGGCCTCCCAGATCTTCCGGAGCGCCCGAACACCGGGCGCCGCCGTGATTACGCAGTCCGTCAGCCCTGAACCTCGATGCCCATCGAGCGCGCCGTCCCCTCGACGGTGCGGATCGCGGCCTCGACGTTGGTCGTGTTGAGGTCGACCAGCTTCTGCCGGGCGATCTCCTCGACCTGCTGCTTCGTCACTTTGCCCACCTTGTCCCGGTTGGGGACGCCGGAGCCCTTCTCGAGCCCCGCGGCCTTGATCAGGAGGATCGAGGCCGGCGGGGTCTTGGTGATGAACGTATAGCTACGATCGGCATAGACCGTGACCACCACCGGGATGATCAGACCTTCCTGGCCCTGGGTGCGGGCGTTGAAGGTCTTGCAGAAGTCCATCAGGTTGACGCCCGCGGGACCCAGCGCGGTGCCCACCGGCGGCGCCGGCGTGGCCTTGGCGGCCGGGATCTGCAGCTTGATCTGAGCAACGACTTTCTTCGCCATCTCGCGGGTCCTTTCCCGACTAGAGCTTCTGCACGCCGAGGAAGTCGAGCTCGACCGGCGTGTGCCGACCGAAGATCGTCACCATGACCTTGAGCGTGCTGCGGTCGAGGTTGACGTCCTCGACCGTTCCGGTGAAGTTGCTGAACGGGCCCTCGATGATCTTGACCGGCTCGCCCTTCTCGAAGACGTACTTGGGCTTCGGCTTCTCCTTGGCGGAGACGACCTGGGCGAGGATGTTGTCGACCTCGTCCTGCGAGAGCGGCGTCGGCTCCTTGCCGGTGCCGACGAATCCGGTGACTTTCGGCGTGCTCTTGACCAGGTGCCAGGCCTCGTCCGACATCTTCATCTCGACGAGGATGTAACCCGGAAAGAACTTGCGCTGGGTCTCCTTCTTCTTGCCGCCCTTGTTCTCGACGACGGTCTCCATCGGAATCCGGATCTCGCCGATCGCCTGCCCCATGCCGAGCGCGTCCGCGCGCTGGCGCAAGGTCTCCTTGACCCGCTCCTCGAACCCCGAATAGGTGTGCACGATGTACCAGCTGCGCCGCTCGGCGCCGGTCGTAATCGTCACGATCCCACCGCCTTGAAGAGCTGCACGATCACCTGGTCCGCGAGCCAGAGGAAGATCGCGAAGACGACGCTCGTCACCACGACGACGAGCGTCGTGCCGAAGACTTCGTCCCGCGAAGGGAACGAGACCTTCTTCATCTCCGCCTTGACCTCGGAGAAGAACTGCGGGATCGACTGGAAGAAGTCCCGGATCTTGGTCACCGCGCTCATGTATCCCGCATTCCCGAGAAGTTCGTGGCAGGGCAGGAGGGATTCGAACCCCCAACATCCGGTTTTGGAGACCGGCGCTCTACCAGTTCGAGCTACTGCCCTGTGTTCGACTGCCTCCGCAGACTGCTCTCATCGCTCCCGGACCACCCGATCCCGCGCCGCAGAGGCGACCGGGAGCCCGGCTGTTGCCCTTACTTGACGACTTCGGTGACGGTGCCGGCGCCGATGGTGCGGCCACCCTC